>OZ250161.1:0-2000500 GCA_965237985.1 Candidatus Oxydemutatoraceae bacterium | reverse complement strand
CCCTTTCTGGCCAGAAGGAGCCATGGATTGTAAACTGTAACTGCCGCCGGGAGCCTCTTCTTCTTTTTTTGCCAGCCTGATCAACATGATACCGCCGCCGCCGACCACCAGTGCCAAACTCAAAAACGTTGCCACTGGAAACCCGGGAACCATACTGAAAGCAACAAGCAACCCACCACCAATCAGCAAAGCTTTGGGCTGACTGGTTATCCAGGTCGGTAGCTTCTCCGGAAGTCACGCGAGTCACAATAATCCCGGCGGTGATGGCTATAAACAGCGCGGGAATTTGCGATATCAGGCCATCCCCGATCGTCAGAATCGAGTAAATATGCAGTGCCTCCTCAACGTCCAGACCGCGCTGAAATACACCAATGGAAAGCCCGCCAATCAGGTTGATGGCAATGATGATCAAGCCAGCAATAGCGTCACCTTTCACAAATTTCATGGCTCCATCCATGGAACCATAAAGATGGCTTTCTTTTTCCACACGCTGGCGACGTTTCCTGGCCTCTTCCACGTCGATCACCCCGGCACGCATATCTCCATCAATGCTCATCTGTTTCCCAGGCATGGCATCAAGGGAAAATCTTGCGCTGACTTCAGCCACGCGCTCTGCACCTTTTGTAATTACCAGGAACTGAACAATCGTGATGATCAAAAAAACCACCAGTCCCACAACCAGATTACCGGCCACCACAAAATTTCCGAATGTTTCAACAATTCTTCCGGCATCCGCCTGGAGTAAAACCAGACGCGTTGTAGTAATCGACAAAGCCAGCCGAAACAATGTCGTCAACAACAACACCGAAGGGAAAGAAGAAAATTCCAGCGGCGAACTTATATAAATGGAAAGCATGAGCAAAATCACCGATATTGACATATTCGTGGCGATCAAAATATCAACCAACTCAGTCGGCAGGGGCAAAATCATCATGAAAATGACAGAAACAATGAGCACGCCCAAGACAACGTCGTTACGCTGAGTCAGTTTCAGCAGCAGTGTTTGTATTCTTCCTTCAGTCATCAGTCGGTGAATGATACAAAGGTTTCAAGGTCGAGAGTGGCAAACCGGTGGATGCGGGTTGCTGGATTTTCCACCACTCAAGATATTTCTAACGGTGTTTGTGTTTGACGCGAACCTTCTGACAGGATATCGTGAGTCCGATCCCACATTCCCAGATCGTAATAAGCACGGCTACGAATAAACCTGAGGTACTCGACATCATCGTTGCTCAGCGAGAGTTCTGAAAAGCTGTCAGACAATGCCAGCGCCTTCTGGCTTTGCCTGAGTTGCAGGTAAACGTACAACAGCAACCTGCACGCACTCTTGTCCTTCGGGAAAAAAATCCGCAGGAACCTCAAGATGGTCTCGGCTTCCTCCATTTTCCTGTTTTGTACAAACAGGTGCGAAAGCACCAACATCCAGTCACGTTGCCGGGCATCAATTTTGCTGCCTGACACAGCCGGTTCTGGTGGTTTTAACCCCTCAGCAGAGACTTGCGATGGTTATCCATCAACTGGTGAAAACCATGCAATTCGTCCAGCAAACCTTTCATTTTCTCCTTGACCTCCATTTGTTCCTGGTCGTTGGCAGGAAACCGCTCAGCCGTGGTTCGAACATCTTCGAATGAACTCGCATAGTTCTCCGGGAATAAAACATCCGCCTTATCAATGGATGGACACACGTAATCGGCGATTTTTTTCTCGAAAACGTGCGCGCCAAGTACCTGGCTCAGGTGATTGATAACAGAAACCCCGGACGGGGCAAAGGTTTTCGCTTTCGGGAAATGCACCGCGCCAAGATCAGAAAAGTCCTGCTTTACGATTCGCTCTATGCCATGATCCAAATTAAGTATTTTCATGTTTTTTCTCCAAGTATTATTTTACCCGCCGCCTCGGCATCCTCTGTCA
This sequence comes from Candidatus Oxydemutatoraceae bacterium, assembly GCA_965237985.1. Classification (GTDB taxonomy): domain Bacteria; phylum Pseudomonadota; class Gammaproteobacteria; order Poriferisulfidales; family Oxydemutatoraceae. The sequence goes on along the minus strand of OZ250161.1, from coordinate 1,998,589 downwards.
TTCCTATAAACTTGGTGAATCCCACCATGTCCAAGACCTTGCGTACGTTTTCCGATACACCGCACATGACCAGTGATTTCCCTTCACCAAAATTTCGCACCACTCCCAACAAGACGCTTAGCCCTGCACTGCTGATGTAACGAAGCCCTTTACACTCCAGGATGACTCCCAACGGATCACTACTCCCCAGTCCCTGCAGAGCCTCGTCGAGCCTGGCGGAAGTCGTGGAATCAACGCGGCCATCAAGGTGAACTACGGGCAGTTCATTCAGGTGTTCTACCCTGATCTTCAGTTCAACACTCATCGCAAAGCTCCCACAAGCACTGCATCCATTTCCCGAACCAAGTCAACCGCTCTGCGTAGACTGCTGAGAAGAGCCTGGCCCCGAGACAAACGCAAAGCAAAAAGCAAATCCCCCTCACCGCGCAACGCCGGCTGAACCGGAAAGGGCAAACTCTCCTGAAAGTGGCACATACGCAACGCTGCACGCATGGCTCCCGGCCCTTGATAGGGCAATAACGGTCGGAGCAACACTAGCAACAGACCATCCTCGGCGGTCTGTTCCAGACTCAGCGAGGAACCGTTTTCAAAGTCCAGACTGAGGGAGGTCGACACCGCCCCCGCCGCACTGTCCACTCCCAATGTTTCAAGAAATTCTCTAAGAAGTCCCTGCATCCGCTTCCCCACCTAGACTTTCTTCTTCCAGCATCACCATTTCATCCATGGCTTCCTGGGCACCACTCACAAATTTCTGACGTTTGTCATAGTCACCATCGTATGCCTTCATGGGAATGGATTTCACAATATCCATAAATCCATGCAGGAAGTAAATTTTCTCATCGAAGTTCTGCAAATCCATTCTTTCTGAGATATTCAGAACTTGGCCGCCGCTGACCCAGTTACTTTCTTTCAGCCTCACCATTTCTCCCAGAACAGCAAAAGGACGATCATTTTTAGCCGCTCCGTAATTTTTATTCAGCCTGCCAAGCAGGTCAACACACTGTTCATGCAACGCACCAATAAGCCTGATTTGCTGAATATCGTCCACAATCGCGCGCAACTGCTCCGGCGCTATGGAAGATTGTTCACGCGCCGCCAAATCCGCACCAAGGCCTGACAACAGAAAATCCAGGGTTTCCGGAAAATTTTCCTCGCCATGCTGCTCAACCAGTTTTTCAAATGTACTGCCAAGTCCGCCGTAATCCAGAACCGCATCACGATAAAAATCCCTGAGATCCTGAACATTCCCGACTTTGTTTTCCGCAACAAAACGCTGGGCCAGCGGGGTTACATTCAACCCTGCAAAAATTTCCGGCCCCTGCTCCTCAACCAGGGTATCTATTGCTGACTGGAGTGCCTCAAGTTTTTCCCCACCAATATTTTCGTTCTCAAGGCGCTCCTTTACAAATTTCAAAGCGGTGTACTGCTGAGAGACATCTTCGTGCCGTTCTTTGACGAGTGACAACATGGCTTTCGGGTCAACAGCAGGCTGACTCTTGATGTCTTCCGCCAGAGCCTTCACTGCCTTGGTGGCATCTTCTTGACTTCCTGAATCGGACAGCATGCCGGTTTCGCCGCCCCCTCCACCCAATTTTTCTTTCTCCGCCCGCTTGTCCCGCTCTTCACGCAACTCCCGTTCGGAGATTTTTCTCTCCATCTCCTCAGCAGCTACGAAAGTGAGTTCTTCAGCAGCGTCTTGCAAAATAGCCATCTTGTTCACCAGATGAACATGCACCTTCTCGCCTTTCATCTTGCCAAAAACATTGGTTGCCTTCGCGTGCCCCGCCACACCGGCAGCTGAACCAGGCAACACACCTCTCGAACCGTCAATTTCCATTTTCATTCCCCTCCAGCCAAGAGACGACTCAGCCGATCACCTTTCAACAATCTTCAAGGTCGCATCGTCAACCGACTGTTGAATGGAGTCAAGCTTGCTCAGCATCCCACTCAGGGCGTCACTGGCGTCTTTAATGAAGCCATCGACATTCGACTGATACGCCTTGTACATGTCCGTTTTCGCTTCAATTTCTTTCTGCACCGCGTTCATCTGTTGTGCCCCGTATTGCAAACCACTGGTAATGGCCTGGCCGGCACCCCCCGTCAACTGAGTCATCGCCTGAACACGCAGTGAAAGCAATTGATATTTCTGCCCCTCGACAAATGCCTTGGCATCCGCATTCTTGGCTTTCATGATCTTTTGCTCGCGAAGTTTTATATTCTGCTGGGTTTCGTCCTCTACGCGCGCCCGCGCGGAGATTCTCCCCTCCGTTTCCACATCGCCTTCGGCAGGGGGGCCTTCGCCACCACCTTCCACGGCGTCTTCAAGAGCGTTAATTTCCTGAGCTGCTGCTGGTTTAGACTTGACCTTGCCTCCCGATTCAAGCAGAGAACTTTCTGTCTCCGACTCTAAAAGGGACTCTCTTGGCCCTTCTCCTTCGAGATTCTCCAACTCTTCCGGCGCGGTTTCAGGGGTCGGTTCTCCTGTTGGAGACTCGGCAATTGGTTCCGCCACCTCTACCGCACTAGCTTTCGGCGAAGCAGCAGACATGCCAAGCGACATGACACCACCAACTACTTGGAAAGCTCCTCCGACAATACCAGCCGCCAGGTTGAGATCGGCAGCCTCGCGAATTTTCTGCGCTTCCTGCCTTTGCAGGTCCGCAACATCCTTGATCAGGTCGGTACGATCCTGGCGCTCAGCACGTTTCAAGGTGGAATTCAGCTTGTACAAGGCAATCATCACATTGCGCACAACATTAAAAATAGACTTTCCATCCCGAAGAATATCCGCAGAATTCGCATAGCTGTCTATGGTTTTTGGAGAGGGAAGCCGGATTTTCTGGTCACCCCAGATGTCTTGCCAAGTAGTGTCCGCGTTTTTCAAGTAATCCGGCAGCTTGGAATCAGGAGGTATCGAACCGGCTGCAACTTTGCCAGTCCTCTGAGTGGCGACCGAAGCTCCACTGGAGTCCGTACTCCATTTCGCTGCTCCGGCGTTGTTGTCGGTGTTAATTCCCATATCGTTACCTCCCCTGAATCCAACTGAGTGGCGCACCCGAACCATTTGCAGACCCACGCCGACCTTTATTGTATCACAAGACTGCACGCAAACAGGCAAACACGTGATATCTGTACGACCAACATGATGGTGTCCACTTTTTTTGGCTCCTGGTTGCCCTGCCGGAACCGGCAAGCCAGGTAGAAGCAAACGGCACAGGAATCAACCAGTTCCGAGGATGCAACGTGGCAAAAAAGACTGGCGATCGAGGTTTGGCCATGGAGGACACTGCGTTGACAGGGCCATCGTGGAGCGGTTCGGGCAGTCGTGACAATAACAAGAAAATCTACCAACAAGAACTGGAGGGCGGCTGTGCGTGCCATTGGCAGGGTCCATATCTACAACACCATTAAAGACCACACCCTGTGCTCGTCAGGTGGGTTTCACCAGTCGCTTCACCCAAAAGATCAGACTTGTGGATGCACTGGATAAAATATTTCAGCTGGAGGGCGGCTGTGCGTGCCATTGGCAGGGTCCATATCTACAACACCATAAAACCACACCCTGTGCTCGTCAGGTGGGTTTCACCAGTCGCTTCACCCAAAAGATCAGACTTGTGGATGCACTGGATAAAATATTTCAGCTGGAGGGCGGCTGTGCGTGCCATTGGCAGGGTCCATATCTACAACACCATTAAAGACCACACCCTGTGCTCGTCAGGTGGGTTTCACCAGTCGCTTCACCCAAAAGATCAGACTTGTGGATGCAACTGGATGAAAATATTTCAGCTGGAGGGCGGCTGTGCGTGCCATTGGCAGGGTCCATATCTACAACACCATAAAGACCACACCCTGTGCTCGTCAGGTGGGTTTCACCAGTCGCTTCACCCAAAAGATCAGACTTGTGGATGCACTGGATAAAATATTTCAGCTGGAGGGCGGCTGTGCGTACCATTGGCAGGGTCCATATCTGCAACACCATAAAGACCACACCCTGTGCTCGTCAGGTGGGTTTCACCAGTCGCTTCACCCAAAAGATCAGACTTGTGGATGCACTGGATAAAATATTTCAGCTGGAGGGCGGCTGTGCGTGCCATTGGCAGGGTCCATATCTGCAACACCATAAAGACCACACCCTGTGCTCGTCAGGTGGGTTTCACCAGTCGCTTCACCCAAAAGATCAGACTTGTGGATGCACTGGATAAAATATTTCAGCTGGAGGGCGGCTGTGCGTGCCATTGGCAGGGTCCATATCTACAACACCATAAAACCACACCCTGTGCTCGTCAGGTGGGTTTCACCAGTCGCTTCACCCAAAAGATCAGACTTGTGGATGCACTGGATAAAATATTTCAGGAGGAATCGGTCGGAGTGATCAAAGACGCTGAGGCACACCTCAACCAAACCGACAAACTGTCCAAAGAACCAAGACCGTCTCGCCGAATCCGATGTTTCTTTCCGTCGGAAGCAGTCATTCAGGTCTTGGGGAGGAACGGACATTTCTGTTTTGATTTGGCAGCAGCAGATGATGGACACCCACTTGGATTGGCCGGACAAAACCTTACAATATAGACCCGCTTCGCTTTCAAAGAGCACGTGGGTGCGTGGAAATTCGCCCTGTAGCGCACATTGAACAGGCATGGAACAGGCATGATGGACACCAAAGAACTTATCAGGCAGTTTTGCCAGAAAAGGCAAGTCACAATACCGGAACCAACGAGCGAAGGGTGGTTTCTTCTGGATTTTTGCGACGGTGACATCGTTTCCTGCATTCCAAAAGGCAAGGAACTCATCTTGGCGACTGAGATCACTGTGTTAGGCAAAGAAGAATTAAAAGCCGCGCACACGACACAGAGATTGTTGAATTATTGTTTTGCAACTATTGCCGACCAGCGCGGCGTGTTGAGCCTGGATAGAAAAAGCAAAGCCCTTGTGCTTTGGTTTTCTTTTGAGGTACCCGGCACTTCCTTGTCGGCTTTTGAAAATTTGCTTGAAAATTTTCTGAACCACAGCAACAAACTTCGCCGCTTGGCAGGGACAGCTGAAGCCACAGTACCCTAACCCCCAGTTCCACCAGACTCACCATTGTATTCCTCCACGCGCTTCAAAATTTTTTTGTGGTTCAGCGTCAGCTCAACATTTTTACTTGCCTCTTCCTTGACTGTTGATTATTACTTGGTAAAACACGAGATCGTTTTACAGTCGCAAAGTACCTACACAAAACATTTGCAGTCCGGCGGCATCAACGTTGTGAAAAATATGCAGCTTGTGATGCAGGCCGCCGAACGTTTTATCGCCGAACCCCATGATGATTCAGAACCAGCTGAACCAGACTTTCTGCACTATGAATGGCTCGACCTCAAAACGCCATGTCTGAAGTCCGCGCCGGAAACTGGCGCATGGCAAAATTCCGGCCCGGCCAACTGCCCGATTTTTCCTCCGTTGGAAGGCCTTGAAGACACCTCATTTCCCACCTGGAGATTTCACGGCGAAAGTGGAAAACTGGCATACATACCAAAAGGACCCAGCAGTGAGGAACCAAACCGGCTGCCCGTCCTGGTCGTGGATGTCGCCCAACTTTTGTCTCCTTTTCTGATCGCCCTTGAAAATCATTCCGGTGAACAGACTTCAGTGGCCCCCTTGGTGGAAATTCGCAAAAACAATGGCGACAAACTTTTTTTCAACCAGGCAAACGAGGTCGTACCACTCCCGGAAATGGACAACACCGCCTATCCTTCTGTTTCTCTTCAGCCTTCAGGAATTTTTTCCGACCCGTCACTAAACGCATTCGTTCGCTTGGGAGACAGCCCACTGTACGCCACTTTGAAAATTACCGAATTTCCTGTTCTGCAGGCAATTGAGCGAATTAAAAGAGACACAGCCGTCATCAGCCTGTTGGGCTTTGGATTGCTGTGCTTTCTGGCCCTTCAAATCGGCGGCAGATTTGCGCGGCCCATTGTTGATCTGGCCAACGAAGCGAAAAAAGTGGCGATGGGGGAACGTACTTTTTCCCCCCCAAAAAACCAGCACTTGTCCACGGAATTGGAAGATTTGAGTCACTCTTTCAAAGTCATGGTCGAAAACCTGAAACTGCATGAAAAAAAACTGTCCGACACCGCGGCCAGAAATGCCCGTATCAATACCGAACTTGAAGTGGCACGCAACATTCAAAAACAAATGTTGCCAAAAAGATCTCTGTTTACTGATGCTCAACCAGGCTATTCCGCGCATGCGGACATGCTGCCGGCTCGCGAGACCAGCGGTGATTTTTTTGAAGCCTTTGCCATCAACAAACATAAAACCGGTTTTGTGGTGGCTGACGTTTCTGACAAAGGGGTGCCGGCAGCCTTGCTGGCGGCTACTGCAAAAATTTTGTTGCGTCTGATTGTTCGAGACGAGAACCCTGATCCCGGAAAATGTCTTGAAGAGGTAAATAAGTTTTTGCTGGATGAATTCAACACCAACCAGTTTTTGACTGCTTTTTACGGCATACTGGACAGTCGAGACCATGTCTTTCACTTTGCTCTGGCAGGCCACTACCCGCCCATTCTGCTGCATGACGGGCGAGCGGCACCGCTCGCTGTGGACACCGGCATGGCTTTGAGCGTATTGCCGGGGACAAAATACACCTCGCACAAAATTCAGATTGAACCCGGAGACGCGGTTCTGGTGTATACAGACGGCTTGGTCGAAGGTGAAAATGTGCACGGTGAACCCTTTGGAGAAACCCGGGTTCTGGATTTGCTAAAATACGGGGGGTCCGCGAGGGAAATTGTCATGAGATTATTTGCTGAACTGAAGAAATTTGAAGGCGCAGCGCGTTTTGACGATGCCACCTTGATGGCCGTGCAGCGTGACCTGTGAGCGTGCAGATACATATTGTGTCAGCTGGAAACCAACAGCAGGTAGGATTGGCACAGGTGCCTCGAGCGGTCGAATCGTTTTGCAGACAATTCGACATTCCTTTCAACGCAATGTGTGATATACAGGTTGCGGTTGACGAAATACTTGCCAATGTGTTCCAGCATGAACAGAGCGCTTCCAGCGCAAAAACAGCTGACCTGCGGCTCGATATCGTCGACGATTGTCTGCGCGTTCGCATAGAAAGTTGTGGGTCATATTTTGACAGTACCAAGGTTGAACCACCGACAGATTTGCACGCGCCACCTGCGGAACGTGCGCCTGGCAAGCTGGGCATTTACCTTGCGAAGCAGTTGATGAATGAGGTCAGTTTTCGACGGGAAGGCAACAAAAACATTCTGCTGATGGAGAAATCTCTGAGGAAATAAGGACATGGAGGGACTCTCTTACATCACCGACGTTTTGAAAGACGCGGCAACAGAAGCGCGGCTTTATGAAATGCGCGGGCGGGTCCGGGAAGTGATTGGGACTTTGGTGCGTGCGGTTGTTCCAAATGTCAAGCTCGGCGAGTTGTGCATTTTGTGCAATCCCGGCGAAGAAAAGGGACTGCATGCGGAAGTGGTTGGATTATCCGGAAAGTACGCTTTACTGACCCCCATGGGAGAAATGCTCGGCATTTCCACAAACACGGAGGTGGTCCCAAGCGGCAAGGTGCATCGCATTCCAGTCGGCCCCCATTTGCTTGGCAAAGTGCTGGACAGTCTGGGCCAGCCCCTGCTGGATTCCGACACAATCGCGGAAGAGGAAGCGACTGATTACTATCCTATTTACGCCGAACCGCCAAACCCCATGTCCAGAAAAATCATTGCGCAACCCATTGTCATGCAATCCCGGGTGATCGATGGGTTGCTGACCTGCGGCGAAGGACAGCGCATTGGCATTTTCGCTGCCGCCGGAGTGGGGAAAAGTACTCTGCTTTCGTCCCTGATCAAAGGTGCCCAAGCAGACGTGATTGTTCTGGCGCTGATTGGAGAGCGCGGACGGGAAGTCCGGGAGTTTGTTGAACACAGCCTTGGCCCGCAGGGGATGCAGCGGACTGTGGTCGTGGTGGCAACTTCGGACCGACCATCCATCGAACGGGCAAAAGCCGCTTACAGCGCAACTGCGATCGCCGAATTTTTTCGCGATCAGGGCAAGAAAGTATTGCTGTTGATGGATTCGGTCACACGGTTTGCCAGAGCTTTACGTGAAATTGGACTCGCAGCAGGCGAGCCCCCTACCCGCCGTGGATTTCCGCCTTCGGTTTTCGCCACCCTGCCAAAACTGATGGAGCGCGCAGGACAATCCGACCGCGGTTCCATCACAGCTTTTTACACCGTACTCGTCGAAGGTGATGACATGACCGAACCCATCGCCGACGAAACGCGCTCCATTTTGGACGGACACATCATTCTTTCGCGCAAGCTCGCGTCAGGCGGTCATTATCCAGCCATCGACGTTTTGGAAAGTGTCAGTCGCGTGATGCCGAACGTGACAGACAGTGAACATATTTCGGCCGCCGGTCGTTTGCGGGAATTAATGGCCAAGTACCAGGAAGTCGAACTCCTGGTCAAAATCGGGGAGTACCAAAGTGGTTCGGACCCCCTGGCGGACCTGGCCATTCAAAAACATGATCAGATCGAGAGTTTTCTTCGCCAGGGAACCGATGAGTTCGTGGACTTTGAAGCGACGGTGCAAAGAATGAAAGAAATCGGAGCCTGATATGCTGAGCCAGCTGTTGTACATCAAAGAACTACGTCGCGACAACGCGCAACTGCATGTCAGCAAGGCCCACGCCAGACTGAGAAAAGATTTGTGCACGGCAGAAGAAGGGAAAAAAACCCTGAGCGAGTATCAGGTCTGGCGCGTGGTGGAAGAAGACCGTTTGTTTGATGAGGTCAAAGGGAAAGACACTTCTCTGACGAAACTCACCGATATGCGTATGGAAATCGCAGACCTGCACGCCAAAAACAACCTTTTGAAAAAAGCGGTTGCAGATGCAGAAATAGCGGTAAAAAAAGCCCGCGAAGAGCTTGCCACAGCACAAATAAAAAGAAAGAAGGCCGAACAAAAAGTTCAGAAATACGAAGAAACAATCCGTGTGTTGAATATAGCGGAAACTCGCGAAAAGCAACGCCAGGAGGACCTCGAATTAGAGGAATTCAGTGTTAAACCCCCTTTGCAGATGGTGGAGGAAAACCAAAATGAAAATTCAGATTAACCCGCAGGAAATATCCAGAAACATAAATGATGAGAATAGATATCAGCCGCCCGAGCAAACCGCACCGCGTAGCGAAAGGGACCGTTTCGAAGAGTTGCTGAACAAAGGCAACGAAAACGAGACGAACGAAAACCCGGAAGAAGGCTCTGAGATTGCCCAGAAGAGTGGTATGCAGGAAGTAGTGCCTCAAAAAGGGGTACAGGCAAATGCCACAAAAACGCAGGAGAAAACGACGGACCACAGTGAACAGGAAGATTTGCTTGAGAAACGCCAACATCCTTCTAAAGCTTTGGGTGGAGCGCACAAAAAAGCAGAAAAAAAACAAGGCCGGCTTGATGGCGACCCCCGCCTGAATCCCGGGTTGCTGGCAGCCGGCGCACCAAGCTTAGCAAAATTGCCGGGCGGAAACCCGGTAACTGAAACACATCCCGTGACCAGCCCCGCCAAACTCCATGAACTCACTGAAAAAATCGTCAGCCGCATACTGGTGTCAGCACCGGATGACGCAGCAAAAACCCCGGAAGTCAGAATCACTCTTGATAATGGCATTATGAAGGGTACGGAAGTCAGGATCACCAGGGATGGAAATGAACTCAACGTGTCGTTTTTTACAGAGACCGCCGATGCCGGCAATCTGTTGTCTCAGCAACAGGGAATCATGAAACAAACGCTTTCCCAAAATCTCAGGCTGGATGTTCATGTTTCCGTGGGCGACGCAAAAAGTCAGCAACAGCAAGACAACAACCAGGGCAGGTCACGGCAACGCCGCTATATCCAGGACGAATATCAAAGTGATTGAGTTTGCCAACACAGCCGAAGAATATGTATATCCTGAAATTGGAGCCGAAGAAAGCAGGTTTCGAAATCTGCTTGCCACACGAAGCCTGAAGCTTGGCATCACCACTATTACGGGGAACCTTGAAATCAATTTATCACCAGAAAACAGACTGGCCGAACGAACGATCCATGCCGAAGGAACGGTAGCCGGCACCCAATTTTCCCTGTCTTGCGACCAAGGTTTTTTAAGCATCTTGCTTGGCAATTGGTTTTCATTTGCGGATTTTTCTGAATTGCCAAAAGAGTTGAGACTCGGAGTATTCGAAGCGACTGTGCAGCCTGCTCTTGATACTTTCTTTACAAAAACCGGCGAGTCGATTGAGTTCAGCGACCTGAGCCTTGGAGAGACACCGGTTGGATCCGGTTTGCGCATGGGGTTCAGTACTGAAAATGAAGGACTAGGTGGCGAAATAGTGTTTGCCGAAAAAGCTTTGCCGAAACTGCTGAACTGGTGCGGATTTCTTGCCCCCCATCCAAGCACAGACATTCCCGACGTGCCCGTTCCGATACGGATCCGTGTGGCCGGCGCGCAACTCAGTGCAGACGAACTGCAATCACTGGAAACAGGCGACATTATCTTCTTGGATTGGCATGGCTTTGAAAGTGGCTGTTTCGAACTCACCATGGGTGGAGAAACTGCTTTTGAAGCTTTTGTAGAAAAAAACAGGCTGGTGTTGGGGAAGCAACTTGGCGAGAACAACGATACACAGACAAACGGAAAAGATGCCGTCGCACCCGCAGAACTGCTTTTCCGGTTACACCTCGAACTTCCGGAAAAAACGTTTTATGCCAAAGCACTTTCACAATTGCAGCCGGGCCGGGTCATTACCGGAGCACCGGCAACAAGTGAGAATTTACTGGTCAGAGTGGGCAGTACAGTTATCGCAAAATGTGAGCTGGTGACCATTTCCGGCCAGTCTGCAGCACGGTTATTTGCCATCAACGAAGGCCTGCCCATGCTTTTCGCTTCCCAGGAAGAGGACCGAAACGAGAGCCAGGGCAAAGAACAAGCAGAGACACAAGCTGTTTCCACCCCCTCATGAGTTCTAGCGCCTTCAATATCGTCTCCCTCACCCGTGAAGCACTTTTGCTGGTGCTGTTATTGTCCCTGCCTCCAATAATCGTTGCCTCTGTCGTTGGTACGGTGGTCAGCCTGTTCCAGGCCCTCACGCAAATCCAGGAGCAAACCTTGGCTTTCGCAATAAAATTGATTGCGGTCATTCTGACCATTTTTGCAACCGGCGGCTGGCTGGGCGAAGAAATCTTCCAATATTCCGTTTTTGTTTTTGACAGAATAAGCGAAGGTCATTAGTCCCGACCACTGAATTTTTGATCAACCTGAAAGCGCAAACTTCCGCCAATTAAAAACGATTGCGCGGGGGTGTTTTGACAGCAGTGCACGGGATCCAGGCGGAATATGGATCAGGGGTTTTCTTTCCCCCCTGAAAAAAGACATCTGCATTCACGACACCGAATCCAGCACGACACAGAGGTAACTTGGAAGAACTCATTTCGGAATTCGGACGGGTAGTCGTGACATTCTCCATGATCCTGCCCCGCATGATGGCGGCATTCACGATCGTAAGCTTTATGAACAAAGAATTGCTGGGCGGCCAAATGGTGCGCAACAGCATCACATTAAGCTTGGCGCTTTTTATTTTTCCTGTCGTTGAAAGCGACTTTCCTCAGACTCTGGGTTATGCCGAACTTCTCTTCATTACTTTCAAGGAAATTTTTATCGGGATTGCCATCGGTTTTCTGACAAATATCATATTCTGGGCGATTTCATCTGTAGGTGTATTCATCGACAACCAGCGGGGAGCCACCATTGCCGAGTCTTTTGACCCCTTGCTCGGCGAGCAGGTATCGCCTATGGGCCAGCTGATGTTACAGTCCGCGATAGCTCTTTTCTTCATCGGCGGGATTTTTCCCCTGTTTCTCAGCGGCCTTTATGGCAGTTACGTATACTGGCCGGTACATGAATTTACACCGAACATAAGGCTGGAGAATTCTGCTTTTTTTCTCATGCACATGGACTCGTTGGTGAAAACCGCAGTCTATCTTGCTGGTCCGGCGATAATCACCATGTTCATTGTCGAGTTTGGACTGGGTCTGATTGGACGATTTTCTCCTCAGTTGAACATTTTTTTTCTTGCTATGCCCATAAAAAGCGCGGTTGCCATACTGGTTTTAATCATCATGTTCGGCGTGCTTATGGACATCTTTAAAGATTATTTCGAATCGACTATTTTGAGTAATTTTCTTTCACTGGGTGAACTTTTGTCGTGAGTGAAGGCAGCAGCGGCGAAAAAACCGAACAACCAACGCAGAAAAAGATCAGGGACGCCCGGAAAAAAGGGCAAGTTGCCAAAAGCAAAGACCTGGTAAGCACAGCATTGGTGGTGTCGCTGTACACCTATTTCTGGCTTAACAGCGAACGATATATCAAAACGTTTCAAGAAATGATTTTGATACCGCCAAATTACTACGAACTGGATTTCCAGAATGCCTTGAGAGACACTGGACACGCGATTTTCGTTTTAAGTTTAAAACTCGTCATTCCAGTTCTGCTAATCGTAATTGTCGTAGCGATTTTCGCCAACTACATTCAAATTGGCGGGCTGATGTCCGCTGAATCCATCAAGCCTGATTTGAAGAAACTGAACCCGGCGTCACGTCTAAAACAGATTTTTTCCCGGAAAAATCTGTTTGAAACCATAAAATCCATTGTCAAAATAGGGTTTCTCGGGGGGCTGATATCAGCAGTGATTTACCTGGCTCTTCCCGCCATTCTTTCTGTCCCGTTTTGTGGCGTGAGTTGCGTTTTGCCAGTCACCGGTGCGGCACTGCACAGTACAATGGTGAGTGGGGCAATTGGTTTCACGGCAGTTGCCGCCGCCGATTTCGCCTTTCAGAAGTTTGACCACATCAAACAACTGAAAATGACAAAGGATGAAGTAAAAAGAGAATACAAGGAAATGGAAGGAAACCCCGAAATAAAATCAAAACGCCGCAGCATGCACCAGGAATTGCTCAGCAGCCGCATGCCGGATGATGTCAAACGATCCAGCGTCATCGTCACCAACCCGACCCGTTATGCCGTGGGTCTGTTGTACAAGGAAGGAGACACTGCTTTGCCGGTTGTAACAATCAAAGGAGAAGACGCGGTAGCAAAGCGCATCATAGAAATTGCGCAACAAGAAGGAATACCAATAATGCAGAACGTGCCGCTTGCCAGGGATTTAATGACACAAGTCGAACAATACAACTATATTCCCAGGAACCTGCTTGAACCAGTAGCCGAAATTTTGCGCATCGTACGAGACCTTGACAAATCCAGCGCTTGAACTACCCGCCTCGAATAGAGCCTACAACACGAAAAACAGCAACAGCAGAGTTTCCTTTCCGCCGCTCTTTTTTCTGGAAATCACTCCCGTTCAACGACCGCCTGATTGTTTTGCGTGCAGCGACTGCATAAATCTCTTAAACAAGCACCTGCGCAAATAATTACCGACCCTTCACCTTCATATTCGATTTCAACACCTTGCCTATTTGTTGCTTGCACATCGTGTCTACTGAACTCATGGCCAGTTGTTCCCAAATAATTTAAATAAACGGCTGGTTCGTGCAAAATCCTCTATATCGATGCTTGACATCGTGCACCCCACAAAACTCTTGCCAGGCCAGAAACCCTCTATTTTTCCAATTTGGATAACCAATATATTCATCAAAGATGATGCACAGACCCGGCTTTGCAAAAGCTCTCTACTTCACGGAGAACAATGGCTGTTGCATTACAGGTATCCGAATCAATATGTAAAAAGTCGAATTCGCATCATATAACTGCTCGCCAACAAAGATCGGGAGAGTTTTATCGAACCCGCCTTGTTACAAGGGTTGCATGCGGATTTGCACTCAGCAACGCCCCGTCATTATTAAAACCACCTTTCCCGGAATGATGCCCGGCCCAGTCTTCCACAAGGCCATAAAAACAGTCAGACCCAGAACAATATTCCTGTAGAGGACTATTGGAAAAATGGTTTACAAAAAACCCTCTATAAACGCCAAATTCCAAACAAACACCGTTTTCTACAGCCGACAGTTGTTGAATCGCATGGGGGGCAAACAGATGAACATTTTGAAATACCAACACTTTTGAAAGGGGCTGTTCAACATAAGCAGCAGAATCCCTGCTGGCATTTTCCCACGGGCTGCTTTTTCATTTCGTCTGAACATGACGGCAAAATTTAACGACGTACAGGCCCATGATTTTTTTGACAAAACACTTGAACGTCTGCTGCCTCGTTCACACCCCCGAGCAGCGAGGTCATTTTTGATTACTGATGATGTGAACCTGTACTGAGCGAAGTCTCAGTCAGCATATCAACTCTGCACATTTCTGTCGTGACACGATTCCGCCACCACTTCCAGAAAGTGGAGCGGCGATGACATTCTTGACGCACACCACCAAAACGCTCATGAACAGCGTAGATTTTCCATCCTCCAACATCCTCACTACTCCCATTCCACGGTCGCCGGCGGCTTGTTTCCCAGGTCATAACACACGCGGGACACACCCCTGACTTCATTGACTATTTTTCCTGCCACTTCGGCAAGAAAGTCCAGTGGCAGACGTGCCCAGCGTGCCGTCATAAAATCAACGCTTTCCACAGCACGCAAAACCAACACGTTCCCGTAATACCTGTCATCACCCATAACGGCAACTGACTTGACAGGCAACAGCACCACGAAAGCCTGAGCAACCTGCCTGTACAATCCCGCATTTTTCAGCGCCTCGATGAAAATGTGGTCTGCCTGACGCAGTCGCTCGAGTTTATCCTCGGTAATTGTCCCCATGATCCTGACTGCCAGTCCGGGGCCGGGAAAGGGGTGGCGATACACTAGACTGTCGGGCAAACCTAGTTTGCAGCCAATTTCCCGAACCTCGTCTTTGAAAAAGGATGACAGGGGCTCCAACAGCTTCAAACGCATTTTTTCAGGAAGGCCGCCGACGTTGTGATGCGACTTGATCAACCGAGTCGCACCGGACCCGGTTTTTGCTGATTCCACAACATCGGGATAAATGGTTCCCTGTGCCAGCCACTGTATATTACCAAGCTGCCTGGCCTTCTCCTCAAACACTTTGATAAAAAGATTGCCAATGATTTTCCGCTTTTCTTCTGGTCCTTCCACTCCGGTCAGCGCCTCAAGAAAGCGTTGACGTGCATCCACATAATGCAAGCTCATCGCCAGGCTGGTTGCGAAGGTTTCTTGAATCTGCTGCGCTTCTCCATACCTCAGCAAACCGTTATCCACAAACACGCAATGCAACTGCCCGGCAATGGCACGATGTATCAAAGCCGCCGCCACAGAAGAATCCACACCCCCAGACAGCCCCAAAATTACTTCATCTTTTCCTACCGTGGTGCGAATTTTTTCAACAGCACGATGCAAAAACTTTTCAGTCCGCCATTCACGTGCCGCACCCGAGATCCGAACCACAAAATTTTCCAGTATTTTTTTACCGCACTGCGTGTTCTCAACTTCAGGATGAAACTGTAAGCCGTATAAGTTCTGGTCTTTCTTGACGATCGCCGCCATACCGGAATCCTTGCTTTTCGCAAGGCATTCAAAACCATTTGGCAATTCCAAAACCTGGTCGCCATGCGACATCCAGACATCCAGTTCCACCATTTCTTTTTCCCCGGCGCGTGTTTCAGCGAAGAGTGGATCGTCCATGGATGCGGTTATCCGAGCATGCCCAAACTCCCGTTTCCCTGATGCTTCAACGCGCCCACCCAATTGCGAGGCCATGGTTTGCATGCCGTAACAAATCCCCAGCATGGGAATGCCGAGCGCAAAAATATCCAAGGCCACTTGCGGAGAACGTTGACAACCGGCTGTTTCCGGACCACCCGAGAGAATAATGCAGGACGGTGAAAAATCTGTCACAAAATCGCTTTTCACCGACCAGGGATGGATTTCACAATAAACAGACAATTCGCGCACCCGTCGCGCTATCAACTGGGTGTACTGCGAACCGAAATCCAGAATTAAAACCCGGCTGGAAACCTCCTCGTCCAAACTGTTCACTGCCAGGACCCCCTGTTTTGCAGAAACCTTTTCTCAAAGAACAGGAACAGGGGGCAAAGGGATTCGAAGCTTGGCGGTGTCAACACCCTTGGACTCTGGGTTGCCAGACAATGCCGGTGAATAAACGCTCTGGCGGGATGATTATGAAAAACAGGGGGACATTTTAAGAGAAATTTGAATAATCCAGTGAGCTTGAATAGTTTTCCGTGCCTTGCTGTCCGGTCGACCTGGAAAACCTGGAAAACCTGGAAAACCTGGAAAACCTGGAAAGGAACGAAGGTTATACCAACCTTTTTGCCGCGTGAAATATGGCGGTACTGATTGAAACAGCGCACACAAGCTGTCAATCAAAGGGGTAATTGGGCGCTTCGTGCGTGATATCCACCCCGTGAACATGCCCTTCTTCCAGACCGGCCTGCGTCACTCGAATAAAGCCACAACGTCTGCGCATTGCCTCAATGTCGGCACAACCTGCGTAACCCAGGCCGGCACGAATTCCACCGACCAGGTTGTGGACTACATCTTTCAAGGGCCCGCGGTAGGGGACACGGCCCTCCACTCCCTCGGGAACAAGTTTTTTCGCCCCCACCCTCGCATCTTGGAAATACCTGGAACTGGAACCGCTGAGCATTGCCGCCACCGACCCCATGCCACGGTATGCTTTGTAAGCGCGCCCCTGGTGCGTGTCCACGAGACCGGGAGCTTCCTGTGTGCCGGCAAATAAACCGCCAATCATAATCGAGTGGGCACCAGCCGCAATGGCTTTTGCCGCATCTCCGGAAAAGCGGACACCGCCGTCAGAGATGACACGAATCTTTTCATTCTTCAAAGCGTGGGACACATCCCGAATGGCAGTGATTTGCGGGACTCCTATCCCAGAAACCACCCGGGTAGTACATATGGAGCCCGGGCCGATGCCAACTTTTACGGCATCCACTCCCAAGGTCGCCAAAGCGACAGCCGCTTCTTCGGTGGCGATATTTCCCACCACCAGTTGCATGTCCGAATACGTCTCGCGAAGCTCACGAACGGTATCCAGCACCATTTTTGAGTGACCGTGGGCGGTGTCGATAAAAATAACATCCACTCCTGATTCGATCAGACTGGCGACCCGTCGACAAGCTTCTTCACCGGTTCCCACTGCCGCTCCGACCCGCAAACGTCCTGACGCGTCTTTGGAAGCAAGAGGGTGTTCCGTCGATTTTCGAATGTCTTTTACCGTGACCATCCCACACAACTCGAAATCTTTATTGACAACCAGCACCCTTTCCAGCCGGTGCTCATGCAACGCGCACTCAATTTGAAAACGCGTAGCGTTCTCCGATACGGTTACCAGTTTTTCTCCGGGCGTCATCACACTGGTAACTGGATCATCCAGATTCGCGACAAACCGCAGGTCACGGCGAGTCACGATGCCGACCAAGCATTCTCCCACCACAACCGGTAATCCGGAAATACCATATTTGTTCGTGGTTTCAATGGCTTCTTTTACGGAAATATCCGGTGAAACTGTAATGGGGTCCATGATCACACCGCTTTCAAACTTCTTGACCCGCCGCACGTGCTCCACCTGTTTTTCAATCTCCATATTGCGGTGCACCACCCCCAATCCTCCTTCCTGGGCAAGCGCAATGGCCAGGGGGGCCTCCGTAACCGTGTCCATGGCCGCGGAAAGCAAGGGAACCTCAAGAGAAATTTCTTCCGTCAGGGAAGTTCGTATTACCACGTTTGCCGGAGAAAACTCAGAGTAGCCTGGCTTGATCAATACATCGTCAAACGTCAATGCTTCAGAAAATTCTTTCAAGTCTCTCATTGCGGGAAGTGTTGTGCCCCAAAATCAACGTGCTCGATACTGCCACGCCATATTTCAGCACGCCTCGGGGAGGTGATTATAGCACTGCGTGTGGCAGACTAGATGGCAACGCGCTAAATACTGG
Organism: Candidatus Oxydemutatoraceae bacterium; assembly: GCA_965237985.1. GTDB lineage: Bacteria > Pseudomonadota > Gammaproteobacteria > Poriferisulfidales > Oxydemutatoraceae. Next base: position 1,980,604 of record OZ250161.1, on the reverse strand, counting down.
CTTTTCAGTCAAGAACAAGGGCTGTTCCGCAAGATAGAAGCACGACTTGACAACGCAGAAACACCCAGCCCGACAGGCGTCACCGGCGTGCCCCGCTGGCAGAACAGGTCCGAAAAACCAATCCAATCCTCCCCCGCTGAAAATCGGTGGGTGCAACAGGACATCAACACTGCTCACCTGTGCCAGTCGCTCAAATGTAAAGAACAGGCCTGCATGGGAGCAAGTGCGGCAACACAAGCCTCACCGGACACTTTCAGTTTTATAATGGGCAGACTCTCTATCAGGAACTGAGCGAGCCGCACTGGTCGAAGTTCGGGGCCTGGCAAGGGTTCGACAACGGCGTGGACGAAACAGGAGTTTCGCCAAGACCTCAAACAGAAACGATGAAAACATTTCAGACCACCGCGCTGAAAGGAACCCGCCGCCGAGTTGCTCCACGCTTCTGCATATTGCTTATAGATGGCCAACCGTCATGACAGGAAATACGACATTGCTTGAACCATATCCAAGACGCACAGACGGGCACACACTGTCGGAATCTGAAGCGGTATATTCGGTCTCCGAGTTGAATTCGCAAGTGCGGATGCACCTGAATCGCCAATTCTCCGTGATACAAGTCAAGGGCGAAATTTCCGATTACCTGCGCGCAGCCTCAGGACATGCTTATTTCACGTTGAAAGACACTCGTTGCCAAGTCCGCTGCGTCATGTTTCGTGAGCAGAATCTGCGACTGAACTTTGTCCCTAAAAAGGGATTGGAGGTCTGCGTATACGCGAAAGTGGAACTGTACGAACCGCGGGGACAATTTCAACTAAAAATCGAATCCATGAGAAAAAGCGGGAGCGGTGCTTTGCATGAAAAATTTGAGCAACTCAAAAAAAAGCTCCAGGCTGAAGGATTGTTTGATCCATCCCGCAAACGAAAACTTCCCACATTTCCCAGTGCCATCGGCATCATCAGCTCAGCAAAAGGATCGGTCATACAGGACATCATCAGTACTTGCCGCAGACGCTTCCCATCCATCCGGTTAATTCTTTACCCTGCTGCTGTTCAAGGGGCCGCTGCTCTCGCTGAGCTGTGTAAAGCCGTGGAAACTGCCAACAGACGAATGGAATGCGAGGTATTGATCATTGCCAGAGGTGGCGGCGACGCTGAAGACCTGCAATGTTTCAATGAGGAAAAACTTGCCCGCCAAATAGCAATTTCCAAAATACCGGTGATTTCGGGTGTCGGCCATCAAACTGATTTCACGATTTGCGATTTTGTCTCGGACTTGCGCGCTGCTACTCCCACGGCATCGGCGGAACTGGTTTGTCCTGAACAGAAAGCTTTTCATGAACAATTACTGGTTGCGGTCAGCCGGTTGCAACATACCCTGTCGCAGGTGCTGACTGAAAAACACGGGGTGGTGAAAGTTCTCGCTGCCCAACTGCGGGGATTACATCCTTTAAGGAACATTGAACAGTTAAAACAAAAAACCGACGAACTATCGGCTCGCTTTGAATTTGCCACCTCGGGCGTGCTGAATGCTGAAAAAAGCCGCTTGTCCAGCCTCTTGGAAAAACTTCAAATTTGCTCACCAGCCATGGAAATGCTGCGGCACAGCACACAAAACAAGGACTACATGCACCGTCTGTCTCACGCCGTGCAAGATATTTTGCACTCAGCCAATCTCCGGCTTAACAAAACTGAAACGGGGATGCGGTCCGCAAGTCCTTTGGCAATTTTGAAACGTGGTTATGCACTGGCTACGAAAAAAAACGGGACGGTCATCAAGTCTACGACAGACGTGGAAACAGGTGAAGACATTTCCTTGCAACTTGGCAAAGGGAAACTAGATGCAACCATAAAAAGCAAAAAACCGGAAAAAGCATCTCTTTAGTGCACACCCACCCCTGATGATGTGTTGCATCTTCGCGTTTTTATTGGTATAAGGACGGATTTTATTCTCAAGCAACGTAAGCCATGGAAAAAGCACCCCCCACCCAAGCCAGGAAATTACGGGCAGCAAAAGTCTTCTCGCCTGAAGCGGCAACCAAAGCGCCGAAACCCAAAAAGGCTTCAGCCACCGCCGGAAAAGCACTGATAGCCGGTCGGCCCCGAAAAAGCCCGACATCCCCTGAAGCGCCAACCAAAGCGCCGAAACCCAAAAAGACTTCAGCCGCCACCGGAAAAGCACTGACAGCTGGTCGGCCCCGAAAAAGTACGACATCCCCTGAAGCGGCAAGCAAAGCACCGAAACCCAAAAAAACTTCAGCCGCCGCCGGAAAAGCACTGACAGCCGGTCGACCCCGAAAAAGCACGACATCCCCTGAAACGGCAAGCAAAGCACCGAAACCCAAAAAAACTTCAGCCGCCGCCGGAAAAGCGCCGGCGACCAGTCAGCCCCGAAAAAGCCCGACATCGCCTGAAGCGGCAAGCAAAGCGCCAAAGCCCAAAAAGACTTCAGCCGCCACCAGAAAAGCACTGACAGCCGGTCAGCCCCGAAAAAGCCCGACATCTCCTGAAGCGGCAACCAAAGCGCCGAAACCTAAAAAAGCTTCAGCCGCCGCCGGAAAAGCGCCGGCGACCAGTCAGCCCCGAAAAAGCACGACATCCCCTGAAGCGGCAACCAAAGTGCCAAAGCCCAAAAAGACTTCGGCCGCCGCCGGAAAAGCACTGACAGCCAGTCAGCCCCGAAAAAGTACGACATCTCCTAAAGCGGCAACCAAAGCACCGAAACCCAAAAAGGCATCAGCCGCCGCCGGAAAAGCACTGACAGCCAGTCAGCCCCGAAAAAGTACGACATCTCCTAAAGCGGCAACCAAAGCACCAAAACCCAAAAAGGCTTCAGCCGCCACCGGAAAAGCACTAACAGCCAGTCAGCCCCGAAAAAGTACGACATCTCCTGAAGCACCAATCAAAGCACCAAAACCCAAAAAGACTTCAGCCGCCACCGGAAAAGCACTGACAACCGGTCGGCCCCGAAAAAGTACGACATCCCCTGAAACGGCAAGCAAAGCGCCAAAACCCAAAAAGACTTCAGCCGCCACCGGAAAAGCACTGACAACCGGTCGGCCCCGAAAAAGTACGACATCCCCTGAAACGGCAAGCAAAGCGCCAAAACCCAAAAAGACTTCAGCCGCCGCCGGAAAGGCGCCAGCGACCAGTCGGCCCCGAAAAAGCACGACAGCCCCTGAAGTGGCAAACAAAGCGCCGAAACCCAAAAAGACTTCAGCCACCGCCGGAAAAGCACTAACAGCCAGTCAGCCCCGAGAAAGCACGACATCCCCTGAAGCGACAACCAAAGCGTCAAAGCCCAAAAAGACTTCAGCCGCCACCGGAAAAGCACTGACAACCGGTCGGCCCCGAAAAAGTACGACATCCCCTGAAGCGGCAAGCAAAGCACCAAAGCCCAAAAAGGCTTCAGCCGCCGCCGGAAAAGCACTGACAGCCGGTCGACCCCGAAAAAGCGCGACATCCCCTGAAGCGCCAACCAAAGCACCGAAACCCAAAAGAGCTTCAGCCACCGCCGGAAAAGCACTGACAGCCGGTCGGCCCCGAAAAAGCCCGACATCCCCTGAAGCAGCAACCAAAGTGCCGAAACCCAAAAAGGCTTCAGCCGCCACCGGAAAGGTGCCAGCGACCAGTCGGACCCGAAAAAGCCCGACATCCCCTGAAGCAGCAACCAAAGTGCCGAAACCCAAAAAGGCTTCAGCCGCCATCAAAAAAGTGCCAGCGACCAGTCAGCCTGAAAAAAAAGTCACCACAGAAGCAGAGCTCGGAAAATCTCTCAGCAGGAAAGCTAGGCGACAAAGAACAGCAAGCTACATAGGAAAGAGAGCGCAAAAACGTTTTCTAAATGCGTTGACAGACATGAAGGAACGTCTCATAGAAGAATCCAACCGACCTTTGGAACACTTGCAAAGGGACCCGGCAAGTTTTTCCGACGATGCTGACCGTGCCTCTCATGAAGAAAAATTTCGCCTCGAGCTACGAACAAGAGGCAGAGAAACCCAACTGATTAGAATGGTTGACCTTGCCTTGAAAAGCCTGGCGGAAGGTACTTACGGGTACTGCCGGGAATGCGGGAAGAAAATAGGAACTGAACGCCTGGAGGCCAGGCCAACCTCAATGCTTTGCATTGATTGCAAAATTTACAAGGAACGACTTGAAAGGGGAAGCAGGATGACCTGATGCTGTTCAACTCAGCCCCAAAAAAGCCCGACATCTCCTAAAGTATAGAAGTTTAGACCCAATCTGACAGTCGGTTGCTGATAAACGGGTAACTGTCAGATCAAGTCTGAATTTCTACAGATAAACGGGTAACTGTCAGATCAAGTCTGAATTTCTACATCCTAATGTATCGGTAAAATACCGAACTTATTTCAAAATCGCCAAAGCGCTCAGTGTCTTGATGGGACCTTTGCTCCTGATGGTCTTTTGCTTTTACTTTTCACTTCCAGCTGTCCTTCAGAAACTTCCTTTTGTGTAACAACAACTTCTGGATTCCTCAAAAGTGCAATATCCAGAACTTCCTCGAACCAGCGCACACTGATCACATTCAATTTGCGAAGAATCTGTTTGGGAATCTCTTTCAAATCTTTATTGTTCTCACTGGGTATCAAAACGGTTTTGACACCACCGCGCAAAGCCGCAAGTAATTTCTCTTTAAGTCCCCCGATCGGCAAAATCTCGCCACGCAAAGTGATTTCGCCGGTCATTGCCACGCCGGCATTGGCAGGAATATTCGTTAGCGCCGATACCAATGCGGTACAAACCGTGACCCCGGCACTGGGGCCATCCTTCGGAATAGCCCCTTCCGGTACGTGTACGTGCACATCACTTTCTTCATGAAAGTCGGCGGGTATGCCAATGGCCTCCGCGCGACTCCTGACCACTGTCATGGCTGCTTTCACCGACTCCTGCATCACGGAACCCAACTGGCCGGTTTGCAACAGCCCGCCTTTGCCGGGAACCACTGCCACTTCAACCGTCAACAGGTCACCTCCCGTTTCAGTCCATGCCAGACCGGTCACCTGGCCGACTCGGTCTTCACTGTCGGCGCGGCCGAAACGATAACGGCGCACCCCCAGAAAATTTGCCAGGGAAGCCGGTCGCAACTGTACTGAATCTGTTTTGGCATCGCCAAGGATTTTTCTCACAACTTTGCGGCAGACTTTGGAAATTTCCCGTTCCATGCCCCGCACACCTGCTTCGCGTGTGTAGTAGCGGATAATGTCCCTGAGCGCCGGCCCGGTGAACTCCAATTCCCCTTTTTTCAAGCCATGGTCCTTTATTTGCTTGGGGACCAGAAACGAAGCGGCAATATTCATTTTTTCTTCTTCCGTGTACCCAGAAAGCTTGATCACTTCCATTCTGTCCAGTAAAGGAAAAGGAATATTCAAGCTGTTCGCTGTACAAACAAACATGACGTTCGACAAATCAAAATCCACTTCCAGGTAGTGGTCCTGAAATGCACTGTTTTGTTCCGGATCCAATACTTCCAAAAGCGCGGAGGCCGGGTCGCCACGAAAGTCCATTGACATTTTGTCAAGTTCATCAAATAAAAACAGGGGATTGTTGACCCCGACCTTGGCGAGATTCTGCACCAGTTTTCCAGGCAAAGCTCCTATGTAGGTTCTGCGGTGACCACGAATTTCCGCTTCGTCGCGAACACCGCCCAGTGTCATGCGCACAAATTTTCTGCTCGTGGCGCGCGCTATGGAACGACCCAGAGAAGTTTTACCCACGCCAGGAGGCCCAACCAAACACAAAATCGGGCCCTTGATTTTTTTGACACGGGTTTGCACAGCCAGGTGCTCCAGGATGCGTTCTTTCACTTTCTCCAGGCCGAAATGGTCATCATTGAGGATTTTCTCCGCCTGCTCCAGACTGGTCCTCAGTTTGGTCCTTTTTTTCCAGGGAACTCCTACCAGCCAGTCCAGATAATTTCGCACAACTGTCGCTTCCGCGGACAAGGCAGACATCATGCCCAAGCGACTCAGTTCCGCAAAAGCTTTTGCTTTGACTGCCGCCGGCATCCCCACTTTTTCTATCTTCTTTTTATATTCAGCACTTTCATCAAAGACTTCACCCATTCCCCCAAGCTCTTTTTGAATGGCTTTCATTTGCTCACTCAGGTAGTACTCTCTCTGGCTTTTCTCCATTTGTTTTTTCACGCGCCCACGTATGCGTTGCTCAATTTGTATCATGTCTATTTCGCTTTCAATCAAGCCCAGTAAAAAACGAAGTCGGTCATGGACGCACGGGTTTTCCAGCACTTTTTGCTTCTCTTCAATTTTCACCATGAGATGCGTAGCAACCATGTCGCCCAACTGCTCCGGATTATCTATCCCGTTCATCGAGCTCAGAACATCATTCAACCCTCTTTTTCTCAGTTTCACATACTGGGTAAAGCGTGACAGAATCGAGCGGGCGAGCACCTCGGTCTGTTTCTTTTTCCGCGCGTCAGTACTGCTTTCTTTTTTACTGATGGAAACCTTGGCAGCCAGGTAATCTGTCTTGTCTATGTAGCTCTCAACCTTGGCTCTTTGTCCTCCTTCAACCAAAACCTTAGTCGTGTTATCCGGCAATTTCAGGAGCTGCACCACACTGGAAATCGTACCGACTTCGTAAATATCTTCGGGACCGGGCGCATCCTCTTCCGCATTTTTCTGTGCCACAAGCAAAATTTGCTTGTCTCCGGACATGGCAATGTCCAAAGCTTTCACAGAACGTTCCCGTCCGACAAAAAGTGGCACTACCATGTGCGGGAAAATCACCACATCCCGCAAAGGCAACACCGGAATTTCAAAAGCGTGTACTGACATAAGCTCCCCTAATCAAGCTCCTCTGATCATGAATGCGCTCGTCCAGCTGTCTGTCACAAGCGCAACTTTCAAGCTGGCACAGAAACATAAAAACACTAAAAACCTGTTGCTGCAAGCCACCACACCACCTGTGTCGAACATCGCCAGCGGCAACCTACTCGGAAGCAAAAGAAACTTTTCTACTCTCATCATATATCACCAGGGGCGGGCGTTTGCCCGCCACGACTTCTTTATCGATAACGACTTTCCTGACCTGCCTGAACGACGGCAAATCAAACATGGTATCCAGGAGCAGGTCCTCCAATATGGAACGCAAGCCGCGCGCACCGGTTCGCATTTCAATCGCCTTGCCGGCAATTGCCCGAAGCGCATCCTGCTGAAATTCCAGTTCCACACCCTCCAAAGAAAACAAGTAGCAGTACTGTTCAACAAGAGAGCTTTCCGGCTCAGTCAAAACCTGCACCAGGTCGTTCTCGGAGAGTTCATCGAGAACAACGTCCACTGGCAAACGACCCACAAACTCCGGAATAAGCCCGTAGTTTATTAAATCCCTGGCCTGCACATCCTGCAGAGTTTGTGCAAAGGTACGGTAATCGCCTGGGTCTTTAAGCTCCGCTGCGTAACCGATGCCGCCACGCGAAGTCCGTTGCTGGATGACCTTTTCAAGTCCGTCAAAAGCACCTCCGCAAATGAACAGGATATCACTGGTATCTACGTGTAAAAATTCTTGTTGCGGGTGCTTGCGCCCCCCTTGCGGTGGGATTGAAGCCACGGAACCTTCAATCAATTTGAGCAGAGCCTGCTGGACACCTTCACCAGAAACATCACGGGTAATGGATGGATTGTTGGATTTACGCGACAGTTTGTCTATTTCATCTATGTAGATGATGCCATTCTTGGCTTTTTCTATATCGTAGTCGCAATTGCTCAACAGTCTTTGGATAATGTTTTCCACATCTTCACCCACGTAACCAGCTTCGGTAAGAGCGGTCGCATCAGCAATGGTAAAGGGGACTTTCAGAAACTTCGCCAAAGTCTGGGCAAGAAGTGTTTTTCCACAGCCGGTGGGACCAATGAGCAGGACATTGCTTTTGGCGATGTTCACATTGCCTTTTTCCTTTATCTTCCTGACATGCAAGCGCTTGTAGTGGTTATGAATTGCCACGGAAAGCACTTTTTTCGCCCGTCCCTGACCGATCACATGCCGGTCGAGAAACTCCTTGACATCCCGGGGAGCAGGCAAATCGACGACTGCGGCACGGTCTTTCTCACTGCGTGACTCAGAAAGAATCGCCTCGCACAGCCCCACGCATTCCCCGCAAATGAACGCATCGGCACCGGCAATCAGATTCTTGACATTGCCTTGCTCTTTGCTGCAAAAAGAACAACTCAAAGTGCCCTTTTTGGGTTGCAATTTTTTATCTTTTGCCATCGCCTGTGTCACCAGCAAACAGGAAACAAAATTTCATGGCAGATGCTCCACGCTGAAAAACGGTGATGCTCACTTCTCCCTCCCCTTTTGACTGTTTCTCTTGCTCAGAAGCTTGTCAATCAAGCCATAATCAACCGCTTCCTGCCCGGTCATGAAGCGGTCCCGCTCGGTATCCGACTGTATTTTTTTCAAACTTTTCCCGGAGTGCTTTGCCAAAATACGATTCACGACATCTCGCAGACGCAACAGCTCACGTGCGTGAATGTCCACTTCCGTAACCTGGCCGCTCACACTACCCAAAGGCTGGTGAATCATAATGCGCGAGTGGAATAATGCGTAACGTTTGCCTTTGCTGCCGCCGGCAAGCAGAAGCGCCCCCATGCTGGATGCCTGCCCTACACACAGCGTACTCACGTCGGGCTTGACAAACTGCATCGTGTCATAAATCGCCATGCCGGCACTGATTTCACCACCCGGAGAATTGATATAAAGACTGATGTCTTTTTCCTGGTTCTCTGATTCCAGGAACAACATCTGTGCAACCACCAGGTTTGCTGTTTCGTCGGAAATCGGGCCCATGATGAAAATAACCCGCTCCTTGAGCAATCTGGAGAAAATATCATACGAACGCTCTCCACGCGGGGTTTGTTCAACAACAATAGGAACCAGGTTCATGATTATCAATAAAAAATCAGATCAGCACGCCGCAGTTTTGCGTAGTGCTCAAAAAACTCGGCATAGTCGACTTCCCTGTCCTGAACGTCGACCTGCTCCAGTGCCCATTTTACCACGACCTTCTCCTCTTGATTGGCCCGCGCCGCCTCTTTCAGTTTTGCTGTCGTTTCCTCGGAAGGTTGATTTTTTCCGTTGCCTGCATACTCAGGCAACCCCGCAAGTAACCGATGAAAGTCATCCTCGTCAAAACTGAAATTGCAAAATGCCAGAACCCGGTTTCGCAATTCATTCAGTTTTACCTGGCGGATCGCTATTTTCTGCAAGGCATCCACCCCATAGGCAGCAAAAACTCTCAGCAGACGAACTGGCTCCCACGCCTGCACTGCCTCGGCAAGATGCGCCGCCTGGGAAGCAACCATAAACTCGGGAGCTGGAAAGTGGTGTCGTTCCAGTAACAAGGCATCAACCTGCCAGCGCAGGCAATTGTGTCCCCCAACATCCAGCGAATTCTTCATCAGCCGACGAATTCTTTTTTCGTACTCGCGAGTGTCATACTCCTGTCGTATTTGATCGAGCAAGGCTTCTTTGCTCAGATTGTCTTGCGATTTCGTCCAGACATTTTCCACAGCACACTGCACGGATCGCTCTGTGCCGGCCAGCCTGTCGTGTGGAAAATGTTCCGGAAAATCGTAATGAATGGAGATCTGTTCCCCTTTACCCGCGCCGAGCAATGCCTGGGACAGCAAGTCATTCTGAGGCAGATCTTTCAGATCCAAAAGCAATTTTCTGCCAGCTTCCGGTGAAAAAAGCGACGCGTCTTCTGTATTTTCAAAACACAGCAGCACAGAATCTCTGCCCTTGACCGGACCGTCCGATTCTTCCTTTCCCAGTAACCCATTGCCAATGTGTTGCTGGACAAACTGAACAAAATTCTCATCATTATCCGGAACCAGACGTCGGAAAATCACGCCACCGCTCAGGTTTGCCAACTCAAATTCAGGCATGATTTCAACCGTGCAGACCACCTCCAAGTCCTCGTCCGCCAACTCGCGGACTCCATTCAACACGACAGGTCCGGCGAGACGGGCACGCATTGCTTTAGCGATTTCCAAAAGATATTCCGTCACCATGTCTCTGACGATATCGGAACGTACAGACTTCGAGTAGCGCGAAACCAGAAGATTTTTTGGGACTTTTCCAGGCCGGAAACCATCCAGACGAACAGTACTCCCGAGCACCCTGAATTTTTCCTGCGTGGCCTTTTTAAGTGCCTCGGATGGCAAACGAAAGGTCAGGCGCCGTTGTAACTCGCCAATTTCGTTGATTTCAACTTTCACCTCTCTATAACCTCAGGACAAGAACCCAAATAAATAAAAACTCAGACACCCTCAATTTGAATCGACACCATGCCAGTCAGACAACGCCTTCGCAACAGTGCCACCTTGATGGGACAGTCGACCAGACAGGCGAAAACTCAGAGAGACGAACAGTGCTCCCGAGCACCCTGAATTTTTCCTGCGTGGCCTTTTTAAGTGCCTCGGATGGCAAACGAAAGGTCAGGCGCCGTTGCAACTCGCCAATTTCGTTGACTTCAACTTTCACCTCTCTATAACCTCAGGACAAGAACCCAAATAAATAAAAACTCAGACACCTTCAATTTGAATCGGCACCATGCCAGTCAGGCAACGCCTTCGCAACAGTGCCACCTTGATGGAACAGTCGACCAGACAGGCGAAAACTCAGAGAGACGAACAGTACTCCCGAGCACCCTGAATTTTTCCTGCGTGGCCTTTTTAAGTGCCTCGGATGGCAAACGAAAGGTCAGGCGCCGTTGCAACTCGCCAATTTCGTTGATTTCAACTTTCACCTCTCTATAACCTCAGGACAAGAACCCAAATAAATAAAAACTCAGACACCCTCAATTTGAATCGACACCATGCCAGTCAGACAACGCCTTCGCAACAGTGCCACCTTGATGGGACAGTCGACCAGACAGGCGAAAACTCAGAGACAAGGCCGCGTGGCAGACCGGTCAACCATCGCCCTTTGGAGAAGAAACTGCTGCGAAAGGAGAGACTCGAACTCTCACGGGGTAACCCCCCACTGGCACCTAAAGCCAGCGCGTCTACCGATTCCGCCACTTCCGCCCGACGGCCGATTATACCCTGTGCCTGTCGTGCCAGGATGCGACTGTGACTTGCCGACAGACATTTTTAGGGCCAGGAAGCGTCGTCCGCGGCGCGCACCTCACCTGCACACCACACGTTTTCAATTCTCCTGCCCCATTCTCTCCGTCAGCCGGAAGCGGTTTCCCGGTAGCGCCTGGAAACGTAATTCTCAATCAGGGCTTTGAAATCATCGCTGATGTTTTCTCCCTCCAGGACGGCGGTTCTTACACCATTTTCATGGATTTGGGCACTGGGACACTCCCGCGTTCCCGGCAAACTGATGCCAACTCTCCGTCAGCTGGAAGCGGTTTCCCGGTAGCGCCTGGAAACGTAATTCTCAATCAGGGCTTTGAAATCATCGCTGATGTTTTCTCCCTCCAGGACGGCGGTTCTTACACCATTTTCATGGATTTGGGCACTGGGACACTCCCGCGTTCCCGGCAAACTGATGCCAACTCTCCGTCAGCCGGAAGCGGTTTCCCGGTAGCGCCTGGAAACGTAATTCTCAATCAGGGCTTTGAAATCATCGCTGATGTTTTCTCCCTCCAGGACGGCGGTTCTTACACCATCTTCATGGATTTGGGCACTGGGACACTCCCCCGTTCCCGGCAAACTGATGCCAACTCTCCGTCAGCCGGAAGCGGTTTTCCGGTAGCGCCTGGAAACGTAATTCTCAATCAGGGCTTTGAAATCATCGCTGATGTTTTCTCCCTCCAGAACGGCGGTTCTTACACCATCTTCATAGATTTGGGCACTGGGACACTCCCCCGTTCCCGGCAAACTGATGTCAACTCTCCGTCAGCCGGAAGCGGTTTCCCGGTAGCGCCTGGAAACGTAATTCTCAATCAGGGCTTTGAAATCATCGCTGATGTTTTCTCCCTCCAGAACGGCGGTTCTTACACCATCTTCATAGATTTGGGCACTGGGACACTCCCCCGTTCCCGGCAAACTGATGCCAATATCAGCATGCTTGCTTTCTCCCGGTCCGTTTACCACACACCCCATAACAGCGACCGTCAGTTCTTCTACTCCCGAACAGCTTTTGCGCCAGGCAGGCATCTTTCGATCAATAAAGTCGCGCACTTCCACAGCCAGCCGGCGAAAATGTTCGCTGTTGGTCCGCCCGCATCCTGGGCACGCTATGACCGTTGGAACGAAAGCTCTCAGCCCCAGGCTTTGCAATATTTCTTGCGCAACCTCTACTTCTCGAGACCGCTTTGCCCCGGGTTCTGGCGTCAACGACACTCGTATGGTGTCGCCGATACCCGCACTCAGAAGGGGTGCAAGTGCCGCTGTGGTAGCCACTATCGCTCGCAGTCCCACACCAGCTTCAGTCAGGCCCAAATGCAAAGGATAGTTGCAGGCTGCCGCCAGGCGGCGATACACGTCCAGCAAATCCTGGACATTGCTGGTCTTGCAGGACAGCACGATGTGATCGGCTGGCAAACCCAGCTTCCTGGCATAGGCAGCACTGGACAGCGCCGATTCAATCACCGTCGTGCGGGTCACCGCCCGCAGGCTTTCCGGGATTTTTCGGCGGGCGTTTTCATCCAGTTTTTTCGCCAGCAGTTCCGGATTGAGGCTACCCCAATTCACGCCAATACGAATGGGTTTGTCCAAGTCACTGGCAAGCTCGATAATTCGAGAAAAATGCGCATCGTAGCGATCTTTGCGCCCCAGGTTGCCAGGATTGACACGCCATTTGGCAAGTGCTTCGGCACAATCACGGTTGCGGTCCAGCAAACGGTGCCCGTTGAAATGGAAATCGCCGACCAGCGGCACATCTACACCAGCTTTCAGCAATCGCTCGCGAATTTTCGGCACAGCACGCGCCGCAGCATCAGTGTTGACGGTTATGCGTACCAGTTCTGAACCCGCACGGGCAAGTTCCACTACCTGCCGAACAGTCTGTTCAACATCCGCGGTGTCTGTATCGGTCATGGACTGCACGACCAGCGGAGCGACACCGCCAATCGTGACATTTCCTGCTTTTACCCCCAGGGAGGGGCGGCGCAATTTAATTTTTTGAACGGTTTCCTCCATGCGGCACCTGCTGTCTTACCGGGTTCCAAACTGATCGAAAATCATGGAACAAAAACTATAATGGCTACGTGATGCGTGCAAAACGTTTGCACCGAACACGAACCATGCCCAAGATGATAAACAAAACCATCCAGCTGCACACCAGCGGCCGTGGACTGTATGAAATCAGCGCTGCGGTTGGAAACTGTCTCCCAAACGGAAACAACGGGTTGTGCCACCTGTACATTCATCATACCAGTGCCTCTCTGCTCATCACGGAGAATGCCGACCAGGATGTCCTCAACGACCTTGAACGCTTTTTTGCGCGCCTGGTTCCTGACGGCGACCCACTTTTTCAACACGTCGCCGAGGGGCCAGACGATATGCCGGCGCATATCCGCTCCGCTTTGACGCAAACCTCACTGTCAATTCCTTTCCACAGTGGAAAATTACAGCTTGGCACCTGGCAGGGTGTTTTCCTTTGGGAACACCGAAATACGTCTCATCGAAGAACAGTCACCGTCAGCGTCCTGTCGTAAACGGCCTCCCAGGCACACCGCCCACACCGCTCGTCCTTGACACCAAGCAAGTCTTGGACTTGCGATACGTTTAACGCGCTTACAATAGCTACTTCCACTTTAATAACGCCATCTTTAATCGGTTAATAATGGTTTTGCGCGCCTCGACATGCTTGGCCTCAAACGCTGGGCGGATATAAGGCTGCACTGCCATTTTTTGCGTACCATTTTCGACAAACCACCAGTAATAAGCATTGCCAAAGGCTTGCCTGCCGATCACGCGGACGTTGTAGATTACCGTCCATCTCAAACTTTCACGACTTTTGCGCGTCTTTATAGACCGCTTGAGCGCGCCAGAAGCCATCGGGGCTTGTACAATCGCCTCATCTCGTATAACATTTGCTACGTCTTTGACACCAACAACCAAACCTTCGGTCTGTAAGACTGCGGGTAGCTTATTAAGGCTTCGCTTTAAATCTTCTAATCCCCGTATCGTTACTATTTCGGCCACTTAACTACCCCTGTTATGTTGACTTGGTCGCTCATCGCATTATCATCCTAGTAAAATTCGTTATGTTGGTAAGGCGTGTCGTAAACTCAGGTGAGTACAAAAAAGCCCACCCTCCGCCGACAGAATCAAAAAGCGAATACGGCATCTGCAACGGGCACACGATTCACGCTGTGGTAGCAGGAACTAGCTTCAATGATCGCGCCGAAACGATTCGTGACTTCATAAAAAAAGAAATGACTGTTACCTTGCGCCGTGAGCCAGACAACGAACATGACTCTAATGCAATCGAAGTCCTTATTCCAACTGGAATATTAGGCGGCCTTGAGCAAGTCTGGTTTATTAAAAAGCGCCGCGCTAAATCTCTTGCAAAACTCATGGATAATGGCGTAATAATAAAAGCTAAAGTCGATAGTTTTTACGCGCCGAAAAAAATGTACCACCCCCGTGTTTCGCTGCTGATCTGCATTGAAGATAATTAAAGAACAGTAGCCAACACCTCAACATAATCACGCTTGCCAAACAAAGGATAGGCGTCTAAAACCTCAAGAACACACACCACTGCCGACAGTTCATGGCGGCAGAAGCTTTTGCACATGCACGTTTTTCAGCCTGGTGTATTCAGGTAAACCGTTGCAATACACGGGATACGCTTCCCCGGCAATCAAAGGCTGCAAATAAGCACGGCAGGCGGCAGTGACATGCATGCCATTTTCAGCAATAAAAGATGCCGGCATTTTTCGCTCCCGATTCGCGACTTCCGCCAAAGGAACGGTACCCAGTTGCCATTGGTAGGGAGCATCGCTTTTCCTTTCTATGGACACCATCACCCCATCCTCGCCACTCAGTGCAACTTTTACCGCCTGTTCGCCCACCGCGTAGGCTTGTTCAAAATCCACTCGCGACGCAATGTGTCGTGCCGAACGTTGCAAATAATCCGACACAGCCCAATGACACTTGTAGCCAAATTCTTTCTGGATTTGATGGGCAAGCAGCGGAGCCACACCACCAAGCTGAACGTGCCCGAAAGCATCGCGCGCTGCTGCCTGGGAAAGCAACTCCCCCGAATGATTTTTCACACCTTCGGAAACCACGACTACACAATAACCAAGATTCTTCACGAAGGACTCCACTCTGCGCAAAAACTGCTTTTCTGGGAACGGCACTTCGGGAAGTAAAATGACATGCGGGGGTTCTTCAGGAGACGTGCCGCCAAGGCAGGCGGCAGCGGCAATCCAGCCGGCATGGCGCCCCATCACTTCCAGGACAAACACTTTGGTCGAAGTTTCACACATGGATGCCAGATCAAAACCTGCTTCCAACGTGGAAATCGCCACATATTTGGCAACCGACCCGAAACCCGGACAGTTGTCCGTACACGCCAGATCATTATCGATAGTCTTCGGGATGCCCACACAAACGACGGGACACCCCAGATCGCGACTGGTTTTGGAGATTTTCAAAGTGGTATCCTGCGAGTCTCCGCCCCCGTTGTACAGAAAGTAGCCAATATCGTGTGCCCGAAACACTGCAACCAGTCTCTCATAGATGGACAGATCTTCGCCGGGATCCGGCAAACGATAACGACAGGAACCAAAAGCCCCTGATGGCGTGTTTTTCAAAGCAGCGATTGCCGCACAGGATTCGAGACCCGTATCCGCCAGGTCCTCGCGAAGGACACCGCTGATGCCGTTCATCCCCGCCAGTACTTTTGCAATCCGCCCTTCTGACCGCCGCGCAGTTTCAATCACTCCAGCAGCAGTGGTATTGATGACTGCGGTAACCCCACCGGACTGGGCATACAATAGATTGCGTTTCGGCATGCCAGTTATAGTATTATAAAATCGTTGACCGAAAGCTTGTTTCGATAGACGTGCAGACACCCATTTCAAAACAGAATGTCCGCCGCGGGAGATTGTTCCGCCAGAGTTCCACGAGCCGGTTGGCAAGAACAGGATTGGCTGGCTGGCGAATGTCCGTTGCCGACCAGGTTTCCCGATGCGTTTTGTTTTGCTAGGGGCACCAGGTGCCGGTAAAGGCACCCAGGCAAAATTCCTCTGCGAGCGTTTTGCTGTGCCGCAGATCTCCACTGGAGACATGTTGCGTTCGGAAGTAAACGCCGACAGTGAACTGGGAAAGCAGGCCCAAAAAATCATGGTATCCGGTGGCTTGGTGCCTGACACCATCATCATCGACATGATCAAAAAACGGCTGTCCCAAGACGACTGCCACAATGGTTGTCTGCTCGACGGGGTTCCCCGTACACTCGCCCAGGCGCAAGGCATGGATGAAGCCGGAATCGTGGTGGACTGCGTCGTCGATATCGTGGTTTCGGATGAGGTCATTATCAACCGCCTGTCCGGTCGGCGCGTACACCTCCCCTCCGGACGGATTTACCACGTCGAATTCAGCCCCCCCGAAACACCCGGCATCGACAACGTGACCGGTGAAGCCCTGATCCTGCGCGAAGACGACAAACCAGAAGTCGTACAGCAACGGCTGGCTGTATACCACGACCAAACCAAGCCTCTGGTTGCACACTACCAGCACTGCGAGGAAATCGGCACAGTTGCGGCTTACATAAGTGTCAACGGCAAACAGAGTGTTGACGCTATCCGTGACGAAATCAATCGCTGTTTAGCGAGGTCTGATATCCCAACGTGAAGAGCTGAATTGATTTTTCAAGCCACGTTTACACAACGGCAACCCGTATCACCCTTGAACCAGATGAAGATGTGTTGAATGCCTCGGTACGGTACGGGCGGGACCTGTACTGCAGTTACTGGAACGGCGGGCGGGGTCTGTGCGAAACAACTCCGGTCGCTGTTAAAAGTATGGCGTGCCGCGATCAGCCGCTGCCCCCCCCCCCGGCAGGGAACGCTTTGGCTTGTGTTCATACACCCAGATTCTGGCATTCGCATTGTCTTGGGTGGGACACCGCTTGAGGACCAGGAAAATTCCCCAGAACTTCACGGCCAGGATCGTTGCACTCCCTTGTCACAAAAAAAATCTGCCGGCTGTAAACTTGAAGTTGCCTCGTGGCCTGGGTTTGCAGTTTGTAAGGGGACAGTATCCCCATCAGGACAAGGCTGGAACAGGGAACCTTTTCAATTCCACAACCCGTTGCCCCTGCCGAAGAGCGGTTCATTGAATTCCATTTTCTCGGGAACAATGACACTGGATTCAGCGACTGGTTTTTCTCCACCAGGGCGCGTGTTGGCAACAGGCTGAAAGTGCAGGCAACGCTTGAAAACTCTTGGATGGTAGCCAACCCACGCACCATTGCGATTGACACGACCGGGGACGCATCCAGCAAAAGCATGCCGGCGCAGATCAGCGCCTGGGTCCGTGGGCGGCTCGTCCACTTATTGCCACCCGGCACCGGGGCGTGAACCACCCGGTTTTGACAATCTTTTATCGTTCCCAGAAAAAATGCTTTCACTCATTTCAACGACACAGTGTGCAGCACCAGGCAAACGGCTCCCGATACCGCATCACCTGCACACCAGCTCCTGACTGAAAGGCTCCACCAAGACATGCACAAAGTCCCTCTTCATGTCAGCACCGATGCCGATCTCTCTGGGACCTTGAAACCCCACTGTCTGGATTTGCCACCCACCCTGAACTGTTCTTTCCATGAATCCCCGCCGGCCCACATCGACCAACGGCAGAACTTGAAGTGATCACCGGCAACGGACGTGTCGTCTCCGGCATGCGACCAACAGGAAGGTTGCACCTTGGCCATTTCCACGGAGTGTTGAAAAACTGGAGGCTGTTGCAACAAAAGCACGAATGTTTTTTCTTTGTCGCCGACTGGCACGCACTCACTACGCATTACGAGGAAGGCTCCGCTATTTTTTCCAACACGGAAAACATGGTGGTGGATTGGCTGGCTTGCGGCATCAACCCGGGAACCGCAACGATCTTTGTGCAATCGCAAATACCCGAACATGCGGAACTGCATTTGCTGCTTTCCATGGTGACGCCAATTTCCTGGCTTGAGCGCGTCCCAAGTTACAAAGACCAGCAACTGAAACTAGCTGGAAAAGATCTCAACACCTACGGGTTCCTGGGATATCCGTTGCTCCAAAGCGCCGACATCTTGATTTATCGCGCCAATTTCGTGCCGGTGGGCGAAGATCAGGTCGCACACATTGAACTGGCGCGCGAAGTGGCCAGACGCTTCAACTACCTGTTCGGAAAAGAAGCGGATTTTGAAAGCCGCGTGGAGGCCGCCATTGATCAGATGGGCAGCAAAAACGCTGCCATGTATCGCAAGTTGCGCAAACGCTACTGCGAACAAGGCGAAGAGGAGGCGCGCAAAGTGGCACTGGCATTGTGCGATTCTGTACAAAATATTTCTCTGGGGGACCGGGAAAGGCTGGTGGGTTACCTGGAAGGCTCCGGGAAAATACTGTTGCCAGACCCGGAAGCACTATTGACGTCATCACCGAAGTTGCCGGGAACAAACGGGCAGAAAATGTCGAAGTCATTGAACAATGTCATCACGTTACGTGAAACCGATGAATCCATCGAAAAAAAACTCAGAAGAATGCCGACCGACCCGGCTCGCAAACGACGCAAAGACCCGGGAAACCCGGAGAAATGCCCGGTGTGGGAGTATCATCGTATTTATTCGGACAAGGCCTGCCAGGCATGGGTACAGGAGGGGTGTCGCTCCGCATCGATCGGTTGTCTGGAGTGCAAAGGCCCGGTCATTGACGCGGTGCTCAAGGAACTGACGCCGATCAGAAGACTGGCGGAAAATTACGACAAGGACCGCAGCACAGTACGTAAAATCATTTCCGAAGGGAATGAAAATGCCCGAGACGAGGCACGGGACACATTGCAGGAACTGCGTCGCGCCATCGGACTGCCTGGTAGATGAACCAGTTGGAAGAAAGTTCGGCCGCCGGTGCACCACTTGCATTGGTAAACGGCAAAGCCTTTGTCGACCCGCCAAGTGACCTTTATATCCCTTCCCAGGCCATGCGTGTGCTGCTTGAAACTTTCGAAGGACCACTGGATCTGCTGTTGTATCTGATCCGTCGACGGGTGGTAAACATCCTGGAATTATCGATCTCGAAAATCACCAGTCAATACATGGAACACGTGGAAATGATCCGCAGATGCGGATTGGAATTTCTGGCTGAATACCTGGCCATGGCAGCGTGGCTTGCAGAAATCAAATCCCGATTGCTGTTGCCGCAACCAGCAAAAGAAGTAGAAGACCGTGACCCACGTGCCGAACTGATGCACAGGCTTCTGGAATATAAGCTCTTCAGAAAATGCGGCGAAGAACTGGATATGCTGTGTCGAGAAGAACGGGATGTCGTTGTGGTTCACCTCCCGGCGCAACAAGTGCAGGCTGAAGCGCGACCAAAACCGGATGTTTCACTGACGGTGTTGCCATTGGCTTTGCAGGCGGCGCTGAACCGCCGGGTGGTGCGGCGGGCACACCGTGTTGAGAAGACAATGTTTTCTACACGCGAGCGGATGACGATGATACTTGCTCTCCTGGCAAAAAAAAGCACAGCGGGTCTCAACGATTGCTTTGAAAAATCTGAAGGAAAAAGAGGCCTGATTACCGCATTCCTCGGGATCCTGGAATTAACAAAATCCCACCTGATTGAGACCGAACAGGAAGTTCCCTACGCACCTATTCGCTTTTATCGCCTCGATGGCTGAAGTTGCGCTTAAAAACATCCTGGAAGCATTACTGATGGTTGCCCAGCAACCGCTAACCGTGAAAACACTGTGTACATTGCTGGAAGAAACCGCTACGGAAACGGAAATCCGGCAGACATTGACAGATCTTTCCGAAGACTGTGCGGGACACAGTTTCGAATTGAAAAAAGTCGCATCGGGGTTTCGTTATCAAACACGTGAACAATACAGCCCCTGGATCGCCAGATTGTGGCAGGAAAAACCACAACGTTACTCCCATGCCTTGCTGGAAACCCTTGCCATCATTGCCTATTTGCAGCCAGTCACGCGTAGCAGAATCGAGGAAATCCGAGGAGTTTCTTTAAGCAGCAGCATCATGCGCACACTGGAGGAGCGTAGCTGGATAGCAGTGACAGGCCACAAAGAAGCACCAGGACATCCGGCACTGTACGGCACCACGAAAGCGTTTCTTGATTATTTCAATTTATCCTCGTGCAGTGACCTGCCACCTTTGCCGGAAACACAGGAAATGTTCAGGCAGCATCCTGAACTGTTTGCCTCTGAGAAGCCGGGAGCAACGGGTCCTGGCAAAGCAGAACAGGAACCAGTTTCTGAAACGCTGAATTGACAAGACCACTCTCGTCCTTTGGTTTCTCCCCCCCA
The DNA here is from genome assembly GCA_965237985.1 of Candidatus Oxydemutatoraceae bacterium. Taxonomy (GTDB): domain Bacteria; phylum Pseudomonadota; class Gammaproteobacteria; order Poriferisulfidales; family Oxydemutatoraceae. The sequence continues at coordinate 1,960,139 of OZ250161.1, read as the reverse complement.
TTCCCGCTTCCCGGAAAATGGCAAATGGCGCAGAGAGATGGAAATGAGCAGAATGCGGATTCAAAAACTGCTGGCCGCCCAAGGATTCGGTTCTCGCCGCACTATTGAAGAACTGTTGCGTGCTGGCAAAGTGCGTGTCAATGGCAAGGTCGCCACTTTGGGAGACCGTGCCAAAGTCACTGATCTCTTTGTCATGAATGGCAAACCGGTGTCTTTATGTACAACGCTGAAATCCAAAGCGTTGCTGTTGCACAAACCAGTGGGCACGATCGTCAGTCAGCGCAGCGACAACTCAACACCCACGGTTTTTTCATTGCTCCCGCCACCCGAGTCCGGACGCTGGATTTCGGTAGGCAGACTGGACGTCAATACATCAGGCCTGCTGATTTTCTGTACCGACGGTGTCTTGGCAAACCGACTGGCACATCCTTCCTTTGGTTTTGAGCGGGAATACCTGGTACGGGTACATGGCACCGTCAGTGCATCCATTTTGCAACGTTTGCAGAATGGGGTGTTGATTGACCATAAGTCCTCCCATTTTGAAAGCGTGCAACCGCACGGTGAAAGCCGTGGCTCCAATCACTGGTTCCAGGTAGTGCTGAAGGAAGGCCGCCATCGTCTGGTACGCAAGTTATGGGACTCCCAAGGACTGAAGGTAAACCGCTTGATTCGCATGCGCTTTGCCCACCTGAAACTTGACTGGCCGGTCGGGTTGTGTCGGACCCTGAGTGAAAAAAGCCTGTCACGCCTCTATCAAGTCGCAGGGTTCTAAGCCAGCCGAACCGCTAATGTACATCAGCCCTCGGCGCAGCACATAAAAAACACGAAAACACGCCTGCTTCGAGGCGTTGCGACTGGGGAACAGCCATTCCGCACTTTCCTGCCAGCAGTGACTCAAAGCCAGATTACAAAAAAGTTCAGAGGCCACACTTGGCAGAGCGCAACAAATGAAAAATGCCCGGTTATTTTTCACCGCTGGCAAACGAAGCCGGGAAACAGTTTTTCAACGGCAACATTCAACCCTTAATCCGACCGGACTCTTTCGGCACTGGCAACTGGCTTGGAAAAGCCCGCGGGCAGGTCGCCCGCTGAGGTGCACATCGCGTGCCGTCTTCCAGCGCTTCAGATGTCCCTGATGATCGCGGACGCGGCACGCGGTGTTGCCGGCCGCTCATGAGCAACACCCTAGAACTGCTTGACTTTTGTGCTGTTCGCTTCCTCCTGGCTAAAAGTTCCGATCGGAAAGTTGTAAGCTAAAAAGGCGGACATGATCATGTTGCTCGTAGACAGGGAGTGGTAGTTTAGTGTCTCGCTGTGTTTTTGTGTTACTTTCACAGTAGTGGCCACGACAACTTCAGCATGGACACAGCAGATGTCTTTCAGGACGCAAGGAGTTTGGTCGCAAGCGAGTAAATGGCAACAAAACCAGAAAAGGAGCAGATAGCGGGTACACGCATGAGCGGCGCGGATGTGTTGGTGCACACCTTGACCGACCTCGGAGTCAAAACAATTTTCGGTTACAGCGGTGGGGCGATTTTGCCCTCCTTTGATGCCATCTTCCGATTCAACGATGCGCATCAGAAATCCCCCGAAACCCCGCCCCTGATGCTCGTCGTACCTGCCAACGAACAAGGCGCAGGATTCATGGCGGCCGGCTATGCCCGTGCATCAGGAAAGGCGGGCGTGTTCTTGGTCACGTCGGGTCCAGGGGCAACCAATTCCGTGACCCCAATCAGAGATTGCATGGCTGATTCGATACCGGTGGTGATGATCAGCGGCCAGGTGCCGAGCCATGCCATCGGCACAGATGCTTTCCAGGAAGCTCCGATTTTCAACATCATGAGCAGCTGCGCAAAGCATGTTTTCCTGGTCAAGGACCCGGAGAAACTGGAAATGACCCTGCGCAGCGCTTTCCAGATTGCCACTACCGGGCGCCCCGGCCCGGTAGTGGTGGATATCCCCAAGGACATTCAAACCTGCGAAATGGTGTACACCGGAAAAGGCCAGGTGGAACTCAGGGGATACCGCAGTCGCCTGGAAAGCATGCGCAAAAACCGACTGACCATCCCCCATTGCCGACGCTTTTTCAAAGCCTTGAGCAATGCCAAACGCCCGCTTTTGTACCTTGGCGGTGGCGTGATCCATGCCAATGCAGCACCCGAGGTGCAACGCTTTGTCAAACGCTATCAAGTTCCCGCCGTAACGACCCTGATGGGCATCGGCGCTTTCCGCACCAAGCACCGCCTCAGTCTGCACATGCTGGGCATGCACGGGACCGCCTATGCCAACTACGCGGTTGAAGACTGCGATCTGCTCATTGCCTTGGGAACTCGTTTTGACGACCGGGTCGCCGGCTGCCCGGAAAAATTTGCTCCCAACGCCCGTGCCATCATGCACATAGACATAGACCACGCCGAAATCAATAAAGTCAAGCCGACCACTTGGCATTACCACGGCGACCTCGCAGCCGCACTACGGGTGTTGATGGACAACGACGGCGGCCATCGCCCGAACCTCGAAGACTGGCACAAACACGTGAACAGGCTGAAACATCAGCACAGACTGGATTACGACCGCAACAGTGAACTGGTTCAACCCTATTACGTTCTTGAAGAATTGAACCTGCTTTTGAAAGGGGAAGCCATCATTACCACCGGGGTCGGGCAGCACCAAATGTGGGCAGCACAATACCTGGATTACGAGCATCCACGCACTTGGCTGACATCAGGCTCCATGGGAACCATGGGCTTTGGATTGCCGGCCGCCATCGGCGCACAACTTGCCTGCCCCCAACGCCAGGTATACGATATCGATGGTGACGGCAGTCTGCGCATGAATATTGGCGAACTGGAAACCGTTACCACTTACAATTTGCCAGTCAAAATTTTGTTGTTGAACAACAACGGTGATGGCATGGTGCGCCAATGGCAGAAAATCTTTTTTGAAAAGCGCTTTGTCGCAAGTGACAAGTCTCTGCATCGCAAGGATTTCGTAAAAGCGGTTCTGGCGGATGGTTTCAAATTCTCTCGGCGCATCGTTAAAAAATCGCAAGTGCGTCCGGTATTGAAAGCGTTTGTCAATTTTCCCGGCCCGGCGTTCCTGGAAGTAAAAATTGATCAGGATGCCGGCGTCTATCCTATGGTCAGCCCTGGACAAAGCTACACTCACATGATCACTGGTGAGCACATCAAAAAACGAGCAACGCCAAGCAACGATGAAAAACCAGGGGGCGACCCGATTTCCGGCACGGAAATGTTTTGATGCTTCGGGGTCGACAGGATTGTTCACGCGAAACCGGACATGGACGCTGACAAAACTTTTTTACAGGCGGGAGCCAGGTTATTGCCCCCAATACGGGGACGAACACGCTATAATCCCGCCCTACTCAGCAAAGGAGTCATTTTTTTGCAACTGGGGTATTACTCGCTTTCCACTGGATTGCACGCAGGAGAAAACCTATGAATGGAGCAGAACTTTTCATCAAGTGTTTGGAAAACGAAAGCGTTGAGTACATCTTCGGGATACCCGGCGAAGAAAACATCGGGTTGATGGACGTCTTGCTCGACAGCGACATTCGCTTTATCACCACACGCCACGAGCAGGGCGCGGCTTTCATGGCGGATGTTTACGGACGTCTGACCGGGCGGGCAGGCGTATGCATGGCAACTCTCGGACCAGGTGCCACCAACCTAGTAACCGGCTTTGCTGATGCGAACATGGACAACGCCCCGATCGTCGGCATTGCCGGGCAAGGTGCCACTACCCGAATGCACAAAGAAAGCCATCAGATTTTACCATTGGTAGATTTTTTCACTTTCATTTCGAAATACAGCGGGGGAATTCGGGATGTCAGTGTGATCCCTGAAATGGTCCGTAAAGCATTCAAAGTCGCCCAACTTGAAAAACCGGGCGGCTGTTTCATAGAGGTTCCGGAAAATATGGCTGAAGCCCATGCCAGCGAGGATCTGACTCCTCTGAGCGTGAAATCCCCACCTCCCTTCCTTGCCCAGGATGAAACGATCAATACAGTCATGCAAATGATTGACAACGCAAAATTTCCTGTGGTGATCGCGGGCAATGGGATCATTCGTGCCCGTGCCAGCGGCTCTCTGTCGAATTTTGCGCTGGCCCTCGGCCTGCCGGTGGCCAATACATTCATGGCCAAGGGCTGTCTGCCTTATGAGCACGCTATGAGTCTCGGCACTATCGGGCTGAAAGCGAAAGACTTTGTGAGTTGCGGCTTTGAACGTGCCGATCTTGTGCTTTGTATTGGCTACGATATCGTCGAGTACCACCCATTTTTGTGGAACCCGCATAAAGACAAAATCTTGGTCCACCTTGATGAAAGTCCGTCGGAAGTCGATCAGCACTATATCCCGGACTGCTCCGTCATAGGCAACATTTCCTCCACACTCGAGCGCATGACAAGTTCAAAACATGGCCGCGCGGAATCCGACCCCACCCACCCACAGGCCGGAAGGCATTACGCGGATAATTTGCGCGAACTGATACAACGGGAATTTTCCGAAAATGCAGACGACACTGGTTTTCCAGTGAAACCACAGAAAATACTTTGGGATTTGCGCCAGGCCCTGGAACCGGAAGACATCGTCGTCAGCGATGTCGGTGCACATAAAATGTGGCTGTCCAGAATGTACCAGGCAAACCGGCCGAATAGTTGCATCATTTCCAACGGCTTTGCTTCCATGGGCATAGGGGTACCAGGTGCAATCGCCGCCAAGCTCGTGCATCCAGACCGCACTGTTGTGACTGTTACCGGCGACGCCGGCTTCCTGATGAATTCCCAGGAACTGGAAACGGCTTTGCGAATCGGTACGCCTATCATTGTCCTGATTTGGAAAGACAACGAATACGGTTTGATTACCTGGCATCAGAAACGTACTTTTGGTCGCCAAAGCCATACCTCTTTTACCAACCCGGATTTTGTGAAATACGCGGAAAGCTTTGGTGCCAAAGGCTACCGGGTTGAGGAAACGGCGGACTTGTTGCCCATTTTGAAACAGGCAATAAAAGACAACACGGTGGTTGTCATTGATTGTCCGGTCGACTATTCAGTGAACATGGCGTTCACCAGTCGCTCCAACGAAATGGTCTGCCCCCTGTAAGCAACATTTCTTTGTGCGGATTTCAGGTATGAAACAACACTATAAAACCCTTGTCGTCGGGGGTGTTGCAAGTGGTACCCAAGGCGTGTTTTCGCCTTGGGATGAAAGTGAAACAGGCAGCGTCGAAACCAGCGATGAGCAAACAGCTTTACAGGCACTGGCACTGGCGCATCAGACTTACCTGAACCGCGAGCAATGGCTGTCGCGTGCTGAGCGTATTGATATTCTCATGAAAGCCGCGACCATCATCTCCCAGCGTTGCGAGCAACTGGCGCGGCAGGCTGCGGCCGAGGGTGGCAAGCCACTGGTCGATTCACGCATCGAAGTGGCGCGTGCAGCTGATGGCCTGCAAAGTTGTGTGGACTGCCTTCGTACTTCAGCTGGCGAAGGAGTCCCCATGGGACTGACTGCCAGCTCTCTGAACCGCCTGACAGTCAGCTGGCATGAACCGATCGGAGTCGTACTGGCTTTAAGCGCTTTCAACCATCCATTCAACCTGATCGTACACCAGGTGGCACCGGCAATAGCCGCTGGGTGCCCGGTGGTGGTCAAGCCGGCAACCAGAACACCCCTGTCCTGCTTCGCTTTCGTGGAAATTTTGCGTGAAGCAGGGCTCCCTGAAGCATATTGCCAGGCACTTTCTGTAGACAACCAGGTAGCTTCCCGTCTGGCGGCAGACGATCAGGTTGGATTTTTGAGCTTCATTGGCAGCGGCAACGTGGGATGGGGATTGCGTACCCGCCTGGCGCCGGGCACCCGCTGCGCCTTGGAACACGGTGGCATTGCGCCGCTGATAGTTGCCCCTGATGCCGAACTGGACGAAAACATGGGACTTGTCGCTAAAGGCGGCTTTTACCACGCTGGCCAAGTATGCGTTTCCGTACAGCGGGTTTATGCACACCAGTCGATTGCCGAGCGTGTTGTGGACATGTTGGCAGAACGCGCTGAACGCATGGTAATAGGTGATCCCTTGGCGGAAGATACTGAAGTTGGGCCACTCATCTCCCACCGGGAAGTTGGGCGAGTGGAAGATTGGGTGGATGAAGCCATCCACTCCGGTGCGCGATGTGCCGCCGGTGGCAAAAGACTTTCCAACAGCACCTACGCCTGTACAGTGCTTCAAGACCCGTTGGCAAACGCCAAAGTCAGTTGCCATGAGATATTCGGCCCGGTGATCTGCGTCTACACCTATGAAACATTGGATGAGGCGATCGCCCGAGCCAACGCCACTCCTTTCTCTTTTCAGGCAGCCGTAATGACCAAGGATCTGGACACAGCTTTGTACTGTGCTCGACGATTGAGTGCTTCGGCGGTCATGGTCAATGATCACACCGCGTTTCGCGTTGACTGGATGCCTTTCGCTGGATATAAGCAGTCCGGACATGGCGTTGGTGGAATCAAATACTCCTTTGAAGAAATGCAGGTGCCCAAAATGATGGTTCTGAAATCCAAGTCATTGTAGCTTGACGGTACCCGTTTTCTGTCGCGGGTTTGTTCACGGACAGCTATGACTCAAATCCCCGCGCGGGGGGATTGGGAAACTTGAAAATGCACGCGCGGGAGGCGCAAATTCGCAACAAAGACAAGCTTGGAAAACCGCTCATTTACACGGCTTCAAAGCTGGGGCTTGGACCTGAGTTATGCGACAGTACTGCTTTGTGGGTCGTCAGAAAGCTGGAAGCAGCACAGTTCGAAACCTACATCGTAGGGGGTGTAGTACGCGATCTGCTGTCAGGCAGAGAACCGAAAGATTTTGATGTGGCGACTGCTGCGCATCCGGAACAGGTACGAAACGTGTTTGGTCGCTCTTCACGAATAATAGGAAGACGCTTTCGCCTCGCACACGTTTTCTACAACCGAAAAGTCGTTGAAGTCGCTACGTTTCGTGGCAAAGCCAAACGACCCGGCAAAGCTGGCATTGCAGCAACTGAAAACACTTTTGGCAATCTTGAAGAAGATATGGATAGACGTGACTTCACTGTGAATGCGATGTATTACGGCCCGTTTTCGGACCGCTTGATTTGCCATGAAAACGCCATCGCCGACCTTGAAGCAACGCAATTGCGAACTATCGGAAACGCAGCAGAGCGCTTCACTGAAGACCCGGTGCGTATGCTGAGAGCCGTGCGCTTTGTTTCCAGATTGAATTTTGGGATGGTGACAGGCGAAGTGTCAACCATAAAACGCCAGGCTGAAAAGTTGCATTCCGCATCTCGCCACAGGCTCTGGACAGAATGCCAAAAACTCTTTTTATCCGGTAGCAGCCTGGCGGCTTTTGAAACTTTAAAGGATTTCGGATTGTTTGGTGTACTGTTCCCACAAACCCATAAATTGTTGATCGAAGGACAGGGAACCAACCCGTACAATTATTTTATGCAGAAATTGTTTGCCGATACCGATAGCCGTATCAAAGAAGGATGCCGGGCCACGTTGTACTTTGTGTTTCTGGGATTTCTCTGGCTGGAAATCAAACACCGGCTCAAGCGAACACGCAAATTGCCCCTGGAAATTTTAGTGCACACCATAAAAAGGTTTTTAATGAAACAAAATGAAACCGTAACGTTGTCGAAGCAGGTCGCCTGGACCATCGAAAAAATCTGCCTGCTGGCGTGGCAAATGGAAAACAGACAAGAAAGCTACGAAAGAACCCTGCTTAAAAGCAAACATTTGTCATTCAAGCCAGCGCACATTCGCGCCGCCCGTGATTTGCTTTCATTGTCTGTGCTCTCTGGAATGAGCACGAAAAGTACAGTTCCCAGGCGGTTAAGCGGCCACGCGCAGAAACGCGAAATAAGCCGGACTCCGGGAACTTTTGCCTAGTCAACGGCACCTCGCCCCTGCAGCACTTCCTGCTCCCACCACCACCCCTGCACCCCTGGCGTAAAACAGGACGACTACTGTATGCATCACCATAACAACCGTTTTTATTTGCCCATACCAGAAATTGTGACCATTTCCTTGGGCGCCAACATGGGCAACCCCACACGCAAGCTCCGGGAAGCCATAAACGATCTGAACAGACTGAATGCCACCCTGGTGTTCGGCACATCCGGGCTGTATCACAGTGCCCCGGTCGGCCCCGTGGCACAACCTCCCTTTATCAACGTCGCCGTGCTGTTGGAAACCCGGCTGCCCCCCTCTTCGCTGTTGGCTGAACTAAAAGCCATAGAACACACTAACGGCCGCAAAAGACGCGGACAAAGCTGGGGACCACGTATTTTAGATCTGGACATCATCACTTACGGCAATCAAGTCATCGCTGGAGACAGGTTGAATATACCGCACCCTGAAGCCCACAAACGCTGCTTTGTTTTACAGCCACTTCAGGAAATCGCACCGGATTTGCACATCCCCAACCGAGGAAAAATCAGGGAGCTTGCAAGCCATTGCAAAAAACACGATGTTTACCGTATCGGCACCTTGAAGCCCTTGGCAGTGCGAACAAAAAGTTCGGCTCCTCCGCGCGCCATAAAACAGCGCAAAGCGACCGCATCTCGCATCCGCTTTCTGTTCAGCCAGGGGTGAAAAAGTTCGAATTCGTGCTATTCTCACCCACTTATGGAAACACACCATATAAGCAGTAAATTAACGCTGGCGCATTTACACCAGGCAAGACAAGAGCGAAGAAAAATTGTTGCGCTTTCCGCTTACGACGCAACGTTTGCCAAAGCCATAGACTCAGCAGAAATAGACGTGATCGTGGTTGGCGACTCCTTGGGCATGGTGGTCCAGGGAAAAAGCAATACCACCTCAGTCACCATGGACGATATGATCTATCATGCAAAATGCGTCAGTTTCGTGACTGAACGTGCATTTACCATTGGCGATATGCCCTTCATGAGTTACGCAACCGTGAATCTTGCGCTGCGTAACGCAGCACGATTCATTCGAGAAGGGGAAATGGAAATGGTCAAAATCGAAACCAACGCGGAGTCGTGTGAAGTGTTGCATGCACTCAGTGTCCGTGGCATTTCCTGTTGCGCCCATATGGGTCTCAAACCGCAGTCGGTGCACAAAATCGGGGGCCACAAGGTCCAGGCAACCACGAAAAAAGTCGCGAAACAGCTTTTGGGCGAAGCCAGGGAATTAGATGATGCCGGAGCGGATATGTTTCTGCTCGAATGTATTCCGCCTGATCTTGCCAGACAAGTCACGGAACAGGTGACGGTACCCGTGATTGGTATTGGAGCCGGCCCTCACTGCGATGGCCAGGTGTTGGTGGGTCATGACATTCTCGGCTTCTCCGGTCGACACCCACGCTTTGTGAAAAACTTTCTAACTGGCCGGCAATCCATAAAAGAGGCGTTCCTTGCTTATGCACAAGCCGTGCGTTCCGGAACTTTTCCAGGGCCGGAACACATTTACCAAGACAAGGTGCCTGAACAGCCTAGGCCTTGATAGGGCCCAGGCCGCACTTTTTGTTGATCACAAGAACTGTTCCGGAAGCACGTGCCTGCCTGGAAAACTGGCGGCAGCAGCGAAAAGGAATTTCCCTGGTACCCACCATGGGTGGCCTCCACGAAGGGCATTGCTCTTTGATACGAACAGCACGCAAACATGCCGGGCGAGTGGTGGCAACTATTTTCGTCAACCCCCTGCAATTCAACGAACAAAGAGATTTCGTCACCTATCCGCGCAGCGAAGAAAAAGATTGCGCAGTTCTGCAGGCAGCCGGAACCGACATGGTTTTTATTCCCAATGAAAAAACCATGTACCCAGACCAGCGCGGCAAATCACGCACACCAAGTGCCGGGGTACTTGGCAAAACTTTGTGTGGTGCTTTTCGCCCCGGACATTTTGACGGAGTGGTCACTGTCGTGGCCAGGCTTTTTGAGCTGCTGGAACCTGGATTCATGGTGTTCGGTGAAAAAGACTATCAGCAGCTGCTCATCATCCGCCAAATGGTCGAGAGCCAAGGCTACCCCGTTGACATCATTGCTTCTCCGACCGTGCGTGAACCGGACGGATTGGCCATGAGTTCCAGGAACGTCCACATCGTTCCCGAACAACGACCGCAGGCCAACAGCCTGTATCGCACACTGCTTCATGCCGGCGAAACTGTCAAACAGGGAAACACGGACTATGAAAAAATTTCCTTTCGCGCCTGCGAGCATTTACGCAACATGGGATTTCGTCCCGAGTACTTTGAGTTTCGCGACAAGAAATATTTGGCGAGGTCGATTACAAAGACCAGACCCGATATTGTCCTGGCCGCCGGCTGGCTGGAAAAGGTTCGCCTGATCGACAACATACAGATCAACCGGGAAATAAAACGCCTGCCCACAGGGACATCAAAAAGTCTGGATGTCATCTACAATAAAGCGTAGCCATGCCGAAAAACATCCCCAAAGACAGTGTTGGCATCGTCAGCCCGAAAACCATCACCATTGACAGACCTTTGCCTTTGGAAAGCGGTTCTACTTTGCCCGGATTTTCTATCTCCTACGAAACCTACGGTTCACTGAACTCCAGACGCAATAACGCCTTGCTGATATGCCACGCCCTTTCCGGCGACCAGCACGCTGCCGGTTATCACAGCATGGAAGATAAAAAACCAGGCTGGTGGGATAGTTGCATCGGACCGGGAAAAGCCTTTGACACCAACAGATTTTTTGTAGTTTGCCCAAACAATATTGCCGGCTGCAAAGGTAGCACAGGACCCAACACCATCAACCCGGAAACCGGTCGCTATTACGCTTCTGACTTCCCCTTTGTAACAGTCGGAGATTGGGTTCACAGCCAAAAGTATTTTTTGGAAGCACTGGATATCGACAAGTGGGCAGCCGTGATCGGCGGCAGCCTCGGCGGCATGCAGGCCATGCAATGGACCATTGATTACCCCGCTAATCTGGGACATGCCCTGCTGATCGCGGCGACTCCTAAATTGACTGCACAAAACATCGCATTCAACGAAGTGGTCCGGCACATGATCCGGTCTGACCCGGATTTCAAGGATGGGCATTACTACGAAAGCGGGCAGCCGCGAAGAGGTCTGATGCTGGCGCGGATGCTTGGGCACATTACCTACCTTTCCGACGCCGCCATGCACAAAAAATTTGGTCGAGACTTGCGCTCCAACAAACTCAAGTTCAGTTTTGATGTGGACTTTCAGGTTGAAAGCTATTTGCGCTACCAAGGAACAGCCTTTATCGATCGCTTCGATGCCAACACCTACTTATACATTACGAAAATGCTGGATTACTTTGACCCCGCAACACACCATGGTGGAGATTTGACAAAAGTTTTTGCGAATGCCAAAGCACACTTTCTAGTCGTGTCTTTCACCACGGATTGGCGTTTTTCTCCGCAGCGCTCACGTGAAATCGTCTCCGCTTTGCTCCATGCCGGAAAACCGGTAAGCTACGTAGAAATCGATGCCCACCAGGGTCACGACGCTTTCCTGATGCCAATACCAGAATACACAGCGACACTTAAAGCCTACATGAACAACGTTGCTTCCCAGGCGGGAATTTAAATACCCACACGATGCGCCCTGACTTGGAAATCATCAGCGAGTGGATAGCGCCCGGCACATCACTCCTCGATCTCGGTTGTGGCGACGGCGAATTGCTTCTGCACCTGAAAAATACCAAAGGTGTCCGTTGCGTTGGAGTGGAAATAGAGATTGGCAACGTCGTGCGCTGCATTGAAAAAGGGTTGAACGTCATCCAGGGCGATCTGAATGACGGACTGTCCTCATACTTCGGGCACCATGCTTTTGACTATGTGGTCATGACCCAGACCCTGCAGGCCGTCAAACGACCGGATCGCATGCTCGCAGAAATGCTGCACGTGGCAAGCGATGGGGTCGTGACTTTTCCCAACATGGGCTACTGGAAAAATCGACTGCAGTTCCTGGCTGGGAAAATGCCAGTGACACGTGCATTGCCGGCGCAGTGGTACGAAACGCAGAACACGCACCTTTGCACAATCCGCGACTTTGAATCACTTTGTAAGGAACGCAACATTCGCATCCTGGCCAGAACCACCAGGGACCACGCTCACCACAACAGTCTCTTGTCTCGCCTGGCTCCCAACCCCGGCGGCGAGATCGCCATTTACCACCTGCGTCTGGATACTCAAGCTTCCTGAAGCGGGCCTTGCGGCCTGTTGAACGTCATCCAGGGCGATCTGAATGACGGACTGTCCTCGTACTTCGGGCACCATGCTTTTGACTATGTGGTCATGACCCAGACCCCGCAGGCCGTCAAACGACCGGATCGCATGCTCGCAGAAATGCTGCACGTGGCAAGCGATGGGGTCGTGACTTCTCCCAACATGGGCTACTGGAAAAATTGACTGCAGTTCCTGGCTGGGAAAATGCCAGTGACACGCGCATTGCCGGCGCAGTGGTACGAAACGCGGAACACGCACCTTTGCACAATCCGCGACTTTGAATCACTTTGTAAGGAACGCAACATTCGCATCCTGGCCAGAACCACCAGGGACCACGCTCACCACAACAGTCTCTTGTCTCGCCTGGCACCCAACCCCGGCGGCGAGATCGCCATTTACCACCTGCGTCTGGATACTCAAGCTTCCTGAAGCGGGCCTTGCGGCCTGTTGAACGTCATCCAGGGCGATCTGAATGACGGACTGTCCTCATACTTCGGGCACCATGCTTTTGACTATGTGGTCATGACCCAGACCCTACAGGCCGTCAAACGACCGGATCGCATGCTCGCAGAAATGCTGCACGTGGCAAGCGATGGGGTCGTGACTTTTCCCAACATGGGCTACTGGAAAAATCGACTGCAGTTCCTGGCTGGGAAAATGCCAGTGACACGTGCATTGCCGGCGCAGTGGTACGAAACGCAGAACACGCACCTTTGCACAATCCGCGACTTTGAATCACTTTGTAAGGAACGCAACATTCGCATCCTGGCCAGAACCACCAGGGACCACGCTCACCACAACAGTCTCTTGTCTCGCCTGGCTCCCAACCCCGGCGGCGAGATCGCCATTTACCACCTGCGTCTGGATACTCAAGCTTCCTGAAGCGGGCCTTGCGGCCTGTTGAACGTCATCCAGGGCGATCTGAATGACGGACTGTCCTCGTACTTCGGGCACCATGCTTTTGACTATGTGGTCATGACCCAGACCCTGCAGGCCGTCAAACGACCGGATCGCCTGCTCGCAGAAATGCTGCACGTGGCAAGCGATGGGGTCGTGATTTTTCCCAACATGGGCTACTGGAAAAATCGACTGCAGTTCCTGGCTGGGAAAATGCCAGTGACACGTGCATTGCCGGTGCAGTGGTACGAAACGCAGAACACGCACCTTTGCACAATCCGCGACTTTGAATCACTTTGTAAGGAACGCAACATTCGCATCCTGGCCAGAACCACCAGGGACCACGCTCACCACAACAGTCTCTTGTCTCGCCTGGCTCCCAACCCCGGCGGCGAGATCGCCATTTACCACCTGCGCCTGGATACTCAAGCTTCCTGAAGCGGGCCTTGCGGCCTCAAGAGGAAGCCCAACCCCTGAAGCACCAAGGCTAGCCGGCGGAACCCGGCAGGCGCTTCCTGGCCACCCACTTTGACTGAATAAACCGTGTGTGGGACACGTGCAACAATTCGGAAATTTTCCTGAGTTGCGACTCCTCGTATTCATCAAGCACCCCATCTGCATACGCCACTTCCCAAAGATCCCCAACCAGTTGTTCTTTCTCCGCACGCGAAGCACCCTTGTTGATGCATTTCACGTAGTCGTGCAGGGAAACGCTTTGCTCATGTTCCGCCACGGCATCTTCCAGCAAGGCACGGGCTTCACTGTACGAGAGACCCTGTCTTGCGGAAATCTTTTTGCTGATGGTGTCGAGTTCAACCGCATCCGCTGAAAAATCGGCAGAGGCAATTTCTACCAGCAAAACTACGCCAGCAAGATCAAAAGCATGCCTGCGACTATCTGTTTCAATTTCTTCGCGGCGCAATAAATTCCGGATTTTGTCGAGAATCACGGAAAAATCAGATCAAGACATCACCCGTCTTGTGAGGTATTGCCGGTTGTCGTGACCCAGAAAATAGTGCGCCACGAAGGGGTGATGGATTTCCCGAAACTTGTCCGTACCCTCCATATTTCTTTCCGCAACATAGGTTTCCAATTCATTGCCATCCACCAGCACATGGTACCAAGGGCTGTCTTTTGGAGGGCATGAACGGGCCACTTCCCGATACCACTCCTCCGTTCCCATGAAACAGGGGTCAACATCACAAATCACTCCGTAGTAATCGAACAGGCAGTGCCGTATTACTTGGCCAACTGCGAACCGCGCTATGCCCTGACTGGCGTCCTTCATCTTCTCCTCAACAATGGAATCAGCAACCCCCACGGTGTCCGGGCGCCACTGTACCATGCAATCTGAACCTTCTCAGACACAGTTCTCCATGCTACCACAAACCGCAAAACATCCGACCGTCAAGCTGCTTTGTGGACATGACAAAAGAGGAGGAAGATGGGAGTGAAAGGCACTCACAAACTTCCGGGAAAACAGAAAGTGCCGTCAGGCATGGCAACATGCCGGTTCATGCACCATCCTGTTGCTGAAGTCCGGCTAAAATGGTGCACGTGTCCCAGGCGGCGGGAGCAGTCTGTTGCCGACAGCCTGGCAGAGTCGTAGAACAGGACAGAACTATGGCAGATGAAGAAAAACATAAGCACCTGGAAATGATTCAAGACGTGGTCAACCGTCTTTCAACGAATTCCTTCCTTATAGAAAGGATGGACAGTGGTTCTGGTTTCCGGCATGCTTGCGTTCTTGGCAGAGAGCAATTCTGCTGCACTTTACTTCGCTTTAATCCCGACATTGATTTTCTAGTGTCTGGACGGCTTTTATCTCTGACAGGAACGATTGTTTCGTTGCCTCTTATGACCGCGTGCGCAAAATGGACGATGAAGACATTGATTTCTCAATGACCACGACTTCCTGCAAAACCACAAACAGCCCAACATGGATGAAAGCCACTCCATTGAAAACACTTTTGATGTTTTATGGTGCGTTGGTTGTTTTGCTCTGCATTTTGGGGTTTTTTATATAACGACGATGGAGGTAGAGAGAAATGGCGCGTGCACGTAGAGTGTTTTTCAGTTTTGGGCACGAGCACGACGTTTGACGCGCAAACGTCGTTCGCAATAGTTGGGTAACGAAGGAAAAAAGCTGCGGGTTTCGTGGATGCCGCCGAATTCGAGACCATCAAGAAAAAAGGAAAGAGGGGCATCAGGAAGTGGATTGATACGCAGCTTCAAGGCACTTCCGTGACGGTGGTGCTCGTGGGTGAACACACTTGTACAAGCGAGTGGGTCGAGCATGAAATCGAAAAGAGCAAGGAAAAAGACAATGGACTTCTGGGAATTGACATCAGCGAAATGAGAGACCCTAATGGAGAAACCAGTTCGCGGTGCGGCAAAATTCCAGAAGGATATTCGTTTTACTCATGGACCCGTGACGACGGTTACGTGAATATGGGAGACTGGATCGGAAAAGCAGCGAGGGAAGCAGACCGTTCATTCAAGGCGGCACCTGTAAACCAATTTTCTGATTCCTTTCACAATCCTTCTGGCTGACAAAAACCCGGCGCAAAACCTTGTTGCGTCTTTTCCAACATTTGGGCTCTGGCAGGATGGGCAGATGTGGGCGACCGCTCAGGCATGAACACACAAAACAATTTTGATTCGCTTCGCTGAAGGACCGTGGATTCTTCGCTTCCCTCTGATGGGCGCAGGAATTATCGCGACTACCCTCTCATGGCCTCGAAAAAGCAGAAACACGAAACAGGGTACACTTCAGCCTTCTCATATAATCGGCACGATTGTGAGATGAAACAAGTGACAGAAAGCATGGACAAATCATTTTCTTTTGTGGCGCTGAACCGTGCACGAGTGCCTGAGGAGGAGGACTCCTCAATGAAAAGAGACCTTTATTGCGGTGTGCCGGACGAAAGTGATTCGAAAAAGCTGGACATCAATCAAATTTCGGCGCCCGCTTCTCACGACCTTGAACAAGTCAATACGTTGATCCGGAAAAAACTAAGTTCCAGGCTTCCTTTCATCAACCAAATCAGCAGGCATATTATTGACAGCGGCGGCAAAAAAATCCGCCCGCTTGTTGCCGTTCTGGTCGCGAAAGCATGCGGATACAACAGCACATCCCACGTAAAACTGGGCGCAATTGTGGAGTTCATCCACACCGCCACACTGCTTCACGATGACGTGGTTGACAATTCCGACACGCGCCGCGGCAAGCCGACCGCGTTGCGACTTTGGGGGAGCAGTGCCAGCGTGCTGGTGGGAGATTTTCTCTACTCTCGCGCTTTTGAAATGATTGCCGATCTCGATCACCCCGAAATTACCCGCATCCTGGCAAAAACCACGAACACGATCGCTGAAGGGGAGGTACACCAGCTCATGTATGTGGGCCGTGCTGACGTCAGTGAAGAGGTTTATATGCATATCATCTCCCGAAAAGCGGCGGAATTGTTTGCCGCGGCAGCACGGATTGGCGCCGTCATCAGCGGGGTGCCCAAGGCCATGCAGGAAAGCCTGGCCACATACGGTTTTGAGCTCGGCCTTTCTTTCCAGATAATTGATGATGTTCTTGACTACCAGGGCAATCAGCGAATGGGGAAAGAACCCGGGGATGACTTGGCCGAAAGCAAAGTGACTTTACCGCTCATTCATGCGCTGAAGCATTGTACGAAAGCAAAAAGAACCGAAATTGAAAAAATTGTACGGGCCGGAGATAGAAACAGGCTCCAGGAAATACTGGATCTTTTTCATACACACGGCTCTCTCGTTTTCGCGCAAAACAAAGCTGAAGAAATTGCCAAGCATGCCCTGTCCAGACTGCAAAACGTCACTGCTTCGGCATACCGCGAATCACTCGAAAAACTGCCGGTTTTTGTTTGTACCAGAAACCATTGATAAACAGGTATTTCAGCGTGGCAAGAATACAAGAACAAATTACCAGAAAAGTGCAAATGCACTTCAAGCCATTGCATCTTGAGGTGTCAAACGAAAGCCACCTGCACAAGGTGCCGGAAAATTCTGAAACGCATTTCAAAGTCGTGATAGTCGCACAGGATTTTGTCAATCGGCCATTACTCGACCGCCAGCGTCTGGTCAACAAACTGCTTCACGAGGAACTGAACTCCGGAGTACATGCGCTTAGCATGCAAACCTTGACCCCCGAGGAATGGGAAAAACGCGGCAGGCAAGGGCGGAAATCACCCCCATGCCTGAATCGGGCGCAACCAGGTTCCCAGAAAGACACACAGATGATATCGGACGAACCTGCATCTCCGACCTGAAGCGCGGAAAAGAGACCAAAAAACATCCCCCTCCAATCGTGCAGTTGCGGTTACTCCCTGCAGGAACCGTGACGATGGGTGCGCAAAAAACAGATTGAAACTTCAGTTTTCAGGCAGTTCACCAAACTTCGACAAAGCCTCACTTAATTCCGACAGGCACGGCAACACCAGATCTGCACCCCATTTCTCGGGCGGCGACAACTCTGCCTCATAACCGTATGCCACTGCTACGGAAAAACAACCAGAAGATTTGGCGGCTTCCACATCTCGTTTACCATCACCAACATAAACACTGCGTAAAATATCCGCGCCGACTTCTTTCGCTGCACAAAACAAAGATTCAGGGTGCGGCTTTTTTTGCTTCACGGTGTCCCCGAACACCAAGCAATCTGCCGACTTGAGACAAGGAAAATAGTCCAAAAGTGGCATAGCCAGTGCCGCAACCTTGTTGGTCACGATTCCCCAACGAAGTCCAGTCGCACGAATTTCTCCGAGCACATCAGGAACATGGGGGAAAAGATGCGTTTCAAAGCACAACTTTTCAGCGTAAAGCGATACGAGCCGCTCACAAAGCCGCTGTTGTTCCTTTTCCTCGAGAAATTCACCAAAACTATAGCGGATAATGCCCCTTGCCCCGAGCGAGACATGTGGCCGTATTTTCTCCAATGGTATGGCTTCGAGTTTTTCTTCCCGACGCAACTGGTTGAGAGCACTGCCAATGTCCGGTGCGGTATCAAGCAAAGTGCCGTCGAGGTCAAAAAAAACTGCTTGAAGAGGACGTGGCACCAACCTGGAAGTTGGCAACGTCTCAGGCACCAGCTTCCGCCAACTTCATTAAATGTGCGATGTAATTCACTTTCGGGTTGTTTGTCAAACGGGTCTTTTGCGCCAGGGGATTAAAAAAAATACCGCGCAGGTCTTTGAGAACCAAACCAGCGTCGCTTGCCGCATTGCGTAATTCCGAAGGTTTGATAAATTTATGATAGCTGTGGGTGCCAACGGGCAGCAAATGCAACAAATGTTCGGCCACCACTATCGCCCCACAAAAAGCAAAAAAATTCCGGTTTATGGTAGAAACGAAGACATGACCACCCGGCTTGCAAAGGGTTGCCAGATTGACAATCAAAGACTTTGGATCTGACACATGTTCCAAAAGCTCCAGGCAACACACCAGGCTGAAACGACTTTTTTCCCGTTCCGAAAAATCTGCCACTGAAGTCTGTATGTAGCGTATCTCCAACCCGGATTCCTGCGCATGCCTCTTGGCAATATCAATGGCCTGTTGCCCGGCATCGATGCCACTCACCCGGCAACCTTTCACGGCCAGTGATTCACTTAACAGCCCACCACCACAGCCAACATCAACCACCTGACAATCAAGCAGTGCACCGGCACCCTCCGTGATGTAGCGCACACGCAAAGGATTGATCGCGTGCAGGGAACGAAAAGGACCGGAAGGGTCCCACCATTCATTGGCGAGACTTTCAAATTTGCGCAATTCAGACGCGTCGCGCTCTACGTCGTTTCTTCTTTCAATCACAGACTATCCCTTCTTTCTCCAACGAAAACACTGCGGAAACGTCAACTAAAAGGTGCGTCGGAATCATCGACATCTCAAGTCCGGTATTTCAACAGCCCGTGCACTGCATAATGACTGAAGTTACCTCTCGCTGAACCGTCACACCTTCAAAGTGAGAAAGCCAGGTGCTGATGACAGTTTTCAAATTGACCTTCCCTCTGAGTCGGGTCCGCCTGCAATGCCGGAAACCCAGGTAATCATACCAGCCCGGCAATGCAGGCGGACTGTTTCTGTGATGGTCACAGTTTTCGCACCGTTCAGCGACTTCTCCGATCTGTAATTCAGCTGCTTGGTCACTTCCTCCTCGGTTCCCGTCATCCAGTTCGTCTACAGGCTGACTTCTTTGTACCTGAGTGCATCATCCAACGCCCCAACAGCCATTGTCCAGGGTATGCAACAGCTTGCCCCATGCCAAAATCTTGCGGCTCGCCCAGTCCGGGATGGCGATCAAAAACAAGAATCCCCATCGCATCTGGATGTACCTGATGTCGTTGTCCAAGATCCGGCTGAACTGTTTGACTACCATGTCCCGCAGCAGGTTCGGTGCTCGGGACGTAGCTTACTGGCTGGGGAGCTGCGGTAGGCACTGTCATGCCCGTTCGGTGTATCGAACGCCGCACCAGATGACAGCCCATGGGAATCTCCTGGCGTTGCCGATACCAAAGCATTTGACGGCTACTGGTAGGAGAACTGGAAATGTAGCTTGTCCAGGCGTTGTATCACCTCAGGATTCTGCTCGC
Source organism: Candidatus Oxydemutatoraceae bacterium (assembly GCA_965237985.1). Taxonomy (GTDB): domain Bacteria; phylum Pseudomonadota; class Gammaproteobacteria; order Poriferisulfidales; family Oxydemutatoraceae. The sequence goes on along the minus strand of OZ250161.1, from coordinate 1,940,386 downwards.
CACCCCTTTCGCCGTGTCGTAAAGCGACGAACGGCAACAACCACCTATCGACGGCTCAAGTCCTGCTTTGTGGGTGATGGTGCTGGACCTGCGCCTGTCGCCCCCGCCCGGCTCCTGGCTTGAGCCTGTGAGATAAAAATCGTGGGGTTACCTCACCGACCGACCTCGGCGTCGGCAGCTTTTATGAATATACACTCTCGTGAAGAGTGCAACGGTTTCCTTGCTGCCAGCAAACCCTGCACGCACGCCATCAACTGTCTGACGTTTCCAAGTGCAGGCTGCCGACCCGATTTCCAGCACGGAAATGTTTTGATGCTTCGGGGGCGGCAGGATTGTTCACGCGAAACCGGACAGGGACGCTGACAAAACTTTTTTACAGGGGGAACCAGGTTATTGCCCCCAATGCAGGGAGGAACACGCTATAACCCCGCCCCACCCAGCAAAGGAGTCATTTTTTTGCAACTGGAGTGTTGCTTGCTTGCCACTGGATTGCACACAGGAGAAAACCTATGAATGGAAGCAGAACTTTTCATCAAATGTTTGGACAACGAAAGCGTTGAGTACATCTTCGGGATACCCGGCGAAGAAAACATCGGGTTAGATGTGGAATTACCTGACAGCTGGCAACGACATCTTGATTGATCTACTCTGCGCAATGCTTCCAGTGCTACCTAAAACTTGAAAAACCAGGAGGAACTGCTTCGTTTTTCCATGGTCTGTTTCTCCTTTGTCAAAAGGGTGAAAGTACACCTTGACCAGTTCATTGTCCAAATTTTTCGGACCCCCTCATTCTCACCCCAGTGAATCCGTCAGCAACTTTTCGGCAGGCAGGCAATGATGTCTCCGGCCAAAGCCTTCAGGACAGATTTACAGGAAAACTTTTCTATAAATTCCCGACGCCGGGAACGCAACGAGTGATTCAGCTGATCGAACACAACTACTGCATCTTTTACATTGCAGGGTTTGAAAACTACAACATTACTGATTTCCTTTTTAATGAAGGTTTCCGCGTAACCATGCACCCCAGCCCAAATCGGCTTGTCAGTCGCTGCATATTCAAAGATTTTTGAGGGAATAATTTTCTTGAATGCGTCGAAAGCATTCGAGTGAATAAACAAAACATCAGCTTTCTGGTATTCAGCCAACAGATGATTGCGACTGACCGGCGGTAGAAGTTCCACATTACTACAATTCAGCTCGGCTAATTTCTCCTCAAGCTGGCTTTTACGCCCGCCATCACCGAACAAACGAAACTGAATACGTTTTTCAAGACGTTTTGCCAACGCTGGAACGATGTTGTGCAACCCTTGACCCTCGCCTATATTACCCGCATAAAGAACTGTTAAAATGGTCGTTGGTTTGTCTGCCTTGCAGCTGCTTTCAGCGCTATGTTCATTTATGAATACAGGATCAATGCAATTCGTGTAGTACGAGTAATTCTGAAAAGGGTAGCGGCTCAGAAAATACTCCCTGAAACCTTCAGAAACCAGATTGACCTTGGTCGCCTTCCTGATGGTCCACCTTTCCACCAGTGAAAAAAAATATGCCGCCAAAGGCACAATTCTCTTCGGTAATACACTTGTGATTCCATCAACGAAAATATCGCGAATATCCAGATAAAGCACTGCCTTTTTTTTCCGGGCTATACAAGAAGCAAGGGCTGCTGTCATCAGGCGGGATGAAGTACCGTAAACCAATTGATAGTCAGAGTTCCACACCAGTCTCAATACCTGACGAGCGTAGGCAACAAAACTCCATGTCTGATCGATCAGTCCACTTTTATGTGCGGGTATTTTTATCCGGCGGATGGTCAACCCAGGAAATTCTTCAAGTTCGGGAACCTCGCTGATGTGATAGCTACTGTAGCGATTAGGCTGTGTCGTGATGACCTCTATGTGTGCGCCTTCAGGCAATTGTTGTTGCAACGCACGTATCAACTGAGCGGAACGAAATGACCCCACGCCAAGATCGGGACAGTAGTAGAAGCTGAGGAATAAAATCTTCAAAACAGCGGTCCTGCACTATTCATCGGCAGTCGCACGGATCAGCGGGTCTGTCGTTTCCGCAAGTTTTCAAATATCCCCCCTACATGAAAGTTGAGTGATAGCCTCATGAGTGCCGGTCTTCATTCTCAGATATTCCTACAGCATCAATCACAAAACTTTTGCCCTTAGAGGTTCGCCACTGAGCTTTAAATTCCCGGTGAGCAACCAACAGCACCTGAATATCCGCTTCGGCGATTGCTGTGTTCAGGTCAACCAATTCACAACCGCGCAGTTTGCCGCCCGCCAAGGTGGAAATATTAGGTTCCACAATGAGGACTTTGCCACTGTGCCTGGCTCTTAGCTCGGTAGCTATTCGTAGCGCTGGACTTTCTCTTAAGTCATCAATATCTGGTTTGTAGGTCAAACCGAAAAAGGCAATTGTCAGCTCTTTCGCTTTTCTTGAGGGATGTTGTTTCAGAAAGTCTGCCACCGCCAATTCAACTTTGCTCAGAACCCATGCAGTCTTGGATTCATTTACCTCTCGCGCGGTTCTGATCAGGGGGGCTTCATCAGGAAAGTGGCTCACAATAAACCAAGGGTCAACCGCTATGCAGTGACCCCCCACTCCTGGTCCAGGCCGAAGTATATTGACCCTGGGATGCCGATTGGCAAGGCGGATCAACTCCCAGACATTGATATCCAGTTTATCGGAGATCATTGAAAGCTCGTTGGCAAAGGCGATATTTAAATCACGAAAACTATTTTCTACCAGTTTGACCATTTCCGCGGTGTGCACTGTAGTAACAACACACTTTCCTTCCACATACATCTGATAAAAATCCACGGCAATCTCTGAGCACTTTGAGGTCATGCCTCCAATGACCCGCTCATTCGTGACCAATTCCTGAATAATGTGTCCTGGAAGAACCCTTTCCGGGCAGTATGCGACCCGAATATCCGACTCCGCACCGCAGCTTTGCGGAAAACTAAGATCAGGCCGAAAATTGGCCAGCCAATTGACCATTTTTTTGGTTGTGCCTACTGGAGAAGTCGATTCAAGAATCACTAAATCACCTTTTTTCAATACCGGTGCAATTGAGCGACTCACTTGCTGAATATGGCTGGTGTCCGCCGTACGACCCGCGGCCAAGGGCGTGGGTACGGCAATAAGAAAAGCATCTGCAGGCTCCACTTGAGTGGTGGCGCGTAAATAACCATCTGTCACAGCGGTTCGCAGCAAAATATCCAAGCCAGGTTCAACTACAGGAGCTTTGCCAAGATTGATTGCATCAACAACTTCGGGATTAACATCGACCCCAATTACCTTTTTCTTGTGCGATGCCAGCAGAGCAACCGTGGGTAACCCGATATGACCAAGCCCTATCACAGAGACAACAGAAAAATTCACGATGCTTGATCTTCCTGAAAGTCCAGTAGCGTTCTGGCTATGCGGATACTGGCTTTGCCATCTCCATAAGGATTATGAGAAAAACTCATGCTTTGATAACATTCCGGATCCCGCAAAAGCCTGCTGGTGTTCGTGAATATGTTATGCACTTCGGTGCCAACCAGTTTCACCGTACCCGCCACCACAGCTTCCGGCCTTTCGGTAGTGTCACGCATGACCAGCACAGGCTTGCCAAGCGATGGCGCTTCTTCCTGAACGCCTCCGGAATCAGTGAGGATGATATAAGCCCGCTTCATGAAGTATACAAATGGCAAATAACCAAGAGGCTCCAGGAGATGGATGTTTTGAACCCCCGACAGTAACCTGTTCACCGGTTCGTTGACCTTGGGATTGAGATGCACGGGATAAACGATTGGGATTGAGATCTAAATCTGGAAAAGTCTCGGCTATCATCACCAAAGCCTGACAGATGCGCTCAAAGCCCCCACCAAAACTCTCCCGCCTGTGCCCGGTAACCAGCATAAGCCGCCGGCCATTAGCCAGAAAACTGAACTTTTCTTGAAACATTTGCTCTATCTTTGGGGTGGCATCTAGCCTGGCCACCACGATATTCAATGCGTCAACTACTGTCAAGCCCACTACCGGGACCAGCATGCAGCGCTCAGGTATGAAAACACTGGAATTTTATGGTAGAAAGCTGATAGCGAGCATGCCACACCACAACACAAAAAGCCCGGTTACGGTGTCCTGTCCCACTCTCGCACGAAGAAACTCTGCGCTACCATCGGCGATGAGTCGTGTCACTTCCGAGTTCGGAACGAGATCAGGTGGTTCCAACTCTTTATTACCACTAGGCCGGGCTGGCGGCACACTGTTTAATACCCAATTTGTTCAGTAGTTCCTTCCGGGGCGACATTATTGATTGGGGAAACACGCAACATTATTGATTGGGGAAACACGCAACTGGCTGACAAGGTTGTTATGGGCATCAAGGAAGGCTGCAATGATAATTTTGTTCAAATCAGTATCTTTACTGACTCCGCCACCACCAGCAAGGCCAATCGAAGCCGGCAGCAAAGGCACCATCCAAGGCAAAACCCAAGTCTGACTTGGATGCACTTCCTTCTGCTACTGCCTCTTGTATGCCTGTTTTAACACTTGTTAATGTCAGGACGGTCTGAGCCTCAAGATCTTTAGTATTTATCCCCACCCAAAACCAAGCCTAACGGTCCAGGAACAAGGGCTCCAAGACCTAATGCAGTTCCGCCAGCGTTAGCTTCAGAAAAAACCAAATCGGCTATCAACAAATAATCCGCCCCGACTCACTGTCCTTTTCTTATGTCCTCCTTTAACTCTCAACTTGCCGCAAGGCTCCTTTCTTTCTGTAAGGATGCAAGTGCCCTTCCTCTATTCAAGACCTGGAAACAACCACTTTGAGCCATAAATAAGGTCTAAAATGGGACGCGAGTCAGGTTTCTCGAGTGCCGGTACAGTCACTTGTGGTTTTTCAGCCTCAACCAGGAACACAGTTCCAATAGGTCGTGCACAACGGGTTGACTCCTTTGTCTGTTTAGCAGAGCAGAACTTTACCCACTGCTCCCGCCAGCGCCAGAAACTCTAGAACCTCCAGTTCCAAGTTCAGTATCCAAATTTTTCGGTAGGCATCCCGCCATATAAGAAAGACGCAACGACTAAAAGAACCAATTTGTAGTGTTTTGTCAACATGAAACGCCCCCCATCACTGGAAAAAGCCAAGGCACCCCACCACCCAAAAGAAAGGCGGCCACACGCTATTGATGTCAAATCAACTGCTCTACTTCCCTCATGATCAAGAAAAAACAGACGCATCACCAACGCCTTAAAAAAAGCCCGGCGGTGTCCTACTCTCGCACGGGGAAACCCCGCACTACCATCGGCGATGAGTCGTGTCACTTCCGAGTTCGGAACGAGATCGGGTGGTTCCAGCTCTCCATTGCCACCGGGCAAAAAATATAAACTGACTTCAGTCCTGTAAAAAATGTTCGTTTCAAGCATCCTCTCTAAGTTGCTTGAGTGCTGCACGGCCAAGCCTCACGGGCAATTAGTACTGGTTAGCTTCACATGTTACCACGCTTTCACACCCAGCCTATCAACCTTGTAGTCTCCAAGGGCCCTTCAGGGACCTTAATGGTCCAGTGAGACCTGGTCTTGGGAGGGGCTTCCCGCTTATATGCTTTCAGCGGTTATCCCTGCCACACTTAGCTACCCGGCAATGCCACTGGCGTGACAACCGGAACACCAGAGGTGTGTCCACTTCGGTCCTCTCGTACTAGAAGTAGCTTCCCTCAAGTCTCAAACGCCCACGGCAGATAGGGACCGAACTGTCTCACGACGTTCTAAACCCAGCTCGCGTACCACTTTAAATGGCGAACAGCCATACCCTTGGGACCTGCTTCAGCCCCAGGATGTGATGAGCCGACATCGAGGTGCCAAACACTGCCGTCGATATGAACTCTTGGGCAGTATTAGCCTGTTATCCCCGGAGTACCTTTTATCCGTTGAGCGATGGCCCTTCCATTCAGAACCACCGGATCACTAAGACCTGCTTTCGCACCTGCTTGACTTGTCAGTCTCGCAGTCAAGCACCCTTTTGCCTTTGTACTAACTGCACGATTTCCGACCGTGCTTAGGGTACCTTCGCACTCCTCCGTTACTCTTTGGGAGGAGACCGCCCCAGTCAAACTACCCACCATGCATTGTCCCCGACCCGGATAACGGGCCTGGGTTAGAACTCCAAGTATTCCAAGGTGGTATCTCAAGGTTGACTCCACGCAAACTGACGTCTGCGCTTCACAGTCTCCCACCTATCCTGCATAAGAACACTCAAAGACCAATGCAAAGTTGCAGTAAAGGTTCACGGGGTCTTTCCGTCTTGCCGCGGGTACACTGCATCTTGACAGCAATTTCAATTTCACTGAGTCTCGGATGGAGACAGCGTGGCCATCGTTACGCCATTCGTGCAGGTCGGAACTTACCCGACAAGGAATTTCGCTACCTTAGGACCGTTATAGTTACGGCCGCCGTTCACCGGGGCTTCGATCAAAAGCTTCGCCCTAGAGCTAACCTCCTCACTTAACCTTCCGGCACCGGGCAGGCGTCACACCCTATACTTCCTCTTACGAGTTTGCAGAGTGCTGTGTTTTTAGTAAACAGTCGCAGCCACCTGGTCACTGCGGCCGGCCACAGCTCAAAGAGCAGAACTTACGCTCAGTCTCGTCACCACGTCCGGCACACCTTCTCCCGAAGTTACGGTGCCATTTTGCCTAGTTCCTTCACCCGAGTTCTCTCAAGCGCCTTGGGATTCTCTCCCCACCCACCTGTGTCGGTTTAGGGTACGGCTCAGTGCAATCTGAAGCTTAGAGGCTTTTCCAGGAAGCATGGCATCAATCACTTCACTCCTGTTAAGGAGCTACACATCACATCTCGGAATTGCATCACCGGATTTTCCTGGCGACACTTCCTACCTGCTTGTACCAAGACGACCAAACGCTTGGATGATCCAGCCTTCTCCGTCCCCCCATCGCAATTGCACCGAGTACAGGAATATTAACCTGTTGTCCATCGACTACGCCTTTCGGCCTCGCCTTAGGTGCCGACTAACCCTGCGCTGATTTACATTGCGCAGGAAACCTTGGGTTTACGGCGTGCGGGATTCTTACCCGCATTATCGTTACTCATGTCAGCATTCTCACTTCTGATACCTCCAGCATACCTTACGGTACACCTTCCAGCTTACAGAACGCTCCTCTACCGATCGAAAACAAATGTCTCCGATCCCGTAGCTTCGGTATATGACTTAGCCCCGTTACATTTTCCGCGCGGGCCGACTTGACTAGTGAGCTATTACGCTTTCTTTAAAAGATGGCTGCTTCTAAGCCAACTTCCTAGCTGTCTGTGCCTTCCCACATCGTTTCCCACTGAGTCATAATTTGGGGACCTTAGCTGTCGGTCTGGGCTCTTTCCCTTTCCAAGATGGACCTTACACCCACCTTGTGTCTCCCGTGCTAACACTTCCAGGTATTTGGAGTTTGCAATGGTTCAGTAAGCCTTGACGACCCCATAGCCATAACAGTGCTCTACCCCCCAGAGTGATACACGAGGCTCTACCTAAATAGATTTCGAGGAGAACCAGCTATCTCCGAGCTTGATTAGCCTTTCACTCCTAGCCACAAGTCATCCCCCCATTTTTCAACATAGGTGGGTTCGGGCCTCCAGTGAGTGTTACCTCACCTTCACCCTGCTCATGGCTAGATCGCCCGGCTTCGGGTCTGCTCCCAGCGACTTGACGCCCTGTTAAGACTCGGTTTCCCTACGCTTTCCCTAAACGGTTAGGCTTGCCACTGAAAGCAACTCGCTGACCCATTATACAAAAGGTACGCAGTCACCCCTTCCCTGGCCAAAAGCCAAAGTCCGGGCTCCCACTGCTTGTATGTATGTGGTTTCAGGTCTATTTCACTCCCCTCCCGGGGTACTTTTCACCTTTCCCTCACGGTACTGGTCCACTATCGGTCGACAGGCTGTATTTAGCCTTGGAGGATGGTCCCCCCATATTCAAACAGGATTACACGTGTCCCGTCCTACTCAATTCACTTGGCACTTCGTTTCGCATACGGGGCTATCACCCACTATGGCGTACTTTTCCAAAATACTTCTGCTACAAAATGCCAAGCTTAATGGGCTGCTTCCCTTTCGCTCACCGCTACTCAGGAAATCTCATTTGATTTCTTTTCCTTCGGGTACTTAGATGTTTCAGTTCCCCGAGTCCACTCCCGCATCCTATGTATTCAGATGCGGGTGCCCCTAAGGGCAGGTTTCCCCATTCGGAAATCTCCGGATCAAAGTCTGTTTGCCGACTCCCCGAAGCTTATCGCAAGCTACTACGTCCTTCATCGCCTCCTATCGCCAAGGCATCCACCACACACACTTATTTGCTTGGCCGTGCAGCCTCAAACAACCTGTTGAGGTTACAGAGGTTACGCGCCGCAAACAACTTACAACGATACTTAAAACGCTTTCGTTATTTTTACAGTGTTCAGATTGTATAAAAACACCTGCAACAAATCGTGCAGGGAGCAGGCGTGCACCATCCTCAACAGGAAAATAACGCTCCCGCTTCACAAAGTCTGGAGCCAAGGAGAATCGAACTCCCTACCTCCTGCTTGCAAAGCAGGCGCTCTCCCGAATGAGCTATGGCCCCACGCGTTGCCCGTGCATAATAATAGGAGTTACCTTGCATTTGCAATAGTAAAAACTGAGCTCATAATGGTGGATGTTGAGCGTGGCGGAAAAGCAGTTGCCGCAAACGAAGGCAGGCAGGCGTTGGTATGTGGCTTTAGTCTGGTGTCGGCGTTTTGCGTGCCGTCAACCAATTTAAGTTCAAACATCGTGGCGGCAGTCGCCATGGGTGCCGGAGTTTTTAGCGTCACAGTCAGCTGGCGTCTTCAAATTCAGGATGCCGAGGAACGCTTCTGCGTCAACCAGACCTGTCGATTCATTTTATGCACAAAAAACAATTGCTTTTTCTGACCGGGAAACTAGCACAACCAAGCCTTGAAAAAATTCTGGCTGAAATAGAGCCTGAGGACTGCAGGTACCACGTCGTGCAACTGGGCGTGCAAGTCGCCGCACTGTTGACTGAAAAAATCATTATGCGGCGTTTCACCCCTCCCGAAAATATTGATCTGGTGGTGCTCCCTGGGAGATTTCGTGGAGATCTGAACCGGCTTTCCGAACATTTCGGCATTCCTTTCAAACGTGGCCCGGAAGAACTCCGTGACTTGCCCGACTACTTTTCCGGAAAAACAAGAAAAGCAGAAGACTTCAACAAACATGAAATAAAAATTTTCGCGGAAATCTGCGACGCACCTTTGCTAACGCCTGACATCATTCTGGCCAAGGCCTGGCAACTGCATAACGAGGGCGCGGATGTCATCGATCTCGGATTTCTCCCCGACACCTCTTTCGCGCATTTAGGCGACACCATCAAGCTCCTCAAGGAACACGGCCTAAAAACCAGCGTCGATACGCATGAAGCAAAATCCCTGTTGAGCGCCGCGGATTATGGTGCCGACTACTTGCTCAGCATCACCGAAAACACCTTGTGGGTGGCAGACGAGGTGGCAGCAACCCCCGTACTTGTTCCTGCCGACACAACAAATCTCACTGCATTTACGAAAGCAATTGACCACTTGAACGAGACAGGACGAAATTTCATTGTTGACCCTGTTCTGGACCCCATCCATTGTGGATTCATGACTTCTCTCGTGCGTTACGCGAAAATCCGCGACCTCTATCCAGAAATCTCCATGATGATGGGCACCGGAAATCTCACTGAACTGACTCATGTGGATACGGCGGGAGTGAACACCTTACTGCTGGGGATCGCTTCAGAATTGCGGATAGGAAACATCCTGACAACCCAGGTCAGTGAACACTGTAAAAAAGTGATCCGGGAAGCAGACCTCGCACGCCGGATTTTGTATGTCGCGCACCAGCAAAAAACACCACCGGCGGGTATTCACAATGACCTCATGATGCTTCATGAAAGAAAACCTTTCCCCATGTCTGCACAGGAAGTAGCGGCGCTTGGCAGTAAAATCAGGGACCGGAATTTTCGTATCCAGGTATCGTCTGAAGGAGTGCACTTTTTTAATCGCGACATTTACAAAGTGGCCACTGATCCCTTTGAATTTTTTCCGCACCTGGACTCGAGCCATGATGTCGGTCACGTTTTTTACCTGGGTGTAGAACTGGCGCGTGCGCAAATTGCCTGGCAGCTTGGCAAGCGCTACACGCAGGATGAAGAATTGCAGTGGGGATGTGCAGTGACGCAACAAAGCGAAGACCTGTCGCGTTTCAAGAAAGCGGGAGTAACCAGGAACAAAAAAAAATGAAAATCCTGGAAACGATTGTCACCACCACGAATATTGACAGTAGCACTCATATCACCCCGCTTGGGGTACGGCTGGCTCCGCAGGGATGGCTTCTGTCACCGTTCCTGCCATCACAAACACATGAAAACCTCAGGCGGGAAAAATACGCCGTCATTAACCGCACCGACGATGTCAGAGTTTTTTCCGGGTGCATCACGGGACACTTGGACTGGCCATTGGTCGCCGCCGATGTGTTGCCGGTAAAACGTCTGGATTGCGCGCTTGCTCACACCGAAATTCAGGTAGAGAAAATTTTGGAAAATGAAACAAGGCCTACGTTCGTTTGCCAACCGATTTACGAAAAAGTTCACCGTGCTTTCCAAGGCTTTAATCGCGCACAGTCCGCAATTATCGAACTGGCAATACTGGTGAGCCGATTGCACAGATTGCCAATGGAAGAGATCCGGCGGGGAGTGAGTTTTCTCCGTCCCATGATGGAAAAAACCGCAGGCGAAAATGAACAGGCCGCCTGGTGCTGGCTAATGGAAAAAATAGAAACCCACAGCCAGGAAACACAACCATCGTGACCGGCCTGCTGGCCAGCGTTCGCAGCATTTCAGAAACGCAAACCATTCTTGATCTGTCGGTGGACGTGCTGGATCTGAAAGACCCTGCCGACGGCGCTCTCGGTGCTCTAGACATCGACGTGATACGAAAGGTAGTGGCTCTGGTCGACAAACGCATCAAAGTCAGTGCCACCGCAGGGAATTTACCGGCACATCCGGGACCGGCAATTGAAAAAGTCCGGGCACTGGTGACCACCGGAGTCGATTTTGTCAAAGTGGGCTTTTTCTCTCCCCTCTACCTGGAAACCTATCCCGGTGCGCTATGTCAGGTCACCTCGCAAATTCCCACGGTCGGTGTGTTGTTCGCCGACAGGCTGGTAGATTTTGAAGGTCCGTGTACGATACTGAAACAATCCGGGTTTGCCGGAGTGATGTTGGACACCGCTGACAAAAATGCCGGAAGCGTACGAACTCTGTTGACGCGAAAACAGCTTGCCGCTTTTATCAGGCAGGCACACACCCATTCACTTTTTTGTGGAATAGCGGGTTCGCTAAAGCTGGAAGACGTAAAAGCTCTTGCGACGCTGGGGCCGGACTATCTGGGGTTCAGAACCGCATTGTGCACCAACCATTTGCGCTCCGGAACCATTTGCGTTGAGTCGGTGAAACAGATCAAATCACTGCTTGACCAGACGAACGAATCATCAAGACACGCAGCTGAACTCAGCCACCAAAAGCGACCAGGCTGATCACACCAGACAGGCGAGATCATTCCAGCCGCTGACCCACTCATAATGTGTCCTCCTCAGCCCGGGCGATGAACTGGTTTTGAGAGCGTGGCAAAGCAGATCAAATCACTGCTTGACCAGACGAACGAATCATCAAGACACGCAGCCGAACTCAGCCACCAAAAGCGACCAGGCTGACCACGCCAGACAGGCGAGAACATTCCAGCCGCTGACCCACTCACAATGTGTCCTCCTCAGCCCAGGCGATGAACTGGTTTTGAGAGCGTGGCAAAGCAGATCAAATCACTGCTTGACCAGACGAACGAATCATCAAGACACGCAGCTGAACTCAGCCACCAAAAGCGACCAGGCTGACCACGCCAGACAGGCGAGATCATTCCAGCCGCTGACCCACTCATAATGTGTCCTCCTCAGCCCAGGCGATGAACTGGTTTTGAGAGCGTGGCAAAGCAGATCAAATCACTGCTTGACCAGACGAACGAATCATCAAGACACGCAGCTGAACTCAGCCACCAAAAGCGACCAGGCTGACCACGCCAGACAGGCGAGATCATTCCAGCCGCTGACCCACTCATAATGTGTCCTCCTCAGCCCAGGCGATGAACTGGTTTTGAGAGCGTGGCAAAGCAGATCAAATCACTGCTTGACCAGACGAACGAATCATCAAGACACGCAGCTGAACTCAGCCACCAAAAGCGACCAGGCTGACCACGCCAGACAGGCGAGATCATTCCAGCCGCTGACCCACTCATAATGTGTCCTCCTCAGCCCAGGCGATGAACTGGTTTTGAGAGCGTGGCAAAGCAGATCAAATCACTGCTTGACCAGACGAACGAATCATCAAGACACGCAGCTGAACTCAGCCACCAAAAGCGACCAGACTGACCACGCCAGACAGGCGAGATCATTCCAGCCGCTGACCCACTCATATATGTGTCCTCCTCAGCCCGGGCGATGAACTGGTTTTGAGAGTGCATGGAGCTTCCCTTCAAGCATTTGGACTGGAAACAAAAACCCGAATTACGCGCCGCAATCATGAATATATTTCCGATCTCACCCCCGAAATCAGTTTCCCACAGGCACTTCATGTGACTGAAACTCAAGCCACTCATCCGCAGCAAGCACTTTGTGGGACAATCCACGAGCAGAAAGCACGGAGAAATATTCATCAACCAGAGAGTCATCACTGCCAGCCCGACTTTTTGCAACCGGCTTTAACAGAACTAGGCAATCCGCTTTGATTTCCAGAGCCAGCCAGGCAGCAATAGAATCGGAAGTAACCGCCCAGCTTGCCGGCAAAGCTTTTGCGACCACTTCAACAGGGGGCAAATATACCTCACCGCCCCGTAACGCTGCCACGCTGTCCGTTGTTTTCAGTCCTGCCAAGTCCGCAATCATGTAACCATACTGGTGCATGCCCAGCACTGCCATTCGATGTGCCGCCTGAGCGCCGAAAGGCAACAGCCGTTGTGCCGAACGTACCTGATGTGCAAAGGGGCCACCACCGGGAACCACTACGGGTGGACAAGTCATATCGGCAACATGCCCGACAAGCCGAATCAGATCATCACGATAGAACAGGCTGCCACCAACCTTGAGCACCCATAATTTGTTCGCGCCTCTGTTCACGGAGTCCCTGCGGTCGCTCATTTGCCTTGACCGTCGAGGAACTTTTCAGCAGACCTGCCAAGCAAATGAAAAAAAGGCGACACCTTGTCCAAGGTTTCCTGGTATTCAGCCGGGCCGTTCGAATCCGCAACCAGCCCACCACCGCCATAAAAAACAAATTCGCCGTTTTTATGCACAGCGGTTCGGATGGCAATGTTGAACTCCATACCACCACAACGACTGAAATAACCAATCGCGCCGCAATAGACACCGCGCCGATGCGGCTCAAGCTCTTCAATAATTTCCATGGCCCGCACCTTGGGAGCACCAGTGACCGAACCTCCCGGGAAACAGCCAAGCAGCAAATCAAAAACGTTTTTCTGCGGTGCCAGACGCCCCTTGACCGTACTGACCAGATGGTGAACGTTGGCGTAGCTTTCCAGCTTGAAAAGATCGTGAACTTTCACTGATCCGTAACAACAGCTTTTACTGACATCATTCCTTAGAAGATCCACAATCATCAGGTTTTCCGCCCGGTCTTTTTCACTGTTTTGCAGTTCTCTAAGTGCTGCCGTGTCCAGCGCCTCATCCTTGAAGCGCGGGCGTGTCCCCTTGATGGGACTGGTCGTCACGTTTCCGGAGCGAGAGCTCAAAAATTTTTCCGGGGAAACGCAAAGTAGTTCCAAGGTCCCGCAGTTCAGGTAGGCGGAGTAAGGGGCAGGACTCAATTCACGAAGCTTCCGGTAAGCCAGCCACGCATCTCCCGAAACTTCGATACTGAATTTCTGAGCCAGATTCACTTGGTAACAATCGCCCTCACGAATGTATTTCATAACCGCGTCAAACTTGCGCAAATATTCTTCCCTGCTCATGTTCGAACGCAGTTCCGCCCTTGCCATGAAAGGAGATGAATATGCTCGCGAACCAATTTTCTTCAAAAGCCGGCGGGCCTGGTTAAATCTTTTTTCGCTGGCACCAGGCAAGCCAAGCAGCACCGCCATCCGTTCATGATGATCCACCACCACCACCCAGTCATAAATGCCGAATGCCATATCTGGCAATTGCTGCGTATCTGTCGCCAGGTTCGGCATCTTTTCCAGGCAACGACCATAGTCGTAGCTGACAAACCCTATCGCTCCGGTCAAAAAAGGTAACTCAGCCTGCGGCAGAGGCGGGTCAAGCAGGGAAGCCAACAACACGATAGGGTCCTGGTCATGCCAGATTTTGGCAATGCCATTTCGCCACACCTTGGTACGAGAATTGTGGCTGACCAGAAAGATCTCAGGCTGCGCCGCGAAGAAATCAAGACCTCCCCGACAGTTCCCACTGTCTAAAAACACCGCACCTGGCAAAGCGGAAATTCGCTCAAACAGAACGGCGCTATCCGGAAAATAGGGAATTCTTTCGGTTAGCAGCCCTTCAGGCAAACTGGTCTCTCAACAATACTGCCACTGCCACAGCACTGGCATGTTCACTTACTCTTTCGCTTTGCAAACGACCGGCACTCACACAATCTGAAAATTCCAAGTAGGCACGACCGATTTCCTGAGCAATGCGCCGCACCAGAAAGCGGCCGGTTCCTGCCCCTACCAGTGGAGCATTCTCAGCGGTTCTCGGTCGGACTGACAAAGCCAGAATAGCCCGCTTGATGCGATGTGTCTGCACGCGCGCAAAAAAAGTTGCGACGGCATGCCATTTTTGAAAATCTCCATCGTAGTCTTGGGCAAACATCCGAGCCAGCCTGCGAGCACTCCCTGATTTTGTTTTTGGTGCACCGTCACAGCTCGGACACTGGTCAGCGGTGGCCGGTAAATCCCCCAGAATTCGCCAAACATCAGACATGGTCGCAAAAGCCTCCGCGACCAGAGGCATCCTTGAGCCCATAAAGAAACAGGAACCAGCCAGCGACAACAAGGAGGTGCGCACAACTCCCGTGTACAGCAGTTCGCCGCAGGCCAGACGCTGGCTGTCATTTTCTGCCGTTGTTGTGACTTTGGCATTCGCAAAAGGAACCAAGTCAGTCGTCGTACTCCCAACATCCACAAGCAAACCGGAATGCAGTTTTCCGGCCAACATGCTGCCGGTGGCATGCCAGTTTGCAGAAGCCACTTCCGCAGTTCGTTTAACGGCTTCGGCCCGGTCAAGTAGCCCGGAACGGCAGGAATACACTGCATACTCACTGCCAAGATGTCCACAAAGACAGGAAAGAATGGCTCGCACCCCGGCATTGCGATCGGGAAAACAGTCCGCCATCTCCCCACTCATCGTCACGACATGCCGGTTCCCCTCACTATCCGTCGAGCGTAGCACTGTGTCCACCGCCTGCTCAAGATTTGACATTCCCTGCCACAAAGGGCAATGCAATTGTTTAACCAGGGAGAAGGATGTATCAGCAACAAGCTTCGCGGCTTTCAGATGCGCGCCACCAACATCCCAGCCTGTATAAGAAATACTCATGAAATATCAAACGGTCTGGCGTGCCGAAACGATGGCTGCTCAAAGTGTTGGCCGGTCATGGCTTTCAAAACCAACCCAGCGACATTCACCCCCAGGGAATCGCTTAGCTTCACGTAGGGAAAAGTCAGTCGCGGATTAATTTCCACAACGATCGTTTTTCGCTTCTGTAATATGATGTCAACCCCAAAAAAACCTTGCAAACCGGGGATGACTGCACGAATTTCCTCCACCAAAGGCTGGAAACGGTCTCGTCCCAGTGCAGTGTATACATTGACCCCGCAACGACGCAAGTGCAACTCTTTCCCTTTCCGTTCCATGGTTTGGCGATTGATGCCCACCAGACAGCACTGTCTCTCTCCCGCCACCACGCTGAGACTCGCCGGATCTCCAGAAACGTATGGTTGCACAACGTGCGTTCCGGGTATATCACTGTCGACCTCTGAACTGGATGAATAAACACGGGTCATTCCAGAGGAAAACCCATCATCTGGCTTAACAACCACCGGACCAGATGGATGTGGCTTGTATCTGAATAATGTCGTAAAAATACAGGGTACGTGATGACAACCCAGTATCTGGGAGGTCCGATATTTGCTTGCCGTCACGGCTACGGCACTGGCAGCAGAATTGAGCAACAACTTGCCTTTGCTTTCACATAAGGCTGACACTTTTTCCAACAATCCCCAGGATTCCGGGACTACCGGCCAGAAGGCGTCAAACTCAGGCAGTTCGTTTTCCAGGCGTACAAACCAGTCTTCGCCGACCGTAGTCGGTAAAATTGAGATATCGAGATCCAAACTTGGCAATCTGGCATCACGAAACACGCTGACTTCAACATCTGCCAGGGCAGCCAGATCACCACACAAAGCGCTGGTCATCAAGTCCGCTTCCCGATATGCTGCTTCTCCCAAGCTCAAGTCGGTGTGCGCCACCCCGGTAAAGAATTCAAAAACCAAGATTTTCACGGTATCCTGAAACCATGATTCATGTCACCGGGCGGCACTGCGAAAACGCGCGATTTACAGGTTGCCCTGTTCCACCTGCGGAATACCCCTCGCCATGCTGATCATCCCGGCCTTGGATTTGAAAGAAAGCCTGGTGGTGCGAGCCGCCGGTGGAAACCGCACTCTCTACCAACCTGTGAAAACAGCACATTTCCCTCGTTCGGAACCTGCCGATGTCGTCAAAAGAATGCGCGAAAACGGCAAGTTCAAAGTATTTTATATCGCCGACCTTGATGCCATAGAGGGCAGAAAAACCAACAGCAGGCCCATCCAGGAGATAACTGAACTCTACCCGGACTGTGAGTTCTGGCTTGATGCGGGAATAAGAACCTCACAGGACCTGCACAAACTGAACAAGTGTTCCAGGTGCATTCCCATCGTGGCAACAGAAACCCTGACTGACAAAACACTCCCGGCAAAGTTGCGAGACCACGGGTGCCGCTGGATACTTTCTCTTGATGCTCACCGGAACAAGCCGCTTGGCCCGGTAGAAATCCACTCAGACAGCTCGTGCTGGCCAGACGAAGTGATTTTCCTTTCTCTCGGAAACGTCGGCAGACAATGCGGACTCGACCTGACGAGAATCCTCCGCGCACCACCCAGATCAAAAAGCAGAAAACTGATTGTCGGCGGCGGCACCCGAAACCTGGCAGACATCCTGTCGGCTAGGCAGGTGGGTGCTTACGGAGTACTGGCATCCAGCGCCATCTACGAGGGAACCATCCGCCAAGCCACGCCGGGCTGCAATACCTTGCAAGCCGACCCATCCACATCAGGAAAACGCGAGATCAGCCCAAAAGAACCGACCCGAACAAAGCGCTAGAAGCCTTTGAAGGGATGCTCGTGCTGATCTCTTTCGGCCGTCGCTGTGGCAGCCGATGGTTCACCTTTCAGAGCATGTTCAATCGAAGCTTTCGTTGCTTTGTAGTTGTTTTCATAAATTGCCGCGTTATCCTTCGCTTCCCAGTGAATAAAAACACCAACGCAAATGAAGAGGTCATCCGCCTGATCCATGGGGATAATCCCTTCGGCCACACTGTCCTGAACTGCTTTGGCAACCGCGACTTGGGCGGGGCCGAACATTTGCAGAGCCTGGCTCGCTCCCTTGATGGTCACTTTGTTGAACAGCATGGTATTCGGCTTACAAGGCAAATTGGGAGCTATCACCGCCAAAAGCGACGTAAATCCATCCTTGTTGTTTACCAGACCGCTGCAAAAAGCTGATTCAACAGCTGAACCCCTGCCACCAATCAGCAGGTCTACATGGGCTACTTCCGCCATTGTTCCCGACGGATCCGCGTCGTTTACCAGGGCTTCTCCGACCATCACACGTTGTGTCATTGGCAATTCCTCATTTTTTCAAGCAGACACCAGCCTCAATACGCGATACCCCACTGGTACCCTGCGCAAAAACCGATGCCCGTAACAAACACTCCCGCAAGCAACAAGTCCGCCGTCGTTCCAGGATTGATTCCGCACTGCTTGAATGAAGCGTCCAGATCAAAAAGAAGCTCTACGTCCCCATCACGCAACTCACGTTGGCGCAATCGAGCAAGAACAGACGTTGCACGCCCACCGACTTCCATCGCAACCACCTTCCCGTGCTTTCTAGCGATATGAGTGTCGGTAAGCTTTGCGAGCACTTCCAAGAAGGCACACGTCAAAGCAAGTTGATGGTAGCCCCATCGGGAATGAAATTCAAGCAAGGCGGGAATGACCACATCAAAGACCTCCAGGTAACCGTTTGCGTACTGTCCGGCAATGCGGTCATGGTGCCGGGAAAGCCTCATGGCTTCAACCAGATTGACAGTGGGAACCTCCGTAAGATCCTGGGAAGCAACGCTCCCCATCCCCCCTGGCTCCGCCAGCCTGATTGCCTCGTAGACCAGTTCCGCGTCGCGCACTGTCGTCCGATCCAAAACGGTGGCAAGCGATTGCCTGAGTGATTGACCCCGTGGACAAGACAAAGCGGCCTGTGCCAAGGGCGCGCAAATCAGAACGATGCCCAGATTGACATTTTTGTCGACCACGCTTCGGGTGGCCTGAATGGCCGCAAGTATCCTTTCTCCCAGTGTCATGTCGAGAGCACACACGCAATCCGAACATGTCTCTGCCGCCAGTTTGAAATCAGCGGCAACCATGCCATGCCCGGCATTGTCAACACTGACGTTACCAGGCTTGAGCACTTCTACGTCAAGTGCGCAGGCCTTGAGAAAGCAGTCACGCACAGTTGCCTGCGACAAAGCGTCAGGTGTGGCGTCACCGTCCACTACTATCGGCAACAGCGCGTGCGCATGGCTCCGTCAAATATTTTCCGCGCACAAAGCGAAACCAGAAACCTTGTTTTCCAACTTGTTCAGAGCATTCACATAAGCTCGCGCTGAAGCAATCACGATATCCGTATCCGAGCCAAGTCCGTTCACAATTCTACTGCCCCGTGAAAGACGCACCGTGACTTCTCCTTGTGAATCCGTGCCTGTCGTAATGTTGTTTACCGAATAAAGCAGCAACTCACTACCGCTGTCCACCAGCGATTCAATGGCTTTGAAAGTTGCATCGACCGGCCCACTGCCAAGCGATACCGCTTCGAGTTCGCGGTCTTCCATTTTCAATTTAACAATAGCCTTGGGCGTTACACCAGTTTGTGAGGTCACTTTCAAGGCAACAAGCCGGTAACGCTCAAAACTTTGTTCAAAGCCGATTTCACTGACCAGTGCGTGAAGATCCACGTCATAAATATCGTGTTTGCGGTCCGCAAGAGCCTTGAAACGAGCAAAAATTTCAGCAAACTGTGCTTCGTCTTCAAAATTCACTCCAATGTCACGCAGGCACGTACGCAAAGCATTGCGGCCCGAATGTTTGCCGAGCACTATGCGATTTTCTTTCCAGCCAACGTCCTGCGCACGCATAATTTCGTAGGTCTCCCTTCTCTTCAAAACCCCGTCCTGGTGTATGCCCGACTCATGCGCAAAAGCATTTGCTCCCACGATCGCTTTATTTGGCTGCACCGGGAAGCCGGTAATATTCGACACCAGACGTGAAGTTGGAACAATGCGCTTGGTGTCAATACCGGTAGTGAGACCGAAAACGTCAGCGCGTGTGTGCAATGCCATGACAATCTCCTCGAGGGAAGCATTGCCAGCCCTTTCTCCCAGCCCGTTGACCGTGCACTCTACCTGACGAGCCCCATTGCTCACCGCAGCGAGCGAATTCGCCACCGCCAAGCCCAGGTCGTTATGGCAGTGCGCCGAAAACACGACCCGGTCGGAATTCGGGATGCGGGTAAGAAGCTCGTTTATCAGCACCCCAAACTGTTCGGGAACGCTGTACCCCACCGTGTCCGGAATATTGATAGTCGTGGCGCCGGCATCAATAACCGCTGATATGACCCGGCACAAAAAATCAATCTCCGAACGCCCCGCGTCTTCCGCCGAAAACTCCACGTCATCGCTAAAGTTTCTGGCCAGCCGCACCGCGGAAACAGCGCGCTCAAACACTTGATCCGGCGTCATCTTCAGTTTGGCCTGCATGTGGATGGGGGAAGTTGCTATGAAAGTGTGAATACGCGTTCGCTCGCCTCCTCGCAGCGCCTCAGCAGCACTCCTGATGTCGCGCTCAACCGCGCGCGAAAGCGCACAAACCGTAGATGTTTTAATGCACTTCGCAATTTCCTGCACCGCGGCAAAGTCATCAGCGCTGGCCACTGGAAAACCGGCCTCGATTACATCAACCTGCAGGCGCTCAAGCGCTTTTGCAATTCTGAGTTTCTCAGCCTTGATCATGGAAGCGCCAGGGCTTTGCTCACCATCACGTAAAGTCGTATCAAAAATGACAAGTCGTTCCTGTTTATTCATAACTCACATTCCCTACAAACACGTCAACCGAAAAACGTTGCGACTGACCACCAACCTCCGATGAACACTGCCACACCACACAATATCGCGTAAATTACGGTCCGCCGACCGTGGAAGGAATAAACAGCCGCTTAGCGCGGCAGTCGAAAGCTCAGGGTATCCCGCTGCCCCGCAACGTACACAAATTTTCTGCCCGGCCCCAAAGCGGGCAGACAACTCTCCGAGGAACCATGTTCAAAACTTCTCACGTAATTCCGTATTGATTTTTCTAAACGAAGGACCGGAACCGAACACGAAGTGCTTGGTCATATCCGCGTAATATCTCTTGGACTCTGGATTTCTGCCCAAAGCAATCGCTATTTCTCTGATGTGATGTGGTGCCGCCCCGCAACAAACCCCCACAAATTTTATGTCATTCGCGACACACTCTTCGGCAAATTGGCTCATTTCATAACGATTACAACTAAAAGGTTCCAGGGCCAAGGGAAAAGTCCGCCCCTCAGGGAGGCAATCACATGCCGGATCGGGAATGCTGAAAAAAGTCGGATGTTCTTCTGTCGTGCGATAGGGAATGGGCAACCCGGAAACATGGCAGCTGACTGCACCCCTGATTTTCTTCAGGAGGTTCAATGTCGTCGCCGGCCCTCTGAAACAGTTCAAGCCCACTACGTCCGCACCTTGCTCTGAAAGCACTTTAGCTGCCTCTTCCGGAAGATATCCGTCAAAAGTCTTGCCTCCGGCCGGGATAGCCAGATTGACAACCGCAATCATATCGGCGCGCTTGATGGCCGCCAGGGCAAGTTTGGCTTCACCAAGCCAATACAAGGTCTCCGCGATGATGAAATCAGCCCCTTCCTCACCAGCCCACTCTACCTGCTCGGCAAACATCCGTTCACATTGGCCAAATGAACTCCTGTCGCCAGGATCGTACACATTGGTGTTTGAAATGTTTCCGGCAATGAACAAGTCCAAACCGGGAAATTCCTTCGCGACATCTTTGGCAATCGCAAGTGCAGAACGGTTCAGAGGTTCAAGCAATTCTTCCTTGCCAATAGTCCGCAATTTTTCCCGGTGCCCGTAATAAGTGAAGGCCTGGACAACATCAGTGCCGGCACGTACGAATTCACGGTGCAGTTGCTTCAGTGCTTCAGGGTGATCCAGCACCACTTCAGGCACGAACGCTCCAGCCTGAAGGTACCCCCTGCGTTCCATCTCAAACAGGTAGCCTTCCGCACAAATAACGAAGTCCCTATCCAGCTTTTCAATCAGCCCAGCCATATTTTTCACTCCAAGATTCCGAACAGCCCGGCTCCAAAGTCACTCCGCAACACCCCCGCAACCCCCAAGCACGCGAACCCCAGCGATGCTATTGACTACCGCCTTGGCTGTCAACAGGCATGACAGGGGGTGTCAAACCTGAATAGGGATGTCCGCTTTTCTCGAAGGTGAAAATGTCTGCTTCCGACAGGAATCAAAACATCGCACACGGGGTTCATGGTTGAGGCGACCCAGGTTCTTTGGACAGTCCCTGGCAGCTTTCCAAAGGCGTATTTCGGTTGCTTGGTCACGCCGCCTTATTCCTTCTGAAATACTTCAGATCCAGCTTGCCTAAAAATTGATCTTTTCGGTGAACCCATTCCGGGCCAACCCTTCGGATGTGCCGGTAAAAAAATGGCAAGGCCTGCCAAGCGACGTCAGACCGTACAACACGTACGTGCCTCGCTCACAATATCTGAGCGAGCGTCGCTCCTTTCCGGCCGAGCGGGTCAGCTCCTCCTGTTGTCTGCTGCCAGATTTTCTGACCAGAATGGCGAACTTTCAAGAGTCGCTTGAAATTCCTCGCTTGGCAAATATCCTCATTGAAAGGCTGGCGAATGCTTCACCAACTCCTGAATCAGGGGGTCGCCAACCGGAAGGGTACTGACCACCTGTGTGCGAGCATTGTTCCTGACGGACTCGGGCACGCAAAAAACGGGTGCACATGCCGATCGTCATTCCCCGAAACAACGTTGGTCGAAGGACTTTGTTTCCAACCGACTGCGCAACGGTCGCCGGTCCCGCGCATGCTGATGATCATTGCCGATTCCGCCCGGAGCACGTTGCCCATTGCCGCTGCTTCCAAAAGCAGCAAACGAGCCACGAGCTTTTTGCAAAGCCTGGTCCTGAAGATGGGGCCTGCCCAAAATTCTCGTGTCTGACGGGGCGGAATTCATCAGCACCGCCATATCTTTCTGGTCGCAGCAAAACAGACCAAAACACCATTTATTTCGACGCGACAAGCCGACACAGCATGCCTTCACCAAGAATTTCAACGACAAGTTCCGAGATTTTTGTTTGCAGCGACACCGGTTTCACGTTCAGATGGAAAACACACAAGCGCCGAACCAGAACCACACCGTTCACTGGCTCGGCACCAACCACTGGCTGCCGGGAAGCCGACATGATGATCTGGAAACCGGACGTGGCGAGGGAATAAGCCCGAGGGTACGGTCAACCAGCGCCTGCGTGAGATGCACCTGACGTCTGGGCAACGACATCCGGAATGGTCTGGTCAACGCACACCGCTTCCATCGTCCCCGAAACTTGAAGTCCGACGAGAAGTTGCATCGTTTTTCCACTGGTGTATTTTTCCTTTGTCGAAAGAGTGAAAATACACCTTGAACCCACTGTCCCAATTTATCCGACCCTCTCGGGCTTTCACTCTGGTTTGAGTTTTTGGAAATGGTCGCCAACAGTGGTCGGCCGCTGGTTTTTCGGCACTCTACATCGCGCCAGGCCAGTTCTCAGCCTGTTCCCCCGGCGCCACCCGGTTTCTGGACGGATTTTCCCGTATCTCCATCACGGAAAAAGCAGTTCGGCTGCGGCGGCATCGTTCATCTCTCCATTGTGGTACCCGCGGTGCCGATGGATCAGAATATCCTTCCACCGGCTTATCGACCGCTCACAAGATTTGGGCTTTTGCCGAGTGAGGGCACGAAGCTGAAATACAGTCATGACCACGTCAGCCGCACAAAAACACTGGACAGCTTGTTTTCACGATGCCGTTGTGGGATAATACGAGTTCTAAGCGTGGGGGTCTGCGTGAGGTTTGGCATGTTGTTGAACTTTGAGTTCAGGGGGGATGTGGACGTGCAAGGAAAATCTGTTGGGACTGTCCAGAGAGTATTGTTGGAACTCAGGGACTCGGTTCGTAGAGCTGAGAGTTCACTTGAACAAACCAAGAATTATTTTTCCAGCATAGGCGTCACATTTGAGGATCTTGACAGGTTGATCAGCAGTGATTCGGTTTCCGACCTCGACCGGGAAAATCTACACGAATATGAGCAACGCATAGAGCGTGAAATAGAGGAAGAGATCGGGTTGCAGAAACAAATGTTTCCTGATCTTCACCGCAGAGGGAAGCGCTCCAGACGCAAGCGTATCAACATTTGATTCTTGCTGATTACAAGTCTGGCAGAAATATTGCCGCTTTTCAAAACAACTTTACGGTTTGTGTGGCCTTGGGCCGCGACGGACCACGGGAACACCCGCATGGTTTGGTGTCGGAAGTAAATAAACAGGAGAGACGTTATGACCATTGATTCGAATTATCTAAAAGCAGTTGCTGGAGACACTTTCCAGATCAATAAGCAAGGTGACACGGTGACTTACAACAAACTGGTTGAGAACTTGGCTCTGTTGGGAGCCAAGCTGACCTCAAACCAGCTTGCTCAGGGGGTAAAAAGTGCAAATAATCAGTACGCCAACCTCCAGAAGGCGGAAGGCTATCTTGCGCAAATGACTTCTCTGAAAACATCGGCCAACACCAATAAAAGTTCGACCAAAATGCCCGCTGGCATGAAGAGCTTCCTGCAGGATCACAACATCAAATTCTCAAATCCCAATGGCAACGATACCTACTCCTCCGAACAATGGGATGGTGTCAAAGAGGGCCTGCAGGGTTATGTTGATAATGCCAACAACATAAGTCAGCTTGCCATGGTGCGGCTTAACGCCTTGGTAAACAAAAACAACCAGTTGATGAACCTGGCAAGCAACATTGAAAGCAAACACAATGAGGCGCTGTCGGAAGAGATCAGAAACCTGAAGTAAGGAGCTTTCTTATGTCCGAAAATCCTGAAGCTCGTAGTCAACCCTTTTTGGAGATTGCGGAATCCATTGAAGCTCTTGAATCTTTGCCCGATGGTGCATTCCAGGACAAAGGATCTTTGTGCAAGGCTGTGGGAATAGATCCATCTGCTCTGGAAGCGGTTTATTCCCTTGCCTACGGACACTACGAACAAGAGAAGTACGAGGAAGCCTTGCGCACATTTGGTCTGCTTTGCCTGTTTAATCACAATGATCCGCGGTATTGGAAGGGCCTCGGGGCCTGTTCGCTGATGTTGAAAGACTATGAAGGGGCGATCTGCGCTTTCGAGTATGCGACAACATGCCTGAAAGAAGACGACCCGGAATTACGCCTGCACACTGCAGAGTGCTATATGCGTATTGGCAACACCGATGTTGCAAAAACCGAACTGGATCACGTAATCAATGCAACCGGATCAGCGAGCAAATTGAACAGGCGGGCAAAAGCACTCCAGGAAAACTGGACCCACCAATGAACGTGGGTTATGTCCCTTGGACGACTTTTAAGGAACCGGGTGGTAAATGGAGGATTCAGTAATGTCTGACAAAATCGGTACCGGCACGGACAACGCCAATTTGAGCTATACGGCTGTGCCGCTCGAACAGAGAGATAAGAAAGGAAACAAAGCGTCTGTGGCGACAGGCAAAAAGGCCAGGATTCAGATAGGCCAGATAGGGCGCGCACAGATCAACAAAGCGCTTGCTAAACTTCCCTCTCTCTCTAAAACCTCTGCGAGAAAGGCTGGCAATGGCGGGTTGTCATTCGATACGGGCGGTGGTGGACTGTTGATGGCTCCAGCCAACCAGCCCGACCCGATGGCCGCCGAGCTGATGCTGATGAAACTGCAATCAAAAATCGGCAACGAGGAAGCAAAACACGCGGAACACGATATCAGGTACCGTGGTCAGAAACAGAAAGACCTGCAAATCAAGCGCATGGAACAAAGACAACAAATAATGGCGCAGCAGCATAGTTCAGACACCTTGAAAACCATTGGCAAGATTTTCGGATGGGTTGGTATCGCCTTGAGTGTTGTGGCGGCTGTCTTGATAGGCGTTTTTGTGTCGCCCATTGCGGCCATCCCGTTGGTAGTCGCAATCGTTGCGACGGCAACCGTCATGATTCTTGAACAGTCCGGTGCCATTGACGAGTTGATGAAGGACGCAAGCCCCCAGGCAAAAGAGGGGGTTAGTTATGGACTGATGGCACTCATGCTCATAATCAATCTCGGTGCGGCTGTAGCCTCGGGGGGGCTTTCACTTGCTCCGGCACTTGCCGAAGCAGCTACTGAGGGCGCTGTAGATGCAGTAGAAGTGGGTGCCAGTGCTACTGAAGTGGCGACAGAGGCTGGCAGTTCCGCTGGCGAAATGGCTACAGAAACTGCTGGTGAAGTGGCTGCGGACGCCACGGAGTCTGGCATTGAAGCATCAGGTACAGCTGCACGAACAACCGAGAAAGTCGCGGAAGAAGCCACAGAAGAGGCTGTTGAGGAAAGTGGACGGGCTGCCACCAAAAATGCAACAAAAGTAGTTTCCGAGAATGCTGAAAAATTGGCGGAGAAGGCTGCCGGTTCCGGCAAGTTTAGAAAAGTAGTAAGCACTCTTGTAAGAAGTCCTTTACGGAGGAATAAGGGTAGTTCCATCGTCAGGCTTGGCATGGTGGCCATGCGTGCCGGTAACGCTGCCCAAGGCACGATAGCGTTGGCTTCGGCGGGTGTTGCGGCGGGAGCTACCGCTTACGCTTACAAGGCTAGTCTGGAAAGAGCAATGTCAAAGGAAGATCTTGCTGAAATCACCAAATTGATTGCCATGGACTCGGAATCGCGTGATCGAATACAGGAGGTGATTGACAATATCGACCGAGGCTTTGTAAATCTCATGCAACAGATATCGACTCGTGACAGTACCTCCACGAAAATCATTTCCAGGATAGGCAAGGCCTGAGAAGATGGTGCCGAGACCGGTCGTTTCACACACAAACAGAACGGAGTAAGCGAATGAGCGAAACACTGAAAGTGGACAGTAGCCAACATGTTGGGGTGCCGGACATCGTCGACCTGGAGTTGAGCGATGATGACTGGGCAGGGATTGAGCGACTGACAACCAGTCTCATGAAATCTGGAGCAACTTTAAGTGTTGCGAGAGGATTTACCGATGCAGAAATGGAAAATGTGTACTCTATCGCCTATAACTTCAGCCAGCAGGAAAAATTTCAGGAAGCCAAGGTATTGTTCCGATTTCTCGCTTTTTACGGGCACATGGAGCCCACATACTGGATGGGACTGGCGGTCTCGCAGCAGGCCCTGGGTGAATACGAACAGGCAATAAAAGCTTATGCCATGGTTTACATCCTGGAACTGGATAACCCCGTCCCACTGTTTCATACCGCACAGTGCCACATAAAAAACAAAAACTACGAGTCAGCACAGGCTGCCTTGGATTCTTTGATACTCCTGGCAAAAGGCAAAGAAGCACAATTCAAAAATTTAATTGATCTTGGAGAGATTCTGAGCCAGGAAATAGCCCGAAAAATCCAGAAAACCCAACAAGCGCCGACCGAAATCTAGTCGGCAGGTCTTCAAAAAAAGAAACCGCACTCCGTGCCTGAGTGTTCGCGCCCAAGCTTCCGAGGGTAGCATCGGCACCCATCCCCGTTTTTGCCTGGAAAAGCAGTTGCTTGCCAGCGGGCCTTACTGATAACTCAGGATCAGGCCCCCAATCAGTCTGCTCCAACCGTCCAGAAGCACAAAAAGCAAAAGCTTGAACGGCAATGATATGGTCATGGGAGAAACCATCATCATTCCCATGGCAAGCAGAATATTGGAGATGATCAAATCAATTGCCACAAAAGGCAAATACAGCAAAAATCCCACTTCGAACGCTGATGCCAGTTCGCTGACAGTAAAAGACGGCAACAAAACAAAAAGGCTGTCACTTTTCAAGTCGCCGTGATATTTGACTGGCCAGATTTGTTTTGCGCTATCGAGAAAAAAATAAGTTTGCTCTTCATTCGTGTGCTTCGACAAAAAAGCCTTGAACGGCTCACTGCCAACTACAAACGCTTCCACCAGGGCATCCGGATCTTGGAGGCTAACTTCTCTGTCCATTGAACTCACAGCTTCAAAAACCTCGGCACCTGTGGGAAACATGATGTAAATAGTCAGTACAATCGCCAAAGCATGCAGGGCTATGTTTGGGGGAATCTGCTGTATCCCCAAAGCGTTTCTAACCAAGCTCATAACCACAATAATCTTCACGTAGGAAGTTGCCATAACTAGCAAAAACGGAAAAAAAGCAAGCCCCAGGATCAGAAGAAATATAACAACGGGATTAGGAAAGGCATCCATTTTCAGTCAGTTCAGCTTTTTTCTGAAAGTGAAACGATACGGATCCCCAATCCCTCGCCAAGTTTTACAGGCTCCCCACGCGCCACCAACTTTCTATTTACAAAAAGATCTACCGGGACTGCTAGATTTTTTTTCAAATCAACAATCATTCCCGGTTTAAGCAAACCAATTTCGCCTAGACTTGTGCGGATACTTCCCAGCTCACACTTCAATTCAACAAACAATTTTTCAGGATCCAGCAAGGGAACAAAAGGAACAGCGTCAGGAGGCACGACTTTCCCTGAAGTCTTCTCTGTCCCTTCCGGAATGACTTCCGGTGCCGCCTCTTCCGGAACCACTTCCACTTCAGCAGCAACCGAATCAGGTGCTGCCCCGGCACCTTCACCCGCTACATCGGCAGTGGGTATTGGCACTTCGCCGCTATCTCCACTTCCCGCATCATCCGCTTCCGCAAACGACTGCTCTTCCGGAATGACTTCCGGTGCCGCCTCTTCCGGAATTTCTTCCACTTCGGCAGCAACCGAATCGGATGCCGGCACTGCCCCGGCACCGTCACCCGCTACATCGACAGTGGGTATTGGCACTTCGCCGCTATCGCCACTTCCCGCATCATCCGCTTCCGCAAACGACAGCTCTTCCGGAATGACTTCCGGTGCCGCCTCTTCCGGAATTGCTTCCACATCGGCAACAGCCGAATCAGCCGGCACTGCCCCGGCACCGTCACCCGCTACATCGACAGTGGGTATTGGCACTTCGCCGCTATCGCCACTTCCCGCATCATCCGCTTCCGCAAACGACAGCTCTTCCGGAATGACTTCCGGTGCCGCCTCTTCCGGAAGTGCTTCCACATCGGCAACAGCCGAATCAGGTGCTGCCCCGGCATCGTCGCCTGCTACATCGACAGTGGGCATTGGCACTTCGCCGCTATCGCCACTTCCCACATCATCCGCTTCCGCAAACGACTGCTCTTCCGGAATGACTTCCGGTGCCGCCTCTTCCGGAACCACTTCCACTTCAGCAGCAACCGAATCAGGTGCTGCCCCGGCATCGTCGCCTGCTACATCGACAGTGGGCATTGGCACTTCACCGCTATCGCCACTTCCCGCATCATCCGCTTCCGCAAACGACTGCCCTTCCGGAATGACTTCCGGTGCCGCCTCTTCCGGAATGACTTCCACTTCAGCAACAACTGAATCGGATGCCGGCACTGCCCCGGCACCGTCACCCGCTACATCGACAGTGGGTATTGGCACTTCACCGCTATCGCCACTTCCCGCATCATCCGCTTCCGCAAACGACTGCTCTTCCGGAATGACTTCCGGTGCCGCCTCTTCCGGAATTGCTTCCACATCGGCAGCAACCGAATCAGGTGCTGCCCCGGCATCGTCGCTGCTACATCGACAGTGGGCATTGGCACTTCGCCGCTATCGCCACTTCCCGCATCATCCGCTTCCGCAAACGACTGCTCTTCCGGAATGACTTCCGGTGCCGCCTCTTCCGGAACTGCTTCCACTTCAGCAACAACTGAATCGGATGCCGGCACTGCCCCGGCATCGTCACCCGCTACACCGACAGTGGACATTGGCACTTCGCCGCTATCGCCACTTCCCGCATCATCCGCTTCCGCAAACGACTGCTCTTCCGGAATGACTTCCGGTGCCGCCTCTTCCGGAACAACTTCGAATCAGGAATCAGGCACTGCCCCGGCATCGTCACCCGCTACACCGACAGTGGACATTGGCACTTCGCCGCTATCGCCGCCTCCCGCATCATCCACTTCCGCAAACGACTGCTCTTCCGGAATGACTTCCGGTGCCGCCTCTTCCGGAACCACTTCCACTTCAGCAGCAACCGAATCAGGTGCTGCCCCCGCAGTTTCCCCACCTGTTACCGGCAGATCCTCTTGAAATTTGTGACTCTCCCCATCAGAAGATGGTTCAAGCCCTAAATTTTTTTCGCTTCCATCCAAAACCGGAGAATCCACTGAACCCAACAGCTCGCGAGCCTCGTCGGAATCACGATCCTTTTTTTTAGACCTCCAAGGAAACCCGCTCAAACCTTTCTCCTCCGCCCTTGATGATCAAGCGTTGATTTTGAAAATTCCGGCATGAATCCACCATTAACCAAACCGGAACACGGAACCACCACTGCTCACATTCCACTGCGCATGAAAACAAAAAACCAACCACTATGAAAAATTTACAAACAACCGAATCATTCCTGATGACCATACACTTTGACCTGCCAGTGTTGGCACAGACATAATCACGGTTGCAGTGATTGATTTTACAACGAATATCAAGAAAGGGTGCCATAAAAACCTGGGACAGGAACACGTCGGAAAAACGAAGGAAAACACCTGCAATTATCTGCTCGCAGATCACCTGTCGCACATTGCAGGGACCAATACCAATATTTTGCATACTTTCCCTGCCAAGCAGCGCGACAGAACGTTGAAGTTGATGCATTGAGAAACTGGCGGTCTGGCGGTCTGGCGGTCTGGCGTTCCTGCCACAGTGTGCCAAACCCAAACAGTGACCGAAACCAGCGGGATTACCGCTCCCGGAAAAGCCCCCCATCACCTCACTGACAGTAACATCTTCCTCAGTAGTGACCAGCCGGCCAGGCCCGGAATAGTCTCTATGCCCTCCCGAACTCTGCTAACACGTGGCCGGGCAGAGCGTTCCCACAGTCTGCCACGAGACCGGATCATCCAGAAAACAGCCAATAAACTGAACTTGGAAGATCTAAGACACGAAGTGAAAGGGGGGGGCAACCGCTTTCTACAAGGCTTGCAGAAACAACGAAACACACGCTGCGCCATTGCGACAACGAACCCGGGCGCCGCACGCGTGAACCTTGCTCCTTGACGGCTCGTGACTCAGGCACACTTTATTCTGCAGGTTTCAGCGCCAAGCATCCAAGAACCAGACTTTCTCTTTGACGGGAAACACGTACGCACCCAGCAAGCCACCCAAACGCGTGAGTAAACGACGACCCAAAAGGAATGGCATTCTGAACCGTCAGTCCCAGGATCCGGAAATGACCACCACTGACAAACGCCGAGTTGCTTTCTTTCGCGCAGATGGCCGCGGAAAGATCCGCCGGTGAACCACCAGATGCCAAGAATTTCACCCTGAGAGACCGACCCGTTCCTGGCGTGATGCAGCAGTTCCCGGAAACCCCCAGCCATCCTCGTCAACCCCTGTCAAAAAATTGCCAACGGGGCGAAACCCATGAACTCCAGATAACGCCGAGTTGCTTTCTTTCCGCAGATGGCCGCGGAAAGATCCGCCGGTGAACCATCAGATGCCAAGAATTTCACCCTGAAAAACCGACCCGTTCCTGGCGTGATGCAGCAGTTCCCGGAAACCCTCAGCCATCCTCGCCAACCCCTGTCAAAAAATTGCCAACGGGGAGAAACCCATGAACTCCAGATAACGCCGAGTTGCTTTCTTTCGCGCAGATGGCCGCGGAAAGATCCGCCGGTGAACCACCAGATGCCAAGAATTTCACCCTGAAAAACCGACCCGTTCCTGGCGTGATGCAGCAGTTCCCGGAAACCCCCAGCCATCCTCGTCAACCCCTGTCAAAACATTGCCAACGGGGCGAAACCCATGAACTCCAGATAACGCCGAGTTGCTTTCTTTCGCGCAGATGGTCGCGGAAAGATCCGCCGGTGAACCACCAGATGCCAAGAATTTCACCCTGAGAGACCGACCCGCGCCTGACGTGATGCAACAGTTCCCGGAAACCCCCAGCCATCCTTGTCAACCCCTGTCAAAAAATTGCCAACGGGGCGAAACCCATGAACTCCATACAACGCCGAGTTGCTTTCTTTCGCGCAGATGGCCGCGGAAAGATCCGCCGGTGAACCACCAGATGCCAAGAATTTCATCCTGAGAGACCGACCCGCGCCTGGCGTGATGCAGCAGTTCCCGAAAACCCCCAGCCATCCTCGCCAACCCCTGTCAAAACATTGCCAACGGGGTGAAACCCATGAACTCCATATCAGGGTTTTTTTCTGTCAGAAGCGGACATTCCAATTTTTGTTTGACCTGACAAGCAAATCCCCAAACAATACTCGCATGTCTCAGCAATCCGCCAAATTTGCAAGTGGTGGCTATCTCATTAAAATGCAGGCTTGTGGGACCGGTAATTAAGTGCAGGTGGTTCGCCTGCAGTAAATACAAAAAGGAGATGCGCTATACATAAATGTTTTTTTTGTCACGGCGTTCGATGGTTAGCCTTCATGGCAGGTTTCGTGGCTGTGTTTCTTTCGCCCACACCAGGCGGGAGTGCGGATGGCGCAAAACAGGAACAACGCGTTCTGGCCCCAGGCTGGTCCAAATTGGACTTTGAAGTTCCGCAACCTGGCACCTACCAGCTCCCCCCAGTCAAAACCTTGGGTACGGGTACCGTACTTTTGGAAGACGGCACACAATCAGATTTACGCTCCCTCTACAAGGACAAGGTAGTCGTGCTCAACTTTATTTACACGCGTTGCAGAGACATCAATGGTTGCCCGCTTTCGTCTTTCGTGCTCAGGAAATTTTCCGCCACACTTCGTAAAACCCCGGAGATTTCCGCCAAAACCCGCTTAATCAGCATGAGTTTCGATCCCACGAACGACATTCCAAAAATCATGAAAGACTATGGTTTCATGCACCGCCCAGACAAATCGTCAGATTGGTTATTTTTAACGGCCGCCAACAAAAAAACTCTGCAACCCATTCTGGATGATTTTGGCATCTCGGTGCAAAGGGAACACGACGAAGACGGCAATGAAGTCAGTACCTTCGCACATCTCATGCGCGTGTATCTCGTCGATTCCAAGGGCAGAGTTCGAAACATTTACAGTCCTGATTTCCTCCATCACGATCTACTCCGGGCTGACGTTGAGACAATTCTTTCTGAATCATCGATGGTTGGTGCACACTGAAAAACGTATTTCACATGTCGGTAGCGCCACAGACACGAATAAGATGAGTACAAAAAATTTGGCTGTTCCTTTTCCCTGTACTCGATTCTCCGGGCTGGCAGAACGCTGCCCCAACTCGCACGGCCAAGTCATAAACTCTGGATAGCATCGTAGACCAGGTCTATACAAAAACACCCGCGCGCCTGCACCTGGGGTTTATGGATATGCACGGTGGTACCGGAAGAATGTTCGGTTGCGTCGGTCTGGCCATCAGGAATCGCGGATTTGTTATCAGCGCACATCAGGCGAAAAGTTTTTCTGTCTCCGGCGACAATGGAGAGGTCATCACGAAACTGGCTTTAACGTTTTGCACACATAAAGGCCTGAACCCTGAAGTCAGCATAAAAGTACACCGGACCATGCCCCGCCATCATGGCCTGGGTTCGGGAACGCAACTAGCCCTTGGCGTCGGCGCGCTACTGTCTCGCCACTTCCGCCTGCCTTTTTCTCCACGCGAAGCAGCTAGTCTTTTCAATCGCGGACAGCGCTCAGGGATAGGAATCGGCACATTTGAACACGGTGGTCTGATAGTGGATGGCGGCAAAACCAAAAATGAGCTGCCTCCTCCCATTGTTACCCGACTAAACTTTCCTGAATCCTGGCGTGTCCTCCTGATTTCAGATCAGACAATGAATCGCGTATTTGGCGAAACAGAATTTTTGGCATTCAAAAAGCTTCCGGCTTTCAAATCATCGTGTGCCGGGTTTCTATGTCGCCAAGTGCTGATGAAGCTGTTGCCGGCGGTTTGCGAAGAAAACTTTCGCTCTTTCGCCGCGGCGGTGACAGCAATGCAAATGTCTCTTGGAGACTACTTTGCCCCTATCCAGGGCAGTCGCTTTTCAAGTCCCGGAATTTCTGCTGCCATCGCCAAACTGGCTGATAATGGCATCACCGGCTACGGACAAAGTTCCTGGGGACCGACAGCCTTTGTGTTTGCCCGCAGTCAACTGCACGCCGAAAAAATTGCCTCCCTGCTGGGACGTGAGAATGAACTGAAACTCAGTGTGGAGCGCGTAGCCAACCGTGGCAACCGCGTCGGAAAGGGGAAACTTCCTTACACCTTCGCATAGACCCGAAAGCTACCTAAAGTTCCCCGGGAACCGGTCTGGCGACAAACGGATTTCCCATCCAGTTATTTTTTCAAGGAGAAAATAGTGAACAAAAAACGCATCATCCACGTCGTAACCACAGAAAAAAACATCAGTCCCTTCGATGCCAATATGGCTTTGGATGCCGAATGGGATATCGTAATTCCATACACCGGCGTTGAGTCAGGAGAAGTTCAAGCCTTGGTCCAGGATGCCATTTTCTCGCGCGGCCCACGTGGCGTGAAACAGACCGGCATGTTCTTTGGCGGACGCGACATGTTTGGTGCCCTTGAAATGCTTGATGTCGCCAGGAGCGCAATGGTGCCACCATTTGCGATCAGCACTTTGGCTGACCCCAGCGGTGCTTTTACCACCGCGGCTGGCATGATGGCAACGGTTGAACAATGCCTGGAAAAAGATCACGCACGCTCAGACTGGTCAGGCCTCTCGGTATTGGTCGCTGGCGGCACCGGCCCGGTCGGTATGGCAGTGGCGGTACTCGCGGCCGATGCCGGCGCAAATGTCACCTTGCTGAGCCGCAAACTGGAGCGCGCAGAAAAGTCCGCCTCCCGATGCCGGAATCTGTTGCAAAGTGATTCTGCCAAACGGCTGAAAAGTGGCGACGAGGACACCAAAAACGCCCAACTTTCTGAAACTCATGTGGTTTTTGCCGCCGCCGCGGCAGGCGTTCAGGTCCTGAACGAAGAAGCCCTGCGTGAAGCACAGCAGTTGCTGGTGGTGGCCGATGTCAACGCGGTTCCACCTTCCGGCGTTGCCGGCGTGGCAGCAACAGACAACCGGGTCGTGCTGCCCGCCGGAAACGGTAAGGCATGTGGTATCGGTGCCCTCACAGTTGGAAACGTGAAATATCAGGCACAACACCGTTTGCTGAAACTCATGCACGAGGCAGACAAGCCACAGTGCTTACACTACAGTCATGCATACGATGCTGCCCGTGAACACGCCGGCTCATGATGAATATTTGATTGTCGCTTCCAGCGCACGTTACCTGGTCGAGTCTGCCTGCCGGTCTGGTTACACAGTATCAGCGATCGATTGTTTTGGTGACCAAGAGACCCTGACAGGAACGAGGCGACACTACAAAGTCACCATAAATGATTTTGCAAAAAGCGATACCCTGAAAAACACTTGCCGGGCCTGGTACAACGAAACGGGCAGCCGAAAAGTTGTCCCGGGAGCCGGGATGGAAGCAAATCCAAAGCTGGTGGAGAGCTTCGAGAAGACATGGGATTTTTTTGGCAATCGCTCCGAAATCTTTGCCCTTTGCCACTACCGGAAATTACTGGAAAAATCCTTGGAAAATCTAGGCATACCACACCCGCCGAAAAACGCTGAATATCCGCAGCTTCGCAAGCTCGAAGGTTCTTCCGGGGGCATGGGTGTCCACTTTTCAAAATCACGCCAGGAATATCTCCAGTCGTACCTGCCAGGTTGCGGCATATCTCACCTTTTCGCAGCAGCAAAAGGGACAATTCGCACCATCGGTTTCAACACACTTTGGACTTCAACACACGATGCCGCTATTCCCTTTTGTCATGGCGGGGCCATAAACCGTACACCGCTGGAAAACACGCAAATAACAGCATGTGAAAAATACGCAGGAAAGTTGGCGCGAGCTTACTCGCTGACGGGAATAAACAGCATGGATTATTTGCTTTGCACGGGCCGCCTGTACTGTCTTGAACTGAATCCCAGACCATCCGCTACTTTGCAACTTTATGACGACGAACAAAATCAACCCATGTTCGCCATGCACCTGGCGGCATGTCGTGGCACACTCCCGACTAAAATGGCCTCTTCGCAAATAAAAGCATACGCAATTTTGTATTGCCGGTTGCCCACAGAAATCCCGGAGAATTTCTCGTGGCCGATGGAAGCCAGCGATTTACCTGCTGGCAAACGTGTTTTTGAGCCCGGTGAACCACTGTGCACACTACATGAAAGTGGCAACACAGTCTCCAAAGTACTTTCTCGTCTGCAAAAAAACATACGTTCCCTGGCGCGAAAAATAGAACATCCCCTCTGCAACAACAAGAATGGACATCCCAGAACCTGAATTTCATCCGCCCAGCGTCAACACGCTGGCTGTGGGATTACTGAACAAGCTGCGCCACGACCCCAACTACTACCGCGTCCAATGCTGCAAAGCGGCAAACGGTGTAGAAGTGGTGGATGCTGGAATCAAACAGCCTGGAGGTCTGGAAACCGGACGCCTGATTGCCGAGATCTGCATGGGCGGACTTGGCAAGGTGTCCTTCACCTACCAAGATGCCATCAAAGAATGGTCATTGGCTGTGAACG
This sequence comes from Candidatus Oxydemutatoraceae bacterium, assembly GCA_965237985.1. Lineage (GTDB taxonomy): Bacteria > Pseudomonadota > Gammaproteobacteria > Poriferisulfidales > Oxydemutatoraceae. Next base: position 1,903,978 of record OZ250161.1, on the reverse strand, counting down.
TACACACCTGCAACCCGGTCCTGGCCTGCCTGGGCTCCCAATACGCCGGCTGGACCCTGACGGCGGGCGAAGGGAAAAACCGTTTTTACGCTCCCGCATCCGGACCGGCACGTGCTTTGGCATGCAAAGAAAATATTTACGAAAAACTAGCTTACCGGGACCAGGCCGAGCGGGGCATCCTGGTTCTTGAAACTGATCGTTTTCCACCCGCAGAGCTGATGGAAAAAATTGCCCAGGACTGTCGTATCCAACCGAGCCATCTCACCCTCATTCTGGCACCGACTACCAGCTTGGTCGGAAGCATACAAGTAACAGCACGGGTCCTGGAAGTTGCTTTGCACAAAGCAAATGAGCTCGACTTTCCGCTCGAAAACATTATCGATGGGGCGGGGACGGCTCCCGTTGCTCCCCCGACACCAGACTTCGTAGAAGCAATGGGACGCACCAATGACGCAATTCTTTTTGGTGGACAAATAAACCTTTTTGTGGTTGGAGCCCAGGACGAAGCAAAGCAACTGGCAAAGGATCTGCCAAGTACTGCTTCCAGGGACTACGGCATCCCTTTTGCGCAGGTATTCAAAAACTATGACCGGGATTTTTACAAAATTGATCGGATGCTTTTCAGTCCTGCAAAAGTGACGGTCACACACCTCCCTTCCGGGAAAAGCTACCGCCACGGAAGATTGGCACCGGAAATTCTGGAACTTTCTTTCGGAAAATAAACCGACAGACAGCCAAGCACTTTGCTTATTCTGCTGGTCACCGAGGAAACTCAGGGATGGCACGCCTGCGAAATCGCCGCAGCGTTTCGCCGGGTCTCCTGTACCGTCAAAACCGTTGAGCTACAATCCTTTGAATTTCTCATCGGTGACTCGCGACCCGGTTTGCGTGCCCAGAATCTCGGTATTTTGAAACCACAAGGGGTGTTCGTCCGAGGCATTCCCGGCGGCTCCCTGGAAGAAGTTGTCTTCTGTTTAAACGTGCTGCACGCTCTGGAAAAACAAAACGCGGTGGTGCATAACAACGCTTTCGCCATCGAACGCACGGTTGACAAGCTGATGACCTCTTTCCTTTTGTCTTCAGCCGGCATCCCAACTCCCCGCGCATGGGGGGGAATTAACCGTGCACAGATGCTGGAAACCGCAAACGGCCTTTTGGCAGGAAACACCAGGCTGGTTGCCAAGCCTGTTTTCGGTTCACAAGGCAAGGGGGTGCGCCTGATTTCATCGCCCGCTGACTTGTTGACGATGACAATGAACAGTGTTTGCTATCTGCAAGAATTTATCGAGAGCAGTGGCGAAAGATGGCAGGACTGGAGAATATTTTTGGCTGGTGGAAAAGTGATTTCTGCCATGAAGCGCTTCGGGAAAAGTTGGGTAAACAATCTGGCACAAGGCTCAGATTGCCTTCCTGCCAAACCATCGGACACACTATGTCGCTTGGCAAGAGACGCAACAAAATTGCTGGGCCTGGCCTACGCCGGCGTGGACATCATCGAGGATAGAGAGGGAAAATTCTGGATTATCGAAATAAACAGCATACCCGCATGGAAGGGATTGCAAAGTGTTTCCAAGATCAATATAGCAGACATCCTGGCCACCAACCTCAGAACCGCAATCGTAGCTCGCTCCTGACTGTTGACAACATTTCTGTCCCATTCCCAGCCTGTCCAGTCCTGACAAAAGTTTTTTCGCGCCGCCGTTTCTACATGGAATCCAGGTTCCTCCGCGCAAATGGAACAACGCCATCGGGCACGGACTCCGGACAAAGCTGCACATCACCCGGCACAACCGTTACCATGCTGTTTTTGACCGCCAGGTGGCGGGACTTGCCGAACAATTCCAGCAACCAGAGACTGAAAATATTCAAGCTGCGACTTTCGAACATGTTGCCACTGCGCCTTGGCGAATTTTCGGGAAGCGGTGTTTCATGAGATAGATCCGCTATGGCAAAGCGAAATGGGTGATGCTCGCCAAAGCGCAGGTCAATCATAAATAACTCCTGACCCTCGGTTTCCAGTTTGTAAAACCCTTTGCTGAATCGAAGCAGTTTTTCCAGTTCCGGCCGGCGACGGCTTTCCTTCTGAAACCAGGGACGAAGTTCGTGATACGGAAAAAATTTCAAAGTGACGGCCTTCCGCCCTTTCAGCAGGGAATATCTCCCCACCACGTAGCCTGTGGCAGTCATGCCTAGCGTTCGCCACATCAGGGTCGTTAATTCCCCACTTTGGACCAGGTGCCGTTCAACTTTTGGACAGTGCAAAACGAAAAGATCTTGAAAAACTTTTTCAGCGTGGTCTTTTAAAATCAGTGAAGCCGCCAGGTAGGCACTGCTCAATAACAATCCGCCCGCAGCTATATAAAAATTTTTACGTGGGGAATATCCGGCGGCAAGCAAAACCCCGATCGTCAACAACAAAGGAACCGTATACAGGGGGTCCACAACAAAAATTGATGACAATTCATAGGGTTCTTCAGAGAATGGCAAAAAAATACGCGTCCCGTATGTGGTGCAAAGATCCAACAATATATGGGTCACAAAACACCAGAAAAGCAGATGGGCCCAAGTCGCAAAAGATGCGGCAAACCAGACTTTGGATCGTGAAAAAAGCCAGGCAAGCAACAGGGCAGACAAGGGAGCAAAAAACAATGAGTGGGTCCAGCCGCGGTGGTTGGTAAAACGAGAAACATCGCTAAGGAAATATCCCCACACGACATCAATATCAGGAAAGGCACCAGCCACGGCCCCTGCCAAAAGTGCTTTCCTGCCCATTTTTCTGCCAGCCACAAGCTCGCCGACCACGGCTCCCAAAGCAATTTGTGTCACCAGGTCCACAGGACAGCTAGAAAAAGCCGCAGACAGACGTCACTTCACACGCCTGTCAGCGCTGGCGAATTCTGGTCTTTTTTGCCGGTGCAGGCACAAACTTTCCGGCCAAATAAAAAGCGATAAAAAGGAGGAACTGAATTCAAGACATCACCACTGCCAACCCACTCATTAAAATTGCCTGAAAGCAGAAACCCGAACACCGCTTCTTCCTATCTCACGACACGGTCCGAATGATGGCGAGGGGTATCATCATTCAACCAAGGAAAGGCAACAAAAACACCACTGCACCTTTGGACAGCCTGAAAACTCCAGGATCAGCAATTGAGACTGCATTCGCCTGTCAGCGCTGGCGAATTCTGGTCTTTTTTGCCGGTGCAGGCACAAACTTTCCGGCCAGATAAAAAGCGATAAAAAGGAGGAACCGAATTCAAGACATCACCACTGCCAACCCAACCCACTCATTAAAATTGCCTGAAAGCAGAAACCCGAACACCGCTTCTTCCTATCTCACGACACGGTCCGAATGATGACGAGGAGTATCACCATTCAACCAAGGCAAGGCAGCAAAAACACTACTGCACCTTGGCACAGCCTGAAAACTCCAAGAATCAGCAATGAGACTGCATTCGCCTGTCAGCGCTGGCGAATTCTGGTCTTTTTTGCCGGTGCAGGCACAAACTTTCCGGCCAGATAAAAAGCGATAAAAAGGGGGGGCGAATTCAAGACATCACCACTGCCAACCCACTCATTAAAATTGCCCTGAAAGCAGAAACCCGAACACCGCTTCTTCCTATCTCACGACACGGTCCGAATGATGGCAAGGGGTATCACCATTCAACCAAGGCAAGGCAGCAAAAACACCACTGCGCCTTGGCACAGCCTGAAAACTCCAGGATCAGCAATGAGACTGCATTCGCCTGTCAGCGCTGGCGTAATTCTGGTCTTTTTTGCCGGTGCAGGCGCAAACTTTCCGGCCAGATAAAAAGCGATAAAAAGGGGGGGCGAATTCAAGACATCACCACTGCCAACGCGCTCATTAAAATTGCCTGAAAGCAGAAACCCAAACACCGCTTCTTCCTATCTCAAGACACGGTCCGAATGATGGCGAGGGGTATCATCATTCAACCAAGGAAAGGCAACAAAAACACCACTGCACCTTTGGACAGCCTGAAAACTCCAGGATCAGCAATTGAGACTGCATTCTTCACGATGACCGCCGGTGCCGTGCCGTTTTTATTTTGCCGCACCCACACCCTACCACCGGGCCGTAAAACCAGCCAGCACCTCAAAGCCCTGACCCTGGTAGTCACTCACCGGCTCGTAGTCACGATCAAAAAGATTATCAATCCGCACAAAAGCCATCAATTTTTCATGAAAGCGCTTCGTCAGAACCAGGCGCGCCAACAAATATCCACCACGCTGCTTTGCCAACGCGTCCGTTCTCCCAATATCCCACTGCATGCCAATGTAATCCAGCGCGAAGAGTAAAGCTTCCCCTGTCATGAAGTTCCAATCCAGTTTCAGTGAACTCTTTCTGAGTGGACGGCGCAACAAATAGCTCCCATCACCACGCTTTGCGCTGGTCAAGCTTTGATCGAATCGCATATTCCACTGCCCGTCGCTACGGTATTGAAAAAACATTTCCCCACCCGTTATTTCAGCGTGTTCCAGGTTACGCAGCCCCCCTGACAAAAAGTCCCCTTCCCACTCTATCAAGTGAGCCAGGCGATTCTGAAAATAACTCACACCGGTGTCAAACCCCCATTTCGGGAATTTTTTTTCAATCCCGATTTCCCAGGCACGAGATTGCTCTGGGCGCAACTCGGGATTCCCTCCAACACCAAACTGTTCGTTCAAATCAGCTGCCCTGAACCCTGTCCCGTAATTTCCGAAAAACGCCAGATCATGGGTCGCGACCTTATGACTCAAAGAAATGCGATAGGTTTGGTGAGCCTGAATTTTTTCAAAAACATCGTTTCGCAAAGCCAAAGTAGCGAACCAGCTGGGGGTCAATTCATACAGAATCTGCCCAAAAAATGCTTGGGCACGCAGACTGGCGTCAACCCCGCCATCAACATCCACATCGGTTCTTTCGTGCTCGCCACCAAACTGGATCTGCAAATCCTTTCGCACCCGATAGATGCCGTTGAATCTCACGTTGTAGACATTTCCCCGGTAGGTATTGTGGTACAGGGAAAAGGGATATCTCCTGTGGCTGTCAAAGTATTGGAGGCTCCATTGCATATCCAGGACACCAGAAAAGAAACTGCGGCTGAGAACCAAGTGTCCCAAACGCTGTTCACGAAGCTCTTTTTGCACATCACTTTCACCCAGATAATCATCAAATTCAGTAGCAGACCGCAAATAGCCAATGTTGCCACTCGCCTGCCAGTCATCCCCCAGCCAGGCATCAAAATGCCATTTCAAACTGAGGCGTTCATGACCGTCTTTTTCTCCCTCCTGCCCACCACGAAGTGCCTGGGGAGTGAAAGACTCGCCTTGTGTCTGAAAATGTTCAACCCCAAGAAAATAATTTTCAGCGCTGACTGAAAACGAAGCACCAACGGTTCCATGGTTACCACTTTCAAGTCGCAGATTGCGCTTTCCCACTGCGGAACCTTTGTTGGTAAAAATCTGGATGACACCACCTATGGCTTCCGAACCAAATTGGGCACCATAAACTCCGCGTAAAACTTCAATACGTTGTACTCCAAGAAGCGACAGAGCAGCAAAAGAAAACGGCACCGCCGAGGATGGATCGCTGACCGGCACCCCATCAACCAGAACCAGAATATGATTGGATTCGCTGCCACGAATAAAAACAGAAGTTTGCGCACCACGGCCACCCAGGGAAGCGACATACAGCCCCGGCACAGAACTCAAAGCATCGCCAAGCGTCCGGTACTGGTTTTTTTGAATTTCAAGTTCGCTTATGACCGTGGCCTGGGTGCCAAAATCCAGTGCATCAATCGCCGTTCGCGCACCCGTCACGATCACGGTTTCCACTTCCCGGCATTTGACTTGGGTACCATAAACCACCACATACAAGACAAGAAGCGATGCTGCACCCTTTAACGTAAAAAGCATTTACCGCACCGAAAAACAACACGAAACCCTCATAAAAACCGGCCCAGACAGACACACAAAACAACAAGGCAACAGTGGGGAACCCTGTTAGATCTTGGTGTAAATTTCGCCCCCTTTACTCTTGAATTCGCCCGCTTTTTCCTTTAGTCCCATTTCAATCGCGGCTTCGCCACCGTCAACGCCACACAATTTGGCATATTCTCTGATCTCCTGGGTAATTTTCATGGAACAGAATCGCGGCCCACACATGGAACAAAAGTGTGCGACTTTCGCGGACTCCTGCGGCAGTGTTTGATCATGGAACTCATGGGCACGCTGTGGATCCAATCCCAGATTGAACTGGTCCATCCAGCGAAAGTCAAAACGCGCCTTGGACAGGGCATTGTCCCGCAACTGAGCCGCCGGATGCCCTTTGGCCAGGTCGGCCGCATGTGCCGCGATGCGGTAGGCAATGATGCCTTCCCTGACATCTTCAAGATCAGGTAGCCCGAGGTGCTCTTTGGGAGTCACGTAGCACAACAAGGCGGTGCCAAACCAACCAATCATGGCAGCCCCTATGGCAGAAGTAATGTGGTCGTAGCCCGGCGCAATATCCGTAACCAGCGGGCCTAGAGTATAAAAAGGTGCCTCCATGCACTCATCAAGTTCGCGCTCGACATTCTCCTTGATCAACTGCATGGGAATATGACCCGGCCCTTCTATCATGACTTGCACATCGTGTTCCCAGGCATGTTTCGTCAGTTCCCCCAAGGTTGTGAGTTCGGCAAACTGCGACTCATCATTGGCATCGGCAATACAGCCTGGGCGCAAACCATCCCCGAGAGAGAACGAAACGTCATACTGTTTCATGATTTCACAAATGTCCGCAAAGCGCGTGTACAGAAAATTTTCCTGGTGATGGGCGAGGCACCATTTCGCAATAATCGCCCCCCCCCGGGAAACTATTCCCGTTGTGCGCTCCGCAGTCAACGGCACATAGCGCAATAAAACCCCGGCGTGAATCGTGAAATAATCCACTCCCTGCTCAGCCTGGGCAATGATCGTGTCGCGAAATATCTCCCAACTTAAATCCTCTGCTTTGCCACCTGCTTTTTCCAAGGCTTCGTAAATCGGAACCGTTCCAATGGGTACCGGCGAATGCCGAATGATGCATTCACGCGTTTCCCATATTCGCTTCCCGGTCGATAGATCCATTACGGTATCCGCACCCCACCTGACTGCCCAGACCAGCTTTTGAACTTCCTCGTCAAGTGACGAACTGACTGCGGAATTCCCGATATTCGCGTTGATTTTCACACGAAAGTTTCTTCCGATAATCATGGGTTCGGACTCCGGGTGGTTAATGTTGGCTGGAATAATGGCTCGTCCGAAAGCTATTTCATCGCGCACAAATTCCGGCGTAACGATTTCCGGGATCACCGCACCCCAAGTCCGCCCGCCATGCGTGCGCAACAGCTTTTTGTACCGGGAGTCGCTCCGCAAAACATCAATCAGTGTGTTCTCTCTGATCGCAACATACTCCATTTCAGGCGTCACAATGCCGCGCCTGGCGTAATGCATTTGCGTTAGGTTCTGCCCGGATCGAGCACACCGCACCCTTTCACCATTGCCCGACCGGGCACCCCCGTTTTTTCTGTTTGTCGACCGACCCGGCACCATTTCACTATCGGCGCGCTCGTCTATCCAGTTGGCACGCAGCGGAACTATCCCGTTCTCAGACTGCGTAACCGCCCCGTCCCCGAAGTGGGGGCCGGAAGTATCATAAATCGGTACCGGTGGATTTTCTTCAGAACCAGGACCGACCCCGGTAGCAGCAAGCGTAACCTCCTTCATGCCGACTTGAATGTCGTCCCGAGAGCCCTGCACGTAAATTTTGCGAAACGCGGATACCGACTCGGCGGCAACACGGCCTGGGGCAAGAGATTTGTCTTTTGAGATTGGTATGGATTCCATTGAATTGCACCTGCTGAGGGAACGGTTAGTTTATAATGGTTCCGTGAAGCTTGCAAAAGCAAGGTCATAGGAGGCCTGTCGGGAGTGTGTTGCGCGAAATCAGCCCCATAGAACTGCACAAACTGTTGGGTGGCACCACAGCACGACCTTTGCTCATTGACGTCCGGGCACCTTGGGAACACGAAACCGCAAGACTTGAAGATTCCATTTCCATTCCTTTGTCTTCCTTGGAAGAAGAAATGGCCAAATTGGAAAAGGAGCAAAATATCGTCGTGTACTGCCATCACGGTATTCGTAGCGTCGAAGCGGTGCATATGATGGAAGAGGCCGAATTCAAGAACGTCCTAAACTTGCGCGGCGGCATTCACGCCTGGAGTTGCGAGGTTGATCCCGGTGTGCCGACTTATTAAACACCAACCTCAGTTCCGGCTTGAGATGGTCGCCCTTGCCACCATCCTGACAGCTGGTGTTTTGCATGCCGGCACAGCAGAGCGGAGCCACGAATCATCTTCTTACGGAATCGTGGAACTGTATGAAATAGCGTTGCTACAGGACACCGAATTGAAATATGCAAAAGCTTTGTTTCAAGTGGCTGAACTAGGCAAGCCCATAGCGCGCGCGCGCCTGTTGCCGCAATTGAACCTGCAAGGCAATGCCAGTCGCCTGGCAGATCAAACCATCGAGGGGCGACGTTTCGGAAACGTCGACACGAGCAGCAGTTCATCCTTCGACACAGATTCATTGAACCTGCAACTCAGCCAGACACTTTATAACCGTGCCGACTATTTGCGCTTCAAGCAATCTGGTTCGCAAATTGAAAAAAGCAGAATAGAACTGGAGGCAACACGTATGTCACTGATTATGCGCTTGGCAAGTGCATACTTCGACTTGTTGTCTGCATACGAGCAACACAATTACCGGCAACAGGAACGGATAGCCGCGGAAAGATTACAGGAACAGGCCATAGAGAGTTTTCAGGTCGGTATGGTGGCAATCACTGACGTAAGCGGAGCAAGGGCTGCCCGAGACAAAGCCATGTCCGACGAAATAGGAGCCGAAAACGAGATAGACAAAGCGCGACATGCCCTGTCGGTCATCGTCGGCAGATACATACAGGACATCCGACCCCTGCGGGAGAATATCCCGCTGGAAATCCCGGCACCTGAAAATAAAAGCGCCTGGATTGCGTCGGCAGAAGAAAAAAACCTTGAACTGTTGGTGGCAAAAGTTGAGAGCAGCCTCGCCTTTCAGGAAATCAAAGTACAAGAATCCGGGCACTATCCCAGCATAAATCTGGTGGCGACAAAATCGGAAAATGAACAGCACGGCGGGCAGACTCCAGTTGAAATCAAAGAAACCTCCATCGGCATTCAACTAACCGTGCCCTTGATTTCAGGCGGATCGGTTTACTACGCCTCAAAACAGGCGATGGCGCAGTATGAGGCATCACTTGCAGCGATGGAAAAAGTCAGGCGCACGGTACGAAAAAGCACCAGCCAGTCATATCTGGACATCTTGTCTGGAATCAGGAAAATGGAAGCACTGAAAATTGCAAAAGGTTCAGCAAAAATTGCATTGACAGCCGTCACTGCTGGTTTCGAGGTCGGAACGCGCACTTCCATCGATGTCGCGGTAGCAAGGACAGACTACTTCAAAGCAGCGCGTGACTATACGGATGAGCGTTACCAATTCATCATCAGCACTTTGAAATTACGCAAAACCGCGGGGAGCCTGACCTCGGCACATATAGAACAAATCGATTCGTGGCTCGTGCAGCCCTGAAAGCTACAAAAAACAAAACCATACGTCCCCTGCCGCTCCCGGGCAGGTTGGGGTACTTGGTCCTGTTGCTGCTTGCTGCCCCACTGTGGCTGGGACAAACACTCTACAAATCCATTCGCCTGCAAAATTTGCGCTATCTTCGCCAACGCCTGGGGATTTTCAAAGTCTCGGATCTGCCACCTGCCAATCAAACGCCGATATGGTTTCATTGCGTTTCAGTCGGTGAAGTCAATGCCGTATTGCCCCTGGCAATATCTCTACACAAAAAACGTCCAGACAGACCCATAATTTTCACCACTGTGACAACCACCTCGGCAGAGCTGTTGGAAAAAAGACTGGGCAACAGCGCGTATCATGTATTCGCGCCAGTCGACAGCGTCCTGATGTGGACGAACTTTCTGCGAAAAATTTCTCCTAAATGCCTGCTGGTAGTAGAAACAGAGCTGTGGCTGAATCTTTTTCGTTTGTGCTCCCGCCGTAAAATCCCATTGTTTCTCGTCAACGCACGTTTCACGGATAAAAAAATAAGCTGGAGCAAACCTCTTCTGCATTACTACCGCGCCTGCCTGAATTGTGTGACACATATTTTTGCCCGTTCTGCCGAGGATGGGCAGCGCTACCACCGCCTTGGTGCCCAGACAAAAAACATCAGCGTGATCCCCAACCTCAAGTGGGGTGCCCGCTTTCCCGACAAACTCCCCAACCTGATTCAACGCCCTTACCTGCTCGCCGCTTCAACTCACAAGGGAGAGGATGAAATCGTGATGGAAGCCTTTCGTTTATCCGGCACCGACGACCACTTGCTTGTCATCGCCCCCAGACATCCGCAAAGAGGCAAAAAAATTCAGGCCCTGGCGCTTGCGCTGGATTACAAGGCAGCTTTACGCAGTGCCGGAGAACTGCCTGCGGGAAAACAGCTGTACATTGCCGACACTATTGGTGAACTGCCGGCACTGATCCAACACGCCACTCTGGTTTTTACCGGTGGTTCTTTGCTCCCCTGCGGAGGGCAGAATGTGCTTGAGGCCGCAATGCTGGGTACGCCGCAGGTGACTGGTCCCTACACAAAAAACTTTCTGCCGGAAGCCGCTGTTCTTGAAAAATGTACCGGGCTGCTGAGGGTCCACAATGCCAGTGAACTCGGCGTGGTTTTCCGTAAGGCAACCAGGAAATCAGGCGCGTTCCGCAAAATGGCGGCCCGGGCAAAACATCATGTGCAAAGCAGTGTTGATCCGGTCGCAACTTATCTCCGGGAACTTGAGAAATTCGGTATTGCCTGAACAGGGAATCATCACCTGCCGACCATGACAAAGCACAACAGACCGCTGAAGTCGGGCACTGTGATCATCCCGCTCGCCGACATGCTTCCCTCAGGTCACAAGAAAAAAACGCCGAGAGAAACCATGGCACCAGAAGACTTGATCAGCGACGCAGGAAATGCCAGCATCCCAAAATGGAAAGTGTCCACGCGATGCGGCAAAACCGTCGGGCAACAAACCATAATCCGCATCCACTTCCCAACGAACACGCTTTCATGGCAACCATGATTCGGCATGCTGAGAAAATGGAAATTCAAGCTGAAGCATCTGCTGTCACATCACTATAAACAAGGAGCTTTGGCCAAGTGCCAGCCCAAAACCATTTGCATCCTGCGCCTGTCGGCACTGGGCGACATCACCCATATCCTGCCGGTCATCAATACCATCAGGTCTTCTTTGCCAAAAGTAAAAATCAGCTGGATTATCGGGGCGCAAGAAGCAGAACTGGTCAAAGATATTCCGGGAATTGAATTCATTACTTTCGAAAAACACCTCGGCTGGCGTGCCTACCTGCAACTTCGACGTAAACTCATCGGTCGAAAATTCGATGTCCTGTTACTGATCCAGCTGTCTTTGCGCGCCAGTCTGGCTTCCCTTTTCATCAAAGCACGCCTGCGGGTTGGTTTCGATCGTGCCCGTTCTAAAGAACTGCATGGCCTGTTCATCAGTTGCCGCGTAAAACCACACCCCGAACCACATCATGTCATAGACGGTTTTTTTGATTTCACTCGCGCCCTCGGCATCAAAAACCATTGCCTGGTCTGGGACCAGTGCTTCAACGATGAAAATTTGAGGGTGGCAAAACGATACCTTGACCACCAGAAAAAAACCTTGCTGATCAGCCCCTGTTCCCGACACGCATACCGGTGGTGGGACGCAGGCTCCTGTGCCGAAGTGGCAGACTACGCCGCTGACCGGCATGGCATGAAAATTCTGCTCAGTTCCAGTAAAAACGAACAGGAGAAAAACCAGTTGGAAAAAATCCGCCAGAAAATGCGCCACAAACCGGAAATGTTGCCGGGAACCCTCAGTCTGAAAGAGTTGGCGGCCTTGATCAGCGAGGTCGATGTGCTCCTGACTGTAGATTCCGCCCCGGTCCATTTGGCAAATTTTTCCAGCACGCCGGTTATCGGGCTGTATGCGACTTCAAACCCACAATTCATCGGACCAAAAATACAAGCCGGGTGGTGTATTGATCACTATCCAGAAGCAACCGCCGAGCACCTGAAAAAGTGGAGCAGGCGTGGAAAAACCATGCCGTGGGGCAAAAAAATAAAAAACCCGGAGGTGATGAATTTAATCAAGACCAAGGAGGTCTGCGCCAGGCTTGATCAAATTATTGCGACTTGTGATCCTCGGCTAGCAAGTATCGAATGTAAGCGCTGACACCATCGGGCATCTCGACAAAAGAGTTTCGATAACCGACACGGCGAAGCGATGTCAAATCCGCCCGAGTCAGGAATTGATACCCCGCCTTTAATTTCTCTGGAAAAGGAATATAGCGATATTCACCTTGGCCAAAGTTGTCCACTACTGCCTTGGCAACCTCCTCGAATGCCCAGTTTGAACCGGTTCCAACGTTGAAAATCCCGGAAACGGACTGATTGAGAAACCAGAGCTTGACGGCAACCACATCGTCCACGGACACAAAATCGCGCAAATGCCCACTGGCAGGGACCGCTTCATCGCCGGCAAACACTCCCGCCCAGCCTCGTTCACGCAACTGGGAGTAAAAAACCAGCGGCGTACTGCGCATAAAACCTTTGTGTCCTTCTCCTCGACCATAAACGTTGAAATAACGCAAAGCCACAACCGGCGAACGTGCATCTTGAAAACGTCGGCGCACCCAGCAATCGAAAAGTAATTTCGAATACGCGTAAATCGTCCGCGGTTTCTCATTTTCCGGCACTTCCTGGAATTGCGTGTTTTGCCCATAAACCCCGGCGGTAGACGCGTATTGAAAAAACACATCACGTTCCAGACAGTAAGCAAGCAACTGTTTGGAATATGAAAAATTATTACGCATCATGTATACGCCATCCTGTTCTACCGTAGACGTACAGGCACCTTCGTGGATGACTGCCGAAAGTGCGCCAAAATCGTAATGCTTTTCCACCAGCTGCATGAACTCGTCGCGATCGTAATAGTCCATGATTTTCAGGCCCTGCAGATTCGCTGCTTTACCAAGACTGTCCAAATGGTCAACTGCAATAATTTCCGTCACGCCCTGTTGGTTCAAGCCGCGCACTACATTGCTGCCGATCAACCCGGCTGCACCTGTGACTATGAATTTTTCTGTCCCCATTTCCTTGTTATTCTAGTCCTGAAACCATCTTTCCTGACCTGGAGCTTCAAACCCAGATGCCAATGAACCTGTTTTCCGGTATTGACTTCGCTTGGTACCCCGGTGATCGACATCACTCAAAAACATCAGCCCCGATTTCTATTGCCATGAAAAACACGGCGACGCCATCTTCCCAGCAATTCCCACGACAGATAAAAAGATTATTGTGCTTCACCACACAGACCGTATAATAAAGCATGCCGGTTGCAGGGAGAAGCAAGCAGACACTCAGGCTCTGCGATGAAGACGGGGGCAACGGGATTTCCTTGCCCGTTCTCCCCGCCACAGAAGGTCCAAACACGCTGGACATCCGGAGACTATATAAGCTTTCGGGGCTTTTTACTTTTGATCCGGGCTTCATGTCCACCGCTTCCTGCGAAAGCAAAATCACGTACATTGACGGTCTAAAAGGGCATTTGTGGTATCGGGGATATCCCATAGAGCAGCTTGCCGAGCATAGTCATTTTGTTGAAACAGCGTATCTGCTTTACTATGGAAAACTGCCCAAAAAGAAGGAACTGGAACAATTCACCGCGACACTGGCATGCGAAACCAGTGTCGACAACGCGGCTCTGTCAAAACTGGAAAACAGTTTCTCCAGAAACGCACATCCGATGGCAATGCTTATGGCCGCCCTCAGCCTGCTCGCGGCACAAAACCATAATGAGAGAAATTCACATGACCGGGCGGCACATCGCGAACTTTCAGCGCTACGGCTGATTGCCAAAGTGCCCGTCATAACGGCACGAATTTTGCGCCACACGAAGGGACAGAAAGCGCTGGAGCCAAACCCCGACCTTTCCTACACAAAAAACTTTTTAGGTATGGCGTTCGGTAGGGATTCCTGGATTACACGGCATGAAGTGTTTGAAAAGGCACTTGACCTCATACTCCTGTTGCACGCTGACCACGAGCAAAATGCTTCAACTTCAGCAGTACGCCTGAGCGGCAGCACTGAAACCAATCCTTATGCAGCCATTGTGGCTGGAGTTGCTTCTCTTTGGGGACCCGCCCACGGCGGCGCCAATGAAGCGGTGATTCAAATGCTTGAAGCGATAGTGACTGAAGGCAAACCAGTCAGCTACTACATTGAACGTGCCAAAAATAAAAGCGACCCCTTCAAGCTCATGGGTTTTGGCCACCGGATTTACAAAAACTACGATCCTCGAGCAAAAATCATTCGTACCTGCTGCCGGAAATTACTGGACACCCTTCCAAAAGACAACAGCAACCGTCCCCTGTTGACGGCGGCACGGGAACTGGAAGACATCGCCTTGGAAGATGAGTACTTTACCAGCCGCAAGCTGTATCCCAACGTGGATTTTTATTCTGGCATCATTTTGAATGCCTTGGAACTGCCTTCGGCCACGTTTACCACCATTTTCGCCATGGCGCGTACGGTAGGCTGGATCAGCCACTGGAATGAAATGAAGTCCGAAAGAGCCACCAGAATCGGGCGCCCCCGCCAACTTTATACCGGAGAAAAGGTCCGCGATTACAAAGCGCTTGCACAACGCTGAAGCGTCGCACGATTCAGCGTCTCGGGAATTCAATCCATGGCGAAGAAGAAATCGGCGAGGATGGGCTGAAAACTGCCATCGTCTATTAAAAAGGAATCATGGCCATGAGCAGCATCGACCGCCTCAAACCGTACCTGGTTGCCGGCTTTTCGCAGACCATCAGTTATTTCCTCCTGCTGATCAATCGGAAACAAGGTATCCGTGGGGACACCTAGAACCAAAATCCGGCGGGCATGTATTTTTGCCAATGCAGCATTTACCGAACCGCCATGATCTGCCAGATCAAACCAGTCCATTGCCCGGGATAGTTGCAAATAACTGTTGGCATCAAAAGTACGCACAAATTTTCTCGCGTTGTAGTCCAAATATGACTCGATTTCGAATTCCATCCCGTACGCTTTGTCAGAACGGCGCTTCCGATCAATCCGTGCACGATCAAAGCGAAATCGCCATTCGTCGGCTGCCCGGTAAGACATCAGGCCAAGTTTTCTCGCCGCCCTCATGCCCTTTTCAGGTTGCTGGCTTAATGGGTAATCCCCATTCAACCAGTCAGGATCGTCGCGGATGATTTCGCGCTGTATAGAGCGGATGGCAATGGTAAACGGCAAAGCCCGGCACGCCGCTGAAATGGTCACCAAATAATCAAACTCGTCGGGAAACTGTACTGCGTAAGCCAGCGCGCTCATACCCCCCATAGACCCCCCCAGCACCGCTTTCGGTCGTTCGATTCCCTGTTCCCACAAAGCATGGTGCCCAGCCTTGGCTATGTCCTCTATGCTTAGAGCCGGGAAAGTACTCCCATAAGGCTTCCCAGACACCGGAGAAATGGAAGAAGGTCCAGTAGAACCGAAGCAACTCCCCAAGGAATTCACGCACACCACGTAAAATCGATTCGTGTCCAACGACTTCCCCGGGCCGATCAAATGCTCCCACCAGCCAAGTGAGGCATCTCCTTCGGAACAACTGGCGTGGGCGGAGGCGGATAAGCCGGTAAATAACAAAACCACGTTGTCACGATTGGATGAAAGTCTTCCCCAAGACTCATAACCGACCACCACATCCCGTAAACGCCCACCGCGGTAAAAAACAAACTCACGAGTGCCAAAATCACCCGACAAGCCGAGCAGCCGGGTTGCCGGCATAGCAGCTACCGGCGGTACATTCCTTGCCACTTGACTAACCACGATAAAAAACCACTGCTTTCAGATACACGAACAGTTCACTTCTCTTCCCGGGGACAGGAAGGAATGAGAAATACCAACGAAATAAACAACACCCCGAACGACAAAATCAGCACCTGCCAAAGAAGGGATGTCGCAAAAAAATACCAACTTCCACTAAAAGCAAGCAGCAAAACAAAAGCCGCCGGAATCTTGATGACCGGACTCAAACAACGCTTTTCTTCCCAATTCACAATCATCGGACCAAAAAAAGCGTTTTTCAACAGCATGGTATAGAAACGCCGTGAAGATTTCGCGTAACAGCTCGCTGCCAGGATTACGAAAGGCGAAGTGGGCATGACGGGAATCAGCAATCCTATAAAACCCACGAACAGGGCAATATGTCCGAGCACAAGATAGACACGGCACTTGAAGGTAGACAATGGTTTCATAGAATAGTTGGATTTTAAATCACTTCCTGCGGGTTGCTTCGTCCGCCCCGGGAATCCGGCTGGTGGTGCGCAACCGCTTCCCTGGCCAACAACTGCAGCACCTCGGCAAAACTTACGGATCATAGCGAAGCACTATTTTAACGTCCACGCTTTCCCCGTGCGCTGTCTCGTCAAAGCGCAGAATATCCTCGGCACGGGATGAAACGACAGCCTGGAGACAGGAACCTTGGGACACGCGCCACCACGACACTGATATAACACCAGTGCTTCTTGCCGACGATTCAGAAACAGCGACCGAGCGGCGATTGCCTGCAACAAAGTGGTTTTGCCAGAATTGTTCGGGCCGGCAGGCACAACATCGCCATCAAGCCTAAAGATTAATTTCTCAAAGCCGTTGAAATTGCAGACCACAACTTTCGTGATTTTTATTTTTCTGTCGTCCCAAGCAGATTTTTCCACCCCCACACCCGTCAAGACGCCTGGGTGCCCTGCCCATAAATACGGCGAAAATTGCCACCAGCCTTTTATACAGGAACAACAGGCACAATCCCTGATTCCGCTCAGCCACCACTTGCCCCTGAGTCACCGCCAGAATATGCCCACCAGGCCTGGCCACACTGCAACTATGACCACAACACGCAAAATCGTGAAACCAAAAGACGGAGGAATTTTAGCTGGCGAATGGCGTGATTTGCAGGGCAGAAGAGCAGTCACGGGCAATGGTTGCCGTTGAAATTGCAGACCACAACTTTCGTGATTTTTATTTTTCTGTCGTCCCAAGCAGATTTTTCCACCTCAACACCCGTCAAGACGCCTGGGTGGCCTGCCCATAAATACGGCGAAAATTGCCACCAGCCTTTTATACAGGAACAACAGGCACAATCCCTGATTCCGCTCAGCCACCACTAGCCCCTGAGTCACCGCCAGAATATGCCCACCAGGCCTGACCACGCTGCAACTATGACCACAACACGCAAAATCGTGAAACCAAAAGACGGAGGAATTTTAGCTGGCGAATGGCGTGATTTGCAGGGCAGAAGAGCAGTCACGGGCAATGGTTGCCGTTGAAATTGCAGACCACAACTTTCGTGATTTTTATTTTTCTGTCGTCCCAAGCAGTTTTTTCCACCTCCACATCCGTCAAGACGCCTGGGTGCCCTGCCCATAAATGCGGCGAAAATTGCCACCAGCCTTTTATACAGGAACAACAGGCACAATCCCTGATTCCGCTCAGCCACCACTAGCCCCTGAGTCACCGCCAGAATATGCCCACCAGGCCTGGCCACGCTGCAACTATGACCACAACACGCAAAATCGTGAAACCAAAAGACGGAGGAATTTTAGCTGGCGAATGGCGTGATCTGCAGGGCAGAAGAGCAGTCACGGGCAATGGTTGCCATCCAATTGTGGCAGAATCCCAGTTCGCTTTTGCGGAAAATCGCTTTTGACTAGCTTCAGTTCAGTGCACATACTTGCCCACTACGCAGCGCGAGGCATATCTTGCCTCCCTGTCGCGCTGCTGGCAGCGTTGCTCACATCCTGTAGCCAGTTGCATGAACCCTTGAAACAGCTTGGAAAATTTGAACTTGATGCCGTCGGCGACACGATGATCAAGGATCTGGAAGCACAAGCCGCTCAAATCAGCAGAATGCTTTACGAAATGAATCCCGGAGAATTGCAGAAATCAAGCGTCGGCCTGCCGGCAAGACTACGACAAATTGTTGAACACCCACTCAGCATCAGCTACCGGGAATTAGAAAACAAGCAGGGGATCGATGCGATAAAACTGGCATTGGACCCGGCCTTCCCCAACGACCGAGTATTTGCCTTGATGGCCGGAATAAGCGGGATGACCAGGCTGGCTTTTAATGGCCGAAGAGAACTGTTTGTACCGGACACACTCGACCCGCAAAAACTTTACAACGCGGCACGCAACCTAGAATTTTTGGACCGCAGACTCCGCAAGAAAGTCGCCGGAAAAACGCTCTTGAACCTTGGCAGTAAGCGGGGTACCGGCAGTTTCGATTGGCATTTGGCGAAAGCTGCAACCATTCTAGACTTGGCTTCCAAAATTGTCGAGGACCGAGGCAGTCGGACTTTAAGAATAACCACCCACGCTGCGGCAACCGCCCTGTTGCCTATCTAAAAACGACAGCTTCAAGAAAACTTCGCGGGCAGAAACCCTAAAATCCGGCCCAGCGTTTTGTGACTGAACCAAGCAATCTGCCTGTATCGGCATCCGTTTTGACAGCAGATGCCAGAACAGGCTTACTGCATATAATCCACTACAACATCCCCAAAACCGGAAGTCGTAACCAGCTGAGCACCTGGCATCAGGTCCTGTAGGGCCTGGCTCACATCACCCGAGCTACCCAGCTTACGCCCGGCGGCATGTATGCCGCCTCTTACCCGCGCCAGGTCGTAGGTCACTTTCTTGGCGGCAATAGCTTCAGCAACTCCTTTGATAACCAGGTCGGCGGCTTCAACCCAACCAATATGGCGCAACATCATTTCCCCTGAAAGGATGATGGATCCCGGGTTCACACGATTTTTGCCAGCGTATTTCGGCGCGCTGCCGTGGGTTGCTTCGAACACCGCGTATTGATCAGAAACATTTGCTCCGGGAGCAATGCCTATGCCCCCAACCTGCGCGGCAAGCGCGTCGGAAATGTAGTCACCATTCAAATTGAGCGTGGCAATGACATCGTAGTCGTAGGGCTTCAAAAGAATCTGCTGGAGAAAATTGTCGGCAATAACATCCTTGACGATGACTTCCGCCCCGTTACTCGTGTTTTTGATCACACACCAGGGACCATCGCCAATCTGCTCGCCGCCAAATTCGTCCCTTGCGAGCTCATAACCCCAACGACAAAAAGCTCCTTCCGTAAACTTCATAATGTTTCCTTTATGAACCAAAGTCACGGACTTGCGATTGTTTTCTAGAGCATGGCCAATCGCCATCCTGATCAGCCGTTGTGAGCCTTCTTTGGAAACCGGCTTGATGCCGATGCCGGTTGAATCTGGGAAACGCAAGTTGCGCACACCCATTTCCTGAACTAAAAACTTGATGACTCTTTCCGCTTCTTTGCTGAAAGCCTCCCATTCAATACCGACATAAATATCTTCAGTGTTTTCACGAAAAACCACCATGTCAGTGGCACCGGACTGCTTGAGCGGGGTAGGGGTTCCCGGGAAAAAACGGATCGGCCGAATGCAGGCATACAAATCGAGTTCCTGACGAAGCATAACATTCAAAGAACGGATTCCCGAACCTATCGGAGTCGTCAAAGGGCCCTTGATAGCCACGCAATACCGGCGGATGGCATCTAAAGTTTCCTGCGGCAACAAGTTTCCAGAACCGTACGCCCGCTCCGCTTTTTCACCACCATAGACTTCCAACCACATGATTTTTCGCCTGCCACCGTAAGCCATTCTGACAGCCGCGTCCACAACCTTGCGCATGACCGGTGTTACGTCAACACCAATGCCGTCACCTTCAATAAACGGGACGATAGGACAGTCACCCACAACCAGGGCACCATCGCCTCCTCTGACGATTGCTTCGCCACCTTCAGGCAACTTCAGTATTCCACCGCCTATCACATTGCACCACACTCAGTGTGACAGAAGATCAGACCGGACACTAAAACTGCTCTTCCTCGGTTGAACCGGTCAACGCCGTGACGGAAGACTTTCCACCCTGTACCGTAGTCATGACGGCATCGAAGTAACCCGTCCCAACTTCTGCCTGATGGCTGGAAAAAGTATAGCCTCTGTCCAGCGCCGCAAATTCTTTTTCCTGCACCAAGTCTACGTAAGCACTCATACCCTGCTCCAAGTAGTCTTTGCTCAAATCGAACATGTTGAACCACATGTTGTGGATTCCAGCCAGCGTAATGAACTGGAACTTGTAACCCATGGTCGCCAACTCACGCTGAAAATTTTTAATTTCCACACTGGTGAGCTTCTTTTTCCAATTGAACGACGGAGAACAGTTGTAAGCAAGCATTTTGCCTGGATACTCACGATGCACCCCATCCGCAAACCGTTTGGCCTCCTGTAAATCAGGAGTCGCAGTTTCACACCACAGTAAATCGGCGTAGGGGGCGTATGAGCACGAGCGCGCAACAGCCTGATCCAAACCCGCACGCGTGCGATAAAATCCTTCGCTCGTCCGTTCCCCAGTCAGAAATTGACGGTCACGATCATCAGAATCCGAAGTCACCAGAGCGGCCCCATTGGCGTCCGTACGGGCCAGTAAAAGAGTTGAAACCTGGCAGACATCAGCAGCAAGTCGCGCCGCAACCAGCTTATCAATTGCTTCTTTTGTGGGGACCAGAACCTTCCCCCCCATGTGCCCACATTTTTTCGCTGAAGCCAGTTGATCTTCAAAGTGCACAGCCGCGGCACCCGCGCCGATCATCGCCTTCATCAATTCGAAGGCGTTTAATACGCCACCAAACCCGGCCTCGGCGTCCGCCACAATGGGAAGGAAATAATTGTGCTCCGTTCCACCGTTCGCCCACTGAATTTGATCGGCTCGGGCAAAAGTATTGTTCATCCTGCGCACGACAGCCGGAACCGAACTCACCGGATACAAGGACTGGTCAGGGTACATTTCACCTGCCAAGTTGGCATCCGCAGCCACCTGCCAGCCGGAAAGGTAAATCGCTTTGATGCCTGCCTTGGCCTGCTGCAAGGCCTGTCCACCACTCAAGGCACCCAGACTTGCAACATAAGGTTCCTCACACAACAACTTCCAAAGCTGGTCAGCGCCGTTTCTGGCATAAACGTGATCCGGTTGCACGGAACCAGATAAGCGTATAACGTCCTCCGCGGCATAGTGCCTTTCTACGCCCTTCCAACGCGGATTATTTTCCCAGTCTGAACGAAGGTTCCCAACAAAGCGTTCTTTTTTCACCAAGCTTCCAAGTCTCCAAGATGGAAAACACAAACTGCCCCAAGACACATCGTCCTGTAACACAACAAACTGCAAGACATCCCACAGGAATAGCCAAAACACCTCGTTGCGACAAAGGGCAGACCACAGAAAAAACCATCGGCTACACCACCCTGCCAGCCACGCAACCGCCACGGCATGCTCACAGGGTGAGTAGTCTACCCCGGGAGCACAAAAGCTACAAACCTGTTATGCGGGTTTGGCTTTTCATCCAAAACCCCGAAGCTCACGCAAGGAAAAAACTCTACCCGACATAATGGTGGGAGGTTTCCTTTTCCAGCAAGATGGTCGGAAAGCTCAAAAACATTCAGACCGAGGAATTCAGGCTACGCTTTCTCCAGAAACATCATGAAAACCAAATTCTCCAGCAACAAAAAGGAAACGGAAATCGACACTTGCTTTTTTGCCGGGCCAACTGATACAAAAAATTCCAGGCGGGCGGTGAACACAAATGTAAATGTGCCGGTTTCTGCATTTGAACCACATGGGTCAGTGCACCACAAACACCACGCAGCCCCAGGAAACCGGCGCCTGAAGACAGGAAGCTGACAATGGTTTTTCAAGGAGATGACAATTTCTTTTGAAACCCTTCCGGATTCAAGGTTTCCAGACCTTCTGACTGCACATCATTCCGAAAATTCCTGCTGGTCCCGTAACAAAAGCAGTACACCCAAGCAAAAAAAGAATTCTTACAGACGCCCCCCCTATCTCCTGCACTGGATTGCGGACGCAACTGCAAACAACCAAACCAGCTGTTCGCCGCTTTATTCACTTCCCTGTGCACTCCCATCTGTCACCTCCACAGTTCATCTGGTGCTCTACAAGGAATTGTAATGGTTCACATGATCTGAGACATCTTACCGACCTCGGAGAAGGTGTTGTGAATATAGGCCATTGGTGTCTTCCCGTTCAAGTTTTTGTGCGGCCGGTATGTGTTGTATTTGAGGACGGCATTTTTGAGTTCATATCTGATGGCCCCAATGGAATCTGCGAGCAGGTCAGCTCGGTAATAGAATTCTTCTTTGAAGGTTCGGTTTCCCCGTTCGACGCCGCCGTTGTAGGTCGGTTTGCTTGGCGGCAGGACGATAAGTTCGATGGTGAGTTCCTGGCAGGCGGTCTCGAATTCGGCCATGAACTCCGATCCGCCATCGACCTGTATGGAGCAGATCGTGAAAGGGGCCTTTTCGACAAGTTCGGTCAGGAACCTTTTGGCAGAGGTTGCTTTGGCGTTTGAATAAACTTGCGCATGAATAAACTTTGAGCAGCGCTCCCAGGCTTGGAAGTGTTTGCAGGTGACGCCGTTTTTGTGCACTGTCATGTGATCGACCCGGACCCGTTCGCCCAGGTGCATTTTGCCATAATCTTTGTAGGTCCAGGGCCGGGCATGGGATTTTCGAAAGTCTCGCTTCCTCTTCGGGCGCGGTGCTGACAGCGACTTTTGGATCAATCCCCTGTCGAACAATCGTTTCAGGATCCGCCCGACCGTACTGGTGCTGATAGAGGCGCCGTGATCGCGTTGAAGAATAACCGCGATCTTTTCTTTGCCATAGGTCGGGTTTTCGCGCCGGACCCGCAGCACGAGCTGTAAATCAGCCTCCCCCCACAGAGGTTTGTTGACCCGCCTTGGTCGTTTCGACGGCGGCACAATACCCCGCTCAAGGTCATGCAAAACCTGCCTGTAACGGTAATAGGATGCGCGCGAGATGCCGACAAAGTATTGGCACTTCTCATCGCTGACTCCCTCGGCTTTCAGGTCATTCCATCGCCGCACCTTGTCTTTATGTTGTTGTCGATAGACATCAAGACATTCCTGTGTACGGGCGTAGGCCTAAAGTCTATAAACGTTCTTGTGCAATCCATGGATTTGCATATTGGCCTCCGGAAGGTTTGGTCGTTTCATCAACACCTATCTTCCGAGGCCATTTACGCCAATGCAATCAGGCAACGGCCCGCTCGCTACAGCGCTCCATAAGGGCGCGCTTCGCGGGCTGCAGAGTAACCGCCGGAGTCTCACATCTATCTGAACCTATTCAGAACGGGTTCAACACTGAACTCACCGACATCGGTTTGAGACAAAGTGCAAAAATAAATTCCTCTGCTCCGACCGCGACAAGTTTCAAACCCGCCCGTCCAAACCAGTTTTCTCCTGAACACAGTGCTTCCGCAACATGGCATGAAACGGGTCACCTGACAAAACGCAAACGGTTCAGCACGTTATCAGGATATTTTTTCAAATCCGCGCACCTGCCTGAACTGAACCCCCACCGGCCAAAACCAAACAATCACCCAGAAAGGCAGCCCCGCGAACGAAAACCCACTAACGAGCGTCATGCCAGTTTTGTACCATCGTGGTCCTTTGCATTCCCTGCAACCCCAGCCGTTTCGCAACATCCTCACAACCCGGTAATTCTGTCTGCGGAACTTTCTGAAATCCTGGCCGGAAAAACAGTTTGGTTCCTGTTTCCTGCAGTCGAACGCGTGCGAAGAATTTACGGGAAACCGATACCGGAAAAGCACAAAAATCAGCAGGCAAACAATCGCGCTGGTCAGGCCCCGAAAAACGGAACAGACTTGCTTGTTTTACTACCCAAAAACCCCGTTCACCAAATAGGCGATGTAAGCGACGTAACAGCCCAGTAGAACCGCGCCTTCGATGCGGTTGATGCGCCCAGGACGCCGAAAACCGAAGCCGACAACATACAGCAGGACCGTAAGTGCCGCCATGACCACCATGTCCCGGGAAAGCACTTCAGGTTCTACCACCATTGGGTGAATAGTCGCGGCGATTCCTACCACTGCCAAGGTATTGAAAAGATTCGAGCCCAGCACATTGCCAACGGCAATGTCGTGTTCGCCTTTGCGTGCGGCAACGAAAGTCGCCACCAGTTCCGGCATTGAAGTCCCCACTGCCACGATAGTCAGCCCGACGATCAAATTACTCACTCCGAAACCACGCGCGATTTCAACCGCCCCCCAGATCAAGATGTAAGAACTTGCAACCAGCAGGACCAAGCCAACAAAAAGCCAAAAAAACGCCCAGCCAGCCGACATGGTACGGCCTTCCATCTGCTGCTCCACTTCATTGCCCAGTGCATCCGCTTTTTTCTGCCGGCCTTCCCGGATGGTCCAAGCCATGAGCCCGGCAAACACCCCCAACAAAATCAAAGCCTCGACCCGTGTGATTTCTCCGTCCCAAAGCTGCCAGATCGCCATGACCGTAACGGCGATGAGGATGGGCAACTCCCTGCGCAGCACCTGCGAATGCACGGAAACAGGGCCGAACAGCGCCGCCAGCCCCAGAACCAGAGCAATGCTCGCAATATTCGAACCATAAGCACTGCCCAGGGCGATGTTCGGCTTACCATGTGACGCAGACAGCACGGACACCACCATTTCCGGTGCGGAAGTGCCAAAACCGACAACTACGATACCGATCAAAAGAGGCGGCACTCCGAAATTGCGTGCGATGGCAGACGCACCATCCACAAACCGGAAAGCACTCCAGATCAGAAGCATCAAGCTGAAGACAACTGCCGAGAAAGCCAAAATCATGAGAATTGCTGAGTCCAGTTACCGTACGAACGTCAGCCTGGTCCCCTTTTCTGTCAGCCCAACATCAATTTCCCGGACAGAAGCACCCGGCACGAAGATAGAACCCTCAACCCTGCCGATACATTTCACGGCCAGCACCATATCAGTGATCTTCCGAAAACCTCGCAATCCCAACCATTGCTTCCGGTGCCCCCACAACGGTCAACTTTTTCGAACCTTGGGGATGGCACAAAGCCGATTCCAGGGAATGGTGCGACACACAAGCGTCCCCCGTGAAGCGGGCAGACGGGAAAAACAGAGGATACCATCAGTTCGTGCCGCCCTCTCTCCCAGTGGTTGCACAACACACCGTGAAAAGCAGTTGTAATCAATATACCCCGCGTATTATAGTGTGGCAACGAAGCAGTACCTCCCGAACGGCTTTTTTCGTCGCGTTCACGAAACTGGAAGGAGTTTGGTTTGTGGGGACGTGGCACGTTTCCCTCCGCTGGAAAAACAAATAGGAATGCAAGAAAAAGCAGGAAAATTCTTTGTCGGACTGACACTGATCGTGCTGTCTGGTTTTTTCATTTATGGGGTACTCAGTGCCGATGAAAAACCGGGTAAAAATGATCTGCCCCTGGATGAATTGCGGATCTTCAGTGAAATTTTTGCGTGGATAAAATCCGATTACGTCAAGAATGTCGAAAACAGAGAGCTGATCGAAAACGCCATCACTGGCATGTTGAACAGACTTGATCCTTACTCGGCTTACTTGAAGAAAAAGGAATTCAATGACCTGAAAACCGCCACCTCCGGAAAGTTTGGTGGCCTCGGGATCGAAATCGGAATGTTCCGCGGGGCTGTGCGCATCATTTCTCCTGTTGATGATACTCCGGCATACCGGGCAGGGTTGCAGCCTGGCGACCTCATCATCCAGATCGACGACAAGCCGGTAAAAGGAATGACGCTTATGGATGCGGTCGAGCTCATGCGGGGCGAGCCGAAAAGCACAGTGACACTGACGATCCTACGTGACAAATTACCACCTTTTCCGGTTACTTTGGAACGCGACATCATCAAGGTTCAAAGCGTAAAAACCCTGATGCTTGCTCCTGGCTATGCTTACGTACGTGTGAATAACTTTCAAAGCGACACCGGTGAAATGTTGCGTCGCAGAATCGGAAAATTGAAAAGAGAAGCCGGCGAACTAAAAGGCCTGGTTCTGGATCTCAGAAACAATCCCGGAGGGGTATTGGGAGCTGCCATCAAAGTTTCCGACGTGTTTCTGGAGCCGGACAAAATGGTGGTTTACACGCAGGGACGCAAGCCGGATTCGCGGAGAGAATACCGGACAGCGAATACTGAAGAATTACCGGGAGTCGACGTTGTGGTACTCATAAACGGAGGTTCCGCTTCGGCCTCGGAGATCGTTGCTGGAGCACTTCAGGACCACGAGCGCGCAAAAATCATGGGTGAACAGTCTTTCGGGAAAGCTTCTGTACAAACCATTCACCCGCTGGCTGCTGACAGCGCACTAAAACTGACGACCGCCATGTATTACACGCCAAAAGATAGAATGATCCATGAAATCGGCATAAAGCCTGACATTTTGTTCGAGAAAGAAGTGCCGCAAAAAACCACGAAAACAGAAACCGTAGTGCAGGCACCCAAAGTAGAGTTCAAAAGCTGGCAGAACCGGATATTGGAAGACCGGCAGGTTCACCAGGCGCTGGATGAGCTCAGGCACCAGGTAGCGCAAAAATAAAACCTGAACAGGGCACGATGGCTGTCTCCGGCAACATTGCGGGACTGCCGGTGTCGCCTCGCGCAAACAAGCATGGACTGACGGTTTGCAACGGAGCGTTGCAGGCCACTCAGCCGGAAAGAGCGACTTTCGCTCAGGCAGGGAGTGAGACACCAAGTGTTTTACGGCCTGACGTCGCTCGACCTGCATCACCACTTGTTTGCCAGCACCTTCTCCAGTGCTGCCTGTTCCAGCGCTGCTGCGGCCTGTGGTTTCTTCAGCCCGGCATTTTCTGCGCTCAACTTTTTGCAGTTGCCTGAGAAGTGAGATTGTCCCTGCCGCCGGAGTCTCACATCTATCTGAACCTATTCAGAACCGGCCTTCCAGCGTAAAATACTTTCGCTGACACACCGTGTTGCCTAACCAGATAGACGGCAAGATCCCTACCGTTTCAAGATGAAAATCAGCTGTTCTTCTGAGGACCTCTGACGTTTCACCATGTGTCCTTTTGAGACCAGGTCTCGAAAAAACAGGACTTTTGCAGTGGGCTGGTTTTTGGCGGCCAAGTCGCAGATGACATCATATTAGCCATACATCATAGGATCAAAACTTGCTTTTTTGTCCGCTGAAAGATAGAATACCAAGCAAAGGGAGCTATTGATTTATAGCAAATGGAGGCGTGGAACCTGCGGGAGAACGGATGAAATTAACAGAGTTTTACAGTTGTGCTTTGGGATCACCCAAAAATGGAGTGTGCTTGCTGTCGGATGCGGGGGGAGTGGCCAGCGTGAACGCGCAGAATCCCCCCACACAGAACGACAACATCCAGGTCAGGGAAGCACTGGCGAAAACACTGGAGACAGAAATTAAAGCAGGCACATTTGGCCTTGAGAAAGCTTTGGATGATCTACGGATAAACAATAGAAATGATCCGCTGACAGGCGGAATCGTTGATGGCTACAGGCTTCAATTTCGCAACACGAAAGGCTTTCAAGCGGTTTCAGGAATGCCGGTTGAAAACGATGCTTACTTTAGCCACGAAGCAAAATATACAAGGTCTTTTCGCAAGGCGGTCAGGAGCGGAAGTGCCACAAACAAGATCATTCGTTGGAAACACTGGCTCAAAAAAAACAAAGTGAGAATACTTCAGAAAGAAGTCATGAGGATGGAATCCGCCAGGTCGGATGTTTCCAGTGGGAACGCCGCAGAATCTAAAAAACTTCGTGCGTCCATAAAATCGTATGACAAAATCTGGAAAGCCTTATGCAGAGGAAAACGTTCACGCTTCACGCGCAAAAAAGAGTGGACACCGCTATACCAAGGCGGCGTTTTGGTGAAAGATGGCGAACTCAGGAACCTTTCTGTACTCGTCCTCGCGCGCAAATTGTCTGATGAATGCAAATTGTTGTCCGCTACTACAGTCCGGCCTGACGCAAGAGTTCAGAAACCACAGGAAGAGTTAAGGCGGCAAATCAGGAACGATTATGTGGCTCTCCAGTCTTTAATCGACGATTGCAAGATTGATGCCAAAAATAATGAGCTTGCTTCGGCCATCTCACTGGGGACTTTGGATGCTGCGGCAACAGCCATTGATTTACATGCCATCGCTACTGAAGAAGCAGGTATGGGGACTGAGGGCACAGGCGAAAAGAATTTTTTTCAACTGCTGAAAAATGTGTATCTCGCCACCTGTCCTGATGAAAACGTTCAAAGAACGGTACGGGGTTTGAAAAATTTTTATCCCGAACAGCCTCGGAGACGAAACTGGGTTCAGCAACGGCGGGATAATGTTTCTTTGCGCAGGAATCTTTGGCAAGCCTGTGAGGACAGCGGTTTTTTCGACAAAGGCTTTCTAACACAGTTTTGGACAAAACATCACGAAGAATTTCTCGGGAAAGATACCGACAATGTGAACGCACTGCAGATTAAAGCATTCATTGATGAGCTCGGAAAGAAAGCCGCCTCGAAAGAAATGCTTTTAAATGTTGGAAAGCTTCACAGCGGAATGATCACTGACCCAAATGCGAACCCTGGAGAGACGACAGGTCACTATCAAGAGATCGATCTGGGCGGTGAGATCGAAGTCGAAGCTGCAGGACATCCCGTCATCTACGAACAGTTAGCGGCAATAAGTAACGACGTAGCAACGCGCATACACCCTTGGTTGAAACCCAAAGAGGGTACAGATGAATTTGAAATGAATGTCCTGGGTCATACAATTCCGATAAACAAAGAGAATATCAACGCAATTGAAACCCGCATTTCCAAGCAATATATCGCCAATCATGGGCTTGTCCCATTAGGAAACGGCGATAAAGAATTTGTGCATGGGGATGTTCTTACGAAATCTCCACCCCTGCTGGCATGCCTTGACTACCTGGAGGAAACACACGAACTCACCTGCGAACAAATACTGAGAACAGAGATGCATGGCACTGATACACTGGAAACCATTTTTGGGACAGGTAACCCTGCAACAAGAAAAGGACTGCAACAGTTGCTTTCGGATACAGACAAAACTGATTTAAAGGTGAGAAATCGTTTGCATGCTCACCTTGAGCAAGGTTTAAGGGCGGCTTACAAAGAAAGCGAAGACCCGCTGTCCGAATTTGTCAGCAAAGAAGCACTTGTTAAAAAGTTGCAAACGAGCTTGCCGAACCTAAGAAACGTGCCGTACGCAGATGATGACGAGACAGGAAACCAAGTGAGTGCGTATCAGACCTTGTTGTGTGCGGACATTCCTGAAGAAGTCTTTGAGAATGCCAAAACCAACCTGCCGAGAATGCGTGAGGCTTTGCGGGTCTTGGAAAATCCAGAAAAGAGACTGGAAGATCGTTTGTCGGCTTTGGCGAAGCTAGAGACTGTTTTCAAGGAAGTAGAAAATACGAACGTCGCCTCTACTATTTTTTTGAAGAGACCAGGTACCGCCACTGGCGACCGCCCCGATGCCACTAGACGCCTGCCGATTCTGGGCTACCAACGAGATGATTTCGACACAAGGGACGTAAAAGTGGATCACGACATACTGGCCAAAGAGGCTGAGGTAAGATCGAAACCAGAGGAACCTGAAGATCCCGTATTTGAACGGAGCGACGAATCTGCAGCGCCCGCGCCGGACGACCAACCCAAGGTGGAATTTGCCAAGTTGCAAGGTGACGCTTTACGGTTGCGCCTTATGACTGTTTTTTCAGACCTCTCCCGAATTATGGATGACACGCCCCTCTTTGTTGGTGAGAGAAAAAAAGAAGCTGTTCCCACCTTATTGACCAGTCAAGCAGACGCTTCCGACCCCTCTGTACACAGGGCTCCTGTTGAATCTCGAGAAGACGGACCGGAAGAAACCCCTCCAGGGACCGCCCAACAACTACTTGGCAGACCAAACACTGACCCGGCAATTCAGTTCGAAAGTGCCATAGAAATTGCGCCTAAACCACAACAAGAAGAGCAACCAGAACAACCTGGTCGTCCTGCACCGCTCGTGGACGATGCAGAAACCAGCCAAATATCCCAAGCAACGGTTGACCCGAATGACTTTCAAAGAGAAGTGGGTGCCATCAGAGCAGTCGTGCGTGCCCGGGGCCGGGGGATCAGATTGCAACGTGAGCTTGCCCACAGGCGTAAAGCCTCTTTTGAACCGAATCAGCCATACGAAATTCGTGGTGCGGGTGGCCAGCCTGTCGACACGGGCTGGCTTGAGAATCTGGCAGGATTGGTGCGCGTCGGGCAAATTGTTTCGACTGTCAACAACGCCCCATCCCAACTGGTGAGCGCATTCACCTATCCACTTGGCGTAGAAGCCCCAGCCATCGAGCCCAGGAAACTGGCGGACAAAGGACGCTTGGCCGAGCATTTCAAGGAAAGCACCTTTAATAACTTTATACAGTGAGGCAGATTCAAGTGACGCAGGCAAGTGCTGTACTTTGTTAATGGCGGTCTTTTAACTTCAAACCTGGCAGGGAAGCTTTCTTTTCGCCACCAAAAACAGGACAAAGCTGCCAATGTCGGGAAAATTCAAGGCGCATGCCTGACGGCTCTTTGACTTCCACTTCCGGACACACTGGCTGTACGCCTGCAACCCGTTCACAAGCTTCGGGTTTAGAAGAGGCTTATGCTATAATCCGCCGCCCGGAAGCCAAGGGTGTGCCCTGGGGGTCAGGTACTCTTGGTTTCTCGCCACCGAAAAAACGAAGGATATGAGCAGAGTTTGCGAAATAACCGCTAAGCGACCCATGAGTGGAAACAAGGTTTCCCACGCTCATAACAAAACCAGAAGGCGTTTTTTGCCGAATCTGCATAAATTGAGATTCTGGCATCCGACTGAAAAACGTTGGCTAAGGCTTAGGGTTTCCGCGAAGGGGTTGCGCATCATCAATAAACTGGGGATTGAGACAGCCCTGAAATGGCGGAAAAAATGAGAGAAAAAATCAAGCTTGTATCCTCAGCCGGTACCGGGCATTACTACACGACCACGATCAACAAACGTAAAACGACAACAAAGCTTGAACTACGCAAGTTTGACCCGGTCAAGCGCAGGCATGTAATTTACAAAGAACAGAAAATAAAGTAGTTCTC
Organism: Candidatus Oxydemutatoraceae bacterium; assembly: GCA_965237985.1. Taxonomy (GTDB): domain Bacteria; phylum Pseudomonadota; class Gammaproteobacteria; order Poriferisulfidales; family Oxydemutatoraceae. The sequence goes on along the minus strand of OZ250161.1, from coordinate 1,872,722 downwards.
TTCACGGTCGGTCACCCCGGGACGCATTCCATCCCCAATCCGGCGGGTTTGTATGGTCAGAGCCGCCGATCTGCCAATTCAACTTTAACGGCACAAAACTTGAATTCGGGAATTTTTCCGAAGGGGTCTAAAGCCTCGTTAGTCAAAAGGTTTGCCGCTGCTTCGCGAAAACAAAATGGCATAAATACTTCCCCGGGACGAAGATGATGGTCGGCAACAGCGCCACAAAAAACCGTACCACGGCGGGAAGCCACTCGTAACTCGTCGCCTTCCTTGGCTCCGCACTTTTCCAGATCCCCAGGATGCAGGGCGATCGTGGGAGTTGGGGCAATGGCATTCAACACGCTCGCTCTTCTTGTCATGGCGCCAGTGTGCCAATGCTCGAGCAACCTGCCAGTAATAAAAACCCATGGATACTGCTCATCAGGAAGTTCATCCGCAGCTGAGAAAGACGCGGGCACAAACTTCCCGCGGCCATTTTCAGTAGGAAAGGAATCTGCAAATAAAGTGGCTTGTCCAGGGTCACCTTCTTTCCTGCAGGGATACGTAACTGAATCGTTTTTTTCAAGCCTCTCCCAGGTTATTCCGGCGATACTGTCCATCACCTGTCGCATTTCCCCAAAAACGCTTTGCGGCCCCTCGTATTTCCAGTCAAGGCCCATGCGCCTGGCTATTTCCTGGATGATCCACAGGTCCTGCCGTGATTCACCCGGAGTTGGAACTGCCAGGCGGCCCAGCTGGACACGACGGTCGGTATTGGTGAAGGTGCCGGTTTTTTCCGGTAGCGCGCTGGCAGGAAGAATGACATCAGCGAACCATGCGGTCTCGGTCATGAAAATATCCTGAACAATCAAATGCTTCAAGGAGGACAGTGCCTGGCGAGTGTGATTGAGATTGGGGTCGGACATCGCTGGGTTTTCGCCCATGATGTACATGCTTTCAATTTCCCCATTGATGGCCTCCTGCACGATTTCTACAACTGTCAATCCTGGATTTGGATTCAGATGACACCCCCAAAATTGTTCAAAACGTGCACGTGCCCGCGGATCATCCACTCTCTGATAGTCCGGGAAAGTCATCGGAATCAAACCCACATCCGATGCGCCTTGTACATTGTTTTGCCCACGCAAAGGATGCAAGCCTGCACCCGGGCGTCCGATCTGACCAGTCATCAACGCCATGGAAATCAGACAGCGCGCATTATCAGTACCATGAATATGCTGAGAAATACCCATACCCCAAAAAATCATCGCGGCCTTTGATGTGGCATAGTGCTTTGCGACTTTTCGTAAAGTTTCAGGAGCAATCCCGCAGATGCGCGATGCCTTTTCCGGGGAAAAATTCTTCAGATTTTTTTCAAGTCCGGCAAATCCGGTAGTCCGGTTTTGAACAAATTCCCTGTTTACAAGTCCTTGTTCAATAATCGCGGCCATGATGCCGTTCAGCAAAGCAACATCCGTATCCGGGCGAAACTGCAGGAAGAGGTCTGCGTCCCGGACCAGATCATTGCCACGTGGGTCCATAACAATCAGTGTCTTGCCGCTACGCACGGCGTTTTGTATGAAAGTCGCCGCTACCGGATGGTTTACCGTCGGATTGGCTCCAATTACCAAAATAACTTCCGCGTTACTGACATCGATAACCTGATTAGAGACCGCAGCAGACCCGATTCCTTCCAGCAGGGCCGCAACCGAGGACGCATGACACAACCTGGTGCAATGATCTACATTGTTGTTGTGGAACCCGGTCCGAATCAACTTTTGAAAAAGATAGGCCTCTTCGTTTGAACCTTTTGCACAACCCAGACCCGCAAGTGCCGCGGAACCTTTTTCTTTCCGGGTCCGCAACAAACCTTCTGCCGCCAGTTCCAGAGCTTCATCCCACGTTGCTTCACGGAACCACTCGCCGATGTCTTTTTCAGACAGCTCCTCGACATCCAGCAATTTCGATTTTCCCGATCTTCTGATCAGAGGCTTGGTCAGCCGGCCCGAATGGTAAATGTAGTCGTAACCAAAGCGGCCCTTTATACACAAACGACTCTGGTTTGAAGGTCCATCTTTGCCGATGGAATAGACAATTTTTCCGTTGCTTACCCCGTACTCAAGAAGGCATCCCACACCACAATACGGACATACAGTAGGAACCTTTCTGTCTACTTTCTGAAAAAGAGAGGCCTTGGCTGGCGCCAAAGCCCCGGTGGGACAAACCTGTACGCATTCACCACAACCTACACAGGTGCTGTTACCCATGGCGTCAGCAAAATCAAAAACAATCTCCGCCAGGGATCCTCGCCTGGCATAACCAATGACATCATTGTTTTGAACTTCTCGGCAGGCACGCACACAACGCGTGCACTGTATACAACTTTCAAGCTGCACATGAATACCCGGGTGGGAAAAATCTTTTTTCGGCTGTTGGCGACAGGAAAATCGGTTTTTCGGCACCTGCAGGCGATGGCACCAGTCATCAAGATCTCCAGGCGGCAAGGCGCTTTCAGCTGGCATGTCAGACTGTAACAGTTCAAGAACCATACGTTGCGCATTGCGGACCCTGACACTTTTCGTAACGACTTCCATTCCTGCCTCAACTTGCCGCACGCAAGCCCCCTGAAGCACCCTCTCCCCCTTGATTTCAACCATGCAACAGCGACAATTACCATCGGAACGAAGCCGGTCGTGATAACAGAGATAGGGAATATCGACCTTCAAACGCTGAGCGGTCTGCAGGATGCTTTCTCCCGCTTTGGCATCCACGGATTTACCATCAAGGATGAACCGTAGATTTTGCGGCGAATCGTCAGAAATTTGTGAAATCATGAAATACCTCGATTATATTTCGTGGGGAAAGTAACGCATTACGCATTGCATCGGATTTGGGGCTGCCTGCCCGAGACCGCAAATAGAAGCATCCCGCATGGTCCCCGCAAGTTCATCAAGTAGAGACCGCTGCCATTGTTTTTCTTCCATCAGCGTAGAGGCTTTGACTGTCCCAACTCGACATGGCGTGCATTTGCCACAGGATTCACGACTAAAAAAACGCATCGCGTTCAACGCCGCTTCTCGTGCACTATCTTGATTCGAAAGAACAATAAAGGCAGCCGAACCTATGAAACAACCATGCTCTTCAAGCGTGCCGAAATCCAGTGGCAGGTCCATCATGGAGGCAGGAAGAATGCCTCCAGAAGCCCCACCAGGGAAAAAAGCGTAAAAACGATGCCCAGGCAACATGCCACCACAATACTCGTCAACCAATTCCCGCGCAGTCAATCCAGCAGGAGCAAGGTGCACACCGGGGTTTTTCACCCTGCCACTGACCGAAAAGGAACGCAAACCCTTTTTCCCGTTTTTACCAAGTGCGGCAAACCAGCTTCCACCACGCTCAAGGATATCGCGCACCCAGAACAAAGTTTCCACGTTGTGTACCAGAGTAGGCATGTTAAAAAGCCCTAGCTGTGCGACATAAGGCGGTCGGTGACGTGGCATACCGCGTTTGCCTTCGATGGATTCAATCATTGCGGATTCTTCACCGCAAACGTAGGCTCCGGCCCCACGACGAAGCTCGATTGTAGGCAAGACGTCTTGGAATAATTGTTCCAACCGCGCAAGTTCAGACTCCAGCATGCGTCGAATTCCCGCGTATTCATCTCGTAAATAAATATAGATGGCGTCAACATTCACGACTTTGGCAGCAACCAACATACCTTCGAGAAAACGGTGAGGGTCGCGTTCCAGATAAAATCGATCTTTGAAAGTCCCTGGTTCTCCTTCATCCGCATTGACGGCGAAACAGCGAGGCTGTCGCTGCTCGCGAACGATTTTCCATTTACGCGCGGTGGGGAATCCCGCACCGCCCAGTCCACGAAGACCAGACTTTTCAAGCTCGTCTAAAACGAAAGATTCAGAAATATCCCCGCTGGCAACTTTTTCAAACAAGCCATAGCCACCCGTATTCCGGTAACTTTCCAGACTGATATGGCCGGTAACCTGATCGCGTTGCAAACCTTGCGAGATTGCCTCATGCATCCGCTCAGGATCAGCATGGCAGACCGGGTAATCTCCGACAACGGCAACCGGGGGCGTTTCGCATCTGCCCACACAGGACACGCATTGCACATCCACTTTCCCTTTCAAGTCTTCCGCAAGAACTTCAAACAGTTTCTGTCCACCAAACAAACTGCAAGTGATCGAATCACAGACCCGCACGCACAAAGGCAGACAATCTTCCGTTTTCTCAACCACCCGAAAGTGATGATAGAAAGTCGCAACTTCGTAGACTTCAGATAACGAAAGTTTCATTTCCTCAGCTAATGCTGCAAGCAGTTTCATGGGAAGGCAATGATGCCTGTCGGAAATGAGGTGCAAAAACTCCAACAAGCGGTCGCGGCTTCGCGATGTTTTTCCGAGGAGCCCTCTGATTTCGGACAGGCTCGCTACGTCCCAACGACGAGTGCTACCTGATTTTTTATTGGGGAATTTTATTTTTTTCATTCTCCCGCCAAAGGCAGACCGGGAAACCTGTTCGACCGAAACTATATATCAAATTCCGCCATTTCAGCACTCTACTCAGCAAACACCGACAATGATTATACTATCGCTGGGTTTGCACTTGCCAGGAACTATGTTATTGGCAACATGGCAGAAAGTGAAGTTTTTAATTTTGCCCTGGTGGCAGGAGGTCAGCGATGGCATGGCGGGAACGTAAACAAGAAGGGGTTTACTCGGAAGATGACATCAAGGAAAAGTTGGAGAAAGAATTGCCACACTGGAAATACGAAAACGGCTGGATCCGCAGGAAATATCGAACCAGTGGCTGGAAAGGCACATTGATGGTCGTCAACACAGTGGGACATTTGGCGGAAGCAGCTTTTCACCATCCGGATTTAACGGTTTCATACGCTTTTGTCATTGTCAAATTGGTAAATCACGCCGCGAAAGGTGTGACTGACAAGGACTTTGAACTGGCCAACATGATCGAAAAAGTCATTCAATGGCAACCAGCCAAAGAAAAAAACGGGGCACTTGAAGGAACGCCGGACGATCCTCGCTTTGCCTACATCCGTTACGACAAATCCTGAACCTCTTTATTCTACCTTTCATTGTGCTGACCAAAGTGAACAGTTTTCGCCTATCTTTCGTAGACTGTTCTGGAGCAGAATGACGGCGGTTATATATGCCAGCGGCATGTTGGGATGGTTTCACGACGTGGTGCAGGCACAGTAATCTTCGCTCCCTGTCGCGGCGGCACACCTTGACGGTGACGAAGGGTGATGAATGACAACCACCGGCCCTCGTGTCGCAGACAAGACCCCGGTAGACCGCTCATGCCAGACACTGCAGACGATTCCTGGGGGAGTTTGCCATGCCGGTCGGCAAAATCCGGTCCCAATCACAACAGCAGGACCTCGCAATCCGGACAACCGCGAGAAGCACCTCCACCAAGTAATAATGCTTCACCCGACACTTCACCACCAGAGGCCCCTTGACCAGGCCGTCAGCACTTTTTATCAGCACATCATTCAGTGCCAATTTCAGCGGCACCACTGCAAGCAAAAATTTATCACTCTGACGTTCTCTGTCGTCGTCACTTTTAGTTGCCTGACGGTGAATTTTTTCCTGCCTCCCCAACTGGGCTTCCGAACTCCGATACTTCTCGCTGGCACGCGTGCTGTGCCTGGCCGACCCGGCACTGACAACGCCTGCCTTGTTCTGTTTCGGGACGAATTCCTCGCTTCTTCTGAAAACAGCTCATGTTTTTGTAGCGCTCCATTCCAGCCCGGATTTTTAGAAAAATAGAGCCGAAGAAGTGACCTGAACCCTGGGCACAAACCACGGCATCGACTGAATGTCCCTACACAGGACCTGTGCTGTTAGAAGCGGAAACAGCACTCAGCCGGATTTCCGAGATTCCTCAAATAAATCCGCTTTTACGCTGTCTGTCGGCGGCTTCAAACCGAAATGGCGCCAGGCCAGGTCTGTTGCCAGCCGCCCGCGCGGAGTTCTCAGTAAATAACCCATTTGCAAAAGGTAAGGCTCAACAACGTCCTCTATGGTTGCACGTTCCTCGTTCATGAGTGCCGCAAGGTTATCCAATCCTGCGGGACCTCCTTTGAAATTATCAATCAGCTTGCGCAACAGGACGCGATCCATTTCTTCAAGCCCTTCAGCATCAATTTTCAACATCCTCAAAGCTTTTTTGGCAATTTCCACGCTTACAGTTCCGTCTCCCTCAACTTGGCTATAGTCGCGAACTCTGCGCAATAAACGATTTGCCATACGGGGAGTACCCCTTGACCGCATGGCAATTTCTTTTCCTCCATCGGGTTCCAGGCGGACACCCAAAATTCCTGCGCTTCTTTTCACAATGGTGTAAATCTCATCAGTGGAATAGAAAGAAAGCCGTTGCACGATACCAAATCGGTCACGCAGAGGCGAAGTCAGCAAACCTGCTCTGGTTGTACTACCAACCAAAGTAAATGGCGGCATATCCAGCTTGATGGAACGGGCTGCTGGTCCGGTCCCAATCACAATATCCAACTGATAATCCTCCATGGCCGGATAGAGGATTTCCTCAACAGCCGGGTTTAAGCGGTGTATTTCATCAATAAAAAATACATCACCGGCTTCCAGATTCGTCAATATCGCCGCCAAATCACCGGCTTTCTCCAGCACCGGTCCCGACGTCTGACGCAATCCTGCGTGCATTTCATTGGCAATGATGTGTGCAAGGGTGGTTTTCCCAAGGCCGGGAGGACCGAAAATCAAGCAATGATCAAGCGCCTCTCCACGCAAAAGGGCAGCTTTGATAAAAATATCCATTTGCTCCCATACCGGCTTCTGCCCCACATACTCTTTCAGAAACTTAGGCCTTAAAGTCGTCGCCTGACAAGCTTCATCATCAGGTTCAGCAGCGAGAATCAAGTGGGAACCTGTTCACAAAAAAACAATTTTTAGACCAAAATTACTCAGCCAGGCTCGCCCGGAAGCTTCAAACCATGCTGGAGCCGAATTTTTTTATAGACAACACACAATAAATCACCCAAAACATCACCACTACAATCATAAAACGGGGAAAGCCCATCCACCTGGAAGTGGCTCGCCGCCGCCTACCGCTTTTTCAATCTCAAGCATCGTCGGAATTGGAACTTCCACCAAGCAGAGGCGTATCGGATATACGTCAGTGAGGATTCTGCTCGCGACTAGATTAAACTGATGCGTGCGAGCCACTGCCACCAAGAGAAACACTAAAAACTATGGCGGCGGTCCTCCGAAGGGGGTAGAACACCTTCCAAGTCAGCAGGAGGTAGAGAAGACGGAGCAGCAGTTGCAAGGCGTGGCGGCACGGGGGGGGGCGTTCCTGGGGGGGGCGTAGCTCTGCCCCCCTGGACCACAGGTTTGGCTCGCTTTAGTCGCGGGAGCAAGGTTGCGTAAGTGTTTACAGGACCAGACGGAGCAGCGAACACTACTGGTTCAGCCCGATCGCATTCAAAATTCAAATTTTTATTTTGCGCTCCTGACCCCGCCCCCCGTTCCCTGGTTCTCACACCATGCACCACCCTTTGCGCTACTCTTGGGTCATTGATGAGTTCTGGATATTGGTTCAGATTCAACTGCAATCTGAACACAGGGTCACTCTCATTTTCGTTCCTAACAAATGCCCCTTGGGTTTCAACCCGTGAAATTTGTTTATAAACCTTGGTCAGAAGAGTTGGCCCACCTCCAGGTGCCAAAGTTTCTGAATTTTCCAAGGTTTCCCCTCCCAAAGTTTGTGCATTCCCTTTCACAACCCTTTCACGTGTTTTGTGAAAAAAAACAGAAAGACTCCTTAAAAATGCTTTCTCGTTACCCGCGCTCGCGCTCGCGGCCTTCAGATCCTGGGTGATACTGTCAAAAATGCTCTGCTTCATTCCTTGCTCTGCTTTCTGCCCGGCATCATTTTTGAATTTCATGTCAGCACGAAAAAAGGCACATGCACTGCCTCGACTCAAAGAAGCTGACAGTCCAGTTTCAATTTGTTCCACAAACGATCTTCTTTGAGCCTTGACCCAATTTCTGTATTTCGACGAAAACAGCCACTTTATCCTGTGTGTCACTCTTCCTTTGGTAACACACACAACTCCATCATCGTGTTGGTTTGTGCCGACGCCGACAAAAGCTCCACCGTGCATACCACCGGCAGCTTCCCACATATTCATAAATTTAGCGGTCGGTGCAATATCATATATCTCGCCCATAAGCCGGTCCTCCCGTATTAAAAGCTTCCAAAGCCTGAACTAATAATTAACAAACGGCTTCGTTCTACTGAAGAGGCGTTGTACCCCCTTGTTCAGTTGGTGGGTATCTAAAATCCGAAAGATCTGTCTGAATGTTCTGCATATGATGACCATACGCGACTCTGAAATGTTCCCTCAGCACTTCTTTACTTGTTTCTGCGGCTTTGCTCTTCTTGACTGCAAGCTTTTTTCTCCTCGGACTGGAATCAGTCACACTCGTTGACGTTGCAGACACAGGCTCCTCTTGTGAGGACCGGTGCTCGGCAATCTCAGATTCCAGCATGGCCTCCCAAGCCGCCAAAAAAAACGATTCCTGACTGCATAGAAGCTCAGTATCATCAACAGTAACACCCACAAGTTGTGAATTGGAGGGTTTTTCGGATTTTTCGAGAGCTGTACCTCTGTCTCTGGGATCTAAAAAAGCGATAAAATCCAAATAAGATCGATGGTCCAGCGCTCCCTTATCCAAAAGCTCTGCGCATCGAGGTACTACAGTGCTCACTTCTAAACCAAGCCTTTTTGAAAGTCCAGTAAGAGTTTTCCCTCTATTAGTTCCTGCCCATCGCCACTTCCCTATCTGCATATAATTTCTCAGTTTGACGCGAAGCCTCCCCTCACTGTTGCCATGGGAATCTCGGGCACTTTCCAAAAAGTTCTTTGTTGTCCACAAGGCATCAGTGTCTGGAATCTCCGAGGCCTGGTAGGGAGAGTTTAATGCGTCCAATACACTACGATGTATAGAAGGGGTTGACAGTCCGCGGGGCATTGAGGCAGGGGTGGGCGACCGCAGCCCATCGTTATCGAAAAACAAAGAATGTGTTCGTGTATGAGAAAGACCCCGCCTTTTCTGGGGAGAACCAAACCCGACCTCTCCCGGCACCTCTAACATCGACGGCGTTTTTCTCCTTAAAGAAGAAGAAGAACGGACTCTCATTGGTGGACCGTCAGGCTCAGGTAACCGCTTCCTGTGAGAACTGTCGTTCCTGCATTCTGGCGTTCTGTCGCCCGAACTGGTACTTCTCACCGGCGGAACGTTTCGCTGCTGATCAGGAGATACGAAATCCAGGGAACTTCTGCCTGTGCCGGGAGCGGTTTCCGTTCCTCCGCCCTCCCGCTCAGGCGTTCCCGCTAAAAACTGGTTCTTTTTTGCAAGTAGAACCTCGTGTGACCTCCCGTCTCCAGATATACGTCGTCCAGACTCCAGCAGACCACGAAAAACGGTTGAGGACAAACTCCCTTCCGTTGTCTCTCCATCAGTACCCGTTACTGAAGAAACATGTCGTTGTCTATGCCTGGACCTCCCGTCCCAGTTGGAGTGCGTCTCTTTCCCCGATTCTCTTGAAGAATCGTCAATCTGCCCCCCCTCCCGCGCAGGGGGTTGCATCAGAAAACGACCTGATTGAGAGGGGGTGTTGTGTCCATTGGTGTTCCGTCCCTCTTGAGGAGAAGCAGGGGAAAGATGAAGCGACGTCTCCGGCCCGCCTGTCACTGGCTGGCTCTCAACCTGCATTTCTTGAAAAGTACGTCTTCCCTGTTCTGAAAATTCGACAACGTAGTCTGCGAAGCTCCGGTAAGAACCCATATAAGGTTTCCGGCTTCTTGAAGCACCTCTTGCATCGTTGACAGCCTGGGAGATTTCCCTGAGATTTGTATTTGCTCCGTTTCTCTTGTCTAGATCAATGCACTCGCGGACTGAAGATTCAAGCTCCTTCAGCACTTTGTAATTCTGGTAGTACACGTAGGGTCTGAGCATTGTCACTTTCAATAAGTGCCAAAGCTTGCCCCTGACCCCCATGGCAAAGTGTACTTTCGGTTTGCCATCATCCCCTAGAGCAATGCGCCCCCACTTGCTGTTGCCACCAGCGCCACTATCATTCACCGCCTTCCCTGCATCCGCATAAATGCTGAACCGTTGCCGTATATTCTGGATTTCCTGCGACGTGTAGATATTCATTCCATATTCCCTCAGGTTCGAACCCCCCCCATCGCTGCACAGTGTATCACAAGTACCACCTTAAGACAACAAAACACAGCAAAAGAAGCGTCATTGACGATACTTATTTCGTTGCCGCAAGCTCTTCCCACTCACATTTCCCTACAGCATCCACTACGTCAGGCAATATGAACCACGGGGAGTTCTTTCCGTGTTTGCCCGGGAGCGCCCTTGGCCACCTCAATCAGTTCTTTCACAGTAGTAAGCTTCTCCCGGGGCTTGTTGTTTTTTTCACCGGCAAGTCGCTCCGCTTTATCAATTTTTTTCCACTGCACATAGTCCAGGTAAGAAACTGCCTGCTCGTTGAGTAATCTGCAGAGTGCATCCCCACCACCGCGGTTTTCGTCTGGCCAAGACGGCATGTCAGCAAAAAACGTCTTCACAGTTTCCACGGCACAGGCACGATTCGTGCCGATAATGCCGCTTGGCCCGCGTTTTATCCAGCCAGCAACGTAGGTATTCCCCAAGAGGGCATTTTTGGCATTTTTTTTCACTCTGCCGAATTCGTTCGGAATCCTCCCGGATCGAGCATCAAAAGGAATCCCGGGAATGGGAACACCTCGGTAGCCAATACTCCTGAAAAAAATTCCGCATTCCAGACTGACCATTTCTCCCGTCCCGCACGCAGATTGCAAAAACGCTTCTCCTTTAAGCAAGTTTTTTTCCAGAATCACTTCTCTGACGCGATCCACGCCTCTCAGACGAACCGGACTTTTTAAAAAAGCAAAGTGGCTGACACGAGACTTGCCATGATTTTCCATCTTGGAAAACTGCTGAAAAAGCTGGTAGGTTTTTTTCGCGTAGGCACCTTTCCGGCTTCCCACTTCAACACGGCTGGCTTCATTCAGTTCCAGATCTTCAGGGGCAACGTACGGAGTGCAATCTCCCAGAGTTGAGAATTCCCGAAGTTCTTTTGGCGAGAATTTTGCCTGCGCTGCACCACGCCGCCCAACAACATAAATATTACGGATTTTGCTGTTGCGCAAAGCGCGTAAAGCATTTTCAGTGATGTCTGTATACATGAGCTCTTCCGGGGTCTTGGCAAGAATTCTCGCCACATCCGCAGCAACGTTTCCCTGACCGATAATCACCGCATTACTGACGGAAAAATCGAAGACACGATTTTGGTAATCCGGATGCCCATTGTACCAACCCACAAACTCAGTCGCTGTGTGACTGCCGGTCAAATCTTCCCCCGGAATCGCCAATTTCCGATCCGTTTCAGCACCACAGGTGTAAATAACGGCGTGATATATTTTGGACAATTCTTCAGCAGCAATGTCCCTCCCTACTTTCACGTTGCCAAAAAATCGTAGCCGCTCATGCTCAGCTACCCCTTCATAAACCTTGATGGCACCTTTTAATTTCTGATGATCAGGTGCCACGCCACTTCTGACCAGACCAAATGGAGTGGGCAGGTACTCCAGGAGATCAACATGCACCTCGTATGGTGACTTCAGCAGGGCTTCGGCCGTATAAAACCCGCTCGGCCCGCTGCCCACAACGGCAACCTTTAACGGCATCGCCGAGGTGGCTAGTGCTGTGCCCATGATCCCATCACGGCAACAGGCAGACCAGCATCAAAACCCCAGTTCCACTTTGCGTTCTTCAGCACCGGGCAAAGGATCCATTGCATCTTCAATGACCGGAAGGTTCGGGGCTTTTTCCGCATTGATCTTCACCCATTCACGCTTGTCATCGGGCAAATCATCCTCTTCATAGATTGCTTCCACCGGACATTCGGGAATGCATGCGCCGCAGTCAATGCAAATATCCGGGTCAATGTAAAGCATTTCGCCATCGTGGTGAAAACATGCCACGGGACAAACCGTAACACAGTCTGTAAAACGGCAGTTTTTGCAATTATCAGTCACAACGGTAGTCATAGCTCGTCCTCCTTCGGGTAGCGTCCCCGACATAATTCGCACCAAAACAGCCCGTCAAGCGTTCCGGCACCCCATGAAAAAAGCCGTGCAGCCATTCAAAAATCAGCCACACAAACCAAACAAATCTCAGGCACGATAAAACAGTATTTCCCCTTTGTTCATTACCACCCCGTCCCCGGTCCAACGACCGTATTTTCCACGGATGTGGCAATCCTCAACAACAAAACCGAACTTACGCAAATGCAACAGGTAAAAACGCAGAAAAACCGGGTTGAAGACTCCGGCAAATGAAAAACTGGGCAACACTTCTGTTTGCTCAAGAAACACGATGCTACCTCTTTTCATGCCGGCGCCCCAACGTATTCCGGGTGTTCCGAAAACCATGATCGTGCCGCTCCCCATGTTGACACCGCCAAAGTCACCGCAGCTGCCACCAATGGCAATCAAACCACGGCGCATACCGCCACCAACCTCATTTTTTGCGCTTCCGTGAATAAAAATCTCGCCCCCAGCCATGCCGAAGATCTGTCCCCGGTAAGCGCTGCCCACCATGTGACCGGCATCACCAAAAACCGTTATTCTTCCGCCTTGCATTTCCGACCCAACCCAATCCGACGCATTCCCATGCACCAGTATTTCCCCGCCTGAAATCCCCACGCCGAGGTGCATCCCGACATCTCCATGGATTTCTATCCGCCCCCTGCTCATTCCCGCACCAATCAATTTGACTTGTGAAAGGTCCCCTTCAATACGGATCGTTTCACAACCACTGCCTCGAACCTGGAAAAAATCACCCAATTGTGCTTCGCGATTACCGTGCATCACCTTCAGGTGTTCTATACCGGATTGTGAGAGAGCAGAAAAAACCTGCGGTGTGATGCATTCGGCTTCAAGCGGCACTTCAGGCTGCCGGTACAAAAATAGCGTGGGTTCCATCAGTCGTTCGGCACAGCGGCAGCAAGCAACTCGTGGAGGTGTATCTTGTATTTGCCGAGCGTTCCACCGTAATTTCCAGCTGAAACAAATTTTATCCCCTGATCTGCCGCGGCCAGTATCCCATAACGCATCGCTTTTTCAACCGCAGCCAAATCCAAACCATTGACCACCACCTCGTACACAGCTTCGATACCTTCCGGAACCTCAGTGTTCAAACTTTGTCCGCGCAAAGTCGGACAATAGGCATCGTTGGTGGAAGCAATCAGACCTTTGTATTTCGCCCCCATCTTGCTTCCCGACCTCACCACCCCCTGCGGGAATGGCAGGAACACTCCAGCAATTTCCTTCATCGCAGCCACTGCCGCCATTGCCGCATCCAAAGCCCCTTTCTGGTCCTTGCCAAAAAACAGTAAATTGCCACCACCAACTGTGGTCTTGACACCGAATTCGGATTCAACCAGGAACTCCCCTTCCATAACCGGGATGCGCCAAAAGCGGCGGTCGGCAATGACTTTGGAAATCTGGTATCCGTCCCCGAAATAGCGCAAACGCGAACCAACAGGCACTTTTTTCTCGGCATCCAGACCAGAATAACAAGCCGTGGTCGGGCAGGTCATGACGCATTGGCCGATGCGTTCAACCAAGCGGTCACTCATGGACTTCTCCGCCATGGCAAACAACAACACACTGACTGCCGGGCGGTTATCCAAAGTGTTCGAAGCCGCAATCTCGCACTCCATGGCTGCTTCACATTTGCAGCGAATGACTGAAGTGGCAAAGCCGGTCATGGATTGCCCGGCAGCAAAGGCCCATTCCTTGGTTTCGGCCGTAATGATCACTCTCGCACCCCACATCTCAAATGCTTCAGCAAAGCTGTCTTTCACTACGGTTCCGTTAATTTTCATATCGCTCATGGGGACTGAGCCTCGTTGAGCACCGGAATGACTTCATGACTGTGGAGAAAGTCATCCTGAACTTCATAATTATTAAATCGGACTGTGTAGTAGTCATCAAAAAACGGTCGGATCGCATCCACAATTTTTTCATCGTAATCCGGCGCAACGTGCAACAAACGGCCTGAATAATCACGCAAGAACTCGTGGTCTTTAATAATCGCCTGCCCATCCTTGAATACATAGCGTGGCGCATTGAACATTTTTTCACGATCGACATCTTCCGTGTAAATCGTGATGTCTGCATCCGCCCCCACACCCAAATGCCCCTTGTTGCGTAACCCCAGTATGCGTGCCGGACCTGCCCTCGTGATAATGGCAATCTCCTGCAAAGTGTATTCGCGTTTGAGGTTGGCAAGGTCTGTCGTCTGCTTGATCCTCGGATGTACGCGCTCAATTTCTTCCGCCCGGAAGTTGCTGTCCATCAACAGGTGTATCAATCTCGGATAATTCATGAACGACCCACCATTCGGATGATCCGTAGACAACACAACTCTCCAGGGATCTTCGGACAACAGGAACAGTTCCAAACCAATCGCCCATTGCAGGGCGTGCGTGTAAACATGTTCCTGATAGGAAAAAGGCAAGATGCCGCAACCGCTTTCACATTCGGTATCTGCGTTCACCCATTTGGCTTTCTGGACATGGCGCAACATCCATGTCAGCGGAGCATCGGCAGTAGTGGCAACGGCTTTGCCGAACATCACCTGGCCGACATCCGTGGTGACGTTGGAATGGGAATTGACATACTCCATAATTTGCCGTGCCCCAGACTTTGGGGCTTTGCCAATCTCGCCGGCAAAGCTGTGAAATTGCGAGTGGGCAATGTGGATACGCATCCCTTCCGCCGCTTTCATGGTTTCCAGCGTGGTATGCACATTCCCACTGTGGCCGAGATTGTTGCAGTGTACGTGGGGGGGGTGAGGCAACCCCAAGGCGTTCGCGGCTTCCACAAAAGCCGAAATAACGTGCAGGGGAGTCAATTGGAAAGGTTCAACCACCGTGTTTACGTCGGTCACGGTCGCGTTTCTTTTGCCTTTCCACAATTCATCTCCACAGGGATTGACCAGCTTCACGGCATAGGATTTCGAGGCATTCAGCCACCAGGAAATTGCATCCTGAAAGTCCTGAGTGCGGTTTTTCTGCAACAAACTGTAAAGAAAGGAGTTGTTGCCGAGCAACACATAAAAGCCTTTGTCGATCACCGGCGTATCCCAGAGTTCTTCCAATGCGTGCCTGGCAAAAAGCGGCGGAACGGCGGCTTCCATTGCAGTGGTGTATCCGAGCGTGGCATAGCGATAACCGGTAACAAAAGTAGAGGGGACAACGCCACCACTACCGGAGCGGGTGACAGGCGTGCCGGGGTGGGGGTCAAGGCGGTGATCTTCCGGCATCAGCTTGCGCGCCAGATTCACTTTCGGCCCGGCAATGTGACAGTGAATATCAATGCCTCCGGGCATCACCACCATCCCGGCAGCGTTGACTTTTATCGCGGCATCAGTAACAGTTTTCACGACCTTCCCGTCACGCACGCAGACATCACGCACTTCGCCGTCGATACCGTTGGCGGGGTCATAAACCCGACCCCCAGAAATCACGAATTCAGACATCTTAATGCTTCACAAGACAGAAACAACCACACACCCGGCAACCAGACCGGGCCATCACCACACGAGATCAATTTACGTGCCTGACCTCCGCTGCCCGCAACTTGCGCAAATCACCAAGAATCAAGGACAGCACTTCCTGGTCTCCCGGATGCGGCGACGCCAAAGCCGGACGGAGACTGATAGGCACGTTGTCCATTCGGTAAACCGTTCCCCCCGTATTGATGCCATAAGTCGCCACATTGAAAGCGACACGAGCAAGTTTCGTTGTCGCCGTTTCCTTGGTGTCAAGCACAACGAGAGGAATTTTGTTCAGATGGGCAATGGACCGGGCTGGAAAATTGGCCACAGGATCCGTGGCAATAATCAAAGCTGTGTCCGCTTCGCCTCTTGCCAGCATATCGACAGTCGTGAATTCGCCGGGATTAAAACGTGGATAACCGCGATTGAAATTAACCCCGAAGGGATAACCGGTTTGCCAGGAAACCACGTTATCGGCACCCGTGACGTTACCATGACCACGAACCGGCATGGCAACAAAGTGGGTGTAATCATTCAAATCAGCAGCCAGCGACAAAACTGCGCCGGAATTGAAATGCCGACCACGAGTCATCGTCAGACCCATGCCGAAAAACAAAACCCCGTAGTTACAATTTTTCATGCGCTCAACCAGGTCTTCAAGCACCTCCCGGCTGATGCCGGTCAGTTCTTCGATGTCCGCTGTCACCTCCACACCTTTAACCATGGCGCGCAAAGCCCAAAGCAACTCAAAATCCCGCCCCGGCTTCACGCGTAAAAATATATCGGCAACCGGGGTGCTTGGCGTTCTGCGCACATCAACCAGCACCACGGTACGATCTTTTTTCCCGTTCGGCACAAACATGCCTTTGGGAGTAACCGCGTAGCGCGTGAAATGACGAGGATGGGATTCAGCCGGATTACCACCCCAGTAAATCACCAGATCAGCACGGTTTTTGATTTCACCGAGCGTCGCCGTGCTCTCTCCGACGTCTTGAAACGCAATCCCTGAAGGGCCATGGCAAACAGAAGTCGTGGTATCCACATTGCCTTTAATGAAATCGCCGATCGCAACGGCTTCGCGCTGTGCCTCGCAGGTGGTGTCGCTCAAACCATAAATGATCGGACACCTCGCTTCGTGCAAAATGGCTGCCGCCACCGCCGAAGCTTCTTTGAGAGTGGCGGGGCTCCCGTCGATGGTGGCCACCGGCCGACTTTTGTCCACCACGTGTTCGGCAAACCAGGCTCTCCCCAGAACGCAGGCATTTTTGGCTTTGGTAATTCGCTCCTGTTCCAGATCCACCGTCAACTCCATGTCATCACATACACAACCACAAAAAGTACAGGTGGCATCACTCACTATTTTTATTTTATTTATTTTGGTCGCGGCTTCAGTCATGATTTTCTCCTCCCGGGCACTCCGTGATGTCTGCGGCATCGTATTTTTCCACTCTGACTTCCAGCTGCTTTGACAGTGGCATGCCGCTGCCCGCAGTATCACTTGGCATCAGCTGACTCGAGGTCGGTCCATAAGCAATAAACAGCAACCCTGAAGGCAAATCAGCATCCTTTCGGGGGACGCAGCGCACCACCACCTCACCGGCGGTGGAACACATTCGCACTTTGTCGTTTTTTTCAATCCCAAGTTTCTGCATATCACATTCATTCATTTCCAGCGTGGACGTCACATCCAGATATTCCTTTTTCAATTTTCCCGCATTGAGCGCGGTGCCCTGTTTTCGGGAACGACCCGGAATCAATAACATTTTAGTCATGCCAAACCCCTCGCTTTCGACGCAACGAACCGCCACACAAACAACACATGCAACGGGCAACAATTATGCCCGTATTCGCTCTGGCAAGCAATGCACCTTGCACAGTTCTCCGCACCTGCCCGGCCCCTGCCTCCAGCATCACACCTTGAGTGTGGCATTGCCAAAAACGCGGCCTGGTCATGCCGGCACCAAGGTCGCCGAAACAGTGTGAGCAACAAGGAACGAATTGCCAAAACGAGCGCGGTTGTTACCGAACCACACCACCAAGCAACATTTTCAAACGCACCCTGATGAATTTCTGGCGACTGACCAGGATGATAATTTCCTCGCTTGCAGCCTCATCGGCACTGCCGTTGGCAACCCGTATCGTGAACGAAGCCGCATCCAGACTTTGCGAAACCCTCAATTCCACCCTCACATATCCTTCATCAGAAAACGAAGGAAACGATGCCGAGGTTTCAGCCCGGGGAGTACTGACCAGCGCCCCCACGAGTCCCGTCCGTGCTGAACTGGTGAACAAGTCCAGCGTCAGGCGCTCGCTTCGGTACGGTATTTCCACTTTCAGTGTCTTGCCCTCCCCCGTGGTCATCACCCCTTTCATTGACGATAACCGGAGAGCTCGCATCCTCAACCATGGCACCACAAGCTGGTCTGATTTGTCCAACCTGTCTGCCACTGTGATGACAAAGCGACTGCTTGTGCCTGCCACAGGGCCGCGTTGGTAAAGTACCAAAACTTCCCCCACACCTGAAACCCGGGTTGCACTTTCCGCTTTGTCGCTGAATACAAATCGGGGTGTGGCAACACTCATAGGGGTGCCTGAAACCGTCCACTCCAAGGTCTCAGGAAACTCATCGATGGCAATCACACGCAAAGTCACTTCTCGAACCTGCGGACTGATATACACCGTCGACTCCTCGACATCGCTGACCCCCCTCCCGAAAACCCGGCTGATCACCGGCGAGGTGTTGGCAATCTGCCGAGCGATGACCCGCACCTCATCAACTTTGTCCAGGGGGTCACGGGCCGACACGATAAATCTTCCTGTTGTTGCAGAACCTCCCGGACGACTAAAAAATACTCGGGCCGAAGGACCTACCACACTGGCAACAATCCGATCTCTCACTCTACAGTTCAATGCCGAACTACCCAAGGGACTACTTGCCATCTGCTGAACAGTCCACCATAACTTTTCCGTATCTCCCGGATCCGGATCACTGGCAACCAGATCCAGGGAGATGCTCGTATCCCCCTCAAAAATAGACAGAAACCGCAGGTCATCTCCCGTTATTAACGGCGGTCGGTTAAGAATTGTTTCCACGGTTACAGCAACACTGTCCGGCCAGTTGTCACCATCTGTGCCTGAACTTTGAATGTTTCGGTCTCCACGGAATTCTGTGGGCGAATGAAAGTCACCGACGCCACTGATTCATTTCCCTCACTACGAACAAACAGACTGACATCGCATACCTGTCGCTAACCTACTACTGTCTACAGACCATTCTAAATCTTTCGCCAAACCATCCCGATCCCGCGCTCGCAACTCAAGCGTAGTGCTTGCGGTTGCCCGCTCGTAAATCAGTATCACCCGGCCCTTGTCGCCGATAATCTCAGGGGGGACTGTAGGGCTCAATCAGAATCGTAATTTCATCGCTTCCGCCACCGCCATTTACCTGCACAGAAAATTGGTCTTTTTCCCTAATCCCGCCTGGAACCAGATAAACCACACGCGCCACCACCCCCTCATCATTCGGAAAATTTACCTCGCTTCCCTCTACACCCGGACCTAAACCAGGCAACAACTGCCACTCCAGGGTACCGGCATCCACTGCCGTCGCAGCTAAAGTCAGCGTCCCGCTCCTGCTTCCATAAACTACCCGGAGCGTTCGCTCGACACCGCCCTCAATCACGGGGGGGCAAGCTGGGCACGAATAGCCGGCAGCGCATTCCGGTCGCCAAAGTGCCAATCCTGCTCACTCCAGCCCACATACGATGTCGCGTCCTGACAGTTTTGCCCAGGACCTGTGGGACAGCGCAGTTGTGCCGTGGTGCGCAGGAAACTTCCCGACGAAGAACCGCGGGTATTGTCTCCCAGAAGACCACCCACAAATCTGCCGTTCTCCCCTGTTTCCCGCACCTCACCTGATGCATAGCTGTTGTCAACCCGGCCCCAATTATCGCCCACGAGACTCCCCACCCAGCGGTTGCCAGAAACTGCACCGGTTGCGTAACCATTGCCGATGACACCTCCCAAGCTCCAACCCACCAGACCACCAACATTGTCACGCCCCGACACTGGCCCCGTCGTGTAACCGTTGCTGATGTCTCCCTGGCTCAAGCCGGCAAGCCCGCCCACATAAGAACGTCCCTTAACCGCACCCGTCACGCGAAAATTTCTAAGCGTTCCACCTAAAATGACTCCTGCCAAAGAGCCTGCCCCTTCACGCCCATTGATCTCTGAATTCAGAAGTTGCACATTTCTGAACTCAGCTTCCGAAGTAATGGAAAACAGGCCGACGAAGTCTTCTCGCCGACGATTGGCAACCAGACCATTGATCAAAAACCCGGCACCGTCGAATGAACCGCTGAAAGCATACGCCAATTTTCTTGCTCTAAAATCACTGCGTTGCAGTACGCCACCATCGCCATCAGATTTAAACACTTGAGAAAATTCCAGATTCTCTCCGACCGGCACGAACCCTAGCCCACCATTCCAGCCCCTGCTGGCAGAAGCATCAATATCAGCAGCCAGGCGATAATAGGCACTGCGCTGCGAGTCCACGTCCTGCAACTGGCAAAGAGTGCTCAGCAGATAAGGATTGTCGCGGGTTCCGTCCCCCAAGGCAGTCGTCAGTCCCTTTTCTTTGCATTCTGACGGCAACGATTCACCAACAGGTACCACAAACACAGTAATCACATCGCTGCCACCCGCACTGCTCACCGGCACAGAAAACTGGTCTCTCTGTTGAATCCCGTCCTGCGTCTCGTGAACGACACGCGCCTCGGCGCCCTTGTTTATCAGAAAACGCACCGTGCTTCCCGGCACGCTGGTACCAGAACCTGATAACCACTGCCAGCGAAGAGAGTTGGGATCGACTGCCTCAGCACGCAATGTCAGTATCCAGCTACTGCTTCCATAGACCACGCTGAGTACCTTTTCAGTGCCGTCCTTGATCACGGGAGCAATAACGTTGTAGTCGGGCCGGAGTCTCACATCTATCTGAACCTATTCAGACCTGGCCTAGCAAAAACAGCTTTCGTTTGGCACATTCAGACAACGATCGTTTCCCTGCGGAGCGCACAACACTCCGACACAAAAGCAAGAAGCCCCCTGGACAAGGTGCGCGGCAGTGCAGACGTCGCCCCCTCAAGCCGCTACCGTTTGCTGCGCTTTCGGTCTCCGCAAACAGCCCTGCGATAAATGGGTGGGGCTGCTTGCTGGATAACCTGGCCAGGCAGGAACAACTTTCCTTTCGTCATCTCAACACTGCCGCTGTTGCGTTACAATCGCCCGGCCAGCCATGCAGGAAACACTGAAAAAGGCTTGTGCCGGAAAGTCCAGTCAGACCGGAACGGCTTGCGGGGAATGTCTCCCCACCGTCCTCTTCGCATTGTTGCACTTGACAGCACAAAAAGAGGCCGCACTTCAAACGGCTTTGCCCCCGCCTGACTGAGCAGCAAAAAACATCAGGAAAAATATCAGAAAATGGATGTGATCCAAAGCTGGTGGAAGCGCTCCCTTTCCAACCCTCAGGTTGTCCTGCTCGTCATCCTGCTGGCCATTGGCCTCGCCGTGATCTCCTTTGCCGGCGACATTCTGGGCCCCCTGCTTGCCAGCCTGATTTTCGCCTACCTTCTGGACGGGGGAATTACGTCTTTGCGTCGCGCGGGCATGCCAGGCGGTTGGGCACTGACGTTGATTTTTGGTGCTTTCCTCGTCATTTCCGGAATGTTTCTGCTGTTTATCATCCCGGTTTTGTATGAACAACTCGCCCGACTCATGACGGAGTTGCCGCAAATTTTCGCCAAAGGTCAGACGCTGCTCTCCCAGTTGCCAGAGAAATATCCGGATATGTTCGGCGAACAGCAAATCGACGAACTGGTTCACAACCTGAAAACCAACCTTCTGAATTATGGCAAGGGACTGCTGGCTGTTTCACTCTCCACCTTAACGACTGCCATTTCCACCTTGATATACCTGATACTGGTGCCGCTGATCATTTTCTTCATGCTGAAAGACAAAAATCAAATCTGGGAGTGGATTTCCGGCTTCCTGCCCAAACAGGAAAGCCAGGCGCTGACCCGCACGGTATGGAGCGAAGTCAACCGGGGAATAGCGGGCTACATTCGGGGTAAAACCATTGAAATTGCCTTGCTGTGGGCGGTCACCTGGATCGCCTTCTATTTTCTCGGCTTGAATTACGCGCCATTGCTTTCTTTGCTGGTTGGATTGTCTGTCATCATTCCCTACATCGGCATTGCGATTGTGACGGTGCCGGTCGTGCTGGTTGCGTATACCCAATGGGGACTGGGCAGCGACTTCTACTACTTGCTCGGAGTTTACCTGGCACTGCAATTTATTGATGCCAACATCTTGGTGCCCCTGCTGTTTTCCGAGGCTGTGAATCTTCACCCACTTGCCATCATCCTGGCTGTTTTGACGTTCGGCAGCATCTGGGGAGTGTGGGGGATATTTTTTGCCATCCCGCTGGCAACGCTGGTAAACGCGGTCCTGAAAGCCTGGCCGCGACAATACGCCCAGCATCAGGAATTCCGGTAGCGGGTTAAAGAGACTTCAAAGCTGCCAGCACTTCGTCAACGTGACCCTCCACTTTCACTTTCGACCATATACGTTGTACAACACCTTCTTCATCAAGCAGAAACGTGGTGCGCTCAATAGCACGCACTTTTTTTCCGTACATGTTCTTGGCTTTCATCAATCCCAACCGGGAGCACAGAGTTTCCTCGCTGTCGGCAATCAAATCAAAGGGAAAATTGAATTTGGCGCGGAATTTTTCATGCGTGGCAAGCTTGTCGCGCGACACTCCGTAAACCGATGTTTTCGAACGCTTGAAGCGTTGATGTCGACTGGCAAAATCCTGGCCCTCGCGAGTACAGCCCGAGGTATTGTCGCGTGGGTAGAAATACAGCACCAGCTTTCTGCCGCGCTGTTGCGACAATGTGAATTCGCCGTTCGTCGCCGGCAATGTGAAGTCGGGGAAAACGTTTCCCTCGGTCAGTTCCGCCATTTGTCCATGGTATTCACAACCCGGCATTCTTGTCAATTGGAGCGTAGCTCATTACCATTGGCGCACGGATTGGCAAAGACGTGACAACTGCAAACCAACAACGATTAAAAGGAAGCGTAGTGGCGATGGTCACACCTATGCAGGCTGATGGCAGCCTGGACCTGATGGCTTTTCACCGTCTGATTGATTTTCACATCCAGGAAGGCACAAACGCCATTGTCCCCGCCGGAACAACCGGCGAAGCCGCCACACTGGATTTTCAGGAACATTGCCGGGTGGTCGGCGAAGCCGTACAAATCGCCGGCGGGCGTGTTCCAGTGATCGCCGGAACCGGTGCCAACGCCACTGCCGAGGCGGTCAGACTTACCCGGAATGCCGCCCGCGAAAACGCCGACGCCTGTCTGCTGATCACTCCGTATTACAACAAGCCGACTCAGGAGGGACTGTATCAGCACTATCGAAGCATCGCCGAAAAAGTAGACATTCCACAAATTCTTTACAACGTCCCTGCGCGTACGGCGTGCGACATGCTTCCCGAAACCGTCTGCCGCTTAAGCAAAATCGACAACATAATCGGCATCAAGGAAGCCTCCGGTGACCCGCAGAGAACCCGAGAGATTTCCCGCCTCTGCGGCACGGATTTCATGATTTTCAGCGGCGAAGACGCCATGGCCGCGGACACGATTTTACACGGCGGATGCGGCGTAATTTCTGTGACCGCCAATGTCGCTCCCCGTCTGCTTAGCGACATGTGCGCTGCTGCTCTGGCGAAGGATCACGCGGTCACCGAACGCATCGACGGGCGCCTGCAGGCCTTGCACAAGGCCTTGTTTTGTGAATCCAATCCGATTCCCGTCAAGTGGCTGCTCTGTGAAATGGGCAAAATATCGCCAAGCATCCGTTTGCCACTGACTTGGCTTTCACCGACACATCACAAGGCCTTGCGCAGAGTGGCTGAAGTCACAGGCATCCTGTAAGCATTCCATAAAGAAAAGATCATGCGACTGCAAAACATGACTGCCAGACCTGCTTGGTTTCTTTGCGCGGTGCTGGCTTTGGGTGGCTGTTCGAACGACAAAAGCTTTATTGATGAATTGGAAGTTCCCTTTTTCAAAGCGGAAGTTTCCATGATAGATGAAAACCACGAACTGGAAATGCCACCCGGGCTGAACAAACCGAAAAACCGGAATCGCTTCACACTGACTGACAAGCAGACACTACACAAAAAAACTCGCGTCGTTCGCACCGTCTCCGCCGCCCCCCGGCTACAGAAAATCGGTTCCAAAACATGGCTGAAAACCAGCTTGCCACCGTCTGTGGTCTGGTCAAGACTGCAGAGTTTCTGGAAGCGCTACGGCTACCAGATAGAAAAACTAGACAGAGAACGCGGCTATCTCCTGACCCGCTGGCGGCAAGACCAATCACCCTCCGCTTCGCGCCCGGCCACGAAGCGGAGTCGATTTGTGCAACAGCTTCGCAGCAGTAAAAAAGGCGGCACCATTACTTCCCTCAGCCATGCACAGGAAATCGAAGTCAACGGGGCATGGCAAAAGCAGGCCGGCACTGGGATCGCAGAAATAGACATGCTCAAGTTGCTTCAGGACCATCTGAGCATGCGGCTGGTCACAATTTGAACCGGAAAAAATAGTTTCGAACCAGCACCGTCAGCCAGCGGTTTTTCTGATCACTCCCGGTCGCCGCAGTTTTACCTGGCAACGCTGAATGCCTGCTCCCGCGAGAGCTACGCCTAAAGTTTGATGTCGCGCTTGAGCGTTCGATCCTTTTCCCTCGCCCAGTCACGTTCACGTGAAACCGCTCGCTTGTCGTAGAGCTTTTTGCCTTTGCCCGTCCCGATTTCCAGTTTCGCGCGGTTTTTCCGCCAATAGGCACGAAGCGGCACCAGGGAGTAGCCCTGTTGTTCCAAAGCGACACCCAGGCGATGCAATTCTGTCTTGTTCAGCAACAACTTTCGCACTCTCGTCGCATCAGCCTGCAGATATGACGGGCAAGTGTTCAGTGGTGAGATATGTGCCGCAACCAGGTAGGCTTCTTGATTTTTCATTTGCACAAAGCTACCCTTCAACGAGAGGCGACCGAAACGCAGGCTTTTGACTTCCCAACCCAGCAAACTGAGCCCCGCCTCGTAGGTTTTCTCAATAAAATAGTCGTGGCGTGCCCGTGGGTTCCCGGCGATCAATCCCGGCTTCTGTTTTACGCGGCGACGCATTCGTTTCTGGATATTTTCTCTGAAAAATCACTAAGCAAGATGGTCATGGTACTCCCGGAACTCGCGTAACTCGTGCTGAAAAACGCACCAAAGCCGCCAGAGCTGCACACCTCCTCTACCGAAAGCAATGTGGGCAGCCAATAGAGATTTGAAGCCATCCTTTGATAACATCAGGCACTTTACCACCTTGGGAGTTTTAATATGAAAAGTCATCACAGTAACTTCGCCACTTTGGGAATGGCTTTGGTTGGATGTGCCATGGCGACTGCCTGTTCCGAAAACGGAGACACTAAAGGTCAAAGCGGTTCGGCCGATGACCCGAAAGTGTTGATAAAAACCAGCTTGGGGAACGTGGAAATTGAACTTTTTCAAAAACAGGCACCAGAAACCGTAGCAAATTTTCTGGCTTACGTAAAAAAAGGTTTTTATGACAACACGGTTTTTCATCGTGTCATTTCTGGCTTTGTTATCCAAGGCGGTGGATTCACCGCACAGATGAAGAAAAAACCCACTGCAAAAACCATTCAAAATGAAGCCCACAACGGCTTGAAAAACCAGCGCGGCACCCTGGCCATGGCACGTACCGGAGACCCACATTCGGCCAGCTCACAGTTTTTCATTAACCTGTCTGAAAACGATTTTCTGGATTTCAAGGCCAGAGACCGACAAGGATGGGGATACGCAGTTTTTGGCAAAGTGATCCAAGGCATGGAGGTCGTCGATAAAATTGCCGGCGTGCCCACGGGAACGACCGGCGCACACCGTGACGTACCAAAACAGCCAGTGACAATTGAAAAAACGGAACTGCTCAAGCAGTAGCCCTGTTGCCACCGACAGGCTGGCGTTCCTTTGCTGTGCATGGTTTCGCGACAACCGTAGCTCCGCGCGCCGGTCTTCGCTTAAAACAGACGCAGCGACGTGGTAAATTTTCATGAGTAGAGTTGAGTTCGTTTCCGATTGCCATCTCAGCCCGGCACGGCCAGAAATCACGGAACGTTTTGTCCGCTATCTGGCAGAACAGGTTCCCGGAGCAAAAGCTCTGTATATCCTCGGCGATCTTTTTGACAGCTGGATCGGCGACGACGCCATGGCCCCAGAACTGGAAATTGTCGTTGTCGCCCTTCAGAAGCTACGCAAAGAATTGCCCATCTATTTCATCCATGGCAACCGTGATTTTCTCATTGGGAGAAAGTTTGCGCGGAACACCGGCTGCAAGCTGCTATCACAACTCTCGGTGGTCAGACTGGGCGGCAGACGTACCTTGATCACGCACGGCGACATTTTTTGCACCGATGATGTTGCCTATCAAAGCTTCCGTCTTTGGGTACGCAACCCCATTTCAAAATTGATTTTCAAGTCTCTGCCGCTGGCCAGGCGAAAGAAAATTTCCACCTACCTGCGAAGCAGAAGCGAGGCCAGGAAAAAAAGAAAATCAGAGAGTCGCATTATGGATGTCAACCAGAACACAGTAGAGTTTTACATGCGCCGCTTCCGGGTGGACCAACTGATACACGGACACACGCATCGTCCCGCCGTACACGAATTCAATCTGGAGGGCAGATACAAAGCCCGCCGCTTCGTCCTTGGCGACTGGGAACAAGGCGGGCAGGTTCTGACCGTCACAAACAACGAAGCGCAATTGCGAAAAATACCATGAGACCAGAAATGCCGGGCGGCAGCGACGACTTCGACAACGGCATTCTGTTCTGTAGCATCTGATCTGAAGAATATGGCTGGAGAACTGGTGAACACGACGAAGCCCACAACCTGAGCAAAGGAGAAAGACACCACCGTCAAGAGCGTGCAAGAAACGAGCGTGACCGCATCACCCGGCGACAAAACCAGACCCTCCGGCACGCAACAGTGGTTGGGGCTTCAAGCGAAAGCACCGAAACCGACACAAAGCAGAAAATTTCCAAACAATATCACCCGACGACAAAACCAGACCCTCAGGCACGCAACAGTGTATGGGCTTCAAGCGAAAACACCAAACCTGACACAAAGCAGAAAATTTCCAAACAATATCACCCGGCGACAAAACCGAACTTTTCAGACCGGCCAAATTATCCTCAGGTGCCTTCAGTCAACCCCGCTCATCCAGTCTTGAGGTCTGCCAACTCTCTGACAACGTCACGAAAAGCCTGAAAACTTTTCGATTGATTTTTCTCGACATCCAAATGAGGAGCAATTTTTTCCGCCCATTCGCATTTCTTCTGTCCGATGATGGGGTACCCCAATTTTTTAAGTTTTTTCGCGCGCCCTTTATGGATGACAGCCACCAGCTTTTCCCACGTGCCACAAATACTGTCTTGCTGATAATTTTTCAGGGCCGAAGTTTTTAGTCGTGGATAGGCCGCCTTTATGGCATCACGGTCTCCCAGCAACCAGGCCTCGGTTTCCTCTATTGCAATCCTGAATTTTGTTCTTGGTGCTGGCTTACACCTCTCCAGAAGAGCACACAGTTCTTGTTTGAATTTCCGGCAGTCGCGACCGTCCAAATCCACGACTACCACTACGCAAGAATGTTCCGTCAGACTCTTCCCATATCCTTCCAATAATTTGGGTAATCGAGTCAGCAAGCCCTCACCTTTTCGGATCTGGCTCTTCTCCTTTTTTTTGGAAGGGAGCCATCACCAGGATGGCTAAAGACCTTATTTAAGTGTGATCTGCCTGTTTTGGATGAATAATTTTCTCCATGACAGAATCCAACAGGATTTTCCCCGATTCATCCCCGATATGAATTCGAAAGTGCATTGGTTCACTTTTCATCCAGAGACTAGTCATCCAGATATTCGCCGTTCCACAGACTGCCAAGTGGGAATCTCTCATCTGCCAAGGCTTTGACGTCATTTTGATCACTTGCCCTGGAAATGGTCGAAAAACCATCTGAACCTTTTTTGAGAACCCAAGTCTCTTCCGGTGACAGTGCATCTACAAAATACGGCTGATGAGTGGTGATGAACAATTGCACGGGATTTTTGTCGCGAGTTACACGACTGCGAAATTCAACCGCCAGAATCCCCAAAAGATTATGGTAAAGGCCATTTTCTGGCTCTTCGATACAAATGAAGGGCGGCGGCTGTGGGTCCTCCAACAGCAACAAATAGGCAAAGAGTTTCAGGGTGCCGTCAGACATTTGCTGAGCGAAAAAGGGGTCGGCATGGCCTTTTACGTGGAAACGGAGCAGCACCCGTTGGTCTTGACTTACGACTGTGTCTATTTTTTCAATCTCCGGGATTTTCTTGGCAATTCTAGCCAGTGCTCGCTTAAAACGTGCGGGCTGTTCCCCTTCCATGAATTGCACGACGTTGCCAAGATTGTCTCCGCGACTATTCAAGTGCCTTTGTGGGCCGGCCAAGGGCAGACTACGAGCGGCATCTGGCGTGAAATAACTCAAATACCAGCCTTCGATAAATTGCCGAAAGGCAGATATCCGGGGATGTTGCTTCAGATTGCCAAGGGTCGCGATACCCAGTCTACGCTTGTCCTGCAATTCAACAATCTCTTTTTCGCCACTTTCTTTTTTTTCCTGTGTGGCCTTTTTGATGAATTCAAGAAAACCATTCCAGTTTGAAGCCGCCTCATCATCATCAGATTTGGCAGCTTGCCCTTCCCCTTTCCACACGACCCCCTCACCCTCCTTCAACATGAGAAAGGAGAAGGGTTGCCCATGTTTTTGTCCTTTGCGTCGCTGCCGGAGCCGCTCTTTTTTTACGTAAGGACGGCCTTCCCTATCCACGTCGATTTCGACTTCGTAAGTAATCGGACGGGCATTTCCCTCTTGCCGGTAATAAATCTGGAACGCAATAGGATCATGACTTCCTTGAGAACGAATCCGATTAAATCCTCCCCGCCCACTGGCATAACAGGCATCCTCGACACCCAATTTCAGACAATCTGCCAAAAAGCCAAAAGCGTCGAACAGGGCGCTTTTCCCGGTCCCGTTCCTTCCAATGACCACCGTCATGGGGGTCAGTGGCTTCTTGATTTTTTTCGCCCCCCATTGTTTCCCGAGCGTCACGTCTTTCAACACCTGGTAATTTCGAATCGTGAATCCTTCTATTTTTGCCATGGTCTGGTTTTTCTTTCGTCACCCTTGCAGCTCGCCTGACCATACTACTGACCGGCTCCTTGAATCACCCCCCTGCAAATTGAAAAAACCAAAGGATCGCGCCCGCAAACCCACCGCAGGCGACCAGGCTGACGCCGTAAACACACAGGGTAACCCAGGTGATTGATCTGCTCGGTGTTTCTCCATGAGCCAATGCAGCTGTTCAGGCTGCGAAATCGATCCCAGCCTGGTCTTCAACGGCGTCCACTCTGCCACCACACCTCGTGGGCTGGCGCATCCATGCTTCCCCAACGTCAGCGTTGCCGCACGGCCCGGCAACGACGATAGTGACTTCGTACTCCCGCCGTTTCAGCTTGGAAACACTTCTGCGAGCTTCAAGCATTTCCTGATGAGGGCTCCTTTATGCCAGCCAGCGGAAAAATTTCACTACCTGACCTGAAAGTCGCTTCACAGAAAGTCAGAAACGTCAGGCAGGCGCGGCGACATTCAGATTTATGCCAATGACCAGATCCATAACATTGGTTCCAGTTGGCCCGGTAGTAATCAAATCCCCAGTATCGGAAAGAAAATTCCCGGCATCAGCACGTCGCAGAAAATCGTCGGCGTCCAAACCCAGATTCATACCTCGTTGCACCGTTTCTCCATCCACTATGGCGCCGGCATCATTTGTTGGACCATCTGTACCGTCTGTGCCGGCACTAAGCAACACCTGGTGTCGCGCTCCCTGTAATTCCATGGCTGCCACCAAAGCCAGGTGCTGATTGCGGCCGCCGCGCGCCGGATTCGGCGGCAACTCGACCCAGGTTTCGCCGCCCCAGATCCACAACACCCCGCTTTGCTGCCAAAGTTGACGCACCAGCGTTCTGGCTGCCGCTCCAGCCTCTCCAGCCACAAACTCTGGCGCTACCCTAACCTGCAAGCCGAGTGCTCGGGCGTGTTTTGCCGCCGCCTGCTTCGCATCTTCAAGACACGCAACAATCTGGGTTTCTATCCCCACAAAGAACTCATCTCCGGGAACCTCGCAGACCCTTAAATCACCCAACAGTTCACGTACGTTCTCAGGATAGGAAGCCAAGTCGAGCGTTTCTCTGACCGGAGTCAACAGACCGGAACCAATCACCGCGGGATCATCCCCCGGCACATCTGAAATCAACAAACTCAGCACCCGACATCCCTTCAGGTGAGTAGCCAAGCGTCCTCCCTTGATCCTAGAAATAGCGCGGCGTACGGTATTCATGCGCTGAATATCCAAATCGGCAGCCAGCATGCAACTGGTTAGTACGCTTAAATCTTCAAGCCGCATAGTATCGGGAAGGACTTCCACCAGGCTCGAGGCACCGCCGGAAAGCAGAAACAACATACCTTGGCCACGGTTTGCACATGCTTTGACATATTCCAGCAAAACCGTTCCGGCGTGCAGGCTGGCAGCTCCGGGCACCGGGTGATCGGATTCCAGACAACGGAAGTTTTGTAGCTTCACCAATGCTTTGTCGAGATGGCCGTTTTTGGTGATCACCAGACCACCAGTGATTTTGTCGCCTGAAGCCTGGACCGCCCCCAGACTCATTGCCGACGCCGCTTTTCCAATTGCCACCAGATGGACAGGGTTTGGCAAGGGGAAACGACTCAAGTATTCGCGAACAACCGACGTCCCCTGTACGCGGTCAAGCGCGGCACAATAAATTTCCATCAGCCCGGCACGGCTTTCTGCGATGTCCTGGAACATCAGGAAATTTTAGTGACTCGTATCAATTCGCACCTCGCTTTCATGCCCGCGCGGGGTACCGATCAATTCGCACCTCGCTTTCATGCCCGCGCGGGGTACCGTAATTCTCAATAATCGCAAAGCCCCTTTCGTGCCTCGCTTTCATGCCCGCGCGGGGTACCAACTACTCAGAAACGAGTTTTAGCAGCAAACAAATGCACCAGTGACCCCACCACAAGCTGATCAAAAAGTTCAATGACATCCTGATTCTTCATACGCACACAACCTTGGGAAGCTGGCATGCCGATATGTTGCTCATCGCTGGTCCCGTGAATGTAGATGTTTCGCTGCTCACTGTCACAGTCTCCACCCAAGTTGGTACCTGGCTCTAAGCCGACCAGCCGGACAACCCGCGAACAAACCAGATCCAAGCCTTGCTGGGACGGACTGTTTATCGTGGCAATTTCTCCGCTTGCCTGCCGCGCTTTAAACACAGTCAAAGGTGGCGCATCGGCACCGATCAGCTCGGAGACCCGGTGGACTCCAAGCGGTGTTCTAAGAGAGTGTTCGATATTACCGGCACCAAAGCGCGAAGTGGAAATCGGATAACAGGCAACCGGGCGCGCCTGTCGATAGAGAAAAAGACGCTGTTCGTCCAGATTGATCAGCACCAGTGGAAGCACGCCACAGTGATGCCGGAGGACCAGACGCCGCACCAGCCATCGCCAGCGACGACCAGGTTCCGGGCAGGACTGAAAGCTGCTGCCACAATAAAAATCAGACATATTCCGATTTCGCTGCCATCGACAATATCGCTGTGGATCTTCGCGCGCGAGCATCGTTTTGAGCCTGCCAGTAAGAACTCTGCACATCATGTTGATATTTGCCATCGAACACGGAAGCTTCAAACTGCTGCAATTCTGAATTCCCCGCCTGGACTGCTGCAATCAGGCCATCCAGTTCCTGGTAAAAAACACGATCGACTCCGAGAATCTTTTCAATTTCCTCTATGCTTCTTTCAGCAGCAAGCAATTCCTGCCGTGATGGTATGTCAATGCCGTAAATGTTAGGGAACCGGACGGGGGGTGATGCCGATGCGAAATACACCTTTTTCGCGCCGGCATCGCGCGCCATACGAATAATTTGCCGGGCTGTTGTCCCGCGCACGACGGAATCGTCAACCAGCAAAACGTTTTTTTCTTTAAATTCTATGGCCAGAGGATTCAGTTTCTGGCGGACTGATTTCCGGCGAACGGCTTGGGCCGGCATGATGAAAGTGCGACCTATGAAGCGATTTTTAATGAAACCTTCGCGGTAGTTCACATCGAGATTCACGGCCAGTTCCAAGGCGGCGGTACGACTGGTGTCGGGGACGGGAATGATCACGTCTATATCATTTTCAGGAAACTCTCGCTTGATTTTCCTGGCCAGGCTTTCGCCCATTCGCATCCGTGCCTTGTGCACAAAGACATTGTCGATAATCGAATCGGGACGTGCCAGATACACATACTCAAACAGGCAACTGCGATAGCGGCTGTGTTGCCCGCAGTCCCGGCTGTAAACTTTGTCCTTGCTGATAAAAACAGCTTCCCCCGGACGTACATCGCGCTCAATGGAAAATCCTTGCGAAACCAGCGCCACACTTTCAGAAGCAACCATATACTCGACTCCGAATTTCCCCTCCCGCTTCCCGTAAATCAGCGGCCGAATGCCATTGGGATCGCGAAAAAACAGCAGACCCTGCCCCACCAGGAGAAACACGACTGCATAAGCCCCCTGACAACGTTCATGCACTCTTGCGACCGCTCCGAAAACCGCATCAATCGTAAGAGGACGCTCGCGGGTTGCCAGCATTTCGTGTGCGAAAACGTTCAACAACACTTCCGAGTCACAGAAAGTATTGATATTGCGCAAATCATCACTAAACAATTCATCGCGCAAAGTCGCGGAGTTGATCAGGTTGCCGTTATGCGCAAGGGCAATGCCGTATGGAGAATTTACATAAAAAGGCTGCGCTTCCTTGATCCCCAGGGTCCCGGAAGTCGGGTAGCGCACGTGACCAATGCCGATGTTTCCTCGCAGGCCGACAAGGTCTGCTTCTGAAAACGCATCACGCACATACCCCTTGCCGCGACACTCATGAACACTTCGGCCTTCGCAGCTGACAATTCCGGCTGTGTCCTGACCACGGTGCTGAAGCCAAGTCAACGCATCGTATAGCCGCAGGTTCACTGCTTCTTTGCCGTAAATACCAACTACACCACACATTTCAATTGCTCCTCAAAACCCACTGTCCTCGTATAGATCTTCGATCCCATCTTCTCCGATATGCTTTTCCACCGGCTCAAAATACTGGGTGAACTCCGGGGGAACTTCTGCCAGGACTTTGTTCAACACAATTTCCAGTTTGGGAGCGAACTCTGAATGCTGCCAGGATTGATGCTCGACGATCGTTGGGCTAAGGCGGGCAAGCGCCACGATCAGCAATGCAAGAAGCAAGCCACGCACTGCGCCATAAACCGCACCGAACACATTATTCGGGCCCACAGCCAGACCTTTCGGCCGCGCTGCTTCAAACAGCCTGGCAACCAGCCTTCCAACCATCCAGACGGTAACAAAAATCAGAGCCGCAAAAAGCCAGTAAGGAACCTGTCCGGGCTCAAATTCATAATTGAAAACTTCGAATCCGTCGTCCATCCAACCGTCGGGAAACCAACCCAACGGTACGGCTGCAAAAAAGAATGCAGCGTAGAACGCCAACACCAAGGCTGCAACTTTTATCAGGCGCACAAAAACGCCAGACTTGTAACCACACCAGATCGAAACCGCGAAAAGCAACACAAAGCCCAAATCCAACAGTATCGAGATGTTCAACGACCGACCACCCCCCTTTGTACCACGCGCGCGGAAACTTCAAATTTTTCCCTTATGTCCGTTACCGCTTCTGTAGCTTCGAGTTCGTTCAAAAACGGCCCAAGTTCAACCACGTAATAGCGTTCACTGCCTCCCCCTCCCCCGGTCGTCGAGACCTCTGCACCATATCCGGCTTTGTCAAGTTTCGCCACCAGCTTTCCAGCGTTTTTTGGAAACTTGAAACTTCCGGCAATCACCATCCATTTAGGTCGGCGTTTGTGTGCCGTGACGTCCTTTTTAATGGCGGCCGCTTCCGCATTGATCCGGGACTGCGTTTTGAGCAAACCGGGAACATCCTGTTCCACTTCAAACGTGGGTCCCGCAGGAACTTTCAGCCGCAAAGGCTCAATCTTCCGGTAGCCTTCCGCATCAAAAACCTGAGGCAACACAATCACCCCCAAGGCAATTATCACCGCGGTCCCGACCAAGCGATTTTTCAAACGATTGTTTGCCATTTTCCGGTTATTTCAAAAGTGCGCTGGAAGTGCACACCAGACAAGCTGACATCGTCACCCTGGAAAAATACCACTTCACCCTGAAACACCAAAAACCCGGTCATAACCGCTCGCCGCTTGGTGACAGGGAATCGAAGAGGTGGCAAACATAGTGGTAGCCACGGTGACCACCGAACCGAAAACCAGCAATCCATCGTCTGGACCCAGGAAAGAAATCGCCTGTCGATATCCATCACCGATGGCCAAGTGGCCTAACACCGTTTTTCCCGGCACCATGCCTCGGACCAGTTTGAAAAGTTTGTCCACAGTCATAGCGCGCCGGGTTTCAGGTTGCCCCAGGTACCACGCGTCAACAAGGGGAAGCAACTCGCGCACCATGCCGCAGGCATCCTTGTCATCCAATACCCCGAAAACCGCGTGCAAACGCTTGAAGTGCTTGAAAGCACACAAATTTTCTGCCAGCACTGCACAACTCGCTGGATTATGGGCAATATCCCTGATGACCGTGCATCCTTCTCGTGCCAATTCAAAACGCCCCGAAAGCCTGACATTTTCAAGTCCCTTTTCCAAAGCTTTTCGCGATACGGGCAATTGCCGCTTGATCAATTGCAAGGCCTGTATTGCGCACGCCGCATTGTGATATTGAACCGCTCCGAACAAGGCTGGAACCGGTAAATTCTCAATTTTGACTTTTTCAGAAACAAAATCCCAACTGCTTTCCTCACCCTGTCGCACAAAATCAAAATCTTTTCCCAACTGAAGCAAACTGGCTCCTGCTGCCCTTGCCAGCTTCCCAACAACACCCGGAAGATTAAAGTCTCCGCAGACCAGCGGCCTGCCCTGACGCAAAATACCCGCTTTTTCCGCGGCGATGTCCGCTCTGCTTTTACCAAGCAAACTGGTGTGGTCAAGATCAATGCTGGAAATAACGGCAACATCCGGGTCGAGAATGTTCACGGCATCGAGACGACCACCGAGACCAATTTCCAGAATCAGAATGTCCGGCGCTTCTTTTTGAAAGTGATACAAGGCGGCAAGTGTCCCGTATTCAAAAAAACTTAGCGTAGTATCACCGCGCCGCCGCTCTATGAAATCAAATATCAGGCATAAGTCCTCATCACTGACCAGTTTGCCGTCCACTTTGATGCGTTCGTTGTACAAGTGCAAATGGGGTGAAGTGTAAGATGCCACCCGATACCCTTCGGCACTGAGCATTGCTTCCATCAATGCCACTGTTGAGCCTTTACCGTTGGTCCCTGCCACAGTAATGACCGGGCAATTCACTGCGAGCAACCCACAACGTCCGGCAACCTCCGCAACCCGCTCAAGCCCCAAATCAATCCCTTTAGGATGCAGGCATTCCTGCCACTCCAACCAATCCTCGAGCCGACTGAATTTCATTGCCACATTCAGGAAATATTCAATACCTTCCCAGAATTCGCAAAATATTTGCCACCCGGGGACGCAATTCAGTTCGCGGCAAAATCATGTCGATGGCCCCGTGGGAAAG
Source organism: Candidatus Oxydemutatoraceae bacterium (assembly GCA_965237985.1). Taxonomy (GTDB): domain Bacteria; phylum Pseudomonadota; class Gammaproteobacteria; order Poriferisulfidales; family Oxydemutatoraceae. The sequence goes on along the minus strand of OZ250161.1, from coordinate 1,837,154 downwards.
TAAAAATTCACTGCGCTGGAAACCTTCCGGCAATACCACGCCGGTGGTCTGTTCAATCACCCTGGCACCGGCAAATCCTATCCGCGCCTTAGGTTCGGCAATCACCACATCGCCGAGCATCGCAAGGCTGGCGGTAACCCCACCCATGGTCGGATCAGTCAGGACGGAAACAAAAGGCAATCGACGCGCCCGCAATCGCGTCAATACCGCGCTCACTTTCGACATTTGCAACAAGGACACCAGTGCCTCCTGCATACGCGCGCCACCGCTGGTGGAAAAACAAACAAAGGGCACACGATGCTCATAACAGTAAGCAACAGCGTTGTGCAGACGCTCGCCGACCACTGAACCCATAGACCCACCAATAAAACCAAACTCGAATGCCGCGGCAACCACCGGCAGACCCAGCACCTCACCCGCCAAGACCACCAAGGCATCACTTTCCCCCGTTTTCTTCTGTGCCTCTATCAACCGCTCCCGATACTTCTTTTTGTCCTTGAATTTCAAAAAGTCCCTGGACCGGATGTCCTGACCAATCTCCAACCATTCGCCATGGTCTAAAAACATTTTCAGTCGCTGCCGTGCGGGCAGGCGTACATGATAGCCACACTTGGTGCAGACACCCAGCAGGCGTTCAAGTTCCGGTCGATACAGCACATTCTCACAGGCTTCGCATTTCAACCATAAACCCTCTGGAACTTTGCGGGTTCCAACACGCGTGCGAATGCGCGAAGGCATCAATTTTTTATACCAGCTCACAACATTCTCGTCTCCTTTTCAAGCTGCCGGGCGGACGGGCGTACATGATAGCCACACTTGGTACAGACACCCAGCAGGCGTTCAAGTTCCGGTCGATACAGCACATTCTCACAGGCTTCGCATTTCAACCATAAACCCTCTGGAACTTTGCGGGTTCCAAACACGCGTGCGAATGTGCGAAGGCATCAATTTTTTATACCAGCTCACAACATTCTCGTCTTCTTTTCAAGCTACCGGGCGGACGAGCGTACATGATAGCCACACTTGGTACAGACACCCAGCAGGCGTTCAAGTTCCGGTCGATACAGCACATTCTCACAGGCTTCGCATTTCAACCATAAACCCTCTGGAACTTTGCGGGTTCCAAGCACGCGTGCGAATGCGCGAAGGCATCAATTTTTTATACCAGCTCACAACGATCTCGTCTTCTTTTCAAATGGCACTGACTCAATCAGGTAACTCCTCCTGTGGCCGCATCCATAGCTTGGCGCATAGACCGCAAAAGCGTACTGATCTCCGCCTGGCATCGTGGCCAGTCATCAGGATGGCGCTCGATGCATTGCACGATGGCGCTACCCACAACAATCGCATCACAATGCACCGAAATTTCGGCGGCCACAGCAGCGTTCTTGATGCCAAACCCAACTCCGACAGGCAAATGGGTGTGACGTTTAATTTCAGCAAGTCGTTGCACTATTTCAGGACAACTCAAATTGCCAGCCCCTGTGACTCCCCTGAGGGAAACATAATAAATAAAACCTCGCGCAGATTTACAGATGGTGCGGATTCGTGTTTCGGGAGTCGTCGGCGCCAACAAAAAAATCGGATCAAGATGATTGCGCAACATTTCCTCCACCAGAGAAACCCCTTCTTCGGGGGGCATGTCGACAATCAAAAAACCGTCTGCTTCGGCCTTTTTTGCCAGACCCACCGCCGATTCATATCCCATTGCTTCCAGCGGGTTGAGATAGCCCATAAGCACCACCGGAGTCCGGGCATTGGATGTGCGAAAATCCGCCACAAAACCGACAGTTTCAGCATAACTGGTCTTATGGGAAAGTGCCCTTTCGCACGCCCTTTGTATCGCTGGCCCATCCGCCATGGGGTCAGAAAACGGCACGCCTAATTCAATGATATCGACACCGCTTGCCACCAATGTTTCCATCAGTGGCACCGTGCGTTCGGGCGACGGATCTCCGGCCACGATGTACGCCACCAGAGCCACACGCCGCCTGTTGCGCAAGCTGTTGAAACAATCGGCAATGCGCCCGGAATGGGGTTCAGCTACCAAGTCTTGCAACGATTTCCAAATCCTTGTCGCCGCGCCCGGAGAGGTTGACGACAATATTTTGCCGCTCGCTGAACTGCGGCGCGATTTTTTCTACGTAAGCCAGCGCATGGCTACTTTCAAGTGCCGGGATAATTCCCTCGCACCGGCACAGCCGATGAAAGCTTTGCAAGGCTTGGGCATCCGTGGCAGTCACGTATTCCGCCCTGCCGGTATCTTTTAGCCAGGCATGTTCTGGGCCGACACCGGGATAATCGAGACCAGCCGATATAGAATGCGTGGGCAGGATCTGCCCGTTATCATCGGCCAGCAGGTAAGTACGGTTACCGTGCAACACACCGGGTTTCCCCTCGGTAAGCGATGCGGCATGGCAACCACTGGCAATCCCTTTGCCCGCCGCTTCTACGCCATACAGCTTGACTTCTCTCCTCGAAATGAAAGGCGCAAAGAGGCCGAGTGCATTGGACCCTCCACCAATGCAGGCAACCAGAGCAACAGGTTCCTGCCCAGTCATTTCACGCAGTTGCAAAGCAGTTTCGTGCCCGATTATCGCCTGAAAATCACGCACAATAGCCGGGTAGGGATGGGGACCGGCGACGGTTCCGATGATATAAAAAGTATCTTCGACACTACCCACCCATTCACGCATCGCTTCGTTCATCGCATCTTTCAAAGTACGCGTGCCAGCGGAAACGCTCACCACCTCCGCTCCCAAAAGCCGCATGCGGTAAACGTTGGTTTTCTGCCTGACCATATCTTCTGCACCCATGAAAACCGTACATTTCAGTCCGAACAGAGTTGCAACGGTCGCGGTCGCCACACCGTGCTGGCCGGCACCGGTCTCCGCAATTACACGCGTTTTTCCCATGTGTTTCGCAAGCAAAGCCTGACCTAAGGCGCTGTTGATTTTGTGTGCTCCGGTATGATTCAAATCTTCGCGTTTCAAGTACACCGCACCACCGCCAAGCTCGGCGCTCAGATTTTTCGCAAAATACAGGGGACTGGGCCGGCCAACATAGTTTGTCAGGAGCTCATCAAGCTCTTTTTGAAAAACCGGGTCTTTCTGGCAGTCCCGCCAGGCCTTTTCCAGTTCCTCCAAAGGATGGACTAAGGTTTCTGCCACAAACCGCCCACCGTAAGGGCCAAAATACCCTCTATCGGGAAGATCCTGCCCGCTGAAACGCAATGCCTCAGTCATATCAATCTGGCGCTTCCCGATCAGCGCGACGCACGCATTCCACAAACTCTTTCATCAGCGATAAATCCTTGACTCCTTTTGTTTTTTCAATCCCACTGGACACATCCACCCCGTAAGGCCGGGTGACTGAAATGGCTTCATGAACGTTGGCAGCAGTCAGCCCTCCTGCCAGAATGACTGGACAGCTTACCCACTTCGGCAACTTTTGCCAGACAAACGAACGTCCACTCCCACCCGCTGTTCCCGGTGCGTGCGAATCGTACAATAATGCCACGGCCTGTTCATGGTGCTGATGAGCGAAAATTTCTGCCTGTTCCAGATTCGCCATAGGAACAGCCTTGATGTAGGGAACACGGAAACCAGCACAATAATCAGGACTTTCAGAACCGTGGAATTGTAAAAAATCGGGACGCAATGCGGACAGCACTTGGCGCACAAAACCGGCGTCCGCATCCATGAACAAGGCTACCACGCTGAGAAAAATCGGGCGCACCTGGAGTATTTCCACGGCATCGCCCAAGAGAATACAACGCGGACTGGAAGCCACAAAATTCAAGCCGATTGCGTCTACCCCCAGCATCATCGCCTGCCGGACAGTTGCAGAATTACGGATACCACACATTTTTATGCGCGTTCTGAAATGAGGAAATGCCACGGCAGACCGGTTACACGCACACAACCGTCATCAAAAGGACTGCACTTCCCTGATGTCTTTCAACAAGGTGCCCTTTGAACTCATGCGTCCTGGCGGCATGGAAACAGCGCTTCCCCATCTCCCGACAAAGTGGCACAGTCAACCCACCACTTTCAGACGCCGACCGTCAAGTCGTGTCGAACACAAATCAAACGCTACGCCCCCCTGATGTCTTCAAACAAAGTGCCCTTTGAACTCATGCGTCCTGGCGACATGGAAACAGCGCTTCCCCATCTCCCGACAAAGTGGCACAGTCAACCCACCACTTCCAGACGCCGACCGTCAAGTCGTGTCGAACACAAACCAAACGCTACGCCCCCCCGATGTCTTCAAACAAAGTGCCCTTTGAACTCATGCGTCCTGGCGGCATGGAAACAGCGTTTCCCCATCTCCCGACAAAGTGACACAGTCAGCCTGCCACTGCCTGACGCAGACCGTCAAGTCGTGTCGAACACAAACCAAACGCTACGCCCCCCTGACGTCTTCGAACAAAGTGCCCTTTGAGCTCATGCGTCCTGGCGACATGGAAACAGTGCTTCCCCATCTCCCGACAAAGTGACACAGTCAGCCTGCCACTGCCAGACGCCGACCGTCAAGTCGTGTCGAACACAAACCAAACGCTACGCCCCCCCGATGTCTTCGAACAAAGTGCCCTTTGAACTCATGCGTCCTGGCGGCATGGAAACAGTGCTTCCCCATCTCCCGACAAAGTGACACAGTCAGCCTGCCACTGCCAGAAGACGACTGCCAAGTCGTGTCGAACACAAACCAAACTCTACGCCCCCCTGATGTCCTCGTAAGGACCATCTGATTGAATTGATGATCCTGAATGGTCTCTAATTTTTGGTTATTTTTGTCGGGGCGCCATCCCAAAACAGGCATCAGACACAAAACCAACACTTTTCGCCTCAATGCTGGTCCTTTCGTGGTTATTCTCTTTCATGGCACCCACCAATCCCCACCCAAACCTCAACCATTACTTCCCGGTCAGGAACCGCTTCACCAAGGTCCCTACCTCTAAAAAACGAGGCAACAGGCATGCCTGCAAAGCCCCCGACAAGGGACATCCATGAAACCAATCACCCACTTCACCACGTTCTACTTTCGCACGCGCTCGGAACTGTTTTCGCTTGCCTACCCTCTGTTCTCTCGTACAGTGAATGATAGTGTACCCTCTTTTCCTCAGCGGATTCCCGAGCATGCGGGGTGTTCTGTCCGTGCTTTCTCCGGCAGGCCGAGTCGCTCCAGCCCCCGGTCTCCCGACCAGGAAGCCGTCCGAAAAGAATCTCTGCATCGGGCGTTCGCCAGCGTGGCTATCGGCGAATAAATAAGCTGCGGGTGCCGTTCCACCCTGATTATGTGCTGATCATTCCAAAAGACCATTGTCGTCATTTCTCCGTTTACTGCATCTGTCGGTCTCGACTGCTGCCTGGTTCTTCGTTGTCCTCGACATCTGATGCAAGCTCCGTGGCCACTATCGTACCCCCATCCGCCTTCAAATCATGTAGCCGGCGCAGGCTTGCCCGTAAAAGGCAGCGAAACACCGGCACGGTCTTACCCATTGCCACTTCACTGCCAATACCCACCAGCCGGCGCAACACTCGGGAATCGTGCCGCACCAGGCTCCGGATCAGAACTATTGAACCGATGATGGCGAACGCCTGTCCGCAACTGCCCAGCCAACCGGGAACAACGATCAAAGCCCTCGGGGACAGATGAGCAACAGAGGCTCACCCCGCTTTTGCACTGGAAGCATACGCTCCATCTCACCAAGAAACCGTACACAGCCAATCCGCTTGTGACAACGCATCCCGCTTCAAAAAAAGGGTTCTGGAACATCAACCGTCCCCCCCCTCAAATGGGGATGTACATTCCATGCCCCGCATCTTGACCATAAAATCAGAGTTCCCTGAAAACAACAGCCACACTCAAGAACAATAACCCCAGCCCGTCACACCACGAAAAAGCCAACACATTCCAGTATGGTGGGAGATGTGACCAGAACCGAGCATTCAGGAGACAGTCACCTGATAGCACAGTACTCAGCAGTCAGTACCCAGCAGTCAGTACCCAGCAGTCAGTACCCAGTAGTCACTACCCAGCAGTCAGTACCCAGCAATCACTACCCAGCAGTCAGTACCCAATAGTCAGTACCCAGCAGTCAGTACCCAGCAGTCAGTACCCAGCAGTCAGTACCCAGCAGTCAGTGCTCAGCAGTCAGTACCCAATAGTCAGTACAGTACCCAGCAGTCAGTACCCAGCAGTCAGTACCCAATAGTCAGTACCCAGCAGTCAGTACCCAATAGTCAGTACCCAGCAGTCAGTACCCAGTCAGTACCCAGTCAGTACCCAGCAGTCAGTACCCAGCAGTCAGTACCCAATAGTCAGTACAGCAGTCAGTACTCAGCAGTCAGTACTCAGCAGTCAGTACCCAGCAGTCAGTACAGCAGTCAGTACCCAGCAGTCAGTACCCAGTAGTCACTACCCAACAGTCAGTACCCAATAGTCAGTACCCAACAGTCAGTACCCAATAGTCAGTACCCAGCAGTCAGTACCCAATAGTCAGTACCCAGTAGTCAGCAGTCAGTACCCAGTAGTCACTACCCAGCAGTCAGTACCCAGTCAGTACCCAGCAGTCAGTACCCAATAGTCAGTACCCAATAGTCACTACCCAACAGTCAGTACCCAATAGTCAGTACCCAGTAGTCACTACCCAGCAGTCAGTACCCAGTAGTCACTACCCAACAGTCAGTACCCAATAGTCAGTACTCAACAGTCAGTACCCAATAGTCAGTACCCAGCAGTCAGTAGTCAGTAGTCAGTAGTCAGCAGTCAGTACTCAACAGTCAGTACTCAACAGTCAGTACCCAGCAGTCAGTATCCAGCAGTCAGTACCAGCAGCAGTCAGTATCCAGCAGTCAGTATCCAGCAGTCAGTATCCAGCAGTCAGTATCCAGCAGTCAGTATCCAGCAGTCAGTATCCAGCAGTCAGTACCCAGCAGTCAGTATCCAGCAGTCAGTATCCAGCAGTCAGTATCCAGCAGTCAGTATCCAGCAGTCAGTATCCAGCAGTCAGTATCCAGCAGTCAGTATCCAGCAGTCAGTACTCAACAGTCAGTACCCAGCAGTCAGTACCCAGCAGTCAGTACTCAGCAGTCAGTAACCCAGCAGTCAGTAACCCAGCGGTCAACACTCAGCAGTCAGTACCCAGCAGTCAGTATCCAGCAGTCAGTATCCAGCAGTCAGTACCCAGCAGTCAGTACCCAGCAGTCAGTACCCAGCAGTCAGTACCCAATAGTCAGTACCCAGCAGTCAGTACTCAGCAGTCAGTACCCAGCAGTCAGTACCCAATAGTCAGTACCCAGTAGTCAGTACTCAGCCAGTACCCAGCAGTCAGTACTCAGCAGTCGGTACCCAGCAGTCAGTAACCCAGCAGTCAGTACCCAGCAGTCAGTACCCAGCAGTCAGTACCCAGCAGTCAGTGCTCAGCAGTCAGCGCTCGACAGTCAGCGGTCGGCAGTCAGCACAGACACCGGAAAAACAAAACTCCCGACAACAGGCGGAATATCATTTATCGACATCAGCGGCTTATGCCGTTGACGAACGGTGCTGAAAAAAAGTCAATTATTCCCGTGGAGAGTCCGGAGGTCAGAGTGAATGACTGTAACCCAAAACCAGAGACGCTCGACAATGTCCGAATTTCAGATCGTCACACCCGCTTTCCAGTACAGGAAAGAAGTGCCGGACGATCGGAAAGAAACCTGCTTTAGGCCATGTTGCCTGGTATCCCACTGCCAGCCATGCTTTCTGGAAACAGAAATGGAACCGGGCAGCAGCAGATTCCCGCTTTTTCAACCACACGGCGTTTCCGCTCACGCGGGCATGGTGGCACTCTTGCAGAGAAATAACGGCTTCAGTTTTTTGTCGTATCCACAGATTTTTCTGCATCTGGCTCGGACTTGTCGGGAACTTGTGCCCCCAAAGTTTCAACTTTCCCACCAGTCTCCGAATTACCGGAACCAAGAAGCTGACCTGGAACTGGCGTCGAGCTCTGAACTTTCTGACCGTCAACTGTTTTGGGACAGTCAATGACCGAGTAGATTTCGTTAGTAGGGGTTACGGGCTTGGACAGGCTCAACTTGCCCCGTACAGTGCTGGAGTGACCCTCGACACGGCTGCTTATCCCGTGGATGGTCGCCATATACAAGCCCACCCGTCTACGGCAAAGCGACCCTCTGCTGAAATTCCTTTCGTCACCGACCACTTTATTGATTTCCCGACAAATACCCTCCAGGGCACCAAGATCACCGGTTTGGGCGTCGTTTCCCCCTTCACTCGGCTGTTTAACGTGTGCCTCAAGCGTACGACATGCTTTCAATATTTCTTCCAAAACCGTCTGCCTGGAATATTTGACTTTTGCTCTGTAGCTCGTGCCGAAGTAGTACTTGAAGGTGTGTACAATTCTCCCAGCCCAACCTTTGGTAACAGTAATCCGCCTGAAAGTGCCGCCTTCTGCCCCTGTCTCAGAACCGGGAATGACAGTGACCACCGTGTGGCCTGCAGGCTCGCTGACCAGCACTTCACCAGTTGTTCCTGCCTCCCACAAAGCATCCCCCAGATTCACATGGTTTTGACTATGTGAAAATAATTGACTGATGTCCATTGTTTTCTCCTCCCTGCTAAAGCTGCGCGAACCCCGTTTTGCTAAAAACTGGTTCCCATCCCGATGTCACACCGGTCAAATGGACTCGCCAACCCCAGTAAACCAAACCGGGACTGTTCCTGCCCTCCAGACTGACAACCAAGACGATGGCGCAAGTCTGCCAAACCAAAATAGAAATACCCGAATCCGACAGAAAAAAAGAAGACGCCTCCTGTCCCTTGGGCGTAAAAAAGCAAAGTGGAGGAAATCTGCAAAATTTCCCCATCTTTTACGATTGGCTGTTGACCAGCATTGCGCCTTTTGTTGTCGTTGCTGCCACCGCCACCCACGGTTTCTCCAGCAACTTTGACTGACAGTGCAAAAATAATTTCAGCTCGTCCAATCAACCATACAAACTGTTTCACACAGAAAGGCAGACCTTTTTTCTGCAGCTTCGTAACTTTGGCAATGACCGATTCCATCGGGTCCTTATTTTGACGGGTCACCACGCGCATTTCCCATGAACACCTCTATGGGTGTTCTGTCTATGTCGGCAGAAGTTCTTTGCTTTTTCGTCTCGACGGCGGAAGGATTCCGTCTGCATCCAACAGGCCGGTCGGATACCCCAGCCATGACCATTCCGGCAAACTGCAAAATCTTCCTGCCTGATACCAGTCATTACGCTTGGATCTCGTACACCCGAACTCCCGCCCAAAAAGCCGGAGCAATCCTCAACAACGCTCAGTCCTGCCATTTCGTCAACATCCATCCCACGATAACCACCCATACCAAGGAAATTATACAAAAAACACCGCCCACAGACAAATTTGTACGGCCAAGGACCTGCCCGGATTCTTCTAAATCCAGATCCCAAGGAGAACTCACCAAATGAAACGCCAACGGTTTTCAGAAGAACAGATGATTTTCATTCTGCAATGAAACAAAGCTGGAGCGAAGGCACCACGGGGTGCTCGAGACCATCCCGCCAAGAACACCTGAGACGCCGGGAGAGGGCAGGCGATCTGCGTTTCGGCGAACAGCATGATTATTAAATCTGACGGTAGCCAAACAATACGGTCTTGGTGAACAAAAAGCGCGAAAAACCGAGGGGCCGCAGCAGGGTGCAGCTCAGGTTCCGGTACTGGCGTCGAGATCTACCCCCCCTAAAGCGTTCATCGTGGCGAAAAATGGTTCCCCAATTCCAGTCGCACACTGACTGTTGTGTCCGTTAAACGATGCAGGCAAGACCTCAGATCGAATATGAGCACACCTGTCCACACGGGTCGAGCAACAAAGAGCGCAGAAACTGGAACAAAACTGCTGATTCAAAAACATGGAAAACCCCAATGAACGCCGGCGTATCTTGATTAGCTGTGCAGTGGCACAAAATGAAACTGCAAAAGTCATGCACAGCGTTCTGCGGCACCCGCCTGCAGAAACTTTTGGCAACATTAAAAATGGCAAAACCATTTGTTTATGACTACGCATAAACTGAAAGCCAAAGACCGCTTTTACCGAAAACGTTTTGCCCTGCACAAGGTACTTGCAATCGCCATTTTGTTTGTCTAGGATTGCGTACACGGCAAGCTGGGCGGAAAGGATGTGTGGTCTTTTCTGCCTTGGTCCACGCACAATCTGGCCAAGCTTGGCGTTGCGGGCTGGCGCACTTTCGTTCCAGTCCAAACAATAACCGGTCGTGCCCCCCCTATGTGAGGAACCAATACGATGCTAGAAATACCTGTTTTAAGAGCTTGCCCCAGAGGCAGCTTCGCCCCAGGCTGGAAGGCGCAGTCGCTGCTGGCGGCAGCTGTCACTGGTCTGGTGTTTTCCTCTGTCGCCTACTCTGGAACGGAGTTGTACTCCGGAGAAAAATTCAAAGCGGCCGTCAGCGCGAAAGTCACTGGCTTTGCCGTCACCGCCTCCGGTGCTGGCTCTAATACGGGTGGTGGTGGGTCTCCGGACGACAGAACCAACCAAGGCGAACTGGCCTTTGAGCCGCAACTGGATCTGACTTACGACCTGGAGGATTCCGGTACCATCTACAGCAGGTGGTCTTATGTCGCCGCCGCATCGTGGACTTTTGGTAACGATCCTGCTCTATATGACTCTGTCAACGAGAATGGCGACCAAAGAATCATCAACGAGTGGGGGAACCTGGGCTGGCGCAATGACTGGCTGGATGTTTCCTTTGGTGCACAGGACTTCATCGTCGGCGATGCACTGTTGATTGGTGATGGTTCACTGGATTGCGGCAATACTTATTGTGGCCGGGACTCCGGCGAATTTTTCATCGGCGCACACAAAGCTTTTCGCAATTCATTTCTGGTTCGCATCAACCAGCTTCCACAGTTTGAAGACGTACGCGCCGACATTTTCTGGCTGCAGGCAGGTAGTGATGTCTACAAAGGACAGGACACCCAGGTGTGGGGAGCAAACCTGGAATACAAGGTGCCGGAAGAAGGACTGGGAATTTTGACGGCAGGCACGCTGGGAATTATGTACATTGCTGTTACTGATAGTGCGAATATCGTCGATAGGCGATGGTCGTCGTTTTTACGACTTTCGCCTGGAAGCCCTAAAATTTGCGGCTTTGCCGGATACAACTTTCTATGGAGAATATCATTTTGAATGGTGGCGCAACGGGCTCCAAGGTGATGCTAGACAAGACTATGCGATGCTTACGCCTACTACGCAGAAATAGAACACAACCTCCAAGGATTACCCTGGAGTCCACAGGTGGGGTACCGATACTATCGTGGCAGTGGAAACGATCCCAATACACTCAATAAGAACGAGGAATTTGACTCCCTGTTCTACACCGTTTACAGAGGTTGGGGAACCTGGTTCCAGGGAGAATTTGCCGGCGAGTGGTGGCATAACAACAAGAACCAAAGGACGCAAATGGTCAAACTCGTTGTATCTCCGCCGGTTTCCTGGTTGTCCAGCGTCCAGCTACTGGGGTTTCACCACGAACGTGACGTGGCAAAGGCCCCTTCTGGTGGCTTACCAGGGTATGAAGCTGGTGCAACGTTTGCCAATGAAGTAAATTTGATTGCTGAATACTCGAATGATTCAGGATTTTACATTGCCGGAGTTTTTGCTCACGCTGATCTTGGCTCCGCTGGTCGGGTTGACCTTAAAAGCGATAAAGATTTCAATTCACTTTACGTTTTGATACAACAAACTTTTTAATCTTTAATCATCACAGTTCTGCCTGTGTCCGGCGCAGGCGGAACTATGAACAGGAGGTAATTTGCTATGGCAATAATTGAACCGAATAGGGCCCCATCCGGATTGTTCAAGGATATGAACGCCGCAACCACCATGATCGCGGCAGCGCTGGTGATTGTGTTCGTAGTCTGGACTTTTCTGTACGTCGACACTGCCAATCTGCTCTTCAATGAGGTATCGGATTGGATCAAGGCTACACTGAAGTGGTACTACATTGCGGTAGTTGCTTTTTTCCTTTTCTTTACGATTTGGCTGGCGACAGGGCGCTACGGAAGTATCCGACTGGGCGCAGACACCGACCGGCCGGCATTCAGCAACTTTGCCTGGCTCTCCATGCTCTTTGGTGCCGGTATGGGCATCGGGCTGGTGTTCTGGAGCATCGCCGAGCCGATCTATCACTTTGACAGCAACCCCTTCTCACCCGTGGGATTGACCAGCGAAGCGGCTACCACGGCCATGCGGATTACGTTTTTCCACTGGGCGCTGCACCCGTGGGCAATTTACGTAATCGTAGCTTTGTGTCTATGCTATTTCGCGTATCGAAAAAATCTCCCGCTCACAATTTCGTCGGCCTTGTATCCCATCATTGGCGACAGAGTGCGCGGGCCGATAGGAAATGCCGTCAACATCCTTGCCGTGTTTGCCACAGTTTTTGGGGTTGCGACTTCCTTGGGGTTTGGGGTTCAACAACTGGCAACCGGCCTGCATGAAATAACTGCCATTGACTTCTTTGTTTCCAGGGGTGCAGACGGTGAAATTACCGGTCCGGCTACTCCGGCGATTATGTCGCTCATATTGATCATTTCTTTGGTCGCTGTGTGGTCGGTGGTTTCCGGCGTCGACAAGGGAATTCGTATCCTGAGTGAGCTCAACATGTGGATGGCGCTGTCCGTTATTTCCTTCATGTTTATTTTTGGTCCCACCTTGTTCCTGCTCGGATTTTTCCTGGAGAGCGTTGGCGACTACCTGGCCAAGATCATTCCGTTGAGCCTGTGGAACGACTCTACAGAAGCAGGAGGTTGGCAGGGCGGGTGGACTGCTTTCTACTGGGCATGGTGGATTTCCTGGGCACCTTTCGTAAGCATGTTTATCGCACGCATATCGCGCGGACGCACCATACGAGAGTTCATTGTCGGCGTATTGATCATTCCTAGCGTACTGGGCATGATCTGGTTGACCGCCTTTGGTGGGACCGCACTCTATATAGAGTTGTTCCATACCGTCACTAATGAGGCTGGAGAAGTTGTTTCAGCAGTAGGCCAGGCGGGAATTGTCAGCGCGGTCAAGGCGGACGTGACGCAAGCTCTGTATACCACATTCAACCTGATGGATGCCGGTGTGGTCGGTTCGATTTTCACAGTGGTGGCCACAGTACTGATCGCCACGTTTTTTGTGACTTCATCGGACTCCGGAACATTGGTGATCACCACAATCCTGTCTGACGGAAGCGAGCAACCGCCGATAAAGCATCGGGTGTTCTGGGGCATGACTGAGGCGGCGGTTGCAGCCGTGCTGATCCTGGCTGGTGGTCTGGGTGCGCTGCAAACTGCAGCTATCGCCACCGCGCTACCCTTCTCCATCATCATCCTGATGATGATGTGGGGCTTCGTGAAAGCCTTGAAGGAGGAAGACCTTGGCCCACAATACGGCAGAGGAGCCGTGCCTGAAGCAGCAAGCTGACTGAAAGCCTGGAATAGCCAAAACGGGGGCTTCATGCCCCCGTTTTGGCGTCTGCTGTCAGGAGACCACTGGCAGCTACCCCACCCTCATCCGGAACCCTTCAAGTGATACAAGGAAAACGCCTGTACTCTCCGTTCAAGCGTCGCTCAGAAGACGTGCTTTTGGAAAATTAAAAAACCGCCCTGCATTTTCGCAGGTTTGTGCGGCAAGCTGCGCCGCGGGCATCTCCAGACATTTCGCGATGACCTGAGCAATATGCGGTAAATAGGCAGGTTCATTGCGCGCCCCACGGTGTTTTAAGCTCAGGTCTTTCGGGACCAGATACGGGGCATCAGTCTCTATCATCAACCGATTGGGCGGAATGATTTTGACAAGTTCACGCAAATGAAGTCCGCGACGCTCGTCGCAGATCCAGCCAGTGATGCCAATATAAAAATCCAGCTCCAGGTACGCTTCTAAGCACCTGCGATCGGAACTGAAGCAATGCACTACAGCGTTGGGCAACTTGCCATGCGTTTTGAGTGTCGACATGAAATCATCGTGCGCATCCCTTTGGTGAAAAAACAAAGGCATGTTGACATCCTGCGCAATACGAATTTGTGCCGAGAATGCTTTGAGCTGCTCAGCTCGCGGAGAAAAGTTCCGAAAATAATCCAGACCGGTCTCACCAATGGCGAGCACCACCGGGTGCGCACTCAAACGCACCAGTTTTTCGCGGTCCTGCTCGCACCAATACCGCGCAGCATGCGGGTGTACGCCGACAGCAGAAAAAAGCTCACAGCCAACAGCGGAATACTGCTCAGCAAGGCGCAATGATTTTTCGCTGTCGGCAACGGACAATCCACTCATCATCATTCTCCGCACACCAGCCTGTCGCGCTCTTTCAAGCACAAGTTCCCGGTCACGACGAAAAGAGTCATGCCCAAAATTGAAACAAATATCCACATACTCAGGCATGACTTTCGCCCCTGCTTTTTTAATTTTCAAAACGTGTGACACGAAACCATGTCAAAGTCCAGCTGCTATACCTCGTATTCCAAGCCATCGCGGACAGGCCTTTCGGCTGCAATCAAAGCGCGATGACTGCAGGCCGGAAATTGCAGATTTCAACGACCCAACAATGCCCGAATAAAAGCAGGGCTGGCAGCACTTTCACGCTGTCTACCTCCAGGCAAACTTTCAGCCAGATATTCACAAACACAGTACCTCCCATACCCATACGGAGGTTGTTGGCAGGCGACGATAACTGAAACCGCATTCCCAGTCCAGTTCAGAAAGCAAGTGTTTTCAACCAGTTTGCAGGTCATGTCGTCACAAATCCTGCCATACTGAACACTTGATGCGACACAACGATGTCACCTTGACAAGACAGGAGCTGTCCAATCACGTTGGCGAACCCCGCCACTGACCGCAGCGTTGGAACACAAAACCCGGTACATTCCTTACCGGTCAAGTGCGCGCAACAGAAACTCCTTTCTTCGTCGCGCACGACAGGAAAGACGACGGCCTTGCCACCGTAAAAGCATTGCCGGCTACCAATCAAGTCTAATCCCCTGGGACGACCCGATCATTACGCTGATGCGCCTGCGGTTCACAACCGGAAGCAACCACACAGCCGGTCAGTAAAGTATCCAGCGAACGAAAACATTCGTCGCGCACGACAGGAAAAACGACGCCCTTGCCACCGTAAAAGCATTGCCGGCTACCCATCAAGTCTAATCCCCTGGGACGACCCGATCATTACACTGATGCGCCTGCGGTTCACAACCGGAAGCAACCACACAACCGGTCAGTAAAGTATCCGGCGAACGAAAACATTCGTCGCGCACGACAGGAAAAACGACGCCCTTGCCACCGTAAAAGCATTGCCGGTTACCCATCAAGTCTAATCCCCTGGGACGACCCGATCATTACGCTGATGCGCCTGCGGTTCACAACCGGAAGCAACCACACAACCGGTCAGTAAAGTATCCAGCGAACGAAAACATTCGTCGCGCACGACAGGAAAAACGACGCCCTTGCCACCGTAAAAGCATTGCCGGTTCAAGTCTAATCCCCTGGGACGACCCGATCATTACGCTGATGCGCCTGCGGTTCACAACCGGAAGCAACCACACAGCCGGTCAGTAAAGTATCCAGCGAACGAAAACATTCGTCGCGCACGACAGGAAAAACGACGCCCTTGCCACCGTAAAAGCATTCCGGTTACCCATCAAGTCTAATCCCCTGGGACGACCCGATCATTACGCTGATGCGCCTGCGGTTCACAACCGGAAGCAACCACACAACCGGTCAGTAAAGTATCCAGCGAACGAAAACATTCGTCGCGCACGACAGGAAAAACGACGCCCTTGCCACCGTAAAAGCATTGCCGGCTACCCATCAAGTCTAATCCCCTGGGACGACCCGATCATTACGCTGATGCGCCTGCGGTTCACAACCGGAAGCAACCACACAACCGGTCAGTAAAGTATCCAGCGAACGAAAACATTCGTCGCGCACGACAGGAAAAACGACGCCCTTGCCACCGTAAAAGCATTACCGGTTACCCATCAAGTCTAATCCCCTGGGACGACCCGATCATTACGCTGATGCGCCTGCGGTTCACAACCGGAAGCAACCACACAACCGGTCAGTAAAGTATCCAGCGAACGAAAACATTCGTCGCGCACGACAGGAAAGACGACGCCCTTGCCACCGTAAAAGCATTGCCGGTTACCCATCAAGTCTAATCCCCTGGGACGACCCGATCATTACGCTGATGCGCCTGCGGTTCACAACCGGAAGCAACCACACAGCCGGTCAGTAAAGTATCCAGCGAACGAAAACATTCGAAATCCAGACTCTCGTAAATCCATCTGTGACGCAACACGATGAAATAATGATCGAGGTTCACAAGCATGATGATTTCCAGATACCACGGAAAATCATTCCCGATCAGGACACGATTATCGGCCTCACTCCACATGAACTGCCCCTGGACCGAAGGCGGTCCATACCCGACTGCTCCGCGGCAAGGCCTGAACAAGGAGTCAATAGTCTTTCCGGGACATGGTGAATGATGCGGTGAATCGTTTCGGACACCACAAAACTCGTTGCGGACTAAAACAGTTGCCCGTTCCCCGGAGACAAACTTTTCCTGGTCGCACCCGGTTTTTTTGAGAATTCCCGAGGAGCGAGCGTTTTGCGGAAGTTTTCCATAATCGAGTCCGGATCTTCAGTGTCGCTCAGTAGACCATCGTGCACATTGATTCTCAAGGTCACGATATCTTCCGGCCTGCAAAACAGCCGCTCTGGAGATTCCGCCAGTGCATAACGCATATAGTCAATCCACATTGGAAGTGCCACACGCGAGCCTGGTTCTCTTTTTCCCAGTGTCCTGTAATCATCAAATCCTACCCACACTGAGGTCACAAGGTCGCGATTAAAACCGGTAAACCAGGCGTCACGGTAATCATTGGTGGTTCCGGTTTTTCCGGCAATGTCGCTTCTTTGCAATACCCTGGCTCTTCTGCCGGTTCCACTTGTAATCACTGAACGCAACATGGTCGCCATTTGATACGCCACGGCAGGGTCCAGAACCCGTGGTGCATACTGTTCGGTTGGGGAAACACTTGTCCCGAGAGGAGAAGTCGAACAATCAGGAAGGTATAAACCGGGAGCGGAAGCTGAATATATGACCTTGCCAAAAGCAGTGATAGCTTCGACCAGGTAAGGAAACACTCGGCTGCCACCATTGGCAAAAACCGCATAAGCTGCGGCCATTTCCGAAAGCGACACCTCTCCAGAACCCAAAGCGATGGTCAGGTCCTGGCGATACATCGCCGTCGAAAACCCGAAGTTTCTAGCAGTGTCCAAGATCTCAGGCACACCTAGCTTTCTGCCCAAGCGAACAGACACCAGATTGCGGGACTGGCTTAATGCCTTGCGCAAGCGGATTGGCCCGGAAAATTCCCGACTGTAGTTTCCAGGTCGCCAGTCCGGTTCCAAATCTTTGCCGCCATAAACAATCGGCAAATCTTTCACGATGGTCGCCGGGGTATATCCCTTGTTCAAAATGGCTGAATAAATAATGGGTTTGAAACCGGAACCTGGTTGGCGGCGTGCCTGGAGGGCATGATTGAATTGACTTCGTCTGAAATCAAACCCCCCCACCATGGCCAAAACCGAACCATCATCCGCCTTCATTGAAATCAAAGCGCCTGCCACCTCGGGTACCTGCCGCAATACCCAGCCTTCTTCAGACTGCATAACGCGCACCAGGTCACCAGTTTTCATCACGTCTGCGGCGCGCCGAGGCGCTTTGCCAACCCCGGTATTTTCTTGCGACCTCGCCCAATCCCAGGCTTTTTTCCCCAACGAAATAACCCTGCCACCACTCAACACAACATCAGCAGTGCTTTTCCTGGTCTTGACAACAATTGCCGGAAAAAGGTCGCCAATCGTCTTGGTTCCTTTCAGCAGATCATTTGGGTGTTCTTGCTGCGATTGCCAGCCCGGGATTCTGTTTTCCGGACCCCGATAACCATGGCGCATATCGTATTGCAACAATGCCTTCCTTAAGCTGCGTTGCGCCTGAAGCTGCAAGTCATCCCGTATCGTGGCGCGCACTTCGTAGCCGTCGGTATATGTGCCTCGCCCATAACGAGACAACATTTCTTTGCGAATGGATTCGGCGACAAACGGCGCATTCAGTCCCACAGGAGTGGCGTGTTTCTTTGCTGTGATCGGACTACTCACTGCCTCCTGATATTCGTCTTCGCCAATTTTTCCGAGCTCCAGCATGCGCCCCAACACGTAATTGCGGCGTTGCAACGCGTGTTCAGGTGAAGTAAGCGGGTTATAGCGGCTCGGGGTTTTCGGCAACCCTGCGATCATGGCAGTTTGTGCCAGAGTCAGTTCGGAAGGAGAGACTCCATAGTAAGTTACAGCGGCGGCACCAACCCCATAGGCACGATGCCCAAAAAAGATTTTGTTCAAATACAGGGAAAGTATTTTTTCCTTGTCGAATTGCCTTTCGATCAACAAAGCAAGAAAAATTTCTTTGATTTTTCTTTCATAGGTCCGCTCACTGCTGAGAAAAAAATTTCTCGCGAATTGCATGGTGATCGTGCTGCCACCCTGTCGCTTCTCGCCACTCCACAGCAACAACCAGGCTGCCCGGGCCAGACCGAAGAAATCCACTCCGTAATGATGAAAAAAATCATCGTCTTCGGCAGATATAAACGCATCGATCATCTGCTCCGGGATGTCTTCAAGACCCAAAGGAGTCCGTTTCATATCGCCAAAAACCGCGATTAAAGTCCCATCACTACTGAAAACCCTGAGCGGGGTTTGCAACTTGATATTGCGAATCTCGGAAGCGCTCGGAAGGTCCTGTCGCACATACAGATACGCCGAGTACACGACACCCACAACCACAGCGGAAACCACGACGACGATGCCGAGAAAAGTACGCAGAAGGGACCAGATCCTCACACAAAAAACCCTCTGGAAACAGGCGAACTTGGGAACGCGCTCTGGTTTGGAGGCAACGAGGAAGCGCGGTTCGGAGAATCATCTACCTGCCGGCACCAGAAAACATTAGTGCGCCTTTGGTTCAGAACTGCGTTATTCTAGCATGGGTCTATGAGCCGCAGCACAAAAAAAACCATTTTCCTGATTGGCCCCATGGCATCTGGAAAAACCACGGTGGGGCCCTTGCTCGCCAAACAACTCAAAACCAGTTTTTTAGACACCGATCTCATGGTTTGCCGACATTTTGGTATGACGGTGTCGGAAATATTTGCCAGCAAAGGCGAGCGATCATTTCGTCTGTGCGAAAAGAAAATATTATCTGAGTGCATTGACCCGCCAGGAGCGGTGGTAGCAGCGGGGGGCGGGGCAGTCACCCTGAAAGCAAGCCGGAAAATCATCGCAAACGGTAGCATGAACTCTCAAGATGAAAAACCACAACGCATAGTGATTTATTTAAAAACCTCCATAGCAGCCCAGCTGAAACGGCTGGCGGGACAGAACGACCGCCCGCTCATTGCCGGCAAAAACAAACGGGAAGTCTTGTCACGTCTTGCCCGTGAGCGCAATCATCATTATCACGAACTCGCAGACCTTGTTTTGCTGACAGACCATAAAAGTCCCACAACGATTGTCCAGGAAGTAACCGACTTTTTGAGTACTCAGGGGGAGCAGCCATGAATACAAGCAAAACCTGGAAGGCCCTGAGAAACCCGACGTCGGATGCCTCCAGGCAAACACAAGAACGAGACCGGCAACCGGAGAACTACACGCTAACTGTACAGCTTGGTGTGGGCAAGGGCGAGCGTGCCTACCCAATCATCATTGGTAGCGACCTGCTCGAAAAAGCGGAGAGTTTTTTCCCCGAAGCGGTCAGAGGTCGACCGCTTGCCATTATCTGCGACACCAACACCGGACCACTTTTTCTGGGACGCTTGCGAAAGGGCCTGAATACCAGGACGGTAACCGTGATTACCATTCCCGCAGGCGAAAAAAGCAAGTCGCTTGCCACCATTGAAAAGATTTGCACACAACTGCTTGAGGCAGGCCACGGACGCGACAGCGTGATCATTGCACTTGGCGGCGGAGTCGTTGGGGACATTGCCGGTTTTGTGGCAGCAAGCTACCAGCGCGGTGTGGATTTTATACAGATTCCAAGTACATTACTGGCCCAGGTGGATTCTTCCGTTGGTGGTAAAACCGGCGTCAATCTGCCCCTCGGGAAAAACATGGTTGGCGCATTCCACCAACCTGCAGCAGTCCTTTCCGACCTGAAAACCTTAGGTACGCTGCCAAGACGCGAGGTTTCCTCTGGCTTGGCGGAAATTATTAAACATGCTCTCATCGATTCACCAGACTCCTTTGCCTGGCTGGAAAAGAACATCAGGCAGTTGATGATGCTGGAGACCGAGGCCTTAAGACATGCTGTCAGGCACTCCTGTGGCGTCAAAGCCAGGATTGTCGCTGAAGACGAAAAAGAACAAAGCGGCAAACGAGCATTGCTGAATCTGGGACACACCTTCGCGCATGCGTTTGAAACCATTTCAGAATATCAACACTGGTTGCACGGCGAGGCAGTGGGATGCGGATTGCTCATGGCAGCCAGGCTGTCGTCGGAAATCGAAAATTTTCCCGTAGCGGATGTTGCACGAATTGAATCGCTGCTCACGGCAGCACAACTGCCGACTGTCATCCCCGAACACTGGCACGAAGACCTGATACTTCAACTCATGACACACGACAAAAAAGCAAAAAAAAACCGGCCCCGCTTTGTGCTCATGAAAGCCATTGGCAGTGCCAGGCTGAACGACACGGTCACAGACCAGCAAATCAAGCGCGCGCTTGCCAAAACGCCCCCCACCTGAACCTCTTGCACAATCAGGCTCGACCAACCCCGACCAATCCTCCCCGCTGCCGCACAGGAACGACTGAGCGCGGAGCTAATCTGTACAGACCTTCCTTCAGGTATACAGAACCCGACTGTTTCGGTCTTTCTCACAAGCGTCTTGTTTTTTGACTCTCCATTGGCGGGCTACGCGCCTTTGCCAGAATGGCGACCCGCCGATGTCAACAGGAAGCTACCAAAATTGAATGAAATCCATGTCATCACACCCGAGTCAGAGAAGGCAGGCTATGTTGAGGAGGTTAAAAAAGAACTTGCAAATCTTTTTGCCCTGACAGGAGGACAAAATTGACTTTCCCCGACTAATGGCCGGCAACTCTGGCCGACGACCAGGTAAATGTGGTCAAACGCGCGTTTGGGCCTCACGCTCATAAAAAAGTCGCGATCAGACCGCCTCAGCCAATGACAGATCAATAACCGAGTGCCAGAAGCGCTGAGTGTCTGTTAAATCTCTGGTCGAGCTGCTGCCTGAATTTTCACGGCATGACTTGTTTCAACGAAAACTGCCCGTCGCCATTTGATGCCGTCAATAGCGACAGGCAAACCTGGCATACCACTGGGCATGGTTGAGACTTTCGTCCCGGTCGTAAATGAGGCGCTCCTGAAGCATCCGGCATCGCAGTGGCGAAGGGAAAAGACCTTCAACCATAGTATGGATACTGGCGTGTCCGAGCAGCTGGTGCGAAACCGTCATGTACAACAGATCCAGAACCCGATCGTTTACCGCCCCTTCAAAAAATTTCGGGCCGGCAGACAGATAAATCGTTCTCTTTCCGGCACGACGCAACATCTTCACCAATAAACCAGCTTTTACCCACGGCCCGTCATTCATCACGATTACTTTGACGCCATTGCTGCGCAACGCCTGCGCTTTCTCCCGGTCGTGGTTTTCCGTGGTCGCCACCCAAAACAGTTTTTTTTCCACGAAATCAGGCACCGGAAAATCCAGACTGACACTACACGCCACTACCAGTGGTTCCGGGTCAAGACCCTCGCCTTTACGCCAGCGGCATAAATCCTGGTGGCTGACGCCTCCCCCGAGACGTAACACATCACCGAGTTCTCCGCTGGCAAGGGAGCGCAAATAGCCACCGTGGGTAATCAGACAATCACATTGCGCCTGTAACTCAAAAAACAGACGCAGATCATTGTGGTTGGCAAGACCGTCCGGAACAAAAGAACGATTGTTGACGCGCACGGCAATGCGCCCATCAAGGCTCGTCAAAAAATTTGCATACACGCAATGAGATGCCAAGTGCAGATTTTCTTCCAGGTACAACCCTCTGACATCGTCACATTGACGTAGCTGTGGATATAATTGCAGGACATTGCTCATGGCTTCACTATGCAACAGGCAATCATAATCCTATAACCCACGCTATGAGGTCATGAAATTTGACGATGCCTTGGTTGCTTTGATGAAAAACCGACGCATCCCCTGCCAACAGGTCTAAGTGCCGAGATTGATGACAACGAAAATTCGCAGGCTTCCTCTCTCCCTGGTCAACCAGATTGCAGCAGGGGAAGTCGTCGAAAGACCCGCACTGGTCGTCAAAGAACTGGTGGAAAACAGCCTGGACGCCGGAGCCAGCGACATCGTGATCTCGATCCGCAACGGCGGCCTGGACGAGATTCGGGTAAAGGATGACGGACAGGGCATCGCTCGGGAAGAATTACAGCTGGCCTTGGCCCGACATGCCACCAGCAAAATTTCCCGGCTCAGCGACCTGGAATGCGTCAACAGTTTTGGCTTCCGCGGAGAAGCACTGCCAAGCATTGCCGCGGTTTCACGTTTTGCCATCAACACCCGGACAGCTGCCGGAGAAACAGCTTGGGAACTGCATGCCACGGAAGCCGGGCTTTCCGCCGGTCCACAACCGACCACACACCCTTTAGGGACCACGGTGACGGTGAGTGACTTGTTTTATTGTGTCCCCGGCAGAAGAAAATTTCTGAAATCTCCCCGCACCGAACTGGGCCACACGCAAAAATGGTTCCAGCGCTTCGCATTGGCACACCCAGACGTAGCGTTCTCCCTGGTACACCAAGACAAAAAGCTTACAAGCCTGCGCCCGGCACATGACCGGAAACAGCAACGTGCACGGACCGGAAAAGTGCTGGGCAAACGATTTGCAGAACAATCCATCTGGTTCGAGCGGACGACACACAACTTGAAACTGAGCGGCTGGCTGGGCTTGCCAACCATTTCCCGCTCGCAGGGGGATATGCAATATTTCCTGGTCAACCGTCGCCCAGTGCAAAGTCGCACGCTTTCCTACGCGTTGAAAACCGCTTTTGAAGACGTGGTCTACCAACGTCGATTTCCCTGCTGTGTGCTGTACCTGGAAGTTCCGACCAGTGAAGTCGATGTCAATGTACACCCGGCAAAACTGGAAGTACGTTTCCATAATCAAAAATCTATTTTTAATTTCGTGCAACATACTTTGGCAAATGCCATTGCCCGCACTTCGCCCGAGCAATTGATCAACTTAAAGAAAAGCCCTTTCGCACCAGCCAGACATCCACAAACAGCGTGGCAAACCAAGCCGCAGCTGCCCAACAGGACACCGTTTGCTGAATCGCTGGCGCAACGGTCGCCTGGAACCAGCCGTTTGCCGCTGACATACGCAACCGAAGACTCCCCTTCGCCACAGGATTCCCTGACACACGCAAGCAGCAAAAATTCCGCGGAATTGCCACTGGGCTTTGCACTCTGCCAGCTCCACGGAATTTTTATCGTGGCAGAAAATAAAAACGGCATGATCCTGGTGGATATGCACGCTGCCCACGAGCGCATCGTGTACGAAAAACTCAAGTGTGCTCACCGCAGTGCAGGGATAATGTCGCAGACTTTACTCATGCCCATCCATGTCCAGTTAAGCGAACCGGAAGCTGAGCTTTGCGAAAACAAACGGGAAGATCTCCAAACACTCGGCCTGCGAGTCGACCGCACTGGTGAAGCTACGGTCACCATAAAAGAAGTACCGGCCTTGCTTTCCGCACACGATGACTCCGAACAACTGTTTCGGGATGTGCTCAGCGACTATTCAGCCAACGATGGGAGCACCGGGGTCGCGGCACGAAAAGACCGGATACTCTCTACCATGGCTTGCCACGGTGCCGTTCGTGCCAACCACAACCTGAACCATGACGAAATGAACACCCTGTTGCGTGAAATAGAAAACACTGAGCGAAGCGGCCAGTGCAATCATGGCAGACCAACCTGGACACAGATCGATATTGCGGAATTGAACAAGCTGTTCCTCAGGGGGCGCTGACATGCCAAAACCCGCTATTGCATATTCAGAACACACTGACACCTTGTCAGGCCAGGGGTGCGGAAATGCTGTCGCTTTCACCGAGTGATGCAGATGGATTTTTCGGACTCGCGTGTCGGGAGAGAACGGCGGCACGAAACGTAGCTTGTTCGGACGCTTTGCAAGAAATTCATGACCTGGCGGCTTTTCATCGTTCACTGTGACTTTTCCTCATCCAGCATCCGAAAGTGCCAGAAAAAACAGGATATACTTTTACAAATCGCAACTTCACAACCTGTTTTTAGACACAACCTGCCGGTGTCGGCAAAACTGAACCGGCCTTGAAAATTGACAGATAAAACCATGCGGAATCATCAGCGGTGCTTCCGCCATGGTCTACCGGAACATGAAAATCGGCACTGCCGCCTCAACGCCTGAACCATACAGGACTGTACCGTACCACTTGATCAACGGAACGACCTGAGCGTTATGCCAGCTAACCGTGATTTATGCCAGCTACCGGCAATGTATGCCTGCTGATCGCGTCTACCAACCGGCGTTCATCCTGGCACTTGCCGGAGTCGGCAAAACTGAACTGGCATTGGAAATTGCCAGACAATTACCATGCGAAATCATCAGCGGCGCTTCCGCCATGGTCTACCGGAACATGAAAATCGGCACTGCCGCCTCAACGCCTGAACCGTACAGGACTGTACCTGTACCACTTGATCAACGGAACGACCTGAGCGTTATGCCGGCTAACCGTAATTTATGCCAGCTGATCGCAACTTCCAACCCGTTTTTAGACACGACCTGCTGGTGTCGGCAA
Source organism: Candidatus Oxydemutatoraceae bacterium (assembly GCA_965237985.1). Lineage (GTDB taxonomy): Bacteria > Pseudomonadota > Gammaproteobacteria > Poriferisulfidales > Oxydemutatoraceae. Next base: position 1,812,159 of record OZ250161.1, on the reverse strand, counting down.
AACTGAACCGGCCTTGAAAATTGCCAGACAATTGCCATGCGAAATCATCAGCGGCGCTTCCGCCATGGTCTACCGGAACATGAAAATCGGCACTGCCGCCTCAACGCCTGAACCGTACAGGACTGTACCTGTACCACTTGATCAACGGAACGACCTGAGCGTTATGCCGGCTAACCGTAATTTATGCCAGCTGATCGCAACTTCCAACCCGTTTTTAGACACGACCTGCTGGTGTCGGCAAAACTGAACTGGCATTGGAAATTGCCAGACAATTACCATGCGAAATCATCAGCGGCGCTTCCGCCATGGTCTACCGGGACATGAAAATCAGCACTGCCGCCTCGTTGCCCAAACCATGCAGGACTGTACCGTACCACTTGATCAACGGAACGACCTGAGCGTTATGCCAGCTAACCGTGATTTATGCCAGCTACCAGCAATGTATGCCTGCTGATCGCGTCTACCAACCGGTTTTCATACTTGGCCCCACCGGTGTCGGCAAAACTGAACTGGCATTGGAAATTGCCAGACAATTGCCATGCGAAATCATCAGCGTCGATTCCGCCATGGTCTACCGGGACATGAAAATCGGCACTGCCGCCCCATTGCCCGAACAATACGGGGCTGTACCGTACCACTTGATCAACTTTATCGATCCGGCACGCTGTTACTCGGCAGGTAATTTCTGCATGGACGCTATTCGTTTCATACGTCAGATACAACAAAAAGCGAAACTCCCATTGCTGGTTGGTGGAACCATGTTTTATTTTCGCGCACTGGAATATGGCCTTGACGAAATGCCTTCGATCAACAAAGAAATCAGAAAAAAAATTCAAGCACTGTCCGTTCAACACGACTCCTGTGCCCTGTACCGGATTTTAGCCAGAAAAGACCCGAAAACAGCTGCCACTCTGCACCAAAACGACAGCCAAAGAATCAAACGTGCACTGGAAGTGTATTTTCAATGCGGCATCCCCATGAGCAAATTCAAAGGGCACGGCAAAAAAGGATACGAAACAATATCTCCAAAACTAAAAATCGCACTGGAATTTTCCGACCAAGATACACAACGCACAATACTGAGTACGCGCTTTGAGCAAATGTTACAAAATGGATTGATTGACGAAGTATGCCGCCTGTTATTGCGCGGCGATCTAAATCATGAAACCCCTGCGATTCGTGCCGTCGGCTATCGGCAAGTCTGGAAATATCTGTGCGGAGAATACTGCTACGAAACCATGTGCGAAAAAGTCGTCACAGCCACCATGCAACTTGTGAAACGCCAAATGCTCTGGCTGAAAAAAATGACCTGCCTGTCGCATATACCCGACACAGCAAAGCGCACCGCTGATGTTGTTGCGCTGATCCGAACAACAGACACACACTGATCACAGATGTAGCCTGATCTACACCAGCCCGGACATTCCCGGAAAAAACGTAATCCGCACCCGGGACAACACACTGATCGCCGTTGCAAAACCACAGATTATGCTTTCGTCGCTACCGTTTCACCGTACCCCCAAAATCAGGGACACTGCAACAATATCCAATTTCCCAACCATCCTACCGGCTTCCCGACACCGGTTCAGTGGTAGTACATCAACAAGTATACGGGGTGGTCATACTTCATGACCGTGTGTTACGGCTAATGATCAAGCGTGTGTCAAGACAACCGCAAAATCAGCATTGGTTCAAACAAAAATCCTGTAACCACCATTGAAATTTTCGCTGAAAGCATGTTCTCCGATTTGTCAGCTGGAATGAAAGATCTCCCGGCACGCCGCTTTGCTGCGATCGCGGCGGCAGGACTTTGCTGGTGGCTACCGCCCCATTGTCAAATTCAATAAGCTTCGTCTGACACCACTTTTATGACTTGGCTGGCAAGAAGATGGCAACTCATTTACCTCTACGTGGACTTGCCAGACAAAAACCAGCCTGTTATGAATTCCTTTTTTTACTTGCCCTGCTGTGTAGAAAATTATTTGCGCAAGCGATGCGCTACAGCGTCTGAACAGTAACGCTCACAAAAGTAATTAAAAACAGTGGGCACTCCCCCAACAACAAAGAGTATTTGCCTTGCCATGTGCAATTTCGGGAAAAATATGGTCCAACTGCCAGCACCTTGCAAGGCGCCCATGAATCAGTTTGCGTTTTACTGACAAGCAGTTGTGGAACCCCCGACTAATGGAGCACCGCAAAGTCAAAACCGTACTACGGAATACTTCACGGCTACAGAAAGTAGCGGGTCAAGTATAGTTCGTGGCAAGGCAAAACAGTAGCTGAGACCTGCAACATGCCAAGAGGATTCATGAGCTTTGGACGTTCCTGCTCGAGCCGGTCCGACAGTACCACACTTCCAGGTTTCTTCATCAACAAGCAACGAAAATCTGGCGCTGGGCGACACTGCCAAACTTTTGTCACCAACCTGCATGAACTACCCTCTGCTGCCATTCAAAGTCATTCCGAGATTACACCGTAACAGATAACAAGCATCGGCCAAATCGGTGGCCTGCCACTCCCCCGGCAATCTTTTTCCATCATTCCTGCCATCCTGACTCCAAACCCATTTTCTGTATGCTCCAAGCAGCTACTGATCTTCCCACCTCATTGCACCACCAAGATATACTCTGACACGCCATTGCTCCCGCACACGCGGGATGAAAGAAACTCGCAATTTCGGAAAATCATCAGCACTGCCAAAGCCCCAAACACGCGGGTCCCAATTCTCGTAGCTGGTGGCCGGATCGTCCTGCGGACAGGTTGCGCCAGCCGCTGTCGGACAGCGTAACTGCAAAAAATTGCGCTGGGCACCCAAAGCATTGTTCGGCCCCGTATAGTAGCTGGCGACAATGCTCGCACCATTAGCGCTGCTTCCCACCAGGCCACCGAATTGCTGCTGTTGTTAGTTCCTGTCACCGTGCTTAAAGAGTAACTGTTACTGATGGTCGAGCTGCCAATGAGAATTCCCACCAAGCCACCAACACCATCAGACCCCGTTACTGAACCAGTCGCATAGCTGTTGCCAATCCTGCCACTGCTATATCCAACCAGACCACCAACACCATCAGACCCCGTTACTGAACCAGTCGCATAGCTGTTGCCAATCCTGCCACTGCTGTATCCAACCAGACCACCAACACCATCTTCCCCGTAAACAGAACCGATAGAACGACTATCCTCAATCACTCCGGAGCCGGCACCGACTAAAGCACCAACCTTGTTGCGTCCGGTCGTGCGCGAGTCCTGCAGTATCACGCCACGTATCGTCTCCCCACTTGCCAAATGGGAAAACAGTCCAACGTTATCCGTGCTGGGACGATCTATAGTCAAGCCAGTAATCACATGCTTTGCACTGTTCACAAAAGAACCCGAAAATCCATTCTCTGTACCGAGTGCAATGGGTTCAAAACCAGCTTCATCGTTAAACGTACTTGCCCAGCGTGCATCAATCTCGGTAGCTAATACATAGTGGACACTCGGGCTTGATCTCATGTCCTGCAACTGGCACAGCGTCCTGATCCGATAGGGACTGACGAATCTGCCAGTGCCGGTCTGCCTGGTCATCAGATCTTGACCGCCACCAAGACACACCCCGGAACAATGTTTACAGTCACCAGGACAATCGCTCCATCAGAATCTGAAACCCGCAACACAAAACTACCAAAATCACCATTAGCAGCTGACCGCGTCAACCGAACTGTGATTCTGGCACCTGTTGTCAAACCCTCAAACCGTGCAACTTCTCCAACCGCCAGCACCGGCTCACCGGCGACAAGGAACTCCCACTCCGGGTCCATCTCATCACCGGGTTCAATATCAGTAGCGATAAAAGTCAACAAGCTGGAATCCACACTCTCCATTACCAACCGATTCTGAACATTGCCACCAACAATAACCGGTGGCGAGGCTTCCACAATCCGAACCCTTACCCACTCACCAGCGACTAGAACATTGCTCATGAGAACAACATCAAAGCTCGCCCCCGCAATCAGTTCCTTACTGCGAACAACAATCAGTTTCGCTGCGGAACCACTTACCTCTGTGCTGCTTTATGTCCCCGGCAAAACGATGACAGTCATGCTGTTCCCGTGATACTCCCTGTTCGGCTCCATCTGACCACGCTGATTTGGGATCTCCATACTCACTCTACAGACAAACTCATGGCATTTGTCTGCCTTAGCTATGCTGATGCGTACTACTTCCAGCGCCCGCCAACTTATACTGTTTCTTTAGTCACTCCACTCAGGTACGGAGTCGCTTCGCAAAGCTCAGCTCTTGAAACCGGCCTTTTTGTCCGCTTATGCTGGTATCTCACCCATCGAGCTGTCTGGAATCTCTGTTCACTCGCCCCAACTGACCACCATGCTTCATAACCACTCACAATCTCTTCTCCGGTTTCGCATACGCATGGGAACCGGCCTTCAGTACCATTACTTTGCCTGCTGGCATCCAACTTTGACACAACACCTACGCCAACAAGCTACCCCCCCCCACACACGCCAGACCTTCCAGTATCTGTTCTGGACTTATCTGCTTAACGTACATGGCAATCAAGCGACCAGACCTGATATGGCTGCACTTGACATCACATACATAGCGATACGCATGGATTGTTCTACCTGATTACCATCCTGGACTGGGCTAAGCGCAAGGTTCTGACATGACGACTGTCGAACACCATCCTCGGACAATCGCCGCTGAATCCGGTAATGGGACACCAAGACACAACGACAAGCCAGGAATTTTCGACACCAGACAAGGTGACCAATTTACAGACTGACCTGCACTGAACGATTACCAGTAGCTGGCAGCAAGATTTCCATAGCTGGCCGAGAAGTTGATGGACAAGAACATGGTGGCAAGATTTTGACGCCCCTTTCAATACGAGAAAATCTACCGCCAACAACGGAGGACGACTGCGCAAGCCACTGATGATTGGGTCAATTCCCGCAACAACAAAAAACCACACTCGGTGTTTGACGTGGTAGCTCCACCATGGTGTTTAGCGAAAAAGACAATCTGTAATCAAGCTGGATGAAAACATTGCAGGTGAACCTGGCGGTGTGACCTGGCAATCGCAATACACCTTGAACAAAGCCGCCAAACTGTCCAAAAAACCAGGAACATCTTGGTCAGTCAGGGCGGCACGGAAATCTCACTGCTCAGGCAACCAAAAATAACGCTGTCTGATGGAATGCCAAACTGAAAAAATTGTTGGCTGGAATGGCACTGAAAAAAGCAACACTCGAGAACCTGCGGGCAAAAAAACAGTCACACTGGCAGAACAAGATCAGACCGTATCACTTGGTGTCGTACGTGCACCACGGCAGACGTCGCTCTTGCTTCAGGGACAGGTATGACACCCGATCACCATAACAAAGATCTTGGCAACTCCAAGTCAGCAATCCTCGCTTCACTCCGCTTACAGTATGGAAATCATTGGTTCTTCTGCAAACCGTTTGCGTTTCATGCTTAGCCGTCATCAAAATCGGATCTGGAAAAACCAGACTGCAACAGTGGATTGGGTGGGAAAGCAGACCACTCACAGGATCCGTTTATGAAATGCCGAAAGAACTTGCCCCCCGTCTACTGACCTGACAACAAAAACTTCAGCAACGCTTTCTGGGTATGCAAGCGGTTTCCCGCTTCCTGCCAGACAACACTTTGCGGACCATCGAGCACTGCATCGCTGACTTCAAAACCTCGGTGCGCCGGCAAACAGTGCATAAAAAAGGCATCCGCTTTGGCGTGTTTCATGAGCGCTTCGTTCACCTGATAGGGTGTAAAAACTTTCATGCGCGCTTCTTTCTCCCCTTCGTCTCCCATACTCATCCAGGTATCCGTTACCACCAAGTCGGCATCGCGAGCCGCCACAACGGGGTCACGAGTAATTTTTACCTGACCGTTCCCATCTCCAAAAGGTCCCAGGGAGGGTTCATGGCTTTCCGGACAGGCTATGTGCAAATGGAAACCAAAAACCCGCGCGGCTTCCACGTACGAATTACAGACGTTATTCCCATCGCCAAACCATGCCACTTTGCGATTTCGGATCGAACCACGCAATTCCTGATAAGTAAACACATCAGCCAGAATCTGACATGGATGATGGCATTCGCTGAGACCGTTGATGATTGGGATGTCTGCGTGTGCCGCCAGTTGCTCAACCCGGTCGTGGCTTGAAGTCCGGATTACCAGGACATCTGCCATTTGGGAAAGAACACGTGCCGTGTCCGCCAAGGTTTCGCCTTGTCCGATCTGACTGTCTTCCCCTTTCAGGAAAGTCGTGTGCCCGCCCAGCGCATGCATGGCAATTTCAAAAGCAACTCGCGTCCTGGTTGAAGATTTTTCAAACAACATCACCAGATGCCGACCGGCAAGAGACTGTTGCTGAGTGCCGGAAGGAAGGCTTTTTAATGCTTTCACAGAAACAAAAAGAGCATCCAGTTCATCGGGATGCAAATCACTCAAAGTGAGAAAATGTCGAGGTGGGGTCATGCCATGGCCTCCTGGTCATCAAATTTTTTCAACAGAAACCGTAGTTTGTCCAGAAGCAAATCCACCTGTGCATCACTGATGATCAAAGGCGGCAACAGACGTATGACATTGCCTGCAGTGACATTGATCAAAAGATCCTCGTCCAAGGCCGCCTGAACCAGTGCCCCACATGGGCGGGAAAGCTCTATACCAATCATCAAACCACGCCCGCGAACATCCACGATACATTGGAATTCTTTTTGCAGTTGCACCAGACGATCAAGGATTTTTTTGCCGACTTCACCTGCCCGCACAACCAGGTTGGTGTCCGCGATAGTTTGCAATACGACAGTCGCGGCGGCGCAACACAACGGGTTGCCACCAAAAGTTGAACCGTGCTTTCCTGGAGACAAAAACTTGGCAAGCTCACGGCTCGCCAAGCAGGCGCCGATGGGAACCCCATTACCCAACGCTTTGGCAGTGCACAATATATCCGGCTTGATGCCACTGTGCTGAAAGCAGTACCAAGCACCGGTTCTGCCAATGCCGGTTTGCACTTCATCCAATATCATCAGCCAGCCTCGCTCATCACAAAGCGAACGGACCTCACGCAAATAATCATCGGATGCCAGCCTCACTCCCCCTTCACCCTGCACAGGCTCCAGCATCACCGCACAGACCTTGGGGATTTTTTCACCAGCCTCTCTCAGGGCCACGGTGTCATGAAAAGGCACTGCGTAAAAGCCTGGCAACAGGGGGCCGTATTCGGAATTATTCGGGTTGGCGGCACTGAAAGCACCGAAAGTTCTGCCATGAAAAGCACCATTCATGGTGATGATGACCGGAGCTTCATTGCCGAATTCCAGCGCAGCCAACCTGGACAGCTTAATCGCCGCTTCGTTCGCTTCAGTCCCTGAATTGCAGAAAAACGCAACTTCCATCCCGGCAATGGCAGTCAACTGTTGCGCAAGTTTTTCCTGTGCAGATACCTCGTACAGATTGGATGTGTGAATTAGTTTCTTGGACTGTGCACACAACGCAGCGCTGACCGCCGGGTGACCATGGCCCAAAGAACACACGGCAACACCGGACAGTGCATCAAGATATTTTCTGCCAGCCTCATCCCACAGCCAGGCACCTTCACCTTCAACAAAAGCGACAGGCAGTCTCCGGTAATTTTGAAAAAGACTCGTACATTGCATGGTCTTGCGCTAAACGGAGCAAAACACCGGACCAGAGAATCAGCCCGCGGCTGACTGGGAAAAAGAAGCTTCCGCTTAAAAGATGGACCGGCTAGAAAGGCAACCCGTGACCCGCACCCCCTCCAATCATGCACATGATCATGGGAATGGAAAGCAGGGTGTTCGCGCGCGATGCCATCAGGGCGATTCTTTTGGCTTTGGCTTTTTCATCAGCCGTGGCATTGGTGCCTCCAAGCCCCAAAATCTTTTTCTGGTTTGGCCAGATCAATCCCCAGACATTGAAAAGCATAATCGTCCCAAGCCAGGCACCCAATCCCAACACCGCACCAGGCGGTCCGGAAAAAGTAAAAGCCTGCAAAAAGCCTTGACCCGGCCACAACGCCTCCAGCGCTACTGCACCACTAAGCCAGGTCAACAAAGCCGAATATCTGAACCACGCCAGCGCCCGTGGGGCTACATATTTATTGATTCCCGCCGGTCCCGGGCCTCCTTCGTCGGCAAGTGCCGCACCAACCGCAGGTACCTGCACGAAATTGAAGTAATAAAGCAGTCCTATCCAAGTGATACCGAACAGAACATGCAGCCAGACAACGAGTGGAGCTAAATTAAATTCCATGGTCGTACCTCCGGAAAGTTACCACTTAAAGTATGAGGGCGATGACAACCGCCAAAACAAAACCACTGCAAATGGTTCCCAAAATAGAGTCTAACGGATTCACTGTGCACCTCCCTGTGTTGCGTTCCTGTGTTGCTTCGAATTCCAACCCACTGGATTATAGTGCTACAAACAGCACCTGTCATCCCATGTTTCTGTGGGCGAACAGCACGGGCGCAAACACTCCGAACCGCCACGGCTCAGACACCACTTGGCTGCCGGAACAACAATGATGATCCGACCGCGGCGTTCGTGTTATGCTTTTTGGGAGTTTATTCCTCTTGGCTGAAATAAAGATTCCAGCAGGGAAGCAATGGGCTGAAAAAGTAAACAGGATCATGTGGACCGTAGACCATGAAGAAGGAACCCTGAGCATCGGCTTCAGCTGTTTATGCCTGTGTCCGCAAACCGCTCACAGACACCATGAATGCGTCTCCCCGCAACGAACACCCGCCGGGCAAACACCATGAACAACCAGGTTGTCGATACCAGACCAGTCACTCGACAGACGAGAAAAAACCCCTGGATGTAATCGAACAAAGTTTGTTCAGTCAGCGCCTGGCAGCGATCAGTGATGAAATGGGCAGCCGCTTGAAACGCACTGCTTTTTCAGCCAACATTCGTGACCGGCTCGATTATTCATGTGCAGTTTTTGACAGCGAGGGCAAACTTGCCGGGCAGGCAGCACACATCCCGGTGCACCTGGGAAGCATGGCATGTGCATTACTGGGACTGGTTTCGCAGTTCGAATGGAAAAGCGGAAAGATGCTGGTGTTCAATGATCCATACCGGGGCGGCACCCATTTACCGGACGTGACTTTGGTCGCGCCGCTTTTTATTTCCGGTCAGCTGCTCGGCTTTGTTGTGAATCGCGCACATCATGCCGATATTGGGGCCATTGTCCCGGGTGGCATGCCGCTTTCTTCCCACATTGAACAGGAAGGCGTATTTATAAAACCTCAATGGATTACCCGGGGAAACAAACTGGACAAACAAAAAATCGCGGTTTTCTCAGCGGGATCGTGTAACCCGGAAAATGAAATCGGGGATTATGCCGCACAATTCAGTGCCAATCTTTATGGCCTGGAAAGACTTCGCACCTTGATAGAGACTCTCGGCATTGACAAATATTTTCTGGCACTTGAGAAGCTCTACGCCTACGGAGAACGGTTGTCGGCCGCTACACTGTCCCGATTACCCGCAGGTCGCTGGCAATTTACGGATTACCTCGATGATGATGGCAGTGGAAACCGAAACATCCCCATCAAAGTGACGCTGAAAAACGCCAATTCCCGCCTCGTCGTGGACTTTGCGGGAACTGCGAAACAGGTGGCCGGAAACGTGAACTGTCCTCTGCCGGTCACCACAGCCGCAGTGCATTATGTTTTTCGTTGCCTGATGCCTGATTACGCACCCACCTGCCACGGATTATTTTCAGGAATCACCATCAAAGCTCCCCAGGGAACTTTAGTCAACGCCCGCTACCCGGCTGCTGTGGCGGCGGGAAACGTGGAAACCAGCTCACGCATTGTGGACTGCATGCTCGGAGCAATGGGGCAGGCGATCCCCGACTCGCAGGTAGCAGCCAGCCAGGGTACCATGAACAATATTGCGATGGGCAATGCAACAGCAAAAAACCCTTGGGCGATTTACGAAACCATCGCCGGTGGCTGCGGAGCGAAAAACGGCATCCACGGGAGAGCAGGCACGCAATCGCACATGACCAATACGTTGAACACCCCCATTGAAGAGCTGGAAATGAAATACCCCTTGCGCATTTTGCGCTACGCTCTGCGCCCAGGTTCTGGTGGTAGTGGGCGCTTCCGCGGCGGCGACGGCATCATTCGGGAATATGGGTTCCTTTCCCCAACCACGGTCACTGTACTCAGCGAGCGTCGCAGACTCTCCCCATGGGGCCTGGCGGGAGGTAAAGCAGGTGCAAAGGGCGAAAACCGCCACAACGAAAAACCACTTCCTGGAAAAGTAACTTTTTCAGCATGCGCTGGGGATGTCTTGCGTATTTCAACACCCGGTGGCGGTGGTTACGGCGAAACGGAACCATCGACACAAGGTCACCCGCCGCACACAACACACAAAGACGCGACCTCGTCACAAAAGTAAAGGAAAACGAGGCACCATGAACAGTGGCACCGCTTGCTTCCTGTCTGCACAGAACCCGGGGGTGATGCGGCAGCTTAGGGAAACAACAGCAAAACCGGGTTAACATGTTGCCTTTATGAAGCGGACCTGGCGCGTGGCTTGCGGTTCCCCGCGGCACTCGCGGTTTTAGCTTGAAAGGAGATAATGTTTAACTATGGATGTAATGGACAGAATCAAGGAGCAGGTCGGCAGCAACCCGATCATTGTTTATATGAAAGGCACGCCGCAGTTGCCGCAATGCGGGTTTTCCAGCCGTACCGTGCAGGCACTCCAGCAGTGTGGCCAGCCCTTTGCCTATGTGAATATCTTTCTGGACAATGATGTGCGCCAGAACCTCCCGGGCTTTTCCGACTGGCCGACTTTCCCACAGCTTTTCATAGACGGAAAATTGATCGGGGGTTGTGACATCGTGCTGGAAATGTCTGACAGTGGTGAGTTGCAGAAACTCGTCGATGGTGTGGCATCCCGGTCCAAAAAAACACAATAGCCGTCTCCTGTTCAGAAAACAGTGCCCCGAATTGTGAGGTTTCAAGGTGACTGCCCCGGAACGCCCACAGCCCGACACAAGCGTGCCAGGAGTAACTGAATGGATATAAAAAAAATTGGCCCGGGCAAGAATTACCCTCATGGATTGAATGTGGTCGTGGAAATTCCGGCACTCTCGCCGCCGGTAAAATATGAAATTGAACAAAACAGCGGCATGGTTTTTGTTGACCGCTTTATCAACGTTCCGATGTTTTATCCCTGCAATTACGGCTTCATTCCGGATACTCTGTCCGAGGATGGCGATCCCCTTGATGCTTTGATCCTGACTCCCACACCCGTTCAAATCGGGTCAGTAGTGCCAGGTCGACCCGTCGGCGGGCTGGAAATGAGCGATGAAGCAGGACGTGATCTAAAAGTGCTGGCGGTGCCGGCACTGGGACTGCACAGCGGTTACGACCAGGTCGCCACTTACGAGGAACTGCCCAAGGGAATACTCGACCAGATCGTTCATTTTTTTCAGAACTACAAGGCACTGGAACCGGGAAAGTGGGTCAAGATCAAAAATTGGATGGGGGTAGAGGAGATTTGCCAGGCTCTGAATGAATGCCGCGAACGTGCTTCCGGTTCGCCAAACTGAAGCATGTTCAGCCCTCCCCCTGATCTCACTTTCATGCGTCGGCTGTGGCTGTTGTTCGGGCTGCTGTTTACCGTTTGCGCAGGGCTTTCCGCCTACCTGCTGCAACTCCAGTTTTTCGATCACGAACATTATCAGAAGTGGTCTGAAAATAACCGGATACACGATGTATCCGTGGCACCGGCACGCGGAAAAGTCTATGACCGAAATGGGAAAAGCATCGCCGAAAACCGCCTGGTGTATCAATTGGAAATCCATCCTGCCCTGGTTGACAACATGGACGATCTACTAACCAGGATCCAAAAAATCATCACTGTGGATGAAAAGAAGACCGCAAAGTTACGGAGGCATCTTTCTCGCCCCGGAAGCCACAGACCGTTCGTATTAAAAGATGTTTTGCAGGAGGAGGAGGTCGCGGCTCTTGCTGCCCGGTCCCATCGGCTTGCCGGAGCCAACATGGCGGGTGTCCAAGGGCGGTTTTATCCCCATGCCGAGATTTTGGCACATGTCACCGGACACATGGGCGACATAAACGGAAGCGAAGCCAAGAAAATCGACAAGGCAACTTACCTTGCCACCAGACGGACCGGGAAAACCGGCATCGAAAAACAATACGAAAAATTGCTTCACGGGTTTCCCGGAATGCAACAGGTGGAAATCAATGCGCACGGCCGTGTCATTCGTCAGATTGGAGGACAGAATCCGCTGCCAGGCAACGACTTGCAACTCACCATAGACATTGAACTGCAAAGTGTGGCTTACGCTGCCCTTGGCGATTATGAGGGAGCAGTGGTCGCGTTGGACCCTCGTAACGGAGAAATCCTGGCTCTCGTCAGCAAACCTTCTTTCGATCCCAACTGGTTTTCCCGCGGCATGGACAAACATAGCTACGATCTGCTCAAATCTGATTCTCGAGGTCCTCTGTTCAACCGTGCGATATCTGGGACCTACCCACCGGCTTCCGTTGTCAAACCGGTTATTGCGTTACAGGGGTTGGAGACGGAGGTGATCAAGGTGGATGAATTCATGTACGCCGCAGAGGTATACACCATCGCCGGAAGCAGCGGCCAGGTCTTTTACGACTGGAAACCAGGTGGGCACGGGCTTGTCAGCCTGAATGAAGCGATCAGCCGGTCCTGTGATTACTATTTCTACGAACTGGCAAACCGCTTGGGAATGAAAAATATTCACCCAGCACTGAAAAATTTTGGGCTGGGAACAAAGACCGGCATTGATCTTCCTGGCGAAAGCGCCGGGCTTGTTCCCTCCGCGGAATGGAAGCTGAAAACGTACGGGGTGACGTGGATGCCGGGAGAAACTCTGTTGATAGGAATAGGTCAGTCTTTTCTTTCCGCAACCCCCTTGCAATTGGCACAAATGACCATGGCACTTGCCAACCGTGGTGTAGTTTACAAACTCCATCTGCTCAAAGGTATCCGTAGCAACCGGCACGACTGGTCACCAATCAAGCCCGAGATTTTCCGAAATATTTCCCTAAAACCGGAAAATTGGTCTGCCGTCATAAAGGCGATGGTCAATACCGTGCATGACCGGCAAGGAACGGCCCGTGCTTTGCGCAACGGCATCACTTACTTGGTGGCCAGCAAAACCGGGACGTCTCAAACCACCAGGATTGATCGGGACAAGGACCACAAAGAAAAAGAGATACCCAAGCATCGACGCAACCATTCCCTGTTTATCACTTTCGCACCGGCATATGACCCTCGTATCGTTGTGGCGGTCATCATGGAACACGCTGGCAGCGGCGCCCGCCACGCGGCACCCGCCGCACGGAAAATTATGGATGCCTGGCTGAATAAAAAACCGGCCTCTCCTGTAAAGCAACCGATCTGAACCGCCAACAGTGCTTTTAAGCAACAGGCAGGCGCTGAGAAAACCCGCATGGGGCCGGTTTGCCGACCTCATTACCTTGACCGGCCGCCGCTTCCTGTCGATCGATTTCACGATGGTCCTGTTGCTTTTGTTTTTGTCCATCGTGGGTGTTGCCGTGCTATACAGCGCCAGCGGACAAAACCCAGACTATGCATTGCGACAGGTAACTCATCTTTTGGTCGGCTTTTTCATGCTTTTTCTCCTGGCACAGGTATCGCCACATTTTTTCAAGCGCTATGCCTCGTGGTTTTACCTCATCAGCCTGTCGTTGACTTGTGCGGTGTTTTATTTCGGGGCGGAAATTAACGGCTCACAACGTTGGCTTGATTTTCATTTTTTCAACATACAGCCATCCGAACTGCTCAAATTGACCACCCCAATGATCCTATCCTCGCTATTCACTTTTTCACGCTTTTCCTCGTCCAAGTGGTGTTTCCTGATCGCCCTGGCGTTAATCGCCCTGCCTGTGGCACTGGTAACTGCACAACCTGACCTGGGCACTGCGCTTTTGATTATGGCCTCTGGTCTCATCGTGTTTTTTCTCGCCGGGTGCCCCTGGCGGTGGCTGCTCATCGGGATTGTGTTGACAGTGCTGTGCACACCCCTTGCGTGGAACTCTTTGCAGGATTACCAGCGAGAACGGCTCAGGTCTTTTTTTGACCAGGAAAATGTTTCACAAAACGATACTTACCATGCTGACCAGTCACGGGTGGCCATCGGTTCTGGAGGACTGACAGGGAAGGGGTGGCTGAAAGGGACACAATCGCAATTGAACTTCATCCCCGAAACCTCCACGGATTTTGCTTTTTCCGTTTTGGCTGAGGAGTTTGGCTTCACGGGCTACGTGTTGTTGCTGCTGCTCTATTTCACAATAGTGTTGCGCGGCATGATGGTGGCGGCGCGCGCCAGCGAGAGTTTTAACCGACTGATGGCAGCCACCATCAGTCTCTCGTTTTTCTGCTACTTCCTGGTGAACGTCGGGATGGTGAGCGGTTTTTTACCCATTGTCGGTGTGCCTTTGCCGTTGGTCAGCTATGGCGGTTCGTCAGCCGTAGTACTGCTTGCATCATTTGGCATTTTGCTGGGAATAGAGCGACACGAACGCCTGAAAAGCATGGATTGATGAAAAACTTTCACACCAGAGAAACCACACGCATTTCTACACTCTCCAGGAAAAAAACAACGGTTCTGGCTTTGCACCGTTTGCTTCTGGTCTTGCCAGGATTGATGTTCTGTGGCGTGTCGCTGGCTGACGATTACCTAGACCGCCAAGACGTAAAAGTTTTTGTACAGAAGATGGTGACAGAACAGGGTATGGAACGCACATGGCTTGAAGGATTGTTCCGCGACGCCAGGCACCAGGAAAAAGTGCTGAAACTGATTCAGCGCCCCTCTGAAAAAAAACCGTGGCACGAGTACAGAAAAATCTTTTTAACCAGAGAACGCGAATGCCAAGGACTGAGATACTGGCAGCAACACGCAAAGTTACTGAATCATATTGAAGGCGAATACGGCGTTCCCAGTTCAGTCGTGGTGGCAATTGCCGGTATAGAAACCAATTACGGGCACAATATGGGAGGCTTCCCGGTATTTGACACACTCGTGACTCTGAGCTTTGATTATCCACGCCGTTCCACATTCTTTCGCGGCGAACTGAAGGCGTTGCTGACACTGGTGAAAAACGGTGAACTCGACCTCAGCATGCTCGCCGGTTCATACGCAGGCGCCATGGGCATCGGCCAGTTTATTCCCAGCAGTTTCCAATCTTACGCGGTTGACTTTGACGAAGACGGAAAGCGAGACCTGTTTGAAAGCAAACCGGACGCGCTGGCAAGCATTGCCCTTTATCTGAAAATGAATGGCTGGAAAAGTGGCTCGCCCATCGCCTGGCCACTCAAAACAAAACAGCCAGCTAAGCTGGACAAGCGCTGGCTGGACAGAAAAAAGCCCCCTTGGCTTGACCAAAGAGACTTGACCAAAAACGGTGTTTCCGTGGAAAACGCCGACTTGAATCAAAAGCAGTTTTCATTGCTTGCTCTTGATGTAGGAAACCAGCATCCGGAATACTGGCTTGCCTTTCAAAACTTTCACACAATCAAAAGCTACAACCCCAGTTCACTGTACGCCATGGCTGTCTATCAGCTTAGTCAAATGCTGGGTGCACGGTGGGCGGAACAAGATTCCTGCCGTCATGGCTGAGGTCCGGCAGGCAGTGGCTTCATTCACAACCAGGCTTTCTAGTGAGCAAGAACCCACAGTTCAACAAAGGACATTCACAGTCGACAAGCCCTTTTCCCGATGGGCTTTGAACCGGAACGATGCAAGAAATACGAGGTTGAAAAAGTGGCTCGCCCGTCGCCTAGACCACCAAAACAAAACAACCGGCTAATCTGGACGAGCGCTGGCTAGACGGAAAAAAGCCCCCTTGGCTTGACCAAAGAGACTTGACCAGAAATGGTATTTCCGTGGAAAATACCGGCTCGGATCAGAAGCAGTTTTCATTGCTTGCTCTTGATCAGGAAACCAGCATCCGGAATACTGGCTTGCCTTTCAAAATTTTTACACCATCAAAAGCTACAACCCCAGTTCACTGTACGCCATGGCTGTCTGTCAGCTTAGTAAAATGCCAGGTGCACGGTGGGCGGAGCAAGAGTGCTGCCGTCATGGCTGAGATCCGGCAGGCAGTGGCTTTATTCACAACCAAGCTTTCTAAAAGGCGAGAATCCACGGTTCAACAAAGGACATTCACAGTCGACAAGCCCTTTTCCCGATGGGCTTTGAACCGGAACGATGCAAGAAATACGAGCTTGGAGTGGATTTTTCTGGCAGTCATGATTGCCATGCTTGCCGCCTGCACAAAGACTTACCCACTGGTAACTCAATACCTGCCCCCGGAAAAACCGGAAACCGCCATTTCCGAGCAGCAAGTGATTCTTAAAGAAAAATCGTCCTCCGGAAGTTGTTACGGAAACACGGTTTTCTACCGGGAACGAGGAAAGTTGTATTGGGTAAAAACAGTTCCACAAGGGTATACCGAACGAGGAATTGCATCTTGGTATGGCAAGAAATTTCACGGTCGTCTGACAGCGAACGAGGAAAGATACAATATGTTTGGGCTGACTGCCGCACACAAAACGCTTCCCTTGGGGGTTATGGTCAGGGTCATTAATTTGAACAACAGAAAAAATGTTTTAGTCAGGATCAACGACCGCGGACCTTTTCTTGAAAACCGAATTATTGACTTGTCTTACGCGGCGGCCAAAGAAATCGCTATGGTAAAAAGTGGCCTGGCCCCGGTAAAAATCATTGTTGAGCAAGTCCCCTACCGTAACAGGCTGGAGGGGCCACCCAGCCTGTTTGCAACAGACCAGATTGCTGTTGCCAGATGAGTTTTCCTGAAAATCTCTTTTTGTAGGCAGCTGTGGACTTTTGCATGCGGGAATTGACCGCAACTGTTGTGCCGGAACACTTTTTCCGAACCAGAAAGCCGTGCCTGATGCTTGCCATTCTTGCCATTACATTGACGTGGAGCACCTTCACTGCCGCAAACGACAGGGCATTTTTTAGAACATTTGTTGCCAAGCCCCCATCAGCTTCCGCCGGGCACTACCTGCTCGTGGATTTCCAAAGCGGCAAAGTGCTGGCTGAGAAAAAAGTAAACGCACGAAGCGAAGCGGCCAGCCTGACCAAGCTGGTCACCGCCCTGGTTGTCTACCGTGCACTGGAAAATGGTTTTATTTCCCTTGACGATCAAGTGCGCATCAGCGCCAGGGCACGAGCTGCCGAAGGTTCAAGAATGTTTCTTGAACAAGGCAGTCATGTGTCGGTAGAGGATTTGATTGCCGGAATGGTCGTGCAATCCGGTAACGATGCAACCATTGCGCTGGCGGAACACGTGGCGGGATCAGTAGAAACTTTCGCCACCTTGATGAACCAGGAAGCCAAACGGCTGGGAATGCGAAATTCGCATTTCACCAATCCATCTGGCCTGCCACACCCCGACCACTACATGTCAGCGTGGGACATCATGCTGGCGGCGCGTGCAGTCATCGCTGAATTTCCTGAACAGTATGCCTTGTATGACCTGAGAGAATTTACTTTCAACAACATAAAGCAATACAACCGCAACAACCTCTTGCTGCGGGATGACAGCGTCGATGGCATAAAAACCGGTTACACGAAAAAAGCCGGCTGGTGCCTTGCGGCATCTGCAGTTCGAGACGATATGAGATTGATTTCAGTCGTGCTCGGAGGGAAAAGCCAAGAGTCACGATTGACGGACACCACTAATTTACTGAATTACGGGTTTCGCTTTTTCAAAACTATAAAACTGTACGGACAGGGACAGGAAGTCCATAAAATCCGCATCCAGGGAGGAAGCAAACAATACGTCGATCTCGGGCCTCTCGAGGATTTATACGTGACCGTACCCCGCTCTCACCAAGACAAACTCAAAGTCCGAGTGCTTGTTCCTGAGGACCTGTACGCCCCCATAGCCTTGTTCCAAACGGCTGGAACCATCCGCGTCTCGCTGGCAAAGGAAACGATAAAAGAAACCCCCTTGGTAGCACTTTCCGGGATAGAAGAAGGAAGTTTTTTTCGCCGGATTCAAGATTACTTCATCAGGTGGATCAAATGACAACGGCTTTCCTGAACGGAGAATATCTGCCCATTGAAGCGTGCAAGGTATCAGTGCTTGATCGCGGCTTTACATTTGGCGAATCCGTTTACGAAGTGCTCCCCGCCTATAGCGGAAAGATTTTTGAATGTCAGGCGCATCTCGACCGCCTGCATAAAAATCTGGGCGCTTTGAAAATTCCCGACGTCTATTCAGACGAATATCTGCGCACAGTTTTCCATGAACTGGGCGCGAGAAATGATTACCAGCACTATTCCATTTACCTGCAAATTACCGGTGGCACTTCTCCACGAGATCACGCTGCCGATGCTGTGACTCCGCCAACCATTTTCTCCATGCTGACCACGCTGCCACCACCCTTTGACGAAGGTATTTCCGTAATTACCCACGAAGACTTCCGCTGGACCCGTTGCAATATAAAAACCACCAGCCTCATCGCAAATACCCTGTTGAGAAAACTCGCGAAAAAGGCAACAGTGGCTGAAGTGATCCTGTTGCGGAACAACCAGGTAACCGAAGGCGCGTCAAGCAACGTCTTTTTAGTCAGAGACGGCGAGTTGCATACCGCCCCCGCCGACAATTTGATACTGCCCGGGATCACCCGCTCTGTAGTGCTTCGCCTTGCCAAAAAATACGGCATCACAGCCCACACGCAACGCATGCCGGCCGATTTACTATATACCAGCGACGAAGTCTGGCTGACGAGCTCCACCTGCAACATCAGTCCTGTGACCACTATTGACCAGCACCCAATAGGAGAAGGCAAACCGGGGCCTTTGTGGAAACGGTTCTCAGCCTGGATTTTAGCGACCAGAAACTAGGCGCAGCTCGTATACCATTCCGAATGAACTACTCCCCGGGAAGCCGGGAAATAAAAACGATGCGACACGCGTCGCCGTGCCTGGCGCCCGACCGGTACTTCTCCAATCAACAGGCGACCGGGAAAAGACAGCCTGCATCGTGTCAGAACCTTTTCGGCAGCACACGCTGCCACCGTGTGCTTTCTGTCACCCCCGATTTGAAGACTCACAACAGCGGGGAAAGTGACAGGCGACAGCCTGTGACACTGTCTACATAGATATTTCTATTACTTCAAGCGAGTCTGAACCCTAGGAACACATCTTCTTCGTAACGACAAAGCCAATACCAGCACCAGAGCAAGCAACATCCAGACTCCGGAAGACCCACCGTAAAGGAAACCGGACAGCGCTGCCAAAACAATAACCCAGGTGATGTCGTCACCACCACCACCGACGCCGGCATGTGCCAGTTGCGAGGGATCAAAGTCTGCATCACTGACTCCAAAAGTTGGGTCAGTGTAATAGCCGTCGACATCGCCGTCGACATCATACAGGCCGCCATCTACAATGGTTAAACGGACACAACGGATTGGCGTGCTTTCGCTGGCCGGGATCAAGCCATTATCCGTATCAGACCACGCTGCCTCGGCGTCCGGATCAGGACATGTCGAGTCTCTCCTGGTCGTATACGAGACTGAACCATCCGCTGCAAAGTTGTCAACACCCCGCCATTTGTAGTCATTATCAACCAGGATGCGCTTCACCAGGCGACCGGGCACCCAAAATGGTTTGTGACGCAAGTCCAAAACAAAGCTGGCTCGATCCTGGGTAACATTGCTGGCGAAACCAGAGTAGGAAATCACATCAGTGAGCAACCTGGTACTGCTGAGATCTGAGTCCAGAAGTTGTCCGGATACATAGGCATTCAGAATCTCACGCACCTTGTCGAAGGAGGCTGCAAAGTCGCGAATGCTGGATGCCACAACAACCTGCGACAAATAAGATTCTTGCCCCAAATTCACCGATGCTGCAAGGTTCCCATCGTCACAAGGAAACGGCGAGCAACCCGCAATCACAATGCCTCGATCGACGACTCCCCTAGTCCACTCAGCACCACTCTCAGCATTTTTCAAAGACCAGAAAACAGGAAACTCCGCTTCCCTCGTGTTGTCGGCAAGGCTGGCGCGAACTTTCAGGATTGCATAGCCGTCAGGCAGATCACTTAGCCGCGCCAACAGATCACTCAGGTTATCCGTTTGCCCGGAAACCAGAACCATACCCTCTCCAGTCGTAATCGCCAGTGTGCTTGCCGTCCCTGCCGGACCCACGTTGAGACTGTAGCCTGCACCTCCATCATCAAGGCTGACGACAGAGACGGGATCGGGATTTCCCTCCTCCATCAGGCCAATCGTTATGAATGGCGGCGCTTCTCCTTTTAGGATAGTAAGAACACTTCTTCCCACGGCAAAAAAATTGGAGTCATCCAGGCTCACAATCAGCATGCTTCCTGCATCAATATCGGACACATCAACAGGAATGGTCATCGTACCCCTGTGCACGGGATTGGGAAATGATCCCGGGAATTTCGTGCCGTTGACGTCAAGAGTAAAAGCCAGGGCAACCGCAGGAAGCGACAAGTCCGGAGATGCCTGAGTCCATCGCCCGCGAAATTCCACCGTGACGTTTGCCATATCCCCAAGGGCATATAGATCCGGACCGAGACTCAAAACGGCTAACGTGTACACCACCTTCGTATCCAGTGCCCCACTATTGCTGACAGACCAGTTCCCATACTTGTCTATGCCCAACACATATAGCTCCGACCAGGTTGGCACAGGGAAAATCGTTCCTGTCAAGGGGGAAGGAGCAGCAGTTGCAGAGCTTGAGTAATAGCCCGCCTGGTAACAAGATGACTGGTTTACGCCCGGGAATGCAATGCTGCCGTTCCCGAGTACGGAGTCAGCCGATGCGGAAGTGCAGACAGCCTGTTTTTCAAGGAAGAAAATCTCCACACAACCCCGGCATTGAATTTCAAGTTCCGACAGACTGCCTGTAAAGGGCAATTTGTCCAACATCTGAGCCTCGGAAGTATCAACAGTCACCAAAGGTCTCTCCTCGCCACCCGCTACATTGTCTGGATCGTCATTCCGACAGTCTGTGCCCAACTGTGCTTCAACATTATTTGGCACGCCATCACCATCAGAATCTTCGAAATAATCACCACCGCAATGTTCTTTAACTGCATTGCGCACCTCATCCAAGTCATAAGGGTTAACCCCCAGGTCAACAGCAAATTCCGGGACGACAAACCTGCTCTTGGGTCGGTCATCACGAAGACGGCCAAGTGTGGGGAATGTCAAAGTATAAACAAGCGTATTAGACTGACGCGGCAGTTCCCGTAGCACCGTACGGACTGTTACAGACAACCTTGCCGAATAAGACGCGAACCGGGAACGAACCTGTAGTTTTCGCAGAAAGTTCTGAGCTTCCGAAAGAGTTCCTCCAGCGAAATCACCCGGCCCGTCGCCCACATAAGCTGTGCAGGTCGTAGCGCCGCCAACGCAGTCTACGGCGATTCGAATGCCGGTAATTGACTCCGTCCCTCCCCTGCTGTCATCATCACTTAATGTTATTTCAGCGAAAGGCTCGAAGCCGCCGACAAAACCCGTTTTATCAAGACCTGAGGCATCATCCAACATTGGCGGCAAGTCTGAAACAGTGAAAGTCAGACGATACGTCAGGGGGGTTGACTTCCGGGACACGAGCTCTCCAAAGGCGGTCCTCACACTGCTTTCCAGGGAAACCGTCACCGTCGCCTCACGCGGATTCCGATAGTTCGCACTCCATTTCACCACCAGATCCCGCAGGGAGCTCTGAACCTGCATCGCTGTTCCTGCTATCGGATCCACGCCAATGATGTCCAGGCAGGTAGAACGGTCTCTGGAACATCCGGAAGCCCCAACCACCACACTGGTAATCGTGTCCGCTTCTCTTGCTGTCACAGTGACGGAGCTGAATGGGCTGAACCCCAACACATCGCCACTTTTTTCGCTGGAACTATCAGACAGGAATGGTGCCCTGCTGACGAAAGTCAGGCGGTAAACCAGTTTATTGGAAACTCGCGCTAAGCCACGTAACATAGAACTAACCGTCACAGTTACGGTTGCAGACAAGGAACGGTCGTCTGTGGTGCCCACGGTCATGCTCCGCAAAAAATCTTGGGGGTCGGGGTCATCGCCAAATGCAGGACTTCCAAAGCTACTCGGTTCAGGACTCAGCCGCAGGCAATTTTCTCCCAGATCCCCACAATCCTGTATAAGCCTTACGCTGGTAAAAACCTCCTCCTCGCCCCCAACATCCGTAACTCTCAGCGAACTGAAAGGCATAAAGCCGCCTGTGGAGCCCTCTTTTTTAAGATTGGACTTATCATCACTCAACTGCGGCAGTGGATCTGAAACAGTGAAAGTCAGACGATACGTCAGGGGGGTTGACTTCCGGGACAAGAGCTCTCCAAAGGCGTTCCTCACACTGCTTTCCAGGGAAACCGTCACCGTCGCCTCACGCGTCTCCCGATAGTCCGCACTCCATTTCACCACCAGATCCCGCAGGGAGCTCTGAACCTGCATCGCTGTTCCTGCTATCGGATCCACGCCAATGATGTCCAGGCAGGTAGAACGGTCTCTGGAACATCCGGAAGCCCCAACCACCACACTGGTAATCGTGTCCGCTTCTCTTGCTGTCACAGTGATGGAGCTGAATGGGCTGAACCCCAACACATCGCCACTTTTTTCGCTGGGACTATCAGACAGGAATGGTGCCCTGCTGACGAAAGTCAGGCGGTAAACCAGTTCATTGGAAACTCGCGCTAAGCCACGTAACATAGAACTAACCGTCACAGTTACGGTTGCAGACAAGGAACGGCCGCCTATCGGGACCACGATCACGCTCCGCAAAAAATCTTGGGGGTCGGGGTCATCGCCAAATGCAGGACTTCCAAAGCTACTCGGTTCAGGACTCAGCCGCAGGCAATTTTCTCCCAGCTCCCCACAATCCTGTATAAGCCTTACGCTGGTAAAAACCTCCTCATCGCCCCTAACATCCGTAACTCTCAGCGAACTGAAAGGCGTAAAGCCGCCTGTGGAGCCCTCTTTTTTAAGATTGGACTTATCATCACTCAACTGCGGCAGTGGATCTGAAACAGTGAAAGACAGACAATACGTCAGGGGGGTTGACTTCCGGGACACGAGCTCTCCAAAGGCGTTCCTCACACTGCTTTCCAGGGAAACCGTCACCGTCGCCTCACGCGGATTCCGATAGTTCGCACTCCATTTCACCACCAGATCCCGCAGGGAGCTCTGAACCTGCATCGCTGTTCCTGCTATCGGATCCACGCCAATGATGTCCAGGCAGGTAGAACGGTCTCTGGAACATCCGGAAGACCCAACCACCACACTGGTAATCGTGTCCGCTTCTCTTGCTGTCACAGTGATGGAACTGAATGGGCTGAACCCCAACACATCGCCACTTTTTTCGCTGGGACTATCAGACAGGAATGGTGCCCTGCTGACGAAAGTCAGGCGGTAAACCAGTTTATTGGAAACTCGCGCTAAGCCACGTAACATAGAACTAACCGTCACAGTTACGGTTGCAGACAAGGAACGGCCGTCTGTGGTGCCCACGATCACGCTCCGCAAAAAATCTTGGGGGTCATCGCCAAATACAGGACTTCCAAAGCTACTCGGTTGAGGACTCAGCCGCAGACAATTTTCTCCCAGCTCCCCACAATCCTGTATAAGCCTTACGCTGGTAAAAACCTCCTCATCGCCCCTAACATCCGTAACTCTCAGCGAACTGAAAGGCATAAAGCCGCCTGTGGAGCCCTCTTTTTTAAGATTGGACTTATCATCACTCAACTGCGGCAGTGGATCTGAAACAGTGAAAGTCAGACGATACGTCAGGGGGGTTGACTTCCGGGACACGAACTCTCCAAAGGCGTTCCTCACACTGCTTTCCAGGGAAACCGTCACCGTCGCCTCACGCGTCTCCCGATAGTCCGCACTCCATTTCACCACCAGATCCCGCAGGGAGCTCTGAACCTGCATCGCTGTTCCTGCTATCGGATCCACGCCAATGATGTCCAGGCAGGTAGAACGGTCTCTGGAACATCCGGAAGCCCCAACCACCACACTGGTAATCGTGTCCGCTTCTCTTGCTGTCACAGTGATGGAACTGAATGGGCTGAACCCCAACACATCGCCACTTTTTTCGCTGGGACTATCAGACAGGAATGGTGCCCTGCTGACGAAAGTCAGGCGGTAAACCAGTTTATTGGAAACTCGCGCTAAGCCACGTAACATAGAACTAACCGTCACAGTTACGGTTGCAGACAAGGAACGGCCGTCTGTGGTGCCCACGATCACGCTCCGCAAAAAATCTTGGGGGTCATCGCCAAATACAGGACTTCCAAAGCTACTCGGTTGAGGACTCAGCCGCAGACAATTTTCTCCCAGCTCCCCACAATCCTGTATAAGCCTTACGCTGGTAAAAACCTCCTCATCGCCCCTAACATCCGTAACTCTCAGCGAACTGAAAGGCATAAAGCCGCCTGTGGAGCCCTCTTTTTTAAGATTGGACTTATCATCACTCAACTGCGGCAGTGGATCTGAAACAGTGAAAGTCAGACGATACGTCAGGGGGGTTGACTTCCGGGACACGAACTCTCCAAAGGCGTTCCTCACACTGCTTTCCAGGGAAACCGTCACCGTCGCCTCACGCGTCTCCCGATAGTCCGCACTCCATTTCACCACCAGATCCCGCAGGGAGCTCTGAACCTGCATCGCTGTTCCTGCTATCGGATCCACGCCAATGATGTCCAGGCAGGTAGAACGGTCTCTGGAACATCCGGAAGCCCCAACCACCACACTGGTAATCGTGTCCGCTTCTCTTGCTGTCACAGTGATGGAGCTGAATGGGCTGAACCCCAACACATCGCCACTTTTTTCGCTGGGACTATCAGACAGGAATGGTGCCCTGCTGACGAAAGTCAGGCGGTAAACCAGTTCATTGGAAACTCGCGCTAAGCCACGTAACATAGAACTAACCGTCACAGTTACGGTTGCAGACAAGGAACTGCCGCCTATCGGGACCACGATCACGCTCCGCAAAAAATCTTGGGGGTCATCGCCGAATACAGAACTTCCAAAGCTACTCGGTTGAGGACTCAGCCGCAGGCAATTTTCTCCCAGCTCCCCACAATCCTGTGTAAGCCTTACGCTGGTAAAAACCTCCTCCTCGCCCCCAACATCCGTAACTCTCAGCGAACTGAAAGGCATAAAGCCGCCTGTGGAGCCCTCTTTTTTAAGATTGGACTTATCACTCAACTGCGGCACCAGAGCGGAGATATCAAAATCCAGGGCGTAGGTAAGCGGGGTGGATTTCCGCGGTATTGAACTGTCGTTGAGTCGCGACTCCAGTGACACCGTCACCGTCGCCCGAATTGGTGGGACCCCGGAAATTTTCATCGGGATGCTGCGCAGAAAACCCTGGGCAAGAGCAACTGATCTCTGCTGACTGGAACCTCCTAAAAATTCCGCGATTGTCGGTTCAGATTCAAAAAGGAGGCAGTCTGTGCGGCCATCCACACTGCCACCCCCACAAATATGCGTTATTCGTATACTACTGACTACCTCAACGACAAATTCAGTAGATTGCACATCCCTAACGGTTATTGTTCCAAAAACCGCGGTCATGAAGGGCGAATTAGAAACAAAAATGGTGCTTACGGCATTTTCATCCTTCAACACAGGTGGCGGGTCCTCCACCAGAACTAAACTTAATCTGGTGGTAGCCGTAATTTCCACTGGTAAACCACGTTCAAGTCTAGAATAATAGGTGACCGTTAAAGCAAGCGTTGCAGTAACAGGCAGATAATCAGCGGACCGCACGCTCAATTGATTCAGAAAGTTCCTTGTTTCCTTAAGATCTTTTCCCTTATCAGGAAAGAATTTTCTAATATCATCACTTAACAGCAGACAATCATCTCTAACGGTAGGACAGTCAACAGTCGGAACAATCTTGGTTACCGCGACGGGAATAAAGGAATCCGACACAGCACCAGTCCCCAGAATATCACCAGTGTCCATTGTGATATTGAATAATGTCGTACCGCTTGCCAGCCCAGTAACGATCGTAACCACATCTTGCCCGAAGACGGTCGGAGGAAAGCACATCAGGGCAATCGCGGAGCAGAATAACTGCAACCCACAGATTGAAAACATCTTTACAGATGAAAATTTTCTAATCGAGGACATTCTCCACCGCTCCAAAAACAGCCAAATTCCGCAGACAGAGGTGAACCTCTACCGCGACGCTCAAGCAGCCTGCAAAGCATTCATAAAACAGAAATTGCCACAGCGCTTAAACGGCGTTTGAGTCTAGCTTACTTTTCACCGCTGCATGTAGACTCCATGTCTAGGCACAACCCGCATGATAGTGAGTGTTCTCTTTTTCATCACACGACTTCCCCGCTGGAAGCTTTGGCCAAGAAAAAGCAAGTGGCACAAAAGTCAACCAAGATCCAAGAGCTTGCTCTTGTGCGGCGGGGAACAAACCTGCTACGGAGGATTGCGACCATCCACCAAGAACATCTGCCCCCCCTGGCAGAGGTGGAACACAATGTGCATCTCAACGAACGGCAGGCGCGTAGCTTTACAAAGTAGCGCTGGCAAGGCGGATAAGGCCTTGGTAAACAAAAAACGCGAAAAAAACGCGCGACCGGCCTGATGTCAAGACTTGAACTCCCCAGGCATAAAGCTACAAGTGTGACCAGCACGGCAAAAAGCCTGCCAGGCAAAGCAAATGGCAATCTCGACGGTGGGGAGCCGACAGTGACTGAACGTTGCTGAACTGCGGCAGGCAAAAGTGTCGCCAGCTGCACGTCAAGATGCTGCAGTTTGTCTCATCAGTTGTAGAAGTTTAGACTTGATCTGACAGTTACCCGTTTATCAGCAACCGACTGTCAGGTTAAGTTTAGTTCAAAAACTTTTCCTTCCAGATCGATTTGCCGTCGATGAGAGTTTCCATCGGCGTTCTCCCACAGCACATTTTGCCTTGGTGAGTTCGTTGAGTATTGTATTTGATGAGCCATTTGTCAAGATCAATTTGTAACTCTTCTATCGATTGATAGATTTTCTTACGCAAGGTCACTTGGTAAAACTCATTGAGAAGGGTCTTGTGGAAGCGTTCACAAATGCCATTGGTTTGCGGTGACCTGACTTTGGTTTTGGTGTGCTCAATATCATTCAAAGCCAGGTAGAGCTGGTAATCATGTTGGTCAGCTCGACCACAATATTCTGTACCACGGTCGGTGAGAATCCGCAGCATGGGAAGTGCTTGTTCCTCATAGAACGGCAACACACGATCATTGAGCATATCAGCGGCGGTAATCGGCGTTTTGGTGGTGTAGAGCTTGGCATGAGCGACTTTACTGTAAGTATCAATAAACGTCTGCTGATAGACTCGGCCAATACCCTTGAATGTACCCACATAGTGAGTGTCTTGCGAGCCCAAATAGCCAGGGTGGGCTGTTTCTATCTCACCACAGGCCTGATCGTCATCTTGTTTGCGTTCCATGGCAGCGACTTGAGGCTCAGTAAGAATCAGGCCTTCAGTGGCCACTTTATCGGATAGTGCTTTGAGTCGATCTTTAAGGCAAGCCAGGTTATGGCGTAACCAAATACTTCGTACGCCCGTCGGCGAAACAAATGTCCCCATTTTGCGTAGCTCATTGCTGGTTCGGGTCTGCCCATGGGCAGGTTCTTCCAGAGCGTGTTCAACGACGATGGATTCAATCGCAGGATCAACTCTATTTTTGAGGTTCGCGATACGCCTGTTTTGATCAAAAAGTGCTTCAATGCCACCTTCATCAGCAGCGGCTTTGTATCGATAGAAAGTATCTCTGGATAAGCCCATCATCTTGCAGGCTTTTGAGACGTTTCCGAGTTCTTCAGCCAGATTGAGTAGGCCGACTTTATATTTAATGACTTTATCGTTAGTATGGATCATGAGAGCTACCTCTTTGTTTGGATATTAATATTGCAATGACATCTAAACGGGTAACTCTCACTAAATCAAGCTTCGCTGCGCTCAGCTTGATTGAGTGATGTGTCAGATTGGGTCTAAACTTCTACACATCAGTCGAGCAACACAAAGGGTGCTGGAGAACGCCAATGCTGCTGAGCTTCCCTGACAATGCCAGCCCCGAGGTCCTTCGTGGGGACTGTGTCGTCAGCAAGTCCGGCAAGTCCGGCAGAACCAGTCAAGAACACGGAGACAAACTTGGCAAGCGCAGCAAAGCTGCACATCCTGGACCGCCACACACTTTCGGGTTGCTTCCATGGTGCTAGGACGGCTCAAGGCACAGGTCTTCACTCTCTTCGCTCAGGCTCATGACATCTCGGTTCCATGCCCACGACTACAGCACTGGCATATAGCATGATGGCCGCACCCAGGCAGGCACCAGACCTACTCAGAAAAAAATAAGCAAAGGATTGCCAGCCCAAAGGCAGGCCAGGCAAAGAGAAAACAATCATTGTCAGTCGCTTTCTGCAAGACAGTCTGAGACGCTACAAGGGGCGCCTCGTGCTGCCGCAGGCAGACCCCATGGCAACAAAAAATCCTGGTCTTTGCCGGGGGCGCAAAATTCAGGCGCATTGCCGCCCTGACTGTGCCACCGTCAGCGATCTAGCGTAGACGGTCTGACTTTCTTATGCACAGAACCCCCCCCTGCTTCTTCCATAAAAGACCTAAGCCCATGCAAGCGGCCGGTTGGTCACGGTAGAAAGGGAGCTTAATTTTCCGGATTAGCGGTGGGGAAATGCCTGTCACCGATAACGACCAGCCATTTTTTTTCATGATGGTGACTTCGGACAACCCCGTTATGCGGGCAGTTGAAAACAATTCTCCCATGCTGAGAAACGAGGAGATCCTGACGCGCTACGCAGGCGATGGGAAACCGCGGTCGACTCTCCTGAAAACCATAGCCAAAAGCCCAAACAAAGAAAAATCCATGAATCGCATATCCACCCCTTTTCTTTAAGAGTGAACAGTTCCTCCTTTGTTGGACAATTTATTTGTAAAAGTAGACAACAACAACCTCATGACAGCTCTTGTGCACCAAAAACCGAGCGTCTTCTGGCGTCCCTCAGACCGTCTGCAGTGCCGACATTTACCATGCAACCATCATAAACATCCGTGGTTATGGTGTTTTTCACGACAGCAGCATCCAGGGCATCCCGCAATGAAAAAATACGCTTCTCAATATCTGCAAAAACTTTCGGCCAAAAAAACCCGATCCCCGAATAGACCAGTTCTGGCGCTGAAATTCTGGACACTCCGCCATGATCCAATGAAAAGTAGCTTTCCCGTGGTTCACCACTACGCCTGACCATCAACAAGTGCGCCGCAGCATCTTCCGGCAAACAAAACTGTGAAAAACTCCAATCCGTAAACACGTCAGCACTTACCAGAAGAAAAGGGCGGGTGCCCAAAATTTTCAAGGCATTTTTCACGCCTCCACCTGTATTCAGTCGGCTGTCACCTTCTTCCGAATAAACAATGGGTATTCCATAGCGATCTCCAAAACCCACTTTTTCTTTGATGACATCGCCCATGTACGAAGTATTGATTACCACCTTGCTGAATCCAGCCTGCGCAAGACCACATAAATGCCTGTCAATCAGCATCTTGCCGCCCACCGAAATAAGCGGCTTCGGGATATGTTCAGTCAAGGGACGCAAGCGCTTGCCATGTCCAGCCGCCAAAATCATGGCCTTCATCTCGGAACGGACGCCATGATGAACAAATCATACAATCGCTTCAGTAATTTCCGAAACTCGCGTAATTCAGGGTATTGATCACAACAGTTAAGCGTGTAGCCAAATATCCTCTGGACATCATTCAGGTAGCCGATTTTTCCGTCACGTTTCAGCAGACGGCAAAATATGCCGGACGCCTTCAAATGCCGCTGCAGTCCCATCAAGTCAAACCACCGTTTGAACTGTTTCATTGTAAAACCTGAACTATAGACAACATCAGCACTGAGACTCAAATAGTATTCAATCCAAACCTCAACATCACCATCCGGCCATTCAATGTAGCAATCCCTTAGAAGGGAAACCAAATCATAGCTGAGCGGGCCCAGAACAGCATCCTGGTAATCGATATGCGCCAAACCATCGGCTACAACCAGAATATTTCGTGAATGGTAATCGCCATGAACAAAAACCTGAGGCTGATCCAGCGCGTGGTGTACCAGGAATTGTTTGGCGCTTTCAAAAGTATTTTCTTCTGCTTGAGAAAACCGATAACCCAAGTATTGACCACACAACCAATCTTTGAATATTTCCATTTCTTTTCGCAGCTTAGCTTCGCTATAAAGTGAAAGTCCGTCCGTATTTGCATGCTGAATCAGCAGAAGGTCTTTCACAGCCTGGAAATAGAAACCCTTTGCATTGCCCTTGTTCAGGCAATTGAGCAGGAGACGATCACCCAGATCTTCCAGAAGCAACAGATCATTCTGCAAGTCGGCATGTTCAATGGTGGGAACATGCAGTCCGGAACGCTGTAACAATTTTGTGACAAACACAAATTGTTTGACGTTTTCATCATCCAGCTGAGCATCCATGAGCACAAAACTCTGCCTTGATGCCTTTACCCTGTAGTACCTTCTGAAGCTGGCATCACCCGCCAATTCAACAAGCCCGGGTCTTTCACCCAACCTATCCTGGAGCCACCGCTGTATTTGGTTTTGCCTCTCTGTTTGAGTCACTGGATTCTTGAACTTCACTTGGCAACCACCGCATGGTTGTTAAAAACAAACCCGCATACCCATTACCGCTTCAACACCACAACACGAACCAGCCCCAGCCTCTCAGCATAACTTTTTTGACATCAGGCATCTGTTA
This sequence comes from Candidatus Oxydemutatoraceae bacterium, assembly GCA_965237985.1. Classification (GTDB taxonomy): domain Bacteria; phylum Pseudomonadota; class Gammaproteobacteria; order Poriferisulfidales; family Oxydemutatoraceae. The sequence goes on along the minus strand of OZ250161.1, from coordinate 1,781,253 downwards.
AAAAAAAGCTTCACGGTTCCATAACTGTGACAGCAGGCAAAAGTGGCTTCAATCGATCATCTGAAGCAGACTTTCGATTACGGCTGTTCTGAAACAGCCGTCAAGACAAAAAAAGGCGGGCACCGAAGCGCCCGCCTTTTCATTCATGAAGCTGGTTTACTTAGAACTCACTGCGATGATGAGCAACAACTTCGCTTCGCCTCCTCCACAGGGACAAGGCGAGTATCGCAAGCAGAGCAAAGATCATCCACAGTCCAGCAGAGCCAGCAAAGAGCAAGCCTCCCAAAACTGCGAGTGCGACAATCCAACCATCGCTACCACCGCCGCCACCAGCGTGCGCAAGCACAATGTCAGGACTGTCTTCAACCCCTGCAATCGGGTCAGAAATAAAACCAGAAAGTCCAGGTTGTCCAAGATCAGCACCGTCAACATCATAAACACCATCATCAGCTATGGTTATCCTGATGCACCTGATTTGATCAGCAAGAGGACTAGCTGCCGGTAACACTCCATTATCTGTATTCATCCAGCCGACAGCATCAGCAGCCTCGGGACAGGGAGGTTGCGCTCCAGCACCTAGCAAGTTGACCACAGTCGAGTAACTTACGCTGCCACCAGAACCGTTATCAACCCCTCTCCACTGCTCGTACTCCCCACCAGTTCTGATTTGCTTAGCCAGTCTCGTTGGCGACGTCAATTGCCTGTCTCCGAGATCAATGACGAAACTCGCCTCTGTGACACCCAGATTATCAAGTGATCCAGAAAAAGTGTACGCATCAGTTATCAAAACTTTATTCTGCGTACTACTAAACCCACTCTCCGGAAGATTTATCAGGCGTCCAACCGCGTCATTCAATTCGCCTTGAATGACCTCTTGACCTACAATCACAGCAGCACCGGTGCTACGACTAAGAAGTTCAGCCAGAAAGAATCCAGCATCTACCTCTTCGCCGACAATTCCTTCTGTGCTGGTAATTACAGTGTTCAAGAGATCTCTGTAGGCAGCCATGCCATAAGCAACCGCAGTTTTACTAACCACCAAGTATGATTTGCTCCATAGTTCACTGTCACCAACCCTTACTTCAAGCGTCAGAATCTGCACCGGGTTGGCGCCACTCATGCTTCTTATGGCCGCTTCTCTCGCTGCAATAAAGACTTCGGTCAAATCAATTTTCTTGTTTTGATCGGAAAATTGAACAGTAACTTCGTCGCCGAGAGAAGCACCGCCGATTTTTTCACCATCCAGGCTATACGCCGCAAAAATGGATAGACGCTCACTGCTGGTTGTCCTCACATTGGCATAAGCCGAATACACCAAGTTTGGGTCTTCCAAGTCAATAACTTGTATTGGACTCGAAGAACCAACATTCAGGGACACCACTACTGTGCTGACAACATCCCCACCAGGCGGAATGGGCGTTTCCCCCAGACGTTGTGTGAGGCTGTAGCTATTACCTGGAACCACCACGTCATAAGTCACCACACAATCGTTGTCTATCTGCGATTCTCCAAAAGATATTTTTATATCTGTAACAGTGGTGGTAATTGGCACATCAGGAACGACGGGAGCGACGCTACTGTCGGGAGCGACGCCACACCCAGGGCTAAAGGTAAAGTTCCTTGCAGTTGACGGCACACCAACCAAATTGCTCGTTAGACTCACTGTGACGGTACTGGAGTCAACAGGATCACCTGTTGCAGCTACAAATGGTGCGTCACCATCAAGAGGATAGTACCGGTACGAATTATCAGCCCTCAGCACCAGAGGGTCAAAGTCACCAACGCTGTTGGTCTTCTCATCATGCACACGAAACTCAAAGACTTTATTAGCACCGAAAACATAACCCCTATCAAGGGAGCGATCTAGAATTGGACAGGTGAACGTCCCAAAGCGCTCGAAATCCCTTTTTAGGACGTAGTTGGTCATAGGACCCACTCGGTTACCATCTCCAGGCGCGCGCGCAGAAACTGCCAAGGACAAGACGGGATCAAAAGTGCGCGTAGCTATATCTATTGACCCGCCAAGCACGCCCTCTGCATAGGAAAAAGCACAAACATTATTATCCCTTAAATCGATGCCGCTGTCCGTAGGAGCGCCACCATCTCCTCCGCCATATTTGGCCCCATCAACTGCAATGTCAAACTCAAAGTCACCGAGGAAACGACTATGGGTGGAAGGTAAATCCGTCTTGAGCCAAATGTCCACCACGGCTCTACCCATGCTATCTTCCGTACTTTGATCGGTGGCTCTGAAGTTCCTCATCTGCGCCGTAACTGAACCCACACAAGTTGAGCGATTCGGCATCGGGTCACCGGGACCTGCAAGAAAATAACCTGGCTCGTAGCTGCAACCCTGTGGTGCATGCGCAAGCACAATGTCAGGACTGTCTGCAACCCCTACAATCGAGTCAGAAATAAAACCAAAAAGTTCAGGATCAGCACCGTCAACATCATAAACACCATTATCAGCTATGGTTATCCTGATGCACCTGATAGGAGTAGTGCTGCTTGCTGGCAACAGTCCATAACCATTATCTGTATCAAGCCAGCCCGATTCAGCATTTGCAGGCAGACACGGTGACGGTGGTAGCAAGTATCTATTAGTCGAGTAACTTACGCTGCCACCAGAACCGTTATCAACCCCCCTCCACTGCTCGACACCAGTTCTGATTTGCTTAGCCAGTCTCGCTGGCGACGTCAATTGACTGGAACCGAGATCAATGACGAAACTCGCCTCTGTGACACCCAGATTATCAAGTGATCCAGAAAAACTGTACGCATCAGTCAAAACTTCATTCTGTATACTGGAACTAAACCCACTGTCCGGAAGATTTATCAGGCCTCCAACCGCGGCATTCAATACGTTTTGAATGACGTCTTTATCTACAATCACAGCAGCACCGGTGCTAAGAAGCTGAGCCAGAAAGAATCCAGCATCTACCTCTTCGCCGACAATTCCTTCTGTGCTGGTAATTACAGTACCCAAGAAATTTCTGTAGAGATTCATAGCAGCAGCAACCTCAGTTTTACTAACCACCAAGTATGATTTGCTCCATGGTTCACTGTCACCAACCCTTACTTCAAGCGTCAGAATCTGCACCGGGTTGGCGCCACTCATGCTTCTTATGGCCGCTTCTCTCGCTGCATTAAAGGCGATGTTCAAATTAATTTCCTTGTTCCGATCGGAAAATTGAACAGTAACTTCGTCGCCAATATCAGCATTGTCGATTTCTTCACCATCCAGGCTATACGCCGCAGAAACGGGTAGAGGATCACCGCTGGTTGTCCTCACATTGGCATAAGCCGAATACACCAAGTTTGGGTCTTCCAAGTCAACAACTTGTATTGGATCCGAACCAACATTCAGGGACACCACTACTGTGCTGACAACATCCCCACCAGGCGGAATGGGCGTTTCCCCCAGACGTTGTGTGAGGCTGTAGCTATTACCTGGAACCACCACGTCATAAGTCACCACACAATCGTTGTCTATCTGCGATTTTGCAAAAACTATAGGTATTTCTGTATCAAGGAGGGTAATTGGCACATCAGGAACGACGGGAGCGACGCTACTGTCGGGAGCGACGCCACACCCAGGGCTAAAGGTAAAGTTCCTTGCAGTTGACGGCACACCAACCAAATTGCTCGTTAGACTCACTGTGACGGTACTGGAGTCAACAGGATCACCTGTTGCAGCTACAAATGGTGCGTCACCATCAAGAGGATAGTACCGGTACGAATTATCAGCCCTCAGCACCAGAGGGTCAAAGTCACCAACGCTGTTGGTCTTCTCATCATGCACACGAAACTCAAAGACTTTATTAGCACCGAAAACATAACCCCTATCAAGGGAGCGATCTAGAATTGGACAGGTGAACGTCCCAAAGCGCTCGAAATCCCTTTTTAGGACGTAGTTGGTCATAGGACCCACTCGGTTACCATCTCCAGGCGCGCGCGCAGAAACTGCCAAGGACAAGACGGGATCAAAAGTGCGCGTAGCTATATCTATTGACCCGCCAAGCACGCCCTCTGCATAGGAAAAAGCACAAACATTATTATCCCTTAAATCGATGCCGCTGTCCGTAGGAGCGCCACCATCTCCTCCGCCATATTTGGCCCCATCAACTGCAATGTCAAACTCAAAGTCACCGAGGAAACGACTATGGGTGGAAGGTAAATCCGTCTTGAGCCAAATGTCCACCACGGCTCTACCCATGCTATCTTCCGTACTTTGATCGGTGGCTCTGAAGTTCCTCATCTGCGCCGTAACTGAACCCACACAAGTTGAGCGATTCGGCATCGGGTCACCGGGACCTGCAAGAAAATAACCTGGCTCGTAGCTGCAACCCTGTGGTGCATGCGCAAGCACAATGTCAGGACTGTCTGCAACCCCTACAATCGAGTCAGAAATAAAACCAAAAAGTTCAGGATCAGCACCGTCAACATCATAAACACCATTATCAGCTATGGTTATCCTGATGCACCTGATAGGAGTAGTGCTGCTTGCTGGCAACAGTCCATAACCATTATCTGTATCAAGCCAGCCCGATTCAGCATTTGCAGGCAGACACGGTGACGGTGGTAGCAAGTATCTATTAGTCGAGTAACTTACGCTGCCACCAGAACCGTTATCAACCCCCCTCCACTGCTCGACACCAGTTCTGATTTGCTTAGCCAGTCTCGCTGGCGACGTCAATTGACTGGAACCGAGATCAATGACGAAACTCGCCTCTGTGACACCCAGATTATCAAGTGATCCAGAAAAACTGTACGCATCAGTCAAAACTTCATTCTGTATACTGGAACTAAACCCACTGTCCGGAAGATTTATCAGGCCTCCAACCGCGGCATTCAATACGTTTTGAATGACGTCTTTATCTACAATCACAGCAGCACCGGTGCTAAGAAGCTGAGCCAGAAAGAATCCAGCATCTACCTCTTCGCCGACAATTCCTTCTGTGCTGGTAATTACAGTACCCAAGAAATTTCTGTAGAGATTCATAGCAGCAGCAACCTCAGTTTTACTAACCACCAAGTATGATTTGCTCCATGGTTCACTGTCACCAACCCTTACTTCAAGCGTCAGAATCTGCACCGGGTTGGCGCCACTCATGCTTCTTATGGCCGCTTCTCTCGCTGCATTAAAGGCGAGGTTCAAATTAATTTCCTTGTTCCGATCGGAAAATTGAACAGTTTCGTCGCCAATATCAGCATTGTCGATTTTTTCACCATCCAGGCTATACGCCGCAGAAACGGATAGAGGATCACCGCTGGTTGTCCTCACATTGGCATAAGCCGAATACACCAAGTTTGGGTCTTCCAAGTCAATAACTTGTATTGGATCCGAACCAACATTCAGGGACACCACTACTGTGCTGACAACATCCCCACCAGGCGGAATGGGCGTTTCCCCCAGACGTTGTGTGAGGCTGTAGCTATTACCTGGAACCACCACGTCATAAGTCACCACACAATCGTTGTCTATCTGCGATTCTCCAAAAGATATTTTTATATCTGTAACAGTGGTGGTAATTGGCACTTCAGGAACGACGGGAGCGACGCCACACCCATTGATACCACTGCTAAAGGTAAAGTTCCTTGCAGTTGACGGCACACCAACCAAATTGCTCGTTAGACTCACTGTGACGGTACTGGAGTCAACAGGATCACCTGTTGCAGCTACAAATGGTGCGTCACCATCAAGAGGATAGTACCGGTACGAATTATCAGCCCTCAGCACCAGAGGGTCAAAGTCACCAGAGCTGTTGGTCTTCTCATCATGCACACGAAACTCAAAGACTTTATTAGCACCGAAAACATAACCCCTATCAAGGGAGCGATCTAGAATTGGACAGGTGAACGTCCCAAAGTGCTCGAAATCCCTTTTTAGGACGTAGTTGGTCATAAGACCCACTTGGTTACCACCTTCAGGCGCGCCCGCAGAAACTGCCAAGGACAAGACGGGTTCAAAAGTGCGCGTATCTATATTTATTGACCCGCCAAGCACGCCCTCTGCATAGGAAAAAGCACAAACATTATCCCTTAAATCGATGCCGCTGTCCGTAGGAGCGCCACCATCTCTTCCGCCATATTTGGCCCCATCAACTGCAATGTCAAACTCAAAGCCACCGAGGAAACGACTATGGGTGGAAGGTAAATCCGTCTCGAGCCAAATGTCCACCACGGCTCTACCATTGCTATCTCCCGTACTTTCGGTGGCTCTGAAGTTCCTCATCTGCGCCGTAACTGAACCCACACAAGTTGAGCGATTCGGCATCGGGTCACCGGGACCTGCAAGAAAATAACCTGGCTCGTAGCTGCAACCCTGTGGTGCATGCGCAAGCACAATGTCAGGACTGTCTGCAACCCCTACAATCGAGTCAGAAATAAAACCAAAAAGTTCAGGATCAGCACCGTCAACATCATAAACACCATTATCAGCTATGGTTATCCTGATGCACCTGATAGGAGTAGTGCTGCTTGCTGGCAACAGTCCATAACCATTATCTGTATCAAGCCAGCCCGATTCAGCATTTGCAGGCAGACACGGTGACGGTGGTAGCAAGTATCTATTAGTCGAGTAACTTACGCTGCCACCAGAACCGTTATCAACCCCCCTCCACTGCTCGACACCAGTTCTGATTTGCTTAGCCAGTCTCGCTGGCGACGTCAATTGACTGGAACCGAGATCAATGACGAAACTCGCCTCTGTGACACCCAGATTATCAAGTGATCCAGAAAAACTGTACGCATCAGTCAAAACTTCATTCTGTATACTGGAACTAAACCCACTGTCCGGAAGATTTATCAGGCCTCCAACCGCGGCATTCAATACGTTTTGAATGACGTCTTTATCTACAATCACAGCAGCACCGGTGCTAAGAAGCTGAGCCAGAAAGAATCCAGCATCTACCTCTTCGCCGACAATTCCTTCTGTGCTGGTAATTACAGTACCCAAGAAATTTCTGTAGAGATTCATAGCAGCAGCAACCTCAGTTTTACTAACCACCAAGTATGATTTGCTCCATGGTTCACTGTCACCAACCCTTACTTCAAGCGTCAGAATCTGCACCGGGTTGGCGCCACTCATGCTTCTTATGGCCGCTTCTCTCGCTGCATTAAAGGCGATGTTCAAATTAATTTCCTTGTTCCGATCGGAAAATTGAACAGTAACTTCGTCGCCAATATCAGCATTGTCGATTTCTTCACCATCCAGGCTATACGCCGCAGAAACGGGTAGAGGATCACCGCTGGTTGTCCTCACATTGGCATAAGCCGAATACACCAAGTTTGGGTCTTCCAAGTCAATAACTTGTATTGGACTCGAAGAACCAACATTCAGGGACACCACTACTGTGCTGACAACATCCCCACCAGGCGGAATGGGCGTTTCCCCCAGACGTTGTGTGAGGCTGTAGCTATTACCTGGAACCACCACGTCATAAGTCACCACACAATCGTTGTATATCTGCGATTCTCCAAAAGATATTTTTATATCTGTAACAGTGGTGGTAATTGGCACTTCAGGAACGACGGGAGCGACGCTACTGTCGGGAGCGACGCCACACCCAGGGCTAAAGGTAAAGTTCCTTGCAGTTGACGGCACACCAACCAAATTGCTCGTTAGGCTCACTGTGACGGTACTGGAGTCAACAGGATCACCTGTTGCAGCTACAAATGGTGCGTCACCATCAAGAGGATAGTACCGGTACGAATTATCAGCCCTCAGCAACAATTTCTGTTGGTTACCCACCCCCACCTGAACAGTAAATCCATAGACGTTAACCGGAGCCAGAATGTATGCATTTACACCACTCGTATCGCTGATCGGACAACTGAATGTACCGAACTGGCTAAACCCATCCGTGCTCAGCCTGTAGTGTGTATCAGTCGACGGTGAACTCAAACCGAAACCCGGGGCCACTTGGTTCACCGTAAGTGACAGCGGACTCGCTGAGCCCACAGCCAAAGGAACCGGGTTGTAAGTGCTCTGCACACCACTCGCCACAGTAAAATTGCAAGACGTTCTAACAAGTTCTATACCAACACCGCCAACAGCAACATGAAATACGTAGTTGCCCAAGTAGGGGGTTGCCGTAAAACTACTGGAAAGGCTGGCCCTCAGCAAAACACCGATTGATGCTCTGCCATCGGCGATTTCAGGCTCGCTCATTCTGAGAAATAACTCCCCCACACAGTCCGAACACGTTGCCACTATCGGCACAGGCGGCACCAGAAAGTTTTCTCTGTTAAAATCGAACTCCTGTGCACCGGCATTTCCCATTGCCAAGAACAAAACGAGCAAACCGCCTCTAGTCAAACACTTCTTTGCTGCTTCACCTTGTGGACTAAAGTTCAATGAAAACATCTGTATACTCCCTCTTGACTAAGAGAAACAAGCAGAACCGTCAATTCTGCCCAATTCAAAAATTTCTGCGAATGGCACCTGATATTAATTCGGAACTAGTGAACTGGCTGCTCCCGAAACGAATGCCGTCGTGAAGCCGCGTTCCGTCACATCATCAGGTGCCACTACATTGTTCATGCTGGTATCTGCATCGTTGTACCCGGTTGTGTCTCCACTGACAAAGGCACCTGTAAAACCCGTCGCGCCGGTAACATCAACAGGTTCCACTACTCCATTTCCATTCGTATCACCAGGGACTAAGAATGCATAATCCGGGTATGGGGACAAAATTCTCTCCAAGTCACCTCTCAATTCACTGTTATAACTCCAAACAGCAGGTATGTCAGCTAATGGCGTGTAAACATTTGTCACCGTTGTGAAGTCAAACATGCGAACACCGTCTGTTTCAACCACAGGCACCGCAGACATGACATCCAAATGGTTTCTATGTCTGATAACCACGCGAACATTGGTACCAACGGCAACGGGGAACGCCTCACTCGGCACTTCAACATCTGCAGCATCGCATCCATTCCCCACGGTGGCACATAGAGTTCTGTCAGCATCGCTCAATACGGAACTACTCCCGGCAAATCGCTCGGCATCAACCACGAGACCGTTGCTCAACAACAATGCCGGTATTTGCACCGTCACAGTGTCGCCTACAAACTCCTCTGCCTCAGTCGCGTCCGAAGCCCTTATCTCCACCAAAATCCAATCCACCACGCCCACTGTCTTGCCATCTGCAACCCCTGTAAAGTTCGGTGCCGCTGCCAAGCTTATTGGCACACAGCCACCTCTCCCCGACTCTGCCCCCACTTTGCTCCTGCGTATCGTTGTTTCTGCTCCCGGGTATCGCCCACAATATGGATCATCAGCAGGCAAACTCCCGTTCTCCGCCAACAACACAGTCATCTGCGGTTCCCCTTGCGCCTGCACATTTCCTGCCAGCCAAACCACAAAGACTGCCAAAACGCAGTTTTTCAAAACTTCCTGGTATTTCACGCGTTCCTCCTCATACAGACGCTCACCCCACCTGACAGCAGATCAAGACAAACAGCCAAAGCCTGTGAAAGACCTCTGACTCTTTTTAGGTCACCAACCGAGCACCACTCCATGCGGTATCTCATCCGGCAACCCCATCTGGAGCGCCCATCCTGCACCAACAAGAATCGGATGTCAAGCCTCCCGCAAGCAAAACCATTCCCTGTTACCACAAGTGGTTTGAAGCTGTGAACCCATTCTCCGCAACCAAAGCGAGACGCTCGCGGCGCAAAGCCTGACCGGGATCGAACCACCTTCATCAACCACTACAGAACAGCGCGCCCGTCATGCCCTAAAACAAACCCCGATGTCAATCTCTAAAAACCACAGAACATCATCTTTCCGCAGCTGATGAAAACACCAGGAACCGTATCAAAAAAGGAAACCCGCCTGGTTTGTGGAAAAGTGCCGGCCAGCAGGTTTTCCATGGCTGCCCCCTCGTTCCCTCTGGTTCACATGACATGCCTGAGTATGCCTTCGCCCACTTGCAGGCTCAGCCAGAATGCACGCGACAAGCCTAAAAATCCTGGGAGTATGCATAGTCGGGAATCATGGCGCCGACTGCAAAAGGGGTGACAACAGCGACATTTGTGTAGTTGGCAAGTTCACCAATTCCACGAGCGAAAATGTTCGTGCCAACGGCAATGTTGCCGAGCGAGTCATACCAATAGAAGCTGTTCAGAAAATCGTGCGGCCCGGCATATGCTTCAACCAGATAATCTGCAAAAGAACCGCTTTCATAGCTGACCCCAAACAGGGAACCTTGCCCGGCTTGAAAGCCCCCGAGGACCCCACTTGACTGTCCGTAAGGATCAAATCTTCTGCCCCCGAGCTTGAACCCATCGCTAAAAAATCCGGCGCTGGTTCCATCCGCGTTATCTGGGTTGAGCAGTGACTGCGCCACCATCGCCCGTCGTGCTGCATAGTTGGCATATTTCAAGCTCAAACCTTTCAGCGACGCCAATACTGCCCGTCCGAAATCACCCCCGCTGATTGCCGCGCTGACCCCGTTGGTCAAACTCCCGACCACCACTCTTCCTGGCGTCCAGGTCCCGACAAAACCAATGTCGATGACTGCGTGACCCACTCCGCCGAAAATCCCACCGAGCAGACTCTGCGCACTGCCACCGCCGCTCAGCACTGAAAACGTGGCACCACTGCCTGCGCCGCCCACGATTTGTCCAGTCCTGATGACGCTTTCCACGGAAGCAAGCAAATGGGCCGCGGAAAGATTTTTTGTCGAACTGAGCAGTTTCGCAATTCCCGCCTGCCGATAGACTCGCGTCACTAAGGAACCAAAGGTGTGGGAAACGGCAAAGACCAGCAAGGTTCGCCCATATCGCTTGATGAAGCTCCTGACATTCCTGAACAGCTTTTCGAAAATGCGTCCAATGCCTTTGAAAAAGTGGCCGCTCGGGTCAGTGAAGGCCAGGGGGTTATTCAAGACGTAAGCGTAACGGTTATAACTTTGCGTCAGCAAAGGAGCAGGAATGACTGGATCAGGACTGAGAAAGCGGCCTATCGCAGGATCGTAAAGACGCCCGTTCGCATGCACCAGAGAAAGTGCTTCGAGTTGCTCATGCCCGGTAAATCCCCGCCGTACCGGGAACGCTTCTGCCTCCTCGTCCGTTGCTGTCCGCACCTCGCCGTAGGGCGCATATTCTCGAGCAACAAAGTTCCCGTCCTGGTCGCTGACCATCACTACCGACCCCAGGTGGTCGCGATGCAAATAATTCACCTCGCTCTGTTGCCTGCCGATGATGCCATCCGAACGGCTCACAACGGCCACGAGCCGGCCATCCGCATAGAGGTAATGCAAGTGGTTGATTCGGCCATCCCGGTCTAAAAGCTTTTCATGCCGTCTGCCAAAATAAAGGACGGTTTCCTCACCTGCGCTAAGTTTTTCAATGCGGTTGCCATTGGCGTCGTAGCCGAAGGCAGTCAAAAGTGTGCCGACCTGTGTGGCGGTACTGCGCTGTAGAAAGTATTGCGGCTTGCCAAACGTTGTCCATCTGACCTCGTAGTCAGCGCCGCGCCGCAGGTTTCCGTTTCGGTCGTAGGCGTACTCTCGATCTCCGGCCTTTACCACGGCGTGCGGCAACCGTCCATCCTCGCCATAGATGTACTCGCCCACACTGGAATGGAAGACAAGGTTTCCGATTGCATCGTATTCATAAGTCACGGTTTCGTCGCGATCCGCGGTGGCTCCTTTGCGCACAAAACGCACCACTCGACCCAATCGGTCGTAGTCAAAATCATCCGTGTAACGCTCAAGGATGTTTTCGCTCGCCACCAGGCGGCCGACAATGTCGTAAGTGTAATCGACGTGTCTCAGCAGTCCCCCGTCTGGAGCGAAAAGCCTGTTGCCAACAAGTTGTCCGTCCTCCGGGCGGTAGCGATACACAGCACGCACCCCGTTGCCAAAGCGTTCGGCCGTAATTCGTCCTGCCGCATCACGCGACTCAACGCGCCAGTATTCACGCAACTCTCTTCCGGGCACTGAGGGGGCGGCCGGATATGCCAGAACTTCGGAAGTGCCTGCAAGAGCCAAAACGTGCGTCATTTCGTCCAGACATAAACCCGCAAAACCGAAACGGTCGTTGCCGGCATCGTTCTGCCGCAACAGGGTTTTGGAACAAACCAGGCGGGAAAGTGCCAGTTGCAACCAGTAATCCACATCGGCAGGTTTTTCATCTCCGGCGCGGCTTGAAACGTTGCGCAGCAAATTGCTTCCTGCTGTCAGGGTTGCTACGCCTGCACGGAATTTTTCCTCGAGCTCGCGGTTGCGCGGCGAACCAGACCGAGCACCCGCCATCGTCTCCATCAGGCTTTGATAAAACAGTGCCCGCAATTCATATTGCACGGCTTTTCCCACCACGAATCCGACAAAATGACTGTTCCTTTCCGTGGTTTTTTTCATCCGCCTGTCCATGCCCTGGAGTGCAAGCAAACGCCCTTGAACATCGTAAACCCGCTTGCTGAGAAAACCTTCGGAAGAACGCTCCGTTTCAATTTTGCCACCGTCGCCGCGCTGAATATCCAGCGTGTGTCCGCGACCGTCTCTGATCGTTTTCACCTGCCCGGTCTGGTCGTACCGAAAGTGGCGAACGAAGCCGCGATAACTTTCTTCGGCAATCTGGCCTGTGCCGTGGGGTGCGGCATCGAATTCCCATCTGGCCACTCCTTCCGGCCGTCTTGCCACCCGGCGACGACCCAGCCGGTCGTAGGAAAAAAACCGACGTTGCCCTGCCGCATCGAGCACACTGCGCAATTGACCAAAAGCGTCATAGCTAAAGCGGCGCTCGCCAAAATTGGGATCAATTTCCGCAACACGATTCCCGAAAACATCGTTTTCCATTCGCACCACGTTGCCATGCGCATCGCGAATGAGAATCAGGTGTCCGGCCGCATCAAAGGTTCTTTCAATCACAGCCCCTTCCGCTTCCGCCACCACTACGGCACGCCCGCGCAGATCGCGTACCACGCGGCGCTCCACTCCCTGCGGACCACGAAAAACCGTTTCATGACCTGCATAGTGAACCGTTGACACCGCCACCTCGCCGCCCGGACGAGGATAGGAAATACGCACCAGGCGGTCGAGCTCATCGTAGTTCCTGCCGACCCAGTACGACGGGTCTCCGGCATAGTAGGGATACGAGGAAGCCACTGGGTGTCCCCAGCGGTCATGGCGCACATCCGAGTACACAAGGCGATCAGTGAAACCGGTTGTCTCTTCGCGCAATACGCGACTGTGGCGGTCATGCCAGGTGCGCTCCTGCGAACTGTTGCTACTTGCTTTCACAACGACAAAAACGGCTTCGGCAGGAGCCGTTTCTGCAGCCGCGAAATGGTAACTGAGCGTCCGCTCATGACCATCCACTCCCCGCTCCCTCACAAGCCGACCAAACGCATCGTAAGTTTTTTCACTGACATGGTGATTGCTGTCTTCAATCCGTGTGATTTTCCCAAACCTCGGGTCGTAGACACGGTGTTCGACGTGCCCTTCGGGATTGACCAGTTCTCGTATGAACAATCCGTTTTCGTCATAGCGGACCCGGGTAATCCTTGCCTCTTCCAGCCCGCTGTGTGGCATGACCGTGGTCTCGCTCAAATTGCCAAAGACGTCGTATTCGTAGTGCTCCACCACCGCAAGCGGGTGGTTTGGCTGCACGATTTTTTCTTTCAAAAAACCGTTTTGGGCATCGCGCACAAACTGGACAGCCAAGAAAATATCCTCGTGCACGAAATTCCGGTGCGTCAGCACCTGATGCCGTGGCAACCCGATATGCCAACCGCTTTCGTCGTTCCGGTACTCCGTTTCCACTATGCGTGCGAGCGTTTCCCGGTCGCTTTGCAGCCGCGTTTCAACGCGCCCGGGGTTGTCATATTCATCAAAGTCGGAGAATGAAGTCACCACCTCGGAAATGAAGGTTCCATCCAGTTCTCTGTTGATTTCGGTTTTTTGCATCAGGCGGGGATGAATTGTTACATCGCCATGGAGCGCAACGGACTCGTACTCGCTTTTAAGAACGGACAGCTCGGTCTTGTCGTTGTCTTTTTCAAGCACTACAGAGCGCGCTGCCAGCAATCCGACAAACGGCGCTTCCTGGTGGTAGGTCGTCAAGGTTCGAACTCTTTTGGCGTGGTCATAGCTTTCCTGTTGGGCAAATCCCAGAAACCCCGCTCCCCGACGGTCGGTCCGGGCATCGAAGTACCGGAAAGAAACACGGTTGGCTGTTTCGCTCCCGGCATCGCTCGCAACAGAAGTCACCAAAAACGTGGCGGGCGGAACCGAACTTTGCGGATACTCCGCCCAAGCAGTACCTGCATAAGCCTGAGTATCGTTTGCCAGGCGATACACGATGACGCTTTGTTTGCCCAATCCGTCAGTGATTCGGGTAACACGGGGATTTTCAGCCTGGTTGATGAACAGTTTTCCTTGTCCACCGGAAAGCGCAGGCAACTGATAAATGTCACTGAAACCATCGCCGTTAAAATCGGCAAATCTGAGGCGCTCCAGATCTTCTTTCTTTTTCGCGAATCCCGACACGGTTTCATATTGCAGCGAAAATCCTTCACTTCTGGAAACGAGGAGAACATCCTGCTGCCCGGCGCTGCCGGCCACATAGAAATCCAGGCGTCCGTCGCCATTGAAATCATGCAGGAAAACCCGCCAGGGCTCGTGCGACAACACTCCGTCAGGCAACTGGGAAATGCGCGGCCCTTCGCGAAGCTGGTAGCTGCCATCACCACGCGCCAAAAATACCCGTGTTTGAGCACGGTCACCCAGGCGTGCCGGCTGGTGGTAAAAATCTACATTCCCGTCACCGTTGAGGTCTCCAAACCGCACACTGGCAACCGTAAACGCATCCAGGACAGGTGCATCAATCACTCGATAGCGCCCCACGGTTTGCGTCAGGTAAATCACCCCACGCAATCCGAGACCAGCCCGAAAAACATCGGCAAGCCCATCGCCGTTGAAGTCGGCGGCAAGAATTCCGGCAATCGTTTCGGCAGCCTTGTCGCTGGACACGGAAGGAGCTCCCGGCACCTTGCGGTAACTGCCATCACCGTTGGAAAGATACACCTCATCGAACGACGCCGCGCCACCCGAATGCCGGATGCGATACACGTCGGCGCGCCCATCACCATCGAAATCCGCAAACTTGAGGCAGCGAATCGACACACAGCCGTTACTGACTGAAGGCGCCGCAGAACGACCGGATGGAATACCGTAGACCTCAAGAAAAAACAGGTTTTCACCATCGTGCCTCGTCAGCCAGAGATAATCCTGGTCACGCACATGAGAAAACTGGTAAATGTCCGCTACTGCGTCGCCGTCGAAATCCGCGAAAACGTAGTTCGAAAGGCCCTCTCTTGAATCGGGCCGGGTCAGGGGACCATCAACAACCCTGAACCTTCCGTCGCCCAAACTCAGGTGTATGCGGTCACTCTGTCGTGTTTTATCCCCTGTGATTTCATAAATGTCGTCCCTGCCATCGCCGTTGAAATCGGCGAAGTGATTGCGTTTGGACGGCGAGTCCTCAGCGTGGGTTGCTCCGGCGAAGGCGTGAAAGGCGGGAGGGGCTCCCTGGTCCCAATCAAAAACCGTTGGCAACAGACAAACATCACCGCCCCCACATTCGGTGATGGTTTCCAGAATCGCAGAACCATCCAGTAGGTCGTGGGAATAATTCAGGCGATATTCACGAACCAGTGTCTTCTCAGTCCACGATCTGATCGTTTTCAATCGCTTTGAAAGCGTGAGTTGCGCGCCCGATACAAAGCTGTTGACCGGTGCTTCGCGATCTTCGTATTCCAGTTCAACGGCGTGAATACTGTATTCAATACGTACCAGGTGTTTTTCTCCAGCCGTACCCGAGTAATAAAAACGGATCCGATTCCCCGCCTGGTCGTAACTCTCGCGCAAAAGCCAGGACATCGTGAACGAGGGTTCTGCACTGCTTTCAATTTGATGGCTGCTATCACCGCCGTAGTGATTTTTTAGTCCTGATCTGGTCTCCACCGTAAAGCCAAGTGCGCCCTGCCGACTGCGCGTCGGTAGAACACGCGCGAACACCTCGTTGCGCAGACGCATTTCCGTATCGCTCCAGTGACCACTTTCCAATACCAGCAGTTTTTCTCCATCCAGGCACACCGCATCCTCCCGATTGAACCAGACTCCTCTCTGGGCCCCGTCATCGGCCAGCGTTGCCGGACAACGATGTATGGAAGAACCCCCTTCCAGGCTCCAGCCTTTGCCAACCACCCCATCGCCGCCCTGGCTGTCGTATACCAGGGCAAGATTCGGCGCATGCCCCCTGACCCCTGGTGCTACTGCAACAGCTATGCGGTAAATCAGACTACCCTGCTGAGCAACGTACGGTTCTGCTGCAATCGCGCCAGGCGAAACACGCCCCGCCATGGACGCAGCCGGGCACAAAGCCGGAAAAGCCAGCAAGGCTGTCAAAAGATACCGGGGCACCAGCATTCCGTCGCTACTCACTTTGACCGGCGCGTATTTCCACCAGACTTTCATAGTGGCGCATGGCGGCGGCCTGGTCGGCGGCAATATCCTGCTCCCCGTTGTGGGTCGGCAATTCGTTTTCAACCATTAGGCGATGCAATTGTCTGCTGATGACATCCAGGCAAGCCACAAGTTCCATAACCAGGGGGTACATCGCATTTTCCAGTGCTGTCCTTTGTGCGAGAGCGTCATCTGAACCGTTTTCAACATTTTCCGACGCGAGCGCCGAGCGGAATTTTTCCTCGTCGACACAGCGGTTGTCGGCAGGTCGAGGAGAATTTTCAGGTGCTTCGAGACGAGGCACAGCCTCTTCCCCGGGTTGCCCCGGAGTCACGGTGATCAGGGGCGGGGCACTGTCGTTATTGATGCCGGATGGTAGGGACGTCACCTTTGGCGGATGCGAAGCTGTGCCGTCATCGGCAGCAGAGGATTGCGCCTGCGAATCGCGGGAGGATTTCGAGCAGGCCGGCAACAATACGAGCATTGCCGACAGCACAAAAACCATCAATTTTCCGGCGATCACTTTTTGCCCCGTACAGCATCCAGAAAACGAACATCTGGAGCACAGCGGAACGACGGAACGGGAACGTTGTGAGGCACAAGGTTCATGGCACGAATCTAGCCACCAGAAAACACCACTGAGATGCCGGCGGGAATAAGCGGCAGCCAGAAGCGCCACAAGGCACCGGCAAAGTCCCTTGCCTGCAAAATCAAGCCTTTCGTCAAAACTTGGAAGCAGGCGCTCAATCGTGCTTCAAGCTACTCAGACACCCGGAAAAAACGCTGCCAGACCGCAACCAAAAACCCCGAAATCCCTATTCGCCGGAAAGGCCTGCAACAGGTGCTTTCCTTGTTTCTGGAAACAAGGCGGTCTAGAATGAAAATTCGTTTCGTTTTGCCAAACGGTGCGGGGTGGAGCAGTCTGGTAGCTCGTCGGGCTCATAACCCGAAGGTCGCAGGTTCAAATCCTGCCCCCGCAACATAAAACAGTGGAGCCGCCCTCGCAGTCTGCAGGGGGTGGCTTTTTTGTTTTGGGTATCGCGCCGAGAAACACAAAACAGCGACCGACTCGCAAAGCGGAACGAGACCGCCTGCGGTTCTGGTTTTTTCGCGGTCAATCTTCCACAATATGCACGGAGCCGTGCGACATTCCAGAAACAACCAGATGCCGGAAAAAGCTGTTCTCTGCCGGCGCCGATTGCCTGTACGCAATGTCATTCCTCCTTTCTGGGCGAGGAACAGAGTTCGACTCGCTCCGTCCCATTCCTTCGCAGACAACACCTTGGAATGCCTGTTGTCGGTTGCCTGCGCGGCAAAACTTCGCGATATTCCAGCGCTTGACAAACATTCCAAAGTCCTCCTCCGGAAAGGAGAAAGCATCCTGCAAACAAAAGCTCACGCAGTTTTTCGTCGCGATATTCAGTCGCTGCGGCCTGCTGAAAAGAAACCCGGTGGGGGTCGGCCTGACTTCGGAAACCATAACCAGCCTGATGAGCAGCTGAAAGCTGACTCTATCCCGAACCGGCACACGGCAAAAATTGCTGATCAGGCCCTGGAGGCGGCCATGGCAGAGAATATCTGCTGATACCAGAGTTCAATGGCAAAAGCTCGCATGATGCGCGTCGCGATCCAGCCGGAGCTGATCCGCTGGGCACTGGAGCGCGCAGCACTCGACAGTGAGGAAGTCGAGAAGCTCAAACGGCGTTTTCCAAAATTCTCCGACTGGGAACAAGGTACGGTGCGTCCGACTTTGCGTCAAATTGAGAAGTTCGCCAAAGCGGTGCACGCACCAGTCGGGTATCTTTTCTTGTCGAAACCACCGAAAGAGCCTTTGCCGATCCCTGATTTTCGGACCCTTGGCAGCCACCAGCCGGAACGGCCCAGCCCCAATCTCCTGGACACAATCTATGCTTGTCAGGAACGACAGAACTGGTATCACGACTTTGCCCGAAGAACCCGGCAATCAGTGCGGGACTTTGTGGGTAGCGTAACACTCGTCATGAAACCGGAACCCGTCGCAGCGGACATGCATGAGAAGCTTGCTTTCAAGATGGCTGAGCACCTGAAGTGCCGGACATGGATCGAAGCTCTGCGCCTGTTCATTAAAAAGGTCGACGAGGCCGGGGTGATGGTGATGGTGAGTGGCGTAGTTTTGAACAACCCCCATCGCCGCCTGGACACCCAGGAGTTTCGTGGTTTCGCACTCTCTGACCAATATGCACCGCTCGTCTTCATCAATGGTGCCGACTCAAAATCGGCACAAATGTTCACTCTGGCACATGAACTGGCACATTTGTGGCTCGACCGTTCAGCCCTGTCAAATACAAGCGCTTCGTCCTCGACTGAATCTCGCAGAGAAGAGACCTGGTGTAACGCAGTTGCTGCCGAATTTCTGGTGCCGATGTCAAACCTGCTCACTATGCTTGGAGACGACGAATCGCCTACCGATGCAATGTCACGTCTTTCCCAACATTTCAAAGTCAGCAGGCTGGTAATCCTGAGAAGACTGCTGGATGCAAAATGGTTGGACCGCGAGACCTTTGCATCAGCCTCGGAAAACGAGCAGGAACAGTTGTCCAAACAGGCCAGAAAGAAAGGGGGGGGAGGTGATTTTTACCGGACACTCGTTGCGCGTGTGAGTCACCGCTTCGTCCGCGCGGTCATCCCGAGCACGCTTGAGGGGGAAACGCTTTTCCGTGATGCCTTCCACATGCTGGGCATTACAGGCACTAAAAGCTTCCAGAAACTGGCATCACGAGAATAAAGAGCGTCATGACCCGCTACCTGCTGGACAGCAATGTCTTCATCCAGGCCCAGAATTTCCACTATGGCTTTGATTTTTGCCCCGCCTTTTGGGAGTGGCTCACTGCGCAAAACCGCAACGAAAAAGTCGCCAGCATCAAAAAAGTCGCTGATGAGCTCGGAAAGGGTAAGGACAAACTCGCAACATGGACAGAAGAACAACGCAGAAGGGGTTTTTTCTTGCCGGCTGACGATGTCGTGACCACGAGAATCAAGAGCGTTGCTGCCAAGGTTGAGAATCAGGAATATGATCAAAAGGAAAAGGCGAACTTTCTAGATGGTGCCGACAGCTGGCTGGTAGCCCATGCAGCGGCACACGAATGGACAGTCGTGACGCACGAGATGCCAGTGGGTCCAGAATCCAAGAAGATCAAGATTCCGAATGTCTGTACCGATTTCGGGGTTCCTTACACTACCCCGTACGAGAGGTTGAAGAACGAAGGAGCCGAATTTGTTCTGGGTCCGACAAGAGAAAATGCCGAGTGATTCGCGTTACGCAAAGTCATTTCCAGACATCCACCCCAATGTCGCTTTCAGTTGACTGGTGTTCCCACCCTGGTGCCACCTGAAGTGCCAGGTTCAAAATGCGTGAAGGGGCCACAGACCCGGATGCATACCATGTTCAAAAAAACGGGGTTCCAGTCTTCCATCGTTGCCCTGACACTAGCTGTCATGACCAACGGAACGTGGGCGGGTGACCCAAAATCATGCCAAAAGGTTACTTTTTCGGACACCGGCTGGGCCGAACTCGCGGTAACAAACACCATGGCCTCAGTAGTGCTGGAGGGTTTGGGCTACAAACCTAAAAGCCAGTTCCTGTCTCTTCCCGTCACTTTCGTCAGCCTCAAGAACAAGGATGTGGATGTGTTCCTGGGCAATTGGATGCCAACCCAGAAAGGTGACATCAAGAAATATCTTGATGACGGTTCTATTGAAGTGCTTCAAGCCAACCTCAAAGGTGCCAGATCTACCCTCGCAGTTCCGCAGTTTGTCGCGGACGCGGGACTCAGAAACTTCACCGACATTGCCAAATTTCGCGACAAACTCCGTGACAAAATCTACGGAATCGAACCGGGTAACGGTGCCAATCGCCAGTTGCAAAAAATGATCGATGGCGACGAGCTTGGACTGAAAGGCTTCGAAGTCGTCGTGTCTTCCGAACAAGGCATGTTGTCACAAGTCAAACGGGCGGTAAGACGTGGCGAGTGGATCGTATTCCTGGGTTGGGAACCGCACCCGATGAACACAGAATTCGATCTGGTTTATCTTGGAGGAGGCGACAAATGGTTCGGTCAAAACTTCGGTGGAGCCAACGT
Source organism: Candidatus Oxydemutatoraceae bacterium (assembly GCA_965237985.1). GTDB lineage: Bacteria > Pseudomonadota > Gammaproteobacteria > Poriferisulfidales > Oxydemutatoraceae. The sequence goes on along the minus strand of OZ250161.1, from coordinate 1,760,657 downwards.
TTTCACCGATGTGCGCAAAAACTATGTCAAGGAATGCCCGAACGCTGGCCGGCTGGTAAGCCATCTCTCATTCACGCTGGCCATGGAAAACGAAATCATGGCAGAAATCCTGGACCAGGGATTGAAGCCTGAGAAGGCCGTGACTGGCTGGCTGAGAGCCCATCCAGACGTTTTCACCAGCTGGCTTGACGGGGTTACGACCTTCGACGGCAAAGACGGTCTGTCGGCAGTAAAAGCACATCTCGGACTTTAAGTTTTGAAAAAAGAAGGAACAGTCTCCCGTCAACCTTATCATTCCCATCCTTCTCATCCATCCCGGCCGTTCCATCTCATCTCATCTCATCTCATCTCACCCCACCCTTCCCGACTGGCACTAAGACATCCCAGACATGTATAGCTGAACGCCGGCGTCCCCGGAATCTCCGCCAGACTTTCTTGAGCGAGCCCTTTGAACAGAGGATTGAGGACGGCACCATCTCATCGAGCGGTCCGCACTGGCAGGAACCACCCACCGGCATCTGGTCAAACACGTTGCACAGCCTCAAAAACCCCGGACCACCCGGCCCTGGTATCCTGAGAAAGCACTGCTCCAGGGATGTCTGCGATGGTTCACCACCATAACGACAGGCGCGACACACGCACTGACCGTCGCTACGGCTTCTGATTGCGGTGTCGCCCCCCGCGCTGCGACAGCCACGGCACGTAGTGAGTGGAGGGTTATGCCCAGGTTCGTACGGCACCATCTCATCAAGCGGTCCGCACTGGAAGGAACCACCCACCGGCATCTGGTCAAACACGTTGCACAGCCTCAAAAACCCCGGACCACCCGGCCCTGGCATCCTGAGAAAGCACTGCTCCAGGGATGTCTGCGATGGTTTACCACCATAACGACAGGCGCGACGCACGCACTGACCGTCACTACGGCTTCTGATTGCGGTGTCGCCCCGCGCGCTGCGACAGCCACGGCACGTAGTGAGTGGAGGGTTATGCCCAGGTTCGTACGGCACCATCTCATCGAGCGGTCCGCACTGGCAGGAACCACCCACCGGCATCTGGTCAAACACGTTGCACAGCCTCAAAAACCCCGGACCACCCGGCCCTGGCATCCTGAGAAAGCACTGCTCCAGGGATGTCTGCGATGGTTCACCACCATAACGACAGGCGCGACGCACGCACTGACCGTCGCTACGGCTTCTGATTGCGGTGTCGCCCCCCGCGCTGCGACAGCCACGGCACGTAGTGAGTGGAGGGTTATGCCCAGGTTCGTACGGCACCATCTCATCGAGCGGTCCGCACTGGCAGGAACCACACACCGGCATCTGGTCAAACACGTTGCACAGCCTCAAAAACCCCGGACCACCCGGCCCTGGCATCCTGAGAAAGCACTGCTCCAGGGATGTCTGCGATGGTTCACCACCATAACGACAGGCGCGACGCACGCACTGACCGTCGCTACGGCTTCTGATTGCGGTGTCGCCCGCGCTGCCTGCGACAGCCACGGCACGTAGTGAGTGGAGGGTTATGCCCAGGTTCGTACGGCACCATCTCATCGAGCGGTCCGCACTGGCAGGAACCACCCACCGGCATCTGGTCAAACACGTTGCACAGCCTCAAAAACCCCGGACCACCCGGCCCTGGCATCCTGAGAAAGCACTGCTCCAGGGATGTCTGCGATGGTTCACCACCATAACGACAGGCGCGACGCACGCACTGACCGTCGCTACGGCTTCTGATTGCGGTGTCGCCCGCGCTGCCTGCGACAGCCACGGCACGTAGTGAGTGGAGGGTTATGCCCAGGTTCGTACGGCACCATCTCATCGAGCGGTCCGCACTGGCAGGATCCACCCACCGGCATCTGGTCAAACGCGTTGCACAGCCTCAAAAACCCCGGACCACCCGGCCCTGGTATCCTGAGAAAGCACTGCTCCAGGGATGTCTGCGATGGTTTACCACCATAACGACAGGCGCGACGCACGCACTGACCGTCGCTACGGCTTCTGATTGCGGTGTCGCCCGCGCTGCCTGCGACAGCCACGGCACGTAGTGAGTGGAGGGTTATGCCCAGGTTCGTACAGGCACAGACCGAAAGTCTTTCAGGGTCAGCGACGAAAGCTCAGGTTGGCTCGTCAGGAAACAACCGGCGGTCTCTTTGGCTGCCCCTGCCTTTGCCGCGTCCGCCATTCGGGATCAACCCATGATGGCACATTCGATGGCGCCAGGGGCTCGCGCCCGCGAATCAAATCCGCCGCTTTTTCACCGACCATGATCGTTGGCACATTGAGATTTCCGTTTGTGATGGTGGGGAATATGGATGAATCAACGACACGCAGGTTCTGAATCCCGCGGACCCGACATTCAGAATCCAGCACTGCCATGGGATCATCATCCGAACCAATCTTGCAGGTGCACGAAGGGTGGTAGGCACTTTCCACATTTTCGCGAACCCACGCGATGATTTCGGCATCCGTTTGAACGTCCTTGCCCGGCTGGATCTCCCCACCGCGATAGGAATCCATCGCTGGCTGCATAATGATTTCCCGTGTGAGTCTGATGACTCTGCACCAGTCTGCCCGGTCTTCTTCAGACATCAGGTAGCGATAGAGAATGCTGGGCTTCTCATGCGGATCAGCTGATTTGATCTGGACCCTGCCACGGGACTCTGTCTTGTTCGGTCCGACATGAACTTGAAAGCCATGGCCGTCAAAAGCAGCCTGGCCATCGTACCGCATCGCCGCGGGCAGGAAGTGATACTGAATGTCCGGCCATTTCACCCCCGCCCGGGAACGAATAAAGGCACAGGACTCAAAGTGGTTCGTCGCGCCAAGGCCGCTTTTGAAAAGGAACCAGCGCATCCCGATCAAGCCTTTGCTGATCAGGCCCAGCTTGCCATTCAGCGTGATCGGCTGTTTGCAACGATACTGGAAGTAGACTTCCAGATGGTCCTGAAGATTCTCCCCAACTCCCGGAAGGTCATGCCTGAGCTCGATGTCGGCCTCCTCAAGAACCTGTCTGGGCCCGATGCCGGAAAGCTGGAGAATCCAAGGCGAGCCAATCGAACCGGCCGCAAGGAGAACTTCCCGGTTTGCCTTGACGATACTCGTCTTGCCGCCACGGGTATATTCGACACCAGTTGCCTTCTTGTCATCCAGAACGATACGAGTGGTGAGAGCTTGTGTGATCACCTTCAGATTCGCTCGACGCATGACAGGCTTGAGATAGGCATTGGCGGCAGAGTCGCGCACCCCATTCTTGACGGTCATATGCATGGGGCCGAATCCTTCCTGGCGATAACCGTTGTAGTCCTCTGTAGCACCATATCCCGCTTCAACACCGGCATCGATGAATGCCTGATAAAGCGGGTTTAATTTCATGCCATTGCCATTGCAAACGCCAAGTGGACCGTGATCACCACGATAGTCGTCGCCACCACCGATCCAGGTTTCGGCACGGCGGAAATAAGGCAAGCAGTGGCGATAGCCCCAGTTGTCCGCGCCCTGTTCCTGCCAGCCATCGAAATCACAGGAATGACCGCGTACATGAACCATGCCATTGATCGAAGATGACCCACCAATGACCTTGCCGCGCGGGACATGCATCCGGCGATCATTGCAATATGGCTCTGGGTCGGTCTCGAAGTACCAGTTGTAGCGCTTCATATTCATGGGTATTGAAAGAGCCGTCGGCATCTGGATGAAGATGCTCCGGTCATTGCCACCGGCTTCCAAGAGCAGCACGCTCACATTTGGGTCTTCGCTCAAGCGATTTGCCAAGACGCAACCCGCCGACCCGGCACCAACAACGACGTAATCAAACATTTTCATTCCTCCGTTTCCAAAACCGGTTTTTCCACCGGGGCGATCTTGAAGTGCCAGTTGTAGCGCTTCATATTCATGGGTATTGAAAGAGCCGTCGGCATCTGGATGAAGATGCTCCGGTCATTGCCACCGGCTTCCAAGAGCAGCACGCTCACATTTGGGTCTTCGCTCAAGCGATTTGCCAAGACGCAACCCGCCGACCCGGCACCAACAACGACGTAATCAAACATTTTCATTCCTTCGTTTCCAAAACCGGTTTTTCCATCGGGTCGGTCTCGAAGTACCAGTCGTAAAACTTCATATTCATGGATATTGAAAGAGCCGTCGGCATCTGGATGAAGATGCTCCGGTCATTGCCACCGGCTTCCAAGAGCAGCACGCTCACATTTGGGTCTTCGCTCAAACGATTTGCCAAGACGCAACCCGCCGACCCGGCACCAACAACGACGTAATCAAACATTTTCATTCCTTCGTTTCCAAAACCGGTTTTCAGTCAGAAAGACGATTCTACAGTCCCCATTTCGACATAAACACTCTTGAGTTGCGTGTAATGCTCAAGAGCGGCGAGACCGTTTTCACGCCCGTAGCCCGACTCTTTGTAGCCGCCGAAAGGCATCTCGATCGGCGTAATGTTGTAGTTGTTGATCCAGCAAATACCCGCCTGCAACTGAGCGACGATGCGATGCGCTCGCTTCAGATCACTGGTAAAGAGCCCCGCTGCAAGGCCGAATTCCGTGTGGTTCGCACGTTGCACAACCTCATGCTCGTCCCGAAATACGAGCACCGACATGACCGGACCGAAGATTTCTTCGCGTACGATGGTCATATCATCTGTGCAGGAATTGAAGACCGTGAGCTCGACAAAGAAACCGTTCGACAAACTCCGAGAATTCACCCGTCCACCACCACTGACAAGTTCGGCACCTTCCGCCTTGCCGGCCTCAATATAGCCCAACACAGTGTCTAAATGCTTCTGAGAGATCAGAGACCCCATTTGCGTTTCGGGATCCATGGGATCTCCGATGCGAATCTTGCGGGTACGTTCGCTCGGTCGCCTCATGAAGTCATCGTGAATACCCTCCTGCACAAAAACCCTGGTGCCATTGGTGCAGACCTGCCCCTGCGTGTAGAAGTTCACCATCATGGCGGCTGAAACCGCCTGATCAAGATCCGCATCGTCAAAAATGAGCAAGGGCGATTTACCGCCCAATTCCAAGGTGACATGTTTCAAGATTCTGGCACCGACTGCCATGACTTCTTTTCCGGTGGCAACTGACCCGGTAAGAGAAATTTTCGCGACTCCCAGATGGCTGACAAGTGCCATACCCGTCGCGCCGAATCCATTCACGACATTGAACACACCGTCCGGCAGTCCCGCCTCGCTATAGATCTCTGCCAGCTTCAGCGCCGTCAATGGTGTCATTTCGGATGGCTTGAAGATCATCGCATTGCCACACGCGAGGGCCGGTGCGGACTTCCAACAGGCGATCTGGATCGGGTAGTTCCAGGCACCAATACCGGCACACACGCCAAGCGGCTCACGTCGTGTATAAAAGAACGCACTGCCAAGATCCACGCAACTTCCTTCCAGTTTCGATGCGAGTCCGGCAAAATACTCGATGCAGTCCGCACCGGAAGCCACATCAACCACTTCGGCTTCCTGAATCGGTTTTCCGGTATCCTGAACCTCAAGCTCAGCAAGTTCACGGTTGCGCTCACGCAACAAACGTACCGCGTCCATGAGAACACGACCACGTTGCGTGCCGGTCATGCGCGACCACACCGCAAACCCCTCCCGGGCGGATGCAACAGCGAGATCTACATCTTCGGTACACGCCACCTGGAGCGCACAGATAGTTTGCCCGGTTGCAGGATTTACAGATTCGAATGTTTGCCGCGACCTCCCATCGACGTAAGCGACCACCAATGTAGAGTTGTAGCAGATGCGGATTCACCACAGAGATGGTCGTCCATTCAGGCCAGCAAAGCCAAAGTAGAGATGGTTCAATTGAATGATTTGCCAAGCACCCCCACAACCCGTACGTTTACACGAATTTTTCCTTGTGCAAGTCTGAAAACTTTGCCATACTGAAATTTCAGCAGGGTCGTCGGCAAGAGCGACCGGATATGCTGAAGATACTGAAGGGACCAAGTGACCAAAGTGGGTTTTTACTTACTGCTCCCAGTGGTGCTTTCAACTGATCTGGGGGCGTAGGTGCTTGAAGAAGAGGAGGCTCGACATGTTCAAAAAAACAGGATTCCAACACTCCATCGTTGCCTTGGCACTTGTTGCCATGGCGCAATGGGCATTGGCAGCTGACCCACAATCATGCCGAAAAGTCACCTTTTCGGATGTCGGCTGGACCGACATCACGTCGACGAACGCCATCGCGACAGTAATTCTGGAGGGCCTGGGATACCAGCCTAAAAGCCAGTTCCTGGCGGTTCCCGTGACCTACGCCAGCCTCAAGAACAAAGATGTGGACGTGTTCCTGGGCAACTGGATGCCAACCATGGAAGCGGATATTGCCAAATACCGTGATGAAGGCTCTGTCGAAGTGCTGCAAGCCAACCTGAGTGGAGCCAAATACACCCTTGCCGTCCCGCAATTTGTCGCGGACGCGGGACTCAAGGACTTCACTGACATTGCCAAATTTCACGCAAAACTTGAACACAAAATCCACGGGATCGAAGCCGGCAACGATGGCAACCGCCTGATCCAGGAAATGATCGATAAGAATGCTTTTGGACTGAAGGACTTTTCAATAGTCGAGTCTTCCGAGCAAGGCATGTTGTCGCAAGTCAAACGGGCAGTGAGACGTGGCGAGTGGATCGTGTTCCTGGGCTGGGAACCGCACCCAATGAACGCAAACTTCGATCTGGCTTACCTCACGGGCGGAGACGACTGGTTCGGCCCGAACTTCGGTGGCGCGACTGTCTACACCAACGTTCGCAAGGGCTATACCCAGGAGTGTCCGAACGTTGGGCGCCTGGTGGGCAATTTCTCATTCACCCTGGCCATGGAAAATGAAGTCATGACAGGAATTCTGGACAAGAGGTTAAAACCCACCGATGCAGCGACTGCTTGGTTGAAAGCCCATCCCGATGCTTTCGTCGCTTGGCTTGACGGCGTCACAACCTTCGACGGTAAAGGCGACGGCCTGGCGGCAGTCCGGGCACACCTGAAGCTTTAGATCAAAGTCTTCAAAACTTCATTCACATCCTGATCGACCATCCTGTCCGTCTTGATGCACAAGAGATGTCCCGGGCGCTAATGGTTCACACGAATTGAACCGGCACAACCCGTTCAACAACATGAGAAGGGGCTGTGGGGGGTAATGGGCGAGGGTGATTCGTGAGCAGGCACAAGGGGCAATTCGTGAGCACTTGGGACGCCTTGTCGGCCCGGAGGGAGTAGGGCCGGAGTTACCCGAATGCCAGGCCTTCAGCAGGCAAGCTTTCATGCGCGCAGGCTGAGGGAAAATGACAGCATGGAAGCGGTTACAGGCGGAGCGCGAAATGCCGACAAGTCGGCTGTTACTGGACTGAAAAGCTACCCGAATGTCCTCACTGGATGTTCTGGGGAGGGGCACAACCATTGGCGATGTAAATGCCATGAGGCTGGTCCAGTCACACCAGAAGCTGCTGATCACAAAAAAAGGCCGGCAGGTTCAAAATTTTGCCCTTGGCCCCGCAACCCGGCTTTCACTGCGAAAGAAAAGGAATTCCAGGCACTGCGCCTCAGCTAAACAAAGTGGAGAAAATCATGGAATGGATTCTTAACAACAAAATACCTATAGGAAGCTGGGCGGAGAATTTCATCGACTTCATAGATAGAAATTTCGCCTGGTTTTTCGACCTCATATCGGACTCGTTACGATTCGCGATGGATGGACTGACCGAACTGTTGCTTTCTGCCAATCCCTTTTTTCTGATCTTCCTGGTCGCGGCCATTGCCTTTTTGGTCCACCGAAAGTGGCCACTGGTCGTTGGGGTTATTCTTTCCCTGATCCTGATCCTGAACCTCGGGTACTGGCAAGAGACGATTGAGACCTTTGCTCTCATAGTGTTTGCAACAACTGTCTGCATGGTTACCGGCATTCCCCTGGGCGTGGCCGCCGCCCACCGGCCGTGGCTGTGGACCGCTTTGCGTCCGGTTCTCGACCTCATGCAGACGATCCCCACTTTTGTCTATCTGATCCCGACCTTGGTTTTGTTCGGCCTCGGCGTGGTTCCTGGCCTCATTTCAACCGTAATCTTTGCCATTCCAGCCCCGATCCGGTTGACCCATCTCGGTATCTCATCTGTCCCCAGAACCTTGACGGAAGCGGCGGAGTCTTTCGGGGCGACAAATAGCCAAGTGCTTTGGAAAGTCGAACTGCCACACGCAATGCCTACGATTATGGCTGGGCTGACGCAGTGCATCATGCTGTCTCTGTCGATGGTCGTAATCGCAACGCTGGTTGGTGCCGGCGGCCTGGGTAATCCAGTCGTCAGGGCACTCAACACAGTCAATATCGCAAACGGAGTGGAAGCAGGAATCGCGATCGTGGTGCTTGCCATATTGCTGGACCGGATTTGCCGGCGAAGGGAAACTCAGAAGGGGAGGAAATAATCATGCCCGCAGTCGAATTCAAAAATGTCAGCATCATCTTCGGCGACGAGAAGAAAGCCGCGTTGCTGCTCGCCGACGCCGGCAAGTCGCGTGAAGAAATCAGCGAGCAAACCGGCAGCATTCTGGGCGTTTCAAAATGTTCCATGACCATCGAGGAAGGGGAGATCTGTGTTCTTATGGGCCTTTCCGGGTCGGGGAAGTCGACTCTGCTACGCGCCGTCAATGGTCTCAACGAGGTCACGCACGGTGAAGTATTTATTACCACCAAGGACAAAACTGTCGATGTAGCGAACTGTAACGCTGCGACGCTGCGGCAATTTCGGATGAATCGGATCGCCATGGTATTTCAACATTTTGGCCTGTTGCCTTGGCGCACTGTGGAGGAGAATGTCGGACTCGGGCTGGAACTTCGTGGCATCGGCAAAAAAAAGTGCCGGGAAATCGTGGCGGAAAAACTAAAACTCGTGGATCTGTCCCCCTGGAAAGACAGTTTTATCCATGAGCTCTCCGGCGGCATGCAGCAACGCGTCGGTCTTGCGCGTGCCTTCGCTACCGATGCCGAGGTTTTGCTCATGGACGAGCCATTTTCCGCACTTGATCCACTGATCCGCAATCACCTCCAGGACGAGCTGCTCGAGCTGCAACGCACACTCCAGAAAACCATCATTTTTGTCAGTCACGACCTGGACGAAGCTATTAAAATCGGCTCCCACATTGCCATCATGGAAGGCGGGCGTATAGTCCAGTACGGCAAACCCGAGGAGATCGTTCTACAGCCGGCCAGTCAATACGTCGCCGACTTCGTCGCCCACATGAACCCACTGCAAGTGCTCAGATGTACCTCGTTGATGACCAGTGTGGCAAAACTCAAACGGGAAGGCGACGAACGCCTGCTGGACTGGTCAGGCCACAACAGAGTGGTGTTGGACGATGACGGCCGCGTGACCAAGGTCCGAGTCGAGGGGAAAGAGCGTCGACTCGTTTCCCATACACCCGACCTCGACCTGGATTCCCTGGGAGATGACGTCGTTGTCACCGCATCACCGAGACTGCGCATGCATGCGGCGATACAAATTCGCCATCAGACCGGAACACCTGTTCTGATCGAAGAAAATGGCAGGATGGTCGGGGTCGTCGGCGATAGCGAGATTTACCGGGGAATGCTCCGTCAAACAAGCGTCAAAGCCACACCACAAAAAGCGGATTAAAGATAAGGAGATCAAGCCCCCGAAAACCTGGCATGGCATGCACGTCACCCGACAGGGGATCTTCCTGCCTATGGTGGCGGTGCTGTTCACGACCATTCGGGACGCAAACTTTTAGATCAGAACTGAAAGTAAGCTGGCAGAGTTGCTGTGGTGTCAGTCCAGGCGACAATCCGACAGAGGCAAACCTGGACAACGTGGTTCTTGAAGAGTCTGTTCTGCGTGATGCCAGTCCAAAAGGCGACGACCCCATCGGCTACCAATTTCAGCCAGGCTTCGCCTCAAGAAGCAAACCTGAGCGGTGCCAGACTCACCGACACGAACTTCGACGACACCGACCTTGAGAAGGCAGAACCGCTCTGACGCCACCTGAACCGAGGAACAAACCCAATGTCGCATCGAGCCCATCGGCTGTGCAAAAACTGATCAGGGCTGTTTTTCACAGGGAAGCTCTGATTGATACGAAGGTCGGTACATGACCATCGGTGGCGGAGCGAAAAAACCGGTCCGGCACAGGCACGGCGCGCATTTCCCATTCACTTTGCGACAGGTACCAGGATCATCCCGCGAGCCCGCCCCCCCCTGATCTGATCGTAGGTCTGCTGATCTTGCCTGTTGTCGACCACCATACCTTTGCGCTTCAGCACAGCCTTGGTCTGGTGACCAAGGCGTCTGGCCCGCAGACTCATAAGCTTACAAGGTGCCTATGGGAAGCTCACGTCGCCATGCTAAAAAAGAATCCGCCAAACTGATCTGAAATTCAACAATATGGGAGGATTGGGAACGCCCCGCGCACCAAGCCGCAAGGCATTCGATACCCTAATCCCATCAACCAACCCATCTACAAAGAATACCGCACCAGCCTGGCCGTTGGTCAAATGAGCACGGGACTGAGAGTTTCGGAAGGAAAAATCCCCCGCCATTCTGGCGAAAAGAACAAACTGTCCGAAACGACAAGACGGTTCCATAACTCACGAACCCAATATTCATAACTGTTCAGGACGGCACGCTGAACACCACACCAGCCTAATCGTCTTTCAGATACCGCTTTCGCTCTTCATCCATCATGTCACGGTACTCAGGCATATCCGTCGGAACGGGTGCCGGTTCTGGACGGGACAGGCAGACACCAAGAACACTGAGCCGCTTGAAGCCCAAATAGTAGGGCTTCCACCATTTGAGACTGAGCGGCACCGTGATGTTCAGCAAAAACGCGGTGATCATCAAAACATAAAACTGGGTGACATCAATAATCTTGTGATCGACAAAAGCAATGTCGATCACAATAAAGGCCAGTTCCGCCCGACCCAGCATGCCGAAACCAATCATCACACCTTCGTGCCACTTGTATCCACCCGTAAAGCGCGCTGCCAAAGTAGCCGAAAGGATCTGAAAAACAACGACTGCAAGATAGAGGACAGCAACCACCGGCAGTGCCTTTAGCATCACATCGACATCGAATACCAGCTTGCCGCCCAGATTGACGAAAAAGATTGGACCAAAAATCGTGAAGGCTAAATGCTCAATCACATATCTGGTTTTTTCGAACTGGTCATCCCTCTCTTCTTCCTCGATGACTTCCCCTTCCTCGTTGCGGGTCCTTTTGATTTTCACGTTCACAAAATAGTCGGAATGCAGAAACAATCCAGCAAAGTAAGCACCGATGGCGGGGTGGAATCCGAGCTTATGCGCCGTAACGCCTAGAAACATTGCGATAAAAAGCATTATCAGAGGCGTGAACTCACCCTTGTGCAACATTAAGAACCGTCTTGCGCCCAAGAAGCCCATCGCACGGCTGACCTGGTAATCAAGCCTCTGGTAAAGACTTGGGTTCGGAGGCAGTTTCTTCGGAGTGCGCTCAGGAAAGGCGACCAGCCCCATAAACAAAGTAATGGCAAAAAAGATGATGACCTTGAAACAGATCCACAGAATTTCCGTAAAACTTATCGCACCGGCACCGTCGTCGGCGGCACTTACCAAAATGATCGGAATAAGAATCGCAACGCCAATCAGGGACAATACGTCGTCAACTACGGCGGCCGTCATAATCCCCGTCGCTGCCGTGGACCGATGCATAAAGTCGCCGCGCAGGCTCATCATCGTCAGACTGACCGCAGTTGCAGTCATTGTCAGCCCCCACAGCATAGCGGAACCATGGTCGTAGCCAAATATGCTGGCCGTTGAGTAACCAGCCAGAAACGGAAATGCCGCACCGATCAAAGCGATGCCCATGCAACGCTTCAGTCCCTGCGAAAAACGCCCCAGATCCTCCTCGAGACCAAGAGCAAACATGATGAACACAATTCCCCATTCACCGATGGTTTCCAGAAATTCATTATGCTCCGGCAACAGGTCGAGGTTCGTGAGCACGGCCCCCGCCACAATGAACCACAGCACATCAACAGTTCTTGTTTTCTTGCTGAACAGTTTGGAAACCAGCACTACAGCAAAAATAATCAGCGAGTATTCCCAAATTGACAAATCTAGAAAATCATGCATATCACCTGTCCTTGTTGTTTCAAATAGAGAAAATGTTTTTTACGCACTCATGCCGATTGGGGGAGTTCTTTTGCCATGTACCGAAAAGTACACAAGGAACACCCAAGAAACAGCATGGCTTGCGTTGGAGGGAGGATAAACAACCCGCGTTCAGTACGCAACACGTCCACCCTCACGCCCAGGCTGATCCTGTCCGCTTTTTCCCATTTAGAAATGCCCGTTTTTTCAGCTCATGACTTCCCTGCTGGAACCCTTGCCGGTAAAAAAACAAATGACACAAAAACCAGCCAGCAACCTGGTATTGCTCGTGAATGATCCCAAGAGCACGCGACCTTCATTCACCAAAGACACCTGACGACGTGCCGAAAGGCAGCACGCGAACGGCTCACCAGCCGGCAGCTGTACCCGCGGGACTTGCTCAACCCAACCGCGCCGCCGCAACCAGGCACAAAACCCTGATTCACCAAAGGTGGGGGAAAGCAGGCTGGTCGGCAGTTGCAGGCAGACCCTGCTGCGTTCTTTCCTTTGGTATGGAAACTGGAACCGGCGCAACGCTACAAACCACCCCCTGCGGACGAGAAATCCCCGGGCGAACCAGCTGACAGATCGCCTCGTCAAGCAACCGCCCTGGCTCATTGTCGGCAGCACGCGAACGGCTCACCAGCCGGCAGCTGTACCCGCGGGACTTGCTCAACCCAACCGCACCGCCGCAACTAGGCGCAAAACCCTGATTCACCAAAGGTGGGGGAAAGCAGGCTGGTCGGCAGTTGCAGGCAGACCCTGCTGCGTTCTTTCCTTTGGTATGGAAACTGGAACCGGCGCAACGCTACAAACCACCCCCTGCGGACGAGAAATCCCCGGGCGAACCAGCCGACAGATCGCCTCGTCAAGCAACCGCCCTGGCTCATTGTCGGCAGCACGCGAACGGCTCACCAGCCGGCAGCTGTACCCGCGGGACTTGCTCAACCCAACCGCACCGCCGCAACTAGGCACAAAACCCTGATTCACCAAAGGTGGGGGAAAGCAGGCTGGTCGGCAGTTGCAGGCAGACCCTGCTGCGTTCTTTCCTTTGGTATGGAAACTGGAACCGGCGCAACGCTACAAACCACCCCCTGCGGACGAGAAATCCCCGGGCGAACCAGCCGACAGATCGCCTCGTCAAGCAACTGCCCTGGCTCATTGTCGGCTGCGCTGGATTGTGGGAAACCAGAAAGCAGGCATGCAGGCAAGCAGGCGAGCAGGCGAGCTGCAAAGTGTCATGAAAGGCGCATTGGAGGGAAGCACCCGGCGCTGACAATCTGCCAACAGACGAACGCCAAAAAGCACTCATCCGACTTCGCGTCAATCGCTTTGCTTAAACTGGTGCCGATGACCGGCCTCGAACCGGCACGACTTTCGCCACTGCCCCCTCAAGACAGCGTGTCTGCCAAATTCCACCACATCGGCTTCTAATCGGGAATTTTAGGAATCGGCGACGGCATCGAGAAAGCACTCATCCGACTTCGCGTCAATCACGTTGCTTAAACTGGTGCCGATGGCCGGACTCGAACCGGCACGACTTTCGCCACTGCCCCCTCAAGACAGCGTGTCTGCCAAATTCCACCACATCGGCTTCTAATCGGGAATTTTAGGAATCGGCGACGGCATTTGAGAAAGCACTCATCCGACTTCGCGTCAATCACGTTGCTTAAACTGGTGCCGATGGCCGGACTCGAACCGGCACGACTTTCGCCACTGCCCCCTCAAGACAGCGTGTCTGCCAAATTCCACCACATCGGCTTCTAATCGGGAGTTTTTAGGAATCGGCGACGGCATCGAGAAAGCACTCATCCGACTTCGCGTCAATCACGTTGCTTAAACTGGTGCCGATGGCCGGACTCGAACCGGCACGACTTTCGCCACTGCCCCCTCAAGACAACGTGTCTGCCAAATTCCACCACATCGCTTCCAATCGGGAACTTTGGAAATCGGCGACGGCATTTGAGAAAGCACTCATCCGACTTCGCGTCAATCGCGTCGCTTAAACTGGTGCCGATGGCCGGACTCGAACCGGCACGACTTTCGCCACTGCCCCCTCAAGACAGCGTGTCTGCCAAATTCCACCACATCGGCTTCTAATCGGGAATTTTAGGAATCGGCGACGGCATTGAGAAAGCACTCATCCGACTTCGCGTCAATCACGTTGCTTAAACTGGTGCCGATGGCCGGACTCGAACCGGCACGACTTTCGCCACTGCCCCCTCAAGACAGCGTGTCTGCCAAATTCCACCACATCGGCTTCTAATCGGGAATTTTAGGAATCGGCGACGGCATTTGAGAAAGCACTCATCCGACTTCGCGTCAATCACGTTGCTTAAACTGGTGCCGATGGCCGGACTCGAACCGGCACGACTTTCGCCACTTCCCCCTCAAGACAGCGTGTCTGCCAAATTCCACCACATCGGCTTCTAATCGGGAACTTTGGAAATCGGCGACGGCATCGAGAAAGCACTCATCCGACTTCGCGTCAATCGCGTTGCTTAAACTGGTGCCGATGGCCGGACTCGAACCGGCACGACTTTCGCCACTGCCCCCTCAAGACAGCGTGTCTGCCAAATTCCACCACATCGGCTTCTAATCGGGAATTTTAGGAATCGGCGACGGCATTTGAGAAAGCACTCATCCGACTTCACGTCAATCGCGTCGCTTAAACTGGTGCCGATGGCCGGACTCGAACCGGCACGACTTTCGCCACTGCCCCCTCAAGACAGCGTGTCTGCCAAATTCCACCACATCGGCTTCTAATCGGGAATTTTAGGAATCGGCGACGGCATCGAGAAAGCACTCATCCGACTTCGCGTCAATCGCGTCGCTTAAACTGGTGCCGATGACCGGACTCGAACCGGCACGACTTTCGCCACTGCCCCCTCAAGACAACGTGTCTACCAAATTCCACCACATCGCTTCCAATCGGGAACTTTGGAAATCGGCGACGGCATCGAGAAAGCACTCATCCGACTTCACGTCAATCGCGTTGCTTAAACTGGTGCCGATGGCCGGACTCGAACCGGCACGACTTTCGCCACTGCCCCCTCAAGACAGCGTGTCTGCCAAATTCCACCACATCGGCTTCTAATCGGGAATTTTAGGAATCGGCGACGGCATCGAGAAAGCACTCATCCGACTTCGCGTCAATCGCGTCGCTTAAACTGGTGCCGATGGCCGGACTCGAACCGGCACGACTTTCGCCACTGCCCCCTCAAGACAACGTGTCTACCAAATTCCACCACATCGGCTTCTAATCGGGAACTTTGGAAATCGGCGACGGCATCGAGAAAGCACTCATCCGACTTCGCGTCAATCGCGTTGCCGGACTCGAACCGGCACGACTTTCGCCACTGCCCCCTCAAGACAGCGTGTCTGCCAAATTCCACCACATCGGCTTCTAATCGGGAATTTTAGGAATCGGCGACGGCATTTGAGAAAGCACTCATCCGACTTCACGTCAATCGGTCAAACTGGTGCCGATGGCCGGACTCGAACCGGCACGACTTTCGCCACTGCCCCCTCAAGACAGCGTGTCTGCCAAATTCCACCACATCGGCTTCTAATCGGGAATTTTAGGAATCGGCGACGGCATTTGAGAAAGCACTCATCCGACTTCGCGTCAATCGCGTTGCTTAAACTGGTGCCGATGGCCGGACTCGAACCGGCACGACTTTCGCCACTGCCCCCTCAAGACAGCGTGTCTGCCAAATTCCACCACATCGGCTTCTAATCGGGAATTTTAGGAATCGGCGACGGCATCGAGAAAGCACTCATCCGACTTCACGTCAATCGCGTTGCTTAAACTGGTGCCGATGGCCGGACTCGAACCGGCACGACTTTCGCCACTGCCCCCTCAAGACAGCGTGTCTGCCAAATTCCACCACATCGGCTTCTAATCGGGAATTTTAGGAATCGGCGACGGCATCGAGAAAGCACTCATCCGACTTCGCGTCAATCACGTTGCTTAAACTGGTGCCGATGGCCGGACTCGAACCGGCACGACTTTCGCCACTGCCCCCTCAAGACAGCGTGTCTACCAAATTCCACCACATCGGCTTCTAATCGGGAATTTTAGGAATCGGCGATGGTGCCGAGCCGGGAACGTCCTCAGCCAAAGTTGCATCAGGTACCGCTTCCGGATGCAATGCTTCCAATTCGGAGTCAATCTTCTGATCGACCTCGCTTCTTTCCTCGACAACACTCTGCTCGGTCACGCTTTGGGAAACGAAATCACGGTTGGCCACGTAAGCCAGAAGCAAACTGTTCAGTAAAAACACTGCGGAAAGCACCGCCACCAGTTTGGTCAAAAACGACACCATTCCGCGCGCGCCGAAAACAGATGCGGACGCACCGGCACCAAAAGCAGCACCTACTTCCGCCCCCCGACCCCTTTGAACCAGAATAAGCGTGATCAAAACTACGGCCAGAACAGCATCAAACCCAAGCAAAACCCCGTATAACACAAAATACTCCTATGTAAAATTATGATGTCTGCACACCACGTTCGCCAACCGCTTCCGCCGCCAGAGAACATAGCCCGACAAAGCTTTCCGCATGCAACGATGCCCCGCCCACCAGAATGCCGTCGACATGGTCCAAAGCCAGCAGGCCAGGCGCAGTCGCACAATTGACGCTGCCGCCGTACGCCACCCTGCTTTCCCGTCCCCTTTTCCCCAGCAACTTTTCCAAACGAGACTTGATGAAACCATGCATGCCTTCGATATCACCTGGCGCAGGAACCTGCCCAGACCCGATCGCCCACACCGGCTCGTAAGCAACCACCATTTCACTCGCCTGTTCTCCTTCACTGTCACACAGCTTTTGTAAAACCTGCAACTGCCGATCGACCGTTTCCCGGTCTGTTCCGGCATCGCGCTGCTCCAGCGTTTCCCCGACACACAGGATCGGAATCATCCCGGAGTCACACACAGCCTGGAGCTTCCTGGCAATGCGTTCTTCGTTCTCACCATAGTGCAAACGTCGTTCCGAATGACCTACCACCACCCACTTGCAACCAAATTCGGCAAGCATGGTGGCGGATACTTCCCCTGTATAAGCACCTCCCCGCCGGTCACTTGCCTGCTGACCGCCAAGCATCATGAAACTTTCTGCCAAAATGGTGGCAACCTGTTCAATATACACGAGCGGTGGGCAGACTATAACCTCGATTCCCCGCCAAGGTCCCGCCACAAGCACGGCACTCAGCAACTGCTGATTTGCAACACGGTCGCCGTTCTGCTTCCAGTTGGCGATAACCAGAAAACGATCCACCACGTGCAACCGAGTTTCGCTTATTCGCTTGCATTACTGATGCAGGCACTGATGCGTTTGGACCAGTAATTACAATCAGCAAGAAGCTCCGCTTCCACCATCACCCTGAGCAACGGTTCAGTACCGGATTTGCGCACCAGCACGCGTCCTGTGTCCCCGAGACGCTCCCGTGCTTTGAACAACAAAGACTGCAGATCCTCGTCACCGATGTCGAACGCTCCGTTCAAAGGGATGTTCACCAGGACCCGGGGCAATTTTTTCATGACTTGTTTTGCCTCACTCAGTTTTTCCTTTCTGTCTCGCAATGCCTTCATCAGTTCCAGTGAAGCAACGATGGCATCTCCGGTATCCACTTTATCAAAACAAATGATGTGTCCTGAACTCTCCCCCCCGAGGGCCCAGTCCAGTTCGTCCATTAACTGCAATACATTCCGATCACCAACGGCAGCCCGCCTGAAGGCAATCCCGCGCTCGACCATTGCCCGCTCCAATGCCACACTGCTCATTTCAGTCCCCACAATGCCGACGAGGCCAACGGTCGCCTGACGGTGGCAGGCAATAATCGCCAGCAACTCATCTCCTTCGACCAGTTCTCCATGATCATCCACCATGAGCAGACGATCTCCATCCCCATCCACCGCCAAACCCATGTCCGCCTCTTGGGCGCGCACGACACGTTGCAACTGTTGCGGTTCCATGCTTCCAACCTTGCGGTTGATATTCAAGCCATCCGGATGCCCACCGATCACAGTCAGCTCACACCCCAGGCGTTGATAAACCCGAGGGGCAACACTGTAGGCAGAACCATTCGCACAGTCCAAAACCAGTTTCATGCCGCTGAGATCCAATTTCCCAGCAATCTCCAGACAATAGTCAACGTACATGTCAGAGGCTCGCTCCTCACGCCAAGCTCGCCCAAGGGAATCAGATGCCACGACTTGCATGGGTTTGTTGAGCCACTCTGTGATCAATGACTCACTTTCGTGTGAAAGCTTGCGCCCGTCTCCGAAAAACAATTTGATGCCATTGTCACCATGAGGATTGTGAGAAGCAGTGATCACAATTCCCAAAACCGCTTTTTCTTTTTTCGTGATAAAGGAAACTCCCGGAGTCGGCAAGGGGCCGAGCAACAGAACCGATGCCCCTGCCGCCGAAAGACCGGCTTCCAAGGCTGATTCAAACATGTAGCCGGACAGGCGGGTATCTTTGCCAATCACAACCATATCGCTTTGTGGGGAAATAAAAGCGCGGCCCAAGGCCCAGCCGAATTTCATGACAAAACCCGGGGTCATCGGATGGCGGCCGACTTTGCCGCGCAGACCGTCAGTTCCGAATGGGGTCAACACCCGGAATGTTTCCCCGGAATTCGCTACACTGAAATAAGCAAATCGGCATCTGCAGGCCGCAAAGCTGCAAACAACTAGTGCCCCTTGGCTGCCCCGCCCAACTCAGCCTCGGAGACATCCGTATCCGTATCTGCCCGCTCCGAACCTGAAAGAGTGCCCGTGTCATCCGAATCCTCACTGTCGTTCCATCCTTCCGGCATACTCGGCGGCTGACCTGCCATGATCTCATCAAGCTGACTGCCATTCAGGGTCTCGTATTTCATCAATGCTTCTGCCATCAGATGCAGTATATCGATATTTTCCTCAAGCAGTGACTTGGCACGCTCACAATTCTCCGTGACGATTCTGCGCACTTCCTCGTCAATTATTTTGGCGGTTTCCTGTGAATATACATCCTCGTTGCGCGCCAGACTGTGACCCAGAAACGGGTAACTATTTTTCTTGCCGTAGGCAAGCGGACCAAGTCGTTCGGACAAACCCCAAACCTTCACCATGTTGTGAGCAATCTCCGTCGCCTTTTCAATATCGTTGGAAGCGCCGGTCGTGACCGCGTTCGTTCCAAAAACCAATTCTTCTGCCGCACGTCCACCAAACAGGCTGGAAATTTGGCTTTCCAGCTTGCGACGACTATGGCTGAGCATATCCCTTTCGGGAAGAAACATCGTCACACCCAAAGCGCGGCCACGCGGAATAATCGTCACTTTGTAAACCGGATCATGCTCCGGCACCAGGCGACCAACAATGGCGTGCCCCGATTCGTGGTAAGCCGTCAATTTCTTTTCATCCTCGCTCATCACCATGGAGCGTCGTTCAGCACCCATCATGATTTTGTCTTTCGCTTTCTCGAAGTCTTCCATTTCCACGGTTTTCTTGTCGGCACGTGCCGCAAACAAAGCCGCTTCATTGACCAGGTTTTCCAAATCAGCGCCGGAGAAGCCTGGCGTGCCCCGCGCCAAAATATCCCGGCGCACTTTTTTATCCAGGACGACTTTAGCCATGTGTACTTTGAGAATCTGCTCCCTGCCACGCACATCAGGCAACGGCACCACTACCTGTCGATCAAAACGCCCGGGACGCAACAACGCCGGATCAAGAACATCCGGCCTGTTGGTTGCGGCGATCACGATGATTCCTTCATTGCCTTCAAATCCATCCATTTCCACAAGCAACTGATTCAGTGTCTGTTCACGCTCATCGTGCCCACCACCAAGACCTGTTCCTCGATGCCTGCCCACCGCGTCAATTTCATCGATAAAAACAATGCATGGCGAGTGTTTTTTGGCTTGGGAAAACATGTCACGCACCCGGGAAGCACCAACACCCACAAACATTTCCACAAAATCCGAACCGGAAATGGAAAAAAACGACACCTCCGCTTCGCCGGCAATGGCCCTGGCCAAAAGCGTTTTACCGGTTCCTGGCTGACCGACCATCAACACACCTTTGGGAATTCTGCCACCAAGATTTTGGAACTTGGCAGGGTCACGCAAAAACTCGACCAGCTCCACGACCTCTTCTTTCGCTTCTTCCACGCCAGCGACATCCTTGAAAGTCACTTTGATTTGACCTTCGTTTATCAGGCGCGCCTTGCTTTTCGCGAAAGTCACTGCCCCGCGCCCCCCGGCTGAACCCTGCATTTGTCGCATGAAAAACACCCAAAGCCCAATCAGGAGCAACATCGGGAACCAACTGATGAAGATGTCAAGCAACAGCGACGGTTTTTTCTCTGGAACCGTCCGGATTTCCACTTTGTTGCTCAGCAGATCGTTCACCAATTCGCTGTCGCCCGGATTGAAAGTCTGGAACGTTTGACCATCAGTAAAAGTCCCGTTTACCGTACGATCATCAGATTCTATTTCGACGCTTTTTACGCGTCCCGCACGCACATCCTCAACGAACTGCGAGTAGTTCACGTACCTGGGTTTTTCTTCACGCGAAACAAAGTTGCTGAACAGCGTCATCAACACAACACCAATCACAGCCCACAAAAGCAGGTTTTTCATCAAATCACCCATCAGTCATAAATCCTCCTGATCACTGAATGCCACGACATTATAGATTAAATTTCTTGGCCAGGACATAAATTTCCCGGCTCCGCGCTCGCGAAGCCGGAGGCTTCACGATATGCAACTCGGAAAACTCCTCATTCAGCCTCGACAAACAAGCGTCACAACCTTCTCCCTGAAATAATTTTACCAGCAGGGCTCCGCCCCGAGCCAGACACTCCCTGGCAAAATCCAGGGCAGCGCAGGCCAAGGCGACCGCTTTCGGCATATCCACGACCGGATGTCCCGACCAGTGTGGCGCCATATCAGACATGACGATTCCCGCTTTCTTTCCCCCAAGCAACGCAAGCACAGTGCTTCGCACTTGCGCCTGAGTGCCATCACCATACACGAAATGCACGCCGGGCATGGGAACCATCCGCACCACATCCACTGCCACCACAGTGCCGTCACAACCAACGCAGGAAACGGCATACTGGCTCCATCCTCCCGGCGTAGCACCGAGATCAATCACCTGCATGCCGGGGCGGAACAAATGGTGTTTCTGATCAAGCTGGCTAAGCTTGAAGGCCGCGCGTGAACGCCAGCCCTGCTCGCGAGCCGACTTCACATAAGGGTCTCGGGATCGCTCCTGCAACCAGCGTTTACTGCTTGCTTTCATGTCTCGCAATATGGGGGCCAGACAGGCAAATCACAAGGAGGTCAATATCCACCGATACGCAGGTTTTTTTCACAGCAGGACCACCCTTCACTCAAGCCTCCGGGCCAGCCGAACTGAACAGCCCGCCAACAGCCCCAGCGACAACCCCGGCGACAACCCCGGCGACAACCCCGGCAAGAGCATCGATCGGGCGGGTTCTAAGCCATGATGACCCGGCCTCCAGCATCACGACAGTCCAGCGAACAGTCCGGGGAACACACCTCGGAGACTCTGAACTCGCGGAGAACTTTCCGTGTTTTTACGACTGTTCTGCATACTGCCTGGCAAGTTTTCTGAACACTTCGTTGCTGTCCAGCAATTCCTGATAAGAACCACGGGCAGTCACCTGACCTTCATCAATCAGAAAGATCAGGTCGGCGTGGCGCATGATGTCCAGGCGGTGTGCAATGACCACGATCGTTTTTTTACCACGCATGGACAATACGCCATCAACGATTTTTTTCTCCGTAATCGCGTCCAGGAAGCTGGTGGTTTCATCCAACAACAACAAAGTCGCGTCCGCATACAGAGCCCTGGCAATGGAAATTCTTTGCATCTGTCCACCACTGAATTTCTGGGCTTCCTCTCCAACGATTTCATCCAGGCCATTGGGAAGTGCTTTCACAAAATCATCCAGTTGCGCGACTTGCAAAACCTCCCAGATTTTTTCACGGTCAATCGCCCCTGGCTTCAATTCAAAACTGACGTTTGCCGCTACCGTATCGTCCATAAAATAGGGACTTTGCGTCATGTAGCCGATGGAAGTTTGCCAGCTTCGGCAGAAGCGTTTATCTGTTTTGAGGACAAGGTCGTCAATGATCACTTCCCCTTCTCGAGGGACCAGCAGACCACCGAGCAAACGCGCCAATGTGGTTTTCCCACTCCCTGATCTGCCACACAACGCAACCACTTTTCCGGCAGGAATATCCAGACTGATGTTCCGGACCGCGAACTGGTTCTGACCCGGGTAGCTATAACTCACGTTTTCAAACCGCACGCTTTTTCTCAAAATCACTTTTTGCCCGTCCTTCAGGCCCAGTTCCCGATCCCTTTCTCGCTGTTCCAGTGCCTTTTCCAAGTCACCCATCACCAAGTGGAACTGATAGGACGAGCTGCTCACGCCTTGCATGGTGCTGTAAACCGATTGTACGGCCGGTAACAACCTGATCCCCCCGGCCACGAAAAGTGCCAAAGCTGGAAAGACAAGCCCCGGGTTGTCAAAATACACGAAATAACTGATCACACCTAAAACAAACAGCATCCCAAAAGCGGTAATAATGGGCTGGATGGCTTGGGCAAACATCACCAGCTTCACTTTGATCCGAGCTCTGCGGGTCATGATCTGGTCGATTTCGTGACAAAATTCCTGAGCCTTGCCGCGCAATAACACCTCGAGAAACCCGGACACCCCTTCGCGCAGAAACTTGTACTGCCTAGCCTTGGTAAAATGCATTTCCTTCCCGTAACGAATGATCCTCTGTCGCAAAGCACCGTAAACCACGTAGTAGGTGAAAAAAATTCCGCCCGCCATTGCCAAAGTGGCCAAAGGGTAGTAACTCCCGAGGAATACCATCACCAAAATGATATTGACCGTTGCTGAAAACAGGGTGATCAAGAGAAGAACGTTGGTTCTGGTAACACTTTCCAGGCTGTCCATGCTGCGTGTGAATATTTCGGCCTGGCTCAAACTGATATGTTTTTCATAGTCCAGGGTGATGTAGTAGCGATAAAGATCCACCGCACATGTGCGCGTGAGGTATTCCACCGCACGCTGGCTGTACCAGGTCGCAAAAAGAAAAAACGCTTTCTCGCAGATCAGAAAAAAAACAAAAAATACACTGACGGCCAGCAAGAAGTTTTCTTCAACACCAAAATCAAACAGATGGTAGATAAATGCCAGCTGCGGATGTTGCACGGCCAGAGAAGGCGCATTGAGCAGGATCAACAGCAACGCGAATCCACCTACGGAAAGCGTGGCACCAACATCACGTACAACGTAAGCCAGTTGCGCGAGCACCAGTTGGCGGCGAGCCGAACCATGTAAAACCTGGAACAGGCGCTTTACCCGGCGCAAGACTTCAAACGTATCTGTGCGCACCAGTTTCCGAACCAGCGGCTGCAACATCGGATGGGCAGTCATCCGGCGCCAAAAAATGGTTTTTTCCATAAAAACTACCCGTGAATCAATAAAACCGCAGGCTCCGACACTGAACAGACCCCGACCCCGCTGCAAGCTTATGGGAGACCTGACAATTTTACCCCAGAGGAAGCCTCATAGAGAATATTCGGCAGGTCCGGAGCACCAGCCCCCGTCTGGCACCGGGTTGCTGGTCAGAAAAACCGTCTCCGGCAGTCGCGCAATCGGGCAATGTCTGGGTCCGGCAAAACCGCGAAACCATCCTCCTTGAGGATCAATGCGCCACATTCCAGTGTTTCCCCCAGCCGATCGACACCTGTACGGGCACTTTCAGAGGGGCAGCCGCAACCATCAGTTCACGACACTTGCCGACCGTCTGTTCAACCGCGTCCAAAGCGACTTCCAGAACCAGTTCATCGTGGACCTGCATGATGATTCTCGCATCCAGGGAGCTTTGAATCAGGCAACGATGCAAATCGATCATGGCGATTTTGATGATGTCGGCAGCACTGCCTTGCATTGGAGCGTTGATCGCGCTGCGCTCCGCATAACTTCTGGCATGGTAATTTCGGGCATTGACGTTCGGCAAAGACAGTCTGCGGCCAAACACCGTTTCCACGTAGCGCATGCTCTTCGCCCTTTTCAGGGTTGCTTCCATGTAATCCTGCACACCCGTATAACGAGCAAAGTAACGCTCCCGATAATGCGCGGCTTCCCGGCGGCTGAGACTCAGTTGTCTGGCCAGACCAAACTCGGTCATCCCGTAAATCAAACCAAAATTGATGGATTTCGCAATCCGTCTTTGTTCTGTATCCACTGACGCAAGAGGGATGGAAAAAATTTCGGCGGCAGTGGACCTGTGCACATCTTCGTTTTGTGCAAAAGCCGCGCACAATCTTTCATCGCCGGACAAATGGGCCATGATGCGCAACTCTATTTGTGAATAATCCGCGGACAGCAGGCAATATCCAGGCGGCGCAATAAACGCTTCGCGCACCCGACGCCCCACCTCGGTGCGAACGGGGATGTTTTGCAGGTTGGGGTGGGAAGAAGACAGTCTCCCGGTCGCCGTCACCGCCTGATGATATTGCGTATGTACCCGGCCGCTTACGGGATGAACCAATTGCGGCAGTTTGTCGGTGTAGGTGGACTTCAACTTGCTGAGCAGGCGATGCTCCAGAATCAAATTCGGCAAAACATGATCTTTCGCCAGTTCCTGCAACACATCCTCGGAAGTGGCAGGAAGGCCACCGGGAGTTTTGCGAATCACCGGCAGTTGCTTTTCCTGGAACAGCACCTGCGCAGTAGCCTGCGATGAATTCAAATTGAATTCGTGGCCAGCCGCTTCGTAAGCAAGCCGCCGGGTCTCTAACAGTTTCTCATGCAGTTCCGCACTTTGCGTTTTCAATGCTGCGCAATCCACCAACACACCGGTGCGCTCGACATCGGCAATGACCGAAAGCAGGGGAATTTCAATATCGTGCAGCACGCTTCGCAAACCCGTCTCATTTGCAAATTTCGGCTGGAAGTGCTCGTGCAGGCGCAAACTGAAATCGGCATCCTCCGCGGCATATGGCGCCGCTTCCGACAAAGCAATTTGATTGAAAGTTTTTTGTCTGGCGCCCGTGCCGGCGATGTCTTCAAAACGGGTGGTTGCCAGTCCCAGATAATGGTGCGCAACGCTGTCCAGATTATGTCTTGTCGCCACCGAGTTGTAGACATAAGACTCCAGCATCGTATCCGAGCGAATGCCGACGAGACTGATGCCATAGCGAGCCAGTACATTGCAATCGAATTTCAGGTTGTGACCGACCTTGCCGACTCGGGGATCCTCCAACACCGGCCCGATCAGCTCCAACAGCCTGTCGCGCGAAATCTGCTTGGGCGCACCGGAATAGTCATGACCGCAAGGCACATAAGCCGCTTTTCCCGGGGCAATGGCAAACGACATGCCAACCAGTTGCGCACTCATGTAATCCAGGCTGTCGGTTTCGGTATCCACGGCAAAAAAACCATTCTCCCGCAACCGCGCAATCCATGCTTCCAGTTCACTCTCCGTCAATATGGTGTCGTAATCACATCCGAGAGCAGCACTCATGATCTTCTGATCGGCAGGAGCATTCAGTTCCAACAACCATTTCTTGAAACCGTGACTTTGATACAGTTCGCGCAGACGTTCTTCGTTTGCCGCTTTCACCTGCATACTTTCATATGCGTGTTCCAGTTTCACATCGGCACGCAAAGCGACCAGTTCCCTGGAAAGCACAAGACTTCCATCCGCAATTGCCAGCCGCAGTTTCTCGCCGACTTTCCCCTTGATTTGCGCAGCATGCCGCATGATTTCATCCAGGTTTCCAAACTTGTTCAACCAGGCAATCGCTGTTTTAGGCCCCACCCCCGGGACCCCGGGCACGTTGTCGACGCTATCCCCGGCGAGCCCTAGAAAATCACCGACCAGCCTCGGTGGCACACCCAGTTTTTTCTCGATTGCGGCTGCATCCAGGCGCACATTCTTCATCGAGTCATAAATCGTGACCTGCTCACCAACCAGCTGTGCCAGATCCTTGTCCCCGGTGGCAATGATCACCGACACTTCCCGATTTTGTGCCTGCCGAGTCAAAGTCGCGATCACATCGTCGGCCTCCACGTCCGGGACCTGGATCACGGGATAGCCCAGAGCTGATACCAGTTCCAGCGTCGGCGCAAACTGTTGTGACAGATCTTCCGGAGTCGGCGGACGATTGGCTTTATATTGTGGAAAAATCTCGTGTCGGAAATTGCCCCCGGGGGCATCAAAAATCACTGCAAAATAATCGTATTTCCCAGACTCGTAAAGCCTTTTCAACATCGCAGCGACTCCGTAAATCACACCCGTCAAATGCCCGTCGGGAGCAGTCAGTCTCGGCAACGCAAAATAAGCGCGAAAAAGGTAGTGAGACCCGTCAACCAGTAAAAAATTTTTCTTCATCATGATGTCACCAACATGACCACAGAATCCGGACAGCAAACACTCCGCCCCCCCTGACTTTCCCCGGTGCTCGCTCAAATTGACAGCCTCTTCGCAACCTGTCGCACCGCTTGGGAGCACACTCCTCCATATCGCGATCTATGAGGAACACAAGTGGAACACAATCGACAATCTGGCGAAAAGTTCTGAGTGGCAAGTCGGCAGCAGCCACTCAAACCAGTACTCCGCCCGGCACCAAAACCAAAGCCTTCTCCCCCCGTCAACCCCAAAGAATCTGAACGACAGGCCACCACCCAAGCAGCAGGCATCGGTGTTTCCGAACAGGCACAGCCAATGGAAGGATCGACACGGAACAAAACCATCTCTGGCAAACATCCCCCCCGACAAATGGCTTCGGACAATTGCAGGGCAAAAGCACCTCAGAAACAGACCATCAACCCTCTTTGCACTGGCGAAAACTGCTCAGAAAATCGAAAAGTGATTTTGGGGGTGTACGCTGCAACCCCCTCTTCGTCGACAAAAACAAAATCATAATTCGTGCCGAACTGCAGCCGTCGAAGAGGGTTTCGCCCGCCTGTTGCGACAAATGCAACTCCTGGCACTATGCGTTCGGCAAACTCCTGCCCGTCACGGTCGCGCCGACATCAATCATCATCCCGAAATCTTTTCATCTCGCGCCCCAAGGTCGCAAACAGCAATGGAATGCACTTGTCTGCGCACGGTTCAGACCAAGTCCGGTCATCCAGAAGCCAGCACACAACAAGACCAAGGGACTGCGTCCGACAAATCGGAAAAGTCAGCGGACAACACATCTACGGTTGTCTCGCAACAACCCCAACAGTTCATCAGGCACGGATTCCAGCACGGATTCCAGCACGGATTCCAGCACGGATTTGCTGATAAACAGGGATTTTCACACTCTCTGCCACTTCGAGCGTGACAGCCAGACCATAGGGAATGCCGACGCTCAAGTTTTCGGTTGCGTCGGCGTTGCATGTGATCTGCAAACTGATATTGCCGTTTTTCTCATAGCGAGACACTTCACTCTTTCCCTCCAGAATCTCGTGTTGCACTGTACCACGCCTCACCTGATTGAAGTCTGAAGACATTCTCTTCAGCTTCAAAGGCGTTTGCCCCCACTTTTCGGTGGGAACACAGGCAAGCCTGGCCTCCCGTAAATTACGATGGCCCGGATTGATCGGGGAAAACCACGCCAGCGTGACCACCATGCGGCGCCATTCTTGGCTTTCAGACAAACCTGGTGGCAGCGGAAAATCATATTCATGAATCTTCGCATCTCCAATTTCACCACCCCCCAAGACCGTGCCGCGCTGTTCGGTACAAGCCAGAACACGTTCGGCATTTACCGAACCATAGCCGATATACCGCGCGATGACCTCCTTGAATCGGCGCCCGTTCTTTGAGGTTTTCAGTGTAGCGAGAGCACCCTGAGCTTGAGTGCCCTGCTGTGCACCATGGACCAGCAGGGTTTTTATGAACACTGCCATCAGATCATCCTTAATTTTCTCGCCGTCTTCTGTCGACAATTGTGTCAACACCTCATAAATCCTGGCGGCATTGTGCGTCGCCAGCGCCGCGGCATTGCTGGTACCGCAGGTGTAGCCTGAATTTTCAAGTTCCCCTTCATTCCCACTGTCTTGGGCAACTTTCTGTCCGGGCGCTCTGTTGTAAGGAGAAAGTTCAAAACGAAGCGCGCCGTCCGTAGATGGTTTCTTGTATAGCTGGAGGCCACCCGGAAACAAAATCTCAGGTTTAACCGAACGCCGGAAGCCATAACCAAAGCGCGAAACAGGGCTGAACAGTGCGTTGTTCGGCAACAGATCCACACGATCTCCCAAGGAATAGTCAACGGATTTGTCGGCATGCAGGGCACCAACAGTCAACGCATTCAGCGACTCTGCTGGCGAAAGCAGGTGCCTTTCGGGCAGCTGCTGCTGGACGATTGACAATGTGTGAGCAACCTTCTTTTCATCGGACAAGGCATAGAATTCAGCACTTGTTACGTCGAGGGTTATGCTTTTATCGAAGTTCCCCGCGCTTGGCGGCCATTGATGACTCAGTCCTGCGGGTCGTCCGAGATCTGGCTGACCCTTTACCGAGGAACGAAGGTCAGCCCTTCAGAACCATTCCTCAGCCTCATGAAGAAAAATTTGGACACGGCAACCGCTGGCTTCGCAGCAAACCTGTGCATGTTGCTCACAGGTCGCACAAAATCCGGGTGCCGGAGTTGCCATTACTTTGATATATTACGCTCACAGGATTGCTTGTGTCTGTATACACCCACCTCACTGAAACTCAGGTTGAGAAATACCTCGACCGTTACGCCGTTGGGAAGCTGGTCAGCCTGCGAGGCATCAGCGAGGGTGTGGTGAACACCAACTACTACGTGGATACCAGCAACGGGCGGTACGTGCTGACCCTGTTCGAGTGGTTGGCACACCGCGAACTGCCCTACTACCTGGCGCTCATGGCGCATGTCGCGCGTGCAGGTTTGCCGGCACCGAACCCGGTTGCCAATGTGGACGGCTACTACCTGCAAGAGTTACGCGGAAAGCCTGCGGTTCTGGTGGCGCACCTCGCCGGCTGTACTGCCAGCACCCCGACCGTCTCACACTGCCGCCTGGTGGGTGACGCGCTCGCAGCGATGCACATGGCCATGAAAAGTTTTATGGATCGGCGCGAAAACGTTCGCGGGCTCGCCTGGTGCATAAAAAACGGGAACCGGCTCCTGCCTTTGTTACCACCCGAAGACAGCACACTGTTGCTCAGTGAACTGCTCCATCAGCAAACATTATCTTTGGGCATGTTGCCGCAAGGAACCATTCACGCGGACCTGTTCCCAGACAATGTGCTGTTTTCCGGTCGCATGCTGACCGGCATACTGGATTTCTATTTTGCCGGTGATGACGCGCTGATTTATGACCTTGCGGTCACTATCAATGCCTGGTGTTTCAACGCCCGTGGCGAACTGGAAAAACAGCGGCTCCATGCCATGATGCAAAGCTACTGTGCCAGACGCACGCTCGATGCTGGAGAAGAATGTGTCTGGCGGGACGCATTGCGCCGCGCCGCTCTGCGCTTCTGGATCTCGCGCCTAAAAAGCAAATTGTTCCCCCTGTCGGGGCAGTTGACACAAATAAAAAATCCCGATTACTTCAAAAATATTTTGCGATTTCACAGAAACTGTGCCGCAGCTGTTCCGGAACCCGCGAAAGTGCAATCACGAGGCGAGGGACATGACGGAAGCACATCGGGCAAATAGACAAGACACACCGAACTGGAAACATCGCTCAGTCGCCAGAAAACTTCCCCGCTTGGCTCACCTTTCCTGTGACTTTTCCGAGTTTCCTGACTGCCGCCAAAAAACCCGCGAAAGTGCAATCACGAGGCGGGGGACATGACGGAAGCACATCGGGTAAATAGACAGGACGACAGGAGGCATCGCGCAGTCGTCGGAAAACTTCCCCGCGCGGCTCACCTTTCCTGTGACTTTTCCGAGTTTCCTGACTGCCGCCAAAAAACCCGCGAAAGTGCAATCACGAGGCGGGGGACATGACGGAAGCACATCGGGTAAATAGACAGGACACACCGAACTGGAAACATCGCTCAGTCGCCAGAAAACTTCCCCGCGCGGCTCATCTTTCCTGTGACTTTTCCGAGTTTCCTGACTGCCGCCAAAAAACCCGCGAAAGTGCAATCACGTGCCGGGAGACATGACGGAAGCACATCGGGCAAATAGACAGGACGACAGGAGGAATCGCTCAGTCGCCGGAAAGCTTCCCCGCCCGGCTCATCTTTCCTGTGACTTTTCCGAGTTTCCCGACTGCCGCCAAAAAACCCGCGAAAGTGCAATCACGTGCCGGGAGACATGACGGAAGCACATCGGGCAAATAGACAGGACGACAGGAGGCATTGCTCAGTCGCCAGAAAGCTTCCCCGCCCGGCTTTTGTCGTCACCAGAGCACCCGAAAATCCAATCGCAAATGCGAAGCAGACAGCGGGACGAAGATGCACAGCTTGAATAAGATTCGCAGTGGTCTGGAGGCTTTCACCAGTCGAACTGAAAGCTTCGCCGCCTGGCTCATTCTGCCTCTGACCTTCCTGACTTTCGCGGTCGCCGTATTGCGCTACGCTTTTGACTACGGCCGCATCGATTTGCAGGAAGTGGCCATCTACCTGCACGCCACCATACTGGCTTTGTGCATGGCGGGCGTGATGAAGGAAGACCGCCATGTCAGGGTGGACATTTTTTATCGAAAAATGCGCCCACGACACAAAGCCCTGGTCAATTGTTTTGGCCTGCTGGTCCTGCTGATGCCGTTTTGCATCACCACACTGGTTTTAAGTTTCAACTACGTGGCACGGTCCTGGAGTGTTTTGGAAAGTTCGCCCGAGGCTGGAGGTCTTCCTCTGGTTTTTTTATTAAAATCCCTGCTGCCGGTCATGGCTGCCCTGCTGCTGTTGCAAAGCCTGGCCACATTCATAGGCAACGCCGGCATACTGCTTAAAAACCGTTGATTGCCCTCGCCCTGTTCGCGGGCATCATCCTGCTGCTTCTACTAGGCTTTCCGGTCGCATTTACCTTGGCCGGCGCTTCTCTGCTTTTTGCTTTTTTCGGAATCCTCAGCGGAGACTTTGACGCTGCCATCATGTCGGCAATCAATGGCCGGGTTTACGGCATCATCACCAACACGACTTTGCTGGCGATCCCTTTGTTCATCATCATGGGGGTCACATTACAAAAAAGCCGTATCGCCGAGAACCTTTTAACCAAAACCAGCGCCCTGTTCGCAGGCCACAGGGGGAACCTCGGGTTTGCAGTGGTGCTGATCGGGGCGCTGCTGGCAGCCAGCAGCGGTATCGTCGGCGCCACGGTGGTCACCATGGGGCTGCTATCCCTGCCAGTCATGCTGAAACAGGGATACAAGCCGAGCCTGGCTTCGGGGATAGTGTGCGCGTCTGGAACGCTGGGGCAGATCATCCCACCTTCGATCGCTTTGATTTTGCTCGGCGACGCTATTTCTTCCGCCTATCAGAAATCCCAACTGGAACAGGGGGTTTTTTCTCCTGAATCCGTTTCCATTACAGACCTGTTTGCCGGTGCCCTCATCCCTGGATTGGGCCTGGTGATCCTGTATCTGGTGTACCTGTTTTTTTACACACATCTGAACCCGGAGGCTTTCCCGTCAAGCGCAACCAGGAATTCAGACGAGCAGAAACATCCCTCTTTAGCCGAAATTCTCAAAACCTTGTTCGCACCTGTGGGGCTGATCCTCCTGGTCCTGGGCTCCATATTTTTCGGTGTCGCAACTCCTACCGAAGCGGCGTCAATCGGCGCCACCGGCGTTCTGTTGCTGGCTTGGCTGCAACGGCGACTGTCCCGTGAACTGCTGAAAGCAATTGTCATCGAAGCCACACGGACCAGCTGCATGGTATTCATGATCTTGATCGGGGCTACTTTTTTCTCCCTGGTATTTCGCGGCTTCGGCGGCGATGAAGTCATCAGCGACTATTTGTCCAATCTTCCGGGAGGATACTTTTCGGCACTGGCTTTCGTCATGCTGTTGATGTTTGTTCTGGGCTTTGTTTTGGATTTCATTGAAATCACATTGGTCGTGGTTCCAATCGTGGCACCCACACTAATCTCGATGGGCGCCGACCCGATATGGCTGGGCGTCCTCATGGCAGTGAATTTGCAGACTTCTTTTTTGACACCGCCTTTCGGGTTTGCCTTGTTTTATTTACGGGGCGTGGCACCACCAAGCGTCAGAACCGAGGACTTGTACCGGGGAAGCATTCCATTTGTGGCATTGCAGCTGGCGATGATCGGCATGCTTGCCACCTGGCCTGGACTGGCAACATGGCTGCCTGGGATCCTTTTTTAGAAGCGTTTCTCCACAAGCCCTCTTCAGGGGAGCTTTTCCGCCAGTCCAGCCTCCATTTCATAGTAAGCACGCTCCGAAATTTCATGCCATGCCAGCACACTTTGATGAAATTCCCGGTAGGAATCATAAATACGCCCGGCGAAATCATTTTCTTTGGCAAGCGTGCCGACAACGGCAAGAGAAACTTTTCCGAGCTGCGCCAATACCGGGTCCGGCAAACGCAGCAACTGCACTTTGTACCTTTGCACCAGGGACTGCAGGGCACCCCGATTACGGGCGGCATTTTCGCTGAGCATTCTCAGGCATGCAGCCGAAGCGGCGTTTTCCACAATCGCCTGAAGGTCTTCCGGAAGTTTTGCAAACGCCTCGGCATTCACCATGCACTCCAGCACGGTGCCCGGTTCGTGCCAGCCTGGGTAGTAATAGTATTTCGCAACTTTATACAAACCAAAAGCCAGGTCGCTGTGTGGATTGATCCACTCTGTGGCGTCTATGACGCCGGTTTGCATCGCTGTCAGCAATTCGCCACCCGGTAAATTCACCGGTGTGCCTCCCAAGCGTCGCAACACTTCTCCGCCCAAGCCCGGTATGCGCATTTTGAGGCCTTTGAAATCCGCGAGGGATTCAATTTTGCGATTAAACCAGCCCGCCATCTGCATGGAGGTATTACCCGCCACCAGAGGGATTAAACCGTAGGGTCGGTAAGCCTCCCTCCACAATTCGAGACCGCCGCCTTCCTGTAGCCAGGAATTGGCTTCCAAGGCATTCATCCCGAAAGGGACAGTCGAAAAAAACTGGAAAGCGGGGTTTTTCCCTTTCCAGTAATACGCCGAGCCGTGGCCCATCTGTGCAACACCGTCGGAGACCGCGTCAAATACACCAAAAGCAGGCACCAATTCGCGAGCCGCGTAGACTTTCACGCGCAGGCGACCACCTGACATGCTCGTGATCTGTCTGGCCAGTTCTTCTGCCCCGGTACCCAGCACGGGAAAGTTTTTTGGCCAAGTGGTCACCATGCGCCAGTTCCATGACTGGGATCGACCGTTTTTTGATGCCGCGTGCAGTGGCCGGGCAACCGTAGTCCCCAACAAAGTTCCACCCCCCAACGTCGCTAAAAATTTTCTTCTTTTCACGGTATTCCTGACTCAATCAGACCCATGGTCAAGCATTTCCAGGCCGGAGTAGTTCCACAACACCCATTTGCTCGAACCACCCTGAAAACGCACCAGAGCACGTAAACTCTCGCCCCGGCCCGAAAAATCGGTGACCTTTCCATCTCCCAGACGGGCATGGCGGACCATCATGCCAGCCTGCGGGGGCAACTCGACATGAAAAGTTTCACCAGATTCAAATCTGCCGCTGTCAACAACCGGTACCCGAGCATATCGGCGCTCGGGGCAAAGATCGCTTATGGATTCACCAGGGATTTCCGCAATGAAGCGTGAACGATGATTTTTAGTCCTGGTTCCAAAAACATAGCGCTCTTCACAGAAACTCATAAACAAACGCTCCTTCGCCCGGGTCACTCCCACGTAGCAAAGACGACGCTCTTCTTCGAGGCCGCCGGGGTCCCCAAGCGAGCGCTTGTGCGGGAACAGGTCTTCCTCCATTCCAACCAGAAACACCAGAGGAAACTCCAGACCTTTGGCGGAATGCAAAGTCATTAGACTCAAACAATCTTCATATTCTGCATCCTGAGCGATGCCGGACTCCAAAGTCGCCTGCGCCAAAAAACTCTCCAGTGGAGTCATGTTTTCCTCAGAGACATCACCCTCGGCCTGTGCCTGCTGTGCGGCATTGACCAATTCCTGCAAATACTCCACATTCGACCTCCCCGCTTCGGACGCATCAGCACGATGATGTGCCAGCAGGCCACTGTTCTCAATCACCAGTTTGACCTGTTCGACAAGCGGTCGCTCTCGAATAGACTCACGCAAATCCATAAGCAGACGACGGAAGCTGCCGAGCGACTTGTATTTCGATTCGCTGGGTTGCGTCGTTAAAAATTCCAGCGCCTCCCAATAACTGCAGGCGCGTTCTTCAGCAACCGCACGCAAATCACTGAGTTTGCGCGGCCCGATCCCACGCGCCGGGGTGTTGATGATTCTGACAAAAAAGTGATCACCAGCGAAGTTGCACAGCAAGCTCAAGTAAGCAAGGGCATCCTTGATGACGGAACGCTCAAAAAATCGAAACCCGCCATAAACGCGATACGGAATCCTTTGCTTGAGCAGTTCCGATTCAAACACCCGAGATTGAGCATTGGAGCGATACAATACCGCGGCTTCGCAGTACTTTCGCCCTGAATCCACCCATTCCTGGGCTTTCGAAACCACGAAAGCCGCTTCTTCTCCTTCGTCACGGGCAGTAAAAACCGCCACCGGTTCTCCTTTATCTCCGTCGGTCCAAAGTTTTTTCTCATTCCGGCGCAGGTTGTTTTCAATCAAGTGATTCGCCACACCCAGAATGGTTTTCGTAGAACGATAGTTCTGCTCCAGCTTCAGCACACACACGTCTTGGAAGTGGCGGCGAAATTTGTTGAAAATTTCGGCATCGGCCCCTCGCCAGCCATAGATCGATTGATCGTCGTCCCCCACTACAAACAAGGGGATCTCTTCGCCTGCAAGCCTGCACAACCACTTGTATTGCATCTGATTCGTATCTTGAAACTCGTCGACCAGCAGGCAACGAAAACGCGAGCGGTAACGGCGTAAAACCTCTTCGCAATCTGCGAACATTTCATAACTGCGCAAGAGCAGTTCTGCAAAATCCACGAGATTGGACTGCCGACAACCTTTTTCGTAGGCCACATATATGCGCAAATATTCCTGACTACGCTTTAGATATTCCTGCGGCACTGACTTCGCCCGCCACCCCTGTTCTTTGCAACCGTTAATGAAATGTTGCACTTTCCTGACGTAATCGCGCTGCGTATCCACACTCAACCCTGCCATGGTCCGACGCAGAAACTGTTGCTGGTCTGAGGCATCCAGAATCAGAAAATGATTTGCCAGACCCACGGCCTCCCGATGCCGCCTGAGCAGGCGATGACAAATTCCATGAAAAGTGCCAATCCAGAGATCCTGAACGCTACGCCCCAGGGTGTGCTCAACCCGGGCGCGCATTTCGCGGGCGGCCTTGTTCGTGAACGTCAGCGCCAACAAATCTCCCGGCGAGAATTTTTCGCTTTCACACAACCAGGCAATGCGGTGTGCCAGCACATGCGTTTTGCCACTGCCGGCACCGGCAAAAACCATAGCCGAGCGGGAAGGCGAAACCGTGACCGCCCGTTTCTGCTGATCATTCAGTGCTTCAAGCAAGACCGTACCAGCTACTCAGAAACTGCCCGCAGGGAAAACTATTTGCGGGAAAAGTCGTGACACAAGAAACGCAGCTGAACCCGCTTTCCTAGACTGAGCGATGCTGAACTGCAGGGAGGCCCCATGGCAGCAATTTTAGCACGCAGCCAGCGCGCTCCGAGTTGGGTTGCCGGAGGTAGTGACAGGAAATGAATTTAGACGTTTTTGTGGCAATTCCAGCAAGTTTCTTCCCAGCACGGCAGAACCCCATGAATACCACAAAGGAGCTATTGACAGACTTTCCTTGGAGTCATGATACTGGCAACGTTAAGTGCGTGCATGTGAATGCAGTATGCCTAACGTCATTACGCTTTGAGCGTAGTGTTTTTACCACAAGAGTAGGAACATGAATAATAATAATAAAGAAAACTTCTACAAGTGGGTAGCAACAGTGCGGCGTCAAGCCGCGCTGTTGTTTTTCTGCTCTGGCCTGGTGAGCGGCCTTCACGCACAGGATGGATGTCACCGGAACTACGAGCCGGTTGCTCCGCAGCACGGCAGTGCTTCCTTCTCCGAACGAATAACCTGGCAAGGCAGTGGCAGTAAAAACGATCCTTACCAAGTCGCCACACTCTGCCAGTTACAGGAAATGCGCTCAAGCCTCCGGGCTCATTACAAACTGACAAACCACATTGACGCAACCCTGACCCACAACTGGAATGACGGGAAAGGCTTTACCCCCATTGAGCCTTTCTTTGGTTCCTTTGATGGGCAGGGCTACCGGATCAGAAACCTGTTCATCGATTTCAGTGAAGATGACAGGGTAGGCCTGTTTTCCAGCATCGAAAAAGGAAGCTCACTACAACAGATAATCCTGGTGAACTCAGAAGTCGCCGGCAGATCCTTGGTTGGTTCCCTGGTGGGACACAATCGCGAGGGAATCATCGTGAACAGCACTGCAATGGGGGTTGTCAGTGGCGACAAACAGGCAGGCGGCCTGGTGGGGAAGAACGAAGGCATCATCAGTAACAGCCACAGCCACGTGGTGGTGCGGACTGAGAAGGCCTCTGCCTTCATGCTGGGCGGCTTTGTCGGGCAGAACGTCAACACCATCAAAAACAGTTCTTCGTCCGGTCAGGTAAGCGGCAATGCCTCCCGGGTAGGTGGCTTTGCAGGCGACAACCTTGGCGGGCACATTCTTGGTTGCTACGCGACTGGCAAGGTGGTCAGTTTGTCGCGACAGATTGGCGGTCTGGTGGGTAGAAACCGTCAGGGGACCATTACCCGCAGCTATGCCACGGGGTCGGTCACAGGAAATGGCGACGCCGGGGGGCTCGTGGGGGCTAATTTTGGCCACATCAGCTACAGCTACGCGACCGGAGCTGTTCGTGGGAACCCCAGACCAGGCCCTGTGGCTGCTTCGTTCAACAGCTTCATGGGAGGTCATACAGGCAATAACTTTGGCCTCATCACCCACAGCTACGCGACTGGCCCAGTCTCAGGAAGTCACAATCTGGGTGGCTTTGTCGGTGTGAACAACGGACAAATTGCCAACAGTTACGCAACCGGCAGGGTTTCAGGAAATGAACGGGTGGGTGGTTTCGTGGGCGTGAACTTTTCAAACTCCACAGTCACAGGCAGCTACGCATCCGGATTCATACAAGGAAACCGTTGGGTAGGTGGCTTTGCGGGATACAACCTGTGGTCCATCAGCTACAGCTATTCGGCAGGCAAGGTTGCCGGAACGGTTTTGGCACACGATTTCGCGGGCACCAATATCGGTGACATAAGCACTGGAGACATTCGGGAAAGCTTCCCACGCACTCTGAAACAGCTGCAATGCCCGACGAAGCCAGACAGCAAGTGCGAAGAAGCCGCGACATATTCCGGCTGGAGCGCAGAGTCCTGGCATTTTGGCAGTGCCCGGACGCTTCCCGTACTGACCGGGCTGACCAGGATCCCGGCTTCGCCAAAGGGGCTGGTGTCCAGGTGGGAATTTTCCACCAAGCTGAAATTGGAGTGGCAAAGTTCAGAATCTTTGGTGGACTTTCACGAACTGGAAATCTCAGGATTGGTACGAAACGTTACTGCCACAAGCTTTGAAATTCGCGATGAACACCTGGCTTGGATCCAAACAGAATACCAAAACGGCAGCACAGTCAGCTATTCCGTTCGCACAAAAGTGATGGGAGTGGTGAGTCATCCGGCAACCGGTCATTTTCGTCTGCCGAACTTGCCAAGAGCCCTTGAAATCCAGATTTGGGAAGGGGTAACGGAGACGCATGTCACCCTGGCAGCTCCTAAAAACGACAGCTATAACCAAGGTGCAGCCAACGGCACAAATGCAAACCTGGAACACTTCCTGCAGATTTTTCAGGAAGGCAATCTCACGCCGATAGCAGAATGGAAAGTTGCCTTGGGCACCCCCTCAGTCCTGGACAATCAGTTGCCCCAGATCACAATAAAATTTCCAGGTTTGCAAAGTAATTCCCGCCACAGGGTGGCCATCACTACCTCTAACGACGAGGGAAAAACGATGACAGAATATTCATTTACCACGCAACCTGCGGCAGACTCACCACCCCTGATTCTGTCTGACGGTGAAGCGATACTGCGTATGGTTTCTGGCGACAGATCGAGCAAGACCTTGACTTTGCGTGCCCGGGCTGACAGGAGGGACTTCCTGGAATGGTGGGTTCCGCCGAATTCCGGTCCGCAGAGAGGACGTATCTGTTTTTTGTCAGGCGTGGATGAAAACGCCTGCACAAGCACCGGAACGGGCACCCTGACCACCATGGTGTATCAGCCCAAGGAAGAAATTCGAGAAAATGACCAATTTTTTGTATGGGTTACGGGAAACTACGGAACTGCCAAAATCACGGTTTTGGTAACACCGAGTGAACCTCCGACCATATCGGGAGGGAGGGAACGGTATCTGGACATCCCAACACAGGACAGTCGGGCATCCCTTGAACTGCTTGCCGGTGTCCAGGTTCCGGAGGATCTGGATGTGCTGGAGTGGTCTGCACAGCGAATTGCGGGCACGCCCGAAGAAAGTACGCTCAACTTCTTGGTCAACAACCAGATTACGACAAGAGCCACGGGCGCCAGCGTCCAAGTGCAGTTCACTCGTCCGGAAGGATCAAAATCAACGGGGGGATTCACAGTATCGACCCGGGACCCACTGGGAGCCACTGCTGAAACACGGGTTATCGTTCGCCAAGTGGATGCGCCACCGGTGATCAGCGAAATTTCCGGCAACGGAGTTTTAGAAACTGACAAGGTCACCGTGCATGTCGCTCCAGAATCGCGGGCTGTGACTCTGCGCGCAGTCGCCCAGGGTGGCTCTCCGCAAAGCTGGGTGTGGACGATTGTAAATCCCTACAGCGATTACACAGTAGCGCACTTTATGAACGGTAGCAGCGAGGAAAGTTCAGACACGGTTTCAGGGACATCTGAAGTCTTGGTCCGCTATTCGAGGCTTTCTGGCGAGGAAATCGACGGCACTGGTTTTTTAATCAAAGTGGCCGGCGAGGAAGGCCGCGGCAAAACAGACCAGGTATTTGTACGCCTGCAGAATAGTGACGCTGCCCCACTTTTTGCCCACAGCACCCCCCTGAACAAAACCATTTCATCCCATAGCCAAGACCTGGTAGTGTCGCTGAACACCCTGCTGCCGCGCGTCGGATTGACCTGGAGCCTGATTGGCGGCCCGACATCAGGAACCTCGGCAAAGTTCCTGGAAAACCACGGTGCCGGGCAAG
Organism: Candidatus Oxydemutatoraceae bacterium; assembly: GCA_965237985.1. Classification (GTDB taxonomy): domain Bacteria; phylum Pseudomonadota; class Gammaproteobacteria; order Poriferisulfidales; family Oxydemutatoraceae. The sequence continues at coordinate 1,721,099 of OZ250161.1, read as the reverse complement.
CCAGGCTGAAACTATTGGTTCCGAGGGACCTGGATGAGGCCATGTTCATGGTACGCGTTGCTGCCGGCGAACGCAGTAACGACATCATGCTGACAGTCGAACGCCAGAAAGTTGTGAGGCTCCGCTTGAAAGTGTTTCTGAGCGGAGTAGTCAGATAAAACACCGAACTGGTGCCAAACCCGCATGCTGCACGTTCCTCGTGTAGCCGGGTGCGGCAAACAACACGAAACCACGCTTGCCCGTGCACCATTGTCACGGTAGCGACGACCTTGACGAACTGACAGACGGTGCCACCAATCGTGCCTGATCATCTTGCTCGTACAGGCCGAAAACGCGGCATCCAGAGGAGACTCAAATCCCGATGCCAAGATCACAGAACATGGCTTGAACTGCCTCCCCCGCCGCCGCTTGCCGGGTTTTCCGCGACCATTGCTTCCAGGTCTGTATCGCCCTCGTGTCGCCAGACTTCGGAAATCCCGTGCAGGTAGAGTCGCCCGCTGAGATGACATTGCGCACCGCCGGCCCGCGGCACGTCCTCCGGCAGCCTGGCAGTTCGCCAGACCTCGGAAATCCCGTGCAGGCAGAGCCGCCCGCTGAGACGACATTGCGCACCGCCGGTCCGCGGCACATCCTCCGGCAACCTGGCAGCTCGCCAGACTTCGGAAATCCCGTGCAGGCAGAGCCGCTCGCTGAGACGACATTGCGCACCGTCGGTCCGCGGCACGTCCTCGGCGGCCTGGCAGCTCGCCAGACCTCGGAAATCCCGTGCAGGCAGAGCCGCTCGCTGAGACGACATTGCGCACCGCCGGCCCGCGGCACGTCCTCCGGCAGCCTGGCAGCTCGCCAGACTTCGGAAATCCCGTTGCAGGTGGAGCCGCCCGCTGAGATGACATTGCGCACCGCCGGTCCGCGGCACATCCTCCGGCAACCTGGCAGCTCGCCAGACTTCGGAAATCCCGTGCAGGCAGAGCCGCCGCTGAGATGACATTGCGCACCGTCGGTCCGCGGCACATCCTCCGGCAACCTGGCAGCTCGCCAGACTTCGGAAATCCCGTGCAGGCAGAGCCGCTCGCTGAGATGACATTGCGCACCGCCGGCCCGCGGCACGTCCTCCGGCAGCCTGGCAGCTCGCCAGACTTCGGAAATCCCGTTGCAGGTGGAGCCGCCCGCTGAGATGACATTGCGCACCACCGGTCCGCGGCACATCCTCCGGCACGAGGCAGAGTCGCCCGCTGAGATGACATTGCGCACCGCCGCCCCACGACACGTCCTCGGCGGCCTGGCAGCTCGCCAGACTTCGAAAATCCCGTGCAGGCAGAGTCGCCCGCTGAGATGACATTGCGCACCGCCGGCCCGCGGCACAGGCGGCCTGGCAGCTCGCCAGACTTCGGAAATCCCGTGCAGGCAGAGCCGCCCGCTGAGACGACATTGCGCACCGCCGGCCCACGACACGTCCTCGGCGGCCTGGCAGCTCGCCAGACTTCGGAAATCCCGTTGCAGGTGGAGCCGCCCGCTGAGATGACTGAGACGACATTGCGCACCGCCGACATCGGAAATCCCGTGCAGGCAGAGTCGCCCGCAGATGACATTGCGCACCGCCGGTCCGCGGCACACCTCCGGCAACCTCAACTCGCCAGACTTCGGAAATCCCGTGCAGGCAGAGTCGCCCGCTGAGACGACATTGCGCACCGCCGGTCCGCGGCACATCCTCCGGCAACCTGGCAGCTCGCCAGACTTCGGAAATCCCGTGCAGGCAGAGCCGCTCACTGAGACGACATTGCGCACCGCCGGCCCATGACACGTCCTCGGCGGCCTGGCAGCTCGCCAGACTTCGAAAATCCCGTGCAGGCAGAGTCGCCCGCTGAGATGACATTGCGCACACGCCGGTCCGCGGCACATCCTCCGGCAGCCTGGCAGCTCGCCAGACTTCGGAAATCCCGTGCAGGCAGAGTCGCCCGCTGAGATGACATTGCGCACCGCCGGTCCCGCGGCACTCGCCAGACTCCTCCGGCAACCTGGCAGCGCACCAGACACGTCCTCGGAAATCCCGTGCAGGCAGAGTCGCCCGCTGAGATGACATTGCGCACCGCCGGTCCACGACACGTCCTCGGCGGCCTGGCAGCTCGCCAGACTTCGGAAATCCCGTGCAGGCAGAGTCGCCCGCTGAGACGACATTGCGCACCGCCGGTCCGCGGCACATCCTCCGGCACGGCACTCGCCAGACTTCGCCCGTGCACAGAGTCGCCCGCTGAGACGACATTGCGCACCGCCGGCCACGGCACGTCCTCCGGCAGCCTGGCAGCCGGTAGCAACACTTCAGCTTCCAACAGGGAAGCAATGGGCTGAAAAAGCGGACATGATCATGTTTCCCGCAGACGCGATTCACCAAACTTGCCGCCAGGACCTAAGCGGATATAGAATAGCGGGTTTGTCATCAACCAAAATTGCTAACCAACCGAGGGGGGAATGCCGAGCATAAGACTAAGGGAAAACGAGTCAGTCGACATTGCATTGCGCCGATTCAGGCGCTCTTGCGAAAAGGCTGGCATATTGGCGGAAGCCAGACGTAGAGAGTGTTACGAAAAACCTGCGGAGACCCGCAAGCGCAAACTGATCCTCTCACGCAAACGCAACAGAAAAAGGCGCCTGATTTCTGAGTCCCCAAAAAGCACCATCTACAACCCACGCAGGGTGTAAACCCGGCACGATACCGGCATTTCAAATCAGAGCTTGGCAGACCTTCTACAGTACGTAAACCTGCCTCGCAAAAGCCCGGAAAAGGTGCCTTCTGTCATTCGCCTGAAACACTTTGATGAGATTTACAAGCCATTTCAGCCAGCAGAAGCCGAGCAGCAGTCAGGACGTTGCATCGAGTGTGGCAATCCCTATTGTTCATGGAAGTGTCCTGTCCAGAATCACATTCCGGATTGGCTGAAACTGGTCGAGGAAGGCAAGATCATCGAGGCGGCCGAGCTGTGCCACAAAACCAATTCCCTGCCTGAAATATGCGGCAGAATCTGCCCCCAGGACCGCCTCTGCGAAGAAGCCTGCACGCTGAATGACGGCTTTGGCGCGGTGACCATTGGGTCGGTGGAAAAGTACATCACCGATATGGCTTTTGCGGCTGGCTGGAAACCCGACCTGTCCCAAGTTGTTTCTACCGGGAAGCAGGTAGCCATTGTCGGGGCCGGTCCAGCTGGACTTTCCTGCGCAGATGTCCTGGCAAGAAATGGCGTAAAAGCCGTGGTTTTTGATCTTTATCCGGAAATCGGCGGCCTGCTGACTTTCGGCATCCCGCCATTCAAACTGGAAAAAAAAGTCATCCTGCGCCGCCGCAAAATTTTGGAAGGAATGGGCATCGAGTTTCACTTGGACAAGAAAATCGGCAGCGACATTCCGTTTCCAGCGTTGCTTGAAGACTACGACGCGGTTTTCCTCGGCATGGGTACCTACGTGCCGGTTCCGGGAAATTTCCCTGGGGAAAGTCAGGATGGAGTCCGCAAGGCACTGCCGTTTTTAGTGACTTCAATCCGCAAGCAGATGGGCTTTGAATATTCACTCGATGAACTCGTGGATTTGCGCGGAAAACAGGTCTTGGTTCTGGGCGGCGGTGATACCGCCATGGACTGCAATCGTACTTCCGCGCGCCTGGAAGCGGCATCGGTCACCTGCGTCTATCGCCGCGCCGAAAAAGACATGCCCGGCTCCAGGCGGGAAGTAAAAAACGCGCGTGAAGAAGGCGTGCGCTTCTTATTCAATCTCCAGCCCATTGCCATTGTCGACGACGGAGACAAGAAAGTCGTTCGCTTTGCCCGTACCACTGCTGAACCCGGTGCCGCCCCAAGTCGCAGCCAGCCATTAAAGATCATCCCCGGCAACGAAGAAGTGATCTCTGCCGATGTCGTCATTCTGGCATTCGGGTTTCGGCCTGGTCCCCCACCCTGGCTGACAGAATCCGGAGTTCGCACCCATGCCAACGGTCGAGTCGTGGCAGACTTGGCAACACCCATGAAACTTCAAACCGCAAATCCGAAAGTGTTTGCCGGTGGTGACATGGTTCGTGGCGCAGACCTGGTGGTCACTGCTGTTTACGACGGTCGCGAGGCGGCAACGGGAATCCTGGACTTTATCAGCGCCTGATGTCGTCAGACCAAATCTAGAATTTGTCCCCAACCGGTCCCCAGGCGAAGAGTGCGCGCAACGATCTCTTGATTCGCGCTCTGTTCAGAGAACCCTGCCCGACTGTTCCGATCTGGATTATGCGCCAGGCGGGGCGCTACCTCCCCGAGTACCGCAAATTGCGAAAGCAGGCGGGATCTTTTTTGCGACTTTGTAAAACTCCCGAGTTCGCGTGCGAAGCCACACTTCAACCATTGCGAAGGTTCCCTCTGGATGCCGCGATTATTTTCTCCGACATCCTGGTCGTGGCGGAAGCCATGGGGCTTGAACTGAATTTCAAAGAAGGAAGCGGCCCATTTTTTCCAGAACCGATACGCTGCGAGAAGGATTTGAAAAAATTGCGCGTCGCAAACGCCAGAGAAGACCTCGACTACCTGTGCGCGGCAATCCGTTCCGTATGCACGGAGCTGGAGGGGAAATTGCCACTCATCGGGTTTGCCGGGAGCCCCTGGACACTGGCCGCATACATGATTGACGGTTCTGCAAAACAAAATTTTCCATACGCCAGGCGCATGATGATTGAACGGCCGGACCTGCTGGACACGCTGTTGGACATGCTGAGTGAAGGCATTGCTTCCTCTTTGAATGCACAAATAGAATCTGGTGCCCGCGTCGCAATGATTTTTGACAGTTGGGGCGGACTGCTGACGGAAAGCAAGTTTTTGCGCTTTTCGCTGGCCACATCAAAGCGAGTCATGGAAAAACTCATTCGCCACCACGACGGAGAACGCATTCCAGTCATTTTGTTCACCAAAGGCGGCGGTGCCTGGCTCGAACACCTCGCCGACAGCGGCAGCGACGCGCTGGGGGTGGACTGGACTGTAGACCTGGGGCGCGCACGCCGCTGGACGCGTGGCCAGGTGGCACTGCAAGGCAACCTGGATCCGCAGGTCATGCAGGCTCCGCCAGACGCAGTGCGTAGTGAAGCCCGGGCAGTTCTGGCATCCTACGGAGCCGGCCCCGGCCACGTTTTCAACCTCGGTCATGGTATTACCCCGCAAGCCGAGTTGGAAAGCGTGGCCGCACTGGTTGAAACCGTACACGAATGCGGCAAACACTACGCCACCACTACTTCTGAATACGCGCACCAGCCACCCAGCCCATGATGCCTGGCCCCCGAAACAACCTACCCCTTTCAGGTGCTCCAACTTTTGTTTTAGTCGAACCCACTCACCCGGGAAATATCGGAGGGGTCGCCAGGGCCATGAAAACCATGGGCATCGGACACCTGACTCTGGTCAGGCCGAAACATTTCCCATCTCCGGAAGCAACGGCGATGGCAGCCGGGGCGGATGAAATTCTGGACCAGGCAAAAGTCGTTGCCACCCTGGCAGAGGCACTCCGGGATCACCAAGTGGTGCTCGGCGCCAGTGCCCGGCTCCGGCATGCCTGGTGGCAATGCCTGGTGCCACGCGAAGCCATGCACACTATTGCCACTGAGCACCCCGGACATAATTTTGCCGTCGTCTTTGGTCGGGAAAGTGCCGGGCTCAGCAATCGTGAAATGGATTTGTGTCAATACCAGTTGCATATTCCGTGCCACACACAGTTCGGCTCATTGAATTTGGCTTCCGCAGCGCAGGTGATCGCCTATGAGTGGCACCTGGCCAGCGGCAAGCGTATTTTTCACGAGAAAGCGGCAAAGCACGAGATGGACGAACCAGCAAGCGGACAGGCAGTGGAACTATTGTATTCCCATCTCGAGACCTCTCTTGGAGAAAAGCTTTTTTTCAATGGGCGCGCGCCCGTAACCGTGATGCGAAAATTTCGCCAGATTTTCCAGCGGGTGCATTTAAGCAATCGCGAAGTCAATTTGTTGCGCGGGGCCATCAGCGCGCTCTCCAATTCATGCGACCAGCCACAGGAACGAAAAAAATGTTGAGCTTGGGAGCGAGATTCCGAAGCGAGCTCCCGGGTCTTCCTCCGACCGCCGAACCCCGTGGCAGGAAGAGGGGGGGGACGCCGATGCCATCACTTGCCGGAGAAAGATTTTGAAGGTTCTGGTCACTGGCGCGCGAGGCTACATTGGTTCGCACGTTGTCCAAGCGCTGAACAAAAACGGCCACACCGTAGTCGCGACAGACCTGGAAGATTCCGGAAACGACATCCAGGCGTACACCAAGCGCTTTTTCCCTTGGGACATCCGGCAGACACTCCCCGCATCCGAGTCCCAGACTCGAAGATACGACAGCGTGGTCCACTGTGCCGCGCTGGTGTCCGTCGAGGAATCCATGGCAAAGCCAAGCAACTATTATTTGAGCAATACATTCGGAACCATGAATGTGATTCACGAACTTGAGTTCGAGAAATTCGTGTTTGCGTCCACCGGTGGAGCCTTCGCCCCAGTTTCACCTTATGCAAAATCAAAAGTCGCGGCTGAAGAAATCATCAGAGAATTGTGCCCGGCACAGACGATATTGCGTTTTTTCAACGTCAGCGGCTCCAACGGCTTCAGGAATTTCAATGAACCCACGCACCTGTTGCGCAAAGTAGCCATGGCCGTTCGCGGAGAAGAACCACAGGTCGCCATTTACGGCAGCGACTACGACACCAAAGACGGCACCTGTGTGCGCGATTACATCCACGTGTCGGATGTCGCAGACGCGGTGACCCAGGCGGTTGAACAGCCTCCTTCCAGGCGAGAATACGAATGTCTTGGCAGCGGCAAAAGCTATACTGTGAAAGAAGTGATTGCCACCATGAAGCAGGTTTCTGGGGTTGATTTTCTGGTCAGCAACGAAGCGCGCAGGACCGGCGATCCGGCAGTGGTTGAAGTCCCCTTCGTGTCGCACTTCATGAGCCCGACCAAAACGCTTGTCCATATCTGCGAAGACACGTTGCGCTTTTTATGATTTGCAATATGACTGCACCGACTCAGGAACACAGCCAGGCAGGAACACAGCCAGGCAGAACAACACGCGGCCAGCCAACAAAAGGACCGGCTGGCCGCCGGCGAGGGCCGCCCGCCAGCTGCCCCAGCCAAAATGCATAAAACGAGAAAAGCCGTCATTTTGCTGGCCGCATAAAACGGCGAGGGCCGAACCGGCGAGGGCAAACGAACCGCTACCAGCAGGCCCAAACCTTTGCTGGACCTGGCCGGAAAACCCATGCTCGCGTATACGCTTGACACCATCACACAACTGGCACCGGATGCCTTGCATCTGGTCCTCGGCCACCACGCCGATCAGCTCCGCGCACGGCAGTTGAAAACGACACCGCCAGCTGGCCTCAAAAGATTCCCATTCACTGGCACAGCCAGGCAGCAACACGCGGCCAGAACAAAAGGACCAGACCGCCCGCCAGCTGCCCCAGCCAAAATGCATAAAACGAGAAAAGCCGTCATTTTGCTGGCCGCCGGCGAGGGCAAACGAACCGCTACCAGCAGGCCAAACCTTTGCTGGACCTGGCCGGAAAACCCATGCTCGCGTATACGCTTGACACCGTCACACAACTGGCACCGGATGCCTTGTATCTGGTCCTCGGCCACCACGCCGATCAGCTCCGCGCACGGCAGTTGAAAACGACACCGCCAGCTGGCCTCAAAAGATTCCCATTCACTGGCACAGCCAGGCAGCAACACGCGGCCAGAACAAAAGGACCGGACCGCCCGCCAGCTGCCCCAGCCAAAATGCATAAAACGAGAAAAGCCGTCATTTTGCTGGCCGCCGGCGAGGGCAAACGAACCGGCACCAGCAGGCCCAAACCTTTGCTGGACCTGGCCGGAAAACCCATGCTCGCGTATACGCTTGACACCGTCACACAACTGGCACCGGATGCCTTGCATCTGGTCCTCGGCCACCACGCCGATCAGCTCCGCGCACGGCAGTTGAAAACGACACCGCCAGCTGGCCTCAAAAGATTCCCATTCACTGGCACAGCCAGGCAGCAACACGCGGCCAGAACAAAAGGACCGGACCGCCCGCCAGCTGCCCCAGCCAAAATGCATAAAACGAGAAAAGCCGTCATTTTGCTGGCCGCCGGCGAGGGCAAACGAACCGCTACCAGCAGGCCAAACCTTTGCTGGACCTGGCCGGAAAACCCATGCTCGCGTATACGCTTGACACCGTCACACAACTGGCACCGGATGCCTTGTATCTGGTCCTCGGCCACCACGCCGATCAGCTCCGCGCACGGCAGTTGAAAACGACACCGCCAGCTGGCCTCAAAAGATTCCCATTCACTGGCACAGCCAGGCAGCAACACGCGGCCAGAACAAAAGGACCAGACCGCCCGCCAGCTGCCCCAGCCAAAATGCATAAAACGAGAAAAGCCGTCATTTTGCTGGCCGCCGGCGAGGGCAAACGAACCGGCACCAGCAGGTGCTGGACCTGGCCGGAAAACCCATGCTCGCGTATACGCTTGACACCGTCACACAACTGGCACCGGATGCCTTGCATCTGGTCCTCGGCCACCACGCCGATCAGCTCCGCGCACGGCAGTTGAAAACGACACCGCCAGCTGGCCTCAAAAGATTCCCATTCACTGGCACAGCCAGGCAGCAACACGCGGCCAGAACAAAAGGACCGGACCGCCCGCCAGCTGCCCCAGCCAAAATGCATAAAACGAGAAAAGCCGTCATTTTGCTGGCCGCCGGCGAGGGCAAACGAACCGCTACCAGCAGGCCCAAACCTTTGCTGGACCTGGCCGGAAAACCCATGCTCGCGTATACGCTTGACACCGTCACACAACTGGCACCGGATGCCTTGCATCTGGTCCTCGGCCACCACGCCGATCAGCTCCTCGCACGGCAGTTGAAAACGACACCGCCAGCTGGCCTCAAAAGATTCCCATTCACTGGCACGCCAGGCAACACGCGGCCAGAACAAAAGGACCGGACCGCCCGCCAGCTGCCCCAGCCAAAATGCATAAAACGAGAAAAGCCGTCATTTTGCTGGCCGCCGGCGAGGGCAAACGAACCGCTACCAGCAGGCCCAAACCTTTGCTGGACCTGGCCGGAAAACCCATGCTCGCGTATACGCTTGACACCATCACACAACTGGCACCGGATACCTTGCATCTGGTCCTCGGCCACCACGCCGATCAGCTCCGCGCACGGCAGTTGAAAACGACACCGCCAGCTGGCCTCAAAAGATTCCCATTCACTGGCACAGCCAGGCAGCAACACGCGGCCAGAACAAAAGGACCGGACCGCCCGCCAGCTGCCCCAGCCAAAATGCATAAAACGAGAAAAGCCGTCATTTTGCTGGCCGCCGGCGAGGGCAAACGAACCGCTACCAGCAGGCCCAAACCTTTGCTGGACCTGGCCGGAAAACCCATGCTCGCGTATACGCTTGACACCGTCACACAACTGGCACCGGATGCCTTGCATCTGGTCCTCGGCCACCACGCCGATCAGCTCCGCGCACGGCAGTTGAAAACGACACCGCCAGCTGGCCTCAAAAGATTCCCATTCACTGGCACAGCCAGGCAGCAACACGCGGCCAGAACAAAAGGACCGGACCGCCCGCCAGCTGCCCCAGCCAAAATGCATAAAACGAGAAAAGCCGTCATTTTGCTGGCCGCCGGCGAGGGCAAACGAACCGCTACCAGCAGGCCCAAACCTTTGCTGGACCTGGCCGGAAAACCCATGCTCGCGTATACGCTTGACACCATCACACAACTGGCACCGGATACCTTGCATCTGGTCCTCGGCCACCACGCCGATCAGCTCCGCACGGCAGTTGAAAACGACACCGCCAGCTGGCCTCAAAAGATTCCCATTCACTGGCACAGCCAGGCAGCAACACGTGGCCAGAACAAAAGGACCGGACCGCCCGCCAGCTGCCCCAGCCAAAATGCATAAAACGAGAAAAGCCGTCATTTTGCTGGCCGCCGGCGAGGGCAAACGAACCGCTACCAGCAGGCCCAAACCTTTGCTGGACCTGGCCGGAAAACCCATGCTCGCGTATACGCTTGACACCATCACACAACTGGCACCGGATGCCTTGCATCTGGTCCTCGGCCACCACGCCGATCAGCTCCGCGCACGGCAGTTGAAAACGACACCGCCAGCTGGCCTCAAAAGATTCCCATTCACTGGCACAGCCAGGCAGCAACACGCGGCCAGAACAAAAGGACCGGACCGCCCGCCAGCTGCCCCAGCCAAAATGCATAAAACGAGAAAAGCCGTCATTTTGCTGGCCGCCGGCGAGGGCAAACGAACCGCTACCAGCAGGCCCAAACCTTTGCTGGACCTGGCCGGAAAACCCATGCTCGCGTATACGCTTGACACCATCACACAACTGGCACCGGATGCCTTGCATCTGGTCCTCGGCCACCACGCCGATCAGCTCCGCACGGCAGTTGAAAACGACACCGCCAGCTGGCCTCAAAAGATTCCCATTCACTGGCACAGCCAGGCAGCAACACGTGGCCAGAACAAAAGGACCGGACCGCCCGCCAGCTGCCCCAGCCAAAATGCATAAAACGAGAAAAGCCGTCATTTTGCTGGCCGCCGGCGAGGGCAAACGAACCGCTACCAGCAGGCCCAAACCTTTGCTGGACCTGGCCGGAAAACCCATGCTCGCGTATACGCTTGACACCATCACACAACTGGCACCGGATGCCTTGCATCTGGTCCTCGGCCACCACGCCGATCAGCTCCGCACGGCAGTTGAAAACGACACCGCCAGCTGGCCTCAAAAGATTCCCATTCACTGGCACAGCCAGGAGGAAAGGCACGGCACAGCGCATGCCGTCGCCTGTGTATTGCCAAAACTTGAACCCGATCTTCCGGTACTGGTTCTCTATGCCGATATGCCGCTGTTGACCGCGGCGTGTTGTGCCACGGTACTGGGCAGGCTTGCCGATGCCGAACTGGTGTTTCTGACCTCTGTTCTCGAAAACCCGCACGGTTACGGCAGAGTGTTGCGCGATGATGACGGGCGGGTATTGCGCATCGTGGAAGAAGCCGATGCCAGCACGGCAGAGAAAGCCATTTTGGAAGTCAACGTCGGAGTGGTGGCAGCACGGGCCGGCGAACTGCAACAACTGATTCGACGAGTCCGAAATGACAATCGCCAGTCGGAGTACTACCTGACAGATTGCATCGGCATTGCTGTTGCGAGCGGACACCGGGTAGCATCCTGCCAGATTGAAAATGCCGAGGAAGCACGCGGTGTCAATACTTTGGCAGAACTGGAACACGTGGAGCACTGGATTTACCAGGATCGTGCCGCCGCTTTGCGCAAGTCCGGGGTGCGTCTGCGAGACTCCAATAATCTCTACATTCGCGGGAATGTGGAAGCAGGAGAAAATGTCTGCGTCGATGTCGGCGTAATTTTCGTCGGCGAGGTGAAGCTCGGGAACGACGTGGAAATTGGCCCCTACTGCTACCTGAAGGATGTGACCCTGGAAGATGGCACACAAGTCAAGGCCTTTTCCCACCTTGATGCACTGCAATGCGGCAAAGGCTGTGTCCTGGGTCCTTATGCACGTATCCGGCCCGAAACGGTGCTGGGGGAAGCGGCGAAAGTCGGAAACTTTGTGGAAATAAAGAACAGCAGGATTGGCGGGAGCAGCAAAGTCGGGCACTTGAGTTATATCGGCGACAGCACGGTGGGAAAGGAAGTCAACATCGGAGCAGGAACCATCACCTGCAATTACGACGGCAAAAGCAAACATCAAACGGTCATAGAAGATGATGTGTTTGTCGGTTCGAACACCCAGATTATTGCCCCCGTTCACATCGGAAAAAGTGCCACGATCGGGGCAGGCTCCGTCATCACTCACAACGTTGAAAAAGAACAACTGACGATCTCGCGCAGCAAACAGCACACGGTACGCAGCTGGAAACGCCCCCGCCCTGTTTCAGCGAAAACCAAGGATTAACAGAGTCAGAAAATGTGTGGGATAGTCGCGGCGGTCGCAAAAAACGATGTCTGCCCGGTCCTTTTGGAGGGCCTGCACCGGCTGGAATACCGAGGCTATGACTCCAGCGGCATCGCAACATTGCAGAACAACGCCATCCACATACGACGTTGTGCCGGACGTGTCAATGAACTGGAAAAATTGCTGCTGAAAGAACCGGTTTCCGGCCACATTGGCGTGGCTCACACACGCTGGGCCACCCACGGAGTACCGGCGGAATACAACGCCCACCCACAAGTGTCACGTGGGCGCGTTGCGGTTGTCCATAACGGCATTATCGAAAACTACCTGGAACTGAAAGAGCAGCAGGAGAAACTGGGTTTTGTTTTTTCCTCGGACACCGACACCGAAGTGATTGCGCATCAGATCAGTTTCTATCTCGAACAGGGAAGAGACCTGTTGTCGGCTGTTCAGGAAGCGGCGCAAGACCTGGCAGGCTCGTGGGCACTGGCAGTCCTCGATGAACGCGAGCCCCGGAAGCTGGTGGGTGCACGCAACGGCAGCCCGCTGGTGGTCGGACTGGGAGAACAGGCGAATTACCTGGCTTCCGATGTGCAGGCTCTGGCAGGCATCACGAAGCGATTCCTGATTTTAGAAAACCGCAAACTGGTCGTCTGCGATTGCGACCAGGTGGAGGTATACGACGAGCAACTGCGCCGTGTGGCTCAGGACGAGGAACGGATTGACCCGCACACGAATTTTTCCGAGCTCGGGAACTTCCGACATTTCATGCACAAGGAAATCCACGAGCAGCCCGGTGCGGTTTCAGACACCCTGGAAGGAAGGCTGCACGACAACACCGTACCTGACGAAATCCTGGGATACAACGCGAAACCGATTCTGGATCAGACCCGCGGACTGCATATCGTGGCGTGCGGCACCAGTTTTCACGCCGCACTGGTGGCGAAATACTGGTGCGAGGAGCTTGCCGGAGTGCCATGTCAAGCGGAAATAGCAAGCGAGTTCCGTTATCGAAAACAGGCACGGCACAGTGATTCCCTGTTCATTGCGATTTCCCAGTCCGGAGAGACGGCCGACACCCTGGCTGCCTTGGAAAAAGCGAAAAGCGAAAATTACCTGTCCACACTGGGACTGTGCAACGTCGCGCACAGCACCTTGGCAAGAAGTGCGGATTTTGTGCTGTTGACGCACGCCGGACCGGAAATCGGGGTCGCATCCACGAAAGCGTTTACCACGCAGCTGGTCGCCTTGATGCTGATCGTGATTCTGCTGATCAAAAGAAATCCCCACCAGGAAAAAGCCATTCAGCTACTCATCCAGCAGTTGCGCAACCTTCCCGCACGTCTGGGAAACGCCTTGAAACTGGAGCCTCAGATCGCCATAGCTGCCGAACAAATATCCAGAAAAAATCATGCGCTGTTTCTCGGGCGCGGACTGCATTACCCGATTGCCATGGAAGGAGCGCTGAAACTCAAGGAAATTTCTTATCTGCACGCAGAAGCATATGCTGCCGGAGAACTGAAACACGGGCCATTGGCATTGGTGGATACCGATATGCCTATTATTGCCGTCGCCCCCAATGACCACCTGCTGAACAAACTCAAAACAAATCTTGAAGAGGTCAGCGCCCGCGGCGGACAGCTCCTGGTTTTCGCCGCCCGCGGAGTCAGGTTCGCCAACGAAAAAAACATCCACCTCATCGGAGTGGATGCTCCGGAAAACTCGGTGGCACCCATCATTTTCTCCCTGCCCCTGCAACTCCTTGCCTACCACTGCGCATTGCAGAAAGGCACCGACGTCGACAAACCCCGCAACCTGGCGAAATCCGTCACTGTGGAATGATTTTCGTTTCATGGACACCCTCTAGCCGTCGTTGATAATTCAGGAATATCCGGTTCTTTTCAATCTTTTTGTCGGGAAATCAATCTTTTGAACAGTGCAAGCAGCCTGTCATCCTTGATCTGGTCGTCAGCGGATGACGTCCTTCGTGGTCTCTTCAAACCCAGTGAATACGGTCGAGTCATTCTTCCGTTCGTGGTCATGAGGCGTCTGGATTGTGTCCTCGAGCCCAGGAAGGATGAGGTGTATGAACTTTACGACAAATTCAAAGATCAACTCTCTGATCCCTCTCCAGTGATCCTGAGACAGGTTGGTCTTTCCTTCTTCAATACATCAAAGTTCGACCTATCCCGGATTAAGAGTGACCCCACCAACGTCTTTATGAACTTCGACAACTATGTTCAGGGTTACTCAAAAAACGTGCGGGACATCATCGAAAATTTCTCACTCGAACCACTGGTTGAAAAACTTCACAAACACAAACGCCTGTATCTTCTCATTGACAAGTTCACGGAGATCAATCTTCACCCATCTGTCATTGACAACCACGAAATGGGATTAGTCTGCGAGGAACTCCTTCGCAGGTTCTCGGAAATGTCCAACGAGGAAAGTGGCGACCACTTCACACCCCGTGATGTGGTAAAACTGTTGGTCTCCTTTCTGTTTGGAGGCGACAAACCAGACCTGCAAGGCGAGGGATTGATCCGGACAGTCTTTGACCCCTGTTGTGGGACTGGCGGCATGTTGACCATCGGCAAGAAGTGGGTTCACGAGAACATCAACCCAGACCTGAAGATTATTCTCCACGGTCAGGAACTGAATGACGTGACCTATTCCATCTGCAAATCCGATCTCCTGATGATGGATGAAAACCCCGAAAATATTCATGGTCCATGTTCATCCATTTCAGACGATCGGCTCCAGGGTCGGACATTTGACTACATGATTACCAACCCCCCATTTGGGGTCAGTTGGAAGTCCGAAAAGAATTTTGTAAAGGAAGAGAGTAAAGATCCGAATGGTCGATTCTTCGTTGGGACTCCTCGGATCTCAGACGGTTCCCTCCTTTTTCTCCAACACCTGATGCACAAGATGAGTCCGGAAGGGTCCCGTATCGGGATCGTCTTCAATGGCTCTCCCCTGTTTACGGGTGATGCCGGGAGTGGTGAATCCGAAATCCGCAGGTGGATCATCGAGAACGACTGGTTGGAAACCATTGTATATCTTCCTGATCAACTATTCTTCAACTCGGGCATTACGACTTATTTTTGGATTGTGACCAATAAAAAATCTCCTGAACGTAGAGCTAAAGTTCAGTTGATTGACGGTTCCAGTTTTTTCAAACAGATGCGGAAATCTCTTGGCAGTAAGAGAAAGAAAGTGACGAAACAACAATCAGAAGATTTGTATGACATCTATACGTCCTTTGAAGAGGGAGAGTTCTGTAAAATCTACTCCAACGAATTCTTTGGCTACACAAAAGTGGTCATTGAACAGCCTCTTTTCGAAAATGGAGACGTCAAGACTGACAGGAAGGGTAATCCAAAACCAGACACTTCAAAAAGAGACCACGAAAGGATCCCCCTTACGGAATCCGTGGATGAATACTTTGAGAGAGAGGTCCAGCCACACCTTCCGGACTCATGGATGAATCGTTCCAGGGATAAGGTTGGATATGAAATCAATTTCACGAAGTACTTTTACAAATTCACTCCCCTGAGAAAACTTGAGGACATCACTCAGGATTTGAAGTCGCTTGATGATGAGATCAGGCAGTTGTCTTTGGAGGTGCCGGGTGAATAGGTACTCTGCATACAAGGAAAGTGGAATTGAGTGGATAGGTGAAATCCCGAGTCATTGGGGATTGAAGAGATTAAAAATTGTTTCTGCACTTATAACCACAAAACGTCCCCCTTCAGACGGAGAAATTAAAATATCTCCCGAAAATGTTGAATCATTCAGTGGGAAGGTAACTAATTTCTATTCCAACCACGGCACTGAAGGCGTAGAATTTCTGCAATACGACACATTGTTTAACAAACTTGGGGTGTATCTTTCCAAAGTGGTTTTTTGCGGGTTTTCAGGATTATCTATGGGAGAAATGATCGTTGTGAGACCTCATTCTATATTCCCAAAATTCCAATATAACCTTCTGTCATCAAGTTTATTCATTGACTCGGTAAACAGTATCTCAGAAGGAGTAAAGCTTCCAAGATCGTCTGTAAGTGGAATAATGAATACGACTATTCCACTACCCCCATCCCCTGAACAAAAACTCATCTCCCGTTACCTCGACAAGAAGACCGAACAGATCGACTCTTTGATTGAGAAAACCCAACGAAAAGTCGAGCTTCTCAAAGAACAACGAACCGCGTTGATCAACCAGTGTGTTACCAAAGGTCTCGATTCGAATGTTGAGATGGAACATAGTGGCATTGAATGGATTGGTGAAATCCCGAGTCATTGGAAACATGTTTCCAATAAACGACTGTTCTCCGAATATTTTGGTGGTTCTTGGGGGGATGATCCGGCGGAAGGACAAGTCGAAAATTTAGTAAGAGTTATTCGTGTAACAGAATTCGACTTTCCCAATCTGACTATCTCGAAAGACATTCCGACCATCAGATCACTAAAACTAAAAAATGACTCGTGGAAACTAGTTCAAAAAAACGACTTAATTCTTGAAAAATCTGGTGGTGGAGAAAAGACACCGGTTGGTCGTGTTGTAATGATGGACAAAGAACCACAGTACCCAACAATCAACTCTAACTTTACTAATCTATGTCGACCAAACTTGGAGTTAGTTGTTCCACGATATCTGGTTTATATTTTGTTTTCGGGTTACGTCCAAGGGCAAACCTTACGAAACATTAAACAGACTTCTGGGATTCAAAATTTAGACCTAGACGGGTTTATGTCAGAAGTCTCATTCATTCCACCGAGTAACGAACAACTTGTGATTTCTGAATATTTGGATGAACAGTCAGTCAAAATCCATAAATTGACTGATAAGTCTAACGAAAAAATCAATCTCCTCAAAGAATACCGTCAATCCCTCATCTCCGATGTCGTAACCGGCAAGATTCGCGTCACTGAGGAACTGCCATGAGCGACTTGAAACCCAACGAGAGGAAGTTTGAAGACCATATTGAGAAGCACCTGCGTTCGATTGGTTATGGACCTCGTCATTTCTCCGACTATGACCGTTCTCTCTGTCTAATTCACGAGGATCTGATCGAGTTCATAAAGGCCACTCAACTAGACAGTTGGAATCGACTCAACACAATCTACGGTCTGGATACCGGGAACAAAGTCCTGTCCCGCATTTCAGCCGAGATTGCCAAACGAGGAATCATCGATGTGCTCCGAAATAAGGTCGTGGATCGCGGTGAATATCTAGCCCTTTGTTACTTCCAGCCAAAAAGCGACCTGAATCCTAAGCACCAAAAACTCTATCAATCCAACAAATTCACCGTTGTCCGCCAGCTTCACTACTCGGAACAAAACGAGAACTCGATTGACATGGTGCTTTTCCTGAATGGTCTGCCTTTGGTCACGATGGAATTGAAAAACCAGTTAACCGGTCAAAACATTCGTCACTCGGAAAATCAATACAGAAACAACAGAGATCCAAAAGAACCCCTGCTCCGCTTCAAGAGATGCGCGGTTCATTTCTGTGTGGATAACGACAAGGTCTCAATGACCACACGATTGTCAGCTGCGAAAACATTTTTCCTTCCCTACAACCGAGACCTTGAAAACCCTCCGGTCAAGAGCGGGTACAGAACAAAGTATCTGTGGGAAGACATCCTGAGCCGAGACTCCATCCTCGATATTCTGGAAAACTTTGCCCACCTCTCGCAGGAAAAGAGTTATTTCTTCAATGGAAAGACCCAGAAGATCGACACCAGGAACTCCGAGGTCCTGATCTTCCCCCGTTATCATCAACTCAACCTGATCCGCAAGTTTCGGCGCCAATTGAAAAAAGATGGAGTGGGAAAGAATTATCTGGTCCAACACACCACGGGGTCAGGCAAGTCATACTCCATAGGCTGGTTGTCACACACCCTGACCTCCCTTTATCGATCCAGGGGTGACACCAGGAGGATGTTCGACACGATCATTGTAGTGACGGATAGAACGGTCCTGGATGATCAGTTAAGGAACACGATCCGATCACTTGAGAAGGTCAACGGTGTGGTGAGCGGCGTTGAGAAAGGTTCAAAGGAACTCAGGGAGTTCCTGGAACAGGGTAAAGACATTGTCATCACGACCATCCAGAAATTCCCCTTCATCTCAGAGACCATCACATCACTGGGCAACCGAACCTTCGGGGTCATTATCGACGAGGTTCACTCCAGCCAGTCAGGGGAGCTGTCGAAAGAGTTAAAAAAAACCCTTTCAAAGACCGACAAGGACGATGGAGAATTCGATTACGAAGAAATGCTGAGACAAGAAATTCAAAGCCGCGGAAAACAAGACCATATTTCCTTCTTTGGCTTCACCGGGACTCCCAAAGAAAAGACACTGGAGTTGTTTGGCACCAGGACTGATGAAGGCCAGTTTATCCCCTTCCACATCTACTCCATGGAACAGTCCATCCATGAAGGATTTACTCTGGATGTCCTACAGAATTACACCACCTACAAACGCTACTTCAAGCTCAAGCAGACCAAAGACGGAGACCTCGAGATCCCCACCTCCCAAGGGAAGAAACAACTCATGAAATATGTTGATTCACACAAACTGACCATCCGCAACAAAGTAAACATCATCTTGGACCATTGGATCAACAAGGGTTCAAAAGAGATCCAAGGGCAATCACGAGGAATGATCGCGACCCGGTCCCGCAAACATTGTGTCTGGTATTTCCAGGAAATCAACAGACAACTGGAGGAACGAGGGATGAGTTACCGTTCACTGGTGGGATTCTCTGGTGAAGTGGATCTGGATGGTGAAAAGTACACTGAAAACAGCCTGAATCGAACCTTGGAGCATACGGGCAACGTTCCCCTCGGCTTGAAGAATCCAAAGTATCGACTGCTCATCGTTGCTGATAAGTTTCAAACAGGATTTGATGAACCCCTTGTCCAGTCGATGTATGTCGACAAGAAGCTGGGTGGGGTTCAGTGTGTGCAAACCCTGTCAAGACTCAACAGAACGACCTCGGGAAAGACCCAGACCTTTGTTCTGGACTTCGTAAATGAACCTGACGATATTAGAGAGTCTTTCCAAAGGTTCTACCAGGCAAGCATCCTTTCGAGCGAGACAGACCCGAATCTTCTTTACGACACTTTGGGCAATATCCGTGGATTTCATCTTTACACCGACGAGGACGTCAATTGTTTCTGCCAGGTGTTTTTCAGCACAGACCGGGATGAAGGAAACCTGCACCCGATTCTTGATGCGGTGGTTGCTCAGTTCAACAAGATTGAAAAGGATGACACCAGAGAAGATTTCCGCTCCAAGCTTCAATCCTTTATTCGCATGTACGGCTACCTGTCTCAAATCATTGACTTCACGGATATCAACCTGGAAAAGTCCTTTGTCTTCCTTAAGTATCTAAACAAGAAACTCCCCAAACGCGAGTCTGAACCTTTCGACATCAGTTACGCCATTGACCTGGACTCACTGCGCATCCAGAAGAAACATGAAAAAATCGCAGAACTGGTCAAGGGAGACAGCATCGTCGACCCTGGAACCTTTGGTGCTGGCCAGCTGGCTGAACCCGAGTTGGATTTGTTATCCGAAATCATCTATCAGCTGAACAACAAGTTTGGAACCAATCTCACAGAAGATGACCAGCTTGATCTTTCAAGGTTGCACAGGAAACTCAACAAAGCCCCCAAGGTGTCCAAGTATATGACTGGAAACAATACCGAAGAGAACAAACGGAATTTCTTCAGAGAACAGTTCAACGACATGATGATCGACTACGTGAACGACCGCTTTGATTTTTACAAGAAAATGGAAGAAAATCGGCCAATGAAAGACACGGTCATTCAGATGATGTATGCAGACTATCAGAAACAGAGGAAAGACGTAGCGGAAGGCAGATTGACGGGAACAGGAAATCCGGGAACCGAATAGACCGCTTCAACGATCCTGACTTTGCTCAGGCAGCGAAAAAGAACCTCCCTGACAGCATTCCTGACAGGATTGTAGTCACTGACAACGATGCGAAAGAAGACGAACGCGGACCACACTCCCGACTACCCTGTGCCGGGCTCCTGTGCCCGGTTCAGACCCATAATGGAACAATCCGGAAAACAAGCCCAAAGGATATACCGTCAGACAGGGTTGGAAACCCGGGGAAATCCAGACAAATCTACCAAAGAAACCAGGGTGTGGAGATGAACAAAGCGATCATCCAACGAAATCCATATCATCACTGCCGAATAAATTTCCTGACACGAGACCGCGCCACACACACACCCCGCACGCCAGCGATACACCGACGGCACGTCGGCGGCAGGAAACCTGACCGAAACTGATGCCAGGGAGAAACCGGTACCCCCATTATTTCCCCCCGCTCCGAAAGCCCCTTACCCGGCACTGCGCATTGCAAAAAACACCGATGCCGGTAGACTCCGTTACTATAGAATCAGTACTCCGACATGACCCTGCGCATCCTACATACCGCCGACTGGCAACTTGGAACCCCGTTTTCCTGGGCGGGCAGTGACCTTGGTGCCCACCTGCG
This sequence comes from Candidatus Oxydemutatoraceae bacterium, assembly GCA_965237985.1. GTDB lineage: Bacteria > Pseudomonadota > Gammaproteobacteria > Poriferisulfidales > Oxydemutatoraceae. The sequence continues at coordinate 1,700,548 of OZ250161.1, read as the reverse complement.
GGCACAACGCTTCGAGACGGTCGCTACCTTGGCCGCCCTTGCCCAACGAAAACAGGTTGATGCGGTTCTGGTCGCAGGTGATGTTTTCGATGACAACTCTGTTTCTGACAAGACTCTGCGTCTAGGCATGAATGCCCTGGCCGCTTACAGTGGTCCCTGGATATTGTTGCCCGGCAACCACGACGCGGCAGGTTCGCAGTCTGTCTGGCCCCGTTTACTCAAGCTGAACATCGTGCCGGAACAGGTGATCCTGGCAACGCGGGCAGAACCCATTATGCTGTGCAATAAACGCCTGTGTGTGTTGCCGGCCCCACTGAAACGCCGCCATGAGCTACGCGATCTCACGGCATACATGGATGCTGAGGATACGCCTCCGCACGTTCTGCGAGTAGGTCTGGCACACGGCTCCGTTCAAGAACGGCTGCCGGAAGAGGCGGATGCCGTGAACCCCATCGCCGCCGACCGTGCTGACAAAGCCCGTCTGGACTACCTCGCCCTGGGTGATTGGCACGGCACCATGAAGATTGGTGCTCGGACCTGGTACGCAGGTACCCCGGAGCCAGACCGATTCAAGGACAACGACCCTGGCAATGTTTTGCTGGTGAAATTGCCGGGACCTGGAATGGAACCTCAGATTGAAAAACTGACAGTCGGCAACTACCGATGGCGCAAAATGGAACTGGAACTGGCAGAAGAGAAAGGAGCCGAAATGCTTGATGCCCGCCTGGAAGAAACGTTTTCTCCCGCAAAGCGCCCAAACACCCTGCTGCGACTGACGATTCAAGGCACATCGGATTTTGCGGAACGCCATCACCTCGATGATGTGCTGGAAAAGTGGCAGTCACGGTTGTGCCATTTGCAACAGAACGAGGAACAATTGTGTTCCCGTCCCAGCCAGCAGGACATTGCCACCATGGCTGCCACCGGCTTCGTGCTGGATGCAATGGAGACCCTGCGCAGGCTTCAGGACAGCCCCGAGCACCCAGATCACGTCCACGCAACGCTCGCCCTGCGAATACTCTACCGGGAACAACTGAAACTCCAGGACTCAGGGTACTGATCGGAAACGTCGACATGTGGTTTAAATCCATCGAAGCAAGGACCTTCAAACAGTTTCGGAAACCAATGGTGGTATCGCCCCTTAAGCCCGGACTAAATATCATTACAGGAGCCAACGAGGCCGGAAAATCCACCTTGCTGAGAGCCGTTCGCTCCGCCTTGTTCGATCGCTCTAAAAGTGTACCGGTGACAAAAAAATGCCGCCCATATAACAACAACAAAGCCCAACCAGAAGTCCGCCTCATATTTGATCTGCACAATGAGGAATACCAGTTCCGCAAATGCTTTTCCAGTAAGGAATGCATCGTCACACTGACCAACAGCAAGGAACGATGGGAAGGTCCAGAAGCTGAAGAACATCTGGCCCGGTTGCTGGGCTTCGATTACGCAAAAAAAGGAGTCAGTAAACCAGAACTGCAAGGACTGGCATCCCTTCTTTGGGTAGACCAGGCGCACGCCTGGCAAGCAGTTAAAGTCAGCGACCAGGCCCGCAACCGCCTGCAGGCGGTTTTTGGCAGCGAGGTAAAGAAACTGTTGAGCGGCGGACAGGGCGAAGCATTGTTAGACCGTGTTCGGGAACTTAGAGAGCAATACTTAACTACCAAGCGCAACGAGCCACGAGGTCGCTACAAAGAACTTCAGGAGAAAAAGGAGGAACTTGCTCAGAAACTGAAACAGACACAACAGGAACTTACGGAGTACAAAGAACGTTGCCATTACCTGAACAGTAAGCAAAAGGAATTGGATGACTATCACAAGGAGAACTCCGCAGTTCAGGCAGAAAATGAATTGCAACAGGCACAGGCCAGGCAACGACAGGTCCAGGAACTGAAAGAACAGCGAAACAGCGCGCGAAAAAAACTGGAACTCAAACAGGCAGAACTGGAACTGGCAAGAGAAAAACAACAAAAACGCCAGCAACTGGTTGAGAAGCTGCAAGATGATTCAGACCAGGAAAAAGAAGCCGGAGAGAAGCAACAAAGTCTTCGTGAAGCAATGGAGCCGATCGAGGCTGAGTTGCAAATACTGCGCCAGGAACACACGAGACGACAATACGAATATTCCGCCTCAGAACAACAGTTGCGCGTTGCCCGGGATGCACGCGAACTGGCAGAAAAAACTCGCGGGCTGGAGAGCCTGAAGAAAACCCTGGAGGAAGCCAGAAAAGCTGAAGAACAGGCACGCGAGTGCACCACCAGACGAGACTCCATACCCGTTACTTCAAAAGTCATCAGCAATTTGAGAAAAGTGGAACGGCGACGTTCGCTGGCCGCAGAACGACTGAATTCCGCCTCCACTGTTCTCGAGTACAGACTGGAAAAGCATGTCTCGGTGCAACTGGACGACGCCACAATCTTTGGAGACGGCCAGATACAACTGACCGAAAGCACATCATTGAAGATCGAGGGAACAGGCACCTTGAAAATCATTCCCGGCGGACATGAGCTGCACCAGCGGCGGCGTGAAGCAGAAAGTACAGAACGGGAATTCCAGAGCATCCTGTCAGAAGCAGGTAGCGATAGTCTGGTTACGGCTGAACGAGCCCATAAACAGCGCGAGACACTCGTTCTGGAAACCAGCCTTCACGAAGAAAGAGTTCTGGCACTGGCCCCGGCTGGCACCCCTGATTTGGAAAAACAGACAGAAAGCTTAAAAGTTCAGTGCGAAACGCTGCGACAAAACCTGGAAGAATCGAATGGTAACGGTGACCGCAAAGTCGAGGAAATATCCCCAACAGTGGAACTACAGGACTTAAAACGCCTGCTACAGAAACGACAAAATTTATTAAAACGAGCGGAAAAGAAACTGGAAAGCTGCGAAAAACAAGTGCAACAGCAACGCGATCAACTCCTCGAAGCCAAGATCGAACTGTATTTCAAGAAGAAACAGGTTGAAGCCACTCGGGACATTTTGCAGGAGGAGCGCAAACGCGAGGACAACGCGCACCTGCAGGAAAGTTTTCAACAGGCAGAACGGAAATGGTGCCAAGAAGAACGGGAACTAGACCGTCTCGACCACTCCCTGGAAGAAGCCCATCCGGAAACAGTCGATCTGGAAGCCCAACGCAAGGAGAAAATTCTGGAACAGGCCAGGAAGAGAGGCGAAAACCTAGAGCGAGCGGTGCACGATTTGAAAGTGGAACTGAATACGCTGGTCAGGCGCGGCATGACTGAAGAGCAGGCTAAAGCAGAAAGTGCATACCTTGTGGTAGAAAATTTACTTCGGCAAACCGAACGCGAAGCCCAAGCCATCGATCTTTTGCATCGTCTCCTGCAAGAAAGCCGGCAACGCACCAGAGAGTACGTAACGAAACCTGTGGCCGACAAACTGACCCCCTACCTGAAACAACTGCTACCTGCCGCCGCTCCCGACATTAACGAGGAACTGGCATTGAACGGCATTCACAGGAACGATGTACACGAAACCTTTGAAAACCTCAGCATTGGAACCCGCGAACAGCTCGCCGTGCTGGTACGCCTGGCCTACGCCGACTTGCTTAGCGCTGAAAAGCAACTGGTTACGGTTATCTTCGACGACCCCCTGACGAACTCGGACGAAGAAAGGCACGAACGCATGAATGCAATCCTCTACCGGGCAGCGCAGAACTACCAGATTCTACTCTTCACCTGCCATCCTTCGGCCTACCGAAACAGCGGCGGACACTTTATTTCACTTGAAGACTGCAAAGCAAAAGGCTGAACAGACCAGATTAAAGATCGCCAGAAAACCCTGAGCCCCCCTGACACAAGAACATAAACTCCATTCCTTAGCGCGGCATTCGCCAGAACTACAAAGCCGCCCGGTACCTGGTCTAAGTTCGTCTGGTCATTTAGTTCGCGGAATTGACTTGGGCGCCCGTTTGAACGCCTCCTCTAAGAGTCGAATAGCGCGCTCAATTTCTTCTTCGCTGGTAAATCGTCCGATGCAAAATCGAATTGAACTTTTGGCTTCTTGCAAAGAAAGACCAATGGCTGTCAGCACATGTGAGGGTTCAGGTGCCCCGGTCGAACAGGTCGAACCGGTAGATGCCGCAAGTGTCGGCTGTAGACTGCCAAGTACGGCACTGGCGTCATGACCCTTGAAACAGACATTCAAATTACCCGGATGCCGACATTCAAGCGAGCCATTCAACACTGCGCATGGCACAAGACTCTCTATGCCCTCCCATAGTTGTGCGCGAAGCCGTAAAATCCTGGCAAAATCTGCGCTTTGCCGCTCACTCATCAACGTGCTGGCGATTCCAAACCCCACGCACAACGGGGTGGGTAATGTACCAGAACGAATCCCCTGCTCCTGACCGCCGCCATAGCTTACAGGTTGAAGCTGGCTTAACACATAGCTATCGACATATAAAGCGCCGATACCCTTTGGCCCATAGATTTTGTGGCTAGAAAGACTCAAAAGATCGATCTGAGACGCAAGGATATCGATGGACATTGCTGCCGGCGCCTGGGCAGCGTCACAGTGAAACCAGGCCCCCACGTCATGACACAAGTGACCGATCTGTTCTATCGGTTGGATAATGCCAATTTCATTGTTAACAGCCATAATCGATACGAGTGCCGTTCTATCACCGAGCATGGTTTCCAGCACATCAAGCCTTACCAGGCCGTTCTTGTCTACCGGAATCTCTTCAATCTGCCAACCAGTACTCCCCAAGGCCATTGCCGTTTCAGCGACACTCCTATGCTCGATCGCGCTGACAAAAATCTGATTACGCCGGCCGGCAACAGCCCGGGAAGCCCCCAGTAACGCGATATTGTTAGCCTCAGTAGCACCGGATGTGAACACGATTTCACCCACGTCGGCACCAATGAGTCCGGCAACATTTTCTCTGGCCACTTCAACTGCTTCGTGTGCTTGCCATCCGAACCAGTGACTGCCTGAGTGCGGATTGCCAAATTTTTCTTCCCACCAAGGACGCATTGCCTCGGTTACCACCGGGTCCAATGGGGTGGTGGCGTGATAGTCAAGGTAAATCGGATTTTTTGCGGCGGACATCAGGAAAAATCGCCTGTCTCCCTCAGTTTGAAAACGAATGACGACACAACTAGACTAGAATTGGGTGGTATTTAAACTTTGGACAGGCACCTACTATACACAAAGCAGAGGCTCTCATCGACACCAAATTTCGATTTTCCGGACACGAAACTTTTTCGCTCCGCTATGGATGGCTAAAGAAAGCCTTCGATGAAGTGCACTCTTGCGAGAGGAACGATAAAGACACCAAGGACGTATTCAGTGCCGATGATGCAATCGCACGATTCGGTGTTGGAAAAAACATGGTGAGGTCGATGCGTTTTTGGGCACTGGCAAGCGGCATACTAGAAGAAGACCGCGAACAAAGTCGTGTCCCCTGCGCAACAACCTCGCTTGGCCGAGCATTGCTGGCAGACAATGGATGGGACCCATGGTTGGAAGATTCAAATTCTCTCTGGCTGTTACATTGGCAATTTGCCTCGTTACCTGATAGGACCACAACATGGTATTGGGTATTTAATCACTGTCGGCACACAAACTTCGACCGTGGATTGCTTGTTGACTCTTTAAATCGGTTCTGTTCCGAACAACAAGTAAAAAGAGTCGCACTCGCGACGGTCAAGCGTGATGTCGAATGTTTTATCAGAACGTACGTGGAAAAAACTCGCAGTAGTTCCAAGGCGGACACCATGGAGTGTCCTCTGACAGAGCTTTCTTTGCTTCGTTCAGTCGGGCACCGGGATCGCTATCAATTTGCGCGCAGCCCCAGACCCACGCTAAGCCCCACATTATTTGCGTTTGCAACGGTCCAATTTTGGCAAAGGTCATACCCAAATGTGCAAACATTGTCACTCGATGCATTGTTTTACAAACCCGGTTCTCCCGGCCGAGTCTTCCTACTGGACGAAGAGTCCGTTTTAGATTTTGCGGCCCAGCTTGAGTCAATCACCGATGGAACAATTTCCTGGTCCGAAACTGCAGGCCTTCGGCAACTGATCAGTCGCTCCCAACCCAGAAATATTGATCCGATGTTGTTTTTGCACCGGACGTTTCACCAACCCAATCGAAAAACTGCTGTAGCATGAGTCTGAAAGACAATGTCCAGGTTCGCCGACGCTTCCAGCGCTCCATTCGACTCGATATGGACTTGGATGATCCATTGGCTCTGCAAGGGTTCGTTTGTCCGCCGACTTTTGCGCACACATTGGTCGTGCTGTCGCAGCAAGTTAAGGACACCGGGCATGGGGCGTTCACTTGGACTGGCCCCATCGGAGGCGGCAAGTCTAGTTTGGCGGTGGCGCTGTCAGATCTGTTAACTGCACACAAAACAAAACGCAGTTACGCCATGACGGTGGTTGGCGACTCGGCAAAAGATATTGTTAAAGCACTCAACCCAACAGGTCGGCTTGGCTTCCTGTCGCTTGCCATTGTAGGTCGCAAGCAAGACTGCGCAGAACTGGTTGCGGAAGCACTCAAGCGTGACAATCTGATCCGGAAAATCATCGATACGAAAAGCGACGGAGGGGAAAGGCTTCTCGAAACTTTGATCCGTATAGCCAATCGCCCCAAGCATGCAGGACTAATTATCTTTATTGATGAAATGGGCAAGATTCTTGAGGAAACAGGACAAGGTAATGGTGATCTTCACTTTCTGCAGGAACTCGCAGAAATTGCCTCACGTAGTGATCGGCGCTTGATTGTCGTCGGGATCCTGCACCAAGCCTTTGCCGAATATACCAATCGCATGGCGCGCCAAACCCAGGACAAGTGGATGAAGGTGCAAGGCCGATTTATAGATATGCCACTGGCGAGTACCGCCAATGAGCAGTTAGCCCTGTTAGCCCGCTCCATTGAAACACAGAAGCCTCCGAAAACAGCGCCGGCGGCAGCGTGTGCTCTCGCGAATCTCATCAATAACAACAAGGGCACGACCGACAAGAACCTGAGCGTATATTTAGCAGGATGCTGGCCCCTTAATCCGGTCACTGCCTGCTTGCTTGGCCCATGTTTTCGTCGCCGATTTGGGCAGAACCAGCGTAGCATTTTTAGTTTCTTGAATTCCTCGGAACCTCATGCGTTTCAGCATTTCCTAAGACAAGCTACTAAAGAAAATACCTATTTACCAGCAATGCTGTGGGATTATTTGCACGATAATTTCGAGCCATCTATTTTGGCATCCCCTGACTGCCATCGTTGGTCAACCGCACTTGAAGCCTTCGAACGTTGCGAGTCTCGCGGTGGCAGGACTGACCATTTGGTGATAGCCAAAACCATTGCCCTCATCGACTTGTTTCGAGAACGCACGGGGTTTTATGCCTCACGGGAAGTATTGGACATCGCCACCCCTACCATTGCACGAACCACACGCAACAAGGTGCTCAAGGATTTGATGCGGTGGTCCATCGTTGTCTACCGGCGGCACTTGTCAGCCTTCGCTATACATGCCGGTAGCGACTTTGAAATTGATGCGGCTATTGATAGAGAGCTCAACCAAACCATAGCCCTGGATTCTGCGACTATTCAGAAACTGGCAGCACTACGGCCAATCATGGCGAAACGCCATTACCATAAAACAGGCGCAATGCGCTGGGTTGATGTCGATGTCCTCACGATAGACAAAGTTGATACACGTGCGAAGACGTTCCAGCCAAACACGGGATCATTCGGCATCTTCGTCGTCGCACTTCCATCCAAGGATGTGTCGGAGCGTGAAGCGATAGCGTTACTCTGCAAAGTTTCAAAGTACAAAAACAAGAATATGACGGCGGGGCTTGCTCCGAACGGCAACATGCTCCTTGATTTAATGCAAGAGCTTGCCGTGCTGGAGCAAATTCGTAGCAAGCGTCCGGAATTGAGTGGCGATGCCATAGCACGACTTGAAGTCGAAACACGCCTTGATGCCACCAGACATAAACTGGAATTCGCACTGAATGATGCCTTCCTGTCCGTGTCCTCTTGGTACAGCGAAGGGCACAAAATCAAACTGAATGGCTTGGCGGCAATCCATCGTTACGTTTCTGATCTTGCTGAAAAAACCTACCCATACGCCCCACGAATATGTAATGAGTTGCTGAACCGCGCCAAACCGTCAAGCACTGCTGTGGCGGCTCGCCGTCTGCTGATGCGCGCAATGGTCAAAGAACACGGTAGAGAACGATTAGGATTCACCGGGTTCCCTGCCGAGGCCGGCTTATTCACAAGCGTGCTGGAAGCGACAAATTTGTATCGAACAACCGATAAAGAAAGAAACCGATTTGCATTCCAAGAACCAGCTGACAAAGATCCGTGTAACCTTAAAAATTTATGGCTAGCAGCCGACAGGCTACTAAAGGACGCGAAAATTGAACCAATATCTTTGGCCAATATTTTCGACGTTTGGTCGGATGCACCATATGGTGTTCGTGCCGGATTGTTACCAGTACTGGCTCTTGCATACCTGTTGTCTCGCACGGAGCGATTGGCACTCTACCTGGATGGAACATTCCGACCATACTTGGATGAATGGTTTGTTGATCGGATGCATCAAGAACCTGAAGCGGTCCAAATACGCCGGATGAATCTTGACAGAGTTCGGTCCCTGGTTTTGGCGGGCATACAAGACTTTATGGCTGAATATTATGGTGCTGAAGCCAACGAGAAAGGTACTCCTCTTGAAGTCGCCAGAATTTTGGTTTCTGTCGTTACCAGCCTGCCAGTCTGGACCCAGAGAACCACCACCATAAGTCGGGACGCACAAAAACTTCGTGGGATTGTTTCATCCGCATCTGATCCATACAGATTTCTGTTTGACGACCTGCCGAAATTTGCCTTAGGTAATACAGAGGAGTTTTCCGAACACAACATAGAAGGGACCGTTCAGTCCACTCGCGCTTGCCTACAAGAACTCGTGAACGCCTACCCTGCCATGCTGAAAACTCTCGATGCATTACTATTATCGGAGTTAGGTGCAACTAGTACAGAGAAGAGCCGAAAATTGTTGTCAAACCGGGCAAGGACTGTAATCGGGCTGAGTGGCGATTTGCGTCTCGATGCATTTGCGACGCACCTGACTTGTTTTACCGGCACGCAAGAGGACATCGAAGGAATCGCGAGCCTCGCCGCAAACAAGCCGACCAGAGACTGGGGCGACCGTGACCTGGATGCGGCACGCCTTCAGATTGCGGAACTTGCACAACAATTTAATCGCGGCGAAGCGTTTGCACGTGTCAAAGGACGTGCAGACCATCGTCATGCTGTTGCATTTGTCGTGGGCATCGCAGGCACACCCAAGATAATGGCGGGGGAATTCAAAGTTGAACATTGCGATGTAGACACAGTAATGGAACTGGCGGAGGATATCCGTGCCGTGTTGCCGGCAAAACATCACTCACGAGATATAATGCTGGCGGCAATAGCACGGGTAGGTGCTGAATTGCTCGGCTCCGATTCGTCAGTTACAGAAACCAAACGCAAGATAGAGGCAACGTCTTAGGGAATCTTATGGGACGCGAACGTCACGTACTGGGGCTGTCAGGTGGGCGCGATAGTGCGGCGCTCGCCGTGTACATGCGGCAGTGCCATCCAAAAATGGACATTGAGTATTTCTTCACCGACACCGGCAAAGAACTGCCTGAAGTCTACGAGTACCTGGGGCGACTGGAAGGTTTTCTAGGCAGGCCAATTGTGCGGCTAAACCCCGACCGGAATTTTGACTTCTGGTTGAAGCAATACAACAATTTTTTGCCCTCTCCTCAAACACGATGGTGCACGCGCCAACTGAAAATTCGACCATTTGAGGAATGGATCAGGAATGACCTCAGGGCGGGATGCCAAGTGCACAGTTATGTTGCAATTCGAGCTGACGAAGGTGGACGTCAAGGCATGGTTTCCAAGCAAAAAAATCTGCTGGTACACCTGCCATTTGTAGAGCATGGAGTTAACAAAGAACAAGTTATTGAACTTCTTGATGGAAGTGGGTTAGGTTTGCCCACATACTACCGCTGGCGTTCCAGAAGTGGCTGTACGTTCTGTTTCTATCAACGAAGGATAGAATGGGTTCGTCTCAAAGAAGAACATCCAGAAGCGTTTGAGGAAGCACGGAATTATGAAAAGGCTGCACTGGCAAACAAATCACCATTTACCTGGGTGCAGGGAGAGTCGCTTGACGAGCTGGAGAAACCGGAAAGAGTTGCGCAAATCAAGGCCAACCATCAGAAACGATTGGAAAGAACCAAAAAACGACGCATACCCAACCCACTGAACCCGACGACAGCTGAGATTATCGACCTGGATGACGTTTACGGTGCCGGGAAATTTTGTTTGATGTGCCACAAGTAGAGATTTCATGTCACTCAAAAATATTCAGTACAAGCCACTTTACATCGTTCCACGTGACAACTACGTCAAGGAAGTACTCATAAATTCGTTGCGGCTCTCTACATCAGTCGATTGCATGTTCGGATTTTTTGGAAGTGCGGCACTGAAGATACTCGCACCCGGTTGGGCTGAATACCTCGTGAAAACAACTGAACCAGTGCGCCTGGTAGCAAGCCCTAACATCAGTAAGGCTGACGCAATTGCCATCCGGGACGGGGTTTCCACACCAAGCAGCGTGTTAGAAAACCGACTTCAGGAACTGCTAGGCGAGGCCAAATTAAGTGCCAGCGCGCTTATTCACCATACGCTGACATGCTTGGCATACATGTTGTCCACTAAACGGTTATTGTTTCGGGTTGCGTGGCTCCGCAATGGGGGCCTTTTTCATCCAAAGGTTTGGTTTTTTAGGGATGGCGAGCACACCGTTGTTGCCCATGGCTCCAGCAACTTCACGCCAGCGGGCTTGGGCAGTAATTTTGAACAGATTTGTGTCGATACTTCTTGGTGCGGAGGTCGTGCAGAAGAAACCATTGCAAAACTAACAGATGAGTTTCAAGCATTGTGGAACGGTTCAGGAGATTATTTCACAACTATGGATCTGCCGCTAGCCATTGAAAGGGAACTGATTTGTGAATACCTGCCTGAGAACCCACCAACTGCTGACGACTTTCAAAAAGCTTGGGGGGCAGACGCCGGAACCATCGAGAAACTACAGATAGAAAACATCGTTCCTGAAGCATTGACCATCCCTGCTCATCTCGATCTTGACCACGGACCGTTTGCCCACCAGAGCAAAGCTTTAGCCGCCTGGGAAGGCGCTCGGTATCGTGGGTGTTTAGCGATGGCAACCGGTTCAGGAAAGACTATTACGGCATTGGCTGGTGCCACTCAGTTGCAAAAAGAAGTCGATGCATTACTCGTAGTAATCTGTGCCCCCTATAAACCGCTTGTATTGCAGTGGAAGAACGAAGTACGCGCATTCGGGGTAACGCCGTTGCCGACTAGTGACTCATCAGCCAGGCGCGCGCAAAAACTCGAATTTGCGATTCGAGCTCTACGCACCGGAGTAAGCAAAGTTGAGGTGCTTGTCTGTACCAATAAATTCCTCATCAATGAACATTTTCGTCGAATGTTCGATAATCTACCAGAATCGATTACGTCGTTGCTCATCGCTGACGAAGTACACAATCTGGGAAGTCCGGGGTTTCTATCGAACCCGCCAGATCGATTCAATTATCGTCTGGGGCTTTCCGCGACTCCCGTACGTCAGTACGATCCCGAAGGTACCTCAGCGTTATTCGACTATTTTGGGCCACAAGTGTTCGAGTTTTCGCTAAAGGAAGCAATAGTCGTTTGCCTGGTCCCATATAACTACTACATACACCGAGTAAGCTTGAGTGAAGAAGAATTCGAAAAGTGGGAAGAACTGACTAAAAGGATCATCCAGAAAGGTTTCAAGGCCGATGATAATGACACGGATTCTAGCAGTTTACCTGATAATATTAAGCGACTGTTAATTGCTCGCCGACGTGTTATTGAATCGGCGGAGGGCAAAGTTGATGCACTCCGCGGTCTTTTGCAGAAGAGAACCCGTGATACAATCAAGCATGTTCTGGTCTATACCACAGATAAGAATGCAGATCAGCTGCAAGCAGTTAATGATATGCTGCAAAAAGACCTTAATTTAACAATTCATGAACTGACTTCCCGTCAAACTTCTAGCCGGTCTAAATTTGCGGATCTGTTAGATAGATTTGCCGCTGGAGACTACAATATCCTGACATGTATGCGAGTGCTTGATGAAGGAGTTGACCTCCCGCAAGTTAGTGAAGCCTTCATCATGGCAAGCAATACAACCCGTCGCCAGTGGATCCAGCGGCGTGGTCGCATCCTCAGAAAATGTGCCTCAATCAAGAAGGAGCTTGCTCATTTGCATGATTTCATAGTGGTCCCGCCGGGTCTTGGTAACGCTTGCTCGCAAAGCATTTTACGAGGAGAATTGGATCGCGCTCTGGAGTTTGCTGAACTGGCCGAAAATAGCGGGGCTCCAAACGGACCTTTCGATGAAATCAAAAAACTCACAACTATCATGTTCGCTTAGACAAACATAGAGACAGAAATGACTATAACACCACAAAGACAAGCCGCAGAAGTCATCAGGACCAAAATATTACTGGTAGATGAACGCTACGATGGATATACGCATGGCCTTGCATCTATTTTAGATGACATTTTCCAGCTGGAAAAAGATCAACCTCACAACGTGGCGAAGCAAATTTCGCAGCGCGTCACCATTCTTGGTAAACGTCTTGCTGAAAGAAAAGAAAACATAGAATGAAAATCGTCAAGGCTCGCATTCGCAATTTCAAATTATTGCGTGACCTGAGTTTAACTTTCAGCCTGGACCGTGATAAACCACTGACGGTCATTCGAGCGGAGAACGGTTCGGGAAAAACATCAACTCTCCAAGCACTTCGCTGGGCGCTATACGGAAAGAATGTTTTGGAAGATTCACGTGCCAGGTTGTCCCCCGCCGATTGGCCTGACCAAAATGAATGTCAGATTTCAGTGGAAATTGACTTTATTCACTCAGGCGTAAGTAAGGTAGGCAATGAGAACAAGGTGTCAGAAGAACACTATATGTTGAAACGCAAAGTTGCAGAGAAACCGGAAAATGATCACACACATCGTGGAAAAGAACTTGTGACTCTGTATCGGAGTACGGCCGCAGGCTCGGACCCCGTTGACCAGCCTGAAACTCGCCTTGCGCAAATGCTGCCGAAAGAAATGATAGATATTTTTTTCACTGATGGCGACAAGGCTTTGAGCTTCATTTCAGCAACATTACACGAGGGTGCCAGACGCGATAAAGTAAAAGATGCAATACGCACACTTCTTGGCTTGGATCTTTTAGAGCACATAGAAAAACATTTGGATGGTGTGCAGTCAGATGTCAATAGTCAGATTAGAAAGAACGCAAGCTCAGAAAAACTATCTAACATTACAGAAGAAATTGAACGCCTAAATACGTCAAAGCAACAATTTGAGAAAAAGATTGCCGATTTAAATATCCAGATTAAAAGAACAGACCAGGACCTGTATCATGTTAGACAGGAATTAGACAGAGCGCTCAAGACCGGCAACTATGAAGACCTTGCGGACGAAAAAAAAGGTCTTGAAGAAAAATTGAAGGCAGCATCTATGGAAGAGGAAGTATTGAAGCAAAACCACCAAAAGCTATTTCAAGAAGAAGCGCTGAGTTGGAGCTTAATAGGGACATCGCTTCGCAAGGGCTTTAAACGACTCCAGGGACTCCATGACAAAGGCAGCATTCCAGGAGAGTTAGTACCAGCCCTTAATGAACGACTTGAATTAGAGAAATGTATTTGCGGAGCTTCACTCAGGGAAGGAACTCTGGCTCGCAAAAACGTTATAACCTTGATGCAGCGGCAGGGTAGTGAAGAATTAGGCTCACACTTATCATATCTGTATTACAATACACATGCTGAGTTAGAGAAACAACGAGCGACAGGCGCTGAAAACTGGAAAGACAAATCACAAAAACTTTCATGTCGGAGGACATCATGCGAAAAGAGTACTAATGATCTGCGTAATATATTATGGTATTGTAACGAAAAGATCTCTAAAATCAACCAAAAAGAAATCGAGTTCAAGAAAAAGCTCGAAATAACTCTCACAAAGATGCTTCAGAAGAAGAACTCTGAACATGATCAGGCTGCAACTATGTTGCACACTGCAATGGAAAAGCTAAAGGGTCTCAAAATTGAGCAAAAAATACTCAGCCAAGCTGACAAAAAAGTGGCTGGACTCAATGCAAAAAAAACCGTACTAGACGACCTCGAGCTTATTGTCAGTGAAACCCTTAAAGAAATGCAGGGTATTTATATTGAACGTGTCAGCAAACGCATGAATGATTTGTTTTTAGAAATGGTAGGTACGGATACAGAGCAGGATGGAGGTTTTCAAAGAGCAGAGATAAGCGACAAATACAGTATAGTTGTTCGGACAACAAACAATCGTACTTTACACCCAGACCATGAAGTCAATAGCGCATCTCAACGAGCGCTAACATTTGCTTTTATATGGGCGTTGACCGAAGTCAGTGGCGTTACTGCTCCTCGCGTCATAGACACACCACTGGGCATGATGTCTGGTAATGTGAAACGGCGCACATTGGAAATGATCAGCAAAGCGGCAGGCAACAAGGTTGATAGACAGGTGATTTTATTCCTTACGCAATCAGAAATCTCGGACACAGAGGTTATCCTTGATGAGAGGGCTGGTAAAACGATTACGCTGATCAAAACGAGCGATTATCCAAAAGACCTGGTTAAAAATCCTCGAACGGTTCTACCCGAGGTGCTGGCTTGCGAATGCACGCATCGTCAATTTTGCGATCAGTGTGAACGAACAAACGGCTCAAACTATCAGTTGAGTTATCGTTCTGAATAAAACAGTAAAGGTGCGACATGACAAGAGAAGAATTCATCTCTGGGCTACAAAACCAAGACTTGAAAGTACCGAAAAAGTATCTTGAAAGCGTACAACAGTTCACTATGACCAAACAACAAATTGGAAACCGGGAGAAAAACAGAGACAACATTCCCTTTATGCGTTACGTTGACATTTGGTGGCTTGCATTGTGCATCGGGGTTCAAGATGGAAAGAAGTCAGTGCTGGCTTCGAACAAATGGCACATATTCGCCCGTGCCGGGGAAGTCTTACCATCCACTCCTTGGCGTATATCACACCTTCAACTAATAGCAATTGGTGAGTCTGACGACACCAATATATTAACAAAACCAGGTGCTGTTATTACTATGGCAAATGAGTACGCGGCTACTGGACTGCCCCTGTTGATCGATAATCTTAGTACACTCGGGGGAACACCAATATGGGTGATAACTCAGTTTATAGAAAATCGCATAACTCCCAACTAACAGCTTTTTGTTGCACAGTTGCACCGTATAATGCTTCCCCTCCAAGCACATAGCCAATGCTGTTGCTGTAAGGGAAAATGGACGGATAGTTAGATTGTATTACGGGGCTTCCTTTGCCAGGAAAATATTCGGCACACGATCTATGTTTGGTTCTATGAACAACTGCGGAAGCCGGCTGGTTTAGCCAAAAATGCGTGTCTGCAAAATATCGGGGGCATTTTATACAGGCAGTTGGTGAAACGTTGTCCCTGTGTAGGTGTTTCAGACCAGCTAAAATTCTTGTGCCATGTCTACACTCACAGATATTGAATTAACATTTCAGATGCTGGCCGCTTACGCTGCGGGGGAAAGAAATTTAGAAACGCTGGCTGATACCATGCCTGCAGCACTGGAAGAGTGGCCACAAGAAATTAAACAGTTGTGGAGTACTTTCGGTCAAATCAACTGTCGTGATCTGGCAGGTGAACTTGTCAAGTGCTACTCTCTTCCGGATCTTATTCCAGACCTTCAGTCACTCGTAACTGACAGAATGCGTGAAATCCTGTCGGAACGCACATTCGCCACGGGGCCAGGCACAACGTTGCGGGTCTTGGGAGAAAGATATGGCATAACCAGAAAACGGGTCCGACAAATCGAGGAAAGGGCAACTCAGAAACTCGATGTACTTCACAATGAAAGAACATTGTTCGGAGCAATAATTCGGAGAGCAAAAGCGTTGCGCGAGCGGCTGGGAACAGGTGTGCCTCGGGGTGATGCTTCAATTGAGAGTGAGCTGGCCTGGGCTTCTCAAGACCTGATTGGCAACAACAATATCGACTTGCCGTTTGCCAGGTCGCTAATGCTTTGGCTGGCTGGCCCCTACAAACTGTGCGGCCCCTGGTTGCTCGCAGGGAAACGCCTCCCCGAGTTAACGCTTGCGGAACTAATAAAGTGCCGGGATAGTCGCGGACTGATACCAGAATCAGAAATCACTGGAACCCTCACTGGCTTTGGGTTTAAAGCGAAGTACCACGAAAAGTGGCTTAGCTACCTGCGTCGTTTTTCTCGCGTTGAAGGAGGAGTTATTTACTTCCACGGAAGTATCTTGGACAGGGCTCACGCACTCCTGCGTTTTCACGGCCGACCTCTAGGAATTGAGGAACTGGTTAAAAATATTGGGGAAGTTTCCACACCTAGTTTTAGGAACCGCTTGATTATTGATTCAAGGTTCTGGCGGATAAACAAGCAGTGCGAATTCGTAATCGCCGGCACACCAGGCTACGACGAGTACACTGGAATCACTGATGAAATCGTTCAAGAAATTGAAACATGCGGTGGAGCGGCACCCTTTAATGACCTAGTTGAAAAAATATCACGTGTTTATGGCGTCAAAGAAAGCTCAGTTATCTTATATCTCAAAACGCCAAAATTTACGACAGACAAGAATAATATTGTAAGAGTGTTCGACACGAGCATCAGTGTCGATATTCCTACGGACATTACAAAGTCGGCTGCGTGTTACCAGAGTAACGGAGAGACGTGGTGCTGGCGGGTTTTAGTAAACGAACAGATGATGCGAGGAAGTTCGAGGGCCGTCCCAAACGCTTTCGCTCGAATTTTAGGTTGCGACATCGGACACAAAATCAAGATCGAGACCGAATGCAGCCCACTCGTTGTCAGCTGGCTTCTAGGGTCGCTGTCTGGGGCATCAATTGGTTCGCTCCGTCGTGTGGTTGAGTATTACGAGGCACAACCTGGCGACCACATTTTCGTCAAAGCAACCAAACCACAAGTCACTTTTGAATGCCTGGACCAAGACTCCCTACGGAACGCAGGATCTGGCTTGATCCGTTTGAGCCTCCTTCTCGGATGCGGCCCCCAGGCCAACGACGCAGAAGCCAGCGAAAGTATTGCCAAAACCTTGGACCTCACCGCAGTGTCTAACGACGAAAGACTGTTGGGGGCACGCCGCTCGCTCCAGGCACGTGGCGAAACTGAGCTGGCGGAGTTGATTCCACCTCCAGACCTTTCATTCGACGACCATATCGCCAACATAGGGAGACTTCTTGAACGCTAGACATACCCTAAAACAATGCCACGAAGTGATTTTGGCTTGACCTCACCTAGAGCACACACGCACCCCCATCACCTCGGGCATCTTTCGTCTGGTATGAATGAAAAGAACCCAGAATTACAAAAGTTTAAAGCATCGTTCCTTTAGTTCCTCAAGGAGCGATTTCTGTACCTTAATACTATCCCCTACCTCTTTATCAACTGCCTTCACTTGGTCCTCAGTTAAAGTTAACTTAACCTCTGCTGGTGTAACCCCTGTTTGTGATCTAACTTCTTTATCAATTATACCTGACAGAGTAGGAACATATTGTGCAAAGGCATTTATTTGATCTACTTTACTCTGACTTAGAGTGAATGTTACAGGTGTATGAGATATATCCTCTTCAACACCTTCGAGCACTTTAATTTTTTCCTGCTTGGTTCCCACTGCTTTGGAACAATTCATGAACTTATCGTGTTCTGCAATACTATTTAGTGTTGCTTGACTTATTGTTGTAACAGCTGTCGCAATTGCTTTTACGCTTTCTACTGTAGCTCTCCACTGGTTTAAATTATTGTTGGATACATCAGACACTAGCGAACCAAGCAAAACTTTCCTCCGCTCAGCTCTCAGAAAATCAAAGGTCTCAGTTATTCTGCCGATTTCCTCTTTTTTTACCTCAATCATCTTATCTATTTCAGCTACTTTTGTCGATGCACTTTTTTCAGCCGCGATTTTTCTGTTATCTTCTAACATCATCTTGTCTTCTTTCAGAGCCAGCAGCAGTTTTTCTTGCGCCTCTGTCAACTTCAGCACTGCTATTTTGGATTGAGGACTTCCCGTCGCAGGAGGAACAACGACAGCACCTGTGAATTGTTCTATTGCCAGCAAACCTGACATCAGAATCTGGAATCTCGTAAGTGCCTGATCAAACTGAGAACGAGATAATGCTCCCGAAAAATATCCTTCACAGTTACGGTACATGGCATCACGCATCAATTGGATAGACTGTGTTCGAAGACCTATATTTTGGGCAGTTTCAATTAAGGTCTTGCCAAGACTAACACTTGTACCACTAGATTTATTGTAAGCCGCTGCCAATGTGCCGACTGTCGCAGACAAAGCATCAGGACTGGGTTCAGCACAGTACATTCTGATCAACGAAACTTCCCTGGAACTTGTATTGCTGCTACTCCTGTCCTTTTCCAATTTTTCAATGATTATCCGCTGTTTTGCATCTATGGAAATAATCTGGGCAGAATTTTTTCCATTGCTAGCGGGTATAGTCTTAAAGAAGTTCGTCTGATCCGCATGCGATTCGAGAACGGAACAACCAGACGTAAACATAAGAACAACCAACAAAAAAAAACGACTAACTGACATTGACGTTTATCTATTTTCAACCTCCACCTCATGTCGGTTTTTCGGCACTAGGGAAACCGTCGTACGGGTACACAACGTCTACCCAAGCAGAACCCCACAGGGGGCGTATGGCACAAAGTGGGAGAACCGTCAACCGGCACGATAATGTTTACGCGAGCAAGATGATCATGTCAGCTTTCCGACCCCACGACTTCCTCACCGGAACCTTTAACCAGCGAACAAGCAAATGGCATAACAATCAACCGGTTTCAAGGGACTGTTCATGAACCGGATGGAACGAATGCGTCGAGACCTGTTCAATACTGTCTAAAGGGCTCACTGACTCGCCATCAGACAGCACGCAGTTCTGTGCACCTAAGTGAGAAACAAACGGCGGGCTATCAAGCCAAACGTAACCAAAGAAATGCCAGAGCAAACAAGAGTGGCGAAAAGCTGAGCAAACTGATGGCGGCGGGCAGACCAAGCTACATTTTGTCCCGGTATGGAGGCTTGAACACACGGGGACGCTACAAACCGATGCAAACGAGCAAAAAATTTGCCGAGCACGACAGCACACCAAGCCGGTCTGGAACACGCAGCCAGTAGCTGACTGTTACTGGACTGTAACAATCCAAATCAGATAAACAGCCAGTTGCACGTCCGCCATGCCGGCAACGACCACAAGGTGGCGAGCGGGAGCAGATGGACGGCACAGTCAGCACCATTGGATCGCTGGGCAATGCTGGCCTCCCATCCTTTTTGACCTTCATTAACGACACCACATCAGAGAAACCTTACTGCTAATAGAGAGTCTTGCCCCAGCGACTTTAGAACGCTGGGAGCCTGCCTGGGAAGGTGTGGCAAACCGGTCTCATGTCATAGCGAAGCGGACATTTCATATCGTTATTCTGTAAACGTTTGTGTGTCACAACGAACATTCCTCATGCCGGGTGTTGCAAGATTTTGCCATAACAGTAAACTTGTCTTGGATGTGGGTTCCAGCGATGAGCGGTTGTTTTTGGCTGCTAGGAGGCGTTGGAAATCAAGCAACCGAACAACATCCCATCAAGCCGTCAAACTGTTCAAAAAACCAAGACTACCTCGGACTGGAGGAAATGCAATGTCGTATCGGTTCTTGGTTCTATCGCAAATCGTTGCCTGGTTCGCTATTACCGCTGCCGTACTTGCGCACGCCCATAGTGGAGGACTCGACAAACTCGGCTGCCACCACAACAGGAAACAGGGCGGATATCATTGCCACCGGGGCGAGCTGGACGGACAGCGTTTCCCATCGAAAGATGAGGCCGTGCTGGCTCTCGAGGGTGGGGCACCTACCCGGCCCAAGTCATCTCCGTCAGCAGTTCCAGTTGCCTACAACAGAAAGCTCTATGGTGGCTGGATCGATCAGGATCGCGACTGCCAGAACACCCGCCAGGAGGTTCTGATCGCTGAGAGCACCATCCCCGTGACGCTCGACACGAGGGGCTGCAAAGTTATATCAGGAAAGTGGTATGACCCCTACACTGGTCGCGTGTTTACCACTCCCCAAAGTCTCGACATTGATCACTTCATACCGTTGTCCGAAGTGCATCGCAGCGGAGGGCACGCCTGGACGTCGGCGCGACGGCGGCAATATGCCAACGATCTATCCGACCCCAACACACTCATCGCTGTCTGGAAGTCAGCAAATCGATCAAAGGGTGATAGAGACCCGGCCAACTGGCTACCTTCCAACAAGATGTATCGCTGCAAGTATCTGAAGATCTGGGTCAAGCTGAAGCGACACTGGAGCCTTTCGGCAGACTCGGCAGAGAGGCAGTTTCTGAACAAACACAAATGCCTAAACGGCGGATAATGGTCGCGACGATGGTTTTCTGGGTCTGACAAAAACGCAGCGCTCCCCTGTTCAGTTATGTGTAGAAGTTTATTGATACTTACAGTAAAGTCGCTCATGCCAAGCTCTACACCACCAAAACGCTGATTACCGCCGCTGATATGCTCAATGATCGTGTGTTGCCGTTCTATGAGGAACAAGCACTTCCCATGCTGCGGATTCTCACCGACCGTGGTACAGAATATTGTGGTCGAGCTGACCAACATGATTACCAGCTCTACCTGGCTTTGAATGATATTGAGCACACCAAAACCAAAGTCAGGTCACCGCAAACCAATGGCATTTGTGAACGCTTCCACAAGACCCTTCTCAATGAGTTTTACCAAGTGACCTTGCGTAAGAAAATCTATCAATCGATAGAAGAATTACAAATTGATCTTGACAAATGGCTCATCAAATACAATACTCAACGAACTCACCAAGGCAAAATGTGCTGTGGGAGAACGCCGATGGAAACTCTCATCGACGGCAAATCAATCTGGAAGGAAAAGTTTTTGAACTAAACTTAACCTGACAGTCGGTTGCTGATAAACGGGTAACTGTCAGATCAAGTCTGAATTTCTACAACTGAGGAGAGGTTCTAGTGTTGGTTCATTTCTTGAATCTAGAGAGCAGATGTATAAGAAGTAAATGCTTATAAGGTGTAATCGTTACATGTTTTTGTAGATTGAATAAAAGTGTGTATTTTTTTGTGAAATTAGGGTGATTAAAGGTTAACAGTATGAAGAATATGAGCACGGATGTAATTGTAAAAAAGTCAATAAGTTGTTTAATTGATAGATGCCCAAATTTAACTGGTAATTTATTGGATTTAGGGAGTGGTACAGGTGCGACAATTCAATTGGCAAAAGTTAATTTTGATGTTTCAACCTATGCTGTTGATTATACGGATACTTTAATGGGTTTGCCTAATCAGAAGGTGGATGTTGTAGATTTGAATCATTGTAAGTTACCTTATGAGGATAATTTTTTTGATGCAGTTATTTTTACAGAAGTTATAGAGCATTTAGAAAATCATCGGGGTATTCTTAAAGAGATTAATAGGGTCATAAAGTCAGGTGGAGTATTAGTGATGTCTACTCCAAATATTTTAAATTTAAAATCAAGGGTAAGGTTTTTAACGTATGGGTTTTATAATTTATTTGGACCATTGCATGTTAATGAAAGTGAGATACATTCAACTGGGAGTCATATAAATCCTATTTCATATTTTTATTTGGTTCATTCATTATTAGATGCTGGTTTTTCTCAAATAGAATTAACTATTGATAAAATGCAAAAAACCTCATTGATTTGGTTAATTTTTTTATATCCAGTTATTAAATTAACTTCAGTATTTACTACAAAGAAAGAAAAAAGGAAGTTCAAAACAATTGATAAGCATAATGAGCAATATGTAGATAAAATGAATTCTATTGAATGTTTAACTGGAAGAACCATCATAGTTACAGTTACAAAATAATATTGAATTTATAACACTCGGACACGGTAGTAAATAATGTGTGGTGCTAATGCTTTATGAATCAAACACGTCACTCACTCTATCAATAGCATCAGCACACGGATACAGATTGCTAGAGTCACTGGTGAGTGTGTTCATAATATAGTCATGGATTAGTTCGTTCAGCAGTTCATCTCTCTCATGATGGTTAATTTCGAGGGCGATATTAAATAAGGGTTATGACAAGTTAAGCATGTTTAAAAACATGATAAAGTATTGTTATGACAATGAAAAATAAATATGTAATTCGTTCAAGAATTTCTGAGCATAAATTTAGAGAAATTATTCGCTATTTTTCTTTGGATTTGAACACCGTTCAAATCCAATAATTAACAAAGTTAAGTAGACAAACTATTAATCAATATTTAAAGGCAATTTGCAAGCAGATTGCCAGAGATTCAACCAACCAATCTGCCCTATTAGTGGGACAGATTGAAGTTGATGAATCTTACTTTGGGGCAAAAAGAGTCAAAGGTGTGCGTGGTCTTGGCGCCAAAGGTAAAACCAAAGTATTTGGTTTATTAAAACGCGGTGATAAAGTTTATACTGAGATTGTTCCAGATTGCACTGCAGCGACTTTAACCAAGATAATTAGAGGTAAAACAAGTATAGATAGTGTTATTCATTCTGATGGCTGGCGTGGGTATAATGGTTTAGTAGATTTTGGTTATAAGAAGCACTTTAGAGTTCATCATGGTGAGAATGAATTCGCCAGAGGAAATTCTCATATTAATGGCATAGAGTCATTTTGGGGTTATGCAAAAACTAGGTTGGTAAAGTTTAAAGGGATGGACAAAAGTACATTCAATTTACATCTTAAAGAATGTGAATTTAGATTCAACAATCGCAAGCAAAATCTTTACAAGATTTTGCTTGGAATATTCAGAAAAGAGCCGCTTAACTTGTCAGGACCCATTATCTTTATTGATGAAATGGGCAAGATTCTTGAGGAAACAGGACAAGGTAATGGTGATCTTCACTTTCTGCAGGAACTCGCAGAAATTGCCTCACGTAGTGATCGGCGCTTGATTGTCGTCGGGATCCTGCACCAAGCCTTTGCCGAATATACCAATCGCATGGCGCGCCAAACCCAGGACAAGTGGATGAAGGTGCAAGGCCGATTTCTAGATATGCCACTGGCGAGTACCGCCAATGAGCAGTTAGCCCTGTTAGCCCGCTCCATTGAAACACAGAAGCCTCCGAAAACAGCGCCGGCGGCAGCGTGTGCTCTCGCGAATCTCATCAATAACAACAAGGGCACGACCGACAAGAACCTGAGCGTATATTTAGCAGGATGCTGGCCCCTTAATCCGGTCACTGCCTGCTTGCTTGGCCCATGTTTTCGTCGCCGATTTGGGCAGAACCAGCGTAGCATTTTTAGTTTCTTGAATTCCTCGGAACCTCATGCGTTTCAGCATTTCCTAAGACAAGCTACTAAAGAAAATACCTATTTACCAGCAATGCTGTGGGATTATTTGCACGATAATTTCGAGCCATCTATTTTGGCATCCCCTGACTGCCATCGTTGGTCAACCGCACTTGAAGCCTTCGAACGTTGCGAGTCTCGCGGTGGCAGGACTGACCATTTGGTGATAGCCAAAACCATTGCCCTCATCGACTTGTTTCGAGAACGCACGGGGTTTTATGCCTCACGGGAAGTATTGGACATCGCCACCCCTACCATTGCACGAACCACACGCAACAAGGTGCTCAAGGATTTGATGCGGTGGTCCATCGTTGTCTACCGGCGGCACTTGTCAGCCTTCGCTATACATGCCGGTAGCGACTTTGAAATTGATGCGGCTATTGATAGAGAGCTCAACCAAACCATAGCCCTGGATTCTGCGACTATTCAGAAACTGGCAGCACTACGGCCAATCATGGCGAAACGCCATTACCATAAAACAGGCGCAATGCGCTGGGTTGATGTCGATGTCCTCACGATAGACAAAGTTGATACACGTGCGAAGACGTTCCAGCCAAACACGGGATCATTCGGCATCTTCGTCGTCGCACTTCCATCCAAGGATGTGTCGGAGCGTGAAGCGATAGCGTTACTCTGCAAAGTTTCAAAGTACAAAAACAAGAATATGACGGCGGGGCTTGCTCCGAACGGCAACATGCTCCTTGATTTAATGCAAGAGCTTGCCGTGCTGGAGCAAATTCGTAGCAAGCGTCCGGAATTGAGTGGCGATGCCATAGCACGACTTGAAGTCGAAACACGCCTTGATGCCACCAGACATAAACTGGAATTCGCACTGAATGATGCCTTCCTGTCCGTGTCCTCTTGGTACAGCGAAGGGCACAAAATCAAACTGAATGGCTTGGCGGCAATCCATCGTTACGTTTCTGATCTTGCTGAAAAAACCTACCCATACGCCCCACGAATATGTAATGAGTTGCTGAACCGCGCCAAACCGTCAAGCACTGCTGTGGCGGCTCGCCGTCTGCTGATGCGCGCAATGGTCAAAGAACACGGTAGAGAACGATTAGGATTCACCGGGTTCCCTGCCGAGGCCGGCTTATTCACAAGCGTGCTGGAAGCGACAAATTTGTATCGAACAACCGATAAAGAAAGAAACCGATTTGCATTCCAAGAACCAGCTGACAAAGATCCGTGTAACCTTAAAAATTTATGGCTAGCAGCCGACAGGCTACTAAAGGACGCGAAAATTGAACCAATATCTTTGGCCAATATTTTCGACGTTTGGTCGGATGCACCATATGGTGTTCGTGCCGGATTGTTACCAGTACTGGCTCTTGCATACCTGTTGTCTCGCACGGAGCGATTGGCACTCTACCTGGATGGAACATTCCGACCATACTTGGATGAATGGTTTGTTGATCGGATGCATCAAGAACCTGAAGCGGTCCAAATACGCCGGATGAATCTTGACAGAGTTCGGTCCCTGGTTTTGGCGGGCATACAAGACTTTATGGCTGAATATTATGGTGCTGAAGCCAACGAGAAAGGTACTCCTCTTGAAGTCGCCAGAATTTTGGTTTCTGTCGTTACCAGCCTGCCAGTCTGGACCCAGAGAACCACCACCATAAGTCGGGACGCACAAAAACTTCGTGGGATTGTTTCATCCGCATCTGATCCATACAGATTTCTGTTTGACGACCTGCCGAAATTTGCCTTAGGTAATACAGAGGAGTTTTCCGAACACAACATAGAAGGGACCGTTCAGTCCACTCGCGCTTGCCTACAAGAACTCGTGAACGCCTACCCTGCCATGCTGAAAGGCACCGACGTCGACAAACCCCGTAACCTGGCGAAATCCGTCACTGTGGAATGATTTTCGTTTCATGGACACCCCCTAGCCGTCGTTGATAATTCAGGAATATCCGGTTCTTTTCAATCTTTTTGTCGGGAAATCAATCTTTTGAACAGTACAAGCAGCCTGTCATCCTTGATCTGGTCGTCAGCAGATGACGTCCTTCGTGGTCTCTTCAAACCCAGTGAATACGGTCGAGTCATTCTTCCGTTCGTGGTCATGAGGCGTCTGGATTGTGTCCTGGCACCCCAGAAGGATGAGGTGTATGAACTTTACGACAAATTCAAAGATCAACTCTCTGATCCTTCTCCAGTGATCCTGAGACAGGTTGGTCTTTCCTTCTTCAATACATCAAAGTTCGACCTATCCCGGATTAAGAGTGACCCCACCAACGTCTTTATGAACTTCGACAACTATGTTCAGGGTTACTCAAAAAACGTGCGGGACATCATTCTGAAGAATCAGAAGTAAATCAAATAATCAAACTCGCACTATGATCCTTCAACCACTGCCGTGACTCTTTGTAGTCGAGCATCACTCGCTTTACAGAATTCCAGTATGCGGGTGAGTGGTTTGGATGCTGCATATGACAGAGTTCATGAACCACCACGTAGTCCACGATGTGATGCGGTGCGATGATGATCCTCCAGTTGTAGGAAATATCACCCTGCGGGGAACATGATCCCCATCGTGATTTGTAGTCTCTCGCAACGATCGAGTTAGGTGCGACATCCATAATCTTTGCATATCGCACAGTTTTCTCAGTCAGTCGCTCAATTGCGTGTTCCTCATACCAACGAACCAACGCATTTCGGATATCCCCATCCTTGGTTCCCTTGGAGACGCCAAGTTCGAGGTATCCACCTTTGAGTCTGACCTCACGCAAACCACCGGATACAAGTTTGAGACGATAGTTCCGCCCCAGATGGGTGAAACTCTCTCCACTCACGTATTCCTTGGGTTTTAGGACCACCGTTTCCGACTGCTGACGGAGTTTCTGCCGTATCCACGGAGTTCGTTTCTCAATGAGTTCCGCAACCCTCGCATTCGAGAGTTTTCGGGGAACGATCACCTGAACGGATCCATCGACTATCTTGATGGACGCAGTCTTCTTCCTATTCGTGCGAACCACCTCGATCGATAAATCCTTATCGAATTCTGGGTTCATCGGAACTTTCGCTCTGCCAGTTCCATGAACCTGTCAGTGATCGGTTTCACCAAACTGACATCATCAAACTCTGCGATGATTGCGCGTTTGATATCCCGACGCACTCTCCTTCGCTCGTCCCATTTCTCGAAGAAATCAACGATCTTCGTTGCTTCGTCCATCATTGCGACGAGTTTCCGGGAGACATCCTTCACCTTCTGATGCATGCCCTCGTCGATTGTCTCCACACCTTCGGCCTTGGTGACTTCTGCCTTCAGGATGTTGTGAAACGCGAACTCCGTTTCCGTCAGGCCGAGTTCTTTTGCCCTTGCTTCTGGTCCTTCCTCGATGGTGCCACGAAAATCCATGAGTGATTGAACCAACTCACCCCACTTCTCTTCGTGCTTCCGAATGATGGACTCTAATTTCTCGGAGAGAGATTTGTAGAATTCGGGATCATCCTCGAGTTTGATCTTTATGTGATGCTTGATCGCATTCTCGATCTCGGATGCTTTCGCCCTGCTGGATTTGTGCTGGTTCAATTTTTCTTTGAAATCCGCTGCCAGGAGATAAACGGGGTCGATTTTAGGATCCACCCCTGTCGAATAGATGTGATCCTCTATCAGTTTGCGAACCTTCTCGCCTGCTCCTGCGATAAAGAGTTGCTCATCTCTGAAGCGGTTCCGTGCTCCATGAGATATTTTCCCCAGTCTTCTCAAATCCGACACAAACGGGCTTGCTGCTGGAGCAGGTAAAACCACGTCCATCTGCTGGGAGAATTTTCGAAAATCTAACTGAAACTGCTGTCGTCGGACTTCATCCTCGAGAGAGAAAATGCATTCATCGAGATCGTCCAGATCCATGCCCATGAAGCACTGCATCACTCGCGTGTGTGCGTTCTGCAGTCTTGGTATCTCGTCTTTGAGATCTCGCAACGCACCTTCCACATCCTCCGTCGAGAACATCTCCAATGCTTCCGTCAGGTAATCGCTCAATCCATAATAGTCGACGATATACCCACGAAACTTGTTTCTATTGGTTCGATTGACACGCGCAATCGCCTGCAAAAGGTTGTGATCGGTAAGTTTATTGTCGAGATACATCACCTGCGCGATGGGTGCGTCGAAACCCGTCAACAACATGTCCCTGACGATCAGGAACGAGAGATTGGACTGTCCCTCATCGGAACCCAGAGGTTTCTTGAAATCCAATATCTGGTTCTTCTGTTTGGTGCCGTCCGTGTATTGCCGAAATCGTTCCTCGTCATTGTGATTACCTGAGATGATGACTGCGGACCCTGGTGCCTCCAGTTCATCCATCATTTCCTTGTAGGTGATTGCCGCACTCCGCGATGAGGTGACAATCATCGCCTTGAACCCATTGGGCTGAATGAATTCGCGGTAGTGCTTGAGAATATCGATGCAAACCCTGCGAATACGCTGGGGTGCCTCGAGAACTGCTTTCGTGGTGCCGTATTTGCGTCTAATTGCAGATTTTTCTTCCTCCGTCTTATCTGCAAAATACTCATCGAACAGACCATCGAGAGAGTCTCCTGTGACGTTCACCCTTGCTTCGCGTCCCTCATAGAGAATTGGGATAGTCGCTCCGTCCTCAACCGACTGCTCGATGGTGTAGGTGTCGATATAGGAACCAAATTCGTTGGTGGTTTTTTCAGATTTGATGAGAGGGGTTCCAGTGAACGCAATCTTGGGTGCCTGCGGGAGTCCCACGTTGAGTGCTGCACCCAGAGTTCCATATTGGGTTCTGTGTGCCTCGTCTGCGAGAACAATGATCTTCTTGGACTTATTCAAAACAGGAAACTCCAGTTCTTTCGCACTCACCTGAAACTTCTGCACCATTGCCATCACGATATCGGATGAATCCTTCTGTAGAAGACCCTTCAGATCACGGATGGAGTCCGCACGGTGCACCGTTTCGTTCTGCGTATTCTGAAAGGTTGCGGTGAGTTGGTTGTCCAGTTGCGTACGATCGGTAATGAAAACGAGTTTGTAGCCCCTCAGTGCTTCGTCTCGTCGGATTTTGAGTACCAAGTAAACCATCGTCAGGGACTTGCCAGATCCCTGCGTGTGCCAAATAACTCCGCTTTTGCTCTTGCGATCGGTTCCCGATTGGATGCGTTCAATGGATTTGTGGACTGCACGGAATTGCTGATATCGTGCGATCTTCTTCACGGTGCGTCCATCGGCAGGTTCAAACACCGTGAAATTCTGAATGAGATCAAGGAAGTTCGTCTTGCTGAACATTCCCGAGATCAGAATATCCTGTGATTGGGGGTTTGCCCCGATGTCTGCAACCGACAGGGGATAGGGATCCTTCCACTCCAGAAAGTGTTCCATTCTTGCAGTGATAGTTCCCACTCTCGCCTTGTCCAGATGGGTCGAAACCATCAGTTGGTTGTAGTGAAAGAGTTTCTCTGCACCTTCATCGTCTTGCAGGTTTCTGCGGTTTGCGTACCGCATCAACTGACCAATCCCAGATTCCATGGGATTGGTGATGTAGGGGGATTTGCACTCCATCACTGCGAGAGGAAGTCCATTCACGAACAGGATGATGTCAGGAATGATTGTCTGGTTCACCCCTGAGACTTTGAATTGGTTGGTGCAGAGGAACTCGTTGTTCTCAGGGGTGTCGAAGTCGATGACCTTGACCGTCTGTCCTCGGTTACCCTTACCCACATCCTGCATGACCGAGGTGTATTGCGTGAGGGTGTTCCAGACAGACTGGTTCGCCTCGATCAGGTTCGGAAACTGCGCTCTGGTGAATTCACTGATCACCCTGCGCAGGTTGTCATCGCTGATCCACGGATTGATACGTTGGATCGCTTTCTCAAGACGGTTTTCGAGAACCACGTCCTTGTAGGAGGTGCGTGCATCCGACTCATCGGGAGAAAGTTGGGAACCCTCAAGGTATGACCATCCCAGTGACTGGAGTTGTTCCAGTGCAGGGAGTTCTACCTTGTCGAATTCATCGGAGGACATGTCAGTTCACCGACACTCTGACTTTACCCGTCAGGAGATCCTGCATGAGGGATTTTTTGAGGGATTTGAGTTTGTCGATTTGCGATTGGATTTTCTCAATCACCTCATCAACGGAGGTGAGAATGGATGCGATTTTCTTTTGTTCTGAGAGGGAGGGGAGATTTATTTTTATATCTGACAATGCAGAACGACTAATCCGTGTCCTAGTTGTACCGCGCGCATTAATTTCAATTTTCCGTCTGAAATTTGCAGAGTTAATAACTGACATTAACCAATATGGATTCGTGTTCGGCGTTCGGATGATCGCCACATCGACAACAGTTGCACAGTCTTGTTTTGTATTCTGGAAAAGACATGCACGCCCGAGCGGTTCAGGCATTCTTGCAACCAATATGTCGTCCTTCATAAGAGCGGTGCAATTCAAGCGGCGGAACTGCTCATCGTTCATAAACCTTACGGATTTGTCGATAAAACTTCCGTCACCAATATCTGCGAGTTGGATAAGTCTATTTGCCCCCCCCGGGTCTTGATCTTTGCTTTCAACCCAATCACCGTCAGAGAATAGGGAATTATCACTCGTGATTTCGGAAATTGAGGTAATTTCCCAACTCTTCGGAATTCTCCCCAACTCACTGTCTTTGAACTCTGTGTGACCAATCCCTTTGGTCAGCAACTCGTTCATCGTTCCTCTTTTCAGATCTTGGAGTTTGTCGATTTGCGATTGGGTTTCCTCAATCACCTCATCAACGGAGGTGAGAATGGATGCGATTTTCTTTTGTTCTGAGAGGGGTGGGGACAATAAAGTTAACTCTTTAACATCAGACGAACTTATTGCTGGGTAATTTGACCCTGCAACAAGTCTATCTATTTGCCTGCTGACATCATCCGACAGCATAATATTGTAAATAAACCGACTATCAGAGTTTTCCTTATGCCGAAGGACTGCGAAACCAGTTGATGCCACCCAACCATCACCCTCTTCATCAAAGTGGGCGAATGCCTTTAAATTTGGGCGAACTGTGGCAACTAAAACATCGCCGCGCTTTACAACTCGTTTTGCCCTGCTTGGTGCGTCCTTAAACAAAATTTTCTCGGCGGGTGGCATCACTTTTCCAGTCGAGACACACGAAATATCAATATATTTGAACCTATAATTGGCGTCTGTATTTCCTTTCAAGGAATCGCTATCGACTGAAACTAAAGTTTCTAGAGTAATTTCCTCCCAACCCTCAGGAACTCTCCCCAACTCACTGTCCTTGAACTCTGTGTGACCGATCCCTTTGGTCAACAACTCGTTCATCGTTCCTTTCATCTCCGCGGGAACATTTATGCCGGGTTTGATGGAAGAAATATCTTTAAGTTTTCTCTTTTCAAAAGATTTTTCCGTTCTGATATCACTCATATCCAATTTCCTTCAGATAACCCCACATCACTTCTTCCGACTGTTTCACCTCTGCATCCAGTTCGTGCAGGGAGACACGATACTTGTCCCACCACCTCTCGAATTGGTTGATGGTTGACTGCTCATCCGTGTTCAGGAACTCACGTATCTGTTCCTTGGACTCAATCTCAGGTTTGAACTCGTAGTATTCGTTGTCCCTGCGAACGAACACACTACCGACATCCATTCCCTGCAGGGTTTCCTGAACATATTCGTCCCCCACCTCACTGATGGGAATTCCACCGTGAAGGATCGCACGGACATCAAATTGTTCTGGTGGGGGTGAAGTGTCTGCATACCTGCGAATGTTCAGGTTGTAGTCGTTCTTACGGATCTCCTCGATGGAAACGATCTTCGCGTATCGCTTCTCGTCCTCGTAACCATCGAAGGTCGCGAGAATTCTCTGAATATCCTCCTCACGGAGTTTGTTCTGGTTTTTACCTTCTTCAAACTCCAGTTCACCGTTAATGAAGAATACCTTCCCTTTTCGATCTGAGGGTTTGTTTTTGTTAATGATCAGGAGTGCAGCAGGAATTCCTGTGCCGTAGAACAGTCCCGAGGGTAGTCCAACCACTCCCTCGAGTAGATCATCCTCAAGAATACCCTTGCGAATTTCCTTCTCACTCGCTCCACGGAACAGAACGCCGTGAGGAACCACCACCCCCATCACTCCCTCTGCGTTCAGAGATGCAATCATATGCTGAATGAATGCAAGATCTCCTGCACCCTTGGGAGGTGTTCCGTAGGGAAACCGTCCATACGCATCGTTATCTGCTTCATCTTTCCCCCATTTCTTCAGAGAGAACGGTGGATTTGCGATCACCCGATCAAATACCTGCAACTCACCACCTGAGATGTGCTGAGGATCTCTCAGAGTGTCACCTTTGCGTATATCTGCGTTGAACACGCCATGTAGGAACATGTTCATCTTGCAGATCGCCCACGTGTTCAGGTTCATCTCCTGACCATACAGGGACAGGTTGGACTTATCCTCTCCGTGATCGATGAGGTAGTGCCTGGTGGTCACTAACATTCCACCGGAACCAACCGTTGGATCATATATCTTCATACCCGCACGAGGTTTGAGGAGGGATACCAGAAGTTTCACCACTTCACTCGGGGTATAGAACTCTCCACCCTTCTTTCCCGCCGAGTCTGCAAACTGCTTGATGAGGTATTCGTATGCCCCTCCCATCAGGTCGGGGTTCTCGAAATCCTCATTCCTCAGTCGATGACGAGAAAAATGAGACAGGAGATCCTGAAGTTTCTTGTCTGAGAGTTTGTTCTTGATGTTGAAGTCGACGGAAACCAACACCCCTTCGAGACTTGAGTTGTGTTCCTCGATCGTCTCTGTCGCCTTGTTCAGTTCTGCACCAATGTCGTGCTTGAGATCCTTGAGTTGGTGCCATCGCGCAGGTTCGGGAACAAAGAACGTTTTGTCGTACTCATCCTCGTCAGATGCGAGTTGCTCTGCTTGCTTCCGTGACTTTCCTGACGAGACGTAGTACTGAATGACTTTTTCTTGCTCTTCCTCAAACGAGTCCGAGAGACGTTTCAGGAACATCATGCCGAAGATGTAGTCCTTGAACTCAGACGCATCCATGTTGCCACGGAGAATGTCTGCGGTTTCCCAGAGAAAGGACTCGAGTTGTTGGAGAGTTAGTTTTTCCGCCATTTTCTTGCCAAAATATGCAACCCCCGATGATGTGTTCCGGAGTATACGAGGATTTTGGTTGTTAGTCACTAATCTGCGGATTTTGCACCCACCGTGAAAACACCAACGATACAGATCGAAAGTTCATGTTCGTCTGACACATCGGATAAGTACCGCTGCCGGTATCGAAGTGTATTCCAGGTCGCTCGGATATCCCTCGGACATTACCCACGAAAAGACCCTGTTCTCCCTCTTGAACAGGGTTTTTTCACGTTGATCGGAAGAATTCCAAAATGGTTTCCAAAAACATGCCGCTGAGGTGTTTTGTATCTGCAATTTATCAACACGAAATCCTTTTTTATCACCTCTCATCTCTACACCACAGTCCGTGCTTCTCAACACCAACGCACCTGGAAAATCCGCAGCTCTATCAGGTGACATTTGAAAGAATCCGAAAGGCGATTTTTGTCAGGAGCGGTCTCTAGCATCGGCAGCCTCTGGCATCCTCCTCAGCATCGGCAGCCTCTGGCATCCTCCTCATCTGACAGATTTATTAGCCCCTGCCACGGCCCGGACTGGCTTTGGCGGGGGATACGCTCACTTTGCTTTAGATTTTGGGGAATTTTCTGGTGGCGCGTTGTAGGTTGGGAGTGTTGTCTGTAAAAGTGAGCCGCGCGGGGAAGGGGTTGTGCGGACAGCGGGCTGTTGGTGCTTTACAGGTCTTGGGTGGGGTTAGTGTTAGTGCCGTTTCTGGAGTTCTTCGATCTATGTGCAGGCGGGCAACGGCTTCGGTGAGTTGTTCGATGGCTCTGGCTCTGTCCTCAGGGCTTAGATCGCCTTTGTGCGCCAGCGCTTCTGCCTGCTTCTTTGCCGCTTCGGCACGATCTTTGTCCAGGTCTTCGCTACGCTCAACGGTGTCTGCCAGAACCGTCACCAAGTCGGGCTGAACTTCGAGCATGGCGGGTCTTGGGTGGGGTCAGTGCCGTTTCTGGAGTTCTTCGATCTATGTGCAGGCGGGCAACGGCTTCGGTGAGTTGTTCGATGGCTCTGGCTCTGGCCTCAGGGCTTAGATCGCCTTTGTGCGCCAGCGCTTCTGCCTGTTTCTTTGCCGCTTCGGCGCGGTCTTTGTCCAGGTCTTCGCTACGCTCAACGGTGTCTGCCAGAACCGTCACCAAGTCGGGCTGAACCTCGAGCATGGCGGGTCTTGGGTGGGGTTAGTGTTAGTGCCGTTTCTGGAGTTCTTCGATCATGTGCAGGCGGGCAACCGCTTCGGTGAGTTGTTCGATGGCTCTGGCTCTGTCCTCAGGGCTTAGATCGCCTTTGTGCGCCAGCGCTTCTGCCTGTTTCTTTGCCGCTTCGGCGCGGTCTTCGTCCAGGTCTTCGCTACGCTCAATGGTGTCTGCCAGAACTGTCACCAAGTCGGGCTGAACCTCGAGCATGCCACCGGCCACGAAAAAGCGCAGGTCTTCTTTTCCTTCGACCTGCACTTTGACTTCTCCTGGTCGGAGCAAGGTCAGGAACGGGGCGTGCCCAGGGTATATCCCGACTCCGCCGTCGTGGGCATCGGCGCTGACTATGTTTGCCTTACCGTTGTAAACCTCGCCCTTCTGGCTGACTATGCGCACTGCTATGGTCTGCATGGTCTTGTCTCGTGTCTATTGCGACTCCAGTTTCCTGGCGTTTTCGATGACTTCTGAAATGTCGCCCATCATGTAGAAGGCCTGTTCCGGGAGCTTGTCGTGTTTCCCGTCCAGAATCTCGCGAAACCCTTTAATGGAATCTTTCAGGGACACATATTTTCCAGAGGTTCCGGTAAAAACTTCCGCCACAAAAAATGGTTGCGACAGAAAGCGCTGGATTTTCCGTGCCCGGGAAACCACCAGCTTGTCTTCTTCTGAAAGTTCGTCCATGCCCAGGATGGCAATGATGTCTTTGAGTTCCTTGTAGCGTTGCAGGGTGTTCTGCACTGCCCTGGCAGTGTTGTAGTGCTCTTCTCCGACCACCAGTGGGTCCAGTTGCCTGCTCGTCGAGTCCAAGGGGTCTACGGCCGGGTAAATGCCGAGTTCCGCAACCTGGCGTGACAGCACCAGGGTGGCATCCAAGTGCGCAAAAGTCGTGGCCGGCGACGGGTCGCTGAGGTCATCTGCCGGGACATAGACCGCTTGGAAGGAGGTGATCGAACCGATCAGCGTCGAGGTAATGCGTTCCTGCAGCGTGCCCATTTCTTCTGCCAGCGTCGGCTGATAGCCAACAGCGGAGGGCATTCGGCCAAGCAGTGCGGACACTTCGGTGCCGGCCAGCGTGTAGCGGTAGATGTTGTCGATGAACATCAGTACGTCGCGTCCTTCATCGCGGAAGTTTTCCGCAACGGTCAGTCCTGTCAATGCGACCCGCAGGCGGCTTCCCGGCGGTTCATTCATTTGGCCATAGACCAGCGCGACTTTGTCCAGGACCGAGGATTCCTTCATTTCATGGTAGAAGTCATTGCCTTCCCGTGTGCGTTCTCCGACCCCGGCAAATACCGAAAAGCCGCTGTGTTCCAGCGCAATGTTGCGGATCAGTTCCATGAGCGTCACAGTTTTGCCGACGCCGGCGCCTCCGAACAGGCCGATTTTTCCGCCTTTGGAAATCGGCATAATCAAATCGATGACTTTGACCCCGGTTTCCAGCACTTCCACGGACGGCGATTGCTCCACGTACGCCGGTGCTTTGCGGTGCAATGGCAGGTATTTCTCGGCCTCAATCGGACCGGCTTCGTCTACGGGGTTGCCCAACACATCCATGATGCGCCCGAGGGTCTTGTGCCCCACCGGCACTTGCACGGGCGCGGCCGTGTTCACGACTTGCATGCCGCGGCGCAGCCCTTCGGATGAACCGAGTGCAATGGTGCGTACCACTCCGTCGCCAAGCTGTTGCTGCGTTTCCAGGGTAAGTCCATCAGCATCGGCAACTGTCAGTGCGCTGTACACGCGGGGAACTTTGTCACGTGGAAATTCCACGTCTACAACCGCACCAATAACTTGTGCAATACTCCCGTGGCTCATGTTTTCATTCCCCCCCTAAAGTGGCTTCGCGGTTGCCCGCTGCGTTCAAACCGCCGCGGCACCGCCAACGATCTCCGAAATTTCTTGAGTGATGGATGTCTGACGCGCTTTGTTATACGCAAGGCGCAATTCATCCACCATGTCGCTGGCGTTGTCCGAAGCGCTTTTCATGGCGACCATCCTGGCTGCCATTTCACATGCCACGTTCTCGACAACAGCCTGGTAGATCAGGGCTTCCACATAACGCCTCAAAACGGTGTCGGGCAACCCCATATTGTCTGGCTCGTAAATGTAATCCCAGCTTCTGCCGGATTCCGCTGCCTGCTCGTTCAGTGGCTGTGGAATCGGCAACAACGGTCTGACTCTGGGGATCTGCGTCATGGTATTCACGAAGCGGTTCTCGACAATGAACAGGCGGTCTATTTCGTTGCCGTTGAAGGCGTCGAGCATGACCTGAATGGCACCGATCATGTCTTCCATGGCGGGCCGGTCACCCAAATGCCGGGCAGTCGCCGCCAGCGTAAAAAGTCGTCTGAAAAAACCGGCGCCCTTTTTGCCAAACACACAAAGCCTGACATCGACCTTCTGTCTGGACCACTTGGCAATTTCTTTGCCGGCGAGCTTGAACACATTGGTATTCAGTCCTCCGCACAAGCCGCGGTCAGTGGAAACAATGATGAGACCCACGTTTTGGGTCCTGTCCCTCTCGATCAACCAGGGATGCCGATGCTTCAGCGAAGAAGTCGCCAGGTGCTGCGCCACTTCGCTTAATTTTTCTACATAAGGGCGGCCGGCGTACATCAGGTCTTGTGCGCGGCGCATTTTACTCGCCGCCACCATCTCCATGGCTTTGGTGATTTTGCGCGTGTTCTGAACACTGGCGATTTTCAAACGGATTTCTTTTTCGTTCGCCATCAGCGGCTTTCCCTATTGCTTGCGGCCAGCCTCATTCACCAAGACCTTTGTGACTTGAACTGGTCAAGAGCCTTGCTGAACTGCAATTTGATCTCATCGTCGTATTCACCGCGCTCGTTAATATCTGCCAGCAGTTCCGCGTAGCCCTTTTTCATGAAGGCGTGCAACTCGGACTCAAAGGATGTCACTTTCTCTACGGCCAGATCATCGAGGTAACCGGCATCCACCGCAAACAGGGAAATCGCAATTTCCGCAACGCTGAGCGGCGCGTACTGTTTCTGTTTCATCAATTCCATGATGCGTTCCCCGCGCTCCAGGTGCTTGCGGGTCTGTTCATCGAGATCCGAAGCGAACTGTGAAAAAGCAGCCAGTTCGCGATACTGAGCAAGCGCCAGACGAACGCCGCCGCCCAGCTTTTTAATGATTTCCCTTTGCGCCGCTCCTCCTACCCGCGACACCGACAGTCCGGCGTCAAGCGCCGGCCGCAATCCTGAATTGAACAGATTGGTTTCGAGGAAGATTTGTCCGTCGGTGATGGAAATGACGTTGGTGGGAACAAAGGCCGAAACGTCGCCGGCCTGCGTTTCAATAATCGGCAATGCGGTCAGAGAACCGGTCCGTCCCTTGACGCGACCTTTGGTATATTTTTCCACGTATTTCTCGTTGACCCGGGCCGCGCGTTCCAAGAGGCGGGAATGCAGATAAAACACGTCGCCGGGGTATGCTTCCCGACCCGGCGGGCGACGCAAAAGCAGTGAAATCTGGCGGTAGGCCCACGCCTGCTTGGTCAGGTCATCGTAAATAATCAGGGCATCCTGACCGTTGTCACGGTAGTACTCGCCCATCGTACACCCGGCGAAAGGAGCAATGAACTGCATGGGGGCCGGTTCCGAAGCGCTCGCCGCCACGACGATGGTGTGCTCCATGGCCCCATGGTCTTCCAGTTTTCTGACCACGGTCGCGACGGACGACTGTTTTTGCCCCACCGCCACATAGATACATTTCAAGTTGCCGCCTTTCTGGTTGATGATCGTATCAATCGCCAATGAGGTCTTCCCGACCTGGCGATCACCAATGATCAATTCTCTTTGTCCTCTGCCAATGGGCACCATGGAATCCACACATTTCAAACCGGTCTGTACCGGCTCGTTGACTGAGCGGCGGGTGATGACGCCGGGGGCGACTTTTTCCAGCGGCGCGGTTTCTTTGGCATCCAAGTTGCCTTTCCCGTCTATGGGAACTCCCAGGGCATTGATGACTCGCCCTTCCAGTTCCGGGCCGACTGGAACCCGGAGAATGTTCCCGGTACAAAAACATTTGTCACCTTCGGTAAGAGAGGTGTAATCACCGAGCACGACTCCTCCAACCGAGTCTCTTTCCAGATTCAGCGCCATGCCAAACAGGCCGCCTTTGAACTCAATCATTTCCCCGTACATCACGTCCTGCAAGCCGTGGATACGCACAATGCCGTCGGTCAACGCGATGATTTCCCCTTCAGTACGCGCCTGCGGGGTCGCATCAAAATCCTGGATTTTCTCTTTGATCAGCTCGCTGATTTCAGTCGCGTTCAGTTGCATATTATGTTTTCACCCTGTGTGTAAGAAAGCTCCAACCCAGATGCAGCCAGACTAAAGACATCAGGAAATCATTGCCGAGCGCAGGTTGACCAAGCGTGCTTTCAGGGAACCATCAATGACGGTATCGCCGATTCTCACGACGCCACCACCCAACAAGGTTTCATCCACTGTGCAATCCAGGACCACCCCCAGCCCGACTCGCTTTTTCAGCGCCTCGGTGAAAGACCTGCGCTGGTTCTGATTGAATTCGACAGCACCGATCACCTGCACTCTGACTTTTCCCGTGGCACGCGCCCAGCGTGCTTCAAACAAAGTCACGATGAGTCGCACCAGTTGCAGGCGCCGGTTATCCGCCAACACCCGTACAAAGTTGGCGAAAGCGTCGTTCAGCGACAAGCCCAAAGCAGCAATCACAAACTCGGCAAGTCCCGAGGTCGGACAACGAACATCCCGGCACAAACGCGCCACCTGTGGCTCCGCGAGCAAGTCATTGAGCGCCGCCAGGTTGCGCGACCATTCCACTTCGGCCTTCTGCCCGGCGGCGTATTCGTAAGCCGCTTTGGCGTAGGGCCGCGCCGTGGTACCCGGCTCAATCGCCAATTAAATTTGCTCCTGCAGCGCTTGCAGCGCGTCTTTGTGGTCTTTCTTGTGCACTTCCCGACGCAGTATCTGTTCCGTTCCAGCCACCGCCAGTTCCACTACCTGCAGGCGCAACTCTTCGCGTACCGTTGCCTGCTGTCGGTCCATTTCTTCCCGTGCGGCCGCTTTGATGCGCGCGGCTTCTTCACCGGCGGCTGTGCGTGCTTCATCAACAATCACTGATGCCCGTTCGTGGGCACCGGCGATAATCTGTTCGCTTTTCGCGTGTGCTTCACGGGCGACATTCTGGCTTTGCGACTCAGCTTCGGCCAGCATCTGCTTCCCTTTCTTCCCGGCGGCCAGGCCATCGCTGATCTGGCTCCGACGTTTTTCCAGGGCATCTCCCAAAGGCTTGGACAAAAGCTTGTTCACCATCCAGATGAGAATCAGGAAAGCCGTGATTTGTGCAAGCAGCGTCGCTGTAATGTTCATTGCCGCTTATCTCCCGGTCAGGGAAACCCGTCAGGAAAGTGCCGCCTGCAACGCCCCGACGAATGGGTTGGCAAACAGGAACCACATTGCAAAAGCCAGGATGATAAAAGGGAATGATTCCATCAATCCGGCAAAAATAAACATGTTGGTCATCAACTGCGGACGTAATTCAGGTTGGCGAGCGATTCCTTCCAGAGCTTTCGCACATATCAACCCCCACCCTATTGCCGAACCCATGCCGGCAGCGGCCAGGATCACGCCCACTCCAATTGCGGTGTAACCATAAAGATTTGCAACCATATCCGGGGTCATTTTTTGTACTCCATATAAAGTTAGATTTCGAAATCAGTGCTTTTCATGAGCCATGCTCAAGTACACAATCGTCAGAACCATAAAAATAAAGGCCTGCAGGATTACCACAAGCAAATGAAAAATCAGCCATGCCAAATCCAGACTCACCTGTAAAGGCCACCAGAAAAGCGCTGCAAAACCAACAGCCAGCGTGCCGCCGATCAAAGCGATCAGCAGGAACACCATCTCGCCGGCAAACAGATTCCCGAACAAACGCAAAGCCAGGCTGAGCGGCTTCGCCAACTCCTCTATCAAAGTCATGACGATGTTCAGAGGTGCCATGAACTTGCCAAAAGGATGCGTCAAAAACATTTTCAAATACCCGGTCAGGCCTTTGCGCTTCAGATTGTAAAAGATAATCAAGACAAAAACGCTTAATGAAAGGCCCAAAGTCACGCTCAAATCCGTGGTGGGAACCACTTTCAAATGGGGAATGCCCACCGCCATAGCCACACTTGGCAACAAGTCCACCGGGATCAGGTCCATCATGTTCATGAGCAAGACCCAAAGGAAAATCGTCAAGGCCATCGGAGCGATGATGGGCGGTGGAGTTTTGAAAATATCTGAAACCTGCTTGTCGACAAACTCGACAAGAATTTCCACGGCAGCGACAGTCTTGCTCGGGACGCCGGCGGTAATGCCATGCCGGATCCGCCAGATCACAAACACGATGACCCCAGCGAGAAAGTAGCTGAAAAAAACCGTGTCGAGATTGACCGCCCAAAACCCTTCACCGTGGCAGGCACCAACGCAAAGGTTCTGCAGGTGATGCTGGATATACTCGACCGTACCCAGTCCACTTCCTTCCGTGTCATTCATGGTCGAACACTATCCTGACTGTTTGGAGGGTTTGAAAAAATACCCCAGGTACACCAAGGCAAAAGCAACAAGCAGGGGCAAGGGTTGAAGCTCCAAGTGACCCAAACCAAAGCCAAGGAGCGAAACCACCAGCACCAGCCGCACCGCAAAGCCCG
The DNA here is from genome assembly GCA_965237985.1 of Candidatus Oxydemutatoraceae bacterium. GTDB lineage: Bacteria > Pseudomonadota > Gammaproteobacteria > Poriferisulfidales > Oxydemutatoraceae. The sequence goes on along the minus strand of OZ250161.1, from coordinate 1,659,952 downwards.
CTATCAGCAACGCCACGCAGGCAGGAAGAGGGGCGGAAGCCACCAACCTGCTGTTCAGTCGCAGAACCTGCCATGCCAGCACCAACGCCAGTAAAAGCGCCGCACCACCACCGTAGGCCGCAGCGATTGCACCGGCCGGACCGACCACAACGTAGGCACCGACAAGCGCCAAGACGAAAAACGCCGCCTGACGCAGAAAAACCTGGCGCCAAAGCGCCGCTTCCTGCCTGGGGAGCCCAATCAAACCAGCAACTTATGAAGCTTGATGAGGCTGCCAACCAAGCCCAGTGCCGCGAATCCTAGCATGAAAAACGGCTTTGTATCAAGCCAGTTGTCAAGAAGAAAACCGAGATAGAAGCCAACGATGACCATGGCTGCCAACATCGTGCCAGTACCCAGCAAAACCAGCGATTCTCCCCGCGAAGGCGGTACATCAGGCTTTTGTTCATCGTGAACGCTCATACTGGTCGCTGCTCAGGGCCTGCCTTTTTCCAACACTTTCACGTCTCGCCAGCGAAATCCGGAAACATACAAAACCACGACATAGGCACTTGCCCCACCCAGCACCAGTTCGGCCAAAACCAACATTCTCTGTCCAGCGGACCAAGGTCCCCATGCCGACGCATCCGGCAAAAAAACCACAAGCAGCGCAATCATTGTCAGGGAAGCGATGACCACACGCAACGACAGCTTTTTAATCAGCGGATCAATGTGCAGCAAGTCGCGCCGCGACAAAGCACCGAACAGCAGGGCTGTATTCAACCAGGAAGACAGGCTCGTTGCCAGCGCCAGACCGGCGTGTACTCCGGCGACATTGAAGTATTGCCAAAGGAGCACGAAGCTGACATTGAAAACCAGATTTGCCAACACGCACCCCACTGCGATTTTGACCGGCAGGCGCATTTCATGGCGCGCGAAAAACGCAGCATTGAGCACCTTCACCGATATGAAAGCCGGAATCCCGACGGCGTAAGCCATGAGGCTCAATTCGGTCATGCGAACATCGTGTGCGGTGAACTCCCCGTATTGAACCAGGGTGCTTAAAATCGGGGCGGATAAAAGCACGAGTCCCGCCAGACTCGGCAGGGCAGTCAAAAGAACCACCGCCCCTCCCCAGTTCAGCAGCGCGTTGTATCTTGCCGGCGACCGCTCGGCAAAGCTGAGGGCCATGCGCGGCAAAAGAATCATGGACAAAGTCACGCCGAACAAGCCGACCGGAAACTCGACAAAACGATCCGACAAATAAAGCCAGCTGATGCTGCCGCTGATCAGCCACGAAGCAATGAAGGTATCGATCAGCAAATTGATCTGTACCACAGAAGAACCCAGTATCGCTGGCGACATCAACTGCAAGACCTTGCGCACCTGCGGATTGGAAAAACCGATGCGTGGCCAGCTCAGCATCCGTCGACCGGCAAGAAACGGCAGTTGTACCAGAAGCTGGGCTGCCCCGCCTGCCAAAACACCCCACGCCAAAGCGGTAATCGGTTCCTCCATACGCGGCGCCAGCCACAAGGCGGCACCGATCAGCGACAGATTGAGCAGTACCGGGGTAAAAGCCGGTACGCCGAAAGCCCCGAAACAGTTGAGAACCCCCGTAGCCATAGCCGCCAGAGAAATGAAAATAAGATAGGGGAAGGTGATGCGGAGCATTTCCGAAGCCAACTCCAGTTGCCCGGCATGCTCGGACAAACCTGGAGCAAACAGAAAAATCAGCACGGGGGCCAGCAACATCCCAATCGCGGTTACCACAAACAACACGACCGCGAGGGAGCCAAAAGTCCGACTGATGAAATTTCGGACTTCTCCAGCTGGAGACTTGTGCAACATGGTGGTCAGCACAGGAACGAAAGCTTGAGTGAAAGCCCCCTCGGCGAACAGGCGACGAAAAAAATTCGGCAGGCGAAAAGCCACCAGGAAAATATCCGTGAGCCCGGTTGCTCCAAAAGTCAGAAAAATTGCAATATCACGCAGATAACCAAGTATTCGGGAACAAAATGTCCAAAAGAAACTGATGGCTACCGAAAATGTAGTGCCAGATTTGCGCAATCCCTCTGTGAAGGGTGACCTGACTTCCGGAATACGCATTACCGCAAACCCATTATGCCGTGACCGCAGGAAACGATATTTTCCGAACGCTCAGACACCGCTGCGTTCCACCATGAATGCCAATGTTCAAAAGAAACTGATGACTGCCGAAAATATAGTGCCGGATTTGCGCAACCCCTCGGTACCGGATGACCTGACTTCCGGAATATGCATGACCGCAAACCCATTATGCCGTGACCACGGGAAACGATACTTTCCGGTCGCTCAGGCACCGCTGCGTTCCACCATGAATGCCAATGTCCAAAAGAAACTGATGGCTACCGAAAATGTAGTGCTGGATTTGCGCAACCTCTCGGTACTGGGTGACCTGACTTCCGGAATACGCATTACCGCAAACCCATTATGCCGTGACCACGGGAAACGATACTTTCCGGTCGCTCAGACACCGCTGCGTTCCACCATAAATGCCAATGCCCAAAAGACACTGATGGCTACCGAAAATGTAGTGCTGGATTTGCGCAACCTCTCGGTACTGGATGGCCTGACTTCCGGAATATGCATAACCGCAAACCCATTATGCCGTGACCGCAGGAAACGATACTTTCCGGTCGCACAGACACCGCTGCGTTCCACCATGAATGCCAATGTCCAAAAGACACTGATGACTGCCGAAAGTATGATGCCGGATTTGCGCAACCTCTCGGTACTGGATGACCTGACTTCCGGAATACGCATGACCGCAAGCCCATTATGCCGTGACCGCAGGAAACGATATTTCCCGGACGCTCACTCAGGCACTGCTGCGTTCCACCATGAATGCCAATGTCCAAAAGACACTGATGGCTGCCGAAAATATGTGCCGGATTTGCGCAACCCCTCGGTGAAGGGATGGCCTGACTTCCGGAATACGCATGACCGCAAACCCATTATGCCGTGACCGCAGGAAACGATACTTTCCGGTCGCACAGACACCGCTGCGTTCCACCATGAATGCCAATGTTCAAAAGACACTGATGGCTGCCGAAAATATAGTGCCGGATTTGCGCAACCTCTCGGTACCGGATGGCCTGACTTCCGGAATACGCATGACCGCAAACCCATTATGCCGTGACCGCAGGAAACGATACTTTCCGGTCGCTCAGACACCGCTGCGTTCCACCATGAATGCCAATGTCCAAAAGAAACTAATGGCTGCCGAAAATATAGTGCCGGATTTGCGCAACCTCTCGGTACCGGATGGCCTGACTTCCGGAATATGCATGACCGCAAACCCATTATGCCGTGACCGCGGGAAACGATATTTTCCGGTCGCACAGACACCGCTGCGTTCCACCATGAATGCCAATGTTCAAAAGAAACTAATGCTGCGTATCGCAATCATCGGTAATGGTCTGACCCGGAATACGCATGACCGCAAACCCATTATGCCGTGACCACAGGAAACGATACTTTCCGATCACTCAGACACCGCTGCGTTCCATCATGAATGCCAATGTTCAACAGTGCCGAAAATACAGTGCTGGATTTGCGCAACCCCCTCTCGGTTCCGGAATACGCATGACCGCAAACCCATTATGCCGTGACCTATTTTCCGGACGCTCATCAGCACCGCTGCGTTCCACCATGAATGCCAATGCCCAAAAGAAACTTACAGTCAAAAGTATGATGCTGGATTTGCGCAACCTCTCGGTACCGGATGGCCTGACTTCCGGAAACGCATGACCGCAAACCCATTATGCCGTGACCGCAGGAAACGATACTTTCCGGTCGCAGACACCGCTGCGTTCCACCATGAATGCCAATGTCCAAAAGAAACTGATGACAGTCAAAAGTATGATGCCGGATTTGCGCAACCCCCTGGCCTCCTGAAAATCCCGGATTTGCGCAACCTCTCGGACCGGATGGTCTGACTTCCGGAATACGCATGACCGCAAGCCCATTATGCCGTGACCACGGGAAACGATACTTTCCGGTCGCACAGACACCGCTGCGTTCCACCATGAATGCCAATGTCCAAAAGACACTGCTGAAAATATAGTGCCATTTGCGCAACCCCTCTGTGATACGCATGACCGCAAACCCATTGTGCCAAGGAAACGATATTTCCCGGTCGCTCAAGCGTTCCACCATGAATGCCAATGTCCAAAAGACACTGATGACTGCCGAAAGTATGATGCCGGATTTGCGCAACCCCCTCGGTACCGGATGGCCTGACTTCCGGAATAGCATGACCGCAAGCCCATTATGCCGTGACCGCAGGAAACGATATTTCCCGGTCGCTCACTCAGGCACCGCTGCGTTCCACCATGAATGCCAATGTCCAAAAGACACTGATGACTGCCGAAAATACAGTGCCGGATTTGCGCAACCCCTCTGTGAAGGGTGACCTGACTTCCGGAATACGCATGACCGCAAACCCATTATGCCGTGACCGCAGGAAACGATACTTTCCGGTCGCTCAGACACCGCTGCGTTCCACCATGAATGCCAATGTCCAAAAGAAACTGATGACAGTCGAAAGTATGATGCTGGATTTGCGCAACCTCTCGGTGCCGGATGGTCTGACTTCCGGAATACGCATGACCGCAAACCCATTATGCCGTGACCACAGGAAACGATACTTTCCGGTCGCTCAGACACCGCTGCGTTCCACCATGAATGCCAATGTCCAAAAGACACTGATGACTGCCGAAAATACAGTGCCGGATTTGCGCAACCCCTCGGTACCGGATGGTCTGACTTCCGGAATACGCATGACCGCAACCCATTATGCCGTGACCACGGGAAACGATACTTTCCGGTCGCTCAGACACCGCTGCGTTCCACCATGAATGCCAATGTCCAAAAGACACTGATGACTGCCGAAAATGCAGTGCCGGATTTGCGCAACCCCCTCGGTACCGGATGGTCTGACTTCCGGAATATGCATGACCGCAAACCCATTATGCCGTGACCGCAGGAAACGATATTTTCCGAACGCTCAGACACCGCTGCGTTCCACCATGAATGCCAATGTCCAAAAGACACTGATGACTGCCGAAAATGATGCTGGATTTGCGCAACCCTCTCGGTGACCGGATGGTCTGACTTCCGGAATACGCATGACCGCAAACCCATTATGCCGTGACCGCAGGAAACGATATTTTCCGGTCGCTCAGACACCGCTGCGTTCCACCATGAATGCCAATGTCCAAAAGAAACTAATGACAGTCAAAAGTATGATGCCGGATTTGCGCAACCTCTCGGTACCGGATGGTCTGACTTCCGGAATACGCATGACCACGACCCCATTATGCCGTGACCACGGAAACGATATTTTCCGAACGCTCAGGCACCGCTGCGTTCCACCATGAATGCCAATGTCCAAAAGACACTGATGACTGCCGAAAATATGTGCCGGATTTGCGCAACCCCCTCGGTACCGGATGGTCTGACTTCCGGAATACGCATGACCGCAAGCCCATTATGCCGTGACCACGGGAAACGATATTTTCCGGTCGCTCACTCAGGCACTGCTGCGTTCCACCATGAATGCCAATGTCCAAAAGACACTAATGACTGCCGAAAATGCAGTGCTGGATTTGCGCAACCCTCTCGGTACCGGATGGTCTGACTTCCGGAATACGCATGACCGCAAACCCATTATGCCGTGACCGCAGGAAACGATATTTTCCGAACGCTCAGACACCGCTGCGTTCCACCATGAATGCCAATGTCCAAAAGAAACTGATGACTGTCGAAAAGTATGATGCCGGATTTGCGCAACCTCTCGGTACCGGATGGTCTGACTTCCGGAATATGCATGACCGCAAACCCATTATGCCGTGACCACGGGAAACGATACTTTCCGGTCGCTCACAGACACCGCTGCGTTCCACCATGAATGCCAATGTCCAAAAGAAACTGATGACTAGTCGAAAAGTAGTGCTGGATTTGCGCAACCCCTCGGTACCGGATGGTCTGACTTCCGGAATATGCATGACCGCAAGCCCATTATGCCGTGACCACGGGAAACGATATTTTCCGGTCGCTCAGACACCGCTGCGTTCCACCATGAATGCCAATGTCCAAAAGACACTGATGACTACCGAAAATGTAGTGCTGGATTTGCGCAACCTCTCGGTACTGGATGGCCTGACTTCCGGAATATGCATGACCGCAAACCCATTATGCCGTGACCACGGGAAACGATACTTTCCGAACGCTCAGACACCGCTGCGTTCCACCATGAATGCCAATGTCCAAAAGACACTGATGGCTGCCGAAAGTATGATGCCGGATTTGCGCAACCTCTCGGTACCGGATGGTCTGACTTCCGGAATACGCATGACCGCAAACCCATTATGCCGTGACCGCAGGAAACGATATTTCCCGGTCGCTCAGACACCGCTGCGTTCCACCATGAATGCCAATGTCCAAAAGAAACTGATGACAGTCAAAAGTATGATGCCGGATTTGCGCAACCACTCGGTACCGGATGGTCTGACTTCCGGAATATGCATGACCGCAAGCCCATTGTGCCGTGACCACGGGAAACGATACTTTCCGGTCGCTCAGACACCGCTGCGTTCCACCATGAATTCTTTTGTCTTGTGCTAAGCCGAAGCATTGCCAGCGCGGGATGAAAACCAGCGATTTCGATTACACGCTTCCAGAGAAGCGAATTGCATACTATCCTGCCGAACAGCGCACCGCTGCCCGTCTGTTGCACGTTCCCGAAGGCAACAACACTTTCCACGACCTTCGCTTCCATCAGGTCACACAACTCCTGTCGTCTGGCGATTTGCTGGTGTTCAATGACAGCAAAGTCATCCCCGCACGTTTACATGGACACAAAAGCAGCGGCGGGAAAGTGGAAATTCTCATTGAACGCATCCTCGACGACCGCCAGGCAAACTGTTCTCTTTCCGCCAGCAATCGGGTACGGGAAAACACCATCCTTACACTCAATAATGGTGCCCATTTGCGTGTTGTGTCCCTGAGCAAAAGCCAATTCTACGTGATCGAAACCGCCGCTGATGAAACCATGGAATCACTTCTGAACCAATCTGGAAAAGTCCCGTTGCCCCCCTACATCAAACGCGCCACGGACAGTATGGATCGGGAAAGATATCAGACTGTTTATGCGCGGAACCCCGGTTCAGTCGCAGCCCCGACCGCCGGTTTGCACTTTGACGAAGCGCTGCTCCGCAAACTCGCCGACCGCGAGATCCGCATGGCAAATATCACTTTACACATCGGTGCAGGAACTTTTCAGCCTTTGCGGTCCGAGAGTCTGACGCAGCTCCACTTGCACAGTGAGCGCTTTATACTGAACGCCAAAACCAGCGCGGAAATAGCCGCGTGTCGGGCTCGAGGAGGAAAAGTCATCGCGGTTGGGAGCACTGCCTTGCGCACATTGGAAGCTGCCTGCGACACCACCGGAGAGCTGCTGCCACAAAGCGGTGAAACCAACCTCTTCATACGCCCCGGTTATGCTTTCAAAGTTGTGGATGCACTGATCACCAATTTTCATTTGCCCCGCAGCACGCTTTTCGTGCTGGTTTGTGCGTTTGCTGGCCTTCAAAAAATGCGTGCGGCTTATGAACACGCCATTACGAACCTATATCGCTTTTACAGTTTCGGGGACGCCATGTGGATTGAGAAAAACCATGCAGTTTCACGTTGACAGCCACTGCGGCCAAGCGCGCGCCGGGGAATTGCGTTTCCCGCGCGGCACCGTCCCGACGCCTGCTTTCATACCGGTGGGAACACAGGCTACCGTCAAGGGGCTAACGCCCAGAATGATGGTCGAAAGCGGAGCGCGCATGATCCTGGCAAACACCTGCGCTGCACACACCGCAACAAACCTTTAGGCTTGAACGCTGCTTTTACCATTTCAAAGACACCACGTGTAATTGAGAAAAACCATGCAGTTTCACGTTGACAGTCACTGCGGTCAGGCGCGCGCCGGGGAATTGCGTTTCCCGCGCGGCACCGTCCCGACGCCTGCTTTCATGCCGGTGGGAACACAGGCTACCGTCAAGGGGCTGACTCCCAGAATGATGGTCGAAAGCGGAGCGCGCATGATCCTGGCAAACGCCTACCACCTCATGTTGCGCCCGGGCGAAAACATTATCCGTGATGCCGGTGGCCTGCATGCATTCATGGGCTGGGACGGGCCGATTCTGACTGATTCGGGCGGCTATCAGGTTTTCAGTCTCGGGAAACATTGCCGGGTTACTGAGCGTGGTGCCTGTTTCCGCTCGCCGTTGAATGGCCAGGAATTTCTGCTGGATGCGGAACGTTCCGTCGCCGTACAGATAGCACTTGGCAGCGATGTCACCATGGCATTCGACGAGTGTACTGCGCATCCCGTCAGCAAAGCAGTCGCGGAAGCTTCCATGCAGCGTTCCATGCGCTGGGCAGCCCGATCCAAAGCAGCACATGCCGGCGTCGATTCGGCAATCTTTGGCATTGTGCAGGGCGGCATGTACACCGACCTGCGCGCTACTTCAGCGGCAATGCTGTGCGATATGGCTTTTGACGGATATGCGATCGGCGGCCTTTCAGTCGGCGAAGACGCCGAAACACGAGTGCAGGTGCTCGCCGACACCTTGCCTTTGCTGCCAGAAAACCAGCCGCGCTACCTGATGGGCATCGGCCGGCCCGAAGACCTGCTAACCGCAATACGTCATGGTGTGGATCTGTTTGATTGCGTCATTCCAACTCGAAACGCCCGAACCGGGTTCCTGTACACCAGTCGCGGCATATTGAAAATCGGCAATGCCGCATACCGGAAAGACCTGCGCCCCGTTGACCTTGACTGCGCCTGCTATACCTGCAAGCATTTCAGCCGCGCCTATTTGAACCACCTCGACCACAGCAACGAAATGCTCGGCCCCATACTGAATACTTTTCACAATCTGCACTATTACCAAAATCTGCTGAAAACCGTCCGCAACGCCATCAAAAGCCAGACCTTGACTGACTGCATTTTCGAATTCGAACACCAACAAAACACACGAATACTGTGAGTCTTTTTACCAAACCAGCCGTTTTTGCATCCTGCCTGCCACCGGCCCCACCTTGGCCACTGCTCGGCAGTTCTGGCAGGCAACGGCGGCAACGCTTTCGCCGAAAAAGTGCCCGCTCTAATCCTCCCCCTGAAATCTGGAGGCAATCGCGTCACGGGAGGCAAAGAGGTGACAATGAACACGGTTTCATGCAGAATCGGCCGACGAAGGTACCAAACTAAGAAGACTCGGCATGGTAGACATTACAAAGCCACTTGAAAATCGTGTCAGGCAGGCAGCAGTTGCAGGTCTTTTTTATCCCGACGAATCGGGCGCTCTGAAGACCGAAGTGGAGCACTTGCTCGCAGAGGTCGCACAAACCTCTTTACCAAAAGAGAATAGAAAATCACCGAAAGCACTGGTTGCCCCCCATGCCGGATATATGTACTCGGGAAAGATTGCCGCCCATGCCTACGCAATGCTTGCCGATGTGTCGCACAACATTAAAAAAGTAGTCCTGCTCGGGCCCGCACATTACGTTCCAACCGCCAAACTGTGTGCTCCCACGGCCACGGCATATCGCACACCCTTGGGGGACGTTTCCATCGACCAGGCAGGCATTGCAGATGCGGTTGCCACCTTGCCTTTTGTGGAATACAACGACCCTGCGCACGTGCGAGAGCACAGCATTGAAGTACAGTTGCCTTTTTTGCAGCAGGTTCTGGAAGAGTTTGTTCTTTTACCCTTCGTAACCAGTGGAGCAAGTTACGAACAGGCGGCCCTGTTGATCAATCATTTCTGGGGTGGCGATGAAACGCTCGTGATCATCAGCACCGACCTCAGTCACTACCATGACTACGATACCGCCTACACCCTTGACAACTCGGCGGTAGATTCTGTTTTAAGGCTGCAACCCGAAGAAATCAGTGAAACACAGGCTTGCGGACAGATTCTGCTGGGCGGGCTGCTCCAAGTCGCTCGCCAAAAGAGCATGGAAGTGGAAAAAATTGCGCAGATCAATTCTGGCGATGTCAGCGGTGACAAAAGCAGAGTTGTGGGCTACGCGGCTTTCACCATGTACGAGACACAACCTTTCTCGCAGGCTGAAAAAAAGTTGCTGTGCACACTGGCTCGCAACGCCATTGACCACCAACTTGAGTACGGCTCTGAAATTGCCGTTGACGTTGCCAGCCATTCCGAAGCACTGCGCAAAAAAGCCGCCTGTTTCGTGACTTTGAAAAACCAAGGCCAACTCCGCGGCTGTGTGGGCACCATCAACGCCACTCGCCCACTGGTGTCATCAATAGCAGGTAATGCTGTAAGCGCAGCCTTCCGGGATAGTCGATTCACGCCCTTGGTCAGGGAGGAGCTTGACCAACTGTCTATTTCCATATCCGTTCTTTCAGACCTTGAAAAAGTTCCTTACCGTGATGAAGCGGAGCTTTTGAAAAAAATCAGACCAGGCATTGATGGCCTAGTCCTGGGAGCCCCCCCACAAAGCGGCACTTTCCTTCCGGAAGTCTGGGAGACACTGCCTGAACCGGAAGACTTTCTCGCACACTTGAAAATCAAAGCCGGCATCACGTGCCAGCTTTACGGACAAAAACAAACGGTCAGGCGCTTCAGTTCAATTCACTGGAGCGATGAAGAACTGGCCTAGGGGAACTGGGGCCACAAAATATCCCTGTACCTGAAGCCAGGTGGCTGAGGTGGCGAGTTGCGTCAGTCAGTGAACAAAACATTCACTGGCAAAGTCGAGGGAACCCGCCAGGCCGCAGGGCCGCAAAGGTTGCCGGCACAAAAACAGGATTTACGGAGGACAAAGGAATGCCGACAAATCAGCAGAGCAACGCGGGTCCTAACGCGCCCCTTCGCACCGGGGACCAGACCATGCCTTTCTCAGGCAGTAACCATCCCTGCCCCAGCCAGTGAACAAAACGTTCATTGTCAAAGTCGAGGGAACTCACCAGACCGCAGGGCCATAAAGGTTGCCGGCACGAAACAGGATTTACGGGGGACAAAGGAATGCCGATAAATCAGCAGAGCAGCGCGGGTCCTAACGCGCCCCTTCGCACCAAGGACCAGACCATGCCTTTCTCAGGCAGTAACCATCCCTGCCCCAGCCCCAACGTAGGGAACGAAAACACCATCGAACCCACCTGAGGGAAACAATCTAAAGTGCTATCGGCTCCTCAGCTAAAAACCCAAAAGCCCTAGGCAAACAAAACCTCAAACTCTCATTCCGCCGCCACCTGGGGCAGCACCACCGGTACTTTCGACGGCATCTCCCTTCCCACCACCGGATTTCTTGTCTTCCTCATCTTTTGAAATATATTTCTTGTCGGCATCCGCCAAGTGTTTTGTCCAAACTTCAGAAATTTCAATGAACTCTTTCAGGGCGGATTCAAAAACAGCCTTATCGATGTTGGCGACCCGCAATAACAAGGAATAAACCACGATGGTCATGTTATGGCTTTCATCAGTATGAATCCCGATGGCACCATCACCAACAGCTCTGTGCAATGCATTCGCTTCCAGCAATCCCAGCAGAATGTCCTTGGGAGGAGGCGTAGGCAAAAGCCCCACGTCGGCGTAGAAAACCAGCCTTTCCTGATTTTCCCTTTTAGAAAGCGTGACAATCGTGTCGTCAAAGGAAAGCGTACAGTAGCCTTCCTCATCAAAAACCAGCTCTGGAATCCCGACCTCTTCTCCGAATTCCTTGAGCAATTGATCTACTGCATACATATCGAGACCTCGCTGTTGAATAAACTGTAAGCGAACGCATCCCCGACCAGCGTTCACTGTCCATACTGCGGCAAACCCGTTCCTCGAGTGCGCCTTGGCTCACCACCGGTGAACCTGAAAGCGAGCCCCCATAGCATGGGAGACCCCACACCGAAAGACCCAACCAACCCCCGGACGCAACCCTCACCACTTCGCCGCCAAAACGGGTTCCCGACTATAACACAGATGACGCGAGAAAACGCAACTGTCAAAATCTGTGTGAACATAACTTCAACCCCCATTACTGACACACTGAAGCCGACATTGATAACGACAGGAACAAACATCAACCGAACAGGGGCGCCACCCATGAACAAGCAGGAGCAAACAACAAGCCTACAACCCGGCACCCGGTCACCACACTGAACTGCTTTTTGAATCAAGTCCTGCTTCAATGTGCGAAAGCCTGGCGACATTTTCGCTTCCCGGTGAATGCTGATGTCGCTATCTCGCCCAGTGAATTTATGCCATCTAGTTGTTCCGTGTACTCTGGCATTGGCAGGTCATCAAACGCCATTCAGCCACCTTTTCTCGCCAGTTTGGAATCCATCTGTGAAACTCACAGCAAAAGCATCCGCCAATCACTTGCTACTTGGAGACCTGAGAAAATCCACCTGACCGGCCAAGCTGTCGAGCCGTCGGATAAAGAACTGAACAGGAGGAATCAGGCGGCGTTAACAAGCACTCGAAATACCCTTTCGGATAACGTTCTGTAGCAAAAACCAAGGACACCTCACTTCCTGCCCGGCTAAAATTTCCACCTCTCGTTTCTGAACAAACTCAGCAGGGTCATATACTCAACACCCATTTCTTTGCAGACATCAGGAATCTTGGGGCCAGAACTTCTTCTTTTCCTCTCCGCCCCTGGCTTTGTTTTATCAAAGGGCAACTCTTCTGTTACAACCACCATACCCTGCTCTTTTGCAAAGGCAATGATATACGGGTCAGCCACTTCTCTTCCCCCATCTCCCTTGGCCCATGCGGGATGCTTGTTTATAATTTCCGCGACCCTGTTTTTTAGGTCTTGGCATTCAGGCAAGAGATGTCCTTCGTCCAACCCCATCTTGGAAAGAGACTCTTTTAAGTCCGGGTGGTCAATTTCCTGCCACACTTGTTTGCACACCCCAAGCCTGCATTTCACGAGCCCTCTTAGCTTGTTCTCCCACAAGGAAGGAAAAACCTCTTTCGGATATCTCTCTTTCCACATAGCTATCAGGCTTGATGAATCAATGCAATAAACTGGCTCCTCTGTTTCTAAGCCTTCTTCAGTCATACATCCCGCCAGTCAGGCAGATCAATGTCAACCGCTTTTGCAAGCTTCCCAAGATGTGCGACTTTCATGTTCAGTGCTCGAGAAACCTCGATGGCGCTTATTTCCTGATCTTGATAGTTCTCCAAAGCCAGACGGGCCAGCTTTTTCCCGTTTTCCAAACAGATGCGCAACCCGCTCGCCATACCTCCAAATCTTGACTTCTGAGAAGCCTGCTCTTTTTTTCTCGCTTTTTCTGCTCGCCAATCCTCCTGGTACCTTTTACGAAATTCAATGTACTGATTCCAAGTAATTTCACCCTCGTCAAGCCGCCGCCGTGCAACACTTTCTCTGCTGACTGAAAAAACTCCAGCAACCTCCTTTATTCTCATAGCATCATCCGAGAGGCCGGAACACTTTTTCCACTCGGCCAGAAACCAGTTCTTTGGCATCAAGACCTGCGCGGCAATGCGGTTGCAGGCAACTTCAATTCTTCTGTTTCTAGTATCTTCTCGTTTATCTGGTTCTCGATTTGACAGCCCGGGTGCATCCATCCACAAATGCGCCAGCTCATGAAGCAGAGTGAAAATTTGCCCTCTGATTGCATCTTTTGGATTAATCACCACCAAAGGAGCGACAGCATCTTTGAGCGCGATTCCTCTGAATATTTCGGGCTCAATAGACCGGTATCTGTTCTGGTCGGGCCGATGACGAGAAACAAAGACTCCCCTGTTTTCGGCAAGGCGGACCAGTTCATTGAGAAAACCCCCCGGATTGGAAAACCCTCGCTGTTTCTGTTCAGAGATCCCCAGCCAATTTCGTATTTTTTTAGCGAGTGCTTTAGGATCGCTTCCTTCGTCGACGGAGGCGACCCAATTCTGGCTTCCCGCTTCATCACCCAACAGTTCGCGCGCCCAGTCCTGCCGGTCATGTGCCTGTCTGATCATCAACATCAGGTTGGGAGTCCAGCGTTCGTGAACATCCGAAGACAGGTGTCGAAAGTCCACGGGCCTTTGAATCTTGAACTGTTCAGGAACTTCTTTTAGATAAAAGAAGCAAATCGGCCGGTGGTACGTCTTGGCGACTTCTCTGAGCTGAGCTGCCGTAGGAAGCTTCTTCCCCTCTTCCCATCCTCTGATTCTTTCCGCAGCTTGGCATAATTTTTTGGCGGCTCTCTCGATAGTCCGATAGCCTGCATCTACTCTCGCCCATTTCATGGTGCACGGCGAAATTTTTTCAAGAATCCGAGGCATTGTCACGCTCTAAAACAATGGGAATTACACATAAAAGGCACTTGGAATTTTGGTGGTTCTGGGAGGGGGGGTGTTCTATCTGGGAAGTCTTGACACGAAAGTGGACGCTGGCGCGGAAGGGATAAAAGAGCACAAAACTAGAGATGGGAAAACTAACAAACCTATATAAAAGCATAGGCAAACTGGAAGGTAAATTGGACGCACGAACTGTAGCATACTGATGCAACAAAACTGAGAAACCCTGAGCCAGACGTACATGTTCTGCACTGGTTTGCGGGAACATTCGCTTCAAATAACAAGCCGTCTAGTCAAAACACACCAGGAAACCGAGGGGGTTGACGGAAGCGCGCAGTTTTCGGAGTTGGGCAACCGAAAGTACCACAAATGACTGGGGTCTGAATATCTTGAGCATTGGGGAACAAGCCACCCAATTTCGTGGCCCCTGAACAGGCAGGCACGTAGACATTGGGGAACAAGCCACCCAATTTCGTGGCCCCTGAACAGGCGAGACCGATGACTGGCGGTCGCAAGAAATTTTTCAGCGTGGCGGCTTAGGAGCTTCGAGCTGGGAGATGGGCGAGGCGACATTGAAGTGCATTGCCCTGAGACTTGACCTGAGCGATACCGGAACTGCAAAACTCTTCAAGCAGCCGCAGGGATGTCCAAAAACAAAAAATGCCTCACTCCCCTGCGGATACCCTCAAATGTATCTTATTTGAGGGATACTTTTTGAAAACCATGTCATAAAAAAAGATCTTGTTCCGAAGCACGGTGGGGAACCATTTCTGGTTCTTGTGGAGATTGCTTTCCTCGCTCTAAACAATACGAAAACATGTCATGGGGAGACTGTGTCACCGACGATATTCACTGAACATATTCCTTGAGCAAGCTACGCACACAACGGTCAATCCGCTCAAGTATCTCATGAGGGATCTCATCTTTGGCCGAGTTGCTTTGGGCCACCGCCTGTTCGGCTGCCAGGCAGGCTCCCACCAAATCCAGGTGCAGTTCGTCAGTTTTGTCAAAAACAGGAACCGGCACGCTTCGCAAAGGGTTCAAATCGTAATCCAGCCTGCTTGTCTTGTAATGGTTCCAAGCCGGCAATAGACACGGTGCGTTCAATGTGGCCACAAGGTAAGCTGCTGCTTTCTCGCTTGTCAGTATTGCGTAGTAACACTTCGCATTGACCGCCAAACCAAGTACAACACGCGCGGCACGAAGCGAGCTCCCTGACGCGTTATAAACAACTTTGCGCAGTGCCTTGGGCGATTTCAAAGCTCGTAGATACTGCCGTGTGAAGGTGTTCTTCCAATTAATATTCCCCAGTAGCGAAGGAGCAGACTTCGAACTACGATATTTCTGGAAGACTTTTTCATGTTCCCGAAACCACTTGCGGGCCTTGGGCAACCAAGCCTTGGGCCAGGTTTCCAAATCCGCGATGGACTCGTCGCGCAACGGAGCGAGCAGCAATGCGTCCGGGAGAGCACGAAAAGCGCGAAGCGTTTGGGAACGCAACAGTGAATGTGTCGCTTCTGCTTCCATTTCGCCTCTGTACTGTTTCCCTTTCCAAGGTCCCTTCGTGGAACGGTAAGTGGTGAATCGGATCAGATCTCCACGGCTTTCCCAATCGGTCGTCAGTCCCAGGCACAGTGGCCTCAACATCACACCGAGATGAAATTCGCGCACATACAGGCTTGCCTTCGGCTCAGGGAAGGCTTCAGATCCGGAACTTTGTCGGATAAGTCTGCGCGCAGTCTCCCAGTCTTGCTCAAGTTCCACGTCGCTTGCCTTCCAGAAAATCGCCTTGGGAAGTTGTTGCGCTGCCCCCAAGTACCCCCGAACCACGCACGCCTGGTTCGGCGCATGTGGAAAAGGTGCTTCTTTGACCCCTCCCAAATCCCACGGAGTTTCCAGAGTCGCTTCCACTCTGTGTTGCTTTCCTTGCCAGTTCCCAGTGCGAAAAGGTCTCCATACTTGGTTGATCAGGGCAGAACCAGGCAAAACAAAGGCAAAACGCTTCGCTACCCCGCCTCCGCCCTTGCGACCGTCACCCGACGCCAAATACAAATCAATGGCACGCACCGCAAATAAAGCTGCCAGATCGCCTTTCGCGGAACTTCTGTGCAGCTTCGGGTCTCGAAGTCCATAGCCCTTTGTCATTTCCTTGAACGCCTGCTTGCGTACTCCTTCCGGGGTATCGTTCGACACAATCCAGGGAGGATTCCCAATCAGACGGTCAACTCCTGATCCAGTCAATTGCAGCGGTTTCGCTGTATTCCGAATTTTCCAAGCCCAAACATGATTGCCCTCGTCCCGACAAATTTTCTTGAGCGCCCGATAGGCAATCTGCAATTTCTTTTCCAGACTCTTGTCCATCTCAAATTCGCACAAGTTCAGCGGTTCTTTTTCTAACGCGGCACCGACCAGGCATTCAATGAGCACGGAAAAATCCGGTCGGCTCAACAGATCACGTGGAATTTCAATGGAATGATCTTTTGTGGACTGAACATAGACTGTATCTTTGCCCAAAAGGGTTCCACTCTGAAACTCGTCAGTCTGCAGGGAATCGCCAACGTAAACCGACAAGTGCTCTGCATCCTGATCGTCCAGGTCGGGCAGGGCAGTGCGCAAAACCGCCCGTGACATTTCCACCGCTACCGGGTGGATATCCATGCCATGAACCAGAATGGCTGCAGCATGGCAAGCTTCTTTAGGGGAAAACCCACGTTCCCGAACTGCATGGTCTACAATTCGGCGCGCCGCATGGAACAGAAAGGTTCCCGAACCACAAGCCGGATCCAACACACCGATCCCCAGCAGGGGTTCTATCCGAGATTCTCTGGCTCTTCGGCTCGTGAGCGCCTGCCGGGCAGCGGCCAAGGCGTGGTTCAACCAGTCCACATCCAAAACGTCCTCGCAGACGGCAGTAGCCAGCCAATCTGGAGTGTAGTATTCGCCGAATTCCTTGCGATCTTCTGCCTTGATCAATTGCTCGTAGGCGGTGCGCATCACATCTCTGGTGGTACCGCGCCATTCGTACTTTTCGAGATCCTGAAACAACTGCCGGGTACGTTCTGCCCCCCCAGTGACCTCCTGCAACCAAGACACAAAGCCACTGTTCAAGTCTCGGTCCAAGCCGGCATCACGCTGAGTTGTTTTTCCCATCGCATTGAGAATGCCCCTGGCTGTAACGACCAGTGCCGTATGTTCCCGGAACAACCTGCGGGTACGTGAGACCATGCCCTCCGGCGGCAACAGCCCGGCCCCCTTCAGGACGCTTTTCCAAACCCGAAACTTCGTGTTGAAATGCGGATCTCCTTCGGCGTTCTCAGCAAGTTGTGCTAAATCATGAAAAAAAGGCTGGAGCACCGAGGTCCCCAAATCCGACGGGGGAGCAGGTTTTCCCCGGCGTTTTTCAGGAGCAAGGTATTGGCGAAAAAATTCAATGAAGCTCTCGGCACGCCCGTTATGCTTGGCTTGAAACTGAAATTTTGGACGAATCTCGCGCATCCGTTCATCATTCCACCCATACAAAGACGGCCTAGGTTCGGCAACGCGAGAGGAACGAGGCCCACTCTTCTCACGGCCCGGATGGGACTTTGTGTTCCATTCGTAGACATGCCAGGTTTCCCCGTCGGTCAAGACGCCGCGCCATGGCTGGTCAGAGGGAGAAATTTCTTTTGCAGTCAGTTTCTCAAGATAGCGTGCCAGCTGCCCTTTCTGGGTCTCGTCAAGTCCGCTCCCTCTATCCTCAGGATTTACTTTGCCACGGGCTTTGGTCTCAATGACCAAACGAGCAGAGTAAAAAACCAGATCTGCGAACCATCTGCCAACCCGGTGTTGAAGGCTCTTGTCCGGCAGCCCGAGAAGCTCGAACAATTCACCAACTTCCGAACGGATTTCATCCTCGCCATTGAGGGTCGAAAGTTTCTGCAAACGTGAACGGATCCCAATCTTTTCCTGTTTCTTCATCCAAAATCCTTGGTCGGCACAACCTTCTTGCGGAGCAGGCCCTCTGCCACCACACGGCGCAGCTCTTCGGGAATGACCGACTTGTTCCGTTCCATAAACTCAGTGGAAAGCAAATGTGTTGACACAGGCTGACTGTCTCCTCTGAAGCACTGCGAAGGTTTGCTCATCCCACAGGCACAGCAAGCCTATTTTAGAACAAGCACAGTGACCGCAGGCATCCAGGTCCGGTCGTGCGACGGACAACGTTGATGAGGTCTCCTTGAACATTGAACCGCTGGCTGGCGTCGCTCATCCAGCGTTACCGCTTTTCCCCCAGCACATCCCCCGGCACATCCCCCAGCACTACTTTTTCCAGTGAAATGTCAGCCAACAAATTTTTCAGCCTGGCATTTTCTGCTGTCGTCATTTTCGGTTGCCCGAAATGCGAATTTTCCGTGCCGCCACCGTAACCAGGTTTCCAGCACAAGATACTTTGCACTGACACGCCATGCTGTTCTTAGCAGAGCGCTTGTCGGATCGATAACGGATACTCTCGCTCCGTCCTGTTTAAGGACCTAAAAATCTGTTCTCGTAAAAACTATTGGGAGTTCACCGAGAGCCCTCCTCAGTCCGGATTTTGAGGGTGGGGATCATCAGTCGCTGGCCGACGTAAATTCTTTGCGACTTCAGTCCTGATGCCGTAGTAATCATTGCGACGCTGGACCTCATACGCCAGGCGATACCGGAAAGCGTGTCGCCTCTGCGCACCACATAATCCCGCAGGCGATAGTTTCCGAGCAGGGTGTCGCGCCTGGCATTCCGTTCAAAATAGGCGAGCAGGCCGGCGCGTAAAGCACCGGCGAGTTGCCGCTGGTACGACTTGGTTTTCAGTGCCGCTTCCTCTGTAGGGTTTGATATGTATCCGAGCTCCACCAGGACCGAAGGAGAATCCGGTGCCTTCAGCACGGCGAAGTTGCCATACTGTATTTCACTGGTACGTGCCGGAGCTACTTTGAGCAATGCTGCCAGGAGCTTTTTGGCCAACTTGAGGCTGTGAGTTTTCATGGAGGTTTGTGACATGTCAATGATGATGCTGGACACGTCTTTATCGATTTCAGCGAGGCTGACATCTTCATCGTGGCTGTACAGATTTTCGCGTTTTTCAAGCAAGCGCGCCGCTTCGTTTGTCGCCCCTTTTTCAGAGAGTGTATAGACCGAGACCCCTTCCACATAGCGCTGTGGCACTGCGTCGACGTGCAGGGAGAACACCGCGTCCGCCCGATTGTTCCGTGAGTGCCGCAGGCGGTTGCGCAGCGACACGTAAACATCATGGCTTCGCGTCAACACTGGTCGTATCCCGAAGTCTTTCAGCAACATCGCATACAGGGCTTTCGCGACCCCCAGAACCACGTTTTTTTCCTGGGCATTGGCGATCCCCACCGCGCCCGGGTCTTTTCCGCCGTGGCCCGGATCAATGACCACGACTACGGCTCGCAAGTCTGGTTTCCTGGTTCGTTTCTGCGCTGCCACCTGGCTTTTGATGGCAATGACCAGCAAGTGCATCGACTGGTCGGCGCGGGTGTGCTTTTGAAAACTTGCCGGTCCTGACAGATCGAACACCACGCGGTAGTGGTTTTGTCCCCGCCAAGCATGGCGCACGTTCTTTACCCGCTGGCTTGTATAAGGTGGCACGAGCTTGCGCGGAGCTTCGGGCGCGCTGTCGAACAGGTCAACAACCAACCTGTCCGGAGAGTTCAGCGCAAAGAACTGATAGCGGAAAGGGGCATCCAGGGCAATCGTGACTTCGGTCATGTCGGGCAGGTCCCGCACCTCTATCTTTTCAATAGACGCCTGCGCCTGTACCTGGCTTGACCAACAAAACACGAACAGGCACACCACCAGGGCGAACCATTTTTTGTCCTGATGTGCGGAGGGAAACGTGGTCAGAGCTGTTTTTAAGTCGGACGGGTTGGGGTCGGCAGGTGGCGGTTCCGGTGTGCGGTGCGGGGTTGGGCCATTTCGTCTGTCAGGCTGGCGAGGCATTTCTGCCAGCGGTTATTTTGCGCTTCGAGTCGTAATTGCCTGCCCACTTCAAGATGCGCAAAGAAAATCTTCAGTGCCGGGGGGGGCAATGCGGCGACAACCTGTTCGGGCCACTCTATGAGGCAGAGACTGTCATCAAAATACGTTTCCGCACCCAGTACTGTAAATTCATGGGCGTTGTGCAACCGGTAACAGTCAAAATGGGTGATTTGCGGCAGACATTCCGGATAGCGTTCAATGAGCGTAAAGGTCGGGCTTTTCACGTTTCCCGAATAACCGAGGGCACGAATGAAGCCGCGACAAAATGTTGTTTTACCGCTGCCGATTTCGCCGAGCAGCCATATGCTTTCGGCCTCGCCGACCTTGTCGGCGAGGGCACCTGCCAAGGCTTCGGTTTCTTCGCCTCGGCGCGTTTCAACAAACAGCCTTTTCGTCATTCGCATCCATGCCAGGGTTCACTCGTCTGCGCAAGGCCGCCAGAATGTCCGTCGCCAGCAGGCCGCGCTCACCACTCTGCGCGGCATCATCTCCGGCCTGCGCGTGCACACACACCGCAGTTTGTGCGGCCACCTCCGGCTTCAAGCCTTGGGCGAGCAAACCCGCCACCACGCCGGTCAAGACATCACCGGCACCCGCTGTCGCCATCCCGGGATTACCGGGCAGGACGACGGTGGGGCAAGGCATGTCATGTGCCGCAAGCAGTGTGCCGGAACCTTTGAGGACGCACACCCCACCATAGCGTTCGCGCAGCTGTGCCAACGCCAGAAAGCGGTCTTTTTGCACCTCGGCACTGGAAATCCCCAGCATCCGTCCTGCCTCGCCAGGGTGCGGCGTCAGCACCCAGCGTTGCGAACGGCACGGTTCGATGGCGAGCAAATTCAGCGCGTCGGCATCCACAACCCGCCATTGTTTCGCATCCAGAGCCACCGACATCATCTCCATCGCCCAGTCATCTTGCCCCAGCCCCGGCCCCACGGCCACAATATCGGCACGGGCTGTCAGCGGCAGTGCTTCTTTCGCGCCGGACACGGCATGCACCATCAGGGGCGGACAATCGGCGGCGATTGTTGCCACGTGCTCAGGACGTGTGGCGACGCTCACCAATCCGGCACCACTGCGCAATGCCGCCTCGGCACAAAGCCGCGCCGCACCGGCCGTGCCATGGTTGCCGCCGATGACTAAGACGTGACCCAGATCACCTTTATGAACATCACGGCGACAGGGCGACAGATGTCCACAGACATCGCGGTAGGAAAGCAACTGCGCCGCTGCCGGTTCCTCGGCGAGTACTTCTTGCCACTCCCCCAGGGAGGCAAAAACGATTTCTCCGCAACAATCGCGACCTTGAGCGGTGTACAGTCCCTGTTTGCGGACAATGAATGTAACGGTTGCATCCGCTCGCACGGCCTGCGGCATCATGGCTCCGGTATCCGAGTTCAGCCCGCTTGGCACATCCACGGCCAGCACGGTGCATTGCGCGTCATTGATATGGCCCACTATCGATAATGTATCGGCATCCAGAGGCCGTTTCAGGCCGGTACCGAACATGGCGTCGACCAGCAAATCTCCGCGCAGCAGAGTCCCTGCTGGAAACTCCGAACCTCCTCCTGCCAAAAATTGTTCCCGCGCCGCAGAGGCATCCCTCGACAAAGTCCTCCCTGCTGCGCACGCCACCAGTTTTACGTCGTACCTGTCTTCAAGCAACAACAAGGCACCCAGCAAATATCCGTCCCCTCCGTTGTTGCCAGGACCTGCGAAAATCGTGATTTCTCTGGCTTCCGACCAACGTTTCACGATTTCATCGAAGCACGCATGGGCGGCGCGGCTCATCAATTCGGCACCACTGATCAGGCCGGTACCAATAATGATCTCGTCAAGCTTTTTGCTTTGCCGAGAGGTGTACAGGGGAAGCATGCAATGATAATAACGCCCCTCAGGAAAGGGTCAAACCAGACGCTGTGATTTTTGCTTTGTGCAAAAAACATTCTGGATGCCGCCGGAGCCCCGAAATCTGTAAAATTCTCCAATGCAGCTACTGCCACAAACATCATTCCCCGTTACCCGCTCCCGGTTTGACAGACAATTTTTTGGCACCGTGTGAAAACTCATGACTCGCCGCAGGCCAGCGTGAAAGCCCGCGCCCCGCTAACCAACCAGGCCAGCATGAAAGCCCATGACTCCCCGCAAGTCAGCATGAAAGCCCATGACTTGCCACAGGTCAGCATGAGTGCCCGCGACCCGCTAACCAACCAGGCCAGCATGAAAGCCCATGACTTGCCACAGGCCAGCATGAAAGCCCGCGGTTCGCTAACCAACAGGTCAGCATGAAAGCCCATGACTTGCCACAGGTCAGCGTGAAAGCCCGCGGTTCGCTAACCAACCAAACCAGCAAAAGCCCATGACTTGCCACAACCAACCAAACCAGGCCAGCATGAAAGCCCGCGGTTCGCTAACCAACCAAACCAGCATGAAAGCCCATGACTCGCCGCAGGTCAGCGTGAAAGCCCGCGGTTCGCCAACCAAACAGCATGAAAGCCCATGACTTGCCACAGGTCAGCGTGAAAGCCCGCGACCCGCTAACCAACCAGGCCAGCGTGAAAACCCGCGGTTCGCCAACTCACCAAACCAGCGTGTCAGGCGACACCTCGCTTGCTACAACGAAGCTGCGAAGACTGGTGCAACGAATCAAGCGGTGGGCAAGCGAGCTGGGCTTTCAGGCGACCGGAATCAGTCACGCAGACATCGGCGAACACGAAAGTCGCCTGCTGAATTGGTTGCGCGATGGCATGCACGGCGACATGGCATTCATGGAAAAACATGGCACCAAGCGTACGCGTCCGGCACAACTGATGCCCGGAACCCTAACCATCATTTCAGTACGGATGAATTATTTGCCGCCCGGGGTTGCCGGTCATGGCCTCGACGAAGACGCTTCCGACCTGGCACAGATTGCCCGCTACGCACTTGGTGGTGATTACCACAAACTGATACGCAAACGTTTGCAGAAACTCGCTGACAAAATTACTCAGGCCGCCGGAACTTTTCATTACCGAGCTTTTTGCGACAGTGCCCCGGTCATGGAAAAAGCCATTGCCGAACAAGCGGGTTTGGGCTGGATTGGGAAAAACACCTTGGTGCTCAATCGCCGTGTGGGTTCGTGGTTTTTTCTCGGCGAGCTCTACACCAACCTCCCGCTCCCCGTTTCCCGTCCCGCAAAAAACCACTGTGGCAGTTGCCGACGCTGCTTGGATGTGTGTCCGACCCGTGCCATCATCGCACCATACCGGTTGGACGCAAGTCGTTGCATCGCTTACCTCACTATCGAGCACAAAGGGACTATCCCGGAAACACTGAGACCGTTGATCGGCAATCGTATTTTCGGCTGCGACGATTGCCAGACCATCTGCCCTTGGAACCGTTTTGCGAAAACCAGCGAAGAAACTGCTTTCCAGGTGCGCAAGGGACTGGACGCTGCGACTTTGCTGTCTCTCTGGGACTGGGATGAAAAAGACTTTGCTGCCCGGACGCGTGGCAGCACTTTGCGCCGACTGGGTTACGAACGCTGGCTGCGCAATCTTGCCGTGGGGCTCGGCAACGCGCCGCGCAGCAAAAAGGTGGCTCAGGCGTTGCGCAGTAGAACGAACCACTCCTCACCCTTGGTGCGCGAGCACGTCCGCTGGGCACTACTCAGGCAGAGCGAGCACACGAGAGGGAAGCAGACCCTGCCGCCGATGAAGCCTACCGGGGAAAGTCGGCAAGAACCCTAGTGAGCTGGCGTGACGTATCCGGATGACCATAACCGCACCATCCTGAATACTGTTGCCGGCGGAGGGGCGCGGCAGCTGCGCGCGACCATGCTGGCCGCTTTGAACAGAGAGTGTCTCTGTAGGATTCCTGCCCGGCGGACAAGCAAAGCTCGGCATAAAATGCAGAATACTTGATATTTTCTGTTTCGGGAGGACGACAGTGGAAGTGATCTATTTATTGCTCGGCGCTGGTGCGGGGGGCGCTATCGGGGCAATGTTTTTCGTGCACAAACACAAAATGGAACAACAGAAACGCAAGCAGGTGGAGACCTTGTGTCGGGAACAGGAAACGCAGCTTCGCCACGAGCAATCGGAACTGGAAAAAGAACGTGCAGCGCATCAGTTGCAACGTGAAGAGTGCGCACGACTGGAAAGCCGCACGCAAATTTACCAAGAACATGAACAGTCCCTCGACGCGCGGCTCGAACAGGCGACTTTGAAAAGCATGAAGGTGCTTGACAGCCGTTACGCCGAACGTGGGAAAAGCGAACTCAATGCCACCGTAAAACCACTTCAGGAAGCGTTTCAGCAGTTTCGCGAACAACTGGAACGACAAGGACATGAAACTACCCGGGAGCGCACCACGCTGGTTGAAGGTTTGAAAAACGTACGTGAAATAAATGAATCCCTGGCGCACGAAGCGCAGGAGCTGGTAAGCGCCTTGCGTCGGTCACCGCAGGTACGAGGCAGTTGGGGGGAAGTGCAGCTGGGACGCATCCTTGAAGCCGCAGGGCTGCAGGAAGGCGTGGATTATCACGCCCAGAAAAGCTATCGCAACGAAGACGGCACCCTGTTACGCCCAGACATAGTGATTGAATTGCCGACTGACCGCCAGGTCATCATCGATTCAAAACTGAATATGGTCGACTACCTGAACGCCCAGGAGGCAAAAAACGAGGAGGCCAAAAGCAAATGCCTGAAAGCACACCTGGCAGCCATGCGCAAACATATCAAAGACCTGGCCGCGAAAAACTACCAAGACCTGCCGCAGGTCCACTCGCTGGATTTCGTTCTCATGTTTGTGCCCTTGGAGAACGCGCTGGCGGCGGCACTGAACGAAGACTCCTCGTTATTCGATGAGTCTTTGCGAATGCGCGTCGGACTCGTGACGCTCAATACCTTGATGCCGACTTTACGCATCATTGAAAACCTCTGGCGCTCTCACAAGCAGCAAGAGAACACCCAGAAAATTGTGCGACAGGCTGCGTCTTTCTACAATAAAGTAAGTGGCGTCCTGGAGTCTGCGAAAGACTTGGGGAAAAACCTGGAACGGGCCTGCAAAAGCCACGAAACCGTTATGCTCAGACTGGCAAAGGGGCGCGGCAACTTAGTAGGCCAGGCAAAAAAACTGGAAGAGTTGGGCATACAGGGCAAAAAGTCTTTGCCGAAAACAGCAACGGACGGCAACTTGGGCGCGACCCCAGCTTTAGCGGAAGAAGCTTCCAATGAACAGGACGTGGAGACTTGATGGTGAGTGGCGGCTGGTGACGGGGAGTTCATGCCGGATGGTGGAAAATTCCGGGCCGATGGCGACACGTCGACTTTCCTCGGGACGCAGCTGGCAACAGGCAGAGAGAAAGCCACGAAACCGTTATGCTCAGACTGGCAAAGGGGCGCGGCAACTTATGTAGGCCAGGCCAAAAAAAACTGGAAGAGTTGGGCATACAGGGCAAAAAGTCTTTGCCGAAAACGGCAACGGACGGCAACTTGGACGCGACCCCAGCTTTAGCGGAAGAAGCTTCCAATGAACAGGACGTGGCGACTTGATGGTGAGTGGCGGCTGGTGACGGGGAGTTCATGCCGGATGATGGAAAATTCCGGGCCGATGGCGACACGTCGACTTTCCTCGGGACGCAGCTGGCAACAGGCAGAGAGAAAGCCACGAAACCGTTATGCTCAGACTGGCAAAGGGGCGCGGCAACTTGGTAGACCAGGCAAAAAAACTGGAAGAGTTGGGCATACAGGGCAAAAAGTCTTTGCCGAAAACAGCAACGGACGGCAACTTGGGCGCGACCCCAGCTTTAGCGGAAGAAGCTTCCAATGAACAGGACGTGGAGACTTGATGGTGAGTGGCGGCTGGTGACGGGGAGTTCATGCCGGATGGTGGAAAATTCCGGGCCGATGTCGACACGTCGACTTTCCTCGGGACGCAGCTGGCAACAGGCAGAGAGACAGCCACGAAACCGTTATGCTCAGACTGGCAAAGGGGCGCGGCAACTTGGTAGACCAGGCAAAAAGTCTTTGCCGAAAACGGCAACGGACGGCAACTTGGGCGCGACCCCAGCTTTAGCGGAAGGTGAAAAACCAAGGAACGGCATAAAGACACTTGGAAAGCCCAGAATCTTCACAGAAGAGGTAGGAAATACTGGTGGAAATTTTTATTCAAAATGCCATGGCGCACACACCAACCCCCTCCAGATAAACCTTGTTTTTGCTCCACTGGCCGGCGTTTGGCGACAGCCGAGTTGTGCCATAATCTTACGGCCCTAGGTTCTATCGCAGCCGCGCATCCAAGGTGAAAACCCGGGAACGGCATAAAGACACTTGGAAAGCCCAGAATCTTCACAGAAGAGGTAGGAAATACTGATGGAAATTTTTATTCAAAATGCCATGGCGCAAACACCAAACCCCTCCTCGAGTGGCGGCATTGAAACTCTGGTTTTGCTTGGGGCGTTTTTCCTCATTCTCTACCTGCTGGTTATCCGCCCCCAAAGCAAGCGCAACAAGGAACACAAGCAAATGATCGCCTCCCTGTCGCGCAACGATGAGATAGTCACCAACGGTGGGTTGCTCGGTCGCGTGGTGGAAGTTGGCGAAACTTTCGTAAAACTTGAAGTGTCCAACAACATGATCGTGAAAGTCCAAAAACAGGCAGTGGCACAACTGATGCCGAAAGGGACTTTGAAAGACTAAACACCCATGAACCATTATCCCGTCTGGAAACACGTCCTGATTGTGTTCGTGTTGCTGGCAGCAACCGTTTACGCATTACCAAACATTTATCCCGATGATCCGGCGGTACAGATTTCCAACGTGGTTGACGGCATCATCGGCGACACCATCAGCGACCAGATTACAGAAACGCTCGCCAAGGAGACAGTGTCATGGAAGTCCATGGACAAGACTCCTCAGGGACTGCTGATCCGTTTCCACAACACGGATTCGCAGCTGCTGGCCTCTGGGCTGTTGAGAGACTGGGCTCCTCCTGGCTACATCGTGGCATTGAACTTGGCGGCAACCACTCCGGAGTGGCTACGTTCGCTCAACGCAGCACCCATGAACCTGGGCCTGGACTTGCGGGGCGGCGTCCATTTTTTGTTGGAAGTCGATGTCGATGCGGCCAGAGATAAAGCATTGTTGGGGTATCACAATGAACTTCGCGCCTTGTTTCGCAAGGAAAAGATACGCTATCGAAAAACCAGAATAGCCGCGGACGCGATCGCTTTTTCTTTCGCCAATCAGGAGGAAAGAGACCGGGCCGTGGAGCTGGTGAAAAAAGAAAGCCCGAACGCGCTTGTGGCCAAGGAAGAAAATCCAGACCCATTGCAGGCGTTTTTTCAACTGACCGAGAATGCGGTCAAGGAACTGTCGGATTTCGCGGTGCAGCAAAACATCGTGACTTTGCGCAAGCGCGTGAACGAATTGGGAGTCGCCGAGCCGACCGTTACCCGGCAAGGTCGCGATCGCATCGTGGTGCAATTGCCGGGAGTGCAGGACACAGCGCGGGCGAAAGACATCCTGGGCGCCACCGCGACATTGGAGTTTCGCTTGGTGGCGGAAAATGAAGACCCACAGCGTGCGGCCAGAACGGGCGGGATACCGCGTGGCACCAAACTGTATTACGAACGCAATGGCGATCCGATATTGCTCAAACGCCGTGTGATGCTAAGCGGGGAATACATCACGAGCGCGTCTTCCGGCATAGATTCCGAAACCGGCCGGCCGGCGGTGCACATCACTTTGGACGGAAAAGGAGCACGGCTGTTCAGCAAAGTAACCGGTGAAAATGTCAAGCGATTGATGGCGGTGGTATTCATTGAAAACAAAAGCGAAAAAGTAAAAAGCCTGACCGGAGAAACGAAGCGGCGCTTGCGTACCGTGGAAGAAGTCATCAACGTTGCCCGCATCCAGGAACAGCTCGGCAAGCGCTTCCAGATTACCGGGCTGGACGACACTCGCGAGGCCCGCAAACTTTCTTTGCTGTTGCGCTCAGGAGCTCTGGCAGCCCCGATGCAGATCGTGGAAGAGCGCACCGTAGGGCCGAGCCTGGGGCAGGACAACATCGACCAGGGAAAGCGCTCTGTTCTCTTGGCTTTCCTGCTGGTCGTGCTGTTCATGGGGATTTATTACCGAACCTTCGGCATGCTGGCAAATCTTGCTTTGATTGCCAATCTCGTGCTCATCGTTGCCATAATGTCCCTGATACCTGGAGCCACCTTGACTTTGCCCGGCATCGTCGGAATCGTTTTGACAGTGGGTATGGCGGTGGATGCCAATGTCTTGATTTTCGAGCGCATCCGCGAACATCTGAAACAGGGTAACTCAACGCAAGTCAGCATCGATTCCGGCTACCGACAGGCTTTGTCAACGATTGCCGACGCAAATGTGACTACTCTGATTGCGGCAGTGGTGCTTTTCACTTTTGGCACTGGCCCTATCAAGGGTTTTGCCGTGACGTTGTCCATTGGCATTCTGTGCTCCATGTTCACAGCCATTATAGGCACGCGCGCCATTGCCAACCTGATTTACGGCGGGAAAAAAGAAGCCCGCCTGGCAATATGATCAGCCTTTTCAAAAGCGTCCGTTTTGATTTCATGAAACAGCGTAAGCTGGCGGTCGGCGCGTCTGCTTTGCTGATCTTGATTGCATTGGCTTCACTGGCCGCCCGGGGAATGAATTTTGGCATTGACTTTACTGGTGGCACGCTGGTTGAAGTCGAGTACGCTCAACCGGTGTTGCTCGACGACGTGCGCCGCGTACTGGTGGAAACGGAATTTTCGGACACGAAAGTACAGTATTTCGGCACCGCCAGAGGATTACTTCTGCGCATTCCTTTGCGCACCGAAACCGCGCGTGCGGAAATCAGTTCGCAAATCATCGCGGCACTGGAAGGTCTCGGCGAGCTGGAAATACGGCGAGTCGAATATGTCGGTCCTAAAGTCGGGGAGGAACTGCGTGAAGATGGCGGCCTGGCACTGCTTTACGCGTTGCTTGGCATCCTCATTTATGTTGCGTTTCGCTTTGAATACCGCTTTGCTTTTGGCGCCGTGATTGCTTTGGTGCACGATGTGCTGCTGACCATCGGCTTTTTTTCCCTTACCGGGATTGAGAGTGATTTGACCGTGCTGGCAGCTTTGCTCGCGGTAGTTGGTTACTCTCTGAACGACACCATAGTGGTCTATGACCGTGTGCGGGAAAATCTTGTTGCCTCACGGCGCATGGAAACCATCCGGATCATTAACCGGTCGATCAATCAGACCCTGTCGCGCACCTTCGTGACTTCATTGACGACGCTTCTGGTGCTGATCGCCCTGTTGGTGCTGGGTGGCTCCGTGATCCGGGGATTCACCATTGCCATGATTGTCGGCGTGGTTGTCGGCACCTATTCGTCAATCTATATAGCCGGTTCTTGTCTGCTGACGTTCGGGATCACACAAAAAGACATGGCACCGGTGAAAAAGGAGGGCGCAGAACCCCACGAGGTCTGAGACGGTGGGAGAAAAAGAAAAAGAGGGTCGGTCAGTTCGTAGCCCACATCGGCGACTTTGTACGAGGAATGGACTTCGCTGAAAAGGAAGCCCGAATCGTCAAATGACCACTACAAACGGGCGGGACTCTGAACCACAGGCTCCGCGCGGTCGGTTTCGTGAATGAACTGTCTCTTCTTGATGCCCGGCACGATGTCGGCACTGAGAAATCCATCTTGGCGGCTGGTTTTCGAAGCGACGGTGACTCGCAGAATTCGCCACAAGACTGACACCAGAGCATGATGCTTCGGGTGGTTGCCAAACGTGGGAATTCTTTCTGGCAACAATGCACGCACGCTTTTCCAGCTATTCCGTTGTGCGGAATCTCGGCTTTGACACAAACCGGTGCCGGGTCTGCCTTGAGTGAGCGGCAAACTTGATCATCTCCTCGGGCCGGCCTTGTGGGAATTGATGGGAATTCTTTCACGCTTGCCGGTGGGGCACATACAACATGCAGCAAGTGCCCGCACGTACTGATTCACGGTATTCATGTCAAAATCTGGATTGAAAAAAAAGGAGGAAATCAGATACTTGTTCATGGTGGTCCAAGTACTGGCCATGGTAATGTCGAAGCTTGCCAGACTCGACAACGGGTACTGCCTGGTGTCGCCCTCGTGTTCCAGAAATGCAGGCAACGCCTCGCACGATACAACTCGCAGACCAGAAATGAAAAATGTCGCAGCAGGCACCGGCTACCTGTTCAGTTCACCGAACGACTTCAGGAACCCGATCTTTACGCCCCCCGTGCCTGGCTGATGCCGGTCATGCTTTATTCCTGGCAACGGTGGATCCCCATTTGACAACTGAAAACAGAGCCCTGGAAATCCAGAAGGATCTCAAAAACGCCCTGCTGGCTTTGTTTGACAAAGAGCTTGTGGACAGGGTGGCCCCCAAAGTAGAACCTTGCCGAGTGGCGGTGTACGGAGACTACACCACCAATGTAGCCATGGTTTTATCACGTCAGGTGGAAAAACCGGCAATGGAAGTTGCCAGGGAAATCATTGCCAAAATGCAGTGCCCCGGCCCCGGCGGACTGAAAAAAATCGAGCCAATGGGCCCGGGCTTTATAAATTTTTATATTGCCGGGGCGGAAACCATAATTGAACGCATATTGAAAACCGGGAGTCAATTTCCAGAACTGGAAACTACACGCGAGCGGGTGCTCGTTGAATATGTTTCTGCCAACCCGACCGGTCCTCTGCATGTTGGTCATGGCCGGGGGGCGGCATACGGAAGCGCACTGGCTGACTTGAACAAGCGCTTCGGCCACCATGTAGAACATGAATACTACGTCAACGACGCCGGCAGGCAGGTCGATGTCCTGGGCCTTTCGGTCTGGCTCCGCTACCTTGAGGGTGCAAAAGCCCGCAAAACGATTCCATTCCCGCTCTCGGCATACCAGGGCAGTTACATCAGGGATCGGGCAGATGAGCTGAGGGATGAGTATGGTGACAAATTTGTTCCCACACCAAGCGATCAGCCGGAGTGGACTGCGACGACAAACGATGCAGAAAAACGGATAGACGAGCTCATCGTTTTCCAAAATCTCGCGATCGGGGAAGCGGATACCGCTCGGATCCGGAAATTTGCGCTCGCGAAAATCAAGCAAGACATAAAACGTGACCTAAAAGATTTCAAAGTGACCTTTCGTCACTGGCAATCGGAACGGGAGTTGATAGAACAGAAAAAAATCGAAGAAGTCCTCAAGATTCTCAGGGAAAGAGAACATACTTATCGCCATGACGGGGCACTCTGGTTTCGTTCCACACATTTTGGTGATGTAAAAGATCATGTCGTGCAACGTAGCGACGGCCGCTTTACTTACTTCGCTTCAGACATTGCCTATCACAAAGACAAATTTGACCGCAGAGACCGGGAAGGGCGCCCCTACGACCGATTCATCAATGTCTGGGGTGCTGACCACCACGGCTACGAAACTCGTTTGCGCGCCGCACTCTCTGCCATGGGCTATGAAAAGCAGAAATTGCACACCGTCTTTGTGCAGTTCGTGACATTGCTGCGTGACGGCCAGAAGGAACCCATGTCTACGCGTGCCGGAAGTTTTGTGACACTGCGCGATTTGTATGAAGAAGTCGGTGTCGAAGCAGCGCGCTTCTTTTTCCTGTTCAGAAAACCGAGCCAGCATTTGGACTTTGACATCGACTTGGCAAAATCCCGCAACGAAAAAAACCCGGTCTTCTATATCCAGTACGCGCATGCCCGCATTCGCAGCGTATCCGCCAAAGCTAAAGATCTGTACCCGGATACAACAGGGAAATCCGACCAACTTCATTTGTTGCGAGAAAAAGAAGAAGTCGATTTAATCAATCATTTGCACCTCTATTCTCATACCTTGAACATTGCATTTCGTGCCCACGAACCACACCATGTTCTGGTATATCTTCGGGATCTGGCGGCGAAACTGCACAGTTGCTATAACCGACACCAAGTACTTGTCGACGATCCACACCTGCGTAAAGCGAGATTGCGATTGTTCTTGGCCACGGCGCGGGTACTGGAAAATGGTTTGGGCATTTGTGGCATCACAGCACCGGTCAGGATGTGAAGGAGGTGATGTTTTTTATGAGTGCCACTTCCGGAAGTAACAAAACCCAAAGAAAATAGGCAGATGATGCGGGCAGAAATTCCCTTGCAGTTTTAGCAGTTGCCAAACCGTAAACGTCATGATCAAGGACTACAAACACCGGGCCCACGAACTGGAAACAGCACAGAAAAAACCCACACGGTGGGTGCTGTTCGCCGGGCTTGTCGGCTTCGTGGTGTTGACCATCTACCTCTATCAGGTAAACGCAGACAGAAATCCGGCAACGCCACCCGTTCCATCAGCAAAAAAACCGATAGTGGCAGACAACGAAGTGCAACAGGCCCGCTACACTTATTTCACTTTGCTCAAGGATCGTCAAAAACTGGTCACCGGGGACTCTGACAACCACCCGAGTTCGGCAAAAATATACCACTTGCAATCGCGCGTTTTTGCCCTGCACAGCGATGCGGAGAAACTGAAAAAAACCGTAGTCGAACTGGGCTTTGAAGCCCGCACCAATGCTGTCCTTGCGAACGACAAGAAACAGTTCCAAGTATTGCTCGGGCCTTATACCAACCAGCAGGCACGGGACACCATGCATCGCCTGAGGTTACAGGGTTACGACACCACCATGGGTGAGCAGGCAAATCCCGATTGAAACGGGTCTTGCTTTGAAACTGGAAAAAACCGTAGTCGAACCAGGCTTTGAAGTCCGCACCGATGCTGTCCTTGCGAACGGCAACAAACGGTTCCAGACATGATTCCAAGTATTGCTCGGGCCTTATACACATCAACAGAAACAGGCGCGGGACACCATGCATCGCCTGAGGTTACAGAGTTACGACACCACCATGGGTGAGCAGGCAAATCCCGATTGAAACGGGTCTTGCTTTGAAACTGGAAAAAACCGTAGCCGAACTGGGCTTTGAAGTCCGCACCGATGCTGTCCCTGCGAACGACAACAAACGGTTCCAGACATGATTCCAAGTATTGCTCGGGCCTTATACACATCAACAGAAACAGGCGCGGGACACCATGCATCGCCTGAGGTTACAGGGTTACGACACCACCATGGGTGAGCAGGCAAATCCTGACTGAAACGGGTCTTGCTTTGAAACTGGAAAAAACCGTAGCCGAACCAGACTTCGAAACCCGCACCATGCCGTCCTTGCGAACGACAAAAAACAGTTCCAAGTATTGCTCGGGCCTTATACACATCAACAGAAACAGGCACGGGACACCATGCGTCGCCTGAGGTTACAGGGTTACGACACCACCATGGGTGAGCAGGCAAATCCCGATTGAAACAGGTCTTGCTTTGAAACTGGAAAAAACCGTAGCCGAACCAGACTTCGAAACCCGCACCATGCTGTCCCTGCGAACGGCAACAAACGGTTCCAGACATGATTCCAAGTATTGCTCGGGCCTTATACACATCAACAGAAACAGGCGCGGGACACCATGCATCGCCTGAGGTTACAGAGTTACGACACCACCATGGGTGAGCAGGGAAATCCCGATTGAAACGGGTCTTGCTTTGAAACGGGCCTTATACACATCAACAGAAACAGGCGCGGGACACCATGCATCGCCTGAGGTTACAGGGTTACGACACCACCATGGGTGAGCAGGCAAATCCCGATTGAAACGGGTCTTGCTTTGAAACTGGAAAAAACCGTAGTCGAACTGGGCTTTGAAGCCCGCACCAATGCTGTCCTTGCGAACGACAAGAAACAGTTCCAGACATGATTCCAAGTATTGCTCGGGCCTTATACACATCAACAGAAACAGGCACGGGACACCATGCATCGCCTGAGGTTACAGAGTTACGACACCACCATGGGTGAGCAGGCAAATCCTGACTGAAACGGGTCTTGCTTTGAAACTGGAAAAAACCGTAGCCGAACCAGGCTTCGAAACCCGCACCATGCTGTCCTTGCGAACGACACAAACGGTTCCAACAGTTCCAAGTATTGCTCGGGCCTTATACACATCAACAGGAACAGGCGCGGGACACCATGCATCGCCTGAGGTTACAGGGTTACGACACCACCATGGGTGAGCAGGCAAATCCCGATTGAAACGGGTCTTGCTTTGAAACTGGAAAAAACCGTAGTCGAACCAGGCTTTGAAGCCCGCACCATGCTGTCCTTGCGAACGACAACAAACGGTTCCAGACATGATTCCAAGTATTGCTCGGGCCTTATACACATCAACAGGAACAGGCGCGGGACACCATGCATCGCCTGAGGTTACAGGGTTACGACACCACCATGGGTGAGCAGGCAAATCCCGATTGAAACGGGTCTTGCTTTGAAACTGGAAAAAACCGTAGCCGAACCAGGCTTTGAAGTCCGCACCGATGCTGTCCCTGCGAACGGCAACAAACGGTTCCAGACATGATTCCAAGTATTGCTCGGGCCTTATACACATCAACAGGAACAGGCGCGGGACACCATGCATCGCCTCAGACTACAGGGTTACGACACCACCATGGGTGAGCAGGCAAATCCCGATTGAAACGGGTCTTGCTTTGAAACTGGAAAAAACCGTAGCCGAACCAGACTTCGAAACCCGCACCATGCCGTCCTTGCGAACGACAAAAAACAGTTCCAAGTATTGCTCGGGCCTTATACACATCAACAGGAACAGGCGCGGGACACCATGCACCGCCTGAGGTTACAGGGTTACGACACCACCATGGGTGAGCAGGCAAAGCCTGACTGAAACGGGTCTTACTTTGAAACTGGAAAAAACCGTAGTCGAACTGGGCTTTGAAGCCCGCACCAATGCTGTCCTTGCGAACGACAAGAAACAGTTCCAGACATGATTCCAAGTATTGCTCGGGCCTTATACACATCAACAGAAACAGGCGCGGGACACCATGCATCGCCTCAGACTACAGGGTTACGACACCACCATGGGTGAGCAGGCAAATCCTGACTGAAACGGGTCTTGCTTTGAAACTGGAAAAAACCGTAGTCGAACTGGGCTTTGAAGCCCGCACCAATGCTGTCCTTGCGAACGACAAGAAACAGTTCCAGACATGATTCCAAGTATTGCTCGGGCCTTATACACATCAACAGGATGCAGGCGCGGGACACCATGCATCGCCTGAGGTTACAGGGTTACGACACCACCATGGGTGAGCAGGCAAATCCCGATTGAAACGGGTCTTGCTTTGAAACGGGAAAAAACCGTAGCCGAACCAGGCTTTGAAGTCCGCACCGATGCTGTCCCTGCGAACGGCAACAAACGGTTCCAGACATGATTCCAGGTATTGCTCGGGCCTTATACACATCAACAGAAACAGGCGCGGGACACCATGCATCGCCTGAGGTTACAGGGTTACGACACCACCATGGGTGAGCAGGCAAATCCCGATTGAAACGGGTCTTGCTTTGAAACTGGAAAAAACCGTAGTCGAACTGGGCTTTGAAGCCCGCACCAATGCTGTCCTTGGGAACGACAAGAAACAGTTCCAGACATGATTCCAAGTATTGCTCGGGCCTTATACACATCAACAGAAACAGGCGCGGGACACCATGCATCGCCTCAGACTACAGGGTTACGACAACCACCATGGGTGAGCAGGCAAATCCTGACTGAAACGGGTCTTGCTTTGAAACTGGAAAAAACCGTAGTCGAACCAGGCTTTGAAGTCCGCACCGATGCTGTCCCTGCGAACGGCAACAAACGGTTCCAGACATGATTCCAAGTATTGCTCGGGCCTTATACACATCAACAGAAACAGGCGCGGGACACCATGCATCGCCTGAGGTTACAGAGTTACGACACCACCATGGGTGAGCAGGCAAAGCCTGACTGAAACGGGTCTTGCTTTGAAACTGGAAAAAACCGTAGTCGAACCAGGCTTTGAAGTCCGCACCAATGCTGTCCCTGCGAACGGCAACAAACGGTTCCAGACATGATTCCAAGTATTGCTCGGGCCTTATACACATCAACAGAAACAGGCGCGGGACACCATGCATCGCCTGAGGTTACAGAGTTACGACACCACCATGGGTGAGCAGGCAAATCCTGACTGAAACGGGTCTTGCTTTGAAACTGGAAAAAACCGTAGTCGAACTGGGCTTCGAAGTCCGCACCGATGCTGTCCCTGCGAACGACAACAAACGGTTCCAGACATGATTCCAAGTATTGCTCGGGCCTTATACACATCAACAGGAACAGGCACGGGACACCATGCATCGCCTGAGGTTACAGAGTTACGACACCACCATGGGTGAGCAGGCAAAGCCTGACTGAAACGGGTCTTGCCATTGGTCTACGGGGAACATTTGCTGATCTGCGGGAGAACCTGAAGCAACATTCGCTTGTCGGACAGGCAAAAGAAAGTAGCAAACCTCCCGTCTGTTGCGGCCGCTGTTTCCGCTTTCCTTTCCCGACATCTGCTCTGCTTCCTGTAATTCAGCGACAAGGACTGCTTGGACAGCCCGTCGCCTGGATGCCCCTTCAGGCCGTCGGGAAAGAGTAAACTGCAATCGGCGAGTCGGTCGGATAGTCGCTGCCTTCGAGCAGAGGAAAGTCCGGGCTCCACAGGGCAGAGTGCCAGGTAACACCTGGGGGGCGCGAGCCTACAGAAAGTGCCACAGAAAATATACCGCCCGCTTTATTGCGGGTAAGGGTGAAAAGGTGCGGTAAGAGCGCACCGCGCGGATGGCAACATGCGCGGCGGGGTAAACCTCACTTGGAGCAAGGCCAAATTTAGAACCGCGTAGCCCGCGCCAAGGTTCGGGTGGGCCGCAAGAGGTGTGCGGTGACGTACACCGCAGATGGATGACTATCGATCACAGAACCCGGCTTATAGACCGACTGGCCGCTTGAATTCAATGCCTCCTATTTGACCCAAGCTGACCGGGCAGGATCATCCGCAAAGCAGATTCTGGATTTTCAGCCAGATATTTCTGAACTGTTGCCTGCGTCTCAATCTCAGTCAGCGGTCAGCCACTTCTGATTCTCCGGAAGCAGCCAGAAAATCTTGCCGTCAAGACGACAAAATCACCCGCTCAGGCTTTCGTAAATCCACAGGCCACCAAGCCAGGTACCCACTATCGAACCGAAAGTGCTCAGAAAAAAAATCAACACCGTTCGTGCCACGCGGTTTTTTCGCCAGCCAAAAAGGCTGTTCGTACTTTCTCTCAGTGACTTGAAGTCACTCACACGTGGCTTGCGTAAATAGATTTCGGCTGCCGCCGTCACCATGCCGGCACCGATCGTCGGGTTGATCGAAGTCAGGGGTGCCGCCACGAACGCGGTAACCACCGTAAGCGGGTGCCCGCCCGCCAGCAGGGCCCCGAGAGCCGCCAGACCACCATTAATCAGCACCCAGTCGCGCACCAGACTGAAACCGAGTTCCACATCCCTGCTGAACCCGACGGCAAACCCAGCGAGGATTACCGCCACAATCACCCAGGGAATATACTTCAACCACCTTGCCGACTGCGGGATGACCTCAAGGTCATGTAGCGTGGTCTGCGGTTCCGTCCCGACAACAGGGATTTCCCGCAGCAACCCGGGAACATGCCCGGCACCGACCACCAGCAACATTCTGGAAGGCTTGTGGGCGCGGATATATTCCACAAGTTTTGTTGCCATATAACAGTCCCGTTCCTTGATCAGAACCTGATAAATTTCTTTGTGTCCCAGTTCCAGTTGTTCAAAGAGAGAAGCAACTACATCGCCTTTTTTCAGTGCCTCTATTTCTTCCGCTGACACTTTCTGACGCGAAAACAGGCTGAAAAAAACCAGGGAAGGAATGGAAAGTCGGGTCCAGAAGGACAAGCTCCGATGCAGGCGTTTGAAAGTGATGCCAATATCTCGGTCCACCAAAAGCGGAGTGATGGATTGTTCCCGGCTCAAACGCACAGCTGCTTTCAATTCGGAGCCGGGTTCCACTCCTATTTGTTCAGCAACCCGTCGTTGAAAAGCACTGAAAAGCAAGCCGGTCGCAAAAGCCGCCATCTGCTTTTTTTTAATCAATTGCCAGATGTCGGTTTCGGAGTATTTCTCTTCATCGAAAATCATGCGTACGCGCTGCGCGCACAACTCGACCGCAACTGAGTCGTAGGTCCTGCTGCCAACCAATTCCATGACTGTCTGGTGACTGATACTGGAAACATGTGCGGTTCCCAAGATGTCCAGTCTGGTACCAGTAATCTCCAGGGTCAGCGGGGTGTCTGTTTCAGTCACGGGCACCCTGGTTCGCAGGTCCGCACACCGTGCAGCCCGGACTTCCTGGAAACATGTGCGGTTCCCGGGATGTCCAGTCTGGTACCAGTAATCTCCAGGGTCAGCAGGGTATCTGTTTCAGTCACGGGCACCCTGGTTCGCAGGTCCGCACACCGTGCAGCCTGGACTTCCTGGAAACATGTGCGGTTCCCGGGATGTCCAGTCTGGTACCAGTAATCTCCAGGGTCAGCAGGGTGTCTGTTTCAGTCACGGGCACCCTGGTTCACAGGCCCGCACACCGTGCAGCCCGGACTTCCTGGAAACATGTGCGGTTCCCAAGATGTCCAGTCTGGTACCAGTAATCTCCAGGGTCAGCGGGGTGTCTGTTTCAGTCACGGGCACCCTGGTTCGCAGGCCCGCACACCGTGCAGCCCGGACTTCCTGGAAACATGTGCGGTTCCCAAGATGTCCAGTCTGGTACCAGTAATCCCAGGGTCAGCGGGGTGTCTGTTTCAGTCACGGGCACCCTGGTTCACAGGTCCGCACACCGTGCAGCCCGGACTTCCTGGAAACATGTGCGGTTCCCAAGATGTCCAGTCTGGTACCAGTAATCTCCAGGGTCAGCAGGGTGTCTGTTTCAGTCACGGGTACACCCTGGTTCGCAGGCCCGCACACCGTGCAGCCCAGACTTCCTGGAAACATGTGCGGTTCCCGGATGTCCAGTCTGGTACCAGTAATCTCCAGGGTCAGCGGGGTGTCTGTTTCAGTCACGGGCACCCTGGTTCGCAGGTCCGCACACCGTGCAGCCCGGACTTCCTGGAAACATGTGCGGTTCCCGGGATGTCCAGTCTGGTACCAGTAATCTCCAGGGTCAGCGGGGTGTCTGTTTCAGTCACGGGCACCCTGGTTCGCAGGTCCGCACACCGTGCAGCCCGGACTTCCTGGGTGTCTGTTTCAGTCACGGGGTGTCTGTTTCACCCTGGTTCGCAGGCCCGCACACCGTGCAGCCCGGACTTCCTGGAAACATGTGCGGTTCCCGGGATGTCCAGTCTGGTACCAGTAATCTCCAGGGTCAGCGGGGTGTCTGTTTCAGTCACGGGCACCCTGGTTCGCAGGCGGTTCCCAAGATGTCCAGTCTGGTACCAGTAATCTCCAGGGTCAGCGGGGTGTCTGTTTCAGTCACGGGCACCCTGGTTCGCAGGTGCACACCGTGCAGCCCGGACTTCCTGGAAACATGTGCGGTTCCCGGGATGTCCAGTCTGGTACCAGTAATCTCCAGGGTCAGCAGGGTGTCTGTTTCAGTCACGGGCACCCTGGTTCGCAGGCCCGCACACCGTGCAGTCCGGACTTCCTGGAAACATGTGCGGTTCCCGGGATGTCCAGTCTGGTACCAGTAATCTCCAGGGTCAGCAGGGTGTCTGTTTCAGTCACGGGCACCCTGGTTCGCAGGCCCGCACACCGTGCAGCCCGGACTTTTCCGAAGGCGGATTTCACGCCATTCCATCAGACGGGCATCCAGCATCAAAAACCGACCAGTCAAAGAGGTACCAATATCCAGCAGTAGTTTGGTAACTTCCAGTGCCTGGGCACAGCCCATCATTCCGGCCAAAGGCGCGACTATGCCGCTTTCCACGCAACTTTCCTCCTGTTGTCCCGACACCCGTTCCGGATACAGGCAGGCGTAGCACGGGCTTTCCGGGTTCCTGGAATCAAAAACCGTGAGTTGCCCTTCCATACGAATGACTGCGGCGCTCACCAAGGGCCTGGTGCTTTTCCAGCAGGCGCGATTCACGGCAAAACGGGTCTGAAAGTTGTCCGAGCTGTCGGCCACCACTTGCGCCCCGATCGCCAGATCGCTGACCATGTCTTCATCGGCGCGCTGGCCGAACGTCTGTATTTCAATTTCCGAATTCAATGCCGCCAAGCGCTCCGCAACCACGGTGACTTTTTCCGCCCCGACATCACTTTCACGATACAGGGGCTGGCGGTGAAGATTGGCGAGTTCAATCCGATCTCCGTCAACCAGAATCAGTTTGCCGACGCCGCTGGTGGCAAGGTAGGTCGCCAGAGGAATGCCCAGTCCTCCCATGCCAATGATCAAAACGCAGGAATCCTGCAGGGTATGCTGTCCTTGCAAGCCAATTTCAGGAAGCATGAGCTGGCGGCTGTAACGCAGCAGCTGCGTGTTGCTGAAATCAGCTTCAGGCATTATTGTTTTTCACGGGCGGCAAATGCTTTTTCCTGTTCCGGAGTCATCGGGGTCTGGTGTTTTTCTTTCCACTGTCGATACGGCATTCCGTAAATCCGCTCGCGAGCCTGCTCATAGTCTACAGAAAGACCTTCGTTTTTCGCCGCTGCCACGTACCATTTTGCAAGACAGTTTCGACAAAAGTCAGCAAGCGTCATCAAGTCAATGTTTTGAACATCCGCACGTTCTCGCAAATGCTCGACCAGCCGCTGAAAAACCGCTGATTCAATGCGAAGAAGCTGTTGCGCTTTGGTTTCATCCGGCATTCTTAATCCTCCCAATCTATAATTCACGGCTTGTTTCCACTTGCCCCCGGGGGTGGGTACAAAATGCAGCCCATGCCATTCTACCCGCAGTTCCTCAGCAAGCCGCAGCGAACACCGATAACACTCCTTCTCCTGAAACCTTTTTTTTCATGAGCTGCAATGGCAAAGAAATCACCGGAGTGGTTTTGTGCGGCGGCAGAGGCAGGCGCATGGGGCTGTGCGACAAAGGTTTGATGGAACTGGCTGGCAAGCCAGCTGTGGAACATGTTCTGGCTGTCATGTCAGGCCAGGTGGATCGCATGATGATCAATGCCAACCGGAATATCCGGCGCTACGAAAGTTATGGTTTCCCCGTGTGCAGCGACACTCTTGAAAACTTCCAGGGGCCACTTGCGGGAATGGCAACCGCCCTCAATCACTGCGAAACTCCGCTGTTGGCTACTTTTCCCTGCGATTGTCCAGCGCCTCCACCTGATCTAGTGTCCCGCCAATGTGCAGAATTGTCCCGGGCAAAAGCAGACTTGGTCACAGTGCGGGAAGGAGAAAGACTGCATCCGGTGTTTTGTCTGATGCACAAAACCCTGCTCGATTCCCTGGAAGCGTTTTTGCAGAGCGGACAGCGGAAAATTGATCAATGGTTTCTGGGAATCCGGGTCGCTGAAGCCATTTACGAAGGTGGGGATCAGCGCTTTGCAAACATCAACGACCCGGATTCCTTGAAAACCATCACGCGCTTTCTGGTGACATGATGCCTGGGAAACCCCACGCCCCAGTTTTCTCTATTGTCG
This sequence comes from Candidatus Oxydemutatoraceae bacterium, assembly GCA_965237985.1. Classification (GTDB taxonomy): domain Bacteria; phylum Pseudomonadota; class Gammaproteobacteria; order Poriferisulfidales; family Oxydemutatoraceae. Next base: position 1,618,036 of record OZ250161.1, on the reverse strand, counting down.
GTTTTTGCGCCACCAGCGGCACCGGCAAAACCACACTTTTGAAAAAACTGCTGCCGTTGCTGTGCGCCAGAAAACTGCGCACAGCGGTCATCAAACATGCCCACCATGGTTTTGATACCGATCTGCCTGGCAAGGACAGCTATGAACTGCGCCACTCAGGCGCGGCACAAGTGCTGGTCTCTTCCAGCAGGCGCCATGCCCTGGTTACGGAATTGCCAAGGAACACACGCGAACCGAGGTTGCAGGAACTGTTGCCAAAACTGGATCTTCAGTCGCTCGATCTGGTACTGGTGGAAGGATTTAAAAAAGATCTTTTTCCAAAAATAGAATTGCACCGGGTTGCCTTGGAACGGCCCCCCTTGTACACACATGACCCCAGCGTCATTGCTTTTGCAAGCGATGGGGACGCGCCTGAAAACATCACGATCCCCGTGTTGCCACTCAATGACAGCGCCGCCATCGCAGACTTTATTGTTCGTGAACGTACCGGCCTGCTACTGTCTGGATGGTAGCGGCTGCCATTCAATCGGCCTCGCGCAAGCGAGAATAATCTTGCTGACAATCCGGCCGCCCCTGACTTCCGTGCAGGATTAGCGGTTCGTTTGTCGCACCATTCAGTGGCAGGCTTTGCCGTATTTTCTCAACCGCCAGTAGTTGTACGGCCAAGGGGCAACAAAGCCGGCCAAAAAAATGAACGGCAACGCCCAGAAAACGATTTTTGCGCCGCCGACAAGAAAAAAATCGGTTGCATTCATGACGGCTTCCATAGCGAGCATGGAAACAAAACTCATTCCAAAAGCGGTTTTGAAAGCCGTGCTGAGATCCATCCCGCCATACCGCAAAATCACCGTCTCAAGCATCACGCTGGTGACCAGTCCATTGACCATAGCCAGACCCATGACAAGCAGGACCGCCCACTGAATTCCTGACCATTGAAAAAACAATATGGTGCCCAGGTCACCCGTCGAACAACCAATCAAACACCACATCGTGTTGTAAGCGCTGCGCCGCCAAGTTTCGCGACAGGTCCAAAAACCCGCTGCATTCAAAACCGTCAGCATGCCGTAACACAAAGACCCGTTGAAAATCTCCCTCAACCTGCGAGGTCGAAGGCCTCGTGCAGGGTACGCACTACTGTCTTCATATGTTGCGTTTCCACCACCACGGATATTTTAATTTCGGAAGTGGAAATCATTTTGATATTGATGCCGGTCTTGGCAATGGCGGCAAACATTTTTGCGGCAATCCCGGCGTGGGAACGCATTCCGGCACCGACCAGTGAAATCTTCACAATGTCGTCATCGCCGAAAACTGATCCCGCCCCCAATTCCTTGGCCATGTCTTTCAAGCAAGACATGGCCTGCGCGTAGTCACGGCGATGTACTGTGAATGTAAAATCCGCCAGCTGGCTGCTGATCCCCACGTTTTGCACGATCATGTCCACTTCAATGTCTTGCGCGGCAATGGCCTCCAATATCTTCGCTGCAACGCCAGGCTGGTCCTTGACTCGGGTAACGGTCAGCTGCGCTTCATCCTGGTTGGCTGCAATGCCGACTATTCTGGCTTTTTCCAAATCTTCTTCCTTTTGAACAATCAAAGTTCCTTCTCCTGTGCCGAAGGTGGCAAGCACTCGCAGGGGGACATTGTACTCCCCGGCAAACCGCACTGCCCGGTTCTGTAAAACCTTGGCGCCCAGACTGGCCATTTCCAGCATTTCTTCAAACGTAATCTGGGACAGCCTTCTGGCTTTCGCTTCGATTCGTGGATCGGTCGTATACACCCCGTCCACATCCGTATAAATCCGGCACTCTCTGGCCTGGAGGACGACTGCCAAGGCAACGGCCGTGGTATCGGAACCACCCCGTCCCAAAGTCGTGATCTCTCCGGCTTCGTTGGTTCCCTGAAATCCGGATGCTATCACGACTTTCCCGGCATGCAGACACGCTTTTATCGCACTGCAATCAATACTTTTGATGCGCGCTCGATTATGTCTGTTTTCCGTCACGATGCCCGCCTGACGGCCACTGAAAGAAACCGCGTTGACACGGTTTTTCAGCAATATCGTCGCCAGAATTGCTGCACTGACCTGTTCGCCGGAGGCCAGTATGGTATCCAGTTCGCGGCCGCCACAATTGCGATCTGCCCCTTTCGCCAAAGCCAACAAACGATCGGTTTCGTTGCCCATCGCGGACACCACCACCACGATTTTTTCTTCGGCATGGTGGGCCCTGGCAATTTTGGCGGCGACAAATTCCATGTCTTCCAGCGTGGCAAGCGAAGACCCGCCGTATTTATGGACAACAATTTCCACTACGCAGTTCTGAAATCAGGAAAGGAGCCCGAACGGGGCGTTCAGGAAATCCGGGTGCGCACCCAGCCTGGCACCTGGGAAAGCACATCTTCAATCGCATCCGGATTGTTGCCGCCGGCTTCCGCCAGATCGGCACGACCGCCTCCTTTGCCACCCAGTTTCGCTGCCACATTGGAAGCCAGTTCACCAGCGTGGATTTGCCCGACCGTATCTTTCGTCACCCCTGCCACCAAGCGCACTTTGCCGTTTTCTTCGCTCGCAAGCACAATCACCGCGCGACCTAAATCACTTTTCAGACGGTCTAGGACCAAGCGCAGGCTTTTGCGATCCATTCTCGGCAGCTGTGCCGCCAAAACCTTGACCCCGTTGACATCCACCGCTTCTCGCGCCAGGGAATCCCCCGAACCCAAAGCCTTCGTGGCTCGTTCTTTGTCCAAACTCTGTGTCAAATCCCGACGTTCAGCCAGCAACTGCCTGATTTTTTCCAATAGCAGGGGGCGTTCTGTTTTCAACAATGCCGACAGTGCTTTCAACTGTTGCTCAACTTCACTGCAATAGCGACAGGCAACTTCCCCGCTCAGTGCTTCTATGCGCCTGACTCCAGCGGCAATGGCCGAATCGGAAACGATTTTGAACATTCCGATGTCGCCGGTACGCGCGACATGCGTGCCGCCGCAAAACTCTATGGAAAAATCCCCCATACTCAATACCCGCACTTCATCCTCGTATTTCTCATCGAACAACGCCAGCGCCCCCTTGGCAACGGCTTCTTCGCGTGGCAGAAGCTCAACCAGCACTTTGGAATTTCGCCGGATTTCCCGGTTTACCAAAGCCTCTATTTCCGTTTTTTCATCATCTGACAAGCGGCGATCGTGAGAAAAATCAAAGCGCAGGCGGTCGGAAGCAACCAGTGAACCTTTCTGGGAAACATGTTTGCCAAGAACGCGCCGCAGAGCGGCGTTCAAAAGATGCGTCGCGGAATGGTTCAACGCCAAATTCGTGCGTCTTTGCCGGTCAATCTGGGCAAACACCGTTTTACCGACCTGGATTGTGCCCTTCTTCAGGGTTCCGAAATGCATGATGGCATGGCCTTGCTTTTGTGTGTCATGGACGGCAAAAAAACAGTTCCTGCTTTCTAAATGACCGGTATCGCCAAGCTGGCCTCCAGCTTCGGCATAAAACGGCGTTTCATCCAGCACCACAACAGCGTCCTGATTTTGCGTGACCTGGCTGACCGAATGGCCATCCGCGAACAGTTCAAGCAGCCGTGATTTCCCGGCATACGACTGGTATCCGCAAAATGTACTTTTGGCGGAGCTCGCAAGGGCATCCTGTTTGCTTGCGGCGTGAAAGCGGGTCGCCGCACGTGCCCGTGAACGTTGTGCCTGCATGGCCGTTTCAAAGCCGGCCAAATCGATGTGGAGTTTTTTTTCGCGTGCGATATCCGAGGTCAAGTCCACCGGAAATCCATAAGTGTCAAAAAGCTTGAAAACAAATTCTCCAGGAATTTCCGAACCACTCAGGTTCGGCAACTCGGCATTGAGAATTTTCAAACCCGCGTCCAAGGTCTCGGCAAAACACAATTCTTCCGATTCCAACACGCGCATCACGAAATCACGTGGTTCAAGCAGTTCCGGATAGGCAAGGTGCATCTCCTCGATCACTTGCCCGGCAAGCCGGAAGAAAAAAGGCTGCCGCGCACCCAGTTTGTGGCCATGTCGTATTGCCCGGCGAATGATTCTCCTCAACACATAGCCGCGCCCTTCATTGCTGGGAAAAACTCCATCGGCAATCAAAAAAGTGCAGGCGCGGGCATGGTCGGCAATCACCTTCAGGGAAGGATCGTCATGGCAGTCCACGGCAATCAGTTCAGCCGTCCGGCGCAGGAGCGTGCTAAACAAATCGGTCTCAAAATTGGACGCCACTCCCTGCATCACTGCCGTGATGCGCTCCAACCCCATACCGGTATCCACGCACGGCCGGGGCAAGTCGTGCAACTCGCCCTGTTCATCTCGCTCATAGAGCATGAAAACCAGATTCCATATTTCAACAAAGCGTTCCCCTTCTTCGTTCGAGCCCGGCGGCCCCCCTGCCACCCCTTCCCCGCGATCGTAATAGACCTCGGCACAGGGGCCACAGAGACCAGTTGTTCCCATCGCCCAAAAATTGTCCGCCTCCCCCAGAGACGAAACGCGCTGGCTGTCAATTTCAGTTTCATGCAGCCAGAGTTCTTCCGCATCATCGTCTTTTTCATAAACCGTGACCCACAGTTTTTCGCGCGGCAAGCGTAATACTTCCACCAGAAATTCCCATGCATACGCAATAGCTTCGCGCTTGGAGTAATCGCCGAAGCTAAAATTGCCGAGCATTTCGAAAAAAGTGTGATGGCTTCTCGTGTAACCCACATTTTCCAAATCGTTGTGTTTGCCACCCGCACGCAGACAACGCTGACAGCTTACCGCCCGTTGGAATTCGCTTTGCTCGTTGCCCAAGAAAAGATTCTTGAACTGTACCATGCCGGAATTGGTAAACAACAGACTGGGATCGTCGGTCGGAACCAGCGAGCTGGAAGGCACAACCCGATGACCGCGCCTGTGGAAAAAATCCAGGAAGGCCGAACGAATTTCATGGCTTTTTCTCATGGTCCGGGTTGCCAAGTGGTTTTCACACCTCTGTCATCAAACACCATCTACCCGCTCTTCCAGGACACGCGCAACGACCTCGTCGGGAAAGCCACGCTGGAAAAGATAATGCCGCTGTTTCGCAGGTGAATCGCCAACATGAATGCCCCCTTTACCATAGCGTTTGGCAAAACATCTGCGAGCACAGGCATCCCAGTCACATTCACAACTCGCAATCGCCGCCGACACAACTCTTTCCGCCACCCGCTTCGCGTACAGTTCGCGGGATATTCGCAAGGGACCGTAGCCTCTCTGATTTCTGGACAAAATATACATTGCACAAAAACGGCGGTCGGAAAGCAGATCCTGCGCTTCCAGTGAATCCAGTGTCTCCACTATGTCCGCTTCGGAATAGTGCCGCCGCAACAACTTGTCATGCAATTCAGCTCGCGTGTGTTCACGTCGGCCAAGCAAAACCAGTGCTTTTTCATGAATTGGGACTTTTTTAATTTCCTTTTGCACGACCTGGCTGGGGAGGTGCCGCTACTTCCGCCGACCGTGTGCCCTTCAGGTAGGGCAACAGTTTTTCGCGTAATGCCGCTCGCAGTTCTTCCCTGGGCCGGGGATTGTTTTCCAACCAGGCACGAGTGTTTTCTTTCCCCTGGCCTATCCTCTGCCCCTGGTAGGAATACCAGGAACCGGATTTCTCCATCAGGCCATTTTCCACTCCCAGGGCGATCAGCTCTGAAGTCTGATTGATGCCCTCCCCATAACGGATTTCAAACCTCGCGACTTGAAAGGGCGGAGCGAGCTTGTTTTTGACCACTTTGACCTTAACCTCGTTACCCAGCGTTTTGTCGCCATCCTTGATGATGGACTGGCGTCTGATTTCCAACCGCATCGAGGAAAAGAACTTCAAGGCGTTGCCGCCGGTCGTGGTTTCGGGGTTGCCGAACACGACCCCGATTTTCATGCGGATCTGGTTAATGAAAACCACCAAGGCGTTGCCGCGCTGGATACTGGCAGTCAGTTTTCTCAAGGCTTGGGACATCAGGCGAGCATGCAGCCCCATGTGACTGTCGCCCATTTCTCCTTCTATTTCCGCACGCGGTGTCAAGGCCGCCACGGAATCTATGACCACTACCTGCACTTCGCCGGAAGCTACCAGCAGGTCGGTGATGCCCAGTGCCTGCTCGCCGTTGTCAGGCTGTGAAATCAGCAATTCCGCCACATTCACGCCCAATCTTTCTGTATACGCTGGGTCCAGAGCATGCTCGGCGTCGACAAAAGCGGCAACGCCTCCCTGTTTCTGGCACTCCGCAATCACGTGCAAAGCCAGAGTGGTTTTGCCCGAAGACTCCGGACCGTAAATCTCTACCACTCGTCTGATGGGCAGCCCACCAATGCCGAGTGCAGCATCCAGGGACAGCGATCCCGTGGAAATCACAGGAATGTTCGCGGTATGAGTATCGCCCATCCGCATCACCGCCCCTTTGCCAAAATCCTGCTCTATTTTTCTTAGAGTGGCACCTAATGACTGTTTCGAATTACCCATAAACCCTGCTTTTTAAGTGAGTGAAAAACCGGCACCTCGGGGATCCGGCATTAAAGACCTGAAGCACACCATCTCGCACTGTCCTGGTCAAAACGCGTCGCCCTTGCTGAAAGGCTTTAGACCAGAACAAACGGTCATCGCCTATGCTACCACGCACGATTTTCAGATAAGGACTCCGTGAGCAACGCCACCTGGCCACTTGTCGATTCGCGAACCAAAGTGGCACCAACGCCAAAAACTGCGCCGATTTTTTTACGATCCAAGGCGAGATGCGGCGGGCCTTGAAAATATACTTTTCCGGATTCCAACATGACCACAACATCCACACGATTCAGCAACATGCTCAGGTCATGGCTGACCAAAACCACACACACTCCTCTTTCCAACAGCTTTTTCAACACTTCCATCAGGCGATGGCAATACTTCAGATCAAGCGATGCCGAAGGTTCATCAAGCAATAAATAACGAAATTCATTTGCATCCCCAGTCAAGACCTGCAACACCGCCCGAGCAAGATGAACGCGTTGCCGCTCACCACCGGAGAGCGTTCCCCACCGCGCATTCGCCAAGTGGATAATATCGAACCAACACATGACATCCTGCAAAACCCGCTCCTCTCGCCGCTGAAAAGCACACGGGATGGCCCCCATTTTCACCACGTCTGCCACGCAATAAGGAAAATTCAAAGCAAAGGCCTGTGGCAACATGGTGCGACGACGCGCAAGATCGGCAGCCTTCCAGACGCTGAGTTCCAGATCATCCAGGCGGACCGAACCGACATCCGGCAGCGGACAACCGGCCAGCAAAGACAGCAGCGTGGATTTGCCCGAACCATTGTTTCCCACCACCGCAACCATTTCACCGGGATGAAAGACCATATTGAAATCACAGACCAGTGTTTTCCCGCCGGCACTGTAGATCAGGTTGTCGGCAACCAGGCTCAAACGAGTTCGTGCTGTCGGCTGACAAGCAACAGGTACAAAAAAAACGGCACACCCAAGAAAGCAGTAATGACACCGACCGGTGCCTCTCCGGGCAAAAATGCGGTGCGTGCGATCAAGTCCGCCAAAACCAGAATGATGGCCCCCAGAAACAATGCTCCCGGCAACAAAGTCGCATGACTTGCCCCGATCAAGGCACGCACCAAGTGCGGCGCGAGCAGGCCGACAAACCCAATGATTCCGCAAAATGCCACGCTGATGCCGACAGCAACGGCAACGGCTATAACCAGTGCCAGATGCCAGCGTTCTACCGCCAGACCGAGCCACAGGGCATTGCGTTCCCCCAGGGCAAAGGCGTCCAGTTCCCTGCCCGCCGCCAAAATCACCGCCAGCGCAGGAAAAGCGAAAAGCGATACCATACCGACCCTGAACCAGTCAGCGTCATCCAGACCGCCCAGCATCCAAAACATAAATCCGCGCAATTCCGGGTCAGAGGACTTGACCATAAACACTCCGGTTACCGCCGCAGTCAACGCGTTAAGCGCCACCCCACCCAAAAGCAAGGCTGCCATATCCGTACGACCGATGCGACGTGCCACCAGGTAAACCAGGAGTACAGCGAGCAATCCCCCGATAAAGGCGGCAAGCGGCAAAGCCATAAATGAAAGGCTGCCGCCATGGTGCAGCCCCAGTGCCAAAGCAACCACCGTGGCCATTGCGGCACCTCCCGACACCCCCAGTAACGCCGGATCACCCAGGGGATTTTTGAACAGGCTTTGCATGACCACCCCACTGCCCGCCAGCACCATCCCAATGATCACCGCCAGCAGCAGGCGCGGAAGACGCAACGAAAACCAGATGGACGAGTAGGTGGCGAGCACCTCATTGCCTTCAGTAAAACCGCCGTTGCCAGTGAGCGCGTGAAACAACTCGGAAAATGGCAACGGCACAGCACCCACAGTGGAAGCGGCAATCAACACGAGCAACAAAGCCGCCCCCAGGTACCAGACCACCAACCGGCGCTTCAGGCGAGCGTTTCGCCAATCTTCCAGCGCCCCCGCTGCCAAATGTTTAGTCACTGCCACTTTCTTGAAGCCGTTTGAACTCCAGGAAATATCTCCATCTACTGGTCATCGTTCCCAACCTGTCTCACCAATTCCCGCGAAACGGGACCTTGGCCCGCTTCCCATTCTGCCCTCGACAACGGTGCCCGTCAGATCCGTACCATCCGCCCGCTTTCCTGAAAAATCAAAACACGAGCTTCTCCTGTATTCCGCACTCGCACACCAAACCACTTACATATAGTCGTGGTCACTGCTTTCCGGGTAGCCTTCACTGTCTGCGATTTCATCGCTTATGGAATCCCTGAAGCGCGTGTACAAACCAATGAAAGTCAGGCTGGTCGTGAAAGTCGGGCCGTTGCGTTGCTTGGCGGCTTCCATCTCCACTTGGTAGGAAAAAGCGTTTCGCTCGATGTCCTCATCCAAGTTTTCTTTTTTTCGGTAGAGAAAAAGAATCAGGTCGGCATCCTGTTCGATCGCTCCCGACTCTCGTAAATCCGATAACACCGGGCGGTGATCTGTGCGTTGCTCAACATTGCGATTCAACTGGGAAAGCGCAACCACCGGCACATCCAGCTCCCTGGCCATGGCTTTCAAGGCTCGTGAAATGTGCGTGATTTCCATAGTACGATTTTCCGCTTTTATCGACGATTGCATGAGTTGCAGATAATCGATGACCACCAGGCCCAGGGAACCTTGCTCACGTTTCAAACGCCGTGCCCGAGCGCGGATTTCAACCGGTGACAAAGTGCTGCTGTCATCGATGTGTATACGACTGTCCTGCATCATTTTCATGGCCGCCGTCATACGTGGCCATTCATATTTTCCAAGCTTTCCAGAACGTAGAGAAGTCAGGGCAATTCTTGCCAGCGAAGAATAAAAACGCATCGCCAATTGTCTGCCTGACATTTCCATGCTGAACACTGCGATCGCGCAATCTTTTCTCTTCATGGCCACCTGTTCAACAATATTCAATGCGAAACTGGTTTTTCCCATCCCGGGACGGCCGGCAACGATGATCAAATCTCCCTTCTGCAGTCCGGAAGTTTTTTTGTCGATCTCATTGAACCCGGTACTGAGTCCGGTCAGATCAGAGTCGGAATCTCCCAAGGCATCAATCTGCTCGTAAACAGAAGTGCTTAATTCGCTCATGGGAACAAAACCGCCAGCCTTGTTGCTGTCTTGGTCAGCAATTTCAAAAACCACTTGTTCCGCTTTATCAAGAAGCATGCGGCTGTCCTCATCCTGTGCGGAATAGGCACTTTCCATCATTTGGCTGGCCGCTGCAATCAAGGCGCGACGAATGGCTTTTTGCCGCACGATCTCCGCATAAGCACGAATATTCGCGGCACTAGGCGTTTCATGGGCGATTTTCGCCAGATAAGCCAGAGTTCCTGCTTTTCCAGCACGGGCGGCATCTTCACTGGCGGAAATCCGTTCCGAAATGGTTACTGCATCGAACGGTGTGTCTTTTTGTACCAGTGTATTGATGACTGAAAACAGGTGGCGATGTTCTTTGACAAAAAAGTCAGCCTCGCTTATCAGGTCCGCAACCTTGTCCCAGCCCTCGTTGTCCAGCATCAGCCCGCCGAGTACAGCTTGTTCCGCCATCAAGGAATACGGAGGACGCCTGATGTCTTCCAGCGCCGTTGATTCCAATTCTTCGAGGGGGGGAACCACGACCATCGCCATCAGTCCTCCTGCTTTACCAGGCCCAGCTTTATGACCGCCGTCACTTCGGCATAAAGAGCGATGCTGACCTCATAATCTCCCAGCTCCCGTATGGGCCCTTCGGGAAGTCGCACTTCATTCCTGGGGACATCAAGACCGGAACATCGCTGTATGGCCTCAACAATATCCGTGGTGCCCACGGAGCCGAACAGCTTGCCTTCTTCGGTGGTTCGAACTGGAACCGTAACCACCAGGCCATTGAGTTTTTCCCGACGGATCTTGGCTACCGCGAGTTCTTCAGTGGCTTTGCCTGCCAACTCGTTCAGTTTTACCTGGACTTTCTCCAGGTTTTCTGCCGTCGCATACAGTGCTTTTTCGTGGGGAACCAAGTAGTTGCGTGCATAGCCCATTTTCACGTCGACGACATCACCTAGTTTGCCAAGACTTCCAACATCAGCCAGTAGTACCACTTTCATATATCCTCCCTTGGGAAATTCCCGGGCACAAGATTTATTGCCTTTTCAACCTGGCGCGCTTGCTGAACAAGCCATCAATGGCGCCGAGGATGCTGAACACAAACGCAAACAGGAACGGAGCCACGAGTAGCGCCAGCAAAAAAATGCAATGCAAAAAAAAACCTGCCAGTTCCCCACGTGCAATCTGCTTTTTGCCAAGTAGTAAAGTGCGGCCGCAAATTGAAAAATAAAAAATGGAACCAGCACCAGAAGCAACTCGCTAACCAGCGGATTATCGTTCAAAATTGTGAAAAAAAACAAAATCACCAGCAGAGCAGAAGCCCCTTTCCCCATCCTAAAATGCGCGTACTCGTCACTGAAATTACCCGGCGCAAACAACAGGGTCTGCCACCACCTGCCAAGCAACAACGCCGGGATCCAGATCAGGATGGCCAAAGAAAAAAACGCGACACCGGTCATTTGTTGCAAAACGACCTCGTAGACACCGCGTACCGCCGGATCAGCCGCAAACAATTCCTGCAACAGTTCGCCAGCGTGTTCATCGATCAGCTCTCCCCAAAGTGCGGCGCGCTCTGGTAAAAACCAGGAAACCAGCAACACCGCAAACAGACCCAAGGCTGCAAGTGCCTGGCTGGCGAAAGACAAAGAATTGGTTCGCCGCATCCATTCGGCACCAAGCACCACAGGCAACCACTGCACTCCCAGCAGGAACACCATGCCCAACGGAGAAACTTCATCCGTGCCCGGCACTTGCAGCAACAAGTGCATAAGCACCAGCAACGCGGCAGCCGAAATGGCCACGACGGTCAGCGCCCGCAGCAAACCATGGCACAGAACCACCAGCGAAAGTATGCCACCGACGACCAGCCCAAACGGCGGAAAAGGGAAGGAAAGCAAACCGAACACCACCGTCAGCACGGTTGCCCCACCCACACCGGAAACAGCAACCGCTGCGAGTGGTTTCACTTAAGTACGTACGATGAAGCTTTGCGAAAAATGACCAACCCGTCCCGGCTATGCAAACCTGCGGTCATGCGTAACAGAAGGTTCGGTAAAGGGACGGTGATTTTCGGTATAAGGAAGTAAAGCCAAGTATCGGGCAAGTTTAATGGCTCGAGACACACGCCGCTGATAACGTGCCCCGACACCCGTGATTTGGCGCGGCAAAATTTTTCCAGTAGAGGCCGTGAACCTGCTCAAAAAATCAATATCTTTGTAATCAATATCAGATATCTTTTTAGAATTCAACGAAAACGGCTTTTTTTGTCGGCCCTGATCAATCATTGGTCAACCCTCACTTTTATTTTCAGTGTCATCCCCGTCAGTATCGGTTCCATCACTGACTTGCTCCGAAACGCTGTCCCCTGATTTTAAGGTTTCCGTCGCAATCACGTGACTTTTTCCGGAATTTTCGCCTGGAGAAGTTGCTTCCTTTGTTTCAGTCCTGTCCACGGGTTCCGACTGTTCACTCTGTTCGCCAGCTGTTTTTTCTGCAACCCGCTTTACGGAAAGTGCCACCGGTGACGGATCAGTTATCGCCTCGCTTTTGCTGAGAATAAGGTTCCGCAAAAGTGCCTCGTTGAAACGAAAATCCTCTTTGATTTCCCTCAACGAATCCGCATCGCATTCCAGGTTCAAAAGCACGTAATGCGCATTCTTCAATTTCTGAATCGGGTAGGCCAGGCTGCGCAAACCCCAGTCTTCAAACCGGTGCACATGGCCTTTTCTGCCTTGGACAATGGACTTGTATTTATCCACTATCGACGGCACCTGGTCGCTGTGCTTCGGATGCACCAGAAAAACTATTTCGTAATGTTCCATTGTTTATGAAAACCGTCCTTGTCATTTCGACACCCCCCCACACAAAGGGGAAACAACCCAAGACCCCGAGGGGCTTGAAAAGCAACCTGGCGGTCAGAACTCCCGACTGCAACAGCACTTGCAAGCACATCTACACGGGGGATGCATACTAAAACGGGAACCGGCCTGACGCAAGAACCTTGCATGTCGGTCTGTCTCATTTGGACGTGTCCGTTTTTTAGTTCATGGCTTTACTGCTGGAACCTCTGACCGCAAAAAAACATAGAACGCGATAATCCGCCGGCATCGTCGGATTGATTCACCAGGAAAACACCAGCCCATCTCAACCGGAGGGACTGTAATATACAAATACCTTTTTAGGCGCTACAGTTTTTGCTATGCTACACACGAAGCAGAGCACCCCATTGCACACGACCAGACGTTTTTTATACACCTTTCCGGCAGCAGCCCTGGTTGCGGTTTTTCTGGTGAATTGCACTGCGACAAAAATTGAAGCAGACGGAACGCTGGCACCGCAACCGTGGGAAGAAGCCCGGGCGGAAACCCCGGCACCGCCAGACGAATGGGAAGATCTCACGGTTTATGAAAGCGGCGAAGTGGGCGTTACCAGTGATTTATACGGAGAAGAGGTCATTGCCGAACTCGGCATGCCCTATGAAGAATCTGTGCGCTTCGATCCGCAATTGCGCTACAACGTGGTTTACTTTGAGTTCAATCGTTCACAAATAAAAACCGAGGGGCGTGAAGTGTTGCGCAGTCATGCAGAATATCTGAGAAGCGATCCGAATGCTCAAGTCGTTCTTGAAGGGCACACTGACGAACGAGGTTCTGCAAACTACAATCTTGCTCTGGGAGGACGGCGCGCCCTGTCGGTCAGGAATTTTCTTTTGGCACACCAGGTTCCAGCGACTCAAATCACCTGGATCAGTTATGGTGAGGAAAAACCAGCCACAGATGGAACAACCGATGCGGCTTACGCACAGAATCGGCGGGTTGAAATCCTTTACGGACAGTAAGCCGAGCGTAGCCGCTTAAAAGCACTTCCCCAACCAGCGCACGCCCCAGGCGAAGCGAAGCAGATCTGCCCCCCCAGAACAGGGGAGGCACGGAGCTTTTGGGGGAACCGCGGATTTGCACCGAAGACTTTGAAATCTGTGCCCCGAGATCGTTGCCGCTCAGGAGAAATGACTTCAGGAAGGGTTTTATAAGTGATGCCGAGGGTGAACCGGCCGCATCAAAGCGTTGGATACCAACGCCAGTAAAAGCAGAAAAGCCATCAGGTACATGGTCGTGTTGTACAGGCTCGGAGTGGGATCAATCGTTCCGGCCGGGGCAATCTCCATGAGCTTTGCCAGAGTGACGGTTTTTTTCTCGACCAGTAACTCAAGCTGTTCCACCCCGGAGCCAAAGGTTTCAAAAAATCTCTCCGGACTGATTTTCGCGACCAGTTCGTGGATGGACTCTGTCAAAGAATGCTGCCTCAGGGTAGTGATTGCCAAAGGTCCAAACACGCCCGCCGCACTCCAGGCCGTCAATAATCTGCCGTGAATGCCGCCGACGTGGTGGGTGCCGAAAATATCCGCAAGGTAGGCCGGAATCGTTGCAAAGCCACCGCCGTAGAAAGTAAAAATAATCATGGTGGCGGCATAAAAGAAAACCAGCCAGAGTACTGCGGGGTTGACATTCACCTGTTGCGCCGTGTAAGGGATGGAAAGGTAAAGCAGGATCCCGCCTACAAAAAACACCCAGTAGGTATTCCTGCGTCCGATATGGTCCGATGTACTGGCCCAGAGAAAGCGCCCGATCATGTTGAAAACACTGATCATGAGCACATAAAAAGCTGCAAAGGCACCATCGACAATGTTTGGCAAAGTCGTGCCGAAAATTTCGGACATCATGGTTTTGGCAACGCCGATAACGCCGATGCCGGCTGTCACGTTGAAACACAGAACAATCCAAAGTTGGTAAAACTGAGGAGTCTTCAGTGCCTGATCGATGTCGACATCGTTGCCACTGATCATTTTCTTTTTCGCCACCTCAGCGGCAGGGGGCTCCCAGCCCTCCGGCTTCCAGCCCGGAGCAGGCAGCCGATAACTCATCGAAGCAATAATCATGATCACGAAGTAAATCAACCCGATAATCAAAAAAGTCTGCCAGGCACCGATGGAACCGGTACCTACAAGATAGACGCCGGGGTCGCCCGGAACCACCATTTTGCTGACTTCATTGACACCGACAACGACGACTTCTTTCATTTCGTTGCCTATTTCCGCGAAACGACGCCCGCCAATAGTCACCAGATCAAGCCCTGACACTGCTCCCAGGTAGTCCGGAGCCTGGTAAAACGTACGGATCAGATATTCCTTAAGGGGCGTTGCCAGCATGGCACCACCGCCGAAACCCATTATGGCCATGCCTGTCGCCATACCCCGTCGATCTGGAAACCAGCGAATGAGGGTGCTCACTGGTGAAACATAGCCCAATCCCAGCCCGCATCCACCAATGGCGCCATAACCGAGATAGACCAGCCAAAGCTGGTGCGTGGCAATACCGGCGCTGCCGACAATATAACCACCTCCCCAGCAAATGGCAGCGACGATCCCCACCGTACGCGGCCCAACAGTTTCCAGCCACCGCCCGGCAAATGCTGCGGCGAGTCCCAGAAAAACAATGGCAACCGTGAAAATCCATACGACTTCATTCAAAGTCCAGTCTTTCGCAGTACTGCCAACCACCCCAATAACTTTCGTCAGTGCCGGGTTGTAGATGCTCCAGGCATAAACGGAACCAATGCAAAGGTGGATGGCGATGGATGCGGGGGGCACTTTCCAACGGTTGAAGTCCGGCCCGAC
Source organism: Candidatus Oxydemutatoraceae bacterium (assembly GCA_965237985.1). GTDB lineage: Bacteria > Pseudomonadota > Gammaproteobacteria > Poriferisulfidales > Oxydemutatoraceae. The sequence goes on along the minus strand of OZ250161.1, from coordinate 1,602,727 downwards.
AACGATGCTTTCTTTGGCAAAAAAACTGCTCATTCGTAGAGTACTCCTGTCGTCTGACTGGTCTCCCGCCTGATCTCCTGTCGACCCAAGCTCAAGGGATATTCCCGGTTGTCGCCGACCGTAGAGATCCGGCTCGAAGAATAAACTAAAAGATCAAGGTCTTTTCGGAAACCTGGAGGTTCGGCATGGCCCGTCGTTCCCGTAAAAAGCAGGCAAGCCAGCTATTTCTGTCTACTGAATAAAGTGCACCCAACCGTAGCTTCCGCTCCGGACTCCACGTAGCACACATCCAGTGTGTCCTCATCCAAAAGTCTGCCGGGACTGAGTCCGTTGCTTTTGGTGGACACCCACAACAGGGTTCTGTTGTCATTGAAAACAATACCAAAAAAATCCCTGCGTCCTTCACTGTATTTAAAGTGGCCACTGAAGCGACGATCCTTCTGCTCAGTAATGTGTATGACCTTTTCCCACTGCCTGTAGCCCTTGAGATCGGACAAGGTGTAATTCATTCCTTTCCAGGTGCCCTTGAGGTTTGGTATTTCGTGGTGACCTGCCACAGCACCGTCGACTGACAGGCTCAGCGTCAAAACAAGCACAAATGACCCCAACAGACAGGGTTTCAAAAAAACTGGTTTTTCCATAAGGTCTCCGTTAGTACGGCAAATCATACCCTCTCAGGCACACGCAAGCTGTTCAGGAAATTGCCGCGTAAAACAATTCATTTTTTTTATTACGACTCAACTCGCCTTGGTGCAATTGAAAACATTGTCCCTTGCGATCCAGCAGGAAGTCCTTCAGCCCTTCGGCGACCACTTGGAAAGCAATCCTGTCCCACGGGATTTCGCTTTCCTCGTAAAGCTTCACTTCACAAGTTTCTGTCCCAGGCTCCGCGTGCCCGCCATCAAGATCTCCATGGTACAGCGCATAGACTTGGCTCACGTGTTTCAATGCGTAGAGACCATGCAAAGTCAGATTTGATGACTTTGCTCGCGCTTCTTCCCATGCTTCACGGGCTGCGGCTTCCTGAATGGACTCGTGGTTCTCCATAAAACCTGCCGGTACCGTCCAGTAATTCGAACGTGGCTCGATAGAGCGTCGACACAGAAGAATTTTGTTTTGCCAGTGCAAAATGCATCCAGCCACTACTTTCGGATTCTGGTAAAAGATTTTCCCGCAGGCCTGGCAAACGTGGCGCACCCGGTTGTCTCCTTCCGGCACACACTCCGCCACACGTGGAGAACCACAATCGCTACAGTAGTTCAAAACTTCAAATTTTGTCAGAGTTCCCGGTTTATACCCCGCCAGGTTCCCCGCCTGTCGCTCTCGGTCTTTCCTCGGAACGAATCCACTCACTCCAGGAACCCACATAAAGTCTTGGCCGCGGGAAGCCGGCGATTTCCATTGCCAGCACATTGTGGCAGGCCGTCACACCCGAACCGCAGGAATGCACGATTTCCTTTTCAGCCATCGGGGCAAAGCGCTGGCGCAAAACTTCAGGCGGAAGAAACCGACTATTTTCATCGAGGTTCTCTCCCCAGAAGAAACTCAGTGAACCGGGAATGTGACCACCATAAGGATCGATGTTCTCACCTTCTCCCCGGTAACGCGGGTTTGGCCTCGCATCCAAAAGCGACACGCAATCCTTCCGCAGCATTCCCTCCACTTCCTGTACGTTGACGACCATATCTGGGTTAGGTGTGCCAGAAAACGAACCCGGACTGCAATCCGGTTCGTCCGTGCTGATCGGGTAGCCTGCGTCCACCCAGCCTGCCAGGCCACCTTCAAGCAAAGCGGTCTCAGTATGTCCCAACCATTGCAAAGTCCACCAGGCACGTGCTGCGAACGGGCCTTTGTCGCCATCGTAAACCACAACCTGTGAATGGTTGCCGACTCCCCAATTGCGAAGTTTTTCGACGAAGCCTTGCACGTCCGGCAAGGGATGGCGACCATCGGCAGGTCCGGGAGGGGCAGACAGGTCTGTGTCCACGTCCATGAAACGCGCCCCGGGGATGTGGCCATCCCGGTAAGCCAACCCACCAGCCGCGGGAGAACCAAGCACAAAGCGGCAATCAAACACGACCCAGTCCGGATCGTCTTGGTGCTGGCGCACGGTTTCAGCAGAAATTGTGGTTTTATAAGTCATCAGATTCCTCACTCATATTTGTTACTGGCCTTCCTGTTTTGTTGCGACATGCACTGGGACTTCGGCAACTGGCACAGTTGGGGCCGCCGCAACTGCCCTTCAGCTTCCTGCCGCGAAAGATGCCGACCATCATAAGCGAGGCTGCCAGCAGCATTACAACGAAAGTCAGTATTGTAACGATCACTGTACCAAAAGAGGCTTGAAGACCTTACTGAATACGGGGCGCAATTCTTCGTTTTCCTGAAGAAAAAAAGCCACCGCCACCCTTTCTCGAGCGGCAAGCACCAGACCCTTTTCACTTCCCAAAACATAGAAGGCGGTCGCCAGGGCATCCGCCTGCATCGCAGTGTCGGCAACAACTGTGACCATAATCGTGTGGTGCTGTATCGGCCGACCACTGTGCGGGTCTATGCCGTGCGGGTATCGTACACCGTTCACCCCCACGAAGTTGCGATAGCCTCCCGAACTCGCCACGCCGCCGTTTTCCAAAGCGATGGCCAGAGATATCGCCCGCTCACCGGCAACCGGCTTTTCCAGCCCAATGCGCCAGGGTGCCCCTTCCTGGTTCCCCCCGGAAACCCGCAAGTCGCCCCCAATCTCCACCATGAAGTTGTCAAACCCCGCGGAATGCAGATGCTCAGACAAAACATCAACCGCATAACCTTTGGCAATGGCTGACAAATCCAACTGCAGCTTCGGATGATTCTTGCGCAGAGCAGGCGGCCGCAGGCGCAACTGCAATTTCTCGCTCCCGACTTCAGGGAGAACGGCTTGAATTTCCTGTTCACTTGGAGGGATTATATCTTCCGGACTAGGACCAAAGCCCCAGAGGCGCACGAGTGGCGAAACCGTAATGTCGAAATAACCCTCGCTGAAACGATGTGTCTGCAAAGCCGTGGCCAACACCGCGGCGAGCCCCGGAGACACAGGCTGCCAATCGACACTCCGAGAATCGTTAATGCGGCTGACCTCGGAATCTTCCAGCCAATTGGACATGCTCTGGTTGACACCGACCAGCAACGCCTCCGTTTCTTTTCTCAGCTCGATACGCTGTTGCTCGGAAAGCGGGTCAACAATCGCGATCGACCAGGTCGTTCCCATGGTCTCACCGCCCAGCAAAGTCGGATCATTCGCCCCGCACCCGACAAAAAAAACCACCAGACCGAGTGCAGAGACGACGCGGAAAACTCCGGAGGCGACATTTCCCTGCGAAGCACTGTGCAGAACTGACATAGCATCTGTTATACCCGCAAAGCACCAACAATATCAACCACACTTCGTTTTCCGCTCACGCGTTACGCTGTACGAGCATCAGACCAACCAGAGTTTCATGATGCTGAACGAGATGCCCGCCGACACCACAGACTCACTGTTTTCAAGCAACAGCCGTGGGGAACCTGGTGTGTCCCGGCATCGTCAGAGAACTCACTGAAAAAAAATAAACCAGGTATTCGAAGAGCAGGAGGCATCGTATGGAAATCCTGAAGCGGTTGGGGGCAGACCCGCAACAGCCGGGTCAAAAAGCAGACATGTGCCAATGTGCCGGCACATTGGCTTATCCACACCCTTGCAACACGGAGGATAAAGTTGTACAATACCCACATTAGTTTTGAAACAGGGAGCTTTCGTGTGACAGAGTGTTCCAGTAATAGTGTGCTCGGAGCGGTTTTGCACCTGTGGTGTGGCGGTTTGCAGTTTCGGAATGGATGTTGCCAAGAAATTAGGTGGAGACGCTTGTTCACCTGCACAACAGGAAAGGACTGTGCCAGTTTTTTGGTCAGGCGGTTATTTATAGAGGGGTGAATCATGCCAACAATCGATTTTAAACTTAACTCAAACGTTCTCAAAGCGTGGAATGCGCAGATCAAAGCACAAAAAGGTGTGATGCTGGAGCCGCAGGTGCGAAAATCTGGCGAGGGATATAAGGTCGTGCATCGGATGCCGCTTGCTTCTCTTTTACACGGACTGCTGTGGAAAATTTCAAAGGGTTACCGGAACAACCGCATCGAGGAAAGGCATGCTTATCTAAATGTTCTCGAAGATCAGCTAAGGCAGTCTTACGGGTATGGCAAAAAATATTCAAACAATGGTCATCGCCTGCACGACACTTCTTCGTTTTCCCCACCTCCAGCAGAAGGCGCCAACAGCAGCACCTCCCCTCTCCCTCCTCCTCACCTGCCTTCCGAATGCTATGCGCGACTTCAGAATCTTAACGGTCCTCCTGTCCCGGTGTTGTTCGACCGGATTCGTGGCGCGCGGGAGAACGCCTCTGTCAGCAGGAAGGCTTACATGACATCCCTGCATGAAGTTTTCCTCGGGCTTGCCCCAAGCGACAACCGGTACACCGAGAATGACGTTGAGTCTTTTAATAAAGAATGGCGCAAATATGGCAGCGAAGAAAGCGCTACAGGCTCCTACTACAATGCAAAGTTGGCTGAAGTATGCCGTCTGGAGACAGTTGCTTACGAAGCTAAACGACAAAAAGCCAACCCGGGTTCTCATATTGCGGCAACTCCGTTCACCTTGCCGACTCCTGTTGACAGAATCTACGAGGAAATAGGTACTCACGTGAATGATCGGCCGCCACCACTACCCGAACGATTGGATGCAACAGGATCGCTAACCCTTGGTGCGCAAGGGGATGGCAGAATCTACGAGGAAATACCTGCTAATAACCAGACTCAGCCGCCGCCAGTGCCACCCACACCATTGGATGCAACAGGATCGCCAACCTTTGGTACGCATGGGGATGATGGGGATGAGAGAATCTACGAGGAAATACCTGCTAATAACCAGCCTCAGGTGCTAGATGGTGAACAGCAACAGACGGCTCCTCCGATTCCTGAATCAACCTACCGCTTACACAACAAACCCAAAAGAAGCGTGAAGGCGCTGGTGCTGCCAAGCGTGGGGGGGGACGCTGGAACGCCCGACGACACTGCGAAAGCTGATGGTGGTGATAATGTCCACGGAAGAATGGGAGCACGCGACGGCTCTACTCAAGACACACCACCGGTTCCAGCACCACAACTGCGCGAGGAGAAAGCAGGAGTACAGCCCGAGGTTGGCCATGACCATGGTGACGGAAACACAGAACCTGGCGCTCCACAAGAACTTGGCGCTCCACAAGAACCTGGCGCTCCACAAGAACCTGGCGCTCCACAAGAACCTGGCGCTCCACAAGAACCTGGCGCTCCACTGGCGCTCCTGCACAAGCCGATGGGGCACCGAATGAGGAATTAATTGTTAATCCAAATGTTCCAACTGATACCCACCTCTGATGCCGGGACATTTCTTTTCTGAATTTTCGCTCGAAGGGAGAACGTCACGGGGAGGTTTAATGGCGTCACTGTTTTATTTTCTGTGGCGACCGACACCGTATATTGGCAAAGGAGGGGCCGTAGTGGTTCAGAACCTGAGGCTGGCAGCCTCTTCCACGAGTCCCTCGGTAGTGGCTGAGAGTCACTGTGCCGGATAATGAAAAAGAACGAGCGAGGGTTTTTAGAGACAGGCAAAAGTCAGCCAGGGGGCACAACGGAAAATCCAATTTTGGACAATTGAGCTTGGAGGAGTTTAAATCATGGAAAATATAAAACCTACAGTCGGTTACCTGGCTGCATGGAGTGCGGTAAATAAGGCAAACAAGCCTAGAATGGGCTACAGTTCGCTGACCGCAATGAAACAGAAACGTTTCGCGAGAGAGAGAGACGGGATAGAAGCTGCCTACTTCGTCAGGAGGAGAGGGCCACTAACACAGTTGATGCATAGCTTCATGTGGGCCGTATCGCCTGGTTATCGTGACAAAAAATTGGAAAACCGGCATGCGCTTTTGAATATGATAGAAGATCAGATACGGACCAGTTCGGGGTCAGACGCAAAATATGCCTACAATGGCAAGGAGCTTCCCCAGCGTTCGTCTCAATCAGAAAATAACCCTCAGGTAATGGTGAGACCTTCTAAGGCTCATAGTGATGTATGGAAAAATGGGGCACCACCCGTTGACCTTCCTGAAAAAATAGGGGCAGCGCTTCAAAGAGCCGAGCGGAATATCGAAAACAGGCAGGCATTTCTAGACTCCCTGCACCGCGTTTTTCTAACGGCCGCGGCACACCTTGACCGTAATCCTGAACCTGAAGAAGCGGAACCAACACAGAGTATCGCTCCGGAACAACAGGATGGTATTCAAGACATGATGGCTAGAAAAGCAAACAATAGCGATACCCAAGAAGTGTTGCAACATGCCATAAAGACTGAATACTTGAAATCCAGGCAGACCAGATGGGGAAGAGTACAGCCAGATGGCTTTAAGGATGTCGCCAGTAGGGGTACCGCAGAGAATCCTCAACCTGGGGATGCTTTCGGGGGTACGGTTATCCAGCCTTCTAACCAGTTGCAGCCAAATGTGTCTGATGGTACTCAAGCTCAAACAACAGGGGGTGAGTCTTTATACTCCCGTGCTACTCCCAAGTCACTCCGCACCGGCACCGCTCCACCACCACCACGCGACACAGCTGGTCGGGAGGAGCCTGAGATCCAGGTCACGGTAAACACTGACACTGCTCCCTCGGAGCCTTCCCGGCCCCGGCCCCTACCCCCGACCCCGACCAGTGAAGCCCCCCAGAAGCCCCCCCGCCGCCAGCAGCCCATGACAACGTGGGCTTTGCTTCCCCCCGCGAGAATGCTGCCGGGGGTACCAGGTTCCTGACCAGTTGCAGCAAAATGACACTGAAACAACAAAGAATGATCCTGGCCCCCCTGTTGTTTCCATGGACCAGCAGCCACGGCACCCTGCTCCGGAACCACCCACCATGAATCGGGGTCAGAAGCCTGAGATCCAGGTCACGGTAAACACTGACACTGCTCCCTCGGAGCCTTCCCGGCCCCGGCCCCTACCCCCGACCCCGACCAGTGAAGCCCCCCAGAAGCCCCCCCGCCGCGAGAATGCTGTCGGGGGTACGGTTATCCAGGTTCCTGACCAGTTGCAGCAAAATGCACCTGATGGTGCTGAAACAACAAAGAATGATCCTGGCCCCCCTGTTGTTTCCATGGACCAGCAGCCACGGCACCCTGATCCGGAACCACCCACCATGAATCGGGGTCAGGAGCCTGAGATCCAGGTCATCCAGGACACGCCAGCCCAGCCAACCCCCCCTAAGATCAATAAAGCAGGACCTTCTACCAAAACACAGGAAGCTCCTAAAAGCGAAAGCGTCGTCTGATTTTGCGGAGAGCATCCCCGTACCAGAAGGGAAAAAGGGAACGGGGACCCTGAGGGTTGATGGTTGCAACCTGGCTGCGAGAAACTAATTGTAGCCCTGACTTGACTGATCGTCGGGACTCTGGGCGAGGAAGCAGAAGCTAAAGAGTTTTCCATTGTCGGTCAAGGCTGTAAGTCAGACCTTGAATGAACCCTGAACACGGGTGTTTATCAGCAATTCACACGAGTTCTATGGTTTGAAGTCATCACGACTCCCCGGCATACCAGGGAGGCAAAAATGAAGCCGGAGAGGAGTCGAAGGGAAGCAGTTCACTCAAGGCTGGTTTTACAACCGCCAGCAGCGCTCGATTAACGTGAAAGAGCCTCCGGTCAAGGTTGCGATCCCCGTCGGCGACTTCAGCGGCGTAGCTGTTCGTCGCTTCAGGACGAGGCAAAAAGCCAGACCAAACAGAGTCAGTGGGCCCGTGCAACGCCCGCACAGCTTGTATTTCAAATTTTCCTTCGCCCTGGCTTGGCAGTCACCGGATGGTTCGTCATCAACAACACCTGGAGATTATTTTCGTGTGCTGACACCGGGTGCACAGACCCGATGCGCCGAATGGTGCCTGACCACAAATAGAGTGCAAGGTCCGCACCAACAGGACACAGCGCAAACGCCGGGCCTCCGGTATCTTTCGTGACCCGTTCTGTCGGGGAACAAGAGAGTCAGACAGCCGACCCAGATCAGGAACGTCGCCACATCAGATGAACCCCGAGAAGCGACTGTGCTTCTTGGACCTTGTGGCTGGCTGACGTCCTGGTTTGAACAAGTCGAAAGATTCTGGCGCGACGAACGACGATACCCGGGACAACCGCTGTCGGAGTACTGGAACCCGGCTGAACAGGACCGTCTCTTAGCTTGTTTTCCAAAGTGCCTGGGAAAGCCTGACCAGAGGCGCCACCCGCCAGCTTCCGACCCGTTGCTGGACTGTTCCAGCCCAGCGTGCCTGAAGGCGACGCACTGGCTGGATCAAAAGTCCTGATTTACACGAAACGCATGAAAATATACCGGTATTTTCCCAGCAGGGTGTGACGGAAGACACGCGCATATAACGGCACGCAAATCCCATATTTTCCCATTCATCAGTCCGCCTGTTTATGCCCATCAATAGCAACGAGAGAGCTTAGCACCCGCCAATCATACTTTCACGCCGTCAAAGTCGGGATGGCATTCCAAGAGGGGATTAAGTACCAGTTGGGGCAATCTATGTATTTGGACTTGACTTCAGGTAGATGGCACGCCATCTACGTGGTGGTGTTTTGTAATTCCTGCTCGCATTTTTCTGACCATTTCCAGCCGGCATACTGCGGGGCATTGCCAGCTAAGACGCAGTTGTCAGCTGGCGGCGAGGAAGGCAAAACAAAGCCGGGTTCTAAGGCACCGTTACGTTGGATCACATCCAGCCGTGCAGCGATTTTGTCCTCGGAATAGCCCGCCTTTTTCAGACCCCGCCTGATGTTGCCCGCAATGTGGTCCCATATTGTTTCATCCGGAATTTTTCCATCGACGTCAGCAAGGTTTATGTTGCGTAAATCAGCCCCGGACAAATCAGCACCATACAGTTCAGCATGGCTTAGCTTTGTGTCGTGAAGCTGGGCCCGGTACAGATTTGCACCGTGCAGCCCGACTTGGCACAGGTCTGTCCCGTGCAGCTCGGCATTACGCAAGTCCGTATCATTCAGCTCAGCATCACGCAACTCGACTCCCTGCAAATTTATACCGTTCAAACCTAGCCCCGACCAGCTTTGCCCCGTACAACTGCGTGTGCTCCATCTCGGAGCACTTGAATCTTGATTTTCTGAAGTCTGCATAATGGAAACAACGAACGTTCAGGTTGAGCTCCACAACATGTTCACTAAAGTATGGCAAGGGCGGGATTTTCTTTGATTTGAATCAGGTCTCCAACAATACTTGGCGGCACATCCCGCAAAGTAATGACTTCATTTTGGACATCAATGAAGCGTTCGCCTTTTATAAAAGTGCACGGGAATAATTGGTCTTCAGGATTTTTCCACCAATCCGGGAAAAAACATCCTGCGAATGCCTGTTGTAAATTGCTTTCGATTTTATTTTCAATGTAGCTGTTCGGGACCAGAGGATCATCCAGACAAAGAGAGCCGGGATAGTCATCAACACTGATCCAACCAAATAACTGGATGTGCGTAGAAGTTTCTTTCCACACCTCCATAGTCTGTTGTAACTCAGCATGAACAGGAGCTGAAACAACAAATCAATTGTGACCACTATTTGGTGAAATAAGGTAATCCACTCGTCTTGGTAAACGAGAAAACGCGCCTGCAGCAGCAGCACGAGCATCGGAATCGTCCCAACCTGTATGAGAAAAACTACACCAAAAACAGTTCTTTCAAGCGTCGCCTTCCGCATGTCCCACATCAGGCGCACCGGATCAATCGGAAACAGCATGGTGAGAGTCACGTCGTACAAACCGTAGGCTTTAGGGGGCGTCACCCCGGCATGGATATTGTCAAAACAAGTGTGTATATCTCTGGCCAACAGGATTAACCTGGCGAGCAGATTACAATGCAAAAACAAAAGCAGCAGAGGAACTGCGACGTAGAATGCCACTATCGGCATCCCAACTTGAATGAAAGGCAGGATTATTTCCTCTTTCCTCAAAAGCATCATGTCGGTGGTGCCCCCAACCACAATGAGCACGTAAGCGGCAGAAAGCAGCACGAACAGCATTAGTGAATGTATGGTTTGGGCTGATTCGTGAATCGGTTGGTGCAGTTCGTCAACGACACCGGTTCCGGCGCCTGCACCTCCATCGTGGTTTTGCTGCACTGCTTTTTCGCTTATGGGGTCGTCACTCACTTTTCAGCCCCCTTCAACTCGTGAAAATCAGAAACCTGAAACCCAGGTGCTTTTTCGCCCCATCGCCATTGTATGTTTTCTTTATTGCCGACTTGCGGGACAGGACAATACATCGGCTCTGTCAATCACTTCGAACGAAGCGACCGGCAGAAAATGAACACTGGTTGTCAGGCCGGGTCTCAAGCGAAACATCCGGCCCAAGCTGGATGCACTTGCGACACAAATGCTTCACTGCCCGTCGTGCCTGTCGTACCTATCGTGCCTATCGTGTCTGTCACGCCTGCGCTTTTCCCAGTTCCCGGCAGCCATGGGGCCTGCAAGAAACCATGGGCGCTTTCGCTCAACCGGGCGCATACTTCGGCACCGGCAACAATCTTTCCGAACAGGAACGTGAACCAAGACCTGGATAGCGGGATGAAAGTGGGCGTCGATGTGGGACTAAAGCGCAAAAGAACTCGTAGCGAAGCATTGTGGGGTTCACTGAACTGGCGGTGCCGGGGCGAATGGTTGCGAGGTTCGCTGGACTGGCGGTGCCGGAGCGAAGTGTTGCGCGGGATTCGCTGGCCTGGCGGCTCCGTGGCGAAGCATTGCGGGGTTCGCTGGCTTGACGAGCGCCGTGACGAAGTGTTGCGGGGTTCACTGGCCCGGCGGTACCGGGGCAAATGGTTGCGGGGTTCGCTGAACTGGCGGCGCCGGGGCGAATGGTTGCGGGGTTCACTGGACTGGCACCGAGGCAAAGCTTGGAGAGGCTCCGGTGCTGTCTCGCTATGCGGGAGGCTTACGCAATACCTGGGGATTGAGAATGACGGAAGGAGCTTTCATTTCTGTCGGGATGTTGATGCCCATCAAGTCCAGAACGGTTGGTGCGATGCTGCTGATGGCGCAGCCGTCGGCAAGCTCGATCGCACGCTCTTGCCCGTGTCCAGGATTATGCACGATCAGACAGGGTACCGGGTTGACCGTGTGGCAGGTGTTTGGTTCTCCGGTTTCAAGGTCAACCATTTCATCGCAGTTGCCGTGGTCTGAGGTGACAACCAGGGTCCAGCCATATTTTTTTGCCGCCTGGTAAATGTGCTCGATCTGTTGATCAATGGCTTCCACTGCCTGAATGGTGGGGATCACAGATGCGCTGTGTCCGACCATGTCGGCATTGGCAAAATTCACGACTGCAAAAGACAGATCGTCCCTGGCCATGGCCTGCATCATGGTCTGTGTCACTTCCGGGGCGCTCATTTCCGGACACTTGTCATAAGTGTCTACTTTTGGCGAAGGGATCAGCTCTCGTTCTTCGCCATACAATGGTTTTTCGTCGCCACCGTTGAAGAAAAAAGTCACGTGCGGGTATTTCTCAGTCTCTGCACAATGGAATTGCTTAAGACCAGCCGCGCTGATGGTTTTTGCCAGGGTGGTCAACGGGACGAGTGGTTGAAAGGCCGTGGGGCAGTCGAGGTCTTTGGCAAGTTCCGTCATCGTTGCAATTTTCACCGCCGGCTTTCGCTGCCGGTGAAACCCGTCAAAGCGGTGGGGCAGTAGTGCCGATACGAGTTGGCGAGGTCGGTCACTGCGAAAATTGAAGACGATCAGACTGTCATCGTCTTGCAGAGGTGTTGCAGCCGGCAAAACCACTGGCCGAATGAATTCGTCTCCTTCCCCTGCTGCATAGGCATTCTCAATGGCTTCTTCCAGGCTTTCCGCCCGCTTGCCTTGATTCAAGGTAATGGCGTCCCACGCCTGGTTTGTTCTACCCCAGCGTTTGTCCCGATCCATCGCGTAAAATCGTCCCACGAGCGTTGCGAACTTCCCGTCTGCCGCCTGCAGGGGTTCGCGAAGTTGTCTGGCGAACTCGAGTGCTTTTCTCGACGGGGTGTCGCGCCCGTCGGAGAAAAAATGCACCAGTGGAGGGACACCTCGCAAACGACACAACTCGATCAGGGCTTCCAAGTGTCGAATATGCGAGTGCACGCCACCGTCTGAAACCAGACCAAGCAGGTGGACAGCGCGGGAGTTTTGTTTCGCTTTGTCGATCGCCTCACAGAGAACAAAGTTGTCAAAAAAGCTGCGGTTGTCCAACGCCCGGTTGATGCGTAGCAGGTCTTGCTCCATTACACAGCCGCAACCCATGGTCGCATGACCGACTTCGGAATTGCCGATCTGTCCTGGTGGCAAACCGACCGCGATTCCCGAAGCCTCGAGCTGGGTGTGCGGATAGCGCAAAAACAAGCGATCCAAGCTGGGTGTGTTTGCCAGGTAGACGGCGTTGTTTTCTTTGTCAGGGCTGATTCCGTAGCCATCGAGAATAACCAGAACCACCCGGCTGGCATCAGGTTTCATGCGTGATCATGCTCATGATGGCTTCAGCGTATCGCCTGTTCATTCGGTTCATTCAGCATTGCCGACACTGTTTCACAACGGCTCCTCCGTTTAATTGGAAAGATTTCCTGATGTGTCTTCCGGGCCGTTTTCGCTCGCATGGGCATCTGCTTTCAGCACTTTTGCCATGAACAGCCCAGCCTCGAACAACAGCCAGATCGGGATCGCCAGCAGAACCTGCGACACCACGTCGGGGGGCGTCAGGATCATCGCGAGTACAAAGGCCGCGACAATCACGTAGGGTCGCTTGCGTGACAGGCTGGCGGCACTCACTGTGCCCATTCTAATCAAAAGGAAAGTTGCAACCGGAACCTCAAAGGCCGCACCGAAGGCCACAAAAATCTTTGCAACAAAGTCAAAATACTTGCCTATGTCCGTCATGACTTTGACGCCTTCCGGAGATATGCTGGTAAAAAAACCGAACATCAGCGGAAAGGCCACATAGTAGGCAAACCCCATGCCGAGATAAAACAGCAGCGTGCTGGAAATGAGCAGGGGCATGGCAAGCCGTTGCTCTTTTTTGTACATCCCAGGTGCGATGAAAGACCAGGTCTGGTACAGGATGTAGGGGATGGTAAGCAGGACTGCCACCAGGAGCGTCATTTTGAAAGGAATCAGAAATGGTGACGCCACTTCGATGGCGATCATGGTGGTGGCTCCCTGCGACAGGCGTTGCAACAGTGGTGCTGCCAAGTACTCATACAAATCGTTTGCAAATGGGAACAGGCAAAGGAAAACCACTCCGATGAACATGAAAACCCGTATCAGGCGGTCGCGGAGTTCGACAAGATGCGAAACCAGGCTGGTCTCTAGAGTTGAGTCAGGTTTCTTTTTGCTGCCGCGGATTCGTTCCCACATCGTTCCTGTCATCGCTGTCGGCCGGCTTTTCAGCTTCAAAACGTCCGGCAGCAATCTGCTTTTCAACCGTTTCATTCTGCACTTGAAGTTCGTTGTCCGGTCGACCAATCGTGTTCAGTGTTTCTTTTACATCGATTTCAAGATTCGAGATGGTCTTTTTGACTGAGCCGAAAGTTTCCTTGACTTCCTGCACCCGCAGCTCGTTTTCAATTTCCTCCCTGAATCCATAACTGAGCTGCTTCATATACCCAACCCACCTGCCAATTCTGGCGGCCATCGCCGGCATCCGCTCCGGGCCAAGAACCAGCAATCCCACCAGGGCGATGGCTGCAAGCTCCCAGAACCCGATATCAAACATCAGTGCTGCCCGGAACCCTTGTCATTTTCTCCCGGGTCTTCCGTTTTGCCGGAGTCTTCATTTCTTTTGTCTGTATCACTCACGGAACGCTTAAAGTTTTTGATGGCGCTACCCAGATCCGCCCCCATGTTGCGCAGCTTTTTCGTTCCGAATAGCAAAACCACTATCAACAAAATCACCAGAATCTGTAAAGGTCCCCAAGTCATTGGCAAACTGCCTCCTCACTGTTTTTGCGGCGCTTTTTTTCCTCATGTCCGGATACGCCGAAACGTTTTTCCAATTCGCTGAATACTGACCGGACATCGATGCCACGATAAGCCAGCAGGACCTGGCAATGAAACCACAAGTCGGAAATTTCGTGCACCAGCTCAGCTTCCTGCGCACCGCTTGCGTCAACGACTTCCTGTGCTTCTTCCAGGATTTTCCCTTCAATCACTTGACTCCCTTGCGCATAAAGCGATGCCACATAAGATTTGTCGGTCGTTTCGCGTTTGCGATTTTCCAGAACTTCCGCTATTTGCTCAAGAATGTTTGTGTTGCCCATAGACCTGCCCGATACGGCGCATTATACCCTCTGGATTGTGTTTGGCGCAGCCAGTGCGAAAAAAACGACGTGGACACTTTGGCATCCAAATCACTTGACGGTTGGTCTCTGCACGCAGTTCAGTTCACGCATTCAACACCGGCTTGCGTTGCGTCAGGGTCTCGTTGATTCTCAGATTGAGAGGATTGTTGTCAACTGGTTTCACTGTGGGGTGCCCCGGAATCACCATCTTGACACTAAAGTGGCTCGTCGTTGCCGATGACAATCGTCTCTCCGTTGACGGGCAAATCAGGAACCCTTCCCGCCGGACCCGCCTTGGCTCACAGAGCGGTACAACACGTATCTCTGCCGGCGCCTCCGGCGGCCTCGGTAGCCCTAAGCAACAACAACACTCCGGATCTGGTTGATTTTTGTGCCCTGCGCTTCCTCTTTTGGCCAAAGAATTCAGCAGGGAAACCATGCGCTAAAAAAACAGATACGCTCATGCTGCTCGTACAGTTCTCAGTCTTGCCAATTCTGGTACTGCACTGTAGAATGACAGGTAATCTGCGGGTGTTATCCGTTGATTGATGTGGGTCCCACTGTTATGTGCTTGATGCACAGTTTTGAAAGAAAGTGTGGCCGAATTTTTAATGTTGTCTGCTGTCTGGGTATTTTGGCAGCAATGTTGTGTTTTTTTAGCACTGTGGCTACTGTGGCGCGGGAATTCCATACAAAACTTTGGCGGAGTTTCACAAACATTGACGCTTTGATGGTTTTGTTTTCTTTATTGTCCGTGCGGGATTTTTTATCCGATGTTCTAGTGGTTCCCAAACGCAGTGCAAACAGAATATGGGAATTGAATGGACATGAAAACCATCCTTGTCAATGCTACGCACAAGGAAGAGATGCGCGTGGCTATCCTCCAGGGGTCGGAGTTACAAGACCTCAACATAGAAAGCTCTCATAAGAAGCAGCTTAAGGGCAACATATACAAGGCCGTTGCCGCCCGTGTGGAAAGGGGGCTCAACGCTGTCTTTGTGGACTATGGCGAACCAAAGCATGGATTCCTGCCATTCAAGGTAATCGCCCGTGATTGCTGCAAAAACACCGAGGCGTCTTCTGAAACGGAAGTTTCGAACCGTGGCTTCGTCCAGGAGGGACAAAAGCTTCTTGTTCAACTGAATCGGGGCGAAATCGGCAGCAAGGGCGCTCTGCTTTCCACTTACATAAGAATTCCCGGTCGTTTCCTGGTCTTGATGCCGAACAGCACCTGGGCGGGCGTGCGGATAACGAAGCATGCCAGCGAAAAGCATCGCGCCCGTATTCACGATATTTTTTCGGACATCGAGAATGAACTCAACGAAGGCATCATTTTAAGAACAGCAGGCGTAGAACGGAGTAAAGAAGAATTATTGTGGGACCTGAACAACCTCCGGAGCCTTTGGCGGGAAATTACCCGCCTGGCGAGAACCCAAGAGGCACCATCTCTCATTTATCGTGAAGGAAATGTGGTCATTCATACGCTGCGTGATCACATTGGCCCAGAGGTTGAGAAGATAGTCTTTGACAACCCGACCGTCTGCGAAGAGGCGAGGCGTTACATGGAGTCCGCCATGCCGGGACAGGTCGATAAAATCATGATGCATGACGGCGACTCGCCGCTGTTCAGCAGCTATGGAATTGAAGCAAAAATTGGAACCGCTTTTGAACGAGAAATTAACCTGCCGCAAGGGGGGAAAATTGTTTTCGACCAAACGGAAGCACTGCTGTCCATAGATATCAATTCCGCCCGATCGACCCGCGGAACCAACATTGAGGCCACAGCTTTGAGCACGAATGTGGAAGCAGCAAAAGAGATTGCCTTGCAACTCAGATTGAGAGATGTCGGTGGTCTCATCGTTATTGATTTCATTGATATGGCTTCGGAAAAGGATCGTGAAATCGTGGAAGATGTCGTGCGCCGTGCCATGAGGCACGACCGGGCACACAATCAGATCGGCGACATTTCCAGCTTCGGGTTGCTTGAAATGTCGCGCCAGCGACTACGTACGTCACTGCGCGATTCCAGCCATCTGGCTTGCCCGCGCTGTAACGGTAGTGGCTGGATACGTACCATTGAGTCCAACGCCCTTGGGGTGTTGCGCTCCATTGTGCACAAGGCCATGGAAAAACATATCGTCTCGGTGGTAGCGAAGTTGCCTGTGGAAACCATTTCGTATCTGCTGAATGAAAAACGTCAAGAAGTGGATGCAGTAGAGTCGCAACACAACATCTCCCTGTTTCTGGTCCCTGACCTAAGCCTGGAAAACCCCAACTTTGAAATCAATGGCTTTCGTGCCGACCAGCCCACAGGCGCTTTTAAGTCGGACTATGTTGCTAATAGCAACCAGTCGGCGGAACTAGACCATGCGCAACATTATGTTGTCGAATCTGCACAATCAGGAGTGGCTTCAGGAGAAGCTTCTTCGCGTCGGAAGCCGGATGTAAAAACAGCCTCGGGGCAGTCTGCCAGCTTTTTTCAGCGCTGGTTTCGTAAGCTTATCCCCTCATCCCCCAAACAGGATGAAGGTAAAGGGAAGCTGCCGGAAGACCGTGCGCAATATCCCAAAGGAGTCCTGACCGGACACAAGGCGGGCGAAGCGACATATAAAAACAAGGAGCGACAGATTTCAGACTCCGCCGGGCGACCGATCAGAGGTCGTTCACGGACATCTTACGGCAGGCGTGGTGCGGAATTTTCCGCACGACACGGTCCCGGGCCGGGAGTTGACTCCCCAGTTAAAACGGAAAGAAAGCATCTGCAACATCCCTTGTCAAATCAGCATGACTCGCACACAAATCAGAACACTGGCTCCAAACACCAATATCCGACGGCGCGTTATCCCGGCACCAGGAAAAAAACGTACCAGCGGCCCAGAAGAACAGCTGAAGATGATTACTTTTCCAGCGAGGTACTGTTGCCACCCAGAGACACGCAGACACAGCGCGAAGCTGTGCAGACAGAGAGAGCGCCGCGACATGAATCTATGCAATCGCAGGAGCCGCAAGAATCAATGAGGGGGGATGGGCGGCATGAGTCTGCACGGCCACCGAGGCAATATGAAGCGGTGGGGTCGGGCAGACAGCACAGGACTGCGCGGACGCCAAGGCAACGTGAACCGTTGAGGGCAGACCGACAGTATGAGTCTGCACGACCGCCGAGACAGCGTGAATCGTTTAGGACTGACCGACAATCCGAGTCTGCGCGGCCACAGAGGCAGCGTGAATCGTTTAGGGCAGACCGACAATCCGAGTCCGCGCGGCCACAGAGGCAACGTGAACCGTTGAGGGCAGACCGACAGTATGAGTATGCGCGGCCACCGAAACAACGTGATCCTGCGAATTCAGAGAGTGCCCCGCAACATGAACCCGTGAGGGCAGGGAGAAGCCATGAACCGGTAGGGATGGAGTGGCAGAGATCTCTGAATCCACAGAGACGGCATCAAGCTACGCGGCAGAGAAGGCGGTATGGACTCGCAAGCTCAGAGCAATACGAAGCGGTGAGGCCGGAAACCGAAACACCCTCTATATCAGAGGAAAATGGAAACTCGAAGGTTCGTACATCTTCTTTTGGAAATGCCGACCGGCAACAAACCAATAGACCAGTGGATTCCTTTGGCGTTGTTGGCAGAACCGGAAGGGCAACAGATTCCACTGAACTCCACACTGCCGATCTGTCCAAAACCAGGGCAGCAAGTCCCGCTGAACTTCGTGTTGCCAGGCTGGCGGAAAGCAGGGCAAGAAATTCTACTGAACCTCAGCCTGGCGATCTGTCCAAAACCAAGGCAACAGGTCCCGCTGAACTTCGTGTTGCCAGGCTGGCGGAAAGCAAGGCGGAAAATTCTACTGAACCTCAGCCTGGCGATCTGTCCAAAACCAGGACAGCAAGTCCCGCTGAACTTCATATTGCCGGACTGGCGGAAAGCAAGGCAGAAAATTCTACTGAACCTCGGGCTGGCGATCCTGCGGAAACCAAAGCAGAACCCGTCACTGAAAATCACACGCAGAAACGCAGCACTTTTGTCCGGACAGTCAGTCATCACACACAGATTGAAACGGCCGAGGATGAGTAACTCCGGCTAATCTGCTCAGACCATCGAAAGCTATGCAGATCAGGCTGTACAACACGCTTTCGGCCAAACAGGACATTTTCAGGCCACTGGATGAAAATCGGGTCACCATGTATGTATGTGGCCCGACTGTTTACAATTACATCCACATTGGCAACGCCCGCCCATTGGTGGTGTTCGACACGCTTTTCCGATTCCTGAAAAAACGCTACAGGAAAGTCGTCTACATGCGCAACATTACCGACATAGACGACAAAATCATTGCCGCCTCGCAAGTTGCCGGGGTGCCGACGGGCGACGTGGTAGAAAAATATGGACGTGCATTTTCAGAAGATTCCGACAAGCTGGGGCTGCTTCCCACGTCGGCTGAACCCAAAGCGACTGAAAACATACCTCACATGATCGCAATGATAGAGCGGTTGCTTGCCAACAGTTCCGCTTACGAGGCCGAAGGGCACGTGCTGTTTGATGTCAGTTCCTGGCGCCACTACGGATGCCTGTCTCGGCGACAGACCGAACAATTGCGCGCTGGGGCCCGGGTGAAAGTTGCTGCCTACAAGCGGGCGCCTGCCGATTTCGTGCTGTGGAAACCATCATCCCCGGTAGATCCTGGCTGGGACAGCCCCTGGGGATGGGGCAGACCTGGCTGGCACATTGAATGCTCGGCCATGGCGGCAGCCCATTTGGGACAAACCATAGACATCCATGGCGGTGGCCATGACCTGGTGTTTCCGCACCATGAAAATGAAATTGCACAAAGTTGCCGGGCCCACGGCACCGATGTTTTCGCACGCTACTGGCTACACAATGGCCACGTCACTGTCGAGAATGAAAAAATGGCCAAATCACTGGGAAATTTCGTGACTTTGCGCGAAGTTCTAAGCAAACACCACGGTGAAACCGTTCGTTACGCTTTGCTGAAAGCCCACTACCGCAAACCACTGGTCTGGTCTGAGAAAACACTGGCACAGTCCAAAGCGGGACTGGATCGACTTTACCGCGCTTTTTCGGACCAGGACTTCGCAGATTTCCAAAATCGTGAAAGCGACGATGAACAGGACAGTTCCGTCGTTTTGGAGACACTTTGCGAAGACTTGAATACCACGCAGGCACTGACCAAGCTGCACACCTTGGCTGCTTCCGGTGGAGGATCCTCTCTTTTGGCGGCTGCTTCCTGTCTGGGTCTGCTCCAGCAATCGCCACAAGCCTGGTTTCGCTGGCAGCCGGAACACGCACTCAAGATTGCCGACCAAGAAGTGGAGGAATGGATCACTATGCGAAAAACGGCTCGCGACGCAGGCAATTTTGCTCGCGCTGATGAAATCCGTTCGCAACTGCACAAGTCCGGCATAACACTGGAAGATTTTCGTGCCGAAACACAGTGGCGGCGGTGGCGCTGAAAAACCTGCTGGTCTCGGCAATCAAAGCCTATCGCTACCTGGTCAGTCCCTGGCTTGGCATGCATTGCCGCTTTACTCCCACCTGTTCAATGTATGCCATAGAATGTCTGCGAGAATACGGTTCCGCACGGGGTACGTGGCTCGCGTTGAAAAGAATCGCACGTTGCCACCCCTGGAACGAGGGTGGCTATGACCCCATACCCATGCGTTCTAAAGAAAAGCAACAAAGCTAAGGACCGATGACTGAAAAGAAAACGCAGTCTTTCGCACCGCGCAACGAAGTCGCCCAGGTGGAAGAAGGTGTGGATTTCGCCCCGAAGTTCGATAACGACGGATTGATCCCGGTGGTGACGACTGACTTTCACAGCGGCGAGGTGCTGATGCATGCCTATATGAATGCTGCCGCACTTTTGAAAACCGTGGAAACCAGACACGCCCATTACTGGAGCAGAAACCGAAAAACACTTTGGCACAAAGGCGAAACCAGTGGTTTTGTTCAGGAAGTCCGGGAAATGCTGGTGGACGATGACCAGGATGCTTTGTGGTTGCGGGTTGTCGTTGCCGGAGGTGTCAGTTGCCACGTTGGCTATCGTTCCTGTTTCTACCGGAAAATCCCGGTCGGAAAAGCCGGTGGGGTCATTCGCCTGCAACGCACGACAGGCAAAAAACTGATTGATCCGGAAGTGGTGTACAGGGGAAAACCCAATCCGACCCAGCTTTAGCCAATGGAATTTTCCTGACTGATGCGCGCCTCTCAATACCCTCTCACCACGCTTCGCGAAGCTCCTTCCGACGCGGAAACCGCAAGCCACAGGCTCATGTTGCGCGCCGGTTTGATCAGCAAGGTAGCAAGCGGGCTATATACTTGGTTGCCTCTGGGAATGCGGGTACTGCGAAAAATTGAATGCATTGTCCGCGATGAAATGAACCGTGCCGGGGCGCTGGAGGTGCTGATGCCGGCGGTACAGCCGGCGGAACTGTGGAAAAAATCCAGACGCTGGTACGAATACGGCGAGGAACTGCTTAAATTCCAGGATCGCCACAAGCGCGATATGGTTTTAGGGCCGACCCACGAGGAAGTGATTACTGACTTGGTACGTTCGGGATTTACCACCTATCGGCAGATGCCGGTGAATTTTTACCAGATCCAGACCAAGTTCCGCGACGAAATTCGCCCCCGCTTCGGGGTGATGCGAGCGCGTGAGTTCATTATGAAAGATGGCTATTCCTTTCATTGCGATGCACAATCCCTGGATGAGACATATGAGGAAATGCGCAAGGCCTACTGCCGTATATTCAACCGCATCGGGCTTGACTATCGTTATGTACAGGCTGACACAGGAAATATAGGCGGCGTTGGCTCGCACGAATTTCATGCGCTGGCCGCCTGTGGCGAGGATGTCATCGCTTTTTCCACAGAGGACGATTACGCAGCCAACGTTGAACTGGCCGCCGTCATTGAAACTGGAAAACGTGCCCCCCCTGCTGAAACCATGCGACTTGTGGACACACCGGGGATTACCACGATCGCGGCACTCAGCGAATCGTTGAAAATTCCGCCCTCCAAGTGTCTGAAAGCCTTGTTTCTAAAGGGCAAAAAAACACTTCCAGTCGCTGTTTTTGTGCGCGGCGACCATGAAGTGAATCTCGAAAAAACCGGCAAACACCCGCTGGTTGCGGAACCTGTTTGCTTCAGTACCCCGGAAGAAATTGCAGCAGTCGTGGCCGCATCTCCGGGCTCGCTCGGGCCTGTAAACCTCAAGGTGCCTGTACTAGTGGACCAGTCGGCAGCATGTATGTCGGATTTTTCCTGCGGGGCGAACCAGGATGGCAAACACTATCTCGGAGTGAACTGGGATCGTGATGTCGGTGATTACGAGGTGCATGACTTCCGGTGTGTGGTGGCAGGGGATCCAAGCCCGGGTGGAACAGGGGTCTTGAATATCAGACGTGGAATTGAAGTCGGGCACATCTTCAAACTAGGCAAGAAATACAGTGAAAGAATGGCGGCCACGGTCCACGACGAACATGGCAGGGAGCTGACTTTGCTCATGGGCTGCTATGGAATTGGCGTGAGCAGAATTGTGGCAGCCAGCATAGAACAGGGCCATGATGACCGAGGCATTACCTGGCCGCAGGCCATCGCACCATTCGCGGTGGTCATTTCCCCGCTGAGCTTCCGGCACACACCGCAGACACTGGAAACCGCAGAAAGGCTTTACCAGGAGCTTCTGCAGCGCAAGGTGGAAGTTCTGCTTGACGATCGCGATGTACGTCCGGGCGTAATGTTCGCTGACGCCGACTTGATCGGTATGCCCTATCGCCTGACGGTTGGGCCGAGAAACCTGGAACGGCGAATCGTTGAATACACTGAAAGAACAAGCGGCGTGACAAAAGAAGTCGCCTTGGACGACTGTGTCGATTGCTTGGCATCCAAACTGGAAATCACCGCGTGAAATCGCTGTCCTGCCTGGTCGTGGTTTTATTCACCGTGGTTGCATCAGGCTGTTCCATCCGCGAAGCAATCACGCCGGAAGGCAAAATGGTCTACTTTGCCACCGCCTCCGAAATCACCAACTGCCAGCACCTTGGCAACACCAAAATCGTGCTTGGCGTAGCCACGCGCGTTGCGCTGAACAAACCTGAAACACTTGCCAACGAAATCGCGAACGAGGTGCGTAATTTCGCTGCCCAGGTCGGTGCTGATACTTTAGTGCCAGCTGAAAAATCGGGAAGCGGCGCACAGGTTTTTCGACTGTATGTCTGCAACAAGAAATAGCAAGTCACTACGCGAGACGCGGACGATCTTGATTACCGGCTGCTCCAGTGGCATCGGTCTCCACGCGGCTTTGCGGTTGTCGCAAATGGGCTATCAGGTTTTGGCGACGGCCAGGAAACAAAAAGATCTCGATGCCTTATGCGACAGAGGGCTGAAATCGCTGCATCTGGAACTGAACAGCGAAAAAAGTGTCGAGAGTTGTTGTGAACAGGCATTGGATTTGGCTGAGGGCAGGCTTTACGCGTTGTTTAACAATGCCGCTTACGGACAAATGGGCGCACTGGAAGACCTGGAAAGAAAAGACATCCGCGCGCAGTTTGAAGCCAATTTTTTTGGTTGGCATGACCTGACGCGCAGAATTATTCCGGCCATGCGAGCACAGCGGAACGGACGTATCGTATTGAACAGTTCGGTCTTGGGGTATTCCGCGTTTATGATGCGTGGTGCTTATGTGGCAACGAAATATGCTTTGGAGGGCTGGGCAGATACTTTGCGTCAGGAACTGCGCGGCACCGGTATATTTGTAACATTGATTGAGCCAGGGCCCATACACAGTAATTTCAACAAAAACGCTTTGCTGGCTTTCAAACACGCCATTGATCTCAAGTCTGGCCCGCATGCCGCGCGCTATCGGGCTATGGAGGGAAAACTTCTCGATAAAAGTGCCCCGGTTCCATTTACGCTTCCTCCGAACGCAGTCACCCAGGCATTGTTACGTTGTCTGACGGCAAAGCGACCGCGGTGTCGTTATCGAGTAACGGTACCCTCTCATGTCCTGTGGTGGTTGAAAGCTTTTCTGCCTGACAGGATGCTCGACAGTCTGCTATACCGACTGGCTTCCATTTGATAAACCTGAAAAGATTATGAAAAAATCACGGCTGTTGATTTTCTGTGCTTTGCTGGCTTTCAAACACGCCATTGAGCTCAAGTCTGGCCCGCATGCCGCGCGCAATCGGACCATGGAGGAAAAACTTCTCGATAAAAGTGCCCCGGTTCCATTCACGCTTCCTCCGAACGCAGTCACCCAGGCATTGTTACGTTGTCTGACGGCGAAGCGACCCCGGTGTCGTTATCGAGTAACGATACCCTCTCATGTCCTGTGGTGGTTGAAAGCTTTTCTGCCTGACAGGATGCTCGACAGTCTGCTATACCGACTGGCTTCCATTTGATAAACCTGAAAAGATTATGAAAAAATCACTGCTGTTGATTTTCTGTGCTTTGCTGACGGCATCGTGCGCGAAACCTCCACCGCTTAATCCCCACAACGCCTGTGACATTTTTAGGCAGCACGAAAGCTGGTACGCGGACATTCAGAAAGCGCAGCGGCGTTGGTCGGTCCCCAAGTATGTGATTCTGGCTTTTGTGCACCAGGAATCTTCTTTCAGGCATGATGCCAAGCCGCCGCTTGGCAGACTACTGGGTTTTATCCCTTGGTTCCGGAAGTCATCGGCCAAAGGCTATTCGCAGGCCAAGGATGAAACCTGGAAAGACTATGAACGGGAAAACGACAGACTTTTTGCTTCCCGCAACGATTTTGGCGATGCCGTGGATTTCATTGGCTGGTACAACCGGAAAAGTGTCGATTTCCTGAAATTGTCCCCCGATGACACCCGTAACCTGTATCTGGCGTACCACGAAGGCTGGACCGGCTACCGGAGAGGAACTTGGCGTCACAATCCCACCTTGCTCGCCGCAGCCGACAAAGTACTACGCCTGGCCGACACCTACAAACATCAATTGCGCGGGTGCAGCAGGCATCTCAAAGTGCCTTGGTATGGCTCACTCCCCGATCTGTTGTAAAACGCAAAACCTTCTGTACCTTTCGCATTACCCGTCTGCGACTGTTTCTGGTATCGTGGAAATGCACAGCGGGGAAAAATACTTCGACAACGCAGGTGCCAAGCGGTCTTGGAAGGGGAAAAGGAGATGGTGGCTATGGCTGGACTTGAACCAGCGACCCCGGCATTATGAATGCCGTGCTCTAACCAACTGAGCTACATAGCCAGACCTGAAATTATACCTGCAGACTGAAAAAGCGGGCGGGCGGGTGGAAGCCTTTCAGCCCCGCGTGAAGTCTCTGGCGAGGCCCCGTTGGGAGTTGCCCGGCTTTTCTGTTGCAACATGAAATCATGGTCGCTTCAGGAGCAGTGAAAATAAATAACATCCCCTTCCTGCACCACGTAGTGCTTGCCTTCCATTCTTGCTTTGCCAACGCGTCGAGCGTTCGCAGTTCCACGACAGACCACAAAGTCGAGATACGACACGACTTCGGCACGAATAAAACCTTTTTCAAAGTCACTGTGCACGCGACCGGCCGCGTACCGTACGGTTTTGCCTTTCGGAATCGTCCAGGCCCGGGCCTCCTTTTCTCCGGCGGTATAAAATGTCAACAAGTCCAGCATTTGGTACGCCGCGGCCACAATGCGTTCGAGTCCGCCGCTTTCGTATCCTGATTCGCGGAGAAACTCCGTTTTTTCTGCCGCCGGCACAGTGCGCAATTCGTTTTCAAACTGCAAGGCGATCGGCAACATCGTTGTTTCATCTTCCGCAACGTGGTCGCTCAATAGCTGTAAATACGCGTGACTGTCTGCCTGGTTTTCCTGAACGTTGGCAACCAGCAACTCAGGCTTCAAACTGAGCAGACCCATTTCGTCAATCCAGATGCCACCTTCTTTATCCAATGCCAGACCGCCAGGTCGCAGGCCATCGCTTAAGCTGTCGCATAAGCTGGCAAAAACCGCTGCCTTGTCGCGAGCGACACTGTCACCGCTTTTCGCGATTTTTTGGCTTCTGCTCAGGTGCTTTTCTGCCACTGCCAGGTCTGCCAGCAAAAACTCATCACGAATGGTTGCCATATCACGCACTGGGTCGACAGATCCGACGACGTGAACGATTTCCTCGCTGTCAAAACACCGCACAACATGTACCAGTGCATCCACATTGCGGACATGTCCCAAAAACCGGTTGCCAAGCCCTTCGCCCTTTGAGGCACCTTTTATCAAGCCCGCAATGTCGACAAATTCCAAAATAGTGGGCACGACTTTGCGCGCACTGGCAATATCGGCAATTTTCTGAAGATGCGCATCGTACAGGGGGACAATGCCTGTGTTCGCTCCGATTGTGCAGAAGGGATAATTCGCTGCATCTACTTCGGAGTCGGTCAGCAGATTGAACAGCGTTGATTTGCCAACATTGGGCAAACCCACGATTCCGCACTTGAAACCCATCAGTTCTTCGCCCCCTGATGCAGCATTTCCCGCACTCGTTCAAAGCGACCTGCCAAAAGGTCTTCACTATGGCAAACCACCTGGCTTAATCGTTCCCTGATGCGCTTTGCTTCGGCTCGTGGTGGGGCATTCAACACATAATCGTGCACCAGTGATTTATCTCCGGGATGGCTCATCCCAACGCGCAAGCGCCAGAAGTCGCGGCCACAATGTTCAATCACGTTGCGCACTCCATTGTGCCCACCATGTCCGCCACCATATTTCAAACGTATTGCCGCATCCGGCAAATCAATATCGTCATGAACGAGTAATAACCGGGAGGCATCGAGGTCGTAATAACTCATAAAACCCGAAACCACGCTGCCTGACAGATTCACATAAGTGCCGGGCTGCAAAAGCCAGACAGTTCCTTCACCGCCCATTAAGCTGCAACTTTTCCCACACCTGGAATTTCTGAAAGTCAGTCCATGCTTTTCAGCCAGCATATCCAGAAACCAAAACCCAACATTGTGACGGTTGTTTAGGTATTGGTCTCCAGGATTGCCCAAGCCGACAACCAAGCGAATCGCTTTGTGCGAGACAGGCTCCACGTTTGGCCCCACTACCAGGGCTTCAAAGGCATAACACCGTGCACTGGCGGAAAGCCGTCAAGGCCAGTGGTACCCGTGTACCACATTCAGCCTGCAAACAAACTGCTTAAGGACTCAGATCTATTGACACGATACACGGCCTTGGCAAGGAGTTCGGCAACGCTTAATTGCCTGATTTTGGAACAGTTTCGCGATGAATCGTACAAGGGAATGGTGTCGCTTACCACAATTTCATCGAGCTGGGAATTCTGGATTCTGTTCACCGCGTCTCCAGACAATACCGAGTGCGTAGCGTACGCTACAACCATCGCTGCACCTTGTTTTTTCAACGCGGTTGCGGCACTGCATATCGTTCCTCCGGTATCCACAAGGTCATCGACAATCACACACTGTTTGCCTTTTACGTCGCCGATTATATTCATGACATGTGCTTCATTGGGACGTGGGCGCCGCTTGTCGATGATGACCAAATCGGCATCCCCCAGGCGCTTGGCAAGGGCACGGGCGCGCACCACGCCTCCCACATCGGGAGAAACCACCACCAAAGACGGACTTTTCTGAAGCATTTTCTCGATGTCTTTCAGGAACACCGGTGAGGCATATACGTTGTCTACCGGAACATCAAAAAAACCTTGAATTTGATCCGAATGCAAATCTACTGTCAGAATGCGACTGGCCGAGACACTGCTGATCATTTTTGCCGCCACTTTGGCGGAAATCGGAACGCGCGTGAAACGTGGTTTGCGGTCCTGTCGACAATAACCAAAATAAGGCATCACCGCGGTAATGCGAGCTGCCGATGCCCGATACAAAGCATCGATCAAAAGTAACAATTCGACCAGATGATCGTTGACCGGCGCGCAGGTCGGTTGAATGACAAAAACGTCTTTACCGCGGACGGTTTCTTTCACCTCAATCCGAATTTCCCCATCGCTGAAACGATCAACAACAGCAGCGGCAAGAGGACAATTGAGGTGCTCGGCAATTTTCATCGCCAGTGGACGATTGGCATTACCGGACAAAATGACGGGTTCCAGAGTATCAGTTTGCATTTGTCACCCTTGGGAGTTGGCTGGGCCGGCAGGATTCGAACCTGCGAATGCCGGGATCAAAACCCGGTGCCTTACCACTTGGCGACGGCCCATAAAACATGTTGGCATCCAGGCTGAATGCCACACTTCGAGAACTATACTTGAATGCATCTTCACCGGACACTAGAGTGGGTCAGCGACGCCGACAGCGCCGCATCCAAGTGGGCCGGCAAAGGTGAGTGGCCGCACCCTTTCGCCACAAACCCAAACAATCCAGCGGGCCGACGTTGCCAAACGCGCTGTGCTTCACCACGGCCCGGAAATGACGCGAAAACCGCCGAGCCGGTGCCGCTCAACTTTGCTTCCGAAAAACCTCTCGGCCAATCCAGAACCCGCCAAACCATGGGATACTTCACCGGATACCAGAGTAGGTCAGCGACGCCGACAGCGCCGCATCCAAGTGGGCCGGCAAAGGTGAGTGGCCGCACCCTTTCGCCACAAACCCAAACAATCCAGCGGGCCGACGTTGCCAAACGCGCTGTGCTTCACCACGGCTCGGAAATGACGCGAAAACCGCCGAGCCGGTGCCGCTCAATTTTGCTTCCGAAAAACCTCTCAGCCAATCCAGAACCCGTCGCACCATGGGATACTTCACCGGATACCAGAGTAGGTCAGCGACGCCGACAGCGCCGCATCCAAGTGGGCCGGCAAAGGTGAGTGGCCGCACCCTTTCGCCACAAACCCAAACAATCCAGCGGGCCGACGTTGCCAAACGCGCTGTGCTTCACCACGGCTCGGAAATGACGCGAAAACCGCCGAGCCGGTGCCGCTCAACTTTGCTTCCGAAAACCCTCTCAATCCAGCCAATCCAGAACCCGCCAAACCATGGGATACTTCACCGGATACCAGAGTAGGTCAGCGACGCCGACAGCGCCGCATCCAAGTGGGCCGGCAAAGGTGAGTGGCCGCACCCTTTCGCCACAAACCCAAACAATCCAGCGGGCCGACGTTGCCAAACGCGCTGTGCTTCACCACGGCTCGGAAATGACGCGAAAACCGCCGAGCCGCTTCCGAACCCGGCCAAACCATGCCGCTCAACTTTGCTTCCGAAAACCCTCTCACCACGGCCAATCCAAAATCCGCCAAACCATGGGATACTTCACTGGATACCAGAGTAGGTCAGCGACGCCGACAGCGCCGCATCCAAGTGGGCCGGCAAAGGTGAGTGGCCGCACCCTTTCGCCACAAACCCAAACAATCCAGCGGGCCGACGTTGCCAAACGCGCTGTGCTTCACCACGGCTCGGAAATGACGCGAAAACCGCCGAGCCGGTGCCGCTCAATTTTGCTTCCGAAAAACCTCTCAGCCAATCCAGAACCCGTCGCACCATGGGATACTTTTTTCTCACCAGAGGTTCGAAAACGTTTTGGGTACCACCTTCACGAAACAGTTTTTCCGTGACGGGCGTGCAATCGCGCATCAACCCAGGTTCCGCAAACATGGCCTTCGTAGAAACCGAAACTTCGGGAACAAATACCGCATAGTACGTAGACGGCAGGTCTATGGACACCAGCCGCTCACCTTCTCCTTCCACCCAGGCATCCACGCCGCGCACAAAAAAAGGAACGTCCCCACCAAGCTCATGGCCTAAATCCTCCAGAAAGCCTGGTTTGCAGCCACAACGCCACAGCGCATTCAACACCTGCAACACAGTTGCCGCATCAGAACTCCCTCCTCCCAGTCCACTGCCAAGCGGCACTTTCTTGTGCACAAAAATCCTCGCTCCGGCGCGGACATGACAACGTTTTTTCAACAACCGGGCGGCCCGCAAAGCCAAGTTATTGTGATCTGGAATGGCTGGGTCGCTACATCCGAAATCGAGTGTCCCTGAATGGGTCGCCACAATTTCCAGGTGGTCACAATAATCCAATACCCTGATAAGCGATTGAATTTCGTGGTAGTTTCGTGGCGTCCGTCCGACAATGTGCAAAAACAGGTTCAGTTTCACCGGTGCGGGCCACAAACCTTCAATGACTGGCATGTTCCTAGTCTTCTTCCTGGTTTTTTTCGGGAAAACCCAGGTCGTTCCAGCCATTGATTAGAAACAAGGCTCTGGCATTTTGTTTTTCCATCCGTATTTTGGCCGGCAACGTGTAGCCACCGACGTCCTGGTATGCCAGGTACTGCACGTGCCAGCCTGACTGTTCAAAATCCATTAGTCCTTCCGCCGAAGAAAAGTGCAGGTTGTTTATCTGTTCCCGGACACGAGGCGCCCCCGTCACCCAATACCTGATCGCCGCCAGTGGCAGGTCAAAACCAAAGTGCCGGCGGGAAAGATCGTGCAAGGAAGCAAAATGCTGTTGCCTGCCGGACTGGTTGAAATAACCCACACCGTCCGGCGACCATTCAATCCTGGCGCGTGGCCAGCCAAACGCGTCCAGCAAATAGATTCGTGAATGACCCAAGTGATATTTCCAAATAAAAGGTGCGGCAAAACTTTCACCGTCCCGTTTCAAACTGACTTTCCCCCGTATGCGCCATCCCGTTAATTTCTGTAACCGGGCAATATGTTCTTGCCAGTGACCAGCAGTGGTCTCAGGGGAAACATCGCGCAACACCGAATCCACTGTACAGGCGTTCAGCAAAGCGGATGCCAGAACGACAACAGCCAACATCCTGTTTGTACCAGGCCCAGGAAGAGACCGCATGCGCTTCGCTCCAAAATCACGTGTGGCGAAACCGGCCAGACCAAAAACCGCTCGCTGGTATATATCGACAGGCACCACGAACGCAGCAAAGGTTTTAATCAGAAATCACCTGCTGAAAATGCGAGGTCTGAATCTCTCATTCTTGCAAAGCACTACGACGAAGTGAAGCGACAAGCCTTTGCAAATACTTGCTGTCCGGGAATTCCGCCAGGCCACGCGACAATTCCTCCTGTGCTTCGTCGACGCGTTCCCTTGCCGATAAGATTTCCACGAGATGCCCAATGACAATGGGACTGCGATCCTGAGCCAGGGACAGACGAATGAAATGTTCGGCCTGTTCAAAGTTCTGTACACGAAACTCGACCCAACCCATGCTGTCGAGAATTTCCGAACTGTCCATTTTGAGCCGATAGGCACGCTCGACCAGGTGCCTGGCTTCCGGCAAGCGCTCATTGTCATCGGCATACATATAACCCAGAGCATTTAGAGCACCGTAATGGTTCGGTTCCAATTGAATCACCAGACTAAAATCGTTCTTGGCCGTCGCTTTCATCCCCAGTTCTGCAGCGATGATCCCTCGAAAATACAACAGGTCAAAGTTCTTGGGGAACTCCCTTGTGGCTTTTTGCAACAGCAGGTAGCTTTCCTCTTTCCGTTCGTTGGCAAGCAGTTCGTTGCCTTCCAACAGGTACAGTATCGCTTTGGCAGGCCCGCTGCTTTGCCGGGCGCGCTCGCTTACAAAGTAATCGGGAAGCAAATCGGCTTTTTGCTGGGTTTTCAGCGTTTCAATCACTGCTGATTGTGCGATGCGGAAGTACCGGTCCTGATGCACTTTCCTGAAATGATCAATGGCAGCCTGGAAGTTGCCTTGTTGCGAAGCGATCTGGCCCAGGTGGTAGTTGGCTTTGTCCTCGTAGACCGGGTACTCCAGAAGCCGCGAAAAATATTTTCCGGCAGCACCGATTACTCCCATCTGATAATTGGATACTGCCAGTCTGTCAATGACTTCAGGATTGTTCGGCCAGATGGAAAGCATGTCCACCAGTTCTCTCTGGGCTTGAGTGATTTTTTTGTTCTCAAAAAGCAACTTGACAAAATCAATCCTGGTCAGAAAGTGTTTTCGCGCCGCTGTGGCATGGGCACGCGCGGTGGCAATTCCCTCCTGCAATTTCCCCTGCTGAATCAGGCTGCGGGCTTTGATGAAGTGGTGCCGATGATCTTCCGGAGACAGACGTATTACATTTTCCGCCGCCCGTTGCGCCACTTCATGCTCATGAGATTTCATGGCCAGTGCAGCCAATGCAGACTGCGCGTCCACTTCGTTTGGAAACCGGGACACCAGTGCCGCCAGCAACTGCGTGGCTTCAGGCGCTGGTTTCACTTTCGCCAACAAATCGGCAAGCCGTGAAAAGAAGAAACTCTTGTTCCTTTCGACTTCAGCAAGATAGCGAAGCTGTCTCTCGGCCGTATCGATGTCATCCGCCACGGTGTAAACCACTGCGAGTATTTCTCTGTAGTCAGGCTCTTCCCCTCCCAAGCGCAGGTACTTGTTTGCCAGGTGATGACCTAAAGTGAAATCCCCCTGTTCGACTGCTTTTATGAAAGCGGCACCCACCACCTTTGCATCGTCGGAAATTTCGGCGGCACGTGCGTAATGCTCCAGGGAGTCAGCAACATCTCCTTTGCGGTAATAAAGTTGCCCGGCCATCAGGTGGTACAGCACATCGGAATTTCGCTGGTGTTGCGCCGTCGGAACGGCGAACCCAAGGGTTCCTGAGGAGCGAAAGCCATCGCCTGTTGTACATGACGAGAGCCATAGTGCGCAGACGAGGATGAGGACAGGGTTTGGTGGCTTTATGCGCACCGGGGGGAGCAGTCTGTGAAAAGTACAACAATAACCCACAAAAAGCACGTGCCTTTTGGTACACTTTGCTTGCGCCGGAGTAAAAGACCTGCTCATGTAACGAGTGGATTGTAGCACGGTCCCCGGGTTGTAACGGCGTTATTAGTAAGCAAATGGCCATAGCGATCACTGGATTGAATCACCACAACGGTGGCCTGGAAGTTCTGGCACAGGCGTGCCTGCCGGCCGGCAAGCTGTCGGAAGGGCTCCTCAGCCTGCGCCGGGCAATACCAGAAACCGCCGAAGCACTGGTTTTGACGACCTGCAATCGTTGCGAGCTCTATGTGTCGGGAGTTTCCGTGGAGCGGGCGGTACGCTGGTTGAGTGAATACCGAGGCATCTCGCCCGTAATTTTTAAAAGACATGCCTACCTGCACAAAGAGGAAGCAGCGTTGCGGCACTTGATAGAAGTGGCATGCGGTCTGAACTCCATGTTGATCGGCGAAACTCAGATTTTAGGGCAGGTCAAATCGGCACTGCACAACGCCCGTGAAACCGGATGCACCAGGACGCAGCTGTCACGACTTTTTGAACATGCGCTTGCTGCCGCCAAACGGGTGCGGCATGAAACCGAAATCGGCAATCATTCCATTTCTTTTTCGGCATTGGTGGTCAAGCTTTCCAGACACCTTTTTGCCGACCTTTCCCAAAAGCGTGCACTGCTCATTGGGACCGGTGAGGTCGCACAAACCACCATGAAACATTTGCTGAAAAAACGGCTCTGCAATTATTCCATTGCTGGCCACTCTCATGAAAAAACCGCCCGTGTAGCTGCGCAGCTCGGAGTTGAAGCGCGTGCCATCGCCGATCTCCCTGAGGTGCTGCACGACTTTGACATCATCGTCAGCGCGACCGCGAGTGAAAAGTACATGCTGGAACTGGAGAGTGTGAAAAAAGCTGTAAAAAAACGCCGTCATCGCGTCATGCTCATGGTCGACCTGGCAGTGCCACATGATATAGACCCACGGGTGGGGGACCTGGACGACGTGTTTTTATACGATCTGGAACATTTGGCGAATACCGCCAAGCAAAATCGTGCCGTGCGGACAGAGGCGGGATTGCAGGCCCAGGAAATCATTGCCCAGGAAGTCGCAAAGTATTTTGCCTGGTGCAGAGCACAGAAACTGGGTGAACTACTTGATTCATACCAGGCAGGTACTGCTGCAAAGCGCGAAGAACTAAAAAACATGGCATTGGGCATGATCCAGGAAGGGAAAACCCCCGAAAAAGTTGTGGATTACGTTTGCACAGCGCTCAGCGGCGCGCTTTCACACCAAACCATCACGCTTATGAAGTCGTTGATTGAACTGGATGTACCTTTGTCTTCAGGAACAGAAAAGAAAATCTTTTCGTCGGAACCTCCAAAATGAACCATGCCTTGTTTTCCCGCCTGCAGGTGCTGGATTTGAGACAAAAAGAAATCATCAGGCAGCTTTCCGCCCCAGACACGCAAGCCAACCGGAAAAATTACCAAAAACTCAGTCAGGAGTACTCGCAGAACCAGCCGTACCTGAAACATTTCCATACCTATTGCAAAACAAAAAAGGAATTGAATGGTGTGGAAAAAATGCAGGACGACCCAGATGAGGAAATCGGTGAATTCGCAGCCGAGGAGGCGGAAACCCTGCGTCGCAGGCTGGCAGTCATTACAGAAAAAATACACGACTGCCTCTATCACGAAGACAGCCAACAGATCCAAAGCCTTTTTCTGGAAATCCGTGCCGGCACGGGTGGTCTTGAAGCCGCGATTTTTGCCGGCAACCTGTTTCGCATGTATTGCCGCTATGCTGAAAATCAGAACTGGAAAATCGAAACCATCAATCTCAGCGAAGGGGAACATGGCGGCTTCCGCGAAGCCATCGTCAGGATGCGCGGTCCTGGAATCTACAATCTGCTGCAGTCGGAATCTGGAGTGCATCGTGTCCAAAGGATCCCTGAAACCGAATCACAAGGACGCATCCACACTTCAGCTGCCACGGTTGCTGTCTTGCCTGAAAACGAAAAAACCGGAGAAATTGAATTGTTGCCGTCCGAACTTAGAATCGATACCTTCCGGGCTTCCGGTGCTGGTGGGCAACACGTAAATAAAACCGACTCTGCCATACGCATCGTCCACCTGCCTACCGGAATCAAAGTGGAATGCCAAGACGAAAGCTCACAACACCGCAACAGGGAGCGGGCCATGTCACTACTGAAAGCCCGCATCCTCGATAAAATCGAGCGGGAAAATAGAATGAACCTTGCGGCACAGAGAAAAAGCCTGGTCGGTGGCGGCGACCGATCGGAAAGAATTAGGACCTACAATTTCCCGCAGCGCCGCGTCACCGATCACCGTATAGATTTGACGCTTTACCGCCTGCCTGAGCTGATGGAAGGTGCACTTGAATTATTGCTGGAGCCCCTGGCACAAAAACGCCAAACCGAACGCATGTTGGAATCCGTGTAACGCTGCAACACATCTCTTTTGCTGCCCAAAGCTCCGGGCCACCCCACCTCCCTCACCCATATTGGCGCTTCTCCTCGTAGCTGGTCGCTTTTGAATCCATCGCAGTCAAAAACTTTGTGCAATGATTCGCTGTGGCTCTTGTTGTTTGAAATCTACAGATTTTGACTATAATTACGATGGCTTTCCGGCCTTTTGAGGAGGCTGGCGTGAGGCTGATTGGCGGTTTGAAAACGGACAACCAAGACTGCTTTCGAGATTGTCTGAAGAATCGGTTTGATGTGAGAAAGCCTCCAGTCGACCAAGGTGGCGAGCCATTGGCAAGTATTCAAAGGCCCGTTCGGGAAGCAAGGTCAATCGCATCAAGTTGTGAGGGGTAATCACAAGGCGAATGTATGGTCGGCGGTCATAAGCTGGCGGGTGCAGGTGCGTGGTGGAAACCCGTCGAAACAATTTGTCGGCGGCGGCGGACTCTGTTTTGTGCCTGGTAACCAGCGGTGTTTCAAAGGAGTTTTGTAAAGCAAAAAATGAAGCCAACAGCAATGAAGCAGAAGAACCGGTGGCTGGTCTGTGCCACTCAGGCGTTTTGAGCCAAATTTGATGAATTCAAGACCGACTACTGAAAATCATGATTGAAGTAAACAATCTGACCAAGCGTTTCGAATCGGTTCTTGCAGTCGATGACTTGAGCTTCACGACCGGGCCCGGTCAAGTGCTGGGATTTCTCGGCCCCAATGGTGCGGGCAAGTCAACTACCATGAAAATCATTGCCGGATTTTTCCCACCCAGCTCCGGTAGCGTGAAAGTCTGCGGGCACGATCTCGCTGTTTCTCCTGTGGCTGCGAAACGGGAAATCGGCTATTTGCCAGAAGGGGCACCGCTGTACGGTGAAATGTTTGTGGGCGAGTTTCTGCAATTCGTGGCACGCATCAGAAACCTGAGGGGAACCGCCGCCAAAAAGGCCATTACCCATGTCGTGGAGCTTCTGCAACTTGAAACGAATTTCAACAAACCCATTGACACGCTTTCCAAAGGCTTCAAACGTCGAGTCGGTCTTGCCCAGACTTTGCTGCATGATCCCAAAGTTCTCATTCTTGACGAACCTACGGATGGTCTGGACCCCAATCAGAAGTACCAGGTCAGAAACTTGATTCGCACCCTGACAAGCGAAAAAACCGTGATCATTTCAACGCATATTCTTGAGGAAGTTTCCGCCGTATGTAACCGCGTCCTGATCATTTCCGAAGGACGGCTGCTGGTCGATGAGACACCGGAAGCCTTGTTGTGCCGTTCCAGTTACAACAACGCTGCCAGCATGTTTCTCGCCGATCAAGACCTGTTTAAAGAACTGGGCAGCCTCCCGGAAGTGGGAAAGCTGGAATCTGACCTCGTCCATGGACGGGTCATCATTTTTCCAAAAAATGAGAATGAAGCCATTTATCCAATCTTGAAGAAATATGCGTCCGCCCGAGCATGGCCCGTTCACGACCTGCGGCCGGAAACGGGACGCCTTGAAGATGTTTTCAGAAAAATAACCGCGGGGAAAACCGCATGAAAAACATTCTGGTCATCATGCGTCGTGAACTGGCGAGTTATTTCACGTCGCCTCTGGCTTATTTGTTCATTGTGATATTCCTGGTGCTGAGCGCTTCCTTCACTTTTTACTTGGGCGGCTTTTACGAACGTCGCCAAGCAGACCTGGTTCCCTTTTTCAATTTCCATTTGTGGTTGTATCTGTTCCTGATACCTGCCATTTCCATGCGCCTTTGGGCAGAAGAGCGTAAAACAGGCACTATAGAATTGCTGATGACGCTGCCGATAACCATGTCTCAGGCTGTGCTGGGAAAGTTCCTTGCCGCCTGGGCTTTCCTGGCTTTGGCCTTGGCACTCACATTCCCCATCTGGCTCACCGTGAACTACCTTGGCGCGCCTGACAACGGAACCATACTGGCAGCCTTCCTGGGAAGCTTTCTTATGTCCGGAGCCTACCTGGCAATCGGTTCCTGCATTTCAGCAACCACAAAAAACCAGGTGATCGCTTTCATCGTCAGCCTGGTGATCTGCTTTGCCTTTCTGTTAAGCAGCCTGCCTCTGATTCTGGACTTTTTCCAGCTGTGGTTTCCCCAGATCGTGGTGGACACGATTTCTTCCTTGAGTTTCTATTCGCATTTCGCGGCTATCAGCAGGGGAGTGATCGATTTGCGAGACATTGTCTTTTTCCTGTTGATGATTGTTTTCTGGCTGGCAGCCAATGTGATTGTTCTTGAGCAACGGAAGGCATCGTGAACCTGTTCAAGTTGCAGAATTTCAATCACGCCTTGACTTTGCCGTTGCTGGTCGTGTTGTTCGTAGCTCTGATTGCCCTAAGCAATTTGGTTTTGCAAGGCCACAAACTGGATTTGACCGAGGACAAGTTGTTTACCCTCAACGAAGGGACATACCGCCTGTTGAACAAGATTGACACTTCGTTGAATTTTTACTTTTTTTTCTCGGAGCAAGTCTCGCGGGAACGTCCCGAAATCAGGAATTACGCGCTTCGCGTCCGTGAAGTACTCGAAGAATTTGCCGCCAACTCCAATGACCATATCAAATTGCATTTTGTTGACCCGGAACCTTTTTCCGAAACCGAGGACCGTGCGACGCGCCTAGGGATACAGGCCGTCGTGCTGCCCAGTGGCCGGTCATTGTATTTTGGCCTGGCGGCAACCAATTCCTTGGACGGAGTCGAAGTCATTCCTTTTTTGCAGCCGGAAAAAGAAGATCTCCTGGAATACGAAATTGACAAAATGATTTACCGGCTCGTGGAAATGAAACGACCTGTGGTCGCCCTGATGACCTCACTGGACATGTCGCCCCCCGCCATTGACCCGGCTACCGGGCAGCGCAACAATCCGTGGGTCATTGCCGAACAAATGCGCCAGCTCTTCGAGCTTCGGCTGATCGACCAGACCATCGAAACCATTGCCCCGGAAGTCAAAGTTTTAATGGTAGTCCATCCTAAAGATTTGCAGCCAAAAACCTTGTACGCAATTGATCAATTCATCATGCGCGGTGGCCGTGCTCTGTTTTTCGTTGACCCTTTCGCTGAGGTGGAAGATGTTGTCCAGCAGCCACGTGATTTTTCCTCGCCGAAATACAAGAGTTCTTCGTTGAATGAGCTGTTTCGAAAATGGGGTTTTGAAGTTCCGGAAAAAATTGTGGCGGATCCGCCGCGCTCATTGCAGGTAAACACATCGAAGCAACAACGTTTCAGCCATTTCTCCATGCTCGGCATGACTGCAGCGGATTTCGATAAAAATGATGTCGTCATGCAGCATCTGCAAATTCTCAATTTTGCATTGAGCTCATACGTGAAGCCATACCCGGATGACTCAAAAGTCCAGCTGGAGTCTCTGGTTCATACTGGACAGGACTCGGCATTGCTGGATATTTCTTCGGTTCCTTTTCTGTCCTCACAGGAGATGTTGCGCAACGTGTTTCGCAGTGCCAAAAAAGAACCGAATCTAAGCCTCGCCGCCAGAATATCGGGTGATCTGAAAAGCGCTTTTGGGACTCCCCCTGTAACACCGGACGCGACATCGACACACCTGAAAAGCACCCAGACACCAGCGAATCTGGTGGTGGTTGCGGACGTGGACATACTGAGCGACCGCATGTGGGTGAATGTGCAATCTTTTTTCGGTCAGCGCATTGTGCAGGCTTTTGCCGGCAATGGCACTTTCGTACTCAATGTGATTGAAAACCTGTCTGGCAGCTCGGATTTGATAGGCATTCGTGGGCGTGAAGCTTTTTTTCGTCCTTTCACCCGCGTTTCTGAAATTGAAGCCGCTGCCAATAAACGCTATCGCAAAACTGAAGAGAAACTCCAAGGGGAGCTACGGATAACCGAAGCAAAATTATCCGAATTACAGGCGAAACGCAGTGACGCAAACTCTCCTTTGTTGACAGCGGAACAGCGCCGGGAAGTCAACAAATTCAGGGAAAATGTCGTTGTCGTTCGCAAAAAACTTCGCGAAGTGCGCCATGAACAGAACAAGGACATCGAAGAACTGGGCACCAGGCTCAAGATTTTCAATATCGGCCTGATCCCCACGCTGGTAGTGATGGTGGCACTTGTTGTTGCCCTTTTCAGGAAACGTAAAAGGAGTCGTTCGCTATGAGAAACATTCTGTTGCTGGTACTTGGCATCGTCCTGACGGTTCTGGCAATCGGCTTTTTCCAGTCAGAAAAAGAAAAAACGCATGCCAGCAGTGAAGCCCCGCTTTTTGCAGATTTCTCACTCGAAAAACTGAACAGTTTGACGAAGATCGCGGTACACAGGGAAAATGAAAAGACCGAACTCAAGCGTTTCCCTGGGCGCGGATGGCAGGTGTCGGAACTGGATGGTTATCCCGCAGACACACACAAAATCAGAAAACTTCTGCAAGAAATTCTGGAAGCGAAAACCATTGAACAAAAAACGGATAACCGCAAGTTTTACAAAGAACTGGGTGTTGAAGATCCACAGGTCCCGGGGGCAAAAAATACTTTCTTTGGCATGTACGGGGACGGCCAATGGCAACTGATCATTGGCAAGCTCAGCCACAAAATGAATGATGCCCGCTATGTCAGAATTTACGGGCAAGACTATGCCTGGTTGATCAATCAATTGCTGGAAGTGCCAGAAAAAGCGCTGGACTGGGTTGACAATCTGGTTCTAAGCCTGGTTTCCGGAGATATCAGAGAAATAAAAATCACCCGAAAAGACAGTGTGTCCACCCTGCTGATCCAGCGTGAACGTCCGCGCGACGATCTGAGCATTGTCTCTCTGTCCTCGGACACTCCCGTCAATGAAAATGCCCTGAATGATCTCAGCTACCTGGTGGACCCGTTGAATTTTCTGGATGTTAAAAGACGTGAAAGCACGGTGACGGATTTTCCCGCCAACGTTCTCAGGGCTGAATATGAAACTTTCAACGGACTGGTCGTCACAATAGACGCATACCAGGAAAACTCGCAGCCTTGGTTTTCCATAAGTTCCACTGCGCTCAGCACGGCAGACGCGGGAAGC
The DNA here is from genome assembly GCA_965237985.1 of Candidatus Oxydemutatoraceae bacterium. Classification (GTDB taxonomy): domain Bacteria; phylum Pseudomonadota; class Gammaproteobacteria; order Poriferisulfidales; family Oxydemutatoraceae. The sequence continues at coordinate 1,563,139 of OZ250161.1, read as the reverse complement.
CAGTCCGAAGCCAAAACTCTTAATAACAAACTGAAGCTCTGGCTCTACCGGGTCGCAGAAAAAGCTTATGATGACTTGAGCAAAAAAGAAGCAGACTTTCTGAAAGTCGAAAAATAAAAACAGAGCTTTATTGCCCTTCTTCAGCTTCAGCTCTTGGTTTCGCCTTTGACAGTTGTCCTCAAATTACGCGCCAGCTTTGCGGCGATACCTGTGTAGTCTGCAGGCGACATTTTGAGCAGGCGGCATTTCGCATCCTCAGCCAGTGGGCTTGTACGAATAAAATCGCGCAGATCCGGCAGTGCCGACTGTATTGCTTCAGCGAGAACTTCCGGAGAGCTTCAGCTCTTGGTTTCGCCTTTGACAGTTGTCCTCACTTTTCTGCCCCGAGTCAAGCTTTTCAGTTTTTCATAAGTGCCGCTTACTCCGTGAAAGCGCAGTGCCGACTGTATTGCTTCAGCGAGAACTTCCGGATGTTCAGACAGCTCGTCGCTCAAAACAGAGCTTTATTGCCCTTCTTCAGCTTCAGCTCTTGGTTTCGCCTTTGACAGTTGTCCTCAAATTACGCGCCAGCTTTGCGGCGATACCTGTGTAGTCTGCAGGCGACATTTTGAGCAGGCGGCATTTCGCATCCTCAGCCAGTGGGCTTGTACGAATAAAATCGCGCAGATCCGGCAGAGAGACTTTTCTGCCCCGAGTCAAGCTTTTCAGTTTTTCATAAGTGCCGCTTACTCCGTGAAAGCGCAGTGCCGACTGTATTGCTTCAGCGAGAACTTCCGGATGTTCAGACAGCTCGTCGCTCAGGGACTGCGAATTCACACGCAATTTCCCCAAACCTTTCAGCAACGAATTGTACGCAATCAAACTGTTGCCAGACACAAAACCCAACTGACGCAAAACAGTGGAATCGGACAAGTCTCTTTGCCACCGGGAAATCGGCAGTTTGCTGGAAAAATGCTGTGCCAATGCGTTCGCGCTCCCGAGGTTGCCCTCCGCGTTTTCAAATTCTATCGGGTTCACTTTGTGAGGCATGGTTGACGAACCAACTTCTTCCAGAGAAGTGACTTCATGGCGAAAATAATTCAGTGCGAACCAGCCCCAGATGTCACGGCTAAGATCAATTAAAACAGAATTCAGCCGTGCCCAAGCATCAAAAAAATCTGCGAAGTTGTCGTATGGTTCAATCTGGGTGGTATAAGGATTGACGACCAGTCCCAGAGATTGCAGAAATTTTTCACTCAGGCGTTCCCAGTCCACGTCCGGACACGCTGCAAAATGCGCATTGTAGTTGCCTACGGCACCGTTCATTTTTGCTGTGAAACGATGCTGCGCAATGCGTTCGATCCGCTGATGCAGGCGATAGGAAAAATTTGCGAACTCCTTGCCGAGGGTGGTCGGCGAGGCCGGCTGAGCATGGGTCCTTGCCAGCATCGGCAGATCGGCGTAGCGCTCGGCAAGAACCAGGAGCATCTCAGATATTTTCTCCAATTTCGGTAAAAGAATATCCTGGCGAAACGTTTTCAAAATAAGTGCGTACGCGATGTTATTGATATCCCAGGATGTACATCCAAAATGAACCGCGGGCCTCAACGCAAGCAATTCCTCCTGTTCTGCGAGTCTGTTTTGCAAAAAATACTCGACTGCCTTGACGTCGTGGTTGGTGTGCGATTCAATCGCCTTGACTTCCAAAGCGCTCTGCTCATTGAAGTTGCTGACCAGACCTCGTAACCGTATTTCAGCTTCATTCGCAGTCGTGCCACAAGAAAAAATGCCCTCTCGACACAGGTGAATGAGCCATTCAATTTCTACCCGAACTCGATACTCGATCAAGCCATATTCGCTAAAAAATCGCCTGAGCTCCCGTGTTTGTGCAACGTAGCGCCCATCCAGATGGGACACGGCTGTCAACGATGCGAGATCGTCGTGCACGGGCTTCTTTATTGCTTCCAAATCCGGCATTGAAGCTTGACTCTATCACTCAAGGTAGAAAAACGGAAATCTATTTTTCCGAGGGCATCCTGTGCGCGCCCTGTCACCCGATCTTTTGCTGTGCTAGAGTCAGGGCGAGGTGGTTGCTGAATTATGTGAAGTGACGTTTTTCCAGTGGTACCTGAAATGAACCGGAGAACTGAAGGATGTTGAAGTTCGACTACTACTACAAAGTGGCGAGGCAGAATGTGGCAGCCCAGATTGTTCTGGCTGAAAATGGTCAATTGGGTGCCGTTAAAAAGGTACCAAGAGTTGGTCCTGGAAATGGCGAACCAAGTCCGGCTCGTACAAATTTCACCAAACTCATTCGTGAAAAATTTGGAGACCTGGCCACGAACGAGCATCCTGTGGTTCGTGATGTTATTGAGACCTTGGAGAGGGACAAAGACTTACCCCTGAGTGTAATGGTTTACATGATCTGAGACATCTTACCGACCTCGGAGAAGGTGTTGTGAATATAGGCCATTGGTGTCTTCCCGTTCAAGTTTTTGTGCGGCCGGTATGTGTTGTATTTGAGGACGGCATTTTTGAGTTCATATCTGATGGCCCCAATGGAATCTGCGAGCAGGTCAGCTCGGTAACAGAATTCTTCTTTGAAGGTTCGGTTTCCCCGTTCGACGCCGCCGTTGTAGGTCGGTTTGCTTGGCGGCAGGACGATAAGTTCGATGGTGAGTTCCTGGCAGGCGGTCTCGAATTCGGCCATGAACTCCGATCCGCCATCAACCTGTATGGAGCAGATCGTGAAAGGGGGCTTTTCGACAAGTTCGGTCAGGAACCTTTTGGCAGAGGTTGCTTTGGCGTTCGAATAAACTTGCGCATGAATAAACTTTGAGCAGCGCTCCCAGGCTTGGAAGTGTTTGCAGGTGACGCCGTTTTTGTGCACTGTCATGTGATCGACCTGGACCCGTTCGCACAGGTGCATTTTGCCATAATCTTTGTAGGTCCAGGGCCGGGCATGGGATTTTCGAAAGTCTCGCTTCCTCTTCGGGTGCGGTGCTGACAGCGACTTTTGGATCAATCCCCTGTCGAACAATCGCTTCAGGATCCGCCCGACCGTACTGGTGCTGATAGAGGCGCCGTGATCGCGTTGAAGAATAACCGCGATCTTTTCTTTGCCCATAGGTCGGGTTTTCGCGCCGGACCCGCAGCACGAGCTGTAAATCGGCCTCCCCCCACAGAGGTTTGTTGACCCGCCTTGGTCGTTTCGACGGCGGCACAATACCCCGCTCAAGGTCATGCAAAACCTGCCTGTAACGGTAATAGGATGCGCGCGAGATGCCGACAAAGTATTGGCACTTCTCATCGCTGACCCCCTCGGCTTTCAGGTCATTCCATCGCCGCACCTTGTCTTTATGTTGTTGTCGATAGACATCAAGACATTCCTGTGTACGGGCGTAGGCCTAAAGTCTATAAACGTTCTTGTGCAATCCATGGATTTGCATATTGGCCTCCGAAAGGTTGGGTCGTTTCATCAACACCTATCTTCCGAGGCCATTTACACCAATGCAATCGGCAACGCCCCGCTCGCTACAGCGCTCCATAAGGGCGCGCTTCACGGGCTGCAGAGTAACCGCCGGAGTCTCACATCTATCTGAACCTATTCAGACCCGCCTTGGTCGTTTCGACGGCGGCACAATACCCCGCTTAAGGTCATGCAAAACCTGCCTGTAACGGTAATAGGATGCGCGCGAGATGCCGACAAAGTATTGGCACTTCTCATCGCTGACCCCCTCGGCTTTCAGGTCATTCCATCGCCGCACCTTGTCTTTATGTTGTTGTCGATAGACATCAAGACATTCCTGTGTACGGGCGTAGGCCTAAAGTCTATAAACGTTCTTGTGCAATCCATGGATTTGCATATTGGCCTCCGGAAGGTTGGGTCGTTTCATCAACGCCTATCTTCCGAGGCCATTTACGCCAATGCAATCGGCAACGGCCCGCTCGCTACAGCGCGCCTATCCAGGGAGAAGAAATTTTTAAGGATTCTCTGGAGGCGGTGGAGTCAGAGCATAAAGTGCCTGTTCAGGATGACGATGGAGAAGAAGGTTTGGAGAATTATCCGCGGGAGATAACGGAAGCAGATGGCAAGTGAATACAGCCATTTATCCGCCAACAGGGCGAGTCATCGAGAAAACATATTTCGGGAAGTCAAAGCTGTGGAAGCTCCGTCGGCGGGCTCATCTCAGGGTTTGCCCGGTCACACCTTTGTTCCCCGCTTGTCGCGCCGATCGGCAGAGGGTCTGGTCAGCCAGCGGCTCTCTCTCTTGGACACGACCCGCTCCCGGTTACTTCTGTCCGGTTACTTTGTCGCCATCTGGCTTCTTCTGTTGCACTTCCCTTGACCGAATGGTCGCTTTTCTCAAAAACATCTCTAATCACCCTCTCTGAACGACCACGGCTGTTCATTCGTGACAGCTGACAGTCTCTCACTCTGTTTCACGTGGCTGCCGCCGCCTTTTTTACCTGCCTGACCACTTTGTCGCCATTCCGGTTCGCGTCCCGGGTCAACCAGAAAAGATGCTCCGATCACCACAGCCTGTTGTCTATCGTACAAATGAGTGCTTTCCCGGTACCACTGTATCGTCCTGGACACGCCGCATCTCTGGCTTTTCACTGCCTACCCTGCTGCGTCCAACCGGTCCTGGCCAACAACATTTCACTTTTTTCCCCTCACGGCACCCGGCAATGTATCAGCAGACCTGCCCGCCCGGGACTCGCTTCTGCAGGCAACAATTCTCTGCGCAAAGATACCGGCGTGTGGGGTCAGCCTGCAGGCCCTGACCGACACCTTGGCAGGCCACCCTTCGAGGCACTCCAGCCAGTATCGGAGCACTGTCATTCGTGATGCACAATGCTTCCGTCTCCGATGCCTTTGCAACCAACCCCCGTCCCTGCCAAAATGCGGTCACTCAACCTGATGGAGGCTCTTTCCTGTCCATTATGTTCTCCAGACGATGAACCCGAACCAATAAGATAATGAGGTTTCCTGAAACAGGCGGGAATGACGAAGCTCAAGCCATGAAAACGAGAACTGAAGGCAGGTATCGCTGCCCCGAAGTTGCTGTTGCCTGATGGGGACAAAAAGATTGACCATTCAGACTCCAGGGATGCCCCCCATCGTCAAGTCGACACCACGACACCAACTGATCAATTCGCTTGGTCGCGCAAAAAAGCCGGCACATTGAGAAACTCTCCTTCCTGATGCTCGGTTCTGACTGGTGGTTTACCAGCATTCTTTTTTTTGCGGTCAAAGGCAGGAGCTTCATAATCATCGTATCTACGCTCTGGCGCCAGGTCGGCAGTCAGTGTTACAGGCAGCGGAGAAAAGGACTCGTTTTCGCCAAGCTGCTCCTCCGACTGAAAAACTTTCTTGCCCTTGCCCTCCAGCCCCGTGGCCACCAATGTGACGCGCAGCTCATCGCCCATGCTTTCATCCACTACCACACCAATCGATATGAGAGCATCTTTGTCTGCAAGCGACTCTATGATCTCGCCAATTTCCTTATACTCTTTCAGCTCGAATTCTTTGCCGGCAGCAACATTGACCAGAATGCCGCGGACACCCGAGAAATCCACATCTTCCAATAGAGGGTTGTGAATAGCAGCCTGCACCGCCTCGTATGCACGTTGTTCACCACTTGCAAGACCTGTTCCGATCACCGCATCTCCCATTTTGCTCATCACTTTCTTGACGTCTTCAAAATCCAGGTTAATCAAACCAACCCGCGTAATCAGTTCCGCAATACCCTTTACCGCACCATGAAGAACCTCGTTGGCAGCTGAAAAAGCTTCGAGAAAGGAAATTTCTTTGGGTAACAAGGTCAACAGTTTCCCGTTTGGAATCACGATGAGTGAATCGACTGTACTACGCAACTCTTCCAGTCCTTCTTCGGCAATTTTCATGCGGCCACCCCCTTCAAACGGGAAAGGCTTGGTAACCACTGCCACCGTGAGCGCCCCGGCTTTGCGAGCGATTTCACAAAAAACCGGCGCCGATCCAGTTCCCGTACCACCTCCCATGCCGGCAGCGATAAAAACCATATTACTGCCCTGCAGATATTCACGAATAGCATCGCTGTCCTCCACGGCGGCTTCGCGTCCCTTTTTCGGGTCGGCACCGGCACCCTGGCCACCAGAATTACGAGCACCAAGCTGTAAAACATTTTCACACTGACTTTGTTGCAGGCACTGAAGGTCGGTATTTGCCGAAATGTATTCAACACCTTCAATTTGCTTGCTTTGCATGTAATTAATAGCATTGCAACCGGCACCGCCAACACCAACCACTTTAATGGTTGTCGGCTGCACACATTCTCCTGAAAGATTAAACATGATGGTTTCCCTCCTGATTTTACTGGCCCTTAGACCAAAACTTCTTAAAACTATGCGAGTTCAGCCATGGAAAAGACTGGCTGAACCATGACAATCGACTGGTCTCTAATCTGCTCTCGCTACCACAGCTTTTTGCGTAATGCAGAAGACCTACACTGGTGGCATAAATTGGGTTATCCACCAATTCGACGAGTCCCTTAATCCCTTCTCCCGGGCGCCCCAGGCGAGTCGGAGCATTGAATATTTTTCCTGCCAGACTGACCAGACCTTCCAGTTTCGAACTGCCGCCGGTCAAAACAAATCCAGACACAGCATGGTCGGTCACCTCGGCGACTGCCAGGCGGTCACGAACAAATTCAAACAATTCCGTGTAGCGGGCTGTGATGATTTCATTCAGAAAACTGCGCCTGAATTTCCGCTCCGGGCGGGCGGCGACTCCGGGAACGGAAATCGTTCCCTCGTCACTGTTTTTCTTCGGATCGCAGGTCCCGTATTTCAATTTGATTTCTTCGGCAACTTTTTTCTGCGTACGCAACATCACTGCAATATCATGGGTGACGTGGTCTCCTGCCACCGGCACCACCTCAGAAAAAATGATATTGCCTCCGCTATACACGGCAATATCAGAAGTGCCACCACCAATATCCACCAGGCACACGCCCAATTCCCGTTCGCCTTCAGTCAAAACCGCCATACTGGACGCGATCTGCTCCAGAACCGTTTCCGCCACTTTCAGGCCACATTGTCTAACGCACTTGACAACATCGCGTATCGCATACTCTGACCCAGTCACCAGATGCACGTTGACATCCAGGAGCTTGCCAGACATTTGCAAGGGGTTTTTAATCCCGGCCTGGCCGTCGACAAGAAAATCGCGTGGCATGACGTGGACGACTTTACGGTCGTCCGAAATTTTGACCGCCTGCGCCGCGTCGATAGCACGATCTATATCGTTTTGACTGACTTCCTGACCCCGTATAGAGGCTCTCCCTTGGGAATTGAGGCTTTGTATATGCCCGCCGGAAATCCCCACACGTAACTGCTCGATACGAAAACCAGACACGGTCTGCGCTTCTTCCACCGCGTGACGTATGGCCTCGGCGGTTTTCTTGATGTCATTGACCACGCCTTTTTTCAGCCCATAACAGGGTGCCGTACCGACCGCCAGGATGTCGATTTTCTCGCCATGAATGTCCCCAATCACTGTGGCGACTTTACTGGTGCCAATGTCAAGCGCCGTACACAGCCTGGATTCCACTTCTAAAGATCTCCTTCATGACACCATCCAATCCTTCTTTCCACGTCACTGCAAAGCCGTATGAATGTCGAAAATCCATGCGTGCAGCATGGACAAACAATGCTTTTGGCGCGACTGCGCAAACATTTAGAAAACGCCGCATCCTTTCTTCGGGCGCATAGTGCCCAAACAACACCAGGGCACCATTGACAAGCAACAAGTTGAGCGAACCATAGCCGTCTTCTTCCAGCCCCCGCACCTGCATTCCACACTGTGACAAGCGACCAGAAAATTTTTCATAAACAGACAGCAAAAATTCTTCGCGGCCACGTGTAGCACGCAGGACCGGCAGTACGCTGCTGTCAAAGCTTTCCGATTCATAAACGATTCCACTCCTGGCAAGCAATTTTCCTTCTCCCCACCGAGACACCACCGTGCGCTCAATGATCTTGATTCGCAGGGTCTGTGGCCAGATTTTTTCGATCGAGGCTGCGTGCACCCAAGGCAAGGTTTCAACACGTTCTTTCATGTGCCGCAAATCCATGTGAAAGAAATCCAGCTTTTCCAATCCGATAAATGTCGAATACACTTCCTCCGGATCAACATGCACAAGTTTTCCGCTTAAAAGCACTTTGACCACTGGTGGCGACAAAAGACTGCGCAGTTGCGGCGCGATTTGCGCAAATACGAAAACCAGTGCCCCGAAAGCACAAAAAAACATCAGCAATTCCGTCAGGCTGTACATTCTTTTACGAAAATGTCTCCAGGAATGTGCCATCAGTTTTCGCTCCGGAAACTGGTGGCAAGAATATCCAATGCCAGTTCGGAAAAACTTTTACCGGCTGCTTTGGCGGCCATCGGCACGAGACTGTGTGCCGTCATGCCCGGCACCGTATTTATTTCAATCAGCCACCATCCACCTTGCCGGTCGCGCATCAAGTCAATCCTGCCCCACTCGTCGGCATGCACGGCGAACCGGGCACGGGCACACAAATCATGAAGACCGGAGATTTCCCCTTCACTCAGACCACCGGGACAATCAAAGCGGGTGTTGTCATCCTCGTACTTGGCCGTGAAATCATAAAAAGCACGCTCAGTCCGGATGCGAATGGGTGGCAACAAGGTGTCCCCGATAAAACCAACCGTATATTCCTCGCCGCTGATCCACTGTTCCGCGAACATCAGGCGTCGGGTAGCTTTCGGGGCCGCCAGCGCGTCTGCCAGCACTGCTTCTTCGCTCACCTTGCGTATCCCCAGGCTTGATCCATCGGCAATCGGCTTGAGTCCAAGTGGCAAGCCAAGGCGTGCAATGAGTCCCTTGGCATCAAATTCACCAGCGTGAATTTCCACAAAGCTCGGGGTTGGCAAGCCGTCCCCAAGCCACACTTTCTTGCAAAACAGTTTGTCCATGCACAGTGCCGACACCGCCACACCACTGCCGGTATAGGGAACACCCTGCATTTCCAGCATCCCCTGCAAAGTTCCATCTTCCCCACCACGACCGTGCAACATAATGAAGGCCCGTTCGAAAGTTTCCCCCACCAGCAACTCGCGCCCCGGCCCCCGCAAATCCACGCCGCAGGCATTTACGCCCGAATCCTGCAATGCCCGCAGTACCGCCGCGCCACCATCCAATGAAATTTCACGCTCAGGCGACCACCCCCCCATCAGCACCGCCACTTTACCAAAATTCTTCACCCCCGACTCATGCTTCGAGAATTTTTACTTCGGGCTCCAGCAACACCGCTGTTTTCTCCCACACCACGTTCTGCACTTCCATGATCAATGTACGAATGTCACTGGCAGTCGCCTGGCCATGATTGATGATAAAATTCGCGTGTCGACGGGAAACTTCGGCACCTCCCGTACGGCGTCCTTTCTGCCCACATTTCTCGATCAAACGACCGGCAAAATCCCCATGCGGGTTTTTGAAAACACTGCCGCAGGAAAAGGTGCTTACCGGTTGCGTGGCTTTGCGTTGCCTGAGTATTTCGCGCACCCGGGCTCGCAACAGCCTGGCATCACGATGTTGCACCGCCAACTCAGCGGCAAGAAACCATTCTTTCGGTCCGCTCAAAGTCCGGTAGCCATATCTGAAATCCGTCGCCGGCCGCTCGCGAACCTGGCCCTGGCGGTCGATAGTGATCACCATGCGGACCGCGTCCCAGATTTGACTGCCCAGTGCTCCGGCGTTCATTGCCAAAGCCCCGCCTATGGTCCCCGGGATACCAACCAGAAATTCCAGACCACCCAGCCCCCTGGCCACACAATAACGCACCAACCGCCGGCAGGTACCCCCCGCTTCAACCCGCACGATTTCGCCCTCGTGCTCGAGTTTTGCCAGTGCCCCGGTGAGCCCGACCACGCAACCACTAATGCCAGCGTCCGAGATCAAAACATTACTGCCGCAACCGAGAAAAAATACAGGGATATCGGGCTGACAGTGCCGCAGGAAACAGGACAGGTCTTCAACATCGCTGGGACAAAAAAACCGTTCGCCGGGACCTCCGACCCGCCAAGTGCTGAGTCCGGACAAATCGCGGTTGTAGTACATCCTGCCCCGCAACAGGCAATCGGCACCAGACATCCGTGTCATACTTCCGCTCCGTCGCCTGCCACGATTCTACGCGGCAGCTGCGCAACCGTGCCTGCTCCCATCGTCAACACGATGTCACCATTCTGAAGCACGCCGTATAACGCTTGCGGGACTTCTTCGAGTGCCCCGGTGAGCCCGACCACGCAACCACTAATGCCAGCGTCCGAGATCAAGACATTACTGCCGCGACCGAGAAAAAATACAGGGATATCGGGCTGACAGTGCCGCAGGAAACAGGACAGGTCTTCGACATCACTGGGGCAAAGAAACCGTTCGCCGAGACCTCCGACCCGCCAAGTGCCGAGTCCGGACAAATCGCGGTTGTAGTACATCCTGCCCCGCAACAGGCAATCAGCACCAGACATCCGAGTCATACTTCCGCTCCGTCTCCTGCCACGATTCTGCGCGGCAGCTGCGCAACCGTGCCTGCCCCCATCGTCAACACGATGTCACCATCCTGAAGCATGCCGTACAACGCTTGCGGGACTTCTTCGACGGTATCAACCAGTAGTGTTTGCGAAAACCCGTTCTCCCGCAGGCTCCGTTGCAACGCTACGCTGTCCGCCCCTGCCAGAGGTTCTTCTCCCGCCGGGTACACTGGCATCAACAACAGTGCATCAACTTTCGCCAGCACTTCAACAAATTTATCGAACAGCAAGGCAGTGCGCGTATAACGGTGCGGCTGAAAAATCAAGACGATCCGTCGATCAGGCCAAACCCCCCTTGCTGCCTCCAATGTCGCAACAATTTCAGTCGGATGATGGGCATAGTCATCGACCAGTTCACCTTGCCTGCCGGCATAAAAAAATTTTCCGTATCTCTGAAAACGACGGGAGATTCCCTGAAAAGTTTCCAGCACGCCAACGATGTCGTTATCTGAAACTTCGAGCTCATGGCAAGTCGCAAACGTCGCCAAGGCATTTAGAACATTGTGGGCTCCGGGGAAGTTCAACGATAATTTCAGGGAACTGTCGCGCCATGGCAAATCGACAAGGCACTGCATACGCGTTCCGCAAGGAACGACCCGGCGGGCACACAAATCGTTGCCGGCATTAAAGCCGTAAGTCACAAAACGCCGGGCAACACGATTTTTCAATGCCACCAAGCCTTTGTCGTCGCCGCAGATGGCCGCCATCCCATAAAAAGGAAGGTTGTTCAAAAAAACCTCAAATGCACCATGCAGTCGATCCGGATCGTTTTCATAATGATCCAGGTGATCGTCGTCTATATTGGTGACCACGGAAATCATCGGGTACAGGTGCAAAAAAGACGCATCGCTTTCATCTGCCTCCACTACCAGATACTGGCTTTCACCAATACTGGCGTTGGTACCAAGATGTTCAATTCGCCCCCCTGTCACGTAAGTGGGGTCCAAGCCGACCTCATAAAGGACCGCTGATATCAGGCTGGTCGTGGTGGTTTTTCCATGGGTTCCAGCAACCGCAATGCCAAAACGCAAACGCATAATTTCAGCCAGCATTTCCGCACGTTTGATGATCGGCACGCGTCGCTTTTGCGCTTCCCGTATTTCCACATTCGTGCCGGGTACCGCAGAAGAAATCACCAGCACTGCACAACCAATCATATTTTCTGCCCGATGTCCGATAAACACTTTGACCTGCAACATGCGTAAACGACGGGTAGCGGTACTTTCGACAAGGTCGGAACCTTGTACCTGCCAGCCCAGTTTCACCATGATTTCAGCAATACCGCTCATTCCCACGCCGCCGATGCCGACAAAATGCACTGGTCCAAGTTCGCGAACCGGCCGCGATTGCAAACCAAACTTCATGACCGGATCAATCTCCGCACCGCTGTGGAAATTTCCACAGCGGCGCGTGGGCAGGCCAGGGCACGTGCCTGTGCCGCCGTACGCGCTAATTTCTCGCGATCAAAATGAAAAAACAGGATAATTTCAGCCAGAGTTGCCACGGTCAGGCGCTTCTGGGGTAAAAGCACTGCCGCACCACGGGATACCAGATAACGTGCATTTTTTCTCTGGTGGTCATCCACAACATAAGGATGGGGAACCAACACTGAAGCAATCCCCACCGCGCTGATTTCCGCAATGGTGGAAGCCCCTGCCCGACATAACAACAAGTCCGCCCAAGCATATACGGCAGCCATATCTTTGATGAAAGCAATGGGCTTCAGTTTCACGTTTAATTCACGGGCACGTTCCCTGACCGCTTCCTGCCCGGCCACTCCGGTTTGCATCAACACCTGAGGTCGATGCTTGGCGGCAATCGAAGCAACTGCTTCCGGCACGACCCGGTTGAACACTTTTGTCCCCTGGCTGCCGCCCATGACCAATATACGCAGTGGTGCGGCGCTGCTTCGTGGCAGTATCCGAAAGGCAGATGAGCACAGGATTTCCTTGCGAACGGGAACCCCCACCCAACGCGCACGTGCACCACGCAGCCTGGTCGGAAAACCGGTTAAAACCGTTCTGCTGAATGGCGCAAGGATCCGGCTTGCCAGGCCGGGGACCATGTTTTGTTCGTGGATTAGCAAAGGCACCCGGCACAGCACAGCGGCAAGCGCACCCGGCACGGCAGCATAGCCGCCCATGCCGACGACAACATCTGGCCGCCGTTCAAGAAGCATGCGAAGTGCCTTGAAAAAAGCCAGCAATAAAGAAAAACAAGCTTTTAGGACGACTCCTGGCTTTTTCCCCCGAACGCCGGCGGCTGGTAAAATATGCAGTGCGAAACCCGCCGCCGGGACAATTTGCGATTCCAGCCCCTTGCCGGTGCCCCACCAGATCACTTCCACTTGTTGGGCACGCAAATGCTCAGCGACAGCCAGCCCGGTAAAAACATGACCGCCGGTTCCTCCGCCCATCATCACCACCACCGGCTTTCCTGCTTTCCTCATCATGATCTCACCTCGCTCGATAGGGAGCCATGACAGTGCCGCGCCGGCACGTTTCATGATGTACCCATTGCACCAGTGCCAATGAAATCCCGGTCACCACCATGCTGCTGCCGCCAAAGCTGAACAGAGGCAAAGTAATTCCTTTCGTGGGGAGAATGCCCACCGTCATTGCCATATTGATGAAAGCCTGCAACCCCAACCAGATCCCGATGCCGTAACAAAAGAACCCTCCTGTCGCAAATTTCACTTTTTCCGCCCGGCGAGCAATTTGAAAACAACGTGTCACCAACAGGAAAAAAAGCACTACGACGGTCAGCACCCCAATGAAACCCAATTCCTCAGCAATGACTGGAAACACAAAATCGGTATGTACCTGGGGCAGAAAGCCCAGTTTCTGCATACCGCCTCCCAAACCAACCCCAAACCACGAACCGCTGCCCACAGCAATCAGTGACTGGGTCAACTGATAGCCGGCACCCAATTGGTCCTGCCAAGGATCCAGAAAAATTAAAACGCGTTCGACACGATAATCAGACACCACCAGCAAAAGTCCCAAAGCCGTTGCGATCAGTCCCGCAATGGAACTCAGCCTCAACAGATTGGTGCCGGCAATAAACAACATTCCCAAAGCCACAGCAAACAACACCACGATACTTCCGTAATCTGGTTGCGATACCAAAAGAAGTGCCGAGACAGCCAGAGGGGCAAGCAATAACACCATGGCAGACATGCTGGTTCGATAATCCTGATTTTTTGCGGCCAGGTGACGGGTCAGGTAAATAACCAACACCAACTTTAAAATCTCGCTCGGCTGTACGGAAAAAAAACCAAAAGCCAGCCAACGTCTGCTACCGTTTACTTCATGCCCGAAGTAGGAACTCAAGGTCAGGATCAGCAACCCGAAACAGAGGACCAGAAACAAGGTGTTGTTCTCCAGCAACAAAGTAAAAACATCCCTGCGCGCAGCCAAGTAAAACACCAAGACGGATAACAACAAGGCAATGCCCAAAAACATCAGATGCCGGGCAAACAGAGTCCAAACGTTATTGGAAGCGATTTCCGATGGATACATTGTCGTGGAAAGGACCATGACCAACCCAAAAATCAGCAAAATCGCGGTCGTCCACAGTAGTGGCAAATCCAATACAAATGAATCCCTTTCAAGCTGCATCATTTTCATTCCTGGCAAAATGTTCCTGGCACATGGATTCGAAAGCTTTTGCAAAACAGCGCCCGCGATCGGCATAGTTTTCAAACATATCCATGCTGGCACACCCGGGGGCCAGCAACACGCAATCCCCCTCCCGCGCAAGCCTCGCAGCACGTGCGACGGCTGCGTCCAAATCGTCACAGAGATAGACCGGTATCGCATCGCCTATCGCTTTTGCGATTTGTTGCGCATCGCGACCGAACAACAAGGCACTGTGCGCCCACTGCTTTGCCGCTGCGGCAAGGGGGGCAAAATCAGCTCCTTTGCCGACACCACCCGCAATCCATACACAGTGACCCTTCGTGCGTCGCAAAGCGGCAATGGCAGCAGCGACATTGGTGGCCTTGGAATCGTCAATCCAGGTCGCACCACGCAAAGTTCCAATTTCGCGAAAACGGTGTGGCAAACCCTGGAAAGTCGCAAGGGCTTTCAGCATGCACGGGTAAGGGAATCCAAGTGTCTCCCCAAGCGCCAGTGCTGCCTGCGCGTTCTGCAAACCATCCATTCCCGGCAGGCCGGTGAGGCTGGAGCCCGCAGTCAGACACGTTTTCCCCCGGAAGATTTCCCAGTCACAAGCTGTTTTCAGCAAACCAAAATGCTCCCCGTCCGGCTCATCCTCACCAAAAGTCACCGTTTTTTTCGGCAGGCACGACACAAATTGTTCTACGCAATCACGACCGATTACCACCGCCGCACAACCATTGAGAATGCGCGCTTTGACATTTGCGTAGGCATCCAGATTCTGGTGCCGATCAAGATGATCTTCAGCGACATTCAAGATCGCCGCCACTGTGGCACGCAAAGAATGCGTGGTTTCCAATTGAAAACTGGACAGTTCCAAAACAAACAGCCCCGGACTGGGCATGGCAAGCAAATCCAGAACGGGAGTTCCGACATTGCCTCCGAGCGCGACTTTCAATCCGCAACTTCTTGCCATGTTGTTCAGCAAATGAGAAACCGTGCTTTTGCCATTTGTGCCGGTGATGGCGGCGATTTTTTGCCCGGCATTTACGGTACGTGCAAAAATTTCCACATCCCCGATAACCGGCACTCCGGAATGCAAAGCTCTGGCAATCGCAGGGTGCGCCAGTGGCACACCGGGACTTAAAATGATTTCATCGGAGTCACACAACACCCGCTCATCCAGGGGACCAACTTTTAGCTGCGGGGCATACCGCTTCAAAGCCTCCCGTTCAGGAGGGCTGGAACGGCTGTCCATGACCACAAAGTTTCTGTCATTGCGCAACAGGTAGCGCGCGACCGAGAGGCCGGTTTTGCCAAGCCCGACAATCACTGAATAATGGCTGTTTCCTACCATCTCTGCTCAGCGGATTTTCAAAGTAGAAAGCCCTATCAACACCAGGATCAGTGTGATGATCCAAAAACGTACGATGACACGTGGTTCGGGCCAGCCGAGCAACTCCAGGTGATGATGTAGAGGAGCCATCAGAAACACCCGCCTCCCGGTCAGTTTGAAATAAAGCACTTGCACAACGACAGATAGCGTTTCCGCCACCAGCACACCACCCATGATCAAAAAAACAATTTCCTGGCGGACCAGCACGGCAATCGTCCCCAATGCCGCCCCCAACGCCAAGGCCCCCAGGTCACCCATGAACATTTGTGCCGGGTAGGCGTTAAACCATAAAAACCCCAGGCCGGAACCGATAATGGCACCACAGAAAATCGTCAATTCTCCGGCCAATGGCAGGTTTGGGATCCCCAGATATTCAGAGAAAGCGACATGACCACTGGCATAAGCGAACACCGCCAGTCCACCGGCAATCATCACAGTCGGCATGATGGCAAGGCCATCCAGACCGTCACTGAGGTTCATGGCATTGCTGGACCCCACGATCACCAGAAAAGCCAACACCAGAAAGTAGCCGCCCATGGCGAACACAAAGTCTTTGAAAAAAGGCACGATCAACTGAGTTTCCACTGGCGATTCTGCCGTGGTAAAAATCAACAGGGTCACGATTATTCCGGCACCTGCCTGCGCCGCCAATTTGTCTCTGGCGCGCAAACCCTGGCTTTGCCCGGTGCGCAATTTAATGATGTCATCCACCCCGCCAATCACAGCGAAAGCCAACATGGATAAAAGCACAATCAGCACGTAGCGATTATTCAAATCCGCCCACAGGAAAGTACTGAGCAAGACAGCAAAAATAATCAATCCACCCCCCATGGTCGGCACGCCTTGTTTGTAGTGGTGGCTTACCGGCCCATCAAGGCGGATGTTTTGCCCGGCTTTTCGCCGGTTCAACGAAGCGATCAACTTGGGGCCAAAAACAAAACTCAGTGACAAAGCAGTCAGGACGCTCAGGACAGCACGCAAGGTAATGTACTGAAAGACATGAAAACCACTGTGAAACTGGGCAAGGTAGTCGGCCAGGACCATCAGCATCCCTCAGTCCCTCCCCCAGTCAGCGCAGCGATCAGTTTTTCGGCGTGGGCGCTGCGTGATCCTTTCACCAACAAAGTGACGCGCGGATGTGCCAATGCTTTCACCGCTTTGGACATGGCGGCAAAGGATCCAAAACACTCGCCTCTATGTCCGAAGCTGTCAGCGGCCTTTTGCGCATGGCGGCCACAGGCGAACAGACGGGTTACCTGGTGTCGTTTCGCTTCGCGACCGGCCTGCACGTGCCAGTGAACCGCAGCATCACCAAGCTCCGCCATGTCTGCCAGTGCCAGCCAATGCTCCCCCTCGCACTCACTGAGAACCTGCAGACCTGCAAGCAGAGAACCCGGATTGGCATTGTAGCTGTCGTCTATCAGTCGCATTCCCTGTGGGCCAGAAAGAAAAAACAGGCGCCCAGGCAGTGGGGCAGTCGCTTCCAATCCTTGAACAATCGCATCGATACCCGCCCCCACTGCGTGTCCAACCGCGGATGCCGCCAAGGCGTTTTGCACGTTGTGATTTCCTTTCAGTTGCAGACGGACCACACGTTTTTGCTTTCCGATTGTCAAATAAAAGTTTCCGGTTTCCCGGAACGCTTTCGTATCCGCCCTGACTTCAGCCGCCTGATGCGTCGAAAAAGTGACTTGGCGTCGCCCGCCCAGCAACCTTTGCCAAAGAAAATAGAAACGATCGTCACGATTGACTACACCGACACCGTTGCCGGGCAAATTTTCAAAAATCTCGCCCTTGCCGGCTGCCACACCTTCCAAAGTGCCGAATTCAACCAAGTGCGCCGGCGCCGCATTGGTAACCAGACTCACACTGGGCTTTGTCAAGGCACACAGCTCGCGAATGTCACCCCGCCTGCTGGCTCCCATTTCAATCACTGCAAAGCGGTGTTTTTCACGCAAGCGCAACAGCGTCAAAGGGACTCCAATATGGTTATTGAAATTTCCGCGGGTGACCAAAACATTTCCCAGAACACGCAATATGGAAGCCAGCATTTCTTTGGTCGTCGTTTTGCCATTGCTGCCAGCCAAGGCAAGAACTTCCAAAGCAAAACGCGCACGCCATGCCGCGGCCAGTTTTCCCAAGGCAGATAAGGTGTCGGGCACTAAAATCGTCGGCAAATCGACTCGACAGGGACGGCTGACTATGGCGGCACAGCCTCCCCTGGCGGCACAAGCTGCCAAGTAGTCATGACCATCAAAATTCGGGCCCTTCAGAGCCACAAACAATTCCCCTTTCTGTATGGTCCTGCTGTCGATGCTGACCCGATCCGGAAAACAGTTTGCGCCCGACATAACCCCGTCGCAGACCGCATTGATCCCCTCCAGGCTCAAGCCGTGCATCCCAATTTTTCCCGGCGCGCATACAACCATTCCGAAATCACTGCGGCGTCCGAAAAAAACTGCTTGCCCGAAGCGTTTTCCTGAAAGGCTTCGTGCCCCTTACCAGCAACCAGCACGCAATCACGAACTGAAGCGGAACTTAAAACCTGTCTGATTGCCGTGCGGCGGTCGTGAATGATTTCGAACTGTCGCGTTTTTTCAGCCCCTGCCAAAATTTCCTGCAAAATTCTTTCCGGATTCTCTCGGCGCGGATTGTCATCAGTCAACACGACCGAATCAGCCAGACGCGAAGCAATGGCACCCATCAACGGTCGCTTGGTCCGGTCGCGTTCGCCACCACAACCAAAAACACAATGCAGTTTTTCGGTCGTCATTTCCCGGCAACTCGACAGCGCTTCGTTCAAAGCCTGTGGAGTGTGTGCATAATCGAGGACCACGACAGGAGTACCTACCACTGAAAAACGTTGCATACGACCTGTAGCCGGCTGAATCTTTTTTGCCAAAGCCGCAAGCTCGTCAAGCTGCGCCTCGCCGGTCGCCAGCAGAACACTCAAAACGGCCAACAGATTCAGCACGTTGAATTTTCCCAGCAACACGCTATGCAATGGGGCGCTTTGTTCACCGTGGCGTATGGTGAAACGCAGACCACGACCGTCGGCGACAATTTTTTCCGCCCATACTTCAGCGTTGCCAGCTCCCATCGCCGAATAACGAAGCACTTGGCAATGCGACTGGCAACGCTCCGCCAGTTCCCTGCCAAAAGCATCATCGGCGTTCACCACTGCTGTTTCCAAACCGGCACTTTCAAACAGGGAACGCTTGGCGTCAACGTACGCCGCGCGCGAACCGTGATAGTCCAAGTGATCGTGTCCCAAGTTTGTCAACACTGCGACATTGATTGCCAGCCCGGCGAGCCGGTGTTGTGCAAGACCATGCGACGAAGCTTCAATCACTATGAAAACGGCACCAGAATCACGCAGTTCCCGGATACGACGGTGCAGGAAAACCGCATCCGGCGTGGTCATCCCAGTGCTTTCCAGTGCCTCGACGAAACCACTGCCAAGCGTGCCTATCAGGCCGCAATGCCTACCAAGATGCTCCAGAAGTTCTGCCAGGAAATGACTCACGGAAGTCTTGCCATCGGTTCCGGTTACCGCCACGACGGGAATGTCCCGTGACGGACGATCATAAAATCGGTCAGCGATTACCCCAATTTGCGTACGCAGTCCCGGGACCGCCAGGACGGGGACCCCGACAGGCATGTCGTAGAGACCTGCCGGAGGTTCCCACAACACGCAACTGGCGCCTTTTTCGACTGCTTCCTCAGCAAATTGCAACCCGTGAAAAGCCTCACCACGACAGGCAAAAAACACATCACCTTTACGCAGGCGACGAGAATCAGTGGAGAGACCTTGTACCAACGTTTTCGCATACGATTCACCCACATCGACAATGCCGGTCAACAGGAAATCCAAGCTATGCTCAGCCAGCATTCACAATCCCGGCGAGCGAAGGTCTTTCCCGATCATCAGTCGGCAGATCTTCCGGAACTCCGCGAAGCCGCAAAGCCTGTTCCATGATTTCAGAGAAAACCGGGGCCGCCACTTCACCACCAAAATATGCTTTTTTATCCGGCTCGCGAATCATCACCGCCACCAGCAATCGTGATTGAACAGCCGGGGCAAATCCAACGAAAGTGGAATTAAATTCTCCCTGCCGGTATTCTCCTCGCTTGTGGACACGAGTGGTCCCGGTCTTTCCAGCTACAGAATAGCCGCTGAGACGCGCTTTTTCCCCAGTGCCACCGGCAATCACCACATCACGCAAAACCGCCCTGACCTGACGCGCCACTTCCGGTTCAAAAATCTCACGTCGACCGGCACCAGCCTCGCTTTTCAACAAAGTAAGGTATGGCTGCCAGCCGTCGTTGGCGAACACCGTATAAGCATGCGCCAATTGCAACAGGGAAGAGGACAGACCATAACCGTAGGAAGTCGCAATAAAATACACGCTCGTGCTTTTACCAAGGTTCGGCAGTCTCCCCATGCTTTCTCCGGGAAAGCCGGTACCAGGCATTTGTCCCAGTCCCACCCGGCTGAAAACCGCCCTGAGCGTTTTCTCTGGCAATCTTTCCGCGAAGCGGCTGATGCCAACATTGCTGGACTTGGAAATGACTGTGGCGAGTTTTAATTGCCCGAAATTGCGTGCGTCCCTGATCATGAAGTCGCCAATTTTTCGATACCCCGGCGACGTGTCCACAATGCTTTCGGGTGTGGCATAACCTCCCTCCAGCAAAGCCGCCATAACGAAAGGCTTGATCGTCGAACCCGGCTCGTGGGTATCGATCAGCGCACTGTTGCGTACCCTGTTGGGTAAGGCGTAGCGGTGGTGGTTAGGGTTGTAGGCAGGCAGATTGACCATCGCCAATACTTCACCAGTTCTGGAATCCAGTACCACCGCGGAACCTGAATGGGCACCATGTCGCTTCAGAGCCTTTCCAAGCGCGCGGTAGACACGGTGTTGAATCCGGGTGTCAATGCTTAAAACCACGTCCTGACCCGGTTTCGCGGCACGGGTTTCCGCCTTGTCCAATTCATCCATCACGCGCCCGTGAATATCTCGCCAGACCACACGCCTGCCTGAACGCCCTTTCAGGTCTCGATCAAAGGACTTTTCAAGCCCTTCAATTCCGCCACCATTTCTTTCCGTGTAGCCGGTCACATGCGCTGCCACCTCCATCAGCGGGTAATAGCGCTCGCTCCTGCTGCTCAAATAAATACCGGGGACTTTCAAGGTTTTCAAACTTAGGCCCTGATTTGGAAGCAAATCTATTTTCACAGACAAGGAACCTTTGTTCGCACGGGATTGCAATCGCTTTTTCAAGGAGTTGACTGAAATCTCAAATGCCCCGGCGAGCTTTTTGTAACTGTCATCCGAAAAATCAAACAGCGCTGTATCCACATAGACGTCCACAACCGGCACACTGATGGCAAGCAGCTTGCCATTCCGGTCCAGAATCTTGCCGCGCATGGCAGGAACGGCAACCGTGCGCTGATACAGCTGTTCCCCCTGCGCTAACAGCCTGTCACCGGAAAACTGTTGCAAAAACAGGACTCGCACAAGCACCCCCAAGCTGGCAATCGCAAACAGGCACAACACAAAAATGTGTCGCCAAGAACGTGGAATGCCGTCAGGTCCCATCGCGCGCCCTGGTTTGCACAACATTTTGTAGCGGCAACTTCATTGTCGTGAGCTTGCTCGGGGTTTGCATGCCCAGCTCCACTCTTGCCCGCCGCTCTATTAGATCGCTGCCCATTTGGACCTGGCGTTCCAGCAAATACTGTTGATGGTCGTGCACCAGCCGATTGTGTTGAGCCATTGCCACCTGCAATTCACCTTGCAACAGTCGATACTTATGCTTCACCAAGACTTGAGACAGCATGAGAAACAGAAAAAGCAATAAAACAATTCCCGACCACCAGCGGAGAAAGAGTGTCGGTGATGTCTGCGACCGCCTACCCGCCACGAACCTGCAATACTTTTTCTGCCACGCGCAAACGTGCGCTACGTGCACGGGGATTCGCCGCTACTTCTTCATGGCTTGCAAACAGGCACCTGCCGTCCCATTGCAAGGTTTTATTAGCAGGGTTTGCTGAAGCTTTTTTCGTAGCAACATTGCGATGACCGGGATTGAAACGTGTGCCATGTGTCCGCAGAAACTCTTTGACAATGCGGTCTTCCAACGAATGAAAAGCGATCACCACCAACTTGCCACCGGTTTTCAAAAGATACAGTACCGCTTCCAGGGCTTCTTGAAGGTCCTCAAGTTCCCGGTTTATGAACATGCGCAACGCCAAAAAAACCCGTGTTGCAGGGTGCTTTTTCATTGCCGAACCTTGTGCCACTTTTGCAAGCAGTTTTGCCAGACCAAGCGTGGTCCTGGGAGGCGGACCACGTTTGATGGCCCGCGCGATCTGCCGAGCCCGAGGTTCCTCCCCATATTGCCGTAGCACCCTGCTGATTTCTGCGGATGAAGCCCCTGCCAACCATTCGGAAACCGGATAGCCCCGGGAGCAATCCATGCGCATATCCAGGGGGCCGTTTTTTTGAAAACTGAAACCTCTTTGCGCGTCGTTCAGTTGCGGGGTCGATACCCCCAAGTCGAAAAACG
This sequence comes from Candidatus Oxydemutatoraceae bacterium, assembly GCA_965237985.1. GTDB lineage: Bacteria > Pseudomonadota > Gammaproteobacteria > Poriferisulfidales > Oxydemutatoraceae. The sequence continues at coordinate 1,540,974 of OZ250161.1, read as the reverse complement.
CACCGTCAAAACGAGGACCGTCGGCTACAAGTTCTGCTATGCAGGCAAAAGAAGCCTGCTGGGCTTCAAACCGTGCATCGCCACCAAAACGCTTTTGGGCGTGCTGACAGGCCTGTGGATCTTTGTCAAAAGCTAAAAGGCGACCGCTGGTCCCCAGTCGTTCCAAAACCGCCTGGCTGTGCCCGCCGCGCCCATACGTCGCGTCCAGGTAACAGCCATCCGGTTTTATCTGCAGGGCCTCCAATAACTCCTTCCCCATTACCGGACAATGAAAATCCGCATCCTCAATGACCTCGGACACAAAGAATCTCCCGACTCCGGCGAACAGCCTGCAAGCCTGCTTGGGCAACACAAAATACGTTGCCGCAAACATTCACAGATCCAACCTTCCCAACACGGTCAGTACTGCTTTGAAATCTTCAGGCTGGGCCGCAGATGTTTCTTCCTTCCACAGTTCTCTTTGTTGTTGCCATTTTTCTGCATTCCAGACATCAAACCTGCTCCCTTTGCCCACCACCACAGCATCCTTGCTCACGGCAATGCCAGCGGATTCACGTAGAATCTGGGGAATCAAGAGTCTGCCCTGTGCGTCCGGTTCGCATTCCTCACCCGGCAGGATAAATTCACGGATTGCTCTGGCCACTTTGTTTTCATGAGCTGAAAGCTTCTGGGCTTTTTCATAAATTTCTTCGGCAAACCCGTATGGATGAACACAGACCGCCAAGCCTTTGAGGTCCATGGTGATAAAGAGCTTCCCATCGTGTTGGGTCTCAATGATCTCGCGGAACTTCGGCGGCACAGTCAACCTGCCACGAGCATCAACGCGGTACCTGTTGATGCCTCGAAAGGCATCTCCAAACCGAAGGTTGCAGGACATTTTCTCCATTTATTTATTCATAATAAATACAAAATATCCAGTGATTCTTACATCATTTCTACTTCTATGTCAATCACAAAAACTTTCATCTATACAAAATTCAACACAAAGGCCTCCTGAGAGTGGGGAGGGGGAAGCCTTGTTCGGGTCACGGGCAGACCTGTTCCCTTCAGTTTGGAGTCAGGCCGGCCGGCAAAATCAGCAGATAAATCAGGACTTCCAGAGCGAACTCTTCGACTCTGAATTGATAGACAGGTCTTCTTCTCCTCTCTGAACAATTCGGCAGACCCAATTGTGACGATGCCAGAAAAGATCGTTTTTCTGCACCGTTTGTTCAGGAACGCCAGCTCAGAGTTGGAATAAAATTACCCGACATGGAAGCGGAAAAATAGGGGCCTCCCGAGAGTGGGGAGGGGGAAGCCTTGTTCGGGTCGCAGGCAGGCCTGTTCCCTTCAGGTTGGAGTCAGGCCGGCCGGCAAAATCAGCAGATAAATCAGGACTTCCAGAGCGAACTCTTCGACTCTGAATTGATAGACAGGTCTTCTTCTCCTCTCTGAACGATTCGGCAGACCCAATTGTGACGATGCCAGAAAAGATCGTTTTTCTGCGCCGTTTGTTCAGGAACGCCAGCTCAGAGTTGGAATAAAATTACCCGACATGGAAGCGGAAAAATAGGGGCCTCCCGAGAGTGGGGAGGGGGAAGCCTTGTTCGGGTCATAGGCAGGCCTATTCCCTTCAGGTTGGAGTCAGGCCGGCCGGCAAAAATCAGCAGATAAATCAGGACTTCCAGAGCGAACTCTTCGACTCTGAATTGATAGACAGGTCTTCTTCTCCTCTCTGAACAATTCGCAGACCCAATTGTGACGATGCCAGAAAAGATCGTTTTTCTGCGCCGTTTGTTCAGGAACGCCAGATCGGAGTTGGAATAAAATTACCCGACATGGAAGCGGAAAAATAGGGGCCTCCCGAGAGTGGGGAAAGGGGAAGCCTTGTTCGTGTTGCAGGCAGACCTGTTCCCTTCAGTTTGGAGTCGGACCGGGCAAAATCAGCAGATAAATCAGGACTTCCAGAGCGAACTCTTCGACTCTGAATTGATAGACAGGTCTTCTTCTCCTCTCTGAACAATTCGGCAGACCCAATTGTGACGATGCCAGAAAAGATCGTTTTTCTGCGCCGTTTGTTCAGGAACGCCAGCTCGGAGTTGGAATAGAATTGCCCGACATGGAAGCGGAAAAATAGGGGCCTCCCGAGAGTGGGGAGGGGGAAGCCTTGTTCGGGTCGCAGGCAGACCTGTTCCCTTCAGTTTGGAGTCGGACCGGCAAAATCAGCAGATAAATCAGGACTTCCAGAGCGAACTCTTCGACTCTGAATTGATAGACAGGTCTTCTTCTCCTCTCTGAACGATTCGGCAGACCCAATTGTGACGATGCCAGAAAAGATCGTTTTTCTGCGCCGTTTGTTCAGGAACGCCAGCTCGGAGTTGGAATAGAATTGCCCGACATGGAAGCGGAAAATCGGCAGGTAGAAGTAAACTGGGAACAAGATACGCTCCAGACACTGTTTGCAGCTCGGGTTGAAAAAACGCCCGACCGCATTGCTTACTGGCAATGGCAGGAAGACAAACACCAATGGGAGGCGTGGACCTGGCGGGAAGTCGCCACCCGGACAGCACAATGGAAAAATGCTTTTGACCGGCAAGGCTTCCCACCCGGAACCCGGGTTGCCATTGCTTTGCGCAACAGCGTCGAATGGATTGCTTTTGACCAAGCAGCTCTGGCCGCCGGCCTAGTGTTGGTGCCATTGTTTCACGATGACAGCATCGCCAACTGGTCACACATTGTCACTGATTCTGGTGCCCGTCTGTTGCTGTTGCCTGAGCTGCGTCACACTCTGGCACTGCTGCCCTCGCCGCAAAGCCTGCCCACTTTGGAAAAAGTGCTGTACCTGCGCAACAAAAAAAGTGTCTCGCAAACTGTAGTTCTAGACCGGCGGGTCGCCGAATTGGCCTCCTGGTTACCTGAAACAGCGGAAATGTTGAAGCCGGCCGTGGCAGGCAGGCCGGACCACCTGGCAACCATCATTTACACCTCAGGAACGACAGGCATGCCAAAAGGAGTGATGCTTTCACATCGCAACATCCTTGCCAATACCTGTGCCACGGCTGTGGCAATTAAAATGAGCAGCAATAACCTACTGCTTTCTTTTTTGCCACTTTCACACTCCTTTGAAAGGACCGCCGGCTACTACCTGACACTGTACGTTGGTGCCCAGGTGGCGTTTGCCCGCTCCATTTCGAACCTCAGCGCTGACCTGCAACATTTCAAACCGACCATGCTGGTGTCGGTACCCAGAATTTATGAACAGTTTCTTGCCCAAGTTGAAACGACGGTAAAGCGCAAAGGCGGCTTTTCAGAATGGTTGCTGAACTGCTGTTATCGGATACGCGAGCCCGGCACTTCAAGACTGACAGCAGTACTGTTATGGCCGCTGCTTGACCGCCTGTTTGCCAGAAAAGTCCGCGCCGGACTGGGAGGGCGCCTGCATATGGCAATCAGTGGCGGCGCGCCTTTATTTCCGGAAACTGAAAAAAAACTGCTTGCCTTGGGCTTCATGGTTTGCCAAGGCTATGGACTCACTGAAAGTAGCCCGGTGGTCACTCTCAACCGCCCCGGGGATACGATGCCGGGCAGCATCGGCAAAACCATTCCGGGAGTCAAAGTCCAGATCGGCAAAAACCAGGAGTTGCTGGTCAGCGGCCCCTCCGTCATGCAGGGATATTGGAACAACCGCGAGGCGACTGCCAAAGTGCTGGATCAGCAAGGCTGGCTGCACACCGGCGACCAAGCAAAGATTTCCGCCGATGGAAGAATATCCATTGTCGGCAGGCTCAAGGAAATCATCGTCATGAGTAATGGCGAAAACATTCCCCCGGGAACCGTGGAAGAAAAACTTCACACCGATCCCTTGGTGTCGCAAGTCATGGTATATGGCGAAGGACGGCCATTTTTAGTCGCTTTGGCGGTTGTCGTCGAAGCGGAACTCACCAAAGAGTTGAAGCTTCTGGAAATTCACCCGAAACATCTGGAACTGTTGCAGCACCCAAAATTACGCAAGGCAATAAAAAAGCGCTTCACCAGATTGTCGGAGCAGTATTCCTCACACGCCACCATCAGAGATGTGATTCTGGAACGGCTGCCCTGGACCGTGGAGAACGGCTTGTTGACACCCACCATGAAACTGAAACGGGCAAAAATTTTTGAGCACTACCGCGCCCTAATTGAGCGGGTTTACAGCAGATACCACTGAAAATCATTTCAGCGAAACCCGCCTCATCTTGCCATTGACACCGTCACTGAAGCAACCGGGAAGGAGCAAAGTGGGAATGTTGGTTTCCAACTGCCGGTTTTCCGGTCGCGACGTGCCCTCTCAACAAGCCCAATTTTCCTTGGGACATGAGACGGGGGTTCCCGGGGGTTGCCCACAAAAATCGATTTTTGTCGGGGAGGCTCAGTGCCGAACAGCCGACCTTGGTTTTTTCGACACAAACCAGTGCGAATCCTGCCGTGGGGACCATAAAACTGAAACGGGCAAAAATTTTTGAGCACTACCGCGCCCTAATTGAGCGGGTTTACAGCAGATACCACTGAAAATCATTTCAGCGAAACCCGCCTCGTCTTGCCATTGACACCGTCACTGAAGCAACCGGGAAGGAGCAAAGTGGGAATGTTGGTTTCCAACTGCCGGTTTTCCGGTCGCGACGTACCCTCTCAACAAGCCCAATTTTCCTTGGGACATGAGACGGGGGTTCCCGGGGGTTGCCCACAAAAATCGATTTTTGTCGGGGAGGCTCAGTACCGAACAGTCGACCTCAGTTTTTTCGACACAAACCAGTGCGAATCCTGCCGTGGGGACCATGAAGCCGGCTGGAATGTGCCAGAGTGAGATCCCCTAGCGCATTCGGCACCAGTTGATAACCTGAGGGGCAATTAGGCAAAGGCGTAAGAATCGTCTTGGTCACCATTGACCGGCACCAAGAGCTGGAACCAGAACACCGCGGGGTTTGAATAGTAAAGCGGGCTACTCGGCAACCATCGTAGCATATCGTTGTGCGAATATTTCCTTGGTCGAGATACTTGTTAAAACTCTTGACAAAAGCTTTAGCACTGTAGGTGTTTTCCGGAGGGTCAAGAGAGTACAGCACATTGCTGGTTTTTCCTTTTCCGGCAGGCCGGTTTTTCGCGTCACAGGCCGCCAGAGCGTCCTTTTCACTCATGTTGAATGGGGATGCCTGCGACTTGGCCAGGCAACGTGCGTGGTCAAAAGCTTCGGCGTTGGTGGCAAGCAACGCAAGCACGACAAAAATAAACACTGGTTTTTGCATTATTTCCTCCATGAAAATTAACTGCAGTAAATAAAAACATTGATCCTGACGTTGTCGTTGTTCAAATCGATTATGCCGTCAGAGTCCACAGTTCTGCTGCCAACGATCCAACCGCCCGCAAGTCTCACCACCGTAGCTTCGGCAAGGTGAAGCGATTTCCCGCTGCGATGCAGAAGGTGGTTGAAGGACGTCAGTATCTGGGGCGCCAGGCCGGGTGCACAATCAGTGTCCGGAACCGTTGACCCGGGAGAGAGCTGTGCTCCGTAGTGGATGGTCTTGCCCAGAGAGTGCCCGTTATGCAAGACCACGTCGCTGGCACTGAAAGTGGCGTGCTCGCCGAGGTCAATGTTGGAACCCATGGCGCCGGTAAAAATGGGAGCGTCTTTTCTTACATACGCGTCCAGTGCGGGAATAGCTCCCGGAAGGGGCCAGCTAGCCACCACCGAAACCACTGCCCCTCCCTGGTGGCGGCCCAGCCGTGAACCGGTCAGCAGATTGGCAATGTAGTTCCCCCATTTCGCGTTTTTTGCATCAAGCATGAGCGACACAGAAAACGTTTGCACATCGCAGGTGGTGTAGTAGCGGCCGTATTCGCCTCTCGACAGCGGAGCATCTGGCGGAAAATTCTTCAACCCGGCGCGAAAAAAAGGCGATTTGGCAGCAGACAAATCAAACAGACCCACGCTTGCCAGGTCAGTAATCGCCAAGGTGCAGCCACTGCTTTGTCCGGGCCACTGCCCGTCTCTGTTCAACACCCACTGCTGAGACAGGTAAGCAATACGGTTCATTTCTTCAACCGTCACTTCCGCCTGCATGCGGCGCAGGCGTTGCGCATCCGACGCAACCTGCGGCGCGTAAAAGAAAACCGCCAGCAGTGCCAGTAAAACCGTAGCCGCCATGACTTCCAGAAGCGTAAAACCCAAAGTTTGAGTCTGGTCAGGAAGATTTTTATTCTTCATAAAGAATTTTCTTTTCATTCTGCGCAGCAGTCATGCTTGCTGGCTGCGAAAATACCGTGAGATTCCGGTCTTTGTTTCGCACAGCCCAGACTGGCGACACCCCGGTGGGCGCAGAGAAGTGCACCGCCCCCAAACCGGCACTGTCAAGGTGCGTAGTCACTTCAATATCGCCAGGGGCAAGGATGATTGTGGCACCCGGATCCTGACTGCCAAATGAAACCCCGGTAGCGAGATGACGACCCTGCAAGGCCGCGCTGTTCCAGGAAAGCGCCTGCATCCGGCCCTCGAGGCCAACGAGCATCATGGTCAACATGCCGCTCGCCACAACCATGACCGACAACAACTCTACGAACGTGTATCCCACCATCGTGGAATCTCCGTTCAGCTGTCTGCCACCGAAGTTCACAAACCAACCGCCGTTGTGGCACCGAGAATGGGATAAATCAGGCCAAATGCAACCAACATGATCGTCCCGACGGCGAGTGTCAAACTCGCAAGATACAACAGCGCCGCAAGTTTTTCCGACATCAATCGTTTTTCCTCGCTCAGGGAGTCCAGGAGCACTCCGCTGATACGATCAAAATCTTCCGAACCAGCATTGGCAAGTTCACTGCTCGCTGCAACCAGAGACAAACTGAAATGCTTCTCGTCAAGTCCTTTGTAAAGGGAGACCCCTCGCTTCATGGCGGCCAACAAATGCGCCCCAATGTTTTCCCCCAGTACCGCTTTCAATACCGCGCTTTCCTGCTCCAGCGGCACACCCGTCAGGCGATACGGGCGCCAAACCAACAACAATCGGATGGACCGGGAACACTTGGCAAAGCGTTCGAAAACATTGAACGGGTAAACCCGCAGTATTTGCAGCCGGAAAAACCAGGCCAGACCTGCCGTGGAGAATATGGCGGCAATCAAAAACAGCAGGTGATGGCGCAACAACCGATTGACTCCAAAAAGCACATCTGTTGCCCAGGTCGTTGACAAATGGACCTCATCAAGAGACTGCAACGCTGCCAACGGTTCACCGACAAAAAAAGGCAATGCAAAGAAAACCAACACGCTCAGACCAAACAACAAAAAACTAAACGCCAAGTGTTTAGAGGCATTGCGGGCAACATCCAGTTCCGTTTTCAAATACTTCACCGCTTCATCAACGCACTCCTTGACACGACCCGTTTTTTCGCCAGCACTGACAATGGCAGTGACCGGTCTCGGGAAACCCAGGTGAGCCAGCTTCACACTAAAATTCAGGTCGTCGCGCAAAGCGTCGGGATGCCTTGCCGCAACGCGCTTGAACTCGGGGCTGGCCTGTACCAAGGCGTTGATCCCTTGGTTACGGTAACTGGACAACAATGCTGAAAGCTGAACCAAAAAAAGCAATTGCGCATTCGTGGCGCTCGCGCTGTGCTTCACCAGGTCCTGCCGGAAAAACCGCAAAGACCGGCTTACCTTCACCACCCGATCCCTCGGTATGCCGGATTGCTTCAGTGCCTGACTGCGACTCTCGGCAAAAACCTTGCGAACCTGCACGGTTTGCTGATCCCAGTAAGTCACCCGCCAGCGGTTCAAGCCGGGGAAAGAGTGGTCAGACATGATTTGAGAAACCTGCTTCAATCAATGGCGTATTCAACCTCTACACAGTATTTCGGGCTACAGGCCTGCACTTCAGAAGCTTTGACCAAAGTTGTTTGTGCGTTACCGCTCAAGTAAGTATCCAGTGCCTCAGCCTGTCCCTGAGTATCCAGTGTAAAAAGCAATTTGACAGTGGTCGGGTCGTCATTGCCCTGCGTCACCACTGTCCACGGAACCGGCTTGTCCTCTCTCACAGAACCGGTATCTGAGAGTTGCGTTTTGGTGATGTTGGCGAGGGTATTTCTCAGTGCGTACGAAGTTGTAATTGCTTCAGGAAAGCGAACCACAGCCGAAGTTTTTATGGACACCAACTCCACAGCGTTTATTTTTTCACCGATATTTGCGTAGTAGATACCTCCTGCCACCAATACCGAAATCATCACAGTAGCCACCAGGACTTCCAGGGTGGAAAATCCCTGTTGTTTGTGTGCCTGCGTTCCTCGTGGTCTCATTGTCTGAACCAACATAATTTTTCCTCCTGAACCTGAAACGGTTCCTTTCAATGGGTTGAGAGATGGTACGGCGGCAGGTTGCGCCGGCATTCATCAAGCGTGGTTTTGCCACTCCTGACCAGTACCGCAGCCCCATCCCAAAGCGTTTGATAACCTTGCCGCATTGCCTGTTCCGTTAACTCCGAAGCACTGGCTTCGCCGGCGATGGCAGCAAGCAATGCCGAGTCCAAACACAGCACTTCCGCCACTACCTGCCGCCCTCTGTAACCATAGTCACAATGACCACAGCCTTTTGAATTGGCGCGCTGTACTGTCTCTTCCGGCCGCAACAGGCCCTGGCAGTTTTCCCGCTCGGGATGTTCTCGAAACGGCGATGAACTGGTGCAGTACGGACATACTTTGCGCAACAGCCTTTGGGCGATGACGACGCTTAACACGGAAGAAAGGGTTTTGCTGCTGATACCAAAGTCCTGTAGCCTTTCGACAGAAAAAACCGCGTTCTGAGCATGCAAAGTGGCAAATACCAGGTGCCCGGTATAACTAGCCCTTATCGCGAGTCGCGCGGTTTCCGGATCCCGGATTTCGCCAACCAGTATCACGTCCACGTCACTGCGCATGAGTGCTTTTAGTCCGGTATGAAAATCCATGCCCGCCTGTTTGCTGATTTGTGTCTGTTCGGCACCCCGAATGTTTTGTTCCACCGGATCTTCCAGAGTTTGTACGGAGCGCCACGGGTCATCTTTGATGATTTCCGTCAGGTTGGTGTAAAGCGTGGTGGTTTTTCCGGACCCCGTTGGTCCGGTAATCAAAACCAGCCCCTGATTCAAACGCCTGGTAACGGCCAGGATGTCCAGAAAGCTTTGCGGGAAACCCAATGTCGCCAGGGAACCCGGCGCAAGACTTTTGTTTGAATACAGTAAACGCAAATAAAAGGCACGTGAAAACCCCCCTTCCACGGTCACCGGGCGCATGGCCAGGCGGACCTCAACTTTTCTTTCTCCCGGCGCTCTTTCAAAACGACCATCCACAGGATGCACAAAACTGCCGGTCTGGCTGTTCGCCAGGCGTAGCAGAACGTTGGAAATGAATTCGTAGTTGCAGTCCCGGTCATCACTTTCAAATTCCTCAACCGTACGTAGCTGGCCATCAACACGGATACGCACACGAATATACTTTGGCGTCAGTGGCGTGATGTGAATATCTGTTGCCGCCGCTGCCAATGCGTCGCGCAGCCACCTGTCAATGATTTCCTCTGCCCGCACCTGTCCGTAAATCTGTTGCCCGGAAGTCATGGTTGTATCGCTGATCGGCAACAGTCCGACACTGCGCAGGTCGTTCCAGTCCATTTCAGACAGCAAGGCAACCGGTTGCAAGCCCATATTGAACGGCGAAGCAACAAAAAAAATTCCGTTGGCGTAGCCCCAACCCGCCGCCTCGTTCCGGCAGGAAAACGTCCCATGTTTTGCCGGGTCGTAAATCGGGTAATCAAAAACTTCCGCAAGGGAAATGGTCAAAGCGGCGGGAGAAACCCCAAGTTCCAACAGTTTGGGAATGATTTGTTCCGGGTTTTCAGGACAGGTCGCCTGGGCAACCGTGACTGGCAACATTTTCCGCCTGCCCAGCACGGTCAGCAATTGCTCATATTTATGGTTCATTGCGATTGCCCTGCCAACCGGGTAGCCTCTTTGTCGCCTGGCAGCCACCGTACGGGCAAAACGAGTCTGCGACCGGCATTGCGAACCACGACACTGTCGAGCTGCACGCGTTCCACTTGGTAATTCCCAACACGATCTCCCACGCCTGCTTCGTAGTGCCGCCCCTCAATCAGCAACCCCACGCGTCCCCGATAAACCGCCAGAACTTCAGGTAAGGGTCGACGGACAGCCGCTTTGGAGGGTTGCGGCTTTTTTGCTTCGCGGGAGGTTTCATCCTCGACCTTTGCGGGCTGTTGCAAAATGCTTTCCGCTATGCCCCACCCGGTACAACGAAGTCCCATTGTTTCGCAGGCGCGCATGAGCTTTACCACTGCCAGCTCCTTCGTCACCGCCTTGTGCAAATCATTCAATGTCCGTAAATACATTTGATGTTCCTGCCAGCGATACATTTCGCTGCCCACCTGCAGCGTGTGCGCACCATTTGCGGTAGCGGTCGTTGCGATCGGTGCGGCACGTGCAGCAAGGGAAAACAGCAGGCTAAAAATTGCCGCGGCCATCAACCCGCCAACTGAAGAGGCAGAGCAGCAGACACGATGCCACGCCGGAACCCTGCAAATTGGTGCCGCCCGTCTATGCATCAACCGCCTGCCCCGCACCCAAGACATAAAAAAACAAGTTTGCCTGTCTATTACTGCCCGAGAAACGAGTAAAAAATATTGGCACGACAGATTGCACTTGGCGTGCTGCGATCAAAACTTCCATCGCCGGGCCACTGACCACGCCTCCCCACCAAACCCCGCCATAAGTGTCAGTGACGGAACCTGGCTCAGTTGTCGCAGGATTGATTGTCATACCCTGATGCTTTCCAAACCATTCGAACACAAACTGCCAGTGAGAATGCACATCGACAGCCACTGGTATGGCATACAAATTCGTGATTTCCGCGTGCAGTGTCCTCTTTTCGTGAACCAGTTCCGCTATTTCGACCTCGCCCGTCTCATCGGGAGCACAGGCCTGGAGCACCCCCACAACAAACAACAAAAGGTATTTCATGACCCGATCTTCCATTGCAGTTGCGCTCCTGTCCCTGGCTGATATTCATAGGTGTAATTCAGGGCTTTGGCGTGTGTCGCATCAAGCCTAGGATTCCGGCCCGATTTCCCCAACTTTGCCGTAAACTGTTTTTGATGGAAGCCTTGTTCAGGAACCTCGACAGGGTCCCAATGCAAAAAAACCTGGAAAAAACTGTCCAGCACCTGCTCCTGGCGAGGAAGATGGACGATGCGCTCCCTCAGAAGCGCTTCTCTGGTAGCACGCAAATCTTGTATTTCGCCGACCAGTGTCTCACGCTTTGCTGCTTCACTCTCCCGGTAATCGTGCCCCATGTATCCAGCAACAACGGCAAACATGGCGAAACCGACAGCAGCCAGCACCAGTCGGCGCCGGCGATGGACTTTTTCGCGCAAACGATCCTCATATCCCCGGGCGGCACACGCAGGTAAACAAATCTGTTGCAGTTTGGGAGTTATGCGTCGGGCTTTGCTGAGTAAAATTTTTCGGCCGGTGATGTCCAGCGGGCGGCCCTCCCGTATTTCCCCCGTGGCACCGACCCGCCGCCCGCTGTCGCGAAAAAAATACTGACCGGTGCTCTGGTCAGAAAAATACACTGCCTGCAAAGGGGCATCCCGGTCGACAAAACCTGAAGCCAGCAACATTTGCCAATAGCCGTAAATCTGTACTTCAGGCCAAGTTCTCCTTGCCTCTTTAAGCCGCTCACTGGAACAAAAAACAATACCCTCTGGACGATCTTCCAAAACCACGATCTGTTGCCCCAGAGGAGGCAAGACGGGGGCGATTGCGTCGGGGAGAAAGACACAGTCTTTGCCCCGTATGCGGTAAAGGTGATCGGGGACGATGTCATTCATACCACGACTTCCCGTGGGGTAATGACAATCAGTAATTCATGGTTTTCGGAAACGTCATCGTGCTCGCCGAACAGGAAATTGAAAATGCCCTTGTCGGCAAAAAGACGGCTGGAATTTTTCGCAAGACGGCTGGAGCTTAAGCCACCAATGGTGATCGGGCGCCCGCTGACCGTCAGGGCCTGGGAAGTCATTTGACGCAAAGCGATCACCGGAGCTGAAACTCTGGAATCTCCCGCACCTAGAACATCAAAACGAACCAGAGAAGACAAAATCGGAATCACTTCCACCAACATTTTCTTGCTGTCTTCCAGGAAACGTGGCGTGACGGCCAATTCCAGTCCGACCTGGAGGCGACCCTGTTCAAAAGTCGTGGTCGTCACTCCATTGTTGACAACGGAGCTGGAACCGGAGATGTAAGAAAAAACTTCGCCAGTGTTCAGGTACGCTGTCGCCCCGTTTGTCACCGTCAGATAAATGCGGCTTTTGATTTTCACATCGGCGTGTTTCGCAAGGCTTTTCAGGATGAAGTCCAGGCTGAATTCTCCGCGTAGCCATTCACCCCCTACAGACAGGCCTTCCTGCAAACTACCTTCCGATTTGTAACCAAACAGCAGTCGGCTGCCTTTGTCGCCAAATATCGCGTCAAAATCCAAACCTTTTTTGCTCGACTGGCGCAAATTCAAATCCAGAATGAGACACTCAAGACGCACCAGGCGCTGGCTTTGACTGATGGTTTTTTGCAGCCATACATCCAGCACAGCAATTTTTCGCGGCGGTGCCGAAGCTGTTATGGTGCCCAGCCTCGGGTTGTCCGCCAGCCAGGCCGACAGCCCCCGGACAGCTTCAGACTCCCGTGGCACATTGCCGGCCGGGCTGTTGGTGCACTGAAAGGTTTCCAACAGACAATGCGCGTAATCGACCAGGTGCTTCCAGGCATCCTCCTCGTGATCAATCCGGGCACTGATATCATGGCTGCGATTCGAGCCTTCCGCACCCTGCAAAGTCCTTGTTTCATTGTTGTCGGCACTTTCTGCGAAACCTATCCTTGCCCGAAACCGGTTCATGCCCGCCATTGCCGGCAAGGTCCAGGATTTCACGACCACTGAAGCCACCTCCACTGTCGACCGTTCAGGCCGCAAAGTAATGTCATAACCCGTGACTCCTTCGATCTGTTCCAGAAACGAACGCACCGTCACCCCCTCAGACCGCACAGACACACCGAGCTGCAAATCCACTCCCTCGTCCATAGCAATCACAGTGACAGGGAATCCGAGGCCCTGCACCAGGACAGTCTGCAAAGCCACTTTAGCTGGCGGAAAATTCACTTGAACTTTTCTGAGAAACAACGGATGTGAACCATCATCCCGTTTCCGCATATAGACTGGCGGAACCTCCCGGGCTTCCTCGGATTCCTGCCTGGATTGTTGTAACTGCGACTGAAATGAGCCATCGTCGATGAGACGTGTTGCACAGGCACACAGCACGACAACAAAGAGGACAGGGACAATCAGGCGCACGGGCATCACCACTTATCCTCCACTGATTAAAACAATGCCCCGACGGAAATAGATCGTCCCTTTCAGGTTCAAACCCTTCAACATCGTATCGAGAGCTTTCTTGCGTGTGGTTTCGGCATGAAACACCACGGTCTGCTGCACCAGAGAACCAGGCAAATCAAAACGCACCTCCCATCCCTCCGGCACAAGAAAATTCGCCAAACGTTCAATGCTGATGGCCCCAAAGTGAGCAACGACGATTTCTTCCAGTGCGTCCAGAGCTTCGCTGTAGCGGGTTTCCACTTCAGCCACATCAGCCAGACTTTGTCTAAGGGGGAGAACTGAAAGCGGTGCGCCTGTGAACATCCCGAGGGTTTGCCGATTTTCCGTCACCATGTCGCCGTAAAGCACTCCGCCGGATGGGACGTGGCCGCGAGCAATGCTCAACAAACTGAACAGCATCCAAAAAACACTGAAGAGGGTCAGGAACTTTTGCAGGTCTTTATACATCGGTGTGCATAGAAAGCCACGAACACATGGAGCGCACGGGAACACCCGGATAGGAGGTAAATTCGCCAAGACCAAAGGAATATGCCGGCTTCCGAATATCAGTAATGAAAACAGGCGGGAGGCCGACGCACAGGACCTGGCATCAGCCGATTCGACAACGGATCGCCTGGATCACGACCAGCAGGGAAGCGTTCCGTCATGATGACGGTCCCCCGTCATGCCAAAGATGGACCACGGCACCCTGTTCCAGCGTTATCAGACACCGACAGGAACAAGAAAACGCCAAGACATAAACGAGCGTAGCATTTTCGGCCGATGCCAAGGTGGTATTGGAAACCAGGCTTCAGTCCCAGGTGTCACTTTCGCAACCTGGTGCTGAGCGGAATTCCCGTACCTGACCCTAACGCTGCTGGCTGAGCAGGTGCGTCCGAAATGGCGAGGGAACTGAACGAACCCGAACCGACCTTGGGCTTGACAAGCTTTTCGCGGGCGATTTACGCAGCCGCAGAAAAGGCTTCCACGGAAAGACACAGGCTGGAATGCCACTGGAAAAAGCCGCCGTTCAAATTGGGAAATCAACTGGTGAACAAACATGGGCTAGGTCAAAAGCCAGGACGGGAATCCGAAGGATCAGAAAACGTCACCGAGGAACAGCGCATGCGGCAACTGACAACACCAGGGATTGACGGGACAGGTGACAGATAACACGGATTTACCGGTCAGCTGTTCAGGGGGACATGCTGAATTTATGGATTAGCTGCTTGGTGCGATGACGACTGCGGATAGAAAAAGCTTGACGGCGAACCATTGTCTGACCCGTGCCAAGCAATATTGAGTGGGCCAGAAAGACAAGCGACCGCAGAAAAGGCTTCCACGGAAAGACACAGGCTGGAATGCCACTGGAAAAAGCCGCCGTTCAAATTGGGAAATCAACTGGTGAACAAACATGGGCTAGGTCAAAAGCCAGGACGGGAATCCGAAGGATCAGAAAACGTCACCGAGGAACAGCGCATGCGGCAACTGACAACACCAGGGATTGACGGGACAGGTGACAGATAACACGGATTTACCGGTCAGCTGTTCAGGGGGACATGCTGAATTTATGGATTAGCTGCTTGGTGCGATGACGACTGCGGATAGAAAAAGCTTGACGGCGAACCATTGTCTGACCCGTGCCAAGCAATATTGAGTGGGCCAGAAAGACAAGCGACCGCAGAAAAGGCTTCCACGGAAAGACACAGGCTGGAATGCCACTGGAAAAAGCCGCCGTTCAAATTGGGAAATCAACTGGTGAACAAACATGGGCTAGGTCAAAAGCCAGGACGGGAATCCGAAGGATCAGAAAACGTCACCGAGGAACAGCGCATGCGGCAACTGACAACACCAGGGATTGACGGGACAGGTGACAGATAACACGGATTTACCGGTCAGCTGTTCAGGGGGACATGCTGAATTTATGGATTAGCTGCTTGGTGCGATGACGACTGCGGATAGAAAAAGCTTGACGGCGAACCATTGTCTGCCCCGTGCCAAGCAATATTGAGTGGGCCAGAAAGACAAGCGACCGCAGAAAAAGCCCGACACCCAGGACTTCCGTTTCTCAACCCAGGATGTATGGCTTGTTAATTTCTGTCAGCGATAGGTTTGCAACATCACGCTGTCATACTTGAGCAAACCCGCTGTCGGGCCTTGAGAAACACGCAAAGGCGCCTTGGATATAGGAACGAAAGTCATGGTTCTCAGCTTTCCACCCGAGACACAGAGCACCTTTCGAAGTGCCTCGGTAATAGGAACAATAAACCGCTGGGGAGCAATCGGATGCCGGGTGTAGCGATCCTCTGCCGACTGTGCATCGGGAAGCTCGCAATGTCCGGCATCTCCGTAGCAGCCTCCCTGACCAAAAACAGTGAATTTCCCGGCAAAACCAGTTTCCGGCCTGCATGGCGTTTTGTCGTCCGCATTTTTGTTGTTCAGGAATACCCGCAACTCGTACGAAGGACCACTGTAGTCCACACCGGTGAAAACCAGGTCTGCGCGAGTGAAAGAGGTCTCCTGTTCCGTCCCGGGAACGAATGCCAAAACCAGATGTTCGATGCCGGCGGCTTTGTCGATCATATCCCTTGCCTCTTCCTGCCCGCCGTCTGTTCCGACAGATTTCTTGCTGTACCAACCAGCCTGCACGGCGTATTCATAGCCCAGCACGTGAATATCCAGTGTCTGCCTCACTGTCATTGGAAAAGGATTCAATACTTTCCCCATCAGGTCTGACGGCGGGTTCCGCCCATGACCTCCATTTTGCCAGAGGTACCAAAGGCGATCGATCATGACACGATGCGGCCAGAATATCGGGTCAAACGCCGCAACGTTGATATCTGACATACTTCCCGCCACCCATGCGTGTACTTCGTTGCTGACTTCCTCGATTCGGTTCGAGAAGTCGTCGAAGGTGGGGGCGGCAAGAACATTCTCGACGTGACGACGCAACGGTAATTCTTCTGGCAATCCTGGATTGCGCACTATTCCCGGAGGATCATCACCGGTGATGTCTCCTCTAATTCCTCTCGCTCTTAATTTCTTCAAGACACGGTCTGGCAAAATTACAGGAACCGAAGCCAGTAGGTTGGGTCGCCCGTCTACACGGGAATCGCTGTACACCGATGGTACTCCTGTCTGGTGTGATTTATCTGAAGTCCAATCCCACCATGGAATCCCGACATCAGCCAGAGCCGGCTCTCGTGGCGGCTGCCTGATGAGATTTTGACCCAGTCGCGATTGCAAACCCAACTCGAAGTAGTACAGATAGGCGCGGTTCCAGGGAAGAAACAGGTAGCTGCCCTGCCTGCACCACCGGGGAGGTGGCAAACCGTGAATACCCGCCAGATATTGATAGCCACGGTCATCCGCTACGGACATCAAACGCGCGAAAGCATCACGCAGTAATTCGAATTGCCCGGGCCACGCAGTCAACCCACGAACGCTTTGTCTCACTGCCATGGAAACCTCTTCTCAACTAAAAACCTGATACTGCCACCGCAGCATGCGCAGGCACCAGGCTCAAAGATCTGTGCCGAAGCCGTCCGAACAACAGGATCATGTCCATTTTATCCCATTCAGAGATGTGCGATTTCTTACCTCAACACTTCCATGACTGGGGCCTTTGATCAGGAAGAAACAAACACTGTCGGGTTCGCACGGTGCGAGGAGAAACTGCCGGCTGTCGGCCACTTTTATTTGCCGGTCGTTCCAGGTACGGCGACGGTAACGGAGCTTGTGTCGGGAGAAACCACAGCACGTCTGGTGTTGACCACTGCGGGCGATGATGATTGCGCCTCCTTCCTTAGAATGTCAATGCACTTGCAGCTTCGCCTGGCTTTGTTGCCGGTCCTGCTGTGAACCTCGACTTTGGTCATGTAGTGGTTTTACGAGACGGTCGACACAGCAGCGAAACTTTTTTTCCAGCCGACGCTGCTGTCGCAGAGATTGAGATTAGCGGCTTGCTGCCGCAGAGAAATTACGAGTTGGAGGCATTTGCCCGCAACCTGGCGGGCGCCGACCATCCTGCTGAACCACATGAAAGCAGAAGTGCGTTCAGCACGATAGCGGCACCCGGAAAACCATCAGGCCTGAATTTCTACAAATGAAGGTTTGCTTCAGCGCAGCCACACGCAATCGACAGTGAGGGGACGGAGCAACGTGGGGGGCTGGTGGGGACTCACAACTCGGGAACCATCGACGGGGGTACTCGCGCGGAAGCGTAACAGGGAGCAACGGGGTCGGCGGACTGGCAGGCATCAGCTACGGCACCATCGTTGACAGCCACAGCGACAGTCTCGTTATCGGTGATATAAACGGCAAGGAAGTGGGCGGACTGGTGGGGGCAAGTTTGGAACTCTCAAAAATAAACAGAAGCCACGCCACTCTGGTAGGGTCAGCAGCAACAGACAGGTGGGCGGCTTGGTGGGGGCGGTCAGGAAACAGCATTGGGGAAACCGCACCATCATTCACAGCAGTTATGCGACCGAGTCAGTCAGTGGGAATGAGCAGGTTGGGGGACTGGTGGGTGGTGACACCAGCCTCCACAGCAATATCCACAACAGTTATGCGGCAGGGGTGGTTGTCGGGAATGTTCAGGTAGGGATTCTGGTGGGTCATCACGAAAGTGGCGACATGGCCTCGAACTATGCGGCGGAAGCGCTTGACGGCGGCAGCGCAGTCGCGCTCGTGGGCAGCGGCGATGGCAGCACGGGAAGAAACTTTTCCCGCACGCTGGCGCAGTTGCAGTGTCCCCTTGCACCGGGAGAAGCGTGTCAGGGAGCGAGCAGTTACTCCGGCTGGAGCACCCGCACCTGGTATTTCGGCAACGAACAGACCCTTCCTGTTCACCGTGCGTTGCGGCCGCTGCCTCCTGCTGCTCCTGTACGGTTGCAGGCGAGGTGGAACTCGGAAGCTGAACTGGAGTCGCGTTGGAACAACCCGGAAACCGGCAGCCTGAATGCCGGCTATTAGCTGGAGATAGCAGGGCATTCTCTGGAGACGAAAACCACGAGTTACACGATTGGCGGGAATTTGTTGCACCCCCCCCCCCCGTGCCAAATATGGGAGCAGTGATTCCTTGCTGATTACGATGCGAGGATACAACCGTCATGGTCTGGGAGAAGCAACGACGATTACTGTTAGCCGCTAGCCCTTCCTGGAGCATTGCCGGATGTTTGGGCAACGGCACGGGCATTTTCACTGCGTGTAATCGCTGCGACCCTAATTGACGATGGTTATGGCCATTCTCCTGGGAGCGCTGCCTACAGCTATGCAGACACTGAAGTTTCCCTGGGATTGGGCTACCGGGTACAACTGTATGCCGGCGCGGAACTGGTGCAGGAACGGGAGTCTGTTCATGAGGATGCAGAGCCATCTGCCACCCTGGAATTTTCGGGATTGGCAAGTGACACAAGGTACGAAGTGGTGGCGGTTGCCTACAACAAGGCGGGAGAAGGATTGCCGGTTTCATTTCCAGTGTTCACCCGCCCCTGGCAGTGCGAAGGGGAAACCTTGGCGTCGGCAACGGGTTCGGGGAGCGAAAGCGCTCCCTGGCAGATTGTCACCTTGTGTCAGTTGCAGGACATTCGTTCTGCACCCGCAGCCTACTACCGACTGGCAAGCGACATTGAGGCAGGTCCATCTCAAGATTGGCGAGACGGAAAAGGCTTTGCACCGATTGATGATTTTTCCGGTTCTCTTGACGGTGCCGGTCAGCAGATTTTCCATCTGACGGTGAATTCCGAGGCACAGGAAAATGTCGGCCTGTCTTCGCAGCTTCAGAGCTAAAAAGCGGATTGTCATCTCGTTTCGCCTTGCACCTGAATACCTTTTGGTGTAGGCTTGCGCCCGAGGAATGCCTTTGCAGGGAGTGTCATTCCATAAATTTTCTTGCAGTTTCTGCGTATGAGAGTTTGTTTGAACGAGTTGAAGATGCCCCGGTTGACACATCGGCACCTAGCTTGGGAACTGGCGGCCTCAGACCCGCGGTCATGGAACCAACCTTTTTTCAAAGCGCGTTTTCTTGGTTGAACACCATTCTTTTCATTTAACCAGGAGGACATAGTCATGCAGATTGATTGGCATCTCCAAAATTCGAAGCCTCAGCATGCATTACCACCCGGAATTGAGCATGAAGGCCGCACCGGGCTGGAAGCACTGGAAATAGGCGCGCGCCGGATCCAGGTGGATGAC
This sequence comes from Candidatus Oxydemutatoraceae bacterium, assembly GCA_965237985.1. Classification (GTDB taxonomy): domain Bacteria; phylum Pseudomonadota; class Gammaproteobacteria; order Poriferisulfidales; family Oxydemutatoraceae. The sequence continues at coordinate 1,521,363 of OZ250161.1, read as the reverse complement.
AAGAAAATTATCAACTGCCGCGCCGACTTAAATCAGCTTGTGCCTTTCAAATACGAGTGGGCATGGAAAAAATATTTAATTGCCTGCAACAACCACTGGATGCCACAGGAAATCAACATGAGTGCTGATATTACGCTTTGGAAAAGTGCGACGGGTCTGACGGAAGACGAACGCCGCGTGGTCAAGCGAAATCTGGGGTTTTTTTCCACCGCGGACTCCCTTGTTGCCAATAATCTGGTCCTCGCGGTTTATCGCCACATTACGAATCCAGAATGTCGGCAGTATCTGTTGCGGCAGGCCTTTGAAGAAGCGGTGCACACCCATGCCTATCAATACTGCATTGAGTCGCTCGGCATGGATGAGGCTGAAATTTTCAACATGTACCGAGAGTTGCCTTCAGTCGCACGCAAAGTAGAGTGGGCCTTGCCTTTCACGCAAAATCTGGGCGACCCCAACTTCAAAACTGGAACCGAAAAAAATGACCGGCTCCTGCTCAGGGATCTGATCGCGTTCTATGTTGTTTTTGAAGGAATTTTCTTTTACGTGGGCTTTGCTCAGATCCTTTCCATGGGAAGGCGTAACAAACTGACCGGAGTTGCCGAACAATTCCAGTACATCATGCGCGACGAATCTATGCACCTGAATTTTGGCATCGACGTCATCAACCAGATCAAGCAGGAAAACCCGCATCTGTGGAACGAGGATGCCAAACAGGAAGCTCGTGAGATCATTTTCGACGGCGCGAAACACGAACAAATGTATGCGGAAGATACCATGCCGCGCCCCATGCTGGGCATGAACGCCGGTCTGTTCGGGCAATACGTTCAGTTCATCGCAAACCGACGTTGCGTGCAAATTGGGCTTGAAGAACTGTTCCCGGGCGTCACCAACCCCTTCCCTTGGATGTCGGAGATTTTGGATCTGAAAAAAGAAAAGAATTTCTTTGAAACCCGGGTCACCGAATACCAGACCGGCGGCGCACTCAGTTGGGATTGACACGGGAAGCGATTGCGCTTTCCGACGTGGCCACGGTGAGAAACCGGGGGTCCGGTTGCGCATAGCGGCAAGCGATCATGGCGTCTCTCCTGTTCTCGTTTCGCTTTTTACAGTTTTTAAGCCTGACCCTGTGTGTCCTCGCCCTGTTGTTCTCGTACTTCTTTATGGAACTGCACCTCGGTCTGGAACCTTGTCATCTCTGCATCATTGACCGTTTGTTGTTTGCCTTCATTGCGGTGGTTTCGCTTGTCGGACTGGTACACAATCAGGGCACACTTGGCGGACAGCGCATCTACGCGACAGTGAACATCCTCTTATCCACTTCAGGGATTGCCGTTGCCGGTCGACATATATATCTGCAGAGCCAGCCGGCTGATGCAGTTCCCGACTGCATTCCCGGTCTCGGCTACATGCTGGAAAATTTTCCGATGCTGGAAACATTGGAAACCATATTCACAACTTCCGCTCAGTGTACCAAAGTTCTCTGGACCTTTGCCGGGCTCACTATTCCACAACAAACCCTGCTGTTGTTCATTGTCCTTTGCACCCTTGCCACATTAAGTCTGCTTGGCACCCCGAATAAAAAAACGCAGGGAGCGAGGTGACACGGCTTGCCATCATTGGTGCCGGAAACATCGGTACCGCCATCACCAGAGGTCTGCTTGATGCTGGCTGGGCAGCGGGAGATATTTTCGCAACCACGCGCAGCTCTTCTTCACTGGAGACATTCCGCAACCATTTTCCGAAAGTTGTGGCTTCACGAAACAACGTCACAGCAATTTCAAAATGCAACATCGTCCTGCTGTGCGTCAAGCCTGGGGAAATTGCCGGTGTCTGCAAAGAAATCAGTACCTCGTTGCCCAACCAACGCACAATGCTGGTCACCCTGGCTGCCGGAATTACGCTGACATCCATGTCAGGCTGGTTGGAACGCGAATTGCCCCTAGTGCGTTGCATGCCCAACCTGCCAATAATCCTTGGCAAGGGAGTAAGCGCGCTGTGCCGCAATACCCACGTCAGCGAGGACCAAAAATCTCTCTGCAAACAAATCTTTTCTGCTGTAGGCGATGTCTACTGGATTGAAAAAGAAGCACTGATGGATCTGATAACAGCGGTTTCCGGGAGCGGTCCGGCTTATTTTTTTCGCATTCTGGAAGCCTTGGAAAAAGCCGCCTGCGAACTTGGTCTTGAGCGTGATCTGGCACACCAACTGGTTCTAAAAACAGCACTTGGCAGTGCTGCGCTGGCTGAAACCGCCGAGCTGAAAACTCTCCGTCGGCAAATTACTTCTCCCCAAGGCACCACAGAAAAAGGCATTGCGGTCCTCGAGCGGGGACAAATAGACGAGCTGTTTAAAAATGCAGTACAGGCTGCCGCGCACCGCGCTCGAGAAATTTCCAGGCAATGCGGTGCTGGGTCAGAAACGCCATGAATGCTCTGAACAACATCATCGTGCTGCTGGCAGATCTGTTTTTTTCACTCGCTGCTTTTTTCTTTCTTCTGCGTGCAGTCCTGGCTTTTACCGGAGCAAGTTTTTACAACCCCATATCGCAGTCAATTTTCACCATCACCAACCCGATTTTACGCTTGGTAAGGCCCGTGGCACCTTTTGTGGGCCGCATTGATTTCGGTTGCTGGGGGCTTGCCTACCTTGCAAAAATACTGGAACTATTTGTCATCGCCCAGTTGCTTGATCTCGAATACGGAATTCTTGTTCTGGCAATTTCCGCACTTGCCAGGCTATTTGAAACTTTGGTTTACATCTACATTATTGCTCTCATCATCTTGGCAGTCAGCAGTTGGTTTACCAGTTCCGCTCAGTCCCAAGCGAACCCTGTTCTCAGCCTGTTACGTGGCTTGACCGACCCGCTTCTCAGCCAGATACGCAGAATGATCCCGCGTACCGGAGCTCTGGATTTCAGTCCTATGGTGGCGCTGGTGGGGCTGTACATGGTGCTGATCCTGATTCATTCCCTGGCCCCATAACGATAAACCACGCTGAATATGCGAACCTGAAAGTGCGCGTACTTGGTATTGAAACCTCTTGCGACGAAACCGCAGCAGGCATCGTGGACACAGAACACGGCGTGGTCGGTGAGGCCCTGTACAGCCAGGCAAAGTTACACGCACCACACGGCGGGGTCGTTCCTGAGCTGGCGGCACGCGACCACGTTCGGCGGCTGATTCCTGTGCTGGAAGAAGCACTGACACCGCACCGCCTGGACTCCATCGATGCCATTGCCTATACCGCTGGCCCCGGACTTGCCGGCGCCTTGTTGACCGGCGCCATATTTGGACATGGTCTGGCGTGGGCACTTGACTTGCCGGCAATCGGCATCCATCACTTGGAAGCACACCTCCTTTCTCCCATGCTGGATGCTCCGACCTTGCGTCCTCCCTATCTTGCTTTACTGGTATCCGGGGGACACACGCAACTTCTTGAAGTCAAAACCCAGGGAGTTTACAAGCTGCTAGGAGAAACATTGGACGATGCGGCAGGGGAAGCGTTTGATAAAGTCGCCCGGTGCCTGGGGTTGGGTTATCCGGGGGGAGCAAAAATCATGCACTTGGCGAAAAAGGGCCGCAAAGGACAATTTACTTTGCCGCGACCGATGACCCGCAGACCGGGGCTCGATTTCAGTTTCAGCGGACTGAAAACTGAAACATTCCGAATGATACAGAGCCATTGCCACGACCTGCAATCACGCGCTGACATGGCACTGGCATTCCAGGAAGCAGTGATCGACAGCCTGATGTGCAAACTGGAACGGGGATTGAGAACCACCGGATTAAAACGCCTGGTCGTCGCCGGTGGGGTCAGTGCCAACGAAGATTTGCGTGCCCGTCTTGTCGCATTGGAAGAAAAAGGCACTGATGTTTTTTTGCCGCGGGAAAATTTTTGCACGGACAACGGGGTCATGATCGCATACGCCGGTCTGATGCGACTCAGTGGCGGACAGGCACCAGACCGGTGGCCACAGCCACGACCTCGCTGGCCTTTAAACACCCTGCCACCATTAAGCCCGACCGCGAGAATAAATCCTACGAAAAAATACGCCCCTCAGTCCCGCACAGCATTTTCCTGATGTTTCCCTCATGACGCCAAACCACCAAGACCGACATTACCGTCACCAAAACAGTTGTTAAAGAAGAACCACCATCCCACAACAACACAACAATAACCGACAATGGTGCCAGGATGCTGGCAAGTGACACGAAACGACTCAACAACAAAATGGCCAACCAAGAAAGGGCCCAGATCTGTGCCGCAAAGGGGTTTGCATACAACAAAAACCCGGCGAAAGAAGCAACACCCTTGCCTCCTTTGAAGCCGTGATAGAACGGATACAAATGTCCCACAAAAGCTGCACAGCCGGTGAGCAGAACCAGTGAGTGACCAAAGCCCAAGGCCGCCACGATCCACATGGGAATCAATGCTTTTGCCACATCAAAACACAAAGTCAGGAAAGCAACTTCTTTGCCTGCCAGGCGGGAGACATTGGTTGTCCCCGGGTTCCCTGACCCAACATGGCGCGGATCGGGAAACCCCAGCACTCTGCTCAGCAACACAGCAGCGGAAATGGAACCAGACAGGTACCCTCCCAGCAAAGGGAGAAAATCAATTATGGCAAACACTTCACCTTTTCGCCTCCAAACACTTTCCCGCGATGGTGCCGCCCCCTCATCAGCAACAGATTCCGCAACCGTGATGAAACGGATACAAAGGCTCCACCAAGGCCGCCACGATCCACATGGGAATCAATGCTTTTGCCATATCGAAACACAAAATCAGGAAAGCAACTTCTTTGCCTGCCAGGCGGGAGACATTGGTTGTCTCCGGGTTCCCGGCCCCAACAATGGCGCGGATCGGGAAACCCCAGCACTCTGCTCAGCAACACAGCAGCGGAAATGGAACCAGACAGGTACCCTCCCAGCAAAGGGAGAAAATCAATTATGGCAAACACTTCACCTTTTCGCCTCCAAACACTTTCCCGCGATGGTGCCGCCCCCTCATCAGCAACAGATTCCGCAACCGTGATGAAACGGATACAAAGGCTCCACCAAGGCCGCCACGATCCACATGGGAATCAATGCTTTTGCCATATCGAAACACAAAATCAGGAAAGCAACTTCTTTGCCTGCCAGGCGGGAGACATTGGTTGTCTCCGGGTTCCCGGCCCCAACAATGGCGCGGATCGGGAAACCCCAGCACTCTGCTCAGCAACACAGCAGCGGAAATGGAACCAGACAGGTATCCTCCCAGCAAAGGCAGAAAATCAATTATGGCAAACACTTCACCTTTTCGCCTCCAAACACTTTCCCGCGATGGTGCCGCCCCCTCATCAGCAACAGATTCCGCAACCGTGATGAAACGGATACAAAGGCTCCACCAAGGCCGCCACGATCCACATGGGAATCAATGCTTTTGCCATATCGAAACACAAAATCAGGAAAGCAACTTCTTTGCCTGCCAGGCGGGAGACATTGGTTGTCTCCGGGTTCCCGGCCCCAACAATGGCGCGGATCGGGAAACCCCAGCACTCTGCTCAGCAACACAGCAGCGGAAATGGAACCAGACAGGTATCCTCCCGCCTCCCAACAAAGGCAGAAAATCAATTATGGCAAACACTTCACCTTTTCGCCTCCAAACACTTTCCCGCGATGGTGCCGCCCCCTCATCAGCAACAGATTCCGCAACCGTGATCATGGCATGCAACTGTGAAGTACCAGCACCCTGACCACTATGCAGAAATCACCGCTATACATTGAAAAAATTGGCAAGGGCCCAACACTGGTATTTTTACACGGGTGGATGATGCGCAGTACTTGCTGGAACGAACTGGCACAGGATCTTGCCGCCGATTACCAGTGCTGTTTGATCGATTTACCCGGCCATGGGAAAAACGCAAACTGCAGATATTCCTTGTCGCGACCCAAGCCATTTGTGCACAGCCTGCTTTTGGAATTACCCGAAAACGCAATCTGGATTGGCTGGTCCCTGGGCGGGCTACTCGTGCAATTGGCTACATTGACTTGCCCGGCGCGCATCGCAGCTTTGGTAAGTATTTCCATGGGGCCCGGTTTTTCTCCCGGGCCTGACGCAACAACAAACACACTACAGGCAGCACTCGACCGCATACACTGCAAAGCCGCTGGTGCCGGCCACGGCCTGCTTCATTTCATTGCGCTACAAACCTTGGGCAGTGAAAACGCTCGCGTTACCCGAAAGTTGCTAAAAAAATCGCTGAGCCTGCCACAAAAGGATGGACTGGACTTGTTGAAAAGAACTGATTTGTACGGTGCCATGAAACAATGCACGGTTCCAGCACTGTTCGTCACCGGAGCACAAGACCGGATCACAAATCCTGCCGCGGTACGAACCGGCGTTTCCTGTCTGCCACATGCTGAGTACACCGAGATCCCCGGGGCCGGCCACGCGCCGTTCCTTTCTCATCCAAAAGCCTTCACAGGTGCTTTGCGCAAATTCCTTTGCCAGGCGTTGCACTGTCCCCATGATTGACAGGATCGACAAAAAAGCCGCCCGCCGGTCTTTTGACCGCGCGGCTCCCGAATACGCCAAAAAAGCAACCATGCAACGCGCTGTTGCCGCACGACTGTTATCCCTTGCTACTTCCTGCGAACCCGAAAAGATACTGGCCGGAGGAGTCGGGGCCGGTGCTGAGCTTCCTTTTCTGCGCAGCCTGTTCCCAACCGCCGAACTGACAGCCTTGGATTTTTCATTGAAAATGTTGTGCCTTGCGCGGCGCCATCCCTGTACCTGCGTCTGTGCGGACATGGAAAAACTGCCACTCCAGAACGCTGTGTTTGATCTGGTTTTCTCCAACCTGTGCCTGCATTGGTGCAATCATCTGGGCCTGGCCGTGTCCGAATGCAGGCGCGTATTGTGCAGCAAAGGCGTGATCTTGTTTTCCACTTGCGGACCCCAGACCCTTCGTGAACTGCGCAACAGCTGGGAAACGGTGGAAGGAAAAAGCAGGACTCTGAATTTTCCACAAAAATCTTTCCTGACAGACTTGTTTAAGAAACATGATTTGCAAGTCCTGAATTTTCACACTCAGAGAGAAGTAGTTGAATATGACAATTTTTATGCCTTGCTTTCTCATCTGCGCACCTGCGGGGTCAAAGACCTGCGCACAGGCAGGGTGCGTTCCATCAAATCCAGAATACTGGCAAAAGTGGAGAAATATTATATGCGGCGCTGGTCAAGTGGCGGGAAAGCCGCTGCCACTTACGAGTACTACTTGATCAAACTGAGAAAAACTTAAGAAAACCAGGGAACAGAAAAAGCGATACGAAAATTAGACCGCTGTTTCTTGTTCCCTCACACTTCTGGAAAACTTTCTGTGACATTCCGTGAAATTGGCAATCACTTGGTCGGAAGTGTCGGAAAATGATTTCACTTCACCTCCGTGCATGTCAGCAGTAGCCTGATCGTGATACAGGCCTTCATGAAGCAAGAAAACCGATAAAGCAATGTCGGGTTCCTTATGCTTGAAATTAGAGTCCTGAATACGTTGCTCTTCAGGCATGTTTTTATCAAGGTAACCCAGAAAAGTGATGTATTTCTCCCAATGATCCTTCAGGTCTTGCTGCACTTCTTGTTGATACCGATCAAAAGCCTGAGCATGAGAGTGAACGTGCGTTTCAGTTCCTCTTTGTTCACGACTTGTCTGCACATGACGCGTGGCTTTTCGACTTTCACTTTCGTGGGAATCTTCTCTATCCCCCGTCCTGACAGAGTCTGGGCTTTCGTCAGGGACCACATCTGCTTCGCCGGTTTTCATATTATTTAATTTCAAAGAGAACCTAGACAGTAAGGAAGGCGCTTTCATTTCAAAGCGTTCTAAAGTCGGAAAATTGTCCGCAGTAAAAACCATTCCGGTGTCGCCAAGTAATTCAAAAGATCTTTCTGATCCCTCCAGCATACTGGTTGTTTCCGAAAGCGTATCCACAAATAACGGGGTATCGGAAAACACTTCGGGTGGAAACCTGGCATCCAGAAAGGCTTGAGCACTCGCCCCGCTGAATCCAAATTGACTTTTCAAAACACGGTCGAGTTCCTGCAAAACCTCGCGATTTTTCGCTGACGAACGCGCCGGCGTGGTTTTGTCGCGCAACCAAATAGTCAGCTTTCCAAGTCGCGAGCAATGTCTGGCCTCCAATTGTGAAGTGCTTTTGGTGAGGATCACGGAACCGCCGCCATTTTTTGCCTGCTTGGCCACGTTGCCAAGCACTCTTAAAACAATCCCTGGTTCGTACAACCGATCCACCGGCTCGGCAACCACCGGCGTTATTTCATCCCCCGACCTGTTACCGATCGGGAAACGACTCGGAACATCGTCTTGCCCCCGACCAGGAGAAACCCCCAATCCAACCGCATCAGTTACCCGAAGAGGAGCGCCTTCTTTGTCTGATGATGATCGCTGCCGGTAATATTGTTGATATAGCCTGTAATACTGCTCTGCCGTCTGCACATCCTGACAACCATAAAACGCACCATCCAATACCCGGTCCCAATTTTGTTCCTTTTCATTCCTTCCCCGAGTCGGGCTGGGGAACGCGAGTCTGAAAGTCACCATGGCGGCCAAAGCCAGTTGCGGTTCGTTTTTACCAAGTACCTGTTTCTCACCCTGTGCGTTGTCATGAATATATTTCAAAAATTGTATGTAATCCTTGCGGGAAACCTCCGGGTTTTCAGTAAATTCTCCGTGGGCTTCCAGATCTGCACCGCCTTGTGCCCGTGTGGCAGCTTTGCTCCGAACCTCATGTGCCCGCTGCATTTGTTGCAGCATTCGTTCAAAATTGTCTGCGGTTGGATAGGTCTCCATGGTGAATTCCATTTGTGACCCATCCAGGCCTTGCAAAAGAGGATCAGCAACTGTACTTCGCAATTGCTCTGACACTCTTTGCAGACGTTGCAGGAACGCCCAAGAACGATTTTGGCTGCTTTTGTCAAATGACCTGCCTATCAGGCTGACTCCCCCTTCTTTTAATGGACAGGCCATATCCTCCTGGATGGCTTGTTCCAGCTGGTCAAGCACCCGCGCATGCGCCGCACGTGTGCTTGACGGCATAAGCCGATCCTTGAACCAGATAATGAACCAGCCCAGTTTGCTGACCTGGACTTCCTGCGGCTGACCGGATTCGCCGCCAAGCGCTACCCGATTTCCCTCCTCGTGGGCCCGCGCAACCAAATTCGCGTATGCCTCAATCAATATTGGCACAACAATTCCTCTCCTCCAAAATTTTACTCATATCCTGGAAATTCCCGGCGTTGTTCTTCGAAATCTGCCTTTCCCTGAAACCCTTCCAACCGTATTCATTGTACCACAAAACGCTGATTGTCTCAGTGACCCCAGTCACTTACGCTTGACATTGAGACAAATTAAAACCATTTTTTCGCGACAAAAAAATGCCACCACACGATACTGAAAAAAACAGACAGATCAGCTATGTCTCATGCCCTTTCAACCAAAGTTCCCACTCCTTCATAAGTCATCAGTTCCAGCAACAAGGCATGCTCCTCACGTCCATCAGTAATGTGCGCAGTTTTCACACCAGCGTGGACGGCATCAATAGCACATTGCAGTTTTGGCAGCATGCCACTGTGCACTGCACCTTTTCTCACCAGATCCTTCGCTTTCTGATAAGTCACAGTAGACAGCAACTCACCATTTTCCGCCATAAGCCCCGGAACATTGGTCATCATGATCAGTTTCTCCGCATGCAAATGAATGGCAATGGCCAAAGCCGCATGGTCAGCATTGATGTTCAGACTCGCACCATCTTCTGTCACCCCAATCGGACACACCACGGGGACGACATCCTTCTGCCCCAACAGACTGGAAAAACTCGGGTCGATGCCAAACACTTCACCGTTGCATATATCTTCATCCAGGTGCAAAGGAACGTTACCGGGAAGGGCACGTTTCCCGCGCAAAACTTTCCCTTGTTTGCCGCATAAGCCCACCGCCACAGCTCCGTGGGCAGCGACCATGTCACTAATTTCTCGATTTACTTTACAGAGCACCCGCTCAACGAGATCCATCCCTCTTCTATCGGTGATCCTGATCCCATTCACAAACTGGCTTTCTTCCCCTCGCTCAGCAAATGCCTGGGTAATCATGTGCCCACCGCCATGCACAATGACCAGCTGTATTCCTACACGTTTCAGCAGCACCACGTCACGTGCAAAACTTTGCCGTAGCCTTTCGTCCTCTATCGTGCTACCACCGTATTTCACAATAATCACTTTTCCACAAAATCTTTGGATGTAGTGAAGGGACTCGGCAAGTATCTTTACCCTGTCTCTCGCGTCAATCAAAATCTATACTCGTCACCATGCTTAAAACGGCACGCATAAAGTCGCCGAGACTTTGTGCAGTGCCGCACGAAAACGAGATTGTATCTGCGCCAGTGCCGCTTCGGAATCCGCTTCAAAACGTATCACCAGGCTGGGAGTTGTGTTTGATGCCCTGACCAGACCCCATCCCTCCCTGAACTCAACCCGCAAACCATCCACAGTGCAAAGCTGCGCGTCCTGGAAAGTATTTTCCGCAATAAACCGAGAAATAAAACTATGTTGTTCTCCCTCCCTCTCAAAATGGATGTTCATCTCCGGTGTGACAAAACTCTGCGGAAAAGTCGCAAAAAGCCCGCTGCAAGAGCGACCGTCACAGGACAGTATTTGTTGAAAGCGCACACCTGCGTAAAGCGCGTCATCAAAACCGAACCAGTAGTCATTGAAAAAAAAATGGCCGCTCATTTCAGCGGCAAACAATGCCTGGGTTTCCTGCAAAACGGTTTTCACAAAAGAATGCCCGGTACGACACAGGTACGGCTTGCCACCAAGTTCGCGGATCAGTGTTTCCAAATGTCGCGATGATTTCACATCATAAACAATGGTGGCTCCAGGATGTTGCTCCAGCACGCTTGCAGCAAAAATCATTGCCAGGTGATCGGGACGAACCACTTCCCCTCGCTCATCCACCAGACCCAGGCGGTCTCCGTCGCCATCGAATGCCAGGCCAAAATCCAGCCGCTGTTCGCGTACGCATTCCTGCAAGGACTGCAAAGTTCCCTCTCCCCCAGGATCGGGATGATGGTTTGGGAAATCTCCGTCTATTTCACAAAACAACGGCACAACCTGGCAACCAAGGCGACGAAAAAGCGTCATGGCTGTCGGCCCGGCCACGCCATTTCCGGCATCGATGGCGATACGGAATTTGCGCCCTGACTGTACCCGGGACAAACATGCTTCAAAGTATGCGTCGGTCACCCGCACTGGTTTTTGCGCACCAGCTTCGGCAACTTTTTTGCATTCAGGCACACATGCTTCGCGCAGTCTCTGGATGGCGGGGCCGGCCAGAGCTTTGCCGGCAACCGTCATTTTCAATCCGTTGTACTCCTTCGGATTGTGGCTGCCAGTCACCATGAGGCCTGATCCCCTGCAAAACCGATGCGCCGCAAAATACAGGCATGGCGTCGGCACCTGACCAACCTGCACGACTTCAATTCCCGCGGATGAAAGCCCTGCGCAAAGTGCTTCCGCCAAGCCGGGGCTCGAATGCCTGCCATCGTAGCCCACCGCGAAGCGACGACATTCTGGGTACAGGCAAGCCAAGGCATTGCCAATCAGGTAGAAGCCTTCTTCGCTTAAATGCTCCCGGTAAATGCCCCGTATGTCATAGGCTTTGAAAACACTGGGATCCAGTACAGCGAGTGTGGGTTCAATCATGCCAATCAGCGGTTGCCATTCAGAATTTGAGAATCCTGGCTGGCTTTATGGCTGGTTGTTGTGAGTTGCTCTTTCCTGAAATCAAAAATAAAGCGTGTCAGTTGCCGTCCAAGTTCAGATTTTACGGCCGGGCCGAATTGTTTTTTCCCACCTCTTTGCCAATAAACTTCCAACTGATTGACATCCGTCCCAACCCCGTCAGAAAGCAGATTTCCCACGATCATATCCAAGTGCTTGTCCCGCAATTTGGCACGGGCATTTTCTTCCATATCTGTCGTTTCGGCAGCAAATCCCACCAGAAAAGGGCATGGTTTGCGTACGGCAACCTCGCGCAGAATATCCTGCGTTTTCAAAAATTTCAGCAGAATATGCGTCGCGTCACTTTTCATTTTCCCTGGGAAAAAGGTTTCCGGGCGATAGTCACTAACCGCTGCTGAGGCCACGAAAACATCGGCTTTTCTCGTATGCTCCAGCACCGCCGAACACATTTCAGCAGCACTTACCACATTGACTCTATGCACACCCGGTGGTGTGGGCAACGCTACCGGACCACTGATCAGCGTCACCCGGGCACCAAGCCCTCTGGCGGCCTGGGCAATCGAATAACCCATTTTTCCTGAACTCAAATTAAAGAGACCGCGAACTTCGTCTACTTTTTCAAAAGTCGGACCGGCACTGACCACCGTGTTGAGTGCGTCGGGGGGGGGAGGGAAAAAACTGCAGACCCGTTCAAGCAAAGCACCGGTTTCCAGCAACCGTCCTAGCCCCACTTCGCCACAGGCCTGTTCTCCGCTTTCCGGCCCCCACACCTGCACCCCATGAAGAGCAAGTCTGCGGAGATTGTCGCGCGTCGTTGGGTGTTCAAACATCCGGGTGTTCATTGCCGGCGAAACGGCAATCGGCATATCTCCTGCCAAACAAGTGGAAAGCAACAGGTTGTCCGCTATGCCGCAGGCCATTTTCGCAATCGTGTTCGTGGAAGCAGGAGAAATTACCAGCAAATCCGCCCATCGCCCCAACTCAATATGCCGCATTTGCGTGCTTTCTTCGGGAAACATCACTGTCTCAACCGAGTGCCCTGTCAAAACTCGAAAACTGAGAGTGCCAAGAAATTCCCGGGCCGAATCAGTCATGATGACACGGACATCCGCCCCGAGCCGCCGCAATTCTCGTACCAGCTCTATGCTTTTGTAAGCCGCTATTCCACCGCACACACCCAGCAAGATATGTTTGTTTTGAAGCATCATTTCATTTGTTTGCGTTTTTTGAACCCATGAAGGACTGAAGTGTAATCGCAAGGGTATATGGTCACCAGAAGCTGCCGGTCATCCCTCGGCAAAACACCAGGACCGCAAGATCGTAACAGGATGCGCTCGGGACATGTCACAAAACATCAAACAATGGCTCGTCAACGAACGGCCGCGCGAGAAACTGTTGTGCCGTGGAGCAGAAGCACTGTCCAACGCGGAACTGCTTGCTGTTTTCATCGGTTCGGGAACAAAAGAAGCCAACGCGGTGGAAATCGGTCAGATATTGCTTGCCCGGTTCGGCAGTTTGCGCGCGGTGATGCAGGCCGAACAAAAATCGCTGTGCACAGTCAAAGGCATCGGCCAAAACAAATACGTTCTGTTGCGCGCGACCAAAGAACTTGCCTGCCGCATTCTGCTGGAAAAAATGAAAAAAAGGGACATCATGAGCAATCCGCGAAAAGCACGCGAATTCCTTAGCTTGAAAATGCAGGCTTATGAACATGAGGTTTTTGCCTGTCTGTTCCTGGATTCGCAACAACGCGTCATCGCGTTTGAAGAAATGTTTCGCGGCACCATTGACGGCTCGACCGTCCATATTCGAGAAGTCATCAAGCGTGCGCTGCACTACAATGCGGCAGCTCTCATCATGGCCCACAACCATCCCTCCGGTTCATATGAACCCAGCCGCGCCGACGAAGAAATCACCCAAGAGATGAAACGGGCTCTGGCATTGATTGACGTACGCGTGCTCGATCATTTCGTCGTCGGCGAAAAAGTCACTTCTTTTGCCGAACGGGACCTGTTGTAACTGCGCGCTACTTCTCTGGATGATAACCGCTTTTCTCCCCGGCATCGGGAACAGGCGTCAACCAAAGAATGGCATCTGCTTCAAGCAAAGCCTGTTTGGGGAGGGCACTGACCTCAACCGCTGCACGTGCGGGAAAAGGGGGCGTAAAGTACTCCGACATCACTTCGTTCAGTACCACGAAATTCTCAAGATCGGTCAAGTAAACCGTAATTTTCACTATCTGTCCGAGATCGCCGTGCGCCGCACGAGCTATGGCCCGCATATTGCGAAAAACCCGGTGTGCCTGGTTCTCAAAACCTCCCTCAACGATTTTCATATCACGCGGGTGCAGGGGGATTTGCCCTGAAATATAGACACTGTCGCCAGCGCGAACCGCCTGTGAATAGGCACCGATCGCCTGTGGCGCTTCATGGGTGTGAATTGGAATCATAAACAGCTACCTCTCAAAACAGAGAACGGACTTTATCAGGAACGTTTTGGCATAAAACGAAACCCACAAACCCGTAACAACACGACCACCCTGTCAGTGGGAAACAGGGTCAGCGCTACTATAAGCCTTATTAGATCATCCATCCAACAATTTGGGGTATTCGTACGTTCAAACCCGTCATGTCTGCTCCAGCCTATTCGAAAATGCTCGCTTTTCAACCCATCTGCCACCATGCTGGAACCTGTCCAGTATACGGTGCGGTAGCCGTGGTTCTTCAGACAGTTTGTCCGCTTTCTTAAGGTAGATTTCGGTTGCCTGATCACGCCGCATCATCCTTCGTGCAAGGCTTTCGTCCAACCGGCCCACAGTCTGGCCTTTTCGACAAGGCTCCTCTGGAACCAACCAAGTGGCCGTGTGGGCCTGTCGCTATCGTCGTAAGCAACCCGGTAAGCGATGGCACACCCAGCTGTCTCATCCAGTTCCTGCCGGTAGATTTTCTCGTATTGAAACGAGCACCAGAATCTCTCCACGGTACCCTGGTTAATTCAGCGTCCTCTGCCGGTCATGAAAATCCGGACAGCTGCTGCCGACAAGCGATCGGCGAAAGACAGTCTGCTGAATTAAAAACCTGGGTTCAGTGTTGAAGATCTCTGGCTTGCCCGGGGGCCGTAGTGACTCAACTGAGAAGCAATTGTCCAGAGGGTTCGACAATGACTCGACCAGGAATCTTCCGTTTCTTCCGGTCCAGGAGGGCAAACAAAGACAAAGAACTCGCTTCGCATCGAAATGCGCATGTGGCCGGCGCAGCAGACTTGACCCAGTTGCCTGACTGCCATGTCCCTCAGCAGAAAAAGATCACAAAAGAGATGAAGAAGACCCGGCACCAAGGGGAGCTGCAGCCCTGACTTCCGGTGCACGACAGGCGCGGAATCTCGAGAACCGTCGGCGGACAACAAACCAGACCATGTTCCGCAGCCTGATTAGAGATTTGAGTTCCCCCAAGACGCAACGTCGTGACAAGACAAACCATGCGGCAGCGATATCATTCGTTTGTCATGCTTGGTGGCTCTGACACCAGGCATGGAATTGCACAGGGAACCAGCTTCAAAAAGCGCGTGAGGCACGGATGCCCTTGCCTGCGGAGCGGACACGACGCAGAATTTTCTCCAGATGCACCTCGTTTTTAACGCTTAAAGTAAATGTCAGGACAGCAAAAGAACCCGACTTCTCTTCCAGAGCAATATTTTCTATATTGGATTTGGCTTCTGAAATCCGGCCTGCAATGACGGCGAGCACCCCGCGTTTGTGCATGACTTCCACTTTGACCACCACTGGGAATTCGCACTCCACATCTTGCTGCAGGGACCAGTGCAATGAAATAAAAGACATATTTTTATGTTGCTTGCGCCCGAGGTTCCGGCACCTGATCCGGTGTACAACCAACCCCTTTTCAGCACTCAGTT
This sequence comes from Candidatus Oxydemutatoraceae bacterium, assembly GCA_965237985.1. Lineage (GTDB taxonomy): Bacteria > Pseudomonadota > Gammaproteobacteria > Poriferisulfidales > Oxydemutatoraceae. Next base: position 1,505,657 of record OZ250161.1, on the reverse strand, counting down.
TGCCGCATATCTGATCTCCGGGAATGGGATAGCAACAGCGCGCGTAATTCACCACAAATCCTTCCGTTCCGACAATTGGCAAGGAAGCCACAGAGCCAGGCTCGCCCGACCCGGACACTTGCGTGCCCACCAGGCACAGAGCAACCAAAGCAGGCAACTGCCTGCCCAACCCGATTTCGCGAAGCAGATCGGTCATTTCAGTAAAACCGTACTCACGCAATGCCGCGTCACGAATGTCCGACGCAATATCCTCCAAACTGGTGCCACGTTGTGCCAATGCCCTGCTCAGCAAACGCTTTCCAAGGAACACGGATTGCTCTTCACGCATGTTTTTTAGGTAACCACGGATTGCGCTGCGGGCTTTGGCAGTCATCGCAAAGCCCAGCCATTCCGGTTCCGGATGCGCATGCGCCGCTATCTTGATTTCAACGGTTTGGCCATTGCGCAATTCTTCGCTTAATGGGACCTGTTGCTGATCCACCAGTGCCGTCAGGCAACTGAGCCCCACGTCCGTATGCACAGCAAAAGCAAAATCAATGACCCGCGCACCATGCGGTAAAACCATAATCCTCCCCTGCGGGGTAAAAACGTGAACCTCGTCCACATAAAAATCCAGCTTGGCATCTTCAAAGAAATCCAGGGAATCTTTGGCAGGATGCTGCTTCGTTTCCAGCAGGTTTCTTGCCCATGCGCGCACTTTGAGATAGTTTGCCGACAATGGTTCTTTCTCGCCAAGCTTGTACGAGGCGTGAGCGGCAATCCCTTCTTCGGCAACCTGATCCATCGCTGCAGTACGGATCTGCATCTCCATAAAGCTCACCCCCGGCAGCACCAGAACCGTATGCAGCGACTGGTAGCCGTTTTCTTTGGGAAGAGAAATATAATCTTTGAACCGGCCGGGAACCGGTCGGTGAATCCCATGAACCAGCCCCAGTGTGCTGAAACATTCGTCCACTGTCCCAACTATCACCCGTAAAGCAAAAACATCCATTACTCCGGAAAAGGCACGACCCTTGCGGCGCATTTTGCAATACACACTGTAAGGGCGTTTGTAGCGCATATGGATTTTGTGCCTGATGCCGGCTTTCCGTAACACGGTCGTCAGCCGCCGTTGCACCTTGGAAAGCAATTTCCTACGGCTTTCAAACAGCGTGGCAAGCGCTTTTCTGATTATTTTGTGGCGTAAAGGGTAGAGCGACGAAAAACCCAGGTTTTCCAGTTCTCTGCCCACTTTGTTCATGCCCAGCCGCCGGGCAATAGGGGCATAAATTTCCAGCGTCTCCCTGGCAATGAACCTGCGTTTGGAAAGCGGGATGTAACAGATGGTCCGCATATTGTGCAAACGGTCAGCAAGCTTGACGAGTATGACCCGCACGTCCCCGGTCATGGCCAGCATCATTTTCTGGAAGTTTTTCGCCTGTTTAACTTGGCGATCAGCAAACTGCAGACCTTCTATTTTGCTGACTCCGGCAACAATGTTGGCTACTGTGTTGCCAAAATTCTCCCTGATCTGCCCAATGGTGACCGTGGTGTCTTCAACCGTGTCATGCAATATCCCGGCGACTATGCTGTCGCAGTCCATACCCAGCCGTGCCATCGTGACTGCGACCTGCAAAGGATGTGTTATAAAGGGCTCCCCCGACAAGCGCATTTGTCCTTCGTGCGCAGCAGCACTGAACGCGCACGCTTTCCTGACTTTGTCCAGCTCAGACTCACTGCAGCTTGTGGCAAGCACTTGGTACAGTTCATCACAGGCAACCGCAACAAGCTCTGCTGTTTCTGTTTCTGGAGGTTCACCCAACAGAATACTTGTTGCCCCTTCTCCTGCCATTGATGAAAGGGCCTGGGAAATCGGAGTCAGTTCTCCAGACTTTCGGGCGGGGCTGGGTTGCCGTCCGGATCCTCGCCTGGCTTGTATGACGCAGAATCACCCGGTTCCGTCAGCTCCTCGCTATCTGGAGGCGCGGGCATGGTCGTTGTGGGGGCGTCACCATCCAGGTAGAAACTAGTGTCTGGTTCCGGATCAGTCAGGAACCTTGGATACTCGCCATCTCCCCTTGACCGGCCAGATGGTTGCTTGAGAATTTTTTCATCAACGAGTCCTGCCGAGATTTCACGCAAAGCGATGACGCCTGGTTTCTCACCCTCGGTCTTGATCAAAGGTTTTTCACCATTCAACAGCATTCTTGCCCTGTGACTTGCAATCAACACCAGTTTGAACTGGTTGCCAACCAGACCCAAACAATCTTCTACGGTTACTCTCGCCAAGCTGCACCCCCCTTACCAGACCACGAACTGCAAGGGCAACCAAACACTACGATTTATGCCCCCAAACAGGAAGCTATGCTACCCTGGTCCCCGGCAAAGAACAATATCCAGAAATCGGTTCAGCGACTGATTGTGTCATCGCTTGTTTCTCTCCTTCCACCGTTCACAGGAATCGGCGCATCCCTAAAAACATCTCCCCTGTTTTGGTGTTCCGTCATTTCTGCTGGGCGAGAGTGACACTCCCCGGCACACCCCGTTCTCACTCGCCTCACGAGGAACACCCCGGAACCGGCGTGTGGTTGCGCCCATCGTATCCTCATTTGGAGGAAAGTCTCAGTAGCGATGGCAACAAGGTCGTGATGTGTGGATAATGGTCGTCTTCTGTAGGTACAAAAGTGGGGAATCCGACGAAAAACTTCATGAACTGGTGCATAATTCAGACATCGGCGCATCCCTAAAAACATCTCCCCTGTTTTGGTGTTCCGTCATCTCTGCTGGACGAAAGTGACGCTCCCCGGCGCACCCCATTCTCACTCGCTTCACGAGGCACACCCCGGAACCGGCGTGTGGTTGCGCCTATCGTATCCTCATTTGGAGGAAAGTTTCAGTAGCGATGGCAACAAGGTCGTGATATGTGGACAATAGTCGTCTCCTGTAGGTACAAAGCGGGGAGTCCGACGAAAAACTTCATGAACTGGTACATAATTCAGACAGTTGCCAGCCTGTTGTTCAAGCTGACTCCACTCATCCGCCATTGCCTTTCCCACGACTTTTTATCAATGCAGTTCACGAGCCATCCGAAAAAACCTGTCTGGCACTGAGTTTGCCGCGGATCGAACAGGGCCACTTGCCGCCGACCGAAGCTGAGCACGAAGAGCAGGCAACAAGACCTACCCCGCATGACAGTTGCAGAACAGATGAACATCGGCACACTCACCGTCATGAGAAAATACCCAAAACATGAGCTTCATAATTCCTCGCCTGGCAACGAGTTTGCAAACATGAAAACCGCGTGCCGATCGTTACGAGGAGAAGGGCCGACGACAGGCAAGGTGAGCTGATTGCTGGCAAAACAGGATGGCAAATGTATCCATCAGCAAGAAACTCCCCATAATCGCTGACCCGGGTACGAAAAACAGGCAGATCAGAGAGCACTCGTGACAGGCCATGGTTAATTTTTCCAAATACCACGTCAACGGCAACCATTTCATGATCGTGCTCGCACCGCCTCAAACCAGAAAGCCATCCACCGGGCAGGTGCGCCAGTGGGCAAACCGGAATACCGGCATCGGTTTTGACCAGCTCCTGTGGCTGTCGCCACATTCACAAATGCACGGCAGACTGAAAATTTTCAATCCCGACGGGTCCCGGGCACAACAATGCGGAAACGGTGTATGTTGCGTTGCCAGTTTTCTGCATGAGCACGACTTATGCGAAACAGATGACATTCAGCTTGCAATTGGAAAACAAAAAGTATTTTTGCGACTCTTGAGTGGTGGCCTGGTTGCCGCCAAAATTGGAACGCCAGAGTTCCGGGCAGACAAAATCCCCTATCTTGGGAAAATCCGCAATGGCCGTGCCACTTTTCGCATGGGTAGAACAGAGTATCAGGCAGGGCTCGTTAATTTAGGCAATCCGCACGCCGTGGTGGTTTTTTCCGATATCACGGAAGCACCATTACAAGAGCTTGGAGAAGCACTCCAGGCAAACTCTGATTTCCCGGAAGGAGTCAATGTCGGAGGCATGCAGATTCTGTCACCCGGACAAATTCGCCTGCGTGTTTTTGAACGTGGTAGCGGCGAAACCATGGCTTGTGGCAGCGGTGCCTGCGCCGCGGTGTCTATTGGTAGAAAGTGGCGGTTGCTGAACGAGCATGTATCTGTCGCGGTTCCCGGAGGTACGACAAAAGTGCACTGCCCTGCCACTTCGGGCAAGGTGGAAATATTTGTGCAGCCCGTAAAAGTCTTTACCGGAACGTGGTGCGATGACTAAAGAAAAGCCGCTCAAAAACGACTCCGGGAAATATCGCTCCGAAGAAGATATTGCCATCTCCTGGCTGCGAAAGAATCCGGACATTTTGAAGAAACATCCGGAATTGCTGACCCATGTACAGATTGCATTTGAAGCCGAAAATATCGCTTCCCTGCAGGAAAAACAAATTCACCTCCTGCGCAAAACAAATTCGCAATTGCACAAAAAACTGAACTCGTGGACAAGGTTGGCAGACGCCAATCAAAAAGCGGCTTTTTGCCTCCATACCTTGTCTATCAGCCTCCTCAAAGAAAGCTTGAAAACATTAAAGGAACAGACGGGCGTTTATCCAGGCACCCTGGCTACGAGTCAAATATGTCGAAACGTGCTCAATAGGTTTTTCCCGGACCTGCGCTTTGCACTCAGCTGGCTGGATAGTTTCAGCAACCATGAACCCCGCACCATCTATTTGGGCAAGACGATCAATATCAGTGATGGACGTGTGGCCGGGCTGCTTCGCCGGGTATTCAGAAATGGGGCTCCCACCTGCGAACCGTTAAACGATGCACAAAAAATCGCATTGTTTGGCAAACCTGTCGATGGACTGGCTTCCACCGTGGTGGTCCCGGTCATCTGCTCCGACAAAAAAACTCCGGTTGCAGTGCTGTCACTGAGCAGTCCCGACCCCAGACATTTCGTCCCAGGTATGGGAACCATGTTTCTGACACAGCTTGGCACACTAATCGGGGTTACAGTCACTTCATCAGCGGAACTGGAAGAATAATCAGATGGTCAGCTTTGCCGACGCGCTTTCAAAATATTCAAGCATGCTTGCCAACGAGCGCTTTTGTGCCCGGAACACGGTAGCGAGTTATCGGCGCGACCTGCAAAGCTTTGCTGCTTTCCTGAAAAAGATGGGGGAGGACTGGCGCACCGCCGACCAAGAAGTGCTGCGAGGCTATCTCGCTCACCGCTCTGCCCAAAACATAAGCGGTCGTACTTTACAGCGCCAAGCATCGAGCTTACGTGGTTTTTATCGCTACTGCGTGGCCACGAACCTGGCTTCAGACAACCCCACTACCGGGCTTCATGCTCCACGTGCGATAAAACGGCTGCCGGGCACACTGAGCTGTGAAGAGATTTCACTGTTGCTTGACAAGAAAAGCTGTGACCCTTTGGAAGTTCGTGACCAAGCCATCGTTGAACTGGGCTATTCTTCGGGGCTGCGGCTGTCGGAACTGATTTCATGCAATCTTGAAGACTTGAATTTAGGAGCCGCACAATCGCGCAGACAGGGAAATATTCGGGTTACAGGAAAAGGCAACAAGCAACGAGAAATGCCGGTCGGACACCACGCATGTCTGGCGATTATGCGTTGGCTGCCAATACGAAACCGTTATGCCCGGTCCGGAGAAAAAGCGCTTTTCATTTCGCGAAACGGAAAGCGGATGACGCCGAAAAACGTGCAAATCAGGCTTGCCAGACTGGCGAGAAAATACCATCTGGGCAAGCATCTGCACCCGCACATGCTCAGGCATTCCTTTGCCAGCCATCTCCTCGAATCTTCAGGAGAATTACGGGCGGTTCAAGAACTTTTGGGCCACACCAATATCAGCACCACGCAAATTTATACCCATCTTGATTTTCAGCATCTCGCGGCGGTCTATGACAAATCACATCCACGTGCCCGAAAACAAAGCACTTTGAAAAAATCGTAATCTGAAGGTCCTGCAAAACCGTGACTGTCCGAAACCAACCGGGGTCAGCATCCGATTGCCTGCCACATTTCATAATGACAGTGCAGCGCGGGAGTGCGACGGAGTTTTCCCGCAAACCGGTTCAGGGCTTATGGAGAAGCACTCCCGTTTGCTGCGGCAGAAACCATCAATAGCCCATCCGGCAAAAAAAGGTACGGATCCTTCTCGGTGGTCATTTGTGGCAACAAAGGTAGAGAAAGTATGGATGATGTAGTTCTGTAGCAAGGGATTACACGGTTTGAAACTATAGTGGTGAAGTTTAGTCTTGGTTTTGCCGGCAGAATACCAGGATATACGCGGCTGTAGTCAAGGCTACGCAACAAAGAGGCCAGTAAACAGAAACCTCATGCAGTGGAGGGCAACAAAGAGGCCTGGAAATGGAAACAATCCATACCGAGGTCATGTGTGAAAAGTCGTGCCCTTGCGAAATTGTCCAGGGAGTGGGTCTTGAATAAATCGAATTTCTGATCAAGCCGCTTGAATTTCACAGTCCATCAATCGATTCTTCTGTCTGGCTACTGTCAGATGCATTTCCTGAGCCGTAAATCTCTTTTGGAGATGAGCCAAAATACCCTCGGAATCCGGTGAAAAATAGACTCCTCGGACTCGACTGAGGCAAATGAATTTTTGACCAGATGACCTCTACGGGAACACAGACAGCTCACCTACCGCCACAACACTCGGGTTCTGTTTTTCGCTGCATTCGCTGCCCGAAGAATCGCAAACCCCACTTGTCGTTCTCCCACCTGGAGACAAATCCTTGCCCGGCTCTTAAAAGACTGCACCTGGCTGGCAGCCATGGGAGGTCAGCAACCGACGAAACCTATACGCCCCCGACCAGTGCCAGTTTTCCGCCCAAACAAATGCTCATAATCCGGCACATCATCTGAGCACCATACCACCCGACCCAGACCACAGGGTCGGCCCCAATGAACCCTGACACCAGCAAGTCTCTGCAACACACCCCATGCCAGACCGGTCTGCCACCGGGCTGCTCTTTTTTTGTCTTAAAGGTATGCTGACCTGGTTCTACACATAGTCCTGGCCCATGAAATCGCGCGCTGCATCTCACCATAAAACCCTCTGTCAAGCCTGCTGACGACCAACCACCATATATTTTCAGCTTCGGTAAAGGGACTCTGCCACCAACTCTCCCCAGTGGTGGTGTGAATTCCACAACTCGACATCCGCACCACAAATCAGAGCGGCTTTATTTCAGAACAAAGCTCTGACCGGGCAGATATTTGTCTCCCGAACAGCGCTGATATCAATCGTCCTGGCGGACAGCGCCGCCCAGAAACACTCTGACCCTGAACGACAGACTCGGAGCAGCAGCAGCAAATCCAATAATCACGGGGACATCACTAAAGTCGTTTGCATCTCGACCATCACTGACCAGGACGGTAAAGCTGCGGTCCATCACGGACGCCTCTTCTGGAACTTCAAACTCAACTACGACGCTTTCGCCTGTCGCCCTTGACGAAGAACCAGAAGTTAAAATAAAAGTTGCGGTTGAGCAACGCGGAGATCCAGGGATGGTCCACACAAACGATGTGAAGCCCTCTGCAGGCTCACCGACCAGGTCTACAGCACCTCAAACTTGATTCGTGTCGAAGTCGCGCCAAATCGCAAAAGAATGCTCACTGGCGTCGTCGAGGCTTCAGGCCCTTGGAAAGTTCTATCTTGATAGGTGACCACGGGGGGAACGTTATTTCTTTTAACCGTAACGGGCCTCGTGCTGACGTTTCCATCCAAGTTTTTCACTTCAAGAACAAAACTCCCCTCAAGTCGGGTGCCAGTACTCTGAAAAGTGGCAGTGACAACCACCTCAGCACCTGGGTCTGTAGGAATCATCACGACAACATTGTCGGGGGACGACGATGACCACTTCAGAAATTTACTTTCCCCCAAACTTCGGTCTGATGTCCCATATGATATTAGAAACGGGCTGGCTGGCTTATTGATCGTCGGGGTCGTCGGGGTGGTTTCTCACACAGTGACTATCACGGTTGCACGGTCTGTGGCCCCAAGTTGATCCTTCACCTCAAGTAGGAAGCGAATATCCCGCTTCAGAGTTGTGGTGACAACCACCTCAGCACCTGGGTCTGTAGGAATCATCACGACAACATTGTCGGGGGACGACGATGACCACTTCAGAAATTTACTTTCCCCCAAACTCCGGTCTGTTGCACTGAATGTATACCGGGCTGATGTCCCATATGATATTAGAAACGGGCTGGCTAGCTTATTGATCGTCGGGGTGGTTTCTCCCACAGTGACTATCACGGTTGCACGGTCTGTGGCCCCAAGCTGATCCTTCACCTCAAGCACAAAGGACACCGTTGTGTCGGTAGAACTTCTCTCCGGATACCTTTATAGTATAGCTTGTATTGATTTTTTTAGTAAATTAAATTGTAATTGTTATGCAGAGGAAATGCAAAGACTTGCCTTTGGGGGCAATGCATTGTATTAAATGTAGGGTCATGACAAGTTAAGCGGCTCTTTTTTGAATATTCCAAGCAAAATCTTGTAAAGATTTTGCTTGCGATTGTTGAATCTAAATTCACATTCTTTAAGATGTAAATTGAATGTACTTTTGTCCATCCCTTTAAACTTTACCAACCTAGTTTTTGCATAACCCCAAAATGACTCTATGCCATTAATATGAGAATTTCCTCTGGCGAATTCATTCTCACCATGATGAACTCTAAAGTGCTTCTTATAACCAAAATCTACTAAACCATTATACCCACGCCAGCCATCAGAATGAATAACACTATCTATACTTGTTTTACCTCTAATTATCTTGGTTAAAGTCGCTGCAGTGCAATCTGGAACAATCTCAGTATAAACTTTATCACCGCGTTTTAATAAACCAAATACTTTGGTTTTACCTTTGGCGCCACGACCACGCACACCTTTGACTCTTTTTGCCCCAAAGTAAGATTCATCAACTTCAATCTGTCCCAACTAATAGGGCAGATTGGTTGGTTGAATCTCTGGCAATCTGCTTGCGAATTGCCTTTAAATATTGATTAATAGTTTGTCTACTTAACTTTGTTAATTATTGGATTTGAACGGCGTTCAAATCCAAAGAAAAATAGCGAATAATTTCTCTAAATTTATGCTCAGAAATTCTTGAACGAATTACATATTTGTTTTTCATTGTCATAACAATACTTATCATGTTTTTAAACATAATGCCACGGCATTTTTTATAGAGGCACCGAATGAACCTATTTTATCGATCAGTACATTTCTAATCTTAGTTACCTTTCTCTGGAGTACTTGCGTTTTTCCCGTTTGGGCAGAAGACAAGAAGATACGCTATCGTCATAAAAATAGATCTTATACAGACTTAAACCATAGGCTATGTGGAAAAAAAGAAACCGCCATGAAATTGATGAAAGACACAGAGCGTGAACTACGAAAGATAAGAACGGATGATGATTGGGATAAATTTAAGCGTCGCTATAATAATCCAGATAGATTAAATAAAAATCACCCCAAATGTGCTATTTTTCCTACTGCTAGGCTTACTATTATGGAGATTATTCCAACTTCTGGAACTATAATAGGAGTTGCATCTGTAATGGCTTACGATCTAGAAGAAAATTTGGAGTATGATTTGTATAGCGTATACAGTAAAGCAGGCTATGATTTCAGAATTTACGATTCCCAAGAGCAACTCATCAGCTTGATAGAGAGTGAAGAGGTAGTTTGGGAGTTTCTCTCAAGTGCAGCAAAAGAAGCGATTTGGTATAGTTTTACTGGTGATTCAAAAGAACAAGAGTTTAGAAAAAAGTTAGAAGACGTTTTAAAGGCTAAGGGTCTTGCTCAGTAATTTGAATGAAGCCTTTAGTTATGCTCGCGCTCGGAGGTTCCTTCTCTGGTGGCGATGCTGTGCTTATCTGAGGTAGACATTGTTGTCCTCGGCTGTGTCCGCAGTCGCAGTCCCTCCCTCAACCACGAAAACAACGGTGGCGGCGCCGGGGGGGAGCTGTTTATAGTGCTGACTCGCCAAGTCAGAGGGGTAGATGCCGACACAAAATCATCGCTGGCCACAGCTGGGAAATCCACATTCAATCGTGCCACTTTAAATTCAAAAGGTTCCTCCAACCCGTTTATCAAATCAATCTCAGGAGGCTGGTTTTCTGCAATCACCATATTTACCCTTGCCGTTGTGGGTGAGACTCCGCGCCGTTTCCGCAGCTTTTTTTGCTGCCGTATTTACCCTTGCCGTTGTGGGTGAGACGCCGTCAAAAACCTGCAAAACAAATGCCTGTGTCGCCACTTTGTTCGTAAACGTGTTCACTGCCTGACTGAAGCGCACTCGGACTGTCGTGCCGGTTGGCGCATCCACAAATACCGCAGTACTTGTCGTCAACGCATCTGTGTCGAGAGACCACGACAAGATCCCTGTCATCCTTCCCGCCTCAACCGAGTCCAAATCGGTCGCCGGCAAACGTCAGCACGGTAGTTCTTTCAGCCTGATGCAGCTGGATTTGCGTAGTATCGCCCGTAATACCCGTGATGGTCGATGCCCTGTTCTTCCGAGCCGTTATTGTCACGACAACACGGGCCGATTTATCGGAATCACTACCAGCGACAGTAACGGAGAAAGTGGTTCCCGAAAAATTACCAGGGATGCGGGGGGCGACAGAAACTGTGAACGTCGGCGCGCCCGCTGTAAGGATAGACCCGGAAACGACAGACCCGGGTATTTTCACGCCTTCTACCCCTTGTGATAATGTCCATTGCAAACACTTTTCAAGTGCGCAGGTGTAGTCGGCTGACAGCTCGAATCTAAAACTCGGGTAGTCCTGGCCTTCATACGAAACGAAGCTCAATTCGCTAACCGTGGAACCCTGATGAAGAATCACCGGTGCCCCCTGCACTATAGACACGTTCACGGTGGTAGCCCTGCCCAGCTCATCTTTCACCACCACGACAAACCTTGTCTGTCCATCCGTCTGTCCATCCAAGACTATAGGTTCTCGGCTTTGATACACCACTTCGACTGGCGCAAATCGGCGACTCGTAGTGGTTTGTGAATCATCAGCGAAGGACACTGTCCCTTCGTCATCAGCCGTAGAAACCGACCAAGTAAAATAAGGGGCGGGATTCAAATTCACTCCCACTCCCCTCCGTGTCCTCGTACGCCCGGAGCGTGACTCGGGCCTCAGCGCTTCCGCCGACAATTTCGAGTACCAAGAGGGGTCGTCGGCGATCAGAGGCCTGTCCCTGCCCTCTGTTATCAGTATCAGCAGCGGCGGATTGTTTCTGAGACCAACCCTGAGGGTCAGCATGGTGGCTCTCCTCTGATCCTCGGTAACCACTACCACAAATATATCCAGTTGCACTGGATATGGATCTCTGAGCAAGCGATACCTGATGGTAACCTTGTCACTCGCGGCGGTGCCGGAGGCGGTGGCAGTGGTGTCCGTACTGCCTGACACAATAAAACCAGCCTTCACCGTATGTCGGCGTTGACAAAAAGCTCCATCGGGGAGGAGTTTGCCTGTCACGATTGGTAACCGTCAGGTCTTGAAACAGGTAAGTGTACTCTTGAGCATCCCCCCCGGTAAACGTGTGCGTGGTTGCCTCGCCAAAACGAAACTCAAATGGGTCCAAAACAATCACAGCCAAAGCATCCGCCGAGACAGCAAACAAAACAACCAAGCCGGAATCCTCCAGCAAGCTGGAAAAAATCTGGAAATCGCTTTATAAATGAATCTGCCTCACAAGACTGAGCAAACTGGCATTCAAACCAGACTTAAAATAAAGAACAGAAGGCATGACAAACTCCGACACACAGCACGCTCGTGATCATCCACATAGTCTTCCTGTCCACTGAACCTGCACCTGCAACAAACCGATTCGCGCCATCCAAAGCAGACCAGCAAGCCGCCGTTCTACACAAAAACCCAACCCAAAACAACACGAACCGACTCGAAACGCATTCAATCCCCTTTGTCCCCGAAAACTTCCCTTCGTTAAAAGCAACGCAAGCGGCAGTTCTGTTGCTGTCAAAACAAAACAACCCTGTGCAGCCTGGACAAGCAACGCAGGCAGGTCTGCGCCTTCACGGCTTGCCTGCCAGAAGCTGTTGTCAGTCCTGCTCCTGCGGGGGGAGGGGGTGCGTGCCGCCATCAACCGGTCAATGCAGCAAATTGATACCGCATCTGGTCGTGGTACACTCGAATACAGATTGCCTACACTTCATTTTACAATGTGAATATGCAGCAAAACGATAGACTTTACGACCCGGCTTTCGAAAAAGACGGCTGTGGTTTTGGCTTGATCGCCCACATGGACGACGCGCCGAGCCATCGCCTGGTCACTATGGGCATCAGCGCATTATCCCGCCTGACACATCGCGGGGCAATTGCGGCAGACGGAAAAACGGGTGATGGTTGTGGACTGCTGTTAAAAATGCCTGAAATCTTCTTGCGCGCCAAGGCGGAAGAAGCAAAACTGAAACTTGCAGAACTTTTCGCTGTCGGCATGGTGTTTTTACCCCGCCACAAAGCACGGCGACACAAATGTGTGCACATCCTGGAACAAAAACTCGTCGGCGAAGAATTGACAGTTGCCGGCTGGCGCGAAGTCCCCGTGGATGTTTCGGCCTGTGGCGCAAGAGCGTTGGAAACCATGCCTTTTATTGCCCAGATCTTTGTCAACGCCACAAATAACGATGCCCAGGACTTTGAGCGTCGGCTTTTTATCGCCAGGCGGCGCGCCGAAGTCGCCCCTGGCGTTTCGCGTGAAATGTTTTATGTCGCCAGTCTTTCCTCCCGGGTAATCGTTTACAAAGGACTTGTCATGCCGGATAATCTGCCGGTGTTTTATGAAGACTTGCGCGACCGTCTTTTACAAAGCTCTATTTGCCTGTTCCATCAACGCTTTTCAACCAACACCTGGCCGCAATGGAAATTGGCGCAACCATTTCGTTTCCTGGCCCACAACGGTGAGATCAATACGATACGCGGCAACCGGGTCTGGGCAAACGCGCGGGCTCACATCATGCGCACACCTTTGCTTCCACCTTTGACTGGGTTGGCCCCCATTGTTTCCCAAGAAGGTTCCGATTCCTCAAGCCTGGACAATATGCTGGAACTGCTGCTCGCCGGCGGTCTCGACATTTTTCGCACCATGCGTATGTTGATACCGCCGGCGTGGCAAAACATCGGTCACTGCGACCCTGACCTGCGCGCTTTCTACAGCTACCACTCAATGCACAGCGAACCATGGGACGGGCCGGCTGCAATCGCCTTGACTGACGGGCGTTACGCGGCGTGCACTCTGGATCGCAACGGCTTGCGTCCGTCGCGTTACGTGATTACCAGTGACCGCTTAATTACTTTGGCTACAGAAGCCGGCGTGTGCGATTACACAGCGCAGGAAGTAGTGATCAAGGGACGATTGAAACCTGGCGAAATGATCGCAGCAGATACCCGCACCGGCCGCTTGATTTTACCGGAGGAAGTCGACGACTTGCTGAAATCCCGCCAACCCTACTACAAGTGGGTCAAGAAGCACACCCGACGTCTGACAACGCCGATCGGGGACGACCTGCTGGTAAAAACCACGTTTACTCCCAAAAAACTGGCAATCTACGAAAAAATGTTCGATGTCTCTTCGGAAGAACGTGATCAAGTCATAAAAGTCCTTGCCAAAATTGGGCAGGAAGCGGTCGGTTCCATGGGCGACGATACGCCACTGCCGGTTTTTTCCACCAGCACCCGCTCACTTTTTGACAGCTTCAGGCAGCTTTTTGCCCAAGTAACGAACCCACCAATCGATTCTTTGCGGGAAAAAATCGTAATGTCCCTGGAAACTTCATTCGGCGAGGGAGCCAATCCTTTTCTGGAACTGCCGGAACACGCCCGGAGGCTGGCACTGGATTCTCCCGTGCTTTCCGAAAACAAGTACAGAACCCTCCTGGAAAACCCGGTCGGCTATCTGAAACATCAGATTTTTGATCTCAATATACGGGAGGAACTCAGCCTGCAGTCCGGGCTGCTGGCACTGTGCGATAAAGCCGTCCATGCCGTACAAGAAAACGGGGTGCGCCTTCTGGTACTCAGCGACCAGGATATACGTAAAGGACACATTCCCTTGCATGCCCTGCTGGCCTGCGGGGCTTTGCACCATCACCTCATCCGCACCGGGCTTCGTTGCCAAGTCAACATTGTGATCAACACTGCCTGGGCGCGGGATCCCCATCACTTTGCAATTTTGATCGGCAGCGGTGCCACCGCCGTGCATCCCTACCTGGCATACCAGGTGCTGCACGCCCTGCAATCGCCGAGAAACCCGGCGCTCCCCACCAATGAAAATGCTATCGGGCGAACCTATCGTAAAGCCATCAACAAGGGCCTGTATAAAATCCTTTCGAAAATGGGCATTTCCGCCATCACCAGTTATCGGGGCGGACAATTATTCGAGATTGTCGGGTTGCACGGGGAAATACTGGAACTCTGCTTTGCCAGCACAGCCCATCGTTTGCAGGGCATGAAGTTTGCCGACCTGCACCAGGACCAGATTGAGCTGGCACGCCGCGCCTGGAAACCTCATCACCACATCCGTCAGGGCGGACTTCTGAAATATCACGGAGAAGGGGAATACCACGCTTTCAACCCGCAGGTTGTGATGTCCCTGCGCGCCGCTGCGATGAGCGGAGATTATGAGCAATACAAAGTGTTCGCTGCTCACGTCAACCGGCGCCAGCCCATGGTGCTGCGTGATTTACTGGCTTTGAAACTGCCTGAGGCGGGAATTCCTTTGTCCGAAGTCGAGCCTCCGGAAAACATTTTGCCGCGCTTTGATTCCGCTGGCATGTCGCTGGGCGCACTTTCCCCTGAAGCACACGAAACACTTGCCGAAGCGATGAATTCGCTGGGGGGACGTTCAAATTCAGGTGAAGGCGGAGAATCAGCGCAGCGCTTCAATACGCCGAAAAACTCAAAAATCAAACAGGTCGCATCGGGCCGCTTCGGCGTAACACCACACTATCTGGTCAATGCGGAAGTCTTGCAAATAAAAATTGCCCAGGGCGCAAAACCGGGTGAAGGCGGACAGTTGCCGGGGCACAAAGTCAACGACATGATTGCAAAACTTCGCTTTTCGCGACCTGGCATATCGCTGATCTCCCCGCCACCACATCACGATATTTATTCCATTGAAGACCTGGCACAGTTGATTTTCGATTTGAAACAGGTCAATCCCGAAGCGTTGGTTTCGGTCAAGCTTGTTGCCCAGATTGGAGTCGGAACGGTTGCCGTCGGGGTTGCCAAAGCTTATGCAGACTTGATCACGGTATCCGGTTATGACGGCGGTACCGGGGCAAGCCCTTTGAGCAGCATCAAATATGCTGGCGGACCATGGGAACTTGGGTTGCGCGAAACACACAACGCTTTAGTCGCCAATGGTCTGCGCCACAAAATCCGCCTGCAAACGGATGGCGGTCTTAAAACCGGTCTGGATGTTGTGAAAGCCGCCATCCTGGGTGCGGAAAGCTTCGGGTTTGGAACTGCCCCCATGATCGCCATGGGATGCAAGTACCTGCGACTCTGCCACTTGAACAATTGCGCGACCGGTGTGGCAACCCAAAACAGCCTGTTGCGGCGCTCTCACTTCATCGGCAAAAAGGAAATGGTCGCAAACTATTTTAAATTCGTCGCAGAAGAGTTGCGCGAGTGGATGGCACTGCTGGGAATCAGAAATTTTACAGATCTGATTGGCAAAATTGAGTTGCTTGAGGAAATCAAAACCGCCAGTCCACGCTTGTGCAATCTTTCTACGAGTGTGCTTCTCGACAAAGAGGAAGGCACAAAATACCCCTTGTTTTGCGCAGAACCAGGAAACACGCCTGCGGATCAGGCACGGCTGGCCAAACGCATGCTGAAAGATATGAGCGGGGCGATTATTGCAGGCGATGGCGGAAAGTACCGTTACGATATTTTCAACACTGACCGCTCCATCGGCGCACTGATATCGGGAGAAATTGCCAAACACCATGGCTGCCAGGGCTTGCCTGGCGCGCCCATTATGGTCAAGTTTGAGGGGACCGCCGGACAAAGTTTCGGAGCGTGGAACTCCGCCGGCCTTAATCTGCACCTGGAAGGGGACGCCAACGACTATGTTGGGAAAGGCATGGCAGGTGGGGAACTGGTTTTGTTGCCACCACGCTTGGCTCGAACACGCAGCCAGGAAACTCCGATCATGGGAAACACCTGCCTTTATGGGGCAACTGGCGGCAAATGTTTTGCCGCCGGAACAGTTGGGGAACGCTTTGCCGTCCGAAATTCCGGAGCAATTGCAGTAATTGAAGGAGCAGGAGACCATGCCTGCGAATACATGACCGGCGGTGCAGTCACTGTGCTGGGAAGAACCGGCATTAACTTCGGGGCTGGAATGACCGGCGGGATGGCGTTTGTTTTTGATCAGGAGCAAGACTTCAGCGACCGATACAATCGCGAGTTGGTAGAAATTTATCGGCTGGATACTGAAATTATGGAGTCTTACGCAGAATATCTGCATCGCTGCATCCATGAACACGTACGCAAGACCGGTAGCCAGTGGAGCAGGCACATCAGCGCTGAACTCGGTATGCTGTTACCCAAATTCTGGTTCATAAAATCCAAAGCCACAGAACTTGAAACCCTGCTTGACAGCCTGCTCGAAGCAGCCTAGTTTCGTTGCTGTTTCTGAAGGTGCGTGTGGGTTACGGGGTTGAAAAGCATATTTCCGCTGCCTGGCGAAAACCGAATCTCTCTCTTGAGTGCGCCGGACCGTGCGGTGCTCGTTACGGGCGGAATTTCGTCAGCGTCCGGCAAGGTTTTTCACACTGCTCGAAGCTGACTGAACCCCATGGCACAACGCGGCAAAATTCCTGAACATTTCATAAATGATCTGGTTTCCCGAGCCGACATCGTTGACATCATCAACGAGTTTGTTTCACTGAAGCGACAAGGGAAAAGCTACAAAGCATGTTGCCCCTTCCACC
This sequence comes from Candidatus Oxydemutatoraceae bacterium, assembly GCA_965237985.1. Classification (GTDB taxonomy): domain Bacteria; phylum Pseudomonadota; class Gammaproteobacteria; order Poriferisulfidales; family Oxydemutatoraceae. Next base: position 1,488,650 of record OZ250161.1, on the reverse strand, counting down.
AGGAAAAAACCCCATCTTTTACTGTCCACTGCGACAAGCAGTTTTATCACTGTTTTGGCTGTGGTGTAGGAGGGGGGGTCATTCGTTTCCTCATGGATTATCAAAACCTGAGCTTCATGGAAACGATCGAATCCCTGGCAGACCGCTATGGCATGACCGTTCCCCGCAGCGGTGTTTCACCGGAGCAGGCACAGCGCTCGAAAAAGAACAGGGAAGATCTCTTCGAAGTACTCGAAAAAGCTGCGCGTTTTTATCAAGATGCGTTATCCCACAGCCCCGCCGCCCGAAACTACCTCAGTAGCCGAAAAATTGACCCGGCAACTTCCCTGAAATTCATGCTTGGTTATGCGCCACGGGGGGAAAACACGCTTGGCAAACATCTGGCAAAAGATTTTGACGTGCGTCTTTTGGAACTTGCCGGCTTGGTGACCACAAAAGAAGGCGCCTGCTACGACCGCTTTTTTAATCGTTTGATTTTTCCAATTCGTGACCGGCGGGGGCGGGTCATCGCTTTTGGCGGACGGGCCCTCGACCAGAACACGACCGCCAAATATCTGAACTCCCCCGAAACCCCACTATTTCAAAAACGCCGGGAAATCTATGGCATTTTTGAAGCCGGCACTGTGAAAAACCTCAACGAAGTGTGGGTAGTTGAAGGCTACATGGATGTGGTGTCTCTGGTCTGTCACGGCATGAGAAACTGTGTTGCAACGCTCGGTACCGCAGTGACTACCCACCACATATCACAGCTGTTCAGAATCTCTGACAGGGTTGTCTTCTGCTTTGATGGCGACGCCGCAGGACGACGTGCCGCTGTGGCCGCGTCCACAATCTTGCTGCCGCTGTTCAAAGACGGAAAAGATGTGCGGTTTTCGCTGTTGCCGGAAAACCAGGATCCCGACGACCTGGTGAAGGAACAGGGACCATCGGCATTTGATTCGGACCAGACAACGCCGCTGTCACGTTTTGTTTTACAGAATCTTGAAGCAGATATAGCTCTGGAAAACGTGGAAGGTCGCACACAACTCGTTGAACGTGCCAGAAAATTGCTTTACCCGCTGCCCAAAACCACTTTCAAAAGCCTGCTCGCGGAGGAACTTTCCAAAAAAACCGGCATGCCGGCAGCAGAGCTTGTGCTGCGACCGCCCCGGGCTTTGTTGCGAACATCTCCTCAGCCATCATCCCGGCAACACCTGTACAACTCAGCACGGGTAGCCATCGCGTTTTTGCTTCGCAATCCTTCACGAGTGAAAGATGCCCTTGAACCGGCAATCATCACAAAGACAGGGATGGGAGGTACCGGTCTGCTGGCGGAAATAATCAGCACCATAAAAAGCCGGCGACCGACGAACACTGGAGCCTTGTTGCAACTGCTGAATGGGCACAGACACTACCAGCGTCTCCTCGGGTTGCTGAACGAGGAAAACCCGAACCGAGAGGAGTTTGTTGACGCCATGAACAAATTCAGAAATCACGCGGACGTGACCAGGCGGGAAGCACTGATCAAGAAAGCTGAAACAGAAGAGCCGAGCTGTGCAGAAAAAAAAGAGCTGCAAGAACTGCTAAAAAAACGCCAAGTGCAAATTCATCCCGAAAGTGCCCGCCAATGACAACAGGGCGAGCCGACAGCCGGCGTGTGTGTTTGCCGGACACCTAACTTTCATAGAGGTCAGGACAGGTCAAGGCCGTTGGAACGCAGAAGCCTTCCAGTTACAAATCAGTACGGGCGTTTTCAAGGTCGCGGCGTCCTCGAATCACATCAGCGACCCGTTCCCGTATCCGATCATCCCGATCCGAGGCATCCCGTTCAGCACCAAACCTTTCAACATCACGATCGTACGATGCAACAGCCAAGGGTAAAACGCGCGAAAGACACAGCTTCATTTCCTGGTCCGAAGGGTGCGGTCCCAATGCCTCCGAACCTTTATAGGCAGTTTTCTTCAGGTGTCTCAATGCCGGCGAATAGTACTTTTGTTCAAATTCTTCCAGACTCGGTACGGGCACAGGAACTGGGGGTGTAGGTGTTGTTTTTCCAGGCGCTGCACCCATTTGTTTTCGCAGTTGTTGTTGAATGTCCTGCTGTGTATAGGACTCGTTTTTCAATCCTTTTTCGGTGATAAAGCTCTTCAGCAACTGGACCTGTCTGTCGATGGCGGCTTCATCTGCTTCAACCTTGCCCCCTAAGCCGTTCTCCAAAAAATACACCACACTGGTTCGCGCTTCACGTGACAACAAATCGTCCATACTTTCCCACGCAAGAGCCTCCGGGCCACTGCCATACAATCGCACGCGGTCACCTTCCATGCCAAACAGGTTTCCGATCGGTTCCCTTCTTTCAAGATCCTCAGGAAAATTGCGAAAAAGTTGCAGACCAGGTTCTTCATTATTTGTTTCTGACACCCGATAACCAGAATATTCTGCATAAAATGCCGCCACTCCCTTAAGCTGGCGAATTCTTGCATCCCCAGCCTTTGCTGGAACATTTTGAAACAAATCCCCAGCTTTGTAATGCGCCGACAAAAGGACATCACCAGCTTCGACAAAACTCTCAAAAAGCAGGCGATTCCCCTCATGCACCTTCCCTGTAAACTCTTCTGGAAGCCTTAAAAACTCTTTTAGTGCCGCCAAATCGTTTTCCAGGGAAGCAGGGTCCAAAGCCAGCTTTTTTACACCCTCTTCTTTAGAATCGGCATGACGAGCCAAGTCCATCGTTTTCAGCGCCTCTTCCAGTTGCACATCATTCATCGCTCCCAATTTCTCCGCCAGGCCGTCGCCCTCAATGGCTTCACTTAATTGCCAGGCTTCTTTAAAAACCGACAGATAATCCTGCCACTGCCATTTTCGTTGCCCTGCTCCCGGAACTTCATTATTTTGGCACGCAAGAGCGTTAGCGGTTCGTTGCAGGTAAGTCAGGCTACTCATGCGTGCAGACAAAGGTTTAGCTACGTTGTACAAGGTATTCATGGCTTCCGTAAACTCAGACTTTTCGAGCATTGTGGCCAGGTCGCTCCCTACGCGCTCAGGCAACATCGTACGGTATTGCTCAATGCGTTCATCAGCCTGAACTGACTTATTCACTACAGGGTTCTCAATGGCATGTCGGACGAAGGCCATCCTCTTCACTCGAGACATGGCTTCAGTGACAGCCGACTGCCATTCTTCATGAGGAGTGATTTCTCCGATTTTGTCCCCAAAAATCTTGCTTAGTTCGTACGGTGGTGGCGTTTTTTCCATGACATCCCATACCTTGGTGCCAGACTCGGACAACCTCTCACGCAAAGTTCTGACCAACTCTCCATAGTATGGCTCTTCCAGAAGGGAAATCTCCATTGATCCAGGTAGCTGAACCATCGGCTTGTCATTTGTTACCCTGCCATCAGTAGCCTTTTCGGATAACAAAAACCGAATCGCTTCGTCATCAAAGAACCAGCGGTTATACAACTTTTCCAAGGCGTACGAATGGCAAATCTTCAGGACATCGGCACCGTACAAGACCCGCAGTTTATGTAGCTGCTGCCCGGGGGTTCTTTCAAATTCCCGTTGGCCCAGAGTGCGCCCGTGGTTACCACCTGCTGCCTGTTTCTCCTTGAGAAAATCCTGGACCCGCCTGTCTATCTCCTGAAGGTCAGCATCTGCAAGCAGAAGAGTCGTGTCGCCAATTGTATAAAGGGAACATTCTGCGGAAATCTCATTGCCATTCTCGACGACGATTTCACCTTCTCGATCGTTCCCCTGCAGCAACAGTTCGGAAATAGAAAACCCAGAACTTCCCGGAGACTTTTGAAGCGGAAAGGCCCGCCTTTCCGCTGAACCGTCAACCTCTTTCACGATTTTTTGGCTGGTGCGGGCTTCCCTTTCCAGTTTGCTGACTGCGTCATCCACATCTTGTAGGGTCCACTGTCTCCTGCCAGCTGGGACGTTCCCCCGCTCACGCCAAAATCCTTCGACAAAGTCTTTATCAAATCTTTCGCTTTTCAGGCATAGCTCTCGCAATTGCTTAGTCACTTGATTTTTATCCCGAAGGTCACGGCGTATTACCCAATTGAAAAAACGCTTCAATCCACCAATAACCCCGCGGCGCTGCGGCGCGAGCGAAAGATTGAAGTACCCCCCTTCATCCTCACCGACGTGCGTAAGCCCTCTGTACAACACGTTTGGTTCCTGTGTTTCGCGCTCGCCTCGCTGGGACTCGAGACAGTTGCGCAAATGGCTGTAGTTCAGGTGTGAGTTCAGTCTCAAATTACCCGCTTTTTTCAACCCCGTACCGGCACGTGCCGTCAACACCAACCTCTTCTTCGCAAGAAGTCCGTCAACATCAGCTAGGTAAACATCAATGGCTTCGGATGCCAGCCCCAGATGCGCAGAGGGAAGACCAGCAGCTTCCTTTTTGCACTTTGCCAGAATTGACATCAGTTCTTCGTAATCTTTGGCCAATTCTGCACTCGGCCTGGACAGTCTGCATCCGGCGATCAATCTCCCGGACAAGGCGACGAGCAAGTCGTTTCGTTCTCTTTCTTCAGGTCCCACCGTAGCGAAATATGCGGAAAAACTGGCGTGAGCTCCCTCAAGTTTATTTACAAAATACCGCGCGGCCTCTTTTGCGTTTCTAGAACCTACCACAGTGTCGTTGTTATTGACCGCTTCCAGTCCCGCCACCAGGTGTTCATTTCCACCGTCAAGTGAGCCTGATGGGTTTTTACTAACCGGAATATCTGCTACGCACTCGTGACCAAAAGAAATATCCAGTTGAAGTGTTCTTTGCCACTCTCTGACGTCCTGGGCATCCACAGGAGACCCCATGTCTTTCATAAAAGAAATATTCCCCCTCACTTCTTCCACACTGGGGTGTGCGGATGCCACCGGGTCTTCAAGAATGGCTCTTAGTAGAAGAGCGTGAATACGTGGTTCAGTACGTTCTACGGCTAAGTTTTTTCCAAAAACCAGCTGTTCGTTATTGTCTAACTCATACCTTCCCTTGTGGGACCCCGCTGCCATCTGATAAAAAGTGCTGAAACTGATCATTGCTCGCTCCGGAAAACACCACACACCGGCCAAAACACTCGGCACGCCTCTTCGTCATTCTATCAGATTCCCTGGCTTAATTCAAAACAGCTTGTGTACGACCAGGATGAACTTGTCGGCTTTTCGACCCCATGACTTCCACATCGGAACCTTTACTGGGGAGGAAGCAAATGGCACAAAAATCAACAGGTTCCGAGGAACCGCTCATGAGCCGCGCGGTGGGAGCGAACGCATCTGGGCACCTTCGAGACCCTCCGGAGGGCACACCCGACGCGCCCTCAGGCGCCACGCAAACCTAGGCTCAGCCCGTCGTACCGCAGGCTTTACAAAATCTGCTTGCAACAAACCAACCTGGTTCGGTCGACAAAAGGCGCGGAAAACCGAGCGATCGACGGCGGCAGTCAGACCAGTCTGCATTTCTGTCCTGGTATAGAAACCTGAACCCAGAAGGACACTATAGACCGATCCAAACGAGCGAAAAGTTTGCTGAGCAAGGCGGCGCTCCAATCTCGGCGGAGACTTGCCGCCGGCGGCCGAGCAAAGTTCTCTGCCGTCGGCAAACCTTTCAGGCATGCTGTCAACCCGTTTCCAAGTGCCGTCCGGCATGGGATGCCCCTGATGTTTGGCAACGACAGTCTGTATGATCTGATCAGCGCACAATGCTTCCATCGCCAGGCAAAACTTGAAATCCAAGGAAACCAGACGCCGTTTTTCCGTGGTCTTTTTCTCCTTTGTTGAAAGGGTGAAAATACACCTTGACCCGCTGTCCAAATTTCTCGGACCATCTCAGCCAGTGACCAGAGATATTGAAAAACAGCATATCAGAACAAAAAAAAGCGGCATGCCAGACAGGCGCCGGGAGTGGAAAACACAGCAAGGGCCAGGCAGACGAATGCCATGAGTTTGGGTTCAAGGTGAGTATGGAGACCACTAATCGGCGCGCCAGTTGGAGTAAAGATGTTGTGTCCAGGGAACCCGTATGAGGGTCATCGTTTTGCCGAGCTCATAGAAGCAGGAGAAAAGCGAAGAGGCATCAGGACAACACACGCTTTTTTCGACCGAAGCTTACAAGGGCGGCGCAGTGCTAATGGTGCACAAGTTATCGCAGTGGACAAAAAAGCTTGCTTGCCTGGCAAAAGAAGGACGGCACAGGCAACACACGCTTTTTTCGACCGAAGCTTATAAGGGCGGCACAGTGGAATGGTGCACAAGTTATCGCAGTGGACAAAAAAGCTCGCTTGCCTGGCAAAAGAAGCGACGGCACAGGCAACATACAAAATTGAGTTGAGCACAGCTCATCTCAAGGTGAACGGGATTATTGTCAAAGAATCAGCTTGAAGGGGAAATGGGAGATTCCATGGATGCGATTCTGTGGGGGGTCGCACAAAACTTTTGTTTGTCTCTGTGCGGGTGGAGGAGTCAATTTTGCGCCAGATTTCGGGGGGGTACTCTGGAACAAATTAGAAAGATTTACAGGTCAGGGAAGCCTCTAAGCGCAATCAGACAGAAGAACGGGCTGGCTGTGAAACTCAAGCTGTTTAACCAGAAATCCAATTTATTCAAGTCAGACCAGAAGCGCAATCCGGTTCAAGAACAGGCCTGGAGATGCTTCAGCAGCTATAATAAAGTTCGAACTCCAAGGGATGGGTTGCGGCACGAAACCGGTTTATTTCCTCCATTTTCAACGCAATGTAGCCATCTATCAGGTCATCGGAAAACACATTGCCTTTTTTGAGGAAATCGCGGTCACGATCAAGCGCCCCGAGTGCCTCCGACAGGCTGCTGCACACGCTGGGGATAGCTTTGGTTTTCTTCTTTGAAAGATCATACAAGTCAACATCAGCTGGTTTTCCTGGAGAAAGTTTCCTTTCTATGCCATCCAGCCCAGCCATCAGGATGGAGGCAAAAGTCAAATAGGGGTTGCCCAGAGAATCTGGAAAGCGGACTTCAACCCGTTTTTCCTCTTGTGAATTGACCAATGGAACGCGTATCGCAGCCGAGCGATTTCGCTGCGAGTAAGCCAGATTTACCGGTGCTTCAAAACCAGGAACGAGCCTTTTATAGCTGTTTGTACCTGCGTTTGTGAAAGCATTCACAGCTTGCGCGTGTTCAAAGATCCCGGCTATAAAATGCAAGGCGATTTTTGATAGCCCTGCGTATTCCTTTCCATGGAAAATATTTTTTCCCTTTTTGCTCATGGAGACATGGACATGCATCCCGCTGCCGTTTTCTCCCACCAGAGGCTTGGGCATGAACGTGGCGGTTTTGCCATAGTCGTTGGCAACATTCAGGACAACGTACTTCAGGATTTGATTCATGTCAGCCCGGCGGACGAGAGTATCAAAACGCGTGCCAATTTCGCATTGGCCGCCCGTGCCCACTTCGTGATGATGTACTTCGGGGACGACCCCAAGTTTTTCCAGGATCTCACAAACACCAGAGCGAATGTCTTGCAGGGAATCGACTGGCGGCACTGGGAAGTATCCGCCTTTCACAGAAGGTCGGTGCCCGGTGCCGTACCCATCATCGTCATCTTTGCTGTCCGCCCATGAACCTTCATCGGATTTTACTTCGTAGTGTGCGCCCCCCATTTCCAGAGACCAGTTTACGGAATCAAAAATAAAAAATTCCGGTTCTGGGCCAAACCACGCCTCGTCGGCGATGCCGGTTGCCAGCAGGTGCTTTTCCGCACGCCTACCAAGAGAGCGTGGATCTCGTACGTATGCTTTGTGCGTAGCAGGTTCCAGGACATCACAACGAAGAGAAAGGGTCGGATGTGAAAAGAAAGGGTCGACAACTGCCGTGGCAGGATCCGGCATCAGCAGCATGTCCGACTGATCTATGGGTTTCCATCCTGATATCGAAGAACCATCAAACATTCTTCCGGTACGAAAAAATTTTTCATTGACTATTCTTGCCGGAAAGCTGACATGCTGCTCCTTGCCGCGTGTGTCGGTGAAACGTAGATCAGCAAACTGGACTTCTTTGTCCACCATGAGCTTAAGTGCCTTTTTTACAGACATAAAAATATCCCTCGTGTTTTTTTGGTTCTATACGACGTAAACAAGGGGCCACACAATCGGAACTGCGAAGGGGCCACACCACCTTGTCAGTGTTTGACGCAACGGCCAGATGCTAACACGTTTCAGCAAAAGTTGTCTCCAGGGACAGCGGTTAAAAAATGGGGCGCGGACATCTTGACCGATGAAAGGGTGCGAGGTGTGATGTGAGCGTTCACGCGCTCGGACAAAGCAGTCCTGATGCGGAATTCTGGATGGATGTTGGACCGAGAGACAGGCAAATTACACCCAGGGGCCCTTGGCCATGGCGCTCCTGGTCGTCGGAGTGCCCGGTCGGTGACAGACTTTATGCCATACGAAAATAGTTTGGGCTACAATCCTCCGATGTGGTTTTTCCGAACGTTTTGAGGTAGCTTGATTCATGATTTTTCAGTGTTGGTGCATACCCGATGTTTAACGCGCTTACCGAGAAACTCAGCAGAACGATTTCCCGACTGCGAGACAGCGGGAGACTGGATGACGAACTACTGGAGTCGTTGTTGCGTGAATTACGCAAGATTCTTCTTGAAGCGGATGTTGCGCTTCCTGTTGTCAAGTCTCTGACGGAAAAAATTCGAGTTGCGGTCAAGCAAAAAAAACTTGCTCAGAAAATAAATCCCGGTCGCCTCCTGGCAAAAGAAATTCGCGAGAACCTGGCGACACTTATCGGAAAAAAACGCGCGGCGCTGAACACCAACGTTTTATCGCCTGCAATCATTTTGCTGGTCGGTCCACAGGGGGCTGGTAAAACCACGGCCTGCGCAAAAATTGCCATGTTTCTTAAAAACAGGCACAAAAAACAGGTTGCCCTGACCAGCTGTGACAAGCGCCGACCGGCTGCCGCCAGACAACTCCAAGTATTGGCAGAGCAGGCGCATACTACCTTTCTGGATCCAGAGCCGTTTGCCACGGCAGTGGATGTGGCCCGGGAGACTTTTGCCGCCGCTCGGGAAAAAACCGTGGACGTATTGATTATGGACACAGCCGGTCACACCCAGGTTGCCGACCGGGAAGCAGAAGAACTTTCGCGCATTGTGGAGTGCGTTAAACCCTGCGAAGTGCTTTTTGTCATGGATAGCATGATGGGGCAAAGTGCGGTGAAAGAAGTGCAAAATTATTTCCGTCACCTGAAGCTGACAGGTATTGTTTTGACCAAAACCGATGGGGACGCACAAGGTGGAGCAGCGTTGTCAGTAAAAGAGGTCACTGGAATCGCAATAAAACTGGTTTCCAGCGGTGAGAAACTGGAAGACATGGAGGTCTTTTACCCCGACCGTGTTGCTTCAAGAGTACTGGGCATGGGTGATATGCAAAGCTTCATGGATCAGATGAATCGCCAGTTTGCACCCGCCAGGTCTCGTGTTCAGAAAAAAAAGGCGGCTTCCAGGCGCCGGCTGAATTTCAACGACCTGCGCAAGCAGTTTGCAGCGACCAGGAAACAGAGGGGTTTGCGTTCTTTGCTTTCGTACCTGCCGCAAATGGGCAGGGGGAGCCTGAGCGAGGCGAAACTGTTATCTGCGGAAAAAGACATGCGCGTTTTTTCAGCAATAATTGATTCCATGACACCTCTTGAACGGCGCAAGCCCGAACTACTTAAAGCCTCCCGAAAACGGCGGATTGCGGCCGGCTCCGGGACGCAGTTACAAAACATCAACCACTTGATTTCGCAACTCGAGCAGGTGCGTCAAATGATGGCAAAACCGCGGTCCGCACGATTTGGCGGGACCTTCCGAGGGTTTTAGTTGTAGAAATTCAGACTTGATCTGACAGTTGCCCGTTTATCAGCAACCGACTGTCAGGTTAAGTTTAGTTCAAAAACTTTTCCTTCCAGATTGATTTGCCGTCGATGAGAGTTTCCATCGGCATTCTCCCACAGCACATTTTGCCTTGGTGAGTTCGTTGAGTATTGTATTTGATGAGCCATTTGTCAAGATCAATTTGTAATTTTTCTACTGATTGATAGATTTTCTTACGCAAGGTCACTTGGTAAAACTCATTGAGAAGGGTCTTGTGGAAGCGTTCACAAATGCCATTGGTTTGCGGTGACCTGACTTTGGTTTTGGTGTGCTCAATATCATTCAAAGCCAGGTAGAGCTGGTAATCATGTTGGTCAGCTCGACCACAATATTCTGTACCACGGTCGGTGAGAATCCGCAGCATGGGAAGTGCTTGTTCCTCATAGAACGGCAACACACGATCATTGAGCATATCAAGCATATCAGCGGCGGGAATCAGCGTTTTGGTGGTGTAGAGCTTGGCGTGAGCGACTTTACTGTAAGTATCAACAAACGTCTGCTGATAGACTCGGCCAATACCCTTGAATGTACCCACATAGTAAGTGTCTTGCGAGCCCAAATAGCCAGGGTGGGCTGTTTCTATCTCACCACAGGCCTGATCGTCATCTTGTTTGCGTTCCATGGCAGCGACTTGAGGTTCAGTAAGAATCAGGCCTTCAGTGGCCACTTTATCGGATAGTGCTTTGAGTCGATCTTTAAGGCAAGCCAGGTTATGGCGTAACCAAATACTTCGTACGCCCGTCGGCGAAACAAATGTCCCCATTTTGCGTAGCTCATTGCTGGTTCGGGTCTGCCCATGGGCAGGTTCTTCCAGATCGTGTTCAACGACGATGGATTCAATCGCAGGATCAACTCTATTTTTGAGGTTCGGGATACGCCTGTTTTGATCAAAAAGTGCTTCAATGCCACCTTCATCAGCAGCGGCTTTGTATCGCTAGAAAGTATCTCTGGATACGCCCATCATCTTGCAGGCTTTTGAGACGTTTCCGAGTTCTTCAGCCAGATTGAGTAGGCCGACTTTATATTTAATGACTTTATCGTTAGTATGGAACATGAGAGTTACCTCTTTGTTTGGATATTAATATTGCAATGACATCTAAACGGGTAACTCTCACTCAATCAAGCTGAGCGTAGCGAAGCTTGATTCAGTGATGTGTCAGATTGGGTCTAAACTTCTACATTTTAGTTTTCCGTGTGGCGGACGCTTCTCTGTCTCGAGGCAAGGGATCAACTTTTCAGGAGATAACTGGCGGGCCCCTCATTCACCAGTTCTACCCGCATATATTCTCCAAAGTATCCGGCACGCGTTGTTGTCCCGCTTTCGTTCAGCAAACGGGCGGTCAACTGGAAAAGCGGCCGTGCCTCGATCGGAGGCGCACTGTTGCTGAAGCTGGGTCGGGTTCCCCTGCGGGTGTCGGCACTCAGCGTAAATTGTGGCACGAGCAGTATTGCGCCATTGACGTCAGCCACGCTTGAATTGGATTTCCCGTCCGCATCTGCAAACAGGCGAAAGGACAGAATACGTTCTGCAAGTCGCTTGCAATCCATTTCGCCGTCCTGTTTTTCAACAGCGAGGAAAACCAGGAGTCCGCGCTCTATCTCGGCACGGTCTCCTTGTTGCGTTGTGACCGCGGCGCGCGACACTCTTTGTAGAAGTGCAATCAAGATTTTCGGTGAAACGTCTTTGCGAGCTTGGCTTGCACACCTTGACCCGCTTGCTGTTTAAGCGACTCACGATAGAACCAGTAGGAAATCAGTATGGCAGGGATGCCCATTGCCGCGGTATAGACAAAAAACAGCGGGTAGCTTCCAAAACTGTCGACCGCCAGACCGGAAAAGCCGCCGATAAACTTTGCCGGCAAAGTCATCAATGAGCTGAACAACGCATATTGGGTCGCCGTATACGCTGTGCTTGTCAGGCCTGACAGATACGCGATAAAGGCAGCAGTAGCGAGACCGCCGCTTAAATTGTCAGCACTGATGACCAGCGCAAGCGCGCCCAGGTCTGGTTCCATGCCTGCCAGCACGGCAAACAGCAGGTTTGTCAGAGCAATAAGCACTGCCCCGGGAAACAAAATTTTGGCCACGCCGAAGCGCACAACCAACACACCCCCCAAAGCCGCCCCGGCGATAGTCATGAAAAAACCGAATAGTTTGCTGACTTCAGCTATTTCCGTTTTGCTGTATCCGGAATCCAGGTAGAACGGATTTGCCATAACGCCCATCGTGATGTCGCTGATGCGGTACAGCCCGATAAAAAGCAGTATCAACAATGCCTGCCGACCGTTGCGTCTGAAAAAATCAGAAACAGGTTCGACGATGGCTCGTGACAACCAGCCAAAAGAGTCCCTGGCAAAAAAATGATACAAGTATTCAGGTTCCCGATCTTCGGAAAGGAGATGAGATTTCTTTGCATCACCGCGTGGTTCTGTAATGACCAGAACCGTAATTACGCCAACCAGCATCGTTCCCGCCATGGCCGCATAAGTCAGTGTCCATCCGTACTGATCGGCAAGCAGAAGTGCTCCGGCACCTGAGCTGAGCAAGGCCAGCCGGTACCCCAGTATGTAGGTTGTGGCCATGGCGCCCTGGTAACGCGTTTCGTAAGCCTCGATTCGGTAAGCATCCACGACAATGTCCTGGGTGGCAGAAGCAAAAGCAACCAGAATTGCCAGAAAAGCAAAAAAAGCGGTTTCCTCCTGTGGATCAACCAAAGTCAAAGACAGCAGGCTGGCAGCGATGAAGAATTGGGAAAGCAACATCCAGGAGCGACGGCGCCCCAGCCACTGATGCAGGAAAGGCAGACGCAAATGATCTACAAATGGGGCCCAAACGACTTTGATGGAATAGGTGATGCCTACCCAGCTGAAAAAGCCGATCGCCGTTCGGCTCAGGCCTGCTTCGGTCAGCCAGACTGAGAGAGTTGAAAATACCAGGAGATAGGGAACACCGGCAGAAAAGCCCAGGAACAGCATGGCAATAACCCGTGGCTGCTGATAAACAAGAAACGCCTCCCGCCAACTGCGTGTCCCGATGCCGGTTCCCATTTTGTAACGCGTAAAGCTAGATGGCGTAGTCTATGATCAGGGGGGCGTGATCAGAAAAAGACTTCCCCTTGTAAATGCGGGCGCGAAATGGTTTTCCTTTCAAGCTGGGGGATGTGATCTGGTAATCAATGCGCCACCCGACATTGTTCGCGCGCGCCTGCCCGCGGTTTGACCACCAAGTATATTGGTCAGAGAGCATGCAGACTTCGCGAAATGCATCATTAAACCCCAGTTTGTAAAAAACGTGGTCCAGCCAGCTACGCTCTTCGGGAAGAAACCCGGAGTTTTTCAGATTTCCACGCCAGTTTTTCAAGTCTACTTCTTTGTGCGCTATGTTCCAGTCGCCGCAAATAATGTAGTGTCGTTTGGCATCACGAAAAGATTGCAGCAACAGTCCAAAAGCGTCCATGAAGCGGAACTTTGCTTCCTGCCTTTCTGGTGCCGACGAACCGGAAGGCAGGTAAAGAGAGATCACGGAAATTTCCGGGAAACGTGCCTCCAGGTAGCGACCATCGTTATCAAACTCCGCATTCCCGAATTTCTCAATCCAGTTTGCTGGTTGGGTACGAGAAAATACAGCAACGCCACTATAGCCTTTCCTGAGTGCAGATGGTACATACTTGCAATGGTAGACTTTTGGATGAAAAACCGCTGCGGCAAGTTGCTCGGTGTGTGCCCGGATCTCCTGCAGGCAAACGATGTCCGCACGCTGCCGTGAAAGCCACTGAAAGAATCCCTTGCGTGTGGCAGCGCGGATTCCGTTGACGTTAAGAGAGACGACGCGCGTTTTTCGAGGTCCTGCAAAACTCATCTGTCACGACAGTGACACGAGCAAGGCGTTCCTGTACACACTGAAACCGTGGCTCCAGGCTCATCTGTCCAAGTGCACGTCAATCGCTGTTTACTGGAACGCGAACCTTTCGTGACCTTGAAGCCTGGCGCGGACGGCGTGGGACAATGTTGCGAAAAATGCGGGAAAGGAACGAGTGTGTTCCGCGATTTAGCAGATTTTTTCAGGGTCGGTTTTCGACCAGGTACAAGGCGACCTTTCCTTGAAACGACAAAAGAACTTATGACTCTGTTTTGGCATGGCTGGGCGAGATGTCGTGGTAGGCCTCTATAAGTGGGAGAACCTCTTCCGCGGGGATACCTGTTCTCGCTTTCATGTCTTTCAACTTGGATTTATTTTGTTTAATGCCTTCAGGTGCGTGGCCGCTAAGTACGTAGGCACTGTGGATATAATTATTGGTAAGTTCCCCTCTCATATCGTTGTATTTACCTTGTGAATGAATGCTGTGACAAAATTTTTGAAAGTTTACCTGCCTTTGTGAACCAGAAACCTCGGCTTCGCTTGATTGCTTGGCGGCATCAAAAACATCGAAATAACTTTTCCAGACAGTGGGGCGCATGTTGTCATGCCTTGCGCGTTTGGCAGCACTCAGGTATTGTTCCAGATCCTCAAGAAATGTCTGGTGCCCTGATTTGCGCCGGATCTGGTAACCTTCGGGCGCGTCCTGTAAATTATTTCTTTCAATACAGGCCTTCAGGCTTTCAACGACTGCTGTCTGTTCCCGCTCAGATTTTTCTGGCATACACCGGTCCTTGAGCCGTCTTACCAACTGACTCATAAAGCGCGGAAGTCTGCTTGTTGTGTTGTAGGGAGTGCCATCGGAAGTAAGGCGGATTTCACAGCCAGTGTCTCTTGCCCGTCGGCACGCAACAACAAAATCGTTCAGTGAAGCCATAATCAATCCTCCTGTGCGCTGGTTTCAACTCCTCATTTAATCCGTGGTGTTGCTTCCTTCATTTTTGGTTTCAAAGTGAAAGTCCAGCCCCCATCCTCTCCACCGTTACAATTGTAACATACGGGTCAGGGTTCGTACGTTTCAGGATTTTTGTCGCAAGCTTTTTGGCGTAACTTCCGGTCCTGTTTTTCTGGCAGTGCGACAGTTTTTTACAGAAACTTTCGTCTAGGGAGAGGGACGCATGCGAGTTTTGTTACGGCGTACCCGGAAAAACTTTTCAAGGAGATTTCCACATTGTGCGGCAAGCACTCCACTGCTTAGCTGAAGCTCGTGATTAAAGACAGGACTGTCACGCAGGTCAAGGGCACCCCCAAGTGACCCGCTTTTAGGATCTGTGGCTCCGAAAACCACACGCTTCAGACGGGCCTGGATGATTGCGCCAAGGCACATCACGCAAGGTTCCAAGGTTACAAAAAGCTCGCATTCTGCCAAGCGGTGATTGGCGCAGACCTTACCAGCAGAACGCAGAACCACGATTTCAGCGTGCGCTGAAGCATCGTGACTGAAAACAGTCAGGTTGTGTCCGCAGGCGATCAGGTTTGCTGCACGCACTACCACGGCACCGACCGGTACTTCTCCCTCACTCTCAGCGACCAGTGCCTGTTCATAAGCCAGTTGCATGAAATGTTGGTCTCTTTGCGCCGGCATCAGTACAATTTATCTGAACCGAATCGTCAGAGGGGGGCGATTCCCGTGCGCTGTACAGTTTGTGAACCCCAGACATGGGCGGGGAGAAGCACTTGGGAAGTTTCGTCACCTGCTGGAAGGCCTTGGCGAGATGATGTTCCGAAAAGCAGGCCATTCCCTTGCTCATGTTCCCAACTGCCCGACGTTTCCCGACACCGGCTTGTCTGGAATACACCCGACATCCGGCAATGACCTTCTGAATGCTCTGGTCGGCACGCAACACTTCCAGAACTACCGGAAACCAGAAGTCCGACGAGAACCCAGACCATTTTTCCATGGCCTGTTTCTCCTTCGACGAAGGGGCGAAAATACACCCTGACCCTATGTCCAGTTTGTCGGGGCACCTTGGCGCACAAGTAAAAAAACCGTTTCAGCTAATGAAATCGTCTGGTCACGGCTCGCTGATCAGCAACCCGTTTTGTTCTGCTTTCTCGAAAATGCCGATGAGCACCCAGCTTTGCTTTTCAGTAGAAATTTTAGCTGGAATCCGGGTGGCCACCCACAATATTCCAAGTTCTTTGGGGGTGAACCTTTCTGCCACATGACCCTGTTCCAATAATTCTTCTCAATCAGTGGCTGGTATGGCTACTACTTTTTGTTGGGCTGCGATTCCGTTGTCCGATTTCTGAATTTTACGAGCTTCCTTCTTTTCGTCATCCACTTCGTCTTTGGAAGCAAGCTCAAGCTTGAAACCGTCAGGGAGCAGTTTCCACAGCGTTGCCGCTTTTTTCTGCAATTGTTGCCAGCAAAGCTCTTTTTTGCACCACTCAGTAACATTGGATATGCCGGGAGCAAACTGAGTGATGCCATCATGCACCAGTTTTACGGTTATCTGCAAAGCAGATTCCAAGTCATCTGAAACAAACTGTTGCCGCCATATATCCGAAAAATTTATTTCCCGTTTATTTTGAGCGCAGGAAAATCCAAGCAACGCAAGAGCATAGATAACGATATCGACCCTGTGCCCACCGCCGCACCAAGGCGCAGTCACAATCACTACTTAAATCATAGCTCACTTAGCTATTGGCGGCGCTTTTTTGTTTTTTCTGGAAGCGTTTTCTCAAGCTTTTTTCAAGTGCCTTGAATTGAAGGCCAACGCTGGCTTCAACAGTCCCCAGTTCACTTTCCAAAACACATTTAGAACCTGTGAGGCGGGCATCCGACACCACTTCCAGAAAGGATGAGTGCGGCAATCTCTCCATGATTTCAACAATACGTCCCGACACTTTCTCTTCGATGTCTGGAGACACGCGCATCTTGATGTGTCTTTCTCCGCTTATGGTATGCAGCACTTTGCGGGTGGACATCACAACCAGATCTTCATCGGAAAAAGAGTCAAGTATCCTCCTGATGGAAGCCAGGACAATTTCAGTGACCTGTGATTCTATATTTGCGAAATAATCCACTGTGCCGGTCGCCATAGCGAACATTTTTTCGCTCAGTTCCAGCTTCGCCTGTTTTTCCCCTTCCGTGTAGCCGCGTATTTTTTCAGCTGCGTATTCGGCACGTGCCTGATTTTTTACTTCCTCAGCCTGGTTCTTCGCTTCATCAAGCAGTCTTTCAGATTCGCTCAAAACTTCATAATCTGATTTTTTCAGCAGACGCTGGCCTGGAATCAGATGCAATGTGTTTGCTTTTACAAGAGCAAAGTACGCCATTTCGGGCTCAGGGAAATCATGGTTTTTACAGTAAAGTTTTCCAGCCAGCGAAGCGGAACGTTCACAAAATCATCGCTATGGGAACCGCCTAGGTGTTGCGGCATTTTTAGCAGAAAACGTTTGATAAAAGCCCCGGAAAGGCCGTTGCCGAAAGCCCTGTCTAAAATTGACAGGCCGCGTTCTTCAACATGCGAAGCAATGGCCCCGACCAGCCCGTCCTGTGGCAATTCTGCGGATACGGCGGGAAAGCGTTCTTCGCAGGCAAAGGACAATCGTAGAGCCAGGTTGTGATCTTCTTTGCTGACAAATTCACGCAGGCGTTTCAGTTCAGAACCGAGCACAATCCGCCGTAACTGTGCGGCGTGAGAGACCAGACCCAGTACTCGTATCAACCTGCGCAAATCGCTGGCAGGAAGAAGGGCCAGTTTTTTGGTTTTATTGTCAAAACCAAAGTCGTATTGGCCACTGATTTTTAGTTGTTCCAGCAAAAACCTGGAAAGCCGGCGGTGTGCCTGTGGTCTTTTCGAAAGCTTCCCATAAATATGCATCAGGTCGAAAGCACGCCACCAACTTTCATCAGCGTAAAAAGACGGAAAATAATTGAACTGAACCACCATTATGGGCAGGGGGAACAGTTTATTTGCAACGGGTTGGGGAAACACGAAATGTCGTCGGCAGGCTAATTTTTTCCGGAGCCCGGCACGGTTTTGTTTGCTGTTTTGCCAGTAACGCCACTCGCCCCGGCATCCATGTTTTCTTCCCGTGCCAGTGAAAGGAAGCTCAATTTTTTCAAAAGCAGGGATTTTGCTTCACTGCCAAAGTTGTAAAGCATAAAACCGGTACTCACCGCCAAAAGCAGAATCAGAAAAAGCATCGTGCCAAACAGGAAGTAGAAAGCAGTGACGGAGTGCTGTGAAACGTTCAGAAAAAACAGCACTTCTTGGGGCAAGAGGTTCCGTTCCAAAACCTGTTCCGTGGAGGGGAACAGGGCGACAGAAACTTTTTCGTAGTTTAGTCCTTCAATCGCATTGGTGACAATGCTTTTGATGCTCGGAATCATGTGATCAAGCGAAACATCCGGCAGGTGTTTAACGAATACCGAGGCGGATGCCGGAATGCCGATTTTACCCGAGCGCGTTTCTTCAGCCAAAACAACATGGACACGTGCTACCAGCACACCGTCTATTTTTGCAAGTGTTCCGGAAATTTCTTGGGACAAAGCGTACGTGTAGCGTGCTTTTTCCTGCAGGGGCGAGAAGACCAGGCCCTCCTGTTTGTAAATATCTCCAAAAGTTTCAAATTTGTTTTTTGGGTAACCGTGGTTTGTCAGGATTTCCACAGATACGGCAATCTCGCTGTCACTGACCATGATGCTGACTTCGCCGTCTTTGTTTGTGGCTTTTTCCGCGCTGACACCTTCTGTCAAAAGCAACGCCATCATTTCATTGCCTTCCTGTTCCGAAAGCTTTGAATAGAGTTCCGTCTTGCAAGCCGAAAGGAAAATGACGACCAGAACCACAAAAAAGTATTGCGGTGCCGATCTATAACTGCGCAACCCCATCACTTCACCGGGCAGCAACCCAAAACACAAAAAAACAGGCTCGCAAGTGGTTCTTTACTCATGGGCACCCTGCCCATGACGGGACATCATCGCGAACTTGGCAGGTGTTTGGTATGTGACATCTATCAGTTTTCAAGTGGTGCAAACGCTGCAACAAAGTATTGCCACCTCACCGTCGACGATCCATGCGCTGAGTTGGATTACACCTCCGAAATGACCGGTGAACCGCTCGAAACACTAAGACAATCTGCGGGCATGGACATCGCCCATCCAGATTTTACAGCCCCGGCACTCACGCAAATTAGCCTTCCTATTTGTTCTTGCGTACAGAAAACTATGCCGATTAACCTCCTTTAAGAAGGCCTTCGATGGTTTGGTCAACCTTGCTTACGACTTTACCTTCCGCCTGCTGCAAGGTTTCGACCTTCATCAGTCCAACCTGTGCCTGCAAAAGGTCCCCCGGAGACGCACCGGTTTTTGCGGCATCCATGACTTTGCTCATGGCATCCTGATATTTGACCTGCTGGTTTTGCGCGGTACCTGCAATGCCATCCAGGATCCGTTCCCCTATCGTTTTCCCATGCGCATGCGACGTGGCAGCGGAACCAGTAATCTGTCCTGGACCAACAGGTCCTCCCTTGGTCTGTTGCATGAGGTTCATGAACTTTTCGGTATCAGCAGGATTTACCTGAGCCGGGCTTTTGGCAGCTGCCTCAGCTGCCTGTCCTACACCTTCCGCACTTTTTTCAGTGACTTTTTGCGCTGCATTCTGCACTACATTCTGTATCATAACCATGGTAATCTCCTCCAGGTATCT
Source organism: Candidatus Oxydemutatoraceae bacterium (assembly GCA_965237985.1). GTDB lineage: Bacteria > Pseudomonadota > Gammaproteobacteria > Poriferisulfidales > Oxydemutatoraceae. The sequence goes on along the minus strand of OZ250161.1, from coordinate 1,469,198 downwards.
AACGTCTGCCCGACAAAACACACGGCCTTGCCTACAAACGTGCGGTGACTGATTACTGCACCGTCACCGAGTGCTAAAACCAATTCTTTCGCCATGCCACTCTGTTTTCCGCACCGGGCGATCACTTGTGTTCAGACAGATTGACAGCCAAGTCTTTGGCTTTGCCGTCATCACTTTTCAGGCACTCTTCCAGCAACTCCTGGCTTTCGGAAGCCCGACCATCCATTTTGAGAGCCATGGACAACAAAACTTTTGCGCGATCATGTCCCGGATCAATTTTCAAAGCTTTATCTCTGAGTAACTCGATGGCTTTTGAAAAATCTCCAATCCCCATGTTTGAAAGTGCCAGACCAATATATGGGGTAGGTTGGTCTGGCCTGGCCAGAACCGCCGCCGAAAAAATCTTCTCGGCCTCTTTGGGCAACGAATCCTCCAGACAGGCCATAAAGCCTATCTTCCCGAGCAACCGTAAACACTCAGTTTCTACATTCATTACTGCTCCGCATTCAGCCTGTCTGGTCCCCGAAGACTACACAGTGGAACACGGGTCACTGCCAAACAAAGCCGACCCTCCGGATCCGTTCGTTACTGAATGTCCCTGATCAACGAGTCATTGACTTCACGCAGCGACTTCATCAAGGCTCCAGTAAATTCATAAGTCTGCATCATCTTGTTGAACTTCTGCTGGAACACAACCTGATCCCGCATGTTGGTGGGATCCATAGTTTTTGAGAAGGTGTTCACCTCCTGTTCTTCTTTTGCTGCCGCAGCTCCCAAGGAGTTTGCAACCGAGTCGAAGTTTAGCCCCATAAACACTTACCTCCTTCATGTTTCTGGTAATTACCAGCGCTTATGGTACCAAAACTTTACTGCCAACTCAAGCCCGCCCAGGCACCACAAGTACAAGATGACGTGACCGCCCGGTTCCATTTGGAAATGTCCGCTATCCAGGTCCGTTGTTTCTCTACCGGAACCTCTGCCCAAAGGAAAGTGTCTGGCAGGAGGATCCACCACTGCGGGAACAGTTCTCACGAGTGAGCGGGCGGCGGCGGGTGGGCTCATACAGGAATCGGGGTCGTAGTCAAGTACTTTGCGAGGGAGCGGGCGCACCGGGGATTTTCGAAACCTTCTGCCAGAAATGTCTGAGGTAAGAAACCAGACACTGCCTGTTCTGGCATGACCCCCGCGCACGGGGTCGCGAACGCTTTTCTACAGGAACTGAAGCAAGGGAACTTGATCCTCCCCCTCTGCTTAAAGAGTTGCGACCATTCGTGCCCGGACTGTGCGGGTTGGTGGTAACGGTTATACTTCTAGAGGGTGTCGGAACAATCCTGGTGTCCGGCCCGGCATATACAAGCTGGAGGAAAGCATGTTGCAAGTGAGATTTTTGTTTATTCTACTCGTGGTGCCTTTTGTTGGGTTTTCTGGCACATTGGATGATGTCAAAAAACGTGGCATTGTGCGTTGTGGAGTAGATGGCGGCATCCCTGGGTTTTCCGCACCGGACGACCAAGGGATGATGAGGGGTATTGACGCGGATGTCTGTTATGCCGTGGCGGCAGCAGTGCTGGGAGATGCAAAAAAAGCGCGCTTCACGCCGCTGAATGCCAAGGAACGTTTTACCGCCCTTTCTTCGGGAGAAGTAGATGTCCTGTCACGCAACACGACGCACACCTTGAAAAGAGATGCCGGTCACGGCATCAACTTTACCTACTACAACTACATTGACGGCCAAGGGTTCATGGTCCCGAAGAAACTTGGAATCAAACGTATTGAAGAACTTGGCGGTGCAAGGATATGTGTGCAATCAGGAACCACCACCGAATTGAACCTGGCCGATTTTTTCCGCTCACGGGATTTGACATTCATCCCTGTCGGTTATGACACTTCCATTCAAACCCGCGAAGGTTATGAGCGAGGTTCATGCGATGTGCTGACTTCCGACAAGTCACAGCTGGCAGCCATACGTTCTGAACTCAAGTCTCCTGACGCTTCAGTGATTCTTGCACAAACCATTTCCAAAGAACCCCTGGGCCCCGCGGTCAAGCAAGGTGATGACCAGTGGTTTGACATTGTGAGATGGAGTCTGTACGTTTTGCTGAACGCTGAAGAGCTCGGCGTGAGTTCAAAAAACGTCGACCGGATGAAAAGTGAGACCAACAACCCGGAAATTCGTCGTATGCTCGGAACTGAAGGAAATCTTGGCAAAGACTTGGGATTGAACCGAGATTGGGCTTTTCAAATCATCAAACAGGTAGGTAATTACGGCGAGATTTACGAAAGAAATATTAAACCTTTGGGTCTGGTGCGCGCAGGAAGTCCCAATGCCTTGTGGAACCAGGGGGGACTGCTTTACGCCCCTCCCATCCGCTAGCAAGACTCTGCATTCGCAGGTATCTGGTGCCTGTGTCGGGCCTGTTTTGATTCGTAGCTTGCCGGGCAACAGGCCACCGTGAAAACCGTCCTGTCCCGGCTTCATCTCCGCCGACTTCGGCGAATGCGATAACTGGCATCCGTGCCGGGCCTGTTTTGAATCGTGGCTTGCCGGCAACAGACCACCATGAAAACCGTCCTGTCCCGGCTTCATCTCCGCCGACTTCGGCGAATGCGATAACTGGCATCCGTGCCGGGCCTGTTTTGATTCGTGGCTTGCCGGGCAACAGACCACCATGAAAACCGTCCTGTCCCGGCTTCATCTCCGCCGACTTCGGCGAATGCGATAACTGGCATCCGTGCCGGGCCTGTTTTGATTCGTAGCTTGCCGGGCAACAGACCACCATGAAAACCGTCCTGTCCCGGCTTCATCTCCGCCGACTTCGGCGAATGCGATAACTGGCATCCGTGCCGGGCCTGTTTTGATTCGTAGCTTGCCGGGCAACAGACCACCATGAAAACCGTCCTGTCCTGGCTACGTCTCCGCCAAGTTCGGCGAATACTAAGCCAGGGGCTTATGGCAGGATTTCTGTTGTGGGCAGTTCTCTCGCTTTTTGAGAATACTTTGCATAATCTGCAGGCCCGCAACATCGGTGTCAACCTGGACTTCTTGGGGGAAATCGCTCCCTTCAGTGTGGCTTTCAGCCCTTTCTGGAATTTTGAACTGGGGAAAAGCACCTATTGGGAAGTCTTCATCATCGGCATCCAAAACACCATGCTGGTCAGTGTGCTTTCCATTTTCACAGCAACCCTGGGCGGCTTTCTGGTCGGCGTTATGCGGATTTCATCCAACTGGTTTGTGGCATCCTTCGCCGCAATTTACATTGAAATTTTCCGTAACATCCCGTTGCTTTTGCAAATCATGTTCTGGTATTTCGTGGTTTTCCTGACGACTTTTCCTCCACCTCGCGAAAGCCATGAACTGGGCATGGGTTTTTATTTGAACAACAGCGGCTTTTTTGCCCCTTCGCCGATATTGAACCCGGCTGCCGATCCGGGCGCGTTTTTCTTTACTGTGGTTGCTGCCGGCCTGCTCTCCCTGGCGGTTTACCGGCATACGAAACGGTTGGAAAAACGTGACTACCTCAGTCGGTTGCCAAGAAAATTTCTGATAGTTTCCGGACTGGTCGCCACTTGCATAGTGGCATACTTTCTGACTGGTCAACCTTTGCTTCTGGAGTATCCCGAACTCGGGACCTTCACATTTTCCGGTGGGATCAATGTGCCGCTTTCGCTTTTCGCACTCTGGTTTTCTCTGACAGTCTACACCGCAGCGTTTATTGGTGAAAACGTGCGTGGCGGCATTCAATCCGTCGGAAGTGGTCAAAGAGAAGCCGCCCGCTCACTGGGGCTGCCCCAGCTGACCTCTTTACGCCTGATCATCATCCCGCAAGCCATGCGCGTGATTATTCCTCCCACGATCAGCCAACACCTCAACATCATAAAAAATTCTTCCCTGGCGGTTGCGATCGCTTACGAAGAGCTGGTTAATCTTTGGTCCGGCATTGCTTTGAACCAGACTGGGCAGGCACTGATCATCATGGCAATGACCGTTGCCGTTTACGAAACCCTGAGCTTGCTGACTTCCGCGTTTTTGAACTGGTACAACAAGCGAACACAACTGGTGGAAAGATGAACCGCGAAAGGATCTATCGTAAGGAAATGGCCTTCCCCGCACCGAGTCGTTCGGTTGGCACTCGCTTCTGGCTGAAAAAAAACTTTTTTGCTTCACCGACAAGCATCCTGTTTACGATTCTGGCCTTGTGGCTGGTTCTTTCCAGCCTGCCCGGAATCATTGACTGGCTTTTTCTGGAAGCGTCCTGGGGCGGCACGAGCCGCGCTGCCTGCGAAGCACATCCGGATGGCGCCTGCTGGACTTTCATCAAAGTCAGGTTCCTGCAAATCATGTTCGGTCTTTACTACGCGGTGCATTCTGACCAGGTATGGCGACCGACGCTAATGTTTGCAGCAAGCGGCCTGCTGCTGACACTGCTCCTATATTCCAAAACTCCATATAAGCGACAGATCGGTGTGTTCGCTTTTTTCATTTTCCCGTTCATTGCCTTTGCTTTGATTCACGGCGAGTGGCTGGGATTGCCGGTTGCAGAGCCCAGAGAGTGGGGCGGGTTCCTGCTCACCTTCATTCTGGCGGGCGTGGGCACAACCGCGGCTTTGCCGATCGGTGTGTTGCTGGCACTCGGACGCAGTTCCGGCCCACCGTTCATTCAAGCTTTTTGTGTGACGTATATCGAGTTTTGGCGGGGAACACCACTCATAACCGTATTGTTCATGTCCTCAGTCATGCTGCCTTTGTTTTTTCCGGAGCATGTGGAGTTTGATAAAGTCGCTCGCGCCCTAATTGGAATCATCATGTTCAAAGCGGCTTACACAGCGGAAGCAATACGTGGGGGTTTGCAGGCTGTCCCCGCCGGTCAACATGAAGCCGCCGACGCTCTGGGACTTGGCTATTGGAAAAAGATGTCGCTGGTGGTCTTGCCTCAGGCATTGAAAATCTCCATTCCTGGAATTGTGAACACATTCATTGAACTGTTTAAAGACACGACTCTGGTGGCAATCATCGGTCTTCTGGATCTGTTGTACATGGCGCAGTCGGCCAGTCGTTCCCTGGAATGGAAAGGCTACGAACTGGAGGCGTACCTGTTTGCCGCTTCGATTTTTTGGATATTCTGTTTCGGCATGTCACAATACAGCCAGCGTCTGGAAAGGAAGCTGGATCGCTCGCACGGTTCCGCGACCCGCAAAGGCATTGCCATTGAAAAGCCCTGAAAGCCAGCCAATAGTCCAACTTGAAGGAGTGAACAAGGCGTAGTCGGCCAGTCGTTCCCTGGAATGGAAAGGCTACGAACTGGAGGCGTACCTGTTTGCCGCTTCGATTTTTTGGATATTCTGTTTCGGCACGTAACAATACAGCCAGCGTCTGGAAAGGAAGCTGGATCGCTCGCACGGTTCCGCGACCCGCTAAGGCATTGCCATTGAAAAGCCCTGAAAGCCAGCCAATAGTCCAACTTGAAGGAGTGAACAAGTGGTACGGCGAGCTGCATGTATTGAAAAACATCAGTTTCACGGTAAACAAAGGGGAACGCATTGTGGTGTGTGGCCCGTCCGCTTCCGGAAAGTCGACGCTGATTCGCTGTATCAACCGCCTGGAAGAACACCAGAAAGGGCGCATTGTGGTTGACGGTGTGGAACTGAATGATGATATAAAAAACGTTGACCGAGTGCGCAGTGAAGTCGGCATGGTGTTTCAGCATTTCAACCTGTTTCCCCACTTGAACGTTTTGGAAAACCTGGTGCTGGCTCCTGTGTGGGTGCGCGGAATACAACGGACTGAAGCCGAGAAAATTGCCATGAACTATCTCGAACGGGTACACATTGCCGATCAGGCACACAAATACCCTGCCCAACTTTCCGGTGGCCAGCAACAACGTGTTGCCATTGCCCGTTCTCTGTGCATGCATCCTCGTGTCATGCTGTTTGATGAACCTACATCGGCACTGGACCCGGAAATGATTTCCGAGGTTCTGGACGTCATCATTGCCTTGGCTGATGAAGGCATGACCATGATTTGTGTTACCCACGAAATGGGCTTCGCGAAGCGAGTGGCAGACTGGATTGTGTTCATGGCGGACGGGCAGATCGTGGAGGTCGCCAGACCCAAAAATTTCTTTTCAGACCCAAAACACGAAAGAACGAAAAGATTCCTGAGCCAGATACTGGAACATTAAACACAAGTGCTTTTTTTGAGGTGCCCTCAGAAAAATGGCACAAGGGAACAGATGTCGGTGTTGAGGTTTTTGCCAATGAAAACATTGCAATCCCGAATGAGTTCTGGAGTGGCTTGTCAAGGAGAGCGAGTTATACAAGGTCCTCAGACAAGGACGAGGTGTCTCCTCTGTTCCTCTTGTCATTATCGGCTTGGAAACATGAACGCCCCCACCAGAAAGATACTGTGCCAGGCGGCTTGACTGCCAGGCTTTCTGAAAGTGCTGTTGGGTTGATTTCCCGCTGATTACCACTGGCTTCAGGCTGTTGTCCACAGCTTGTTGCCAGTGAATAGGTTCAGATAGATGTGAGACTCCGGCGGTTACTCTGCACAGGCATCCCGATAGCTGTGGGATGAGTCGGGTTTCGCCTGGTCCTGGAAATTCCTTTCCGACAGAAACTTCCCCCCACTTGCCCAGCCCCTTCCACCAGGCTTAGGCGACCTCGCAAAACTTTGAGTGTCGGGGATCTGTCCCGGCAAACCAGCATCAGCGATCATGGCCTGGCTGTGCAATTGCCACCTGGCAGACGCGTGAAGCCGTTTGTCCCAGACCATGGGTCTTTTACTGTTTTTCCTGCCAGCATTCCGGGAACATGATTGCAAATGAGATGCATAACAGCATGAAAATCAAAGCGTATATCCATCAGGCATCTGATTTCAGCCAGCCCGACCGCCTTGGAAACACCGGCTTTTCGCTTTTGGAATTACTGGCGGTAGCAGCACTTATTGCCACATTTCTAACGTGGGGTGTTTTTGGCTACCGCGAGCTTTTTCAAAATCGAACCAACAAAGAGGAACCGCGCAAGTTCATCAATGCCTTGAAGTTCGCCCGGTCATACGCCTTGGCGAACAGGCGGGTAATTTTTGTCTGTCCCGGAGATGGCCAGGCACAGTGTCTTTCACATGACTACGCACTTGGCTGGGTGGTATTGGAAGCACCAGGCCCAGGCAGCTTCACAGCCCCGCCGGCAACTGCCAGATTGGTCAGCGTGGGGGCACCCCTCCTTTCTGGCTTCTCAATAAAAACCAACGTTTTTTCAGATTTTATTCGTTTTTCAGAGCAGGGGCGCGCCCACAGGAACGGCCATTTCTTTTTTTGCCGCACAGGTGTCCCTCAGGCAGTGGCAGGCATGGTCATTATCCGCAGCGGTCGGATACGGAACACGAGAGAGGATGAATTGAGTAACTGTGAAACATGAGAAATTATTATCAGTTTCACAAGTGGGCGGGTTACGGTTTTCTGGAATTGTTGCTGGCTATGGCTTTGGTCTCTTTCGGATTGCTGAGCATGATCCGTGTACAAAACGACTTGCTGAACACGGAGGAGGAACTGCTGCACCGCATTCAAGCCAATTTGATGTTTTACGACTTTCTGCGCTGGGCAGATACTGCAAACAATGTGCTGGAGGGGGTGGCAGACAGTGGTTACAGAAGCGTTCCTCAAGCGATCGAGGATTGTACAGTCACAGCCTGCGGCCATTCACAACGCACCGCTTTTTTTTTCAGGCACTGGAAATGTCGGCTCGGCACCTGGACAAACAACCCGGCATGTCGCGGCACCAACCGACCCTTGGTCACTCTCCGCCAGGGAGATGCCAATCTGGTGGTTCAGGGGCACTCGCTCCAAGTTTCGATTAAATGGCAGGATTCGAAAGGTGAGGAACAATTTTTGCACAAAAACTTCATGATCAGGCCCTAAGCAGAATTGCCGGGCACAGCAAACTCCGCAATGGTTTCACGTTGCTGGAAGTTCTGCTGGCAACAACTTTCGGGGTGTTCCTGACCATCATCATGGTCAAGACACACCAAACTTTGCTGACGAGTCACATCTGGTTCAGAGAACGTTTGGCGATGACAGAAACCGCTTTTGTCGCTGACCACCTGTTACAGGATGCATTGCATGGCAGTCGTCGTGCTTTGTGCGTTTATGCGGCGAAACGCATCAACCTGGTGAAAAGCTCCAGCTTTGATTATTGGTCCACCCCTTTTGAAGAGTTTCGTTTCGTACATTCCGCCACCAGCGACAGGGCTGAGGCGGTTGCAAAAGTGACACCGCATCCCGACGGACGAAATAAATTCAGCGATGTGCTCATTGCTCTGCAGCCTTCGTTGCCTGCACCGGTGCTCGAACATAAACAACTGAACCGGTTTTTTGATCTTGCCATCCCTGCCAAAGTAAAAACTGGAGAATTGGCGGTGGCATGTCATGAAGACTTGGCCGTTTTGTTTCAAATTACAGGGGTCAGCAGGCAGGGGACTCGCGTGCATTACCACGATGGATCCACGGTCAGGCCCGGCAACTGTACGGTACTCTTCGACGCTGATAGAGCTTGCCGGGCACGGGTGAGCCACACATTCCCACGCGGCAGCATTTTGATTCCCTATCGGCCACAGGCCATCTATCTGGCAGCGAAAAACAATGCTGGAAATGAACGCTTCTCTCTGTTTCGAAAACGCTTGGTAGTCGCAAATTTCCGGCACCACAGGCGCGCTCAAATGTTGCGCGAGGAGTGGCTCCAAGGAATTACATCGCTCCGGGTCGCGGCGCTGAAAAGTACGGAAAACCATGATTTGGCATTGGAAATTCAGCTGCAACTTACAGAAAAACAGCCCTCCACAACCGCGGAGGGAGAATCGGCAACATGGCATACATTCACAGTTGTGCCCTGAAGATGGAGTACCCCGCAAAAATACGCGGCAGCATTTTGATTCCAGCGATCGTGCTTTTGCTTCTGGGGAACATGCTCATTGCCGCCAGCCTGCAGCAAACTGGAAACTTGTCGCGGATAAGCACAGCCTTTGAACGGAAAGTCGATTTGCAGACGGCGATGAGAAACACCTTGCTGAAAGCATATTCACAATTGCGACTGTTGGATGCGGCCGCGCCGGACTTCAACGAGAACCTCGTTCACACCAGGCTCTGCGGTGCTCACGGAATCAGGGATAGTGAAGGCATTGTTTCCGAGTGTGCAGCTTCGCTTCTGGTCCCGCCCCGCTGGCGGCCAGAAAACGCAGAAGAAGACGTGTTCGTCAACGCTCAAGTTTTAGTGAATGCATACGCAGAGGATAGTGCCGGGAACAAAATCACAACCCGGGTTTTGTTCAGTAAATCTCCTGCTGGCACGGTCCGGATTGAGGGGACAGATTTCATCTATTGAAACCGCCGCTTCCGATGCCTGATCATTTTCGCAACCTCAGAGGGCGACACCAGACACAAGGGTTTACATTGTTGGAACTGTTGGCCGCCATGGGAATCATTGCCGTGCTGACCTTGTTGGCATATCCCTCTTACGAGCAATACCGTCAACGTTTGCTTTTGACTGAGGCGCGATTGGCACTTTCTGAAATCATGGTTTTGCAGGCCCGCCACTTTGCAAAACATCAGCGTTATACCGTAGACTTGGTTTCGCAACTGGGTGTAAGCACGGAAATGGGCCAAGCGGTTTCTTCGCAAGGGAACTATCACATCACAGGCGAATCCTGTGGTGAGGACCTGCGGCATTGTTGCCAGCTGGCCGCCACCCCCGTCTCAGGCAAGGGAGTTGTCCTTACGCTCGATACTTTGGGGAGGAAACTGCCCCCCGAAGCCTGGCAGTAGACAGGGCGGAAGGCAGTGCAGGGAATGCTGATAAAAGCTACAATCGCCGGGCGCAGGCAGTCAAGGGAAACATGGCTGTTTTGTTTCTGAACAACCCGGACACCATGGGGAAACGGCCGCTTGGAAACCGTGTTTCACCGCGACAAAAGCGGCTTTGGCGGGTTCACAACCCAAAGCTCTGCCGGAGACTACGCTGGAAAATGAAATCCCAGGCCATAGCCTGAGAATAAAGGACTGGACAGGCTGTCTCGACAAGCAGCCCAAAGAGAGAGAACATGTGCCTGCGGAAGAAGTTTTAAGCGATTCAACCCTCGTCATGGCCACTTGAAATATGTATGCGAAACGCCGGCTTTGGAACTGTGAGACTCAAGCTGTCGCAAGTCATAAAAACAGTTTGAAATCGTTGGGGCACAGCAGCTGAAGTGATATATGAAGAACGAGGTGCAGACCAGCTGTCTAAAAAAAAACAAGCCGTTTGTGAACTTTACCGAGGTGGTCATGGCCTGCTTGAATCCCATGCTCGGCAATCGCTGATAAAGCTTTACCAGACCCAACTTCAAGCTATGGATGGTGTCGGCCAGGCTATCGTGGAAGCTGCCCACAACCGGCGAAACAAAAGCAGGGAAAATCGTCGGTCAAGACAAGCGTTGGTCATCTATTTCAACCAACCTGTCGGCTTGTCGAAAAAATCAACACCAGCTCGGATAGCGGACATCCGGGTCAATTTTTAGTGAGATTTGGTCAGGGATGGTGTGGGGCACAAGAGGACAAATACAGAGATGGCTGAATCCAGACCAAGTGCTGGTTTTTGTGCACGGCTTGTGGCTGTAAAAGATGACATCACACACCTTGCTGTGGATGCGGTCGTCAACGCCGCCCATTCATCATTGCTTGGCGGTGGGGGAGTGGATGGGGCCATTCACCGTGCCGCCGGCCCGGAGTTGCTGGCTGCCTGTCGCAAAATTGGGGGTTGCCGGACCGGGGAAGCCCGGATTACCAAAGGCTATAAACTCCCGGCAAAATTTGTAATCCATGCCGTTGGGCCGGTTTGGCGGGGCGGTGCACATGGCGAGGAAGCATTGCTTGCAGCCTGCTATGAGAATGCCGTTGGCCTGGCTTGCGAAAACTCTGTAAAAAGCATGGCTTTCCCTGCAATCAGTTGCGGCGCTTACGGTTACCCGTGGGAGCAGGCGGTGCGCATTGCTGTGCAAACCACCTGGGCTTGCCTGGCCAGGCGCCAAGCCGTGATACAGGTAACTTTTGCCTGTTTTCAGGAAGAAATGCTCCGGCTTTACCGCGAGCAGATTGATGCCTGTCCCCGCACCCGACGAACAGGAAGCGCAAACCCAAGTGAAAATTGACAAGAAAAATCACCGATTCAGCGCCGCGCGTTTTGTGCCGTCTGTGAACGTTGATGATCGACCGGCTGGCATGTCACCGGAGTTAATCGTCATTCATTCCATCAGTGTCCCGGAAAGTGATTTCAGTGGCCCGGGCATTTCCCAATTGTTCACGAATTCTTTGGATCCGGCAGCGCATCCGACTTTCGTTCTCCTTGCCCGCATGAGGGTCTCCGCACATCTTTTGATTCGCCGTGATGGGGAAGTCATACAATATGTTCCTTTTCACCGGCGTGCCTGGCACGCCGGTGAATCCCACTACCGGGGGCGTGCCGGCTGCAATGATTTCTCTGTGGGCATAGAACTGGAGGGTACGGACAGACAGCCGTTCGAGGGGGTGCAATACCAGATGCTGGCCGAAGTGACAGTAGCGCTTCTCGAGTGCTACGAAACCTTGAGCAAGGAGCGCATTGTCGGACACAAGGATATCGCACCCGGTAGAAAAACCGACCCCGGATCATTCTTCGAGTGGGATTTCCTTGATCGCTTTGCGGACATTCGGGTAGCGACGTGAATATCGAAGCCGCAACAAAAGCCCTCTCAACCGTCGGCGACCTGTCCCTGCTGGTTGATGGTCAGGGGGTAGGGCTGGAAAAAGAGTCGCTGCGGGTTACTCCGGAGTTCACGCTTTCCCCGGCACCCCACCCCGAATCTTTGGGCTCGGCGCTGACCCACCCCCATATCACCACCGACTACTCGGAAGCACTTCTGGAATTGGTAACGCCGGTCATGCCCGGTACCGAAAAGGCAAAAGCGTTTCTTGAGGACGCGCACACTTTTGTTTACTCGAAAATCGGTGACGAAGCATTATGGAACAACAGCATGCCGTGCATCATCAAGGGAGAAACCACAATTCCTATCGCCCATTACGGAACTTCAAACATCGGCCAAATGAAAAAAATTTACCGTCGTGGTCTCGCGTGCCGCTACGGCCCGTATATGCAGGCCATAGCCGGTGTGCATTTCAACTACTCATTCGGTGACGCACTCCTGGATTGGCTGAAGGACCAGCGTGCTCCCAAAACCAGGACCGTGCAATTTCGTTCCCAGGCCTATATGGGGTTGGTGCGCAACCTGATGCGGCTTAGCTGGGTGATTTCTTATCTTTTCGGGACTTCCCCGGCCATCTGTAAAAGTTTCGTGGGAGTTGTCGGCAAGCTCAGCCGCTTCGATAACAGCACACTTTACGGCCGCTACGCGACTTCACTGCGAATGGGCGATATTGGATACCAGAACAACCAGGGAGCGAAAATGGGATTTGTTGCTTCCTACAACAGTTTGCAGCAATACATTTCCAGCCTGAAGCAAGCCATCACAACGCCATGCCGTAAATACGAAAAATTTGGCATCAAAAGAAACGGTATTTACCAGCAATTAAACTCCTGTGTTTTGCAACTGGACAACGAGTATTACGCGACGATTCGCCCCAAATGCGTTCCCAAAACAGGCGAAATGTCCATAACGGCCTTACAGCGACGGGGCGTGGAATATGTAGAACTGCGTTCTTTGGATATAGATCCTTTTGAACCCTGCGGAATCGGTAAAACACAACTGGATTTCCTGGAGCTTTTACTAACCTGTTGTCTGCTGGTCAACGAAAGCCCATTCCTGAATAGCGATGCAATACGGGAGATCCGGGAAAATGAAGTGCACGTTGCGCATCGGGGGCGTGATCCGAATCTTTTTCTGTATTCTCAGGGACGTAAAAAATCATTGCGGGTATGGGGCAGCGAGATATGTCAACAGATGATTCCAGTCGGTGAACTGCTTGACAAGGCATATGGAAGCAGGCAATTCAGCCAGGCATTGAGCGCACAAATGGAAACATTCCAAGTGCCGGAACGGACACCATCGGCGCGCATTCTGGAACAAATGTATAGCTCAGGAGAAAGTTTCGCGGTTTTTTCCGGTGGTAAAACCATGGCAGCCAGTGACTATTTCGCACGCCGACATCTGTCTCCTGAATGTTGCAACCGTTTCTCTAAACTGGCCGCCGAATCCTTGCAGACACAGGCAGAAATAGAACGCCAGGATGTCCTTTCGCTGGACGAGTACATCAGCCATTATTTCTCCCAGCTCCAGGAAATCTAAAGTGCATGGCTGAGCGACTGTATAAAAGCACGACCCCAAACGTTCCTGCCGAAATCTCCAGGCGGTTGGTGCTGGCACTGGACCTGCCGGTGAGTGAAGCCAAAAAAGCCGTGCTTGAACTTGGTGAAAGTGTGCGATTTTTCAAACTCGGCCTGGAAACGTTCACAGACCGTAATGCTTTCGGGTTGCTTGACTGGTTACTTAAACGTGATGCAAAAGTGTTTGTGGATTTGAAACTCAATGACATTCCGAGAACAGTGGGTGCGGCGGTGCACAACCTGGCAGACAGCGGCGCTTCTTTTCTCAGCGTGCAAGGTGATGAAGCCGTGCTGGAGGAGGCGGTTGAAAACTGTGGTTCACACTTGAAAGTTCTGTTGGTTACGTTTTTAAGCAGTCTGAATCACAGCGATGCGAAGACTCTGGGTTATGGCGGAGACCTTGGCACCTTGATTTGTGAGCGGGCACGGCAAGCCAAAACACTGGGTTGCCACGGAGTGGTGGTTTCCGGTAGCGAGATTTCGGCTGTACGCAAACAAAACGGTAAGGAGTTTGCGATTTTTACGCCAGGCATTCGCATGGACGAAAGGACAATGAACGACCAGAAACGCGTGCTCAGTCCGGAACAGGCACTGTGTGCCGGAGCCGACTATCTCGTTGTTGGCAGGCCGATACTGGCAGCGCCTTCGCGGCAAAAAGCGTTGCAGGACATCTACACCCGCATGACAAAACGGCACTCTGGCGCTCCGCCTTTGTCCGTCTGACACATCAGCCTCCCGCCAAGGATTGCAAGCGAAGGAGGAAATACCCGCGCACTCGGAAAAGGACCCAACCCGCCAGACGGGCGGCGACTTCGTCGACGTGGGGGGCAATTCACCAGTGTTGCCGCTTGATGACAATCAGCGGGGAGGGCCGCCGTGAAACAGCAGGCAAAAACGTCTCAAGCTAGAAGGGTAGACCTTGCTGCGCCACCGTGTTATCACGGCGGCGGAACGTTGTACGGTTGGGGCGGTACAGAAAATGCAGGGGACACTTGAGTTTGGTGTTAGGTGCAAATCGTAGCCAAGGTTTCTCTATTCTCGACCTTTGCATACTTGGGGTGAACCGCTGTGGATTTAACAGGTTCTTTACTGTGTCATGTTTAAGTACAAAAAGGTCCGCCTTCAAGAAAAACAGAAGCTCAGATGACTGAACTTCTGTTTTTTGCACCATGTGAGGCGCACCGGTGGTGCCGAAGCCTATACAGCCTGATGATTACCATGGAGAAGAAGCCAATGTCCCAAATTCTAGGTGTCATAACCATTGGTCTTGAGAAAAACCCTTCAAACAGACTGCGAAGCTGGTTGAAACCCCATAGATCCTTCCGTGCTCCAGTGGTGTCAGGGTGCCGTTCCAGCGTGCTGCTTTTTGCAATGTTGATGTTTGCAGGCTCTGCATCCGCACAGGATTGTTCCCAAGATCGCCCCTTCCCATCAGAACAAAATGGCACGCAGTCCACCCTCTTACCAAATTACCGATATCTGCCAGTTACAGGCAATGAATTCGTATCTGGACAGCCATTTCGTACTGGCCGGGGACACCGAAGCCGAGAAAACCAGCGGATGGAACTCCGGCGAGGGCTTCCTCCCAATTGGAGATGCTTTCACACCCTTCTCCGGGACTTTCAATGGAAAAGGAAATACGATCAGCAAGCTGTTTATAGACCGGCCCGGAACAGATGCAGTCGGACTGTTCGGCGCATTGGCAAGTGACGGCGTGGTTCGGCGCGTATTCATGGAGAACGCGCGCGTTACTGGAAAAAATCAGGTCGGCGGGTTGGTGGGATACTCCGAGGGAGACATATCGGAGGTCAAGGTGGTGGCGAGTAATGTGTCTGGAAATCACGATGTTGGCGGGCTGGTGGGTAAATCCAGCAACGGCAAATTGAGTTACTGTGACAGTGACGCCATGGTGCAACTAACAAGGCAATACAGGAGCAATTTCTCGAAAGAATACCTTGGCGGACTGGTTGGCACGCTGTCCGAAGGGACGATCTCCTTTTGCTCGGCAAAGGGAAATTTATCCAGAGCAGCAGAGTCAGGGCCATCTCAAAGGACAATTCCCCCACCCAGCAGGAGTGTTGCCGGCGGCCTGGCAGGCTTCACAGAAAACGCGACTGTCGTAGAAAGCTTCGCAGCTGTACAGGTCTCTTCTGTCGCCACCACGATACAGTTTGCAAAAGGACTGATTGGTTTGGCAACAAAGGGAACTCGGCTAATGAAAAGCTATGCAACACAGGTCGTGTCACGGCTACACAGGCAGCAGGTGGCTTGGTTGGCGTACTGGGGAGAAGATCAACTGTATCAGACTCCTAATGCAACAGGTGATGTCACGGATCTTGAAGGTGGGGAAGCTCTCTACCGTTATGAAGGTCATGCGGGAGGACTGGTTGGCCAGGTAGAAGATTCGTCGATCGAGACCAGTTATGCGACTGGGGACAGTACATCCGAGAATAATGTCGCGAACGTGGGAATTCTGATAGGGTCCGTCTACATAAGTGGATATCTGAAAAACTGTTTCGCGACCGGTGTAGGCGGGCTCGTCGACAAATTCAAGCTCAAGCCGTCCCAAATTCTAGATTTCAAACTTCAAGGCAAGAATTATTCCGTCGGAACACCGGCAGGAAGAACCAGTCGGATTTCCCTTGAACAACTGACTTGCCCAACTGCACCAGGCACAGTCTGTGGAGGACTTCCCAGTGCTCCCGCTTTTGAAGGCTGGGACGCGGATACTTGGGACTTCGGAACTTCCACAGAACTACCCATACTTATACCCCCGATCGTATTCACATCAGGAACGGGTATGGCGTCCTCTCCTTACCGAATTATCAACCTCCAGCAGTTACAGGCAATAAATTTGTATCTGGACCGCCATTTCGAACTGGCTAGGGACGTCGAAGCCGGAGAAACCAGCGGATCGAACTCCGGCAAGGGCTTCCTCCCAATTGGAGATGCTTCCGAACCCTTCTCCGGGACTTTCGATGGAAAAGGAAACACGATCAGCAAGCTGTTTATAAACCGACCCGAAACAGATGCGGTCGGACTGTTCGGCGTGTTGGCAAGTAACGGCATGATTCGGAACGTATTCGTGCAAGACGCGAGCGTTACTGGACGAAATCGGGTCGGCATTCTGGTGGCTTACAGCCGTGGCGGATGCATATCGAATGTCTCGGCATCAGGAGTTGTGGCCGGCGGGGACGACGCCGGGGGGCTGGCGGGCTTGCTGGAGGACGGATCGATCGTGGAAAACAGCTCGGCAACCGGCACTGTCGTCGCCACAGCCAATGCCGGGAGGCTGGCAGGTAGAGCGCTGAACTCAGCGATAAAAGCGAGTTTCGCAACCGGCGATATCGTCGCCACAGCCAATGCCGGTGGGCTGGCAGGTAGAGTGCTGAACTCAGCGATAAAAGCGAGTTTCGCAACCGGCGATATCGTCGCCACAACCAATGCCGGCGGGCTGGCAGGTAGGGTCTGAACTCAATGATAAAAGCGAGTTTCGTAACCGGCGATGTCGTCGCCACAACCAATGCCGGGGGCTGGCGGGCTTGCTGGAGGACGGATCGATCGTGGAAAACAGCTCGGCAACCGGCACTGTCAGCGCCACAGCTGATGACGGTAATGTCGGGGGACTGGCAGGTAGAGCGCTGAACTCAGCGATAAAAGCGAGTTTCGCAACCGGCGATATCGTCGCCACAACCAATGCCGGCGGGCTGGCAGGTAGGGTCTGAACTCAATGATAAAAGCGAGTTTCGTAACCGGCGATGTCGTCGCCACAACCAATGCCGGGGGCTGGCGGGCTTGCTGGAGGACGGATCAATCGTGGAAAACAGCTCGGCAACCGGCACTGTCAGCGCCACAGCTGATGACGGTAATGTCGGGGGACTGGCAGGTAGAGCGCTGAACTCAGCGATAAAAGCGAGTTTCGCAACCGGCGATATCGTCGCCACAACCAATGCCGGAAGGCTGGCAGGTAGAGTGCTGAACTCAGCGATAAAAGCGAGTTTCGTAACCGGCAATGTCGTCGCCACAGCCAATGCCTGGGGGCTGCCAGGTAGAGTGCTGAACTCAACGATAAAAGCGAGTTTCGCAACCGGCGATATCGTCGCAACAGCCAATGCCGGGGGGCTGGCAGGCCAGTTGAGTCGAGTACCTGGGGGGGGGGGCACAGGGTCGATCGTGGAAAACAGTTTTGCAACCGGACAGGTCGAAGGTCGTAATTCGGGCGGGTTGGCCGGTTGGGTTGGATTGCCCCAAATCGCCCCGGGCAACCAGAATTATTGCGTGTCGGACCCTGAAGCCCGTGGGGGCACCCTCGTCATGCTTGGTCAGCTGATCTGCCCAACCACGCCGGGCACGGTCTGTGGTGGGCAAACCCTATCACCGACTGGGCTTGCTTGCTTTGAAAATTGGGATGCATCCGTCTGGAACTTTGGAAACGACAGACAATTACCCCAGCTTCTTGCTCTCCCTAATCCTGCCATGGTTCCATTGGTACAGATCGAGCTTGGGATATCAACGTCGGTGATAGGGTTTGCACTTGAGGACACCAGGACCATGACCAAGGCTAGGACCAATATAGGTTCGACTATCATGACACGCCCTGTTCCTGATAGGGCCGGCGTTTTGGAAGTTACTTTGGCCAGAAGATCAGGCACTGCCATCTGTAGTCCTGAAACTAAAACGAATTGCCTTTTTCTGCGCATCAACGGTGAAAAAACCAACGAAATCGAGATCCCAGCAGGCACCCATTCAATCCGTCGGACGTTTTCTTTTAGGAATAGAGGGGGTAACGCTCCAGTGGATGGGGTCATTGAACTCGATATTCGGCTTCGAGGCTTCGGTAGCGCAGGATCCAAAAACAAAGTGTCGCTGAATTCTCGACTTGGCGATGCCACGACTGACACCACGTCGGGCACAATCGGATCAGCGTTGCGAGTGCGCGTTCTCCTTGGTGGCGCAGTGCGCTGAATAAGGATTTTACATGGGGCTGCCCCCGCTGGTGAGGTGCCGCCCCGGGCTGCCCCCCGGTGCGTGTCTGCTCCCAATAATGGAGATCCCCTGACCACCGAAGGCAGTCTGCCCCCCCGGCGCATGTCTACTCTCGATCAGCCCCCGTGGGTGAGGTGCCGCCCCGGGCTGCCCCCCGGTGCGTGTCTGCTCCCAATAATGGAGATCCCCTGACCACCGAAGGCAGTCTGCCCCCCCGGCGCATGTCTACTCTCGATCAGCCCGCCGCTGGTGAGGTGCCGCCCCGGTCTGCCCCCCGGGCGCACGTCTGCTCAAAAAGCAGTGTGAACTGGGTACTTACTCCCGTCTGCTCCCCGGGCGCGTGACTTCTCCCAATAATGGAGATCCCCTGACCACCGAAGTCAGTCTGCCCCCGGGCGCATGTCTACTCTCGGTCTGCCCCCGTGGGTGAGGTGCCGCCCCGGTCTGCCCCCCACCATCTACCTCGGTCTGCCCCCGCTGGTGAGGTGCCGCCCCGGTCTGCCCCCCACATTTTTCGTGGTTGTCTTGCAAGCCGCGACACGAGCAGTGAGGGCAGATCTTTGGCGCCCAAGTGATTTGACATTCCTGTAGCGCGCAATGGCCGGCTTCCAACAACACCTCCCCGCGCTCCCAGAAAAGCTCTCCTGTGCCTACACTGACTGTACGAGCTTCCCCGGCTTCTGAACGTTTGCAGGCTTTTCGTGAACACTGGATCGAGACACAAAATGGCCGGGCGTCAAGACGAATGCATTCTCTTTGCCGTCGCCTTGTTGAGATCTTTAGGCGGCACTGCCACACAGCCACATCATTTATTTCAAGGACTCGCTGATTTTGCCCCACAGCCAGGGTCCCAAATACGCCACATCCTGTCACGCAAGTAATTTCCTGCATTCGAATGGCAGGCAACGCCACATGGCGACATGCCGATGCCTGTTTCTCTTTGCTCCTGTGGTGGCAAACCGGTTGTCATTCTTGATCCGGGCACCAAGGCTTTCGATGCAGTTGCTCCACACCATACAGTTGACCTGTTCCTGTCTGAATGATTGGCCAGCAGGCACCGGTTGTCGTCGCGCAACTTTCGCTGCCGAGGTTGAAGGAAAATTCGATTTTTCAAGACCAACAAAATAAAGCCCCCCCTGTCACTACAGCGTTTTCCAGTGGATTGACAGTCTTTGGGGGGCTCGAAACCAGAGGGAGGAACGCACACGGATCTGCATCCCGTCGCCGATTTCTCGAGGTTTCGAGTCTTTTGTTCACCAAGTCTGTATTTCGATCTCTTCAAAGCTCCGTTGCTCCGACGACACCAGCCCGGAAAAACTTACAGGTATGCTGCTACAGTCTACCTGACCATATTGACTAATCATCACGCCGCCAATAGAATCCCCCCCGGGATGGACAAGCTGAAAGCACAGCTGGCTTTCAGCGCTTTTCTCGGGGGTTATATGCTTATTAAAAAACTAAAGTGGCTGGCGGTGCTGGTCTTTTCCTTGGTGTCGCTGGCACTTATCCAAGGGTGTGATGAAAGTGGACAACAGCCGAAAGAGCTTCTGGAGGTCGTAGAAACAGTTGAAGTAAACGCACCACCTGAAGTGGTCTGGGCTGTTATTGGAGGTTTCGGCGCCATGAAAGCGTGGCACCCTGCTGTTCAAAAAGTTGATCACGAAGGGGGGCTTGAACCGGGTGCAAAACGGACACTCTACCTGCCGGATGAGGCGAAAATTGTCGAGGAACTTTTGAAATATGATAGTCAGGATCGGTCCTATGAATACCGGATCGTGGCAGTTGACCCGAAAGTCCTGCCGGTGATCGACTACGTGTCCGAGTTGCGCGTGGCACCTGCCGAAAATGAAGGGCAGAGCCTGGTTATCTGGACCGGCCACTTCAACAGTGCCGGCAACGAAAACCTGGACCAAGACAAACGAGATGAGGCTGCGCTTGGTACCATCAAGGCTGTTTACAGAGGCGGGCTGGATAATTTGAAAGCCATCTTTCCACAGGTTCCACCTCCCCCTGCCGAGACCGAAACTCCTCCCCCTGCCGAGACTGAAACCCCTCCCTCTACCGAGACTGAAACCCCCACCCCTGCCGAGACCAAAACTCCCAGCCCTCCCTACTAAGCAACAATTGTGGCTCGAGGCTGGTGCCGCCACCCTCGAGGTCTGGTTCCCTGTCGGTTTCGGAGGCACCCGAGCCGGTTCCAAGGACTTCTCGACCACTCGAAGCAGTGTTGTCGGAACCGGGCACCTGCTTGTGAGGCGTCCTGTCCTGAAAGATGGCAAGGGCTGTTGTCAGCCAAGTAAACCCGAGTGGGGTTTAACCCTTCACCTTGCCGACCTGGGCGTCAGGCGAACGCAAGGCAAGCGGGATCGGGAAAATCACACTTTCTTTAACGCCGCTTTCTTCTTTTACCTCCACGGCCCCGTAACGATATAAAGTCTGAACGATATCTCGGACCAGGGACTCGGGAGCTGAAGCACCGGCAGAAATACCGAGCACCTTGCTTCCTGAAAGCCACTCTTCGTCAATCATTGCAGCATTGTCAATCAAGCGTGCCGGAACGTGATTTTTCACCGCGATTTCACATAGCCGATTGGAGTTCGAACTGTTTTTCGACCCCACGATCAATATGCGATCACAACACTTTGCCAGCCGTTTCACCGCATCCTGACGGTTCTGTGTGGCATAGCAGATATCATCTTTGCGTGGCCCCACGATACTGGGAAACTTTTCTTTCAGCGCCCTAACAATCTTGGCAGTGTCATCCACTGACAGCGTGGTTTGCGTAACATAAGCCAGCTTTTCTGGGGCATCGACCACCATTTCCGAAACATCCGCAACCGTTTCCACAAGATGGATTCGACCTCCCTGCGACGTGTCGTATTGGCCCATGGTGCCTTCTACCTCCGGGTGCCCACGATGCCCGATTAAAATCACGTCCAGACCTTTCTGACAATATCTGGACACTTCCAAATGTACCCGGGTGACCAAAGGACAGGTGGCATCCAGCACTTTCAGCTGTCGTTCGCGCGCCTCCTGAACGACTGACCGGGAAACCCCGTGAGCACTGAATATCACTTGAGCGCTGGCGGGAACTTCCGCCAGTTCATTGACAAAAACCGCACCTCTTTTGCGCAGGCGCTCAACCACCAAACGGTTATGTACGACTTCGTGCCGGACATACACGGGCGGGCCCAGATAATCCAGTGCTTTTTCAACAATTTCTATGGCGCGATCCACACCGGCACAGAAACCGCGAGGGTTAGCGAGAAGAACTTTCATTTTTTGGACCCTGAAAAGCAAAAAAGACCAGCCCCAGCGCACCTGCCATAATCGCACTGTCTGCAACATTAAAAGCCGGCCAATGGCAGTTCAGGTAATGCACATCAATGAAATCGATCACGTGCCCCCACCATATACGGTCTATAAGGTTGCCGAGTGCTCCGCCGATAATGAAGGCGATGGCAAATGGCGCCAGTTTTCGCTCGGCTTCCATACCTTTGAGTAAATGCATCAGAAACAGGACTATACCGGAGGTCAAGACGATAAAAAACCAGCGATTCCAGCTGCCTGCTTCACTTAAAATCCCAAAAGCTGCACCACGGTTGTACACCAGGGTCAGGTTAAGGTGTTCAAGAATGACCTGTGGTTCATGCAGAACCAGGTGGCGATCGGCAACCATTTTGCTCACTTGATCGCACAACATAACTCCCGCGATCACCATGATGATCGGCATTCGTTTAAGCATGTTTGCGCAGTTCTCCTGTCCCAAGATTTTCCACACACCGCGCGCAAATTTTCGGGTACACATCGCTATCGCCGACATCGCAGCGACGATGCCAGCACCGCACACACTTGGTGTATTTGCTTGGCTCCATAAGCATCCAGAAGCTTTCGCCACAGGATACGGCATTATCCGGACGTCGACTGGCAGCGACAATCTCTACTCCCGAAGTCAGCAATAGAAATCGTATTTCATGCCCAAAAGCGGCCAGCAATCGCTGGTCATCCTGGTTGCAGAAAAGCGTCACTTCTGCGTCCAGTGAAGACCCGATATTCCCGGCGTTGCGCAACGGTTCCAGCTTCTCTATGACCATCTCGCGCAATCGTATGACTCGCTTCCAATCTCGCACCGTAAGTGGCCCGTGCTCGCCCAGCGGACGCAGATCATTTTGCCATTCACAATGAAACACCGAGTCCCGTCTTCCTTCGGGAATCGCCTGGTACAACTCTTCGGCGGTAAAACTCAGAATCGGCGCCATCCAGCGCGCCAATGCCTGCACAATCAGATACATGGCGGTTTGTGCAGATCGTCTCGGCACGAACTCAGCCCTGGTGGTATAGAGGCGGTCTTTAATGATGTCCAGGTAAAATGCTCCCATATCCACAACGCAAAATCCGTGCAACCGTTGATAAACCTGGGGAAACTGGTAATCAGCGTAAGCCGCCCGCAGGTCGTTCTGAACTTCCCACGCCCGATGGACTATCCAGGCATCGAGCGACAACAGTTGGTCCGGCAGCAGACAGTCGCGACCGGGAACAAAGTCATACAAATTGGCCAACAGGAACCGCGCCGTGTTGCGAATGCGGCGATAAGCAACACTCATCTGGTCTAAAACAGCATCTGATATGACCATCTCGCTGCTGTAATCGGTGGCACAGACCCAAAGCCGCAAAACGTCCGCCCCCAGTTTTTGCACCACCGCCTGTGGAGAAACCACGTTGCCCCGCGATTTGGACATTTTCTGCCCCTTCGCGTCCACCACGAAACCATGAGTCAACACAGTTTTGTATGGGGCGTCAGGAAGCCCCACCGCCAAAGCGGTGAGCAAAGAAGATTGAAACCAGCCGCGATGCTGATCCGATCCTTCCAGATACAGATCGGCAGGGACTTCCAATTCTTCCCGCTGTTTCAGAATGCAACTGTGAGTGGTTCCCGAATCAAACCACACATCAAGAATATCTTCGACTTTCTCGTATTCCGAAGCTTCCACACCCGGCACATCTTCCGGCTGCAAATCAAACCATGCCTGCACCCCCGTTTTTTCTATTTTCTTTGCCACTGATTCCAGAATTGCCAGGCTGTTCGGGTGGAGCTTGTGTGTTTCACGATGCCTGAACACCGCGATCGGCACTCCCCATCTGCGTTGCCGCGACAGGCACCAGTCAGGACGACTGGCAATCATGCTTTTTATCCGCTCCTCGCCCCATTTCGGCTGCCAGCGCACACGCTCGCAGGCAGCCATTGCCTTGTGCCGCAAACCGCCATGCTCCATGTTCAAAAACCATTGCAAAGTGGCGCGATAGAGCGTCGGTGTCTTGTGCCGCCAGCAATGTGGGTAGGCATGCAAAAGCGTGGCTTGGTGAAGCAGGCGCTTGCTGTTTGCCAGACATTCGGCAATGCCCTCGTCTGCGTCATGTACAAAACACCCAGGGAAAACAGTGCTGTCGAAAGCAAACCGTCCCTTGCCATCCACGCGAGTTTGCCCGCACGGGATGCCATTTCGCCGGCAACTCAGAAAATCATCCGGTCCGTGCGTCGGGGCAGTATGTACCGCTCCGGTTCCTGAGTCTGCAGAAACATGTCTGGCGCAGATCACTTTAACCACTTCCGCACCCTGCGCTGGCGGGAAAGGCCGCCTGACTTCCAGTCCTGCCAAGGCAGAGCCGGGAACACTGCCCAGAACCTTGCTGGAAGGCATTCCCCACCTTTCCAAGCAAACGGCAACCATTTCCTGCACCAGAACCAGTATTCGTTCGGGAGTTTCAAGCAGCACATAACCCAGATCGGGATGGACTGCCACGGCTTCGTTCGCCGGCAGAGTCCAGGGCGTGGTGGTCCAAACAGCAAAACCACAAGGCAGTTCCGGAACCGTGACACCAAAGCAGTCGCCGATTGCTTCGCGACTGACCGCGGGGAAAAAGACATCGACTGTCAAAGATTGCTTGTCCCGGTATTCCACTTCAGCCTCTGCCAACGCCGATTCACAATCTGGGCACCACAAAACCGGGCGCATTCCCATTTCCAGGTACCCCAACTCAATAACTTTGCCCAATGCCCGCAGAATGTCTGCTTCGGTCTGAAAATCCATGCTCTGATAGGGACGTTGCCAATCCCCCAACAGGCCCAGTCGAATGAAGTCTTCTCGTTGCCGCTTGACCTGGAATTGCGCGTGTGCCCGGCAGTGATCCCTGAACCCGGCGTCGCTCACTGATTCTTTTGACCGCTTCAAGCGCCTCTCCACTTCCAGCTCCACCGGCAAACCATGGCAATCCCAGCCTGGCACAAACGGCACGTCATAACCTTCCAGCAATCGAGATTTCACCACCATGTCTTTCAAAACTTTATTGACGACATGACCAATGTGTATGTCGCCGTTCGCGTATGGTGGCCCATCATGCAAAATGAATTTTTCGCGGCCCTTCCTGGCCTGGCACACCGACTCATAAAGCCGGCTTTTTTGCCAACACGCCAACCTGTCTTTTTCCTGCTGCGGCAGATTCGCCCGCATCAGGAAATCCGTGCGCGGCAGGTTCAGGGTGTCCTTGAAATCACTCACGACAGCAGGTGTTGCCTAGCGGAATGCACGTCTTCACTGATTTGTGCCCGCAATGCCTTGATGGAAGCGAAACGTCGCTCGTCACGGATTTTAGCCACCATTTCTACGCCAAGCCGGCGGCCGTAAAGATTGGCCGAATAATCGGTAATATGAATCTCCACCACATAGCGATTTCCGTTGAAAGTTGGCCGACACCCGGCATTCAACACCCCGCCTAGTGCAGTTGTCCCAGCACCCGTGACCCACGCCGCATAAACACCGTGCAAGGGGCGTGGTCGCGAACCCGTCATCAGATTCGCAGTAGGAAAGCCCAATTCGGCACCGCGCTGATCCCCTCGTGTCACCCGTGCCGAAATGGCATACGGCCTGCCCAACAATTGCTCAGCAAGCAAAAAGTCACCGCTGCGTACCGCCCTGCGAATGCGGGTGCTGCTGACCGCCCCCCCTTGACAAAACACCGCAGACACCGCAGACACGGAAAGTCCTAAACTTTTTCCAAGGCTGCGCATTGTCTCCAAAGTTCCTTGGCGAACGCTGCCAAAGCGAAATCCTTCTCCCACCACGACGTGCCTGGCGTGAATTTTGTTGACCAATGTTTCCCGCACAAAAGCCTGCGCGGTGAGATTTTTAAGACCCTCATCAAAACGCAGACTGATGGCTTTCCGGACACCGAAAGACTGGAGCAGCCTCGTCCGTTCTGCGAAACTGTAGATTCGGGAATGTATTTGCTCAGGAAACAAAAACTCTCTGGGCAGGGGTTCAAAGAACACCACCACCGCCTCTAGTTTGTACTCCTCTGCCACCCGCTGAGCCTGCCTGATCACCGCCAGATGCCCAATGTGCATGGCGTCGAAGCCTCCCAAAGCCACAACACAACCGGTTTTTGTCGCTTTCAGGTTATGTAAGCCACGGACCAATCTCATCGACGTCTCAACAATTCCAGCACCCCTTCCAAAACATCGAGATTGGCGTAGCGGATCAGCAATTTTCCTCGCCCGCTTTTTTGGTGCGACACACTGACCGGCGTCCCCAACAGGTCACTCAGTTCCCGTTCAAGACTGACAATTTCGAGGCTCGGTTTCGGAGCTTTGGCACGACGTGAAAAAGGCGGCTTCAGGAGGGCATCAACCAAGGCCTCACTGCGCCGCACCGACAATTGTTCGGCCACAATGACTTCGGCAGCGTCGGCCTGTCGTTCAGAAGGCAGGCGAAGCAGTACCCGGGCATGACCCATTTCCAATTTTCCCTGCCGTAGCAGTTCGCGGGGCCCTGCGGAAAGTTCCAACAGGCGCAACAGGTTGGCGATTGCCGGTCGGGAGCGGCCGGTCAGATCGGCAATCGCCTGTTGCGTACATTCGAAAGAGCGCATCAGCTTCCGGTAAGACTCGGCTTCTTCCAAAACATTCAAGTCAGAACGCTGAATGTTCTCAACCAAGGAAAGCACCGCCAAGTCCTGATCCGATGCTTCTTTCACCAAGGCCGGAACCGTTTCCTGGCCCGCCAGTCCGGCAGCGCGCAACCGCCTCTCTCCGGCAATCAATTCATAACTTCCATCCTTTGTGGCACGAACCAGCAAGGGTTGCAAAATCCCCTGTTTTTTTATCGAATCCGCCAATGTCGCGAGTCCGGCTTCACTTATATCAGTGCGCGGCTGGTAGGGGTTCGAACGAATCGTGGCTATAGACAGGTGTCGTAATTCCTGTGCGCGGGGCTTGAGCGGGTGCCGGGACGAAAGCAAAGCATCCATCCCCAGACGGCCGAGTGCGTTGCGACGGGTGCGTTTCACAAGCGTCTCCTGGTCGCTTCGCGGCTGAGAATTTCGCCAGCCAGCATCATGTAAGCCCGGCTGCCGCGTGCCTTGCTGTCGTAACAAAGTGCCGGCAAGCCGTGGCTCGGTGCTTCAGCCAAAGTGATATTGCGGGGAATGATGCTGCGGAACAAATCGTCTCCAAAATACGTTTCCAACTTCCTGGAAACGTCCAGTGCCAGGTTGTTTCTCGGATCAAACATAGTGCGCAGTGCGCCGGTTAAACGCAAGTCGTTGTTCACCCGGGAACGAATTTCCCGGATCGATTCCAGTAAAGCGGAAATTCCCTCCAGTGCGTAAAACTCGCATTGTATGGGTGCGATGACTTCGTCTGCTGCTGCCAGGACATTCACGGTCAACAAGTTTAGGGTCGGTGGGCAGTCAAACAAAACAAAGCGGTATTCATCGAGCCTGCCAGACAGTGCTTTTTTCAAACGAAGTTCGCGATTTTCCACACCATGCAGTTCGATTTCCGCCGCTATCAAGGCCTCATTGCCCGCAACCAGCGCATAATTGCCAGCCGCTGCTAACACCACGCATTCCGACAAGGTTTTTCTTCCGAGCAAAAGATCCGCCGCAGTGTTTTCGACCTCATCCTTGTCAATACCGCTACCCGTGGTTGCGTTGCCTTGCGGGTCCATGTCTATCAGCAAAGTCCTGGAACCAACAACCGTCAACGAAGCTGCTAAATTGATCGCCGTCGTGGTTTTTCCAACGCCGCCTTTCTGATTTGCAATCGCTATTTTTCTCGCCAACTGAAGCCGTCTCCCTAGCGTGCAGCAGCGCGTGAGATATCTCCGTAAACCTGGTCGATCTGTTCAAGAAGGGCATCGACGCCTTTCAACTGATAGGCTTTCAAAGCAATGGCGGGTTTTCGGTAGCTGATCCAGACCACCTGTTTCGCGTCTTCCCAGATCAAAAGTTTCAGGGGCAATTCCAGGCCCACATCCTGGCGTTTCAACAACAACAAGGACTCCAGGGGCGGATAGCCAAACACCAGCAATCGGGTTTCCGGCAAGCGGGCACCGGCCTTGCTCGCTTCGGCGGCGTGATCAATGACACCAAAAACGCGGTACTGCGCCGCCTCGATCAGGCGCTTTGCACGTTCGGTAGTGGCGGCAACCGTGTAGCGACTTTGGGTATGCACCTGTCCCGCATCCGCTGCCGCCGACAGAGAAGCAGGCAATGGCAACAGAAAAAACCACAGCAGACACAGCGGTCTGCATATGAAATTCGCCGGCAACACTTTGCCTTACTCAGGAGGGCGTTCACGAGCCTGTTCCTCGTGTTTCATGTGCGCCAGCAATAATGACATGCAGACCGGCGTGACGCCTTCCAAGCGACTGGCTTGTCCGATAGTTCGAGGGCGAAATCTCACCAGCTTGTCACGGACTTCATTCGACAAACCGGAAACCTTGGCAAAATCAAAGTCCGCACGGATACGCTGTTTTTCCCGAGCCTTCAATTTTTCTATTTCCCGGGCCTGGCGTTTGATATGACCGGCATAAAGCGCCTGGATTTCCAATTGCTTTACAACTTGCAGGTTTTGTTCCGGGTCAGAAAAACCCGCCTGCTTCGCCACGTCCGCATAACGTACACCGGGCTGCGCCAGCAAAGACTCTCCAGTACAGACTGCCGGCACAGCCCTGTCACTGCCGGCAAGGAGATTCTTCTTTATGACCGCGGGATTGAAACAGCTTGCGCGCAGCCGCGCCTGTTCGCGCTCAATCGCCTCGCGCTTTTCGACAAACACCCGCCAGCGCCGATCATCCACCAGACCCAGTTTGCGGCCCTGCGGGGTCAACCGCAAATCGGCATTGTCTTCGCGCAAACTAAGACGGTACTCCATGCGACTGCTAAACATCCGGTAGGGCTCCGTGATCCCCCGCATGGTCAAGTCATCGAGCAAAACCCCCATGGCGGCTTCTGAACGCAAGGGCCACCAAGGCTCCTTGCCGAAGCTGCTGCGCGCTGCGTTCAACCCGGCCAGAAGGCCTTGCGCCGCTGCTTCTTCATATCCGGTGGTGCCGTTAATCTGACCGGCGAAAAACAAACCGGAAATCTCCTGGGTTTCAAAGCTCATATGCAACTTTCGCGGATCAAAACAATCGTATTCAATGGCATAACCCGGAGCAGTGATTCGAGCCTTTTCAAATCCTTTTATGGAACGCACCATGGCGATTTGGACGTGATAGGGCAAGCTTGTCGAAATACCATTGGGGTACACTGCTTGGGTGGCGAGTCCTTCGGGCTCAATAAACACCCGGTGCCAGTCACGCTCTGCAAAACGCACCACCTTGTCTTCAATGGAAGGACAGTAGCGGGGGCCAGGAGCGCGAATCGCCCCGCTGTACAGAGGCGATTGTTTCAGGGCGTCGCGAACGATGGCATGGGTTGTTTCATTGGTGCGAGTAAGATGGCAGGGCACTTGGCGAGGATGGTCGGCACCGCTGCCGAGGAACGAAAGTGCCGGCGAGGGGTACTCGCTTTTTTGCACCTCCAGACCTGAAAAATCGACTGAGCGCCCGTCAATTCGCGGCGGCGTTCCGGTTTTCATGCGCCGTGTGCCGGTATTCAATTCGCGCAAACGCGCGGCCAGACGGTTGGATGCCGGTGCCCCGGCCCGACCACCCGCATCCTGGGATTTCCCGACATGGATGCGCCCGGCAAGAAAGGTGCCGGCGGTCAGCACAACAGCAGGAGCATGAATATGCAGACCCAGGCTCGTGACCACACCCTGTAGACGTTGGTTTTTAATCAAAAGGTCGTCCACTTTTTCCTGCAAAAAATACAAGGCTTGTTCTTCTTCCAGCAGGCAACGAACTACCTTCCGATAAATCTGGCGATCCGTTTGCGCCCGGGTAGCGCGCACCGCCGGCCCTTTGCTCATGTTGAGCGTTCTGAAATGGATGCCGGCACGATCCCCGGCAATCGCCATCATTCCCCCCAAAGAATCAATTTCTGCCACCAACTGGCTTTTGCCCACGCCACCGATGGCAGGGTTGCAGCTCATTTGTCCCAAAGTTTCCAGACTATGGGTGACCAACAGGGTCTCGGCACCACAACGAGCCGCGGCCAACGCCGCTTCGCAACCGGCGTGCCCGCCACCGATCACTATGACGTCATAAACTAAAGATTTTGACATATTGCAAATTTCAGGCACGAACAGAGCACCGGCCCCAAGAAAACACGACGCAATAAAAAGCCAAAGGAATTATACGTGAGTTCCCTGAACTGACTGAAACCCTTTTCTTCTTTCAAGGCCTTCCAAACCCGTTCCTTTACCTCGTTGCCTGCCCTCATGAGCGGCTTTCCAGAGGCGCTGGTCGCACTCTACCCTGGGCACTGAAGAGAAAATCATCTTGATGGGTCGGATTGCAGAATCGATATGGTGAAATCGAATTTTCGATCGTCAATCCCTTTTGCCGATCCATATGTGCCTGTTGCACCCCCCGGGTCATGTAACGCGAATCTTTTTTCGCTGTCGCCCAAAACAGTATATAAATCCTTTTTTTCTGTCGGAAACGAACATTTTCATTTTGGGCTGACGACTGCCGCCGCCGACTGGGTGCAATTTATAAGGCATTGCCAACTACTTGCCAACACAGAAGCTTGAAAAAATTTCACCAAGGAGCGCTTCCGTAGTCTGTTCTCCAAGCAGTTCTGCCAGTGCTTGGCGTGCCTGTGCCAGATCTTCAGCAACCAGCTCCAAAAGCCCGGTATGCAAAGACTCTCGCGCATTTTGCAAAAACTGAAGGCAGGTCTGCAAACCACTGATATGCCGTGTCCTGGCAATAAACACATCTTCGTTCTCGCCCGGTGCATTCAGGCAACGCAGCAGCTGATCGATCAGAGTTGCAAGGCCGGCACCGGTTTTTGCGGAGATCATCGGGACGGGTGCTCCCACATTTGCAAAAGGCAAATTCCCGGTCGTGGTT
This sequence comes from Candidatus Oxydemutatoraceae bacterium, assembly GCA_965237985.1. GTDB lineage: Bacteria > Pseudomonadota > Gammaproteobacteria > Poriferisulfidales > Oxydemutatoraceae. The sequence goes on along the minus strand of OZ250161.1, from coordinate 1,438,566 downwards.
TTGTCCAGCAAATCCGCTTTGTTGCAAACTGGAATGGTGCTGATATTTTCATCCGCCAGTGCTGCAAGCAATGCTTTTTCCGTGTTGCCAAACCCGGTCTCTGGAGCCATTAACACCAGTACCAGATCGGATTGTCGAAACGTGTCCCAGGCCCGCTTTATGCCTTGGACTTCAATACTGTCCGTGGATCCTTCACGCAGCCCGGCTGTGTCGTGCATCGTAATCGGCACATTACGGAGCAATACCTGACAACGCAAAACGTCGCGGGTGGTACCGGGGTCCTTGCTGACTATGGCTTCGTCTCGCCCCACAAGGCAATTGAAAAGCGTCGATTTTCCGACATTGGGCCGTCCGGCAATTGCCAGCTGTGCACCGCAGCTGAGCATTTTGCCACGCTGTGCCTGGCGCAAGGTTTCCTGTAGCTTCTCCTCTAACACATTCAAGCGCGTGATCAGGGTTTCGCCAAGCAATTCCTGTGGGTCTTCGGCGAAAAAATCTATATCCGCCTCTACTTCCACTCGCAAGGCTTCCAGAATTTTACAAAAAACCCGGATGGTTTTTGAAAACTCTCCCTGCAGTGAACGTTGTGCGCTCCGTGCCGCATTCACTCCGGCACTGCTGATTAAATCGGCAATGCCTTCCAGTTGCAGCAAATCATATTTGCCGTTGCAAAATGCCCGCTGACTAAACTCACCGGGGCTGGCCATACGGGCACCCAAAGACAACAAAAGCGCATTGACCTGAGCCAACACTGCGAGGCTGCCGTGGACATGAATTTCCAGCATATCCTCTCCACTGAAACTGTGTGGTGCCGGGAAAAAAATAGCAATTCCTTCATCGATAACATTTCGCGATGCATCGCGAAAACGCCTGAATACCGCCTCCCGCGGGCGCGGCAATGAGCCGAGCACAGTGGTGGCAATTTCCGGCACGGCTGGACCACTCAGTCGCACTATAGCGATGGCTCCACAACCAGGCGGTGTGGCAACAGCGACAATGGTGTCGGTGCTGCTGGCCAAAAACTGTCAGGCGGGAATTTTCACGCTTTTTCTTCTGCCAGAACACGCCGATTGATCACCGACTGCTGGGCTATGGAAAGCAGGTTGTTGGTAAGCCAGTAAAGTACCAGGCCCGCCGGGAAAAAAGCGAAAAAAACAGTAAACACAATAGGCAAAGCCATCATGATCTTGGCTTGCATGGGGTCCGGGGGAGCAGGACTCATTTTCTGTTGCCCGAACATTGATAATCCCATTAGGAGTGGCAGCACAAAATAGGGGTCACGCGTGGCAAGATCGTGTATCCAAAACATAAAGGGTGCTTGGCGCAGTTCCACACTTTCCAGGAGTACCCAATAAAGAGCAATAAAAACAGGGATTTGCACCAATATCGGCAAACAGCCACCGAGTGGGTTGACTTTTTCACGCTTGTACAGCTCCATGACCTCCTTCTGCAGTCTGCTGCGATCGTCTTTGTACCGCTCCCGGAGCGTAGTAATGCGCGGCTGAAATTTTTTCATTTTTGCCATCGCCCGGTAGCTGGTTTCCGAAAGTTTGTAAAACACCAGCTTAATCAGGAAGGTCAACAAAATAATTGCCCAGCCCCAGTTGCCGACATAGGAGTGAATCTTATCCAGCAACCAAAACAAAGGCTTGGAAAAAACACTAAAAATTCCGTAATCTGTAGACAATTCCAAGCCTTCAGTAATACTTTCAAGCTGGTTTTGCAGCTTGGGGCCCGCAAACACCCGGGTACTGAAGGTTCCGCTTTCACCTGCCGGAACCACTAAGGGCTGAGAGCGCATGCCAATGAGATATTCCTGAAATGAAGCCCCCATGACCGCTTTGGTATAGAGATCGTTCACCTCTCTTTGCTGGGGAATAAACGCTGCCAGAAAATAATGCTGCAACATGGCGACCCAGCCTCCGGTCAGAGCCTCGCTCAGGGGCGATTCCTGAATATTTTCAAAAGATTCTTTGTGATATTTCCCGTCGTAATAGGCCGCACCGGTATAGGTATAAATAAGTGGTGAACTCTCTTCTTCGGAAGGCACGCCACGGCGTAACTGGCGATATTGACGTCCTGTCCAGGGAACATCTCCCCAATTATTGATGATCTGCTCAAGGACGAAAAGATATTCTCCTCTCGTAAAAATATAGCGTTTTTCCACTTCCAGCCCAGCGGCTTCGTTGCGCCAGAAAAGCGAGACGGTCAATGAGTTTTCATTATTTTCCATGCGGTATTCCTGTTGTCTGGCTCGGAAGTCGGCATGATGTGAAGGCGCAAGTTGAGAAGTGGTTTCAGCGGAAATGCCGGGCAGGCGGTCATGTAACAGGCCACTTTGCAGGTTGTAGTGTCTGCCGCCGGATGAAGAAAGCAGGTGAAAAGGCTGGTCAGGAAATGCGCCCGAAAAAGGGACTTTGCGTAAATCGAGCCGCTTGATATCACCGCCCCCGGGACTGATCCAGAGAATAAAAATGTCCGTTTCAACACGAATCCATTGCTGTTGGTCAGTAACCACATCCGGAAGATCCAAAGAGGGAACCTGGCCCTTCAGTCGAGAACCTGAAACCGCATCGGGAATGTCTTCCTGCGCCATGTTGTCCACAGCCAAAGAAGGGATGAAGTCTGTCGCCCCGTCGCTTTGTGATGGTTTCTCATTAAAGCTTTGCCAGTTCTGCCAAAGGAGAAGAAAGACAAAAGCCAAAGCCAGGTAAAGCGGAAACCGCAAGCTGTCAAGCATGATTGCTACGCTTCAAAGCCTGCACAATTTTCTCCCATCCTGCTTGCAAAAACTGGTTCAATTGAGCGTGTGTTAGGGCGTTTACACCTGGTTTACAAACCACAACCATGTCCAGATCACCCTGTGGATGCCTACGAAAGCTTTCTCTTATCGCCCTTTTGATACGATTCCTTTCCACCGCTTTTTTGGAAACACGACGCGAGACCACAAGACCGAGACGAGGATGTCCTAAACAGTTTTTCTTTAGATGCAAAACAAAAACTCCGCTTCTTTGCGGCCATAAAGTCGTGTTTTTAAAAACCGCATTAAAGTCTTTTCTGCGGCAAATCCTTCCGGTCTTTGGAAAAGTTTCCCGTGTGTCCATGAAATCGGACTCACGACCTTGGTTAACGAAAGTCAGGCTGAGAGGCGTGTACGCCCTTTTCTGCGCCGTCTAGAAATCACGGCGCGACCAGCATAATCCTGCATTCGAGCACGAAACCCGTGCCTTCTTTTGCGCTTCTTGTTGCTGGGTTGAAATGTTCTCTTCATTACGCGACTCCGCCGGAGTGAAACGCTAGCACATTATTTGTCCTTGTCAAGAACAATCAATATTTATAAAATCGTGGTCAGCATAGCCTTCCCGGTTCTTGCACTCCATACTTAAATCTATTCATAAAGTGCGTGACGGAAACCAATAAAAAAATCTCTGCTACTGTTCTGAAAAACCTTTGGCTTCAATGCATGGAAGACCTTGAGTTCCAGATAAACGAGGAAAATGTTCACACTTGGATTTGTTCAATACAGCCACAGCTTAAAAAAAACAACCTGATTTTGTTCGTCCCCAATCCACACATGCTCGAGTGGATAGAAACCCATGCCTTGGAAAAAATCAGAAATTTTTTTCAAGAAAAATCAGAAAACAGCTGGCGTGTTTTCATAAAAGTCGGGGCGATCCATGAAGGTAAAACAAACTCTGTAAGAGCTAAAGCAAAACCAAAACCCCACTTGGTTTTTTTACCAAAAAAACGAAACTTCGACCCAAAGTTTCGTTTTGACAATTTTGTTGAGGGCAAATCCAACCAAATGGCACTGGCGATGGCGAAAAGCGTTGCCAGCACGAATGGGAGTGCCAATAATCCGCTGTTTTTATACGGAGGGGCGGGGCTTGGAAAAACCCACTTGCTGAACGCAATAGGCAACCGGATGATGGAATTGAACGAGAAGGCGAAATTCGTTTATATCCAGGCAGAAAATTTTGTTTCAGGCATGGTGCATGCTATTAAAAATGGACTCATCGCTGAATTTAAAAACTACTATCGGTCTCTGGACGCAATTCTGGTTGATGACATCCAGTTGTTTGTGAAAAAAACCCAGACCCAGGAAGAATTCTTTCACACTTTTAACTCTCTGTTTGAAAAAAGAAACCAGATTGTCCTGACTTGCGACCGATACCCAAAAAAACTGACCGGTGTTGAAGAACGTTTGCGTTCCAGGTTTAGCTGTGGATTGATCCAGGAAATCTATCCTCCGGAAATTGAAACCCGGGTCGCGATACTGGAGAGAAAAAGCGAAGAACGGTGTTTTTCTTTACCACGGGATGTGGCTTTTTTTATTGCTGCCAACGCACGCTCAAACGTCAGAGAACTTGAAGGTTGCTTGACGAAAGTTATTGCCTTCGGTGGGTTTATGGAAACGGGTGGGATCACCGTGGATGTTGCCAGAAACGCTTTGCAAGATCTTTTGGCAGCAAACGAGGTTATAAATTCAGTGAAAAACATTCAGTCAACTGTGGCGGATTATTACCAGATCAGGGTCTCAGACCTGGTATCTCCAAAAAGAAATCGCGCAGTGGTGCGTGCACGTCAGATCGCTATTTCCCTGTCAAAAGAAATAACCAACTGGAGTTTATCGCGTATTGGAGATTCCTTTGGCGGCCGTGACCATGCTACCGTCTTGCATTCATTAAGAAAAATAAAGGAATTGCAACAATCCGATCCTCGTTTTCACGAGGAATATAAAACTTTGCGCAACATGTTCGGAAATTAGGTGGAAAACCTGTGGAAAAACCATGAACACTGTCAGAAAATCTGGTTTTCCAGTGTTTATCCACATTTTACACAGGCTTTTTCCTTTTACTTTTATGATAAAAAGTAACCATGAAACAATATGTTAATGATTTTCTCAACGCTTGGAGGTCATCTCTACTACTACTATTATGAATAATATAGAAATAATCTTATCCACAATAAAACTTAAACAGATCACCCCCCTTTTACGTATTTTGGTTGAACGTACCCAGGTAATTCCGGCTTACAGTATGGTTTTGATACAGCCAACGGAACAGGGTATTTGGATGACGGTTGGGAACATGGAATCTCAGTTATCCTGTTTCGTACCTGGAAAAATCGTCAAAGAAGGAGAAAGTGGGCTGGTTTCAGCTGTGAGTTTTTTTGAATATTGTCGTAATTGCCCTGTGGATACGGAAATCTCTTTGCGTTTTTCTGAATCCAATGTCTACCTGGAATGTGGCAGCTACAAGAACAAGCTGCAAACGTTGCCTGTTGAGCAGTTTCCAAAACTCGCTGAAGAAAGTGACGGTTATACCTTTCACGTTGAGGAAAAGCAGTTGAAACAGGCTTTGCTTGGTACTCAGCGCTCTATGGCAGTCAATGATGTGCGCCCCTATCTGAACGGTATGGCTTTTGTGATAACGCAGTCCTCCCTGCAATGCGTGTCTTCTGATGGTCATCGTTTGGCGACCACTAAGATTTCCACGAGTACGAATGGAGAGTTCAGTGAGAACAGTCAACCGGTATTATTGCGAAAATCGGTGCAGGTGCTGGACAAGATACTGTCAGAAAACGAAAAAAAAATTGAAGTTTCAGTTTTTGAAACCCAGGTTGTTTTTCGGAACGAGAACATGGTTTATAAAGTAAAGCCCATTGAAGATCAGTACCCAGACTTTACTAAAACCTTTCCCGATCATGCGGTTACCAAGGTTTGGCTCAATAGGGAGGATTTTATGAGAACATTGCATCAATCCCTCGCGATTTGCGACAACAAGGTACCTGTTGCGGAATTTTCTTTTCGTGATGAACAGCTGCAGGTCGTTACCAGAAATTCAAAAAATGAGGAGTGTGATGTACTTTTAAGCGCGCGGCTCGAAGGAGACGACAGAGCAATTTGGTTTAACATCAACTACCTTCTTGATGCTTTGGAATCGCTTTTTGCTAAAGAAGTGAAAATAACAATCGATGAGAAGGGCGCCATGATGATGGTCGGAGTATCTGAGACCGGATATCCAAAGCATGTGATCATGTCCCTGAACCGATAAGTGCCAGTCAATCAACAGATCTCCAGGAGAAGCTCTGCCAAGCTTTCGGTTCATCGTTTTTTACTGGAACACTCCTGATTGCCTTCTCTGCAGCGTGGGTTCCCGTTGGTGGATGGGTGGGAAGTTGTTTGATTGAACTTCCGGCTGATTTATCAAAACCAGCAGTGGAGATAAAGCGCACACCAGGCTTTACGCCTGTTCTTTGTTATGGTTTGGTGATGTTTTTTCGGCATGATAGATGAACTTCAGATTTCCAATCTTCGCAACATTGCCAGCAGCCAGTTCCTTTTTTCTCCCAAATTTAATTTAATTTCAGGTAGTAACGGTGCCGGAAAGTCCACTGTGCTCGAAGCGTTGTACCTGCTTGGACATGGTCGGACTTTTCGTAGCCGTTATGCGACGCAACTGGTTAAATATGGAGAAAAACAACTACGGGTTGTAGCTCGGACTTTTTCCGGACACATTTTGGGGATTGAAAAAGGCACAGGCAGAAGCTGCCAGAAAATAAACGGCAAGGCAGTGGATAAACAATCAACTTTGTACCAGGCCTTGCCGATTTTTTCTTTTCATCCAGCCAGTCACCAACTGTTGCATGGGCCTGCCAGGGTTCGCCTGCTTTTCATAGACCGCAATTTGTTTCACGTGAAACATGGTTACAGCCGCACTTGGTACCAGTTCCATCAGGTTCTCAGGCAAAGAAATATGGCGTTGAGGAAAGGAGAATGTGATTGGATTTTGAATGCATGGGATAAAAAAATAGTGGAATTAAGCAAAGACTTGACAGCGACCAGGAAAGAATATGTTTCTGAAGTCGCGGCACATTTCAAAAAACTGGAAGCTTTTGGAGATTTTCAAAAACCACTGCAGATCCGTTACAAAACCGGTTGGAACGAGCAGCTTTTTTATTCCGAAGTGCTACGCAAAAATCGAGAACACGACAGACATATTGGCTACACGAGTCGAGGACCACACCGCGCAGATCTGGAAGTACTGTGGGGAGACCGAATTGCAACCAAGTATGTTTCCAGAGGACAACATAAACTGATCGTCTGTATGATGATCTTTGCCGCTGCCCGGTGTTTTTATTCTGTGATAGGAAAAAAGTGTGTTTTCCTGGTTGATGATTTGGACTCTGAACTTGACAAGCAAAAACAAGGCTGGATTCTCAAAGAAATGAAAAAGAATTTCTTCCAAGTTTTTATTGCTTCAAACGACGAAACCCTTTTGGAAGGTATGGACGTAGAAAAGCGATTGTTCATGATGAATAACGGAGCTGTTCTTGGTTCCTGAATCGTGTGGTTTACGGTTTGTATGATGTATGATTGTTTCACGTGAAACAAATAAGGAATTACTAGAGCAATCAGGCGTGTCAGGCCCCATAAAAGCAGTGTCTTTTGGGGTGAGAATTCCATCCGACAGAAAGGTCTGAAAATGTCCCGTCTGCTTGTTTGTGTCGCACCTTTTTGCTAGGATTGGCGGGAGTGATTGGACGACTTTAAAAACAGAAGTAAAGAGGGTGTTTTCTTCTTTGTTTTTGTTTCCTGACGGGTTCCCTTGTTCACTTTCGGACAGTCTTCTGGTTCTTTTCTTTAATTTCTGAGTACAGCTGACGTGGATACAGATAAAATAGGCTACAAGGCGCATTCCATCAAGGTTTTGAAAGGACTTGAAGCGGTCCGAAAGCGCCCAGGTATGTTTGTCGGTGATACCGAGAGTGGCGCCGGACTACACCAATTGGTTTTTGAGCTGATAGATAACGCGGTTGATGAAAATTTTGCCGGCCACTGTAGGGAAATATTGGTTAGCCTTTATGAAGATGGTTCTGTGGAAGTGAATGACGACGGGCGCGGAATTCCTGTGGATTTTCATCAAGACGGCAAGTGTTCGGCGGCACAAGTCATCATGACCACCCTTCACGCCGGCGGAAAATTTGATCAAAACAGTTACAAGGTCGCTGGGGGACTGCATGGAGTTGGAGTTTCCGTTGTCAACGCGCTGTCTGAACACCTCGTGCTGAACATTCGGAGAGATGGCAAAGAGTATCACCAGGAATACCGGGACGGTGTGCCTGAGGGAGAATTGTGCGTGGTCGGGGACAGCGTTTTAACGGGTACCTCCGTACGCTCTCTTCCCAGCCCGGATGTGTTCAAGGAACGGGACTTCAGCTACAAAATTATTGCGCGGCGCCTTAAGGAACTTTCTTTTTTGCATGCTGGATTAAAACTTTCCATCAGAGATTTTCGTTCAGGAAACAGAGAGGAATACTTGAATGAGGAAGGTCTTGCGGCCTTCGTTAAATCGCTGAACAAATCCCACAACCCCATTCACGCCAGTGTCTTTTATTTTTCAGGCACGGTAGAGCGGGTCGAAATAGAAGTGGCTTTGCAGTGGTGCGCTACTTTTCAAGAGCGGGTTTTTGGCTACACAAACAGTATTCCCCAACCTGATGGAGGGGCGCACGCTACTGGATTTCGCAATGTTGTGACCAGGAAAATCAAGCAGTTCATAAAAAACGAAGGCTACGACAAAAAAGGAAAACTGGATTTAAAAGGTGAGGATGCCAGGGAGGGGATTACTGCTGTTGTTTCAGTCAGGCTCAGCGATCCTAAGTTTTCCTCGCAAACGAAAACCAAGCTGGTTTCCTCTGGTGTGGAATCTGCGGTGAGCAATTCTTTTGGTGACAGTTTCTATGACTTTCTTTTGGAAAACCCAGAGGAAAGAAAAGCGATTATTGGCAAAATATGTGAAGCCGCGAGGGCGCGAGAAGCGGCGCACAAAGCCAGGGATATCGTGCGCAAGAAAACCTTGGGTTATCCCGGTACTTTGCCGGGAAAATTAGCGGACTGCGAGAAAGGCCAACAAAGTACGGAATTGTTTTTGGTTGAAGGAGACTCGGCTGGTGGCTCTGCCAAACAGGCTCGGGACCGGAAAACACAGGCGGTGTTGCCGATGAAAGGAAAAATCCTGAACGTCGAGAAAGTACATCCCAGCAGGGCCTTGAGTTCTGTGGAAATAGAGACGCTGATCACCGCGCTTGGTTGCGGTACCGGTGAGGAATTTGACCTGTCCAAACTTCGTTATGACCGGGTCATCATCATGACCGACGCGGATGTGGACGGATCGCATATCCTGACCTTGTTGCTGACCTTTTTCTATCGCTTTATGCGCGACTTGGTCGTAAATAATTTTTTGTTCATAGCCCTGCCTCCGCTTTATAAAGTAAAGTCCGGAAAAACCGAAAAGTTTGTGGAAGACGAGCGGGTGTTGGACGACTCTTTGACTGAGATCGCCATTAACGGCTCGGGGTTTTTCTGTTCAGGAGCGGCTGAGCCACTGCCGGATGAGAAATTTGCAAAGCTGATGTTCAGTTATCGGGAAGCGAGAAGCGCTGGAAAAAAACTGACCCGTCGCCATGATGCTGATTTAACCAGCTGCATGTTGGCTATTCACGGACTGCCCCCCGAACTCGCATTGCAGGATCTGAATTCTCTCCAGAAATGGGCTACGCTTTTATGTGAATCTGCCACTGCTTCTAAAGTTGGCAAGTACAATTTTCAGATTCAGAAAAACGCGAGCTACGGATGGGATGCTTTGATCTTTGAAATAGAAAAGCCTGGACGTAAAAAAATCGATGAATATCGCTGCGATTTTTTCCGATCTAAAGAATACCGGGCGATTTATGACTATGCTTACAGTCTGGATGATGTAGAAATTTCTGAGGGCTCTATCGTTCGACGCGGAAAAAATTCCGAACAGGTCAGTAGCTTTGAGGAGGCTGCTGAATGGGTGTTTTCGGATTCGCTCAGAGGAATCACCATCCAGCGTTACAAGGGGCTTGGTGAAATGAATCCTGAGCAGCTTTGGGAAACCACCATGGATCCGGAAAAGCGCAGGATGATTCAGGTTCGGGTGAATGATGTACGCGCGGTGGAAGAAACTTTTGATGTTTTGATGGGTGAAAATGTAGAACCGCGCCGGGAATTTATTGAAGAACATGCTTTGCAGATCAGCAACTTAGATGTCTGAAATTTCTCCTGTTTGCCGACATTTTCCCTGAACTCATTTCTCGGGATTTTTGCTTCCTCGTGCTTGTCAGCAACCGAGAAATTCCCAAAACATCGCCGGTGCTGACTTTCGCCACTTGGAATGTAAACTCCCTCCGAGTCCGCCTTGGGCATGTTCAAGACTGGTTGCAACAAAATAAAGTCGATGTTCTGACTGTGCAGGAAACCAAGTTGCAGGACCATGAGTTTCCGATTGAGGCGTTTACTTCCTTGGGTTATCACGCGATTTACAGTGGCCAGAAAACCTACAATGGCGTGGCTACGTTCAGCAAGAGAAAAACGAGCGATGTGCAAAATGAGTTGCCGGGCCTGAAAACGTCACAAAAGCGGTTTTTGGGCGCAACTTATGAGGGGGTGCGGGTTTTGAATTTTTATGTGGTCAATGGTTCAGAGCCAGGCAGCGAGAAGTTTGCTTTCAAGATGCAGTGGTTTGCTGCCATGAAACAGTTGCTTGAAAAGGAAAGCAGTCGTTTTGAGCGGGTTCTGGTACTTGGCGATTTCAATGTCGCACCGGGAGACATGGATGTGCACGATCCCGAAGTGTGGCGTAATAAAATTCTTTGCAGTGATGAAGAGCGCTCGGCATTACAATCGCTTTTTGACTTGGGCTACAAAGACGTTTTTCGTTTTTGTAATCCCGATGAGCGATCTTTCAGTTGGTGGGATTATCGCCAGGGCAGCTTCCGAAAAAACGCCGGTTTGCGTATTGATCTTCTTCTGGCTTCAGAAAGTCTGGCTCGTGATTGTCAAAAGAGCTGGATTGATCCGAGCCCGAGAATCTGGGAGCGACCCTCCGATCATGTTCCGGTTGTAGCACAATTTCACGTTTAGCCTGCGTGAAAAAATTGCCAAAAAGTTATCGCCAGGTGGCACTTGAACAGGATAGCCAGGAGTGGCTCGCCTGGCGTCGTGGTGGTTTTGGTTCTTCTGATATGGCAGCGTTGCTGGGAATGGGGATGGGCAAAGTCAGCCAAGTAATTTCCAGCAAGTGGGGGACAGTGGAGCGTCGTCCAAATGCGAAAATGCTGCGAGGAAAACAGTTGGAACCTGCGGCTAGGCACCTGTACATGCATCATACCGGAAAAAAGGTTGAACCGGTGTGCCTGGAACATACTTTTTTCGCTTGGGCGCGTGCCAGCCTGGACGGTTTCAATGTTCAGTTGCATTACGCTGTGGAAATAAAAGCCGGCAAAGCCGCGTATCGGAAAGCGTATAAAGGGATCATCCCCTCGTATTATCAGTGCCAGTTGCAACATATCATGTTTGTGGCGGGGCTATCAGAAATAGATTACTGGTGTTGCGATCCAGACAACCTGGATGATTATTGTCTGTTTACTGTCGGCAGAGATGAAAAGTTTATACAAAACAAGTTGATACCAGCAGGAGAAGCGTTTAGCCGGCAATTGCCTGAAGGGGTATGAAAGTTTGCTTTTGATGTCGGGCTTTGAAAGTGGCTGAAGTCGTGGTGGTGTGTGGTTTTTGCTACTACCGTTGGCGGCGGGAATGATGAAATTCGCGGTGGTGTAAAGCGATAATTTTTGGTATAGAATGGTGAAGCCTATGAATTTTGCCTGGTTTTATTTCCCTTTTTTGGTGGCTCTGTCAGTGGCTGTAGGTCCAGTCGCCTTTGCCGGTGACTTGACCAAAGGTGACGTGGCCAAAGGAAAAACCAGGGCTTCCGCCTGCGTGGCATGCCATGGGCCGGATGGCAACAGTGCCAATCCCGAGTGGCCGAAACTGGCCGGACAGTCCTCCTTGTATATCATCAAACAGCTGCGATTGTTCAGGACGGGAGAACGCGGTAATCCGTTGATGACTCCTATGGCAAAAGGCTTGAGCGATCAGGATGTGGAAAACCTGGGAGCTTATTTTGCGTCGCAGACCACATCGCCGGGTGCCGCCAGGATGGATCTGGTATCACTTGGCCAGGAAATATACCGGGGCGGCAATTCCGTCACAAAAGTCCCGGCCTGCCTTTCATGCCATGGTCCAACCGGTGTTGGGAATCCGGCTGCCAAGTTCCCAAAATTGTCCTTTCAGCATGCTGCCTATGTGGAAATACGTTTGAAAGCATACCGGGATGGGGTTTATTCATACAAAGGTTCAGAAATCATGAATGGTATTGCTACAAATCTCAGTGATGAGGAAATAAAGGCGGTTTCCTCTTACATACAGGGACTGCATTGATTATGGGTGTCGCTTATTTTTCACGTGCCTGGTTTTTGCTCTTTGCAGCAGTGTTTCTATGTTTTTCCGCTTTCGCAACCGAAAAGACAGCACTGGTCGAGGGAGAGCAATATATCCGCCTGAAAGTGAATGAACCTCCGAAGACGGATGAAGGAAAAGTTGAAGTCAGAGAATTTTTTTGGTATGGGTGTCCCCACTGCTACACTCTGGAACCTTATGTGAATGAATGGCTTGCCAAAAAACCAGATTATGTGACTTTCACTCTGACACCAGCCGTGCTTGGAGAGAGCTGGCAGAGTCACGCACGCGTTTTTTACGCACTGCGAGCTCTTGGCAAAGACGAGTCACTTCATCAGAAGTTTTTTGATGCTATTCACAAAGAACAAATGAGATTAAGGAAAGTTGGAGAAATTGCCGACTATTTTGCCGCACAGGGAATTCCCCGTGAACACCTTAGGAGTGCGATGAAATCCCTGCAGGTTAACTTGGAAGTCAAGATTGCGCAAAAGCTTGCCAAAAGCTATCGCCTGCGAAGCGTACCTGTATTTGTAGTGGGCGAAAAATACATGACGGCGCCGAACATGCTGAGTTGCTCTGGTGATACGGTTTCCTGTTACCGGAAGTTTTTTGCAGTTGTGGAACAGTTGGCTGAAAAAGTTCGGAGAGGCACCGACTGAAAGACGGAAAGCGGAGTCCGCGCAACCGCTACGCTGAAATATATGCCATCCTGTTTTGAGGATTATCGCTTTTTCTGCTTTTTTGTTGACGTACGGGAACGCTGATCCTGTATTTTTTTAGACGGCTGTTCAATGTGCTTCGCGTGATCCCGAGCACGGCCGCGGTTTTGCTCAAGTGATAACCGGTTCTCTTCAACATGTAGGTAAACAGCGTATGCTCAACCTTTGTGATGACCAAAGAGTGCAACCGTGTTTCAGCTTGAGAGTCCAGAGTCTTGAAATAATCGGATAAAGAGGCTTCCAAAGCTTCATTAAGCCCCGCGAAGCGCAGTTTTTTCGCCGTGTTCCCCCGGGACGGTGCGGATGGTTTTTTGGAGGTTCGGGTCACGGCAATGAATACTTTTTCGAGTCGGGGACGGGAGTGCGTAGAGACGGAAAACCCTTTTTTGCCAAGACCTTGTACCAAAGTATTTCATCATCATCGTGGGGGACGGTAGCGAGCACCGGGTATTCCCGTCCGGGAACCATGCCTTCGCTTCTCTCCTTTGTCTGCAAATAAAGAGTTGGATCAATCCAGAAGCGCTTTTTCAATTTGTTTCCGGTAGTGAATAAATGCACATCCAGAACCGGGAACGATTGTTTTTGTTCGTGCAGATTGGTCAAGGTGGCGATGAGCGACATTTCCTCACTTCGGGCAATCATACGCAATTTTTGTATTTGCGGAAATGGGTAACTGGAGTCGGCACTGGAAGCAGATGGGCAAGAGATTTTTTCGCAAAGCTTTTCAAACCATGGGGATTCATGGAGCGCTTTCGTGGTTTCAGGCAGGACCCAGGCGGCAAGCGCTGCCAGCGACGTGGTGAGCGCCAGCAAGCCGGCAGCGAGACCATGCCTGACAACTCGTTTCACGGGCGTCTGAACACAAATCCCAGAAAGGAGTTCATGTTGCCGCAACAATAGTGATGAAACAGCCGCAACGAAATTTTTTGTGAATATTCAATGGTGTTGTTGTGCCAATTTTCTTTCCAGGTAATGAATGTTCAAACTGCCCTTGGAAAAAGCAGCATCGCTGATGATTTCGCGGTGCAATGGAATATTCGTTTCAATGCCATTGACATAAATTTCATCCAGGGCACCCCGCATTCGGTTGATGGCGGTTGCCCGGTTGTCACCATGGGCAATGAGCTTGCCAACCAAGGAGTCGTAATGTGGTGGGACTTTATAGGTTCCATAAATATGCGAATCAACCCGGATGCCGGGCCCCCCGGGAGCGTGAAATTCTTTGATGACTCCCGGAGAAGGAGCAAAAGTCGTCGGGTTTTCCGCGTTGATGCGGCACTCTACGGCATGCCCCCTCATGTGCACCTCTTTTTGTTTAATGCCAAGTCTTTCCCCGGCGGCGATACGCAATTGTTCCTTGACAATGTCTATGCCTGTAACCATTTCAGTGACGGGGTGCTCAACCTGTATGCGCGTATTCATTTCCATGAAATGGAAAATCCCGTCTTCGTAAAGAAACTCGAAAGTACCAACCCCCACATAGTTTATTTCCCGACAGGCCTTGATGACCAGATCGCCGATTTTCTGGCGCTGCTTTTCGCTGATGCCAGGGGCCGGGCATTCCTCGATAATTTTCTGATGTCGGCGTTGCAGTGAGCAGTCTCTTTCTCCCAAGTGAATGACATTCCCGTGTTGGTCTGCCAATATTTGAAATTCAATATGACGAGGGTGGCAAAGGAATTTCTCCAGGTAGAGATCACCATTGCCGAATGCTGCTTCAGCCTCCGCGCGGGTCAGCGACAATGCACTGGCCAAAGACCCTTCTGTGTGCACCACGCGCATGCCACGCCCTCCCCCTCCTGAGGCTGCTTTAATAATCAGTGGATAGCCAACCTCTCTGGCGATTTCCATATTGGTTTTGATTTCACTGCCGAGTGCGGCGGAAGAACCCGGGATGCATTTTATCCCGGCATTGCTTATGATGGCTCGTGCTTCGATTTTGTTCCCCATGGAGCGGATGGTTTCGGGTTTGGGACCGATGAACACAAAGCCGCTTTTTTCAACCTGCTCGGCAAAAGCCGCGTTTTCCGCAAGAAAACCGTAGCCGGGATGAATGGCTATAGCGTCTGTTACTTCCGCCGCACTGACGATGGAAGGAATATTCAAATAGCTCTCGGCGGGTGGGGCGGGCCCTATGCACACCGTTTCGTCGGCCAGCCGTACATGCATGAGATTGACGTCCACTACCGAGTGGGTGGCTACTACTTTCACATCCAGTTCCCGGCAGGCCCTGAGTATACGCAGCGCAATCTCTCCACGGTTGGCAATTACAATTTTGTCAAACATGCGCAGTGGGAGGTAGAAAAAGACCCGCTATGGTGCGTCGAGGATCATCAATGTTTGCCCGTATTCCACGCCCGTGGCGTTGTTCGCCAGGATGCTCCTGACCACGCCATCCTGGGGCGCAGGAATTTCATTCATGGTTTTCATGGCTTCGACAATGCACAGTGTGTCCCCTTTGTGTACTTTCTGTCCGATGCTGGAGAAGGGAGAGGCTTCCGGAGAAGGTGAAATATAGAAAGTGCCCACCATGGGGGCTTTGACTGCTGTGGAACCAGGGGGCAGTTCAGGTTCCGTGGCGAATACTTCGTGAGCTGCAGCGGCTGCATCTGCGCTCATCTGTTGCTGGTCTGGAACTACTTTGGCTGAACTGGTCTGCGTTGGGGACTGGGATGCCTGTTCTGTTTTCTCAAAGGAGCGACGTACGCGAATAGTTTGTGTCCCTTCGCTGACTTCAATTTCCGCGATATTGGAAGAATTCACGAGTTTCACCAGCCGCCTGATCATTTTGAAGTCCATCATCATTCCTCCATGCTGACGGCCGCTCGCAAAGCGAATTCATATCCAGACGGTCCCAAACCAGAAATAACGCCGCGCGCAACTCCAGATAAAAATGAATTTCCGCGAAACTTTTCACGCGCAAAGACATTTGATAAATGCACCTCAATGAAGGGTTTGTCGATGGCCAGAAAAGCGTCCCGGAGTGCAATACTCGTATGCGTCAGCGCACCCGGGTTGATGATGACAAAGTCCGTGCCATCGGTCATGCTGTCATGCAGGCGATCTATGAGTTGGCCTTCATGGTTGGACTGAAAGTCTGCCAGCACCACATCCAGTTTCTTTGCCAGTTTTTGCAATCGTTCAATAATCTGGTCGAGGGTTTCGTAGCCATACACTTCCGGCTCGCGTCTGCCTAAAAGGTTCAGGTTAGGACCATGGATGACAAGAATTTTCATAAGCTCGTCATTTTAACGCAATTTACTTGTAAAGGGGGCATTAAAGACAAGGAAAACAACAAAAAGCCTCATTTTTGTGATCGGTCCTCCGACGGGGTATTCTGCCAACAGGATCGTGACCCCTTTCCCCATTTATCGGGGAAGTTTCAAATGTTGGCCAACACAAGGGATCAGGAAATTTGCACCGCAACCGGAAACTGTTCACCGCCGTGATCGGACTTTGCCCGGCGAAGCTCTCGGCCGCGTGGCTGGGACTTGCAACGTGTTTCTTTGTAGACACAAGTCAGGCCTGGCGACTGAATGCCACCTGGCTTTGCAGGCATCATCTTTCCCCAATTAAAGTCCCTGAGACTCTGTGCTAACGGGCCTGATCTTGCTCAGCTGTGTTCATGGGCAACACGCCCGAACCGGTTGATTTTTGTGTTGTCTGTTTTTTCCTGACCAAAGGCTCCAGTTTGGAAACAACGGGGTTGAAAAGCGGACATGATCATCTTGGTTTTAGTCGTCATACGGCGACTTGACAAGCCGCCTTGTTTTGATAATAATTATCATTTTCTGTCTTCTCATGGGCCGAAAGTCGCTGTTTTTCCTGTGCGGAGATGATTTATGAGAAATGTGTTTTGGCAAGCTTGCCGACATCGTGCAACAAACGCTCTGCCAAGGATTTTCGCCCTTTTGATTACCTGCGTTATTATGCTGCCGACTGTTCAGGCGGACGATTGGGAAATGTCTGCCAGTGTTGGTTACGAAGGTCGTTACCTATCGTGGGGGGATAAGGAATTGGAAAGTGGTGGACTGTATTCACTGAGTTTTGATGCGGAGAAAAACGGATTTATCTTCACAATCTGGGTGGCTGATGCCCAAGACCACGATTTCCATGAAAGCAATCTGTCTTTCGGTTATGGGTGGCACGTGACCGAAGATCTGGAGGCTGGCATCCATTTTGTGCGTGAGGATTCTTATGAAGACAGCAAACATGGTCATAATCAGGAGCTGGAAGCGAGCCTTGCTTATGAATCGGCAAACTGGACCGCATCCTTGGAATACGTTTATGCGACTGAAAATCAAAGGGACGCGCTTGCGTTCAAACTGTCCGGTGAATACGAGATTGGCGGATTCGGGGTACACCCCGCCACTGAATTGATTTATGACTGGGGGGACAGCGAAGAAAACGCCTTAAGCTCAGTTCAACTACACCTTGGTATTTCCAGAAAATTATCGGAGACCTTGTCTGTCGAGACCTGGCTTGTGCATCAGACAGCCTTGAACTCACAGCGAGATGAGTACCACTCACTGGCATGGGGTGGTATTGGTTTCACCGCCAGTTTTTAATTGCAGAACACGGAGGATTCCAATGCGTAGAGCCGCTCACATTTTGTTTTGCTCTTGTCTGATCTCAGGGTTTTTGGGGATTGCAACGGCCGAAGAATTCATTTTAGGGGAAGAAAACATTCATCCGGGGATCAGCTTTGTTTTTGAAGCCGCTCCCGAGGATGCCATAGCGCCGGCCGGTTATCATCTGCCGAAATCTCAAACCGATATTCACCTGGAAGTGCTCGCCAGCTGGTTGCCCGGGAAGCAAGGTCTGGGGAAAGCGTTTTCAGGAAGCTTTGTGCCTTATCTGAAAATCAGCGCCTTGGTGGTCAATGAAAAAACCAGGCGCTCCATTCAGGTCGATTTGGTTCCGCACCTGAATCTCACGGATGCGATTCACTACGCGCGAAACATTGCTTTGCCCGGCAGGCCTTCGGATTTGTATACGGTGCATTTCCAAATCCTGCCGCCGGCTCTCGGCCAACTTTCATTTCACCATGATTGGGTTCAAGCTAACGGTGCCCGGCTTTTCTCGGAACGGAGCTTCATTTTCAAAGGCATCAATTTTGAAAAAGCAGTGAAAGCCTCCCGCCCATGATTCATTTCAGGCGGGGAGCGGAGCAATCAATGGATTGCGAATAGCGTCAGCAACCAGGCTATAACGACGAGGCCCACCAAAGCAAATCCCCACTTTTTTAAAGAGCGTAGTTCACGGTGCAGGTTCCGGGCACTTTTTTCCGATTCCTGGCGGTAACGTTTGAATTCTGCGGCCGCCTCGCGTGCCAGCTCCGGCATTTCGGGGAGCAGACTGATGGCAGTGGGAAGGTTCTCCCGCAGGTTGTCCCACAGTGAACGAATTCCGGTTCGCGATGCCACCCATTTTTCCAAGAATGGTTTCGCGGTTTTCCAAAGGTCGAGTTCCGGATAAAGCTGCCGGCCAAGTCCTTCGATATTCAAAAGCGTTTTTTGCAACAACACCAGTTGCGGTTGCACTTCCATGTGAAAGCGCTGCGCGGTCTGGAAAAGTCTGAGCAACAGGTGCCCAAAAGAAATTTCATTCAAAGGGCGTTGGAAAATGGGTTCACACACGGTCTGGATAGCGATTTCAAATTCTTCAATACTGGTATTTCTTGGTACCCAGCCTGAAGCAACATGCAGCACGGCGACTTTGCGGTAGTCCCGATTGAAAAATGCCAGGAAGTTTTCCGCAAGGTAGCGTTGATCATGAGGCGACAGTGTGCCCATAATGCCGAAATCTACGCCTAGGTACTTGGGGTTTTCGGGGTCTTTTATGCACACAAAAATATTACCGGGGTGCATATCAGCATGGAAAAAATTGTTTTTGAAAACCTGAGTGAAAAAAATTTCCACCCCGTTTTCCGACAACTTTTTCAAATTCACCTGTTTGGCTTTGAGTGCTGTGATATTGCTGATGCGTACACCGTGAATCCGCTCCATGACCATGACTTCCTCATGGCACCATCGCCAGAAAATTTTGGGCACATAAAGCAACGGCGAATTTTCAAAATCCTGTCTCAGGCGGCTTGCGTTCGCCGCTTCCTGCATCAGGTCCAGTTCTCCCATGATGGTTTTTTCGTATTCAGCCACGACTTCCACAGGCCTTAAGCGCTGCCCTTCCGGCCACCAGCGTTCTGCCATGCGAGATAGAAGATAGAGTAAATCCAGATCTCGTTTTACGATGCGTTTCATTTCCGGTCGCAACACCTTCACGACCACTTTCTGTCCATCGTGCAATTGCGCGGCATGTACCTGTGCTATGGAAGCGGAAGCCAAGGCCTTGCTTTCAAAGTTTTTGAACAGGGAAGCCACTGGGGCACCCAAGGATTTTTCAATGATGGCCTGTGCCTCTTTTTCCGGGAAGGGCGGCACCTGGTCCTGTAGTTTTGCCAGTTCCCGGGCCAAGTTTTCCGAGAGCAAATCCTTGCGGGTAGACAACATTTGCCCAAATTTCACAAAGATTGGCCCCAAGTCTTCTATCGCCAGACGAATGCGAACCTCCACTGGTTTCCGATGCCGTGGCAACCAATGCCAAGGGGACAGCCAGGAAAGAAAACGCGCAGGTTGCAGATGAGGGATTCGAAAAATGACTTCGTCAAGGTTATGCCTCAACAATATCCGGTTTATGGCGAACAGACGAAGCAGGTGTCGGAGTGTGATCATTTACGCTTGTTATTCAGCACGCTTTCAAAACGCCTGGTCAGCCGTTCGATATTGTTTCTTGCCTCGTCAACTTCGTCCAGAAAGCTTTCCAGTTCGTAGCGGGAAGGGGTCAGGCGTGCCTCTTCCTGTAAATATTCACTGAGGTTTTCCGCCAATACTTTGTGGGCTCGGATCTGCCAGTTTCCAATCCGGCGTGCCGAGCGGCCAAGGTGGTGGGCAGCAATGTCGCCGGCGTAACGGGCGATCAGTGCTTCCCAATCAAATGCGACATTCGTCAATACTTTGAGAAAACTTTGTGCTATGGCGATGTCGCCAGAGATATTCAGGTTGGCTCCGGGCTGTCCTCGGCCGTACGACAGGCAGAGATGAAGCCAGTCTCCCAACGCGGCACTGACGGATGCCCGAGGTTTTGCAGAACACTTCCAGTCGACTTCAACCCGGTTTTGTTTAGGGGTGAAATACAAACTGAAAGCGGGTAGCTCGCACGAAATCCGAACCGTTGTGCCACCCAGTTTTTCCAGTTCCGCCGCCCCTTCGGGATCAGTGGATAAATACGCATTCAGCACACTCTGAACAGCCACAGCGAGCGGCCTGACCCATTGCGAGTTGTTTTCGTGGCCGCCGCGGTCCGGGGTTTTCATACTCTGCAGGCACGGTGCACGGCCACGATCCCGCCACTGAGGTTGAAGTACTCACATCGTTCAAAACCAGCGTCACGCATCATTTCCCGCAGTGTTTCCTGGTCGGGGTGTACGCGGATGGATTCCACTAGATAGCGGTAACTTTCTTCATCCCGGGCGATCCTTCGGGCGAGTTTCGGAATGAAGTGAAGTGACCACAAATCGTAAAGCGGGGAAATTATTTCCAGTGGCTGGGAAAATTCCAGGATGAGCGCTCTGCCACCTCGCTTCAAAACCTGACGCATGGCGCGCAAGGCACACGGTATATCAGTCACATTGCGCAACCCAAAACCGACAATGACGCGATCAAAAAAACGGTCGGGAAAGGACAGATTTTCAGCATTGCATTGCACAAAACTTACCCCATTGCAGGGGCCGGTATCCAGCAGGCGATCCCGTCCTTGCGCCAGCATTTTCGGGTTGACATCGGCGGATACTACGTGGCCGTGCGCGCCGGTCTGGAGACTAATCAGCCGGGTCAAATCGCCAGTGCCAGACGCCAGGTCCAAAACTTTCTGTCCGCTGTACAACGCGGCCAGCTGCACGGTGACCCGCTTCCACAAGCGATGAATTCCCAACGACATGAAATCGTTCATCAGATCGTAATGAGGGGCGACTGAATCAAAAACGTTGCCGACCAGAGCGGTTTTGTCTGCGGCCGTAACCTGACGATAGCCGAAAGAATGGGTCTTGGTCTTGGTCACGACCCGTCAGGGTATCTGCTACCAAGCTTATTTACCGAGGTGGGGTTTGCGCACATGAGCAGCTTCGACAAGTGCTTGCAAATAATGTTTCCAGTAAGCAGACTGATTTTCCCCCAGTTCGTATAGCTAATCCCAACTGAAAATGCCAGTGCGATGCCGGTCGTCAAACTCCAGGCGCACAGCATAGTTTCCAATGAGTTCAATCGCAAAAATATTGACATTTTCCTTGCCTGTCTGCAGTTTGCCCTGCCCCTGTCCATGTCCCCTTGCTTCCGCGCGGACGGAAAGTGTACGCGGAGGTATTCACAGCTCATTTATTGGGGTGGGGTTTGCGCACATGAGCAGCTTCGGCAAGTGCTTGCAAATAATGTTTCCAGTAAGCAGACTGATTTTCCCCCAGTTCGTATAGCTAATCCCAACTGAAAATGCCAGTGCGATGCCGGTCGTCAAACTCCAGGCGCACAGCATAGTTTCCAATGGGTTCAATCGCAAAAATATTGACATTTTCCTTGCCTGTCTGCAGTTTGCCCGGTCCCTGTCCATGTCCCCTTACTTCCGCGCGGACGGAGAGTGTACGCGGAGGTATTCACAGCTCATTTATTGGGGTGGGGTTTGCGCACATGACCAGCTTCGGCAAGTGCTTGCAAATAATGTTTCCAGTAAGCAGACTGATTTTCCCCCAGTTCGTATAGGTAATCCCAACTGAAAATGCCAGTGCGATGCTGGTCGTCAAACTCCAGGCGCACAGCATAGTTTCCAATGGGTTCAATCGCAAAAATATTGACATTTTCCTTGCCTGTCTGCAGTTTGCCCTGCCCCCGTCCATGTCCCCTTACTTCCGCGGACGGAGAGTGTACGCGGAGGTATTCACAGCTCATGGAAAAACGTTTGCCATCATCAAACTCGATATCAAGCCGGCGAGAAATTTTACGCAGGCGCAACGAAACCGGAGTATGTCTGGACATGGTCTAGAGACTCTGGTCCATCCTGGCCAGTGGCATCAATGCCGTATCGGGACATGTCCTGCCCGGCTTGAACGTGACTGCTTTCGCGGACGGGAAATGTTCCCGGAGGCATTCACAGCTCATGGAAAAACGTTTGCCATCATAAAACTCGACATCAGGCTGGCGAGAAGTTTTACGCAAGCATTATGAGGCCGGGGTACGTTTGGATATGGCTTAGAGGATATAGCGTGTCAAGTCCTTGTCTTTCACCAGCCCAGACAATTGACCATCTACGTAAGTGGCATCAATGTTTCGTTTGGTGTGGCTGATGTCAGGAGCAGAGTAGAGCAAGTCATCCAGCAGATATTCCATAACTGTGTGAAGCCTGCGCGCGCCAATGTTTTCGGTGGATTCGTTGATTTCAAAAGCAATTTCTGCAATGCGGCGCACGCCGTCTTCCGAGAATTCGATTCCCACGTCCTCTGAATTCAGCAGGGCCTTGTATTGACGGGTAAGGGAGTAGCTCGGCTCGGTAAGAATGCGAATGAAATCCTGGACATCCAATGCATTCAATTCCACGCGGATGGGAAAGCGTCCCTGCAATTCCGGTATCAGATCTGAAGGTTTGCTGGTGTGAAAAGCGCCGGAAGCGATGAACAGAATGTGGTCGGTTTGCACCACACCGTACTTGGTGGTGACCGTGCTGCCTTCCACCAAAGGCAAAAGATCACGTTGCACTCCTTCACGTGATACTTCCGAAGACTGCAAGTCGGAGCGCTTGGTGACCTTGTCGATTTCATCAATGAACACGATGCCTTTTTGTTCTACATCGTATATGGAACTGGTTTTCAAATCTTCTTCATCGATCATTTTTTGCGATTCTTCCAAGCCGAGGAGTTTGCGCGCCTGCAAGACTGAAATTTTGCGCTGCCGTTTCTGTGTGCTGCCCAGGCTCTTGAACGCGTTGTGAATCTGATGTGCCATGCCTTCCATACCTGGCGGCGTCATGATTTCAATGCCGACGGGAGTGTTGGGGACGCTCAATTCAATCTCGACCTCATCCAATTCTTCGTTTTTCAGTTTTGTCTGCAACTCCTGGCGTGATTTGGCTTTGAAATCAGGATGCTGTTGCAAAGCATCGAGAATACGGTCCTCAGCGATTTCTTCAGCGCGGTAGCGGTTGCATTCCATCAATTGTTTGCGGTTCTTTTTTACAGCCGCGTCCATCAGATCCCGAATAATGGATTCTACGTCCCGGCCCACATATCCGACTTCGGTAAATTTTGTTGCCTCCACTTTGATTAAAGGAGCATCGGCGAGTTTGGCAAGGCGGCGGGCGATTTCTGTTTTGCCAACGCCGGTCGGCCCGATCATCAGGATGTTTTTAGGCATGACTTCCGAACGCATGGCTTCATCCAATTGCATCCGGCGCCAACGATTGCGCAACGCAATGGCAACCGCCCGCTTGGCTTTTTCCTGGCCAATGATGTACTGGTTCAGCTCACGGACAATTTCTCTGGGGGTCATGGTTGACATGGTTCAATCCTCAAACAGTGGATCGCTAGATCAGCTTTAGCTGGACGATGGGTGAGTGGCGCCTTGCGGATTTGGCAAGATTTCCACGGTCGTGTTCCGGTTGGTGTAAATGCAAATGCCGGCTGCAATGTTCAGTGCCCTTTCGACTATCGTGCGAGCGTCGAGTTTGGACGTGTCGAGCATGGCTTGCGCCGCCGCTTGAGCGTAGCCTCCTCCTGAGCCAATTGCAATCAATCCATTTTCAGGTTCGATGACGTCACCGGTCCCGGATATGACCAGCGTGTTGTTTATATCCGCAACGGTGAGCAATGCTTCGAGACGACGCAATGCCCTGTCCGTGCGCCAGTCTTTGGCCAGTTCCACAGCGGCACGCAAGAGACGACCGTTGTATTCTTCCAGCCTGGTTTCAAAGCGGTCGAACAGGGTGAAGGCATCGGCCGTGCCGCCGGCGAATCCGGCCAGAATTTGGTCCTTGTGAAGTCGTCGTACTTTCCGAGCGTTTGACTTCATGACTATATTACCCATAGTGACCTGCCCATCGCCGCCGAGGGCCACGATGCCGTTACGACGCACCGAAAGGACAGTCGTTCCGTGAAAGTGATTTCCTGAATGGTTTGTGAAAGTCATGGGTTGTTCTCGGTTGCGAGGTGCCATTTTACAACACCCGTTCTAATGCAAGTGGTTCAGGCAGTGCCGGAGAGCGACAAATCATGTTCCGGTAATTGTCTGCCGGTTATGGTTCCCTCGAGTGCTTGACCACGATGGTGGTAGAAAGCCCGCCACGAACATTGAAAGAAGCCGTAAGTTTCACAAACCGTGGGGCCAAGGCAGAGCAGAAAGCATCGACAATTTCATTGACGACCGCTTCATGAAAGGCAGGAACGTTGCGAAAAGATCGCAGATATTCACGCAGGCTTTTCAGCTCAACGCATCGTGAATCTGGCACATATTTCAGTAGTAAAGTTGCAAAATCCGGTTGTCCGGTGCGTGGGCACAGGCAAGTGAATTCCAATGTATCGATGCGAATTTCGTAGTTGCGCTCTGGCTTCGGGTTGGGAAAGACTTCGAAGTTGCCGACTTTTTGCAGGTTTCCTGATGTCATAGTATGGTCGGGGGGTGATGGAGTGGCTCGTGCCTAAACTTCCATTGTAATATCCCGTTTTTTTCCAGGAACCGCAAGTAGTGAGACTTTGCAAAGTACGCATATCAGGATTTAAAACCTTTCCCGAAACGACGAACGTCACTTTCGCCAATTCGGTGACCGGTGTTGTTGGTCCAAACGGTTGTGGCAAGTCCAATATCGTGGACGCCATTCGCTGGGTGATCGGCGACGCATCGCATTCCCTGCGTGCCGGGACGCTCGACAAAATCATATTTGACGGCACCCATGTCCGCAAGCCGCTCGGGCGCGCCAGCGTGGAACTACATTTTGACAACGAGCGAGGCGATTTCCCGGGGCGATACGCCGGGTTTTCGGAACTGGCTATGCGCCGCGAGGTCTCGCGCGGCAGCGAATCTGTTTTCTTTATAAACGAAACCCGCTGTCGGCGCCGCGATGTGGTAGATTTTTTTTCCGGCACTGGCTTGGGTGGCAACAGTTACGCCATCATCGGTCAAGGTGTGATTGAAAATTTTGTTCAGGCGAAGCCGCGGGATTTGCGGAAGTTTCTGGAAGAAGCCGCGGGGCTTTCGCTGTACCGGGACCGACGGCGCGATACTGAGCTGTACATTCGGCGGACGCGCGAAAATCTGGAACGCCTAGAGGACATTCGTGAAGAAGTCAGGAAACAATTCGAGAAAACCAGACGTCAGTCACGGCAGGCCGAACGTTATAAAAAACTGGCTGCGCGGAAAAAACAATTGCAGGGAGAATTGCTTTGTTTGCAACTGCTGAGCCGGGAAAAAGAGCAGGCCGTTTTTGGGGAACAATCGAAACAGTCGCGAGTTGGGAGCGAACGGCTTGAAAGCAAACTGAAATCGTTGGACACCGAGCGGAAAAAACAACAGGAACGATTGGGAGTGAACAACGGGAAGCAACATGAAAGCAAAGAAATCTGTCTGAAACTGGAGCGTGAGATCGCTGTCTTGGAACATGAAATTAAAAACCGCGAACACAATCTGACGCAACTGCATAAAAATCGTGAAGAAACCGCACTGGTATTGCGTAAAAACCGAGTCGAACTGGAAAAACAAAAGAAACAATTTAGCGAGTTGCGCCAAACATTTCAGGGATTGGAGAAAGCTGCCGGCAGATTTGCTGAACGAGAAAATATCCTGCGGCAAAGGTTGCGTGAATGCCGGGGCAATCACGAATCCGCACGTACGCAACTGCGACCGCAACAGGCGGAACTACGTGCTGCCCATGAAGATGTACAGCAGCAAAAAAATGCTGCCGAATCTTTCAAAACAGAACTGGAGCGTGCGCGTCAGGCCAGGAAAAACACTCGGAATGATCAGAATGCAGAGCAGGTCGGCCAGGCCATTGTGAGACAGGCCGAACGGAAAAAACAACTGGAATCTAGCCGGCAGACCTGCGAGTCGAACCGCGTGCGACTTGAAGACCTGCGCGCAAAAGCAGGCAACTTTCGGCAGGCCGAACGCACTTTGCTGGGGGAACTTGAAAAAGCAACCGCAAAAGTCATGGTTTTGCAGCAGGACCTTGCTTCTCTGGAGGCCCTCCAGAAATCCCGCCTGGGACACGATGAAAAGATGTTTGCCGCTTGGCTGAAAAGCGCGGGATTAAATACCCGAGACTGTCTTTGCGAGCACATCCGTGCGGAGAAAGGTTGGGAGAGTCTGGTGGAAACCGTGCTTGGGGAATGGCTGCGGGCTGTTTGTGTGTCTTCGCTGGATGATTACGCGAAAGCGGTGGGGCAACTCAGGCAAGGCCAATTGTTCATAGTGGAAGAAGCCGAGGTGCCCGGAGCAACGGGAACGCTGGCTGCGAAAGTGGATTCACCTGTCTGTCTGGAACATCCTTTGGCCAGTGTTGGTTTTGTTGACAGCCTGGATCAGGGGTTGGCAAGGCGAAAAACTTTGTTGCCCCACGAAAGCCTGTTGACGCCGGATGGCGTTTGGATTGGCAGGCATTGGTTGAAAATCAGCCGTTGCGAAGTTCGGGAAAACCAAGTGTTGGTGCGTGCGCGCAGTATTGATGATTTGCGTGAGTGCCTGGAAAAAGCGAAAAAAAACCTGCAAGACATTCGCGATAAAAGTACGCAGGCGCGCCGAAGCCGCATTGCTTTGGAAGAAAGCCGGGATCAAAAGCAATCCGCTGCTGAAAAAGCGTTTCACACCCTGGCTTTGCTAGAAGCAGAGTATGCGCGGCACGAGGAATCGCTGGAGCAGGAAAATAAGCGTCAGTCCGCACTTGCTGAAGCCGGGCGCTCGCTCCTGGAGCGGGAAAAAACATTGGCTTTTCAGCGTCGACAAGCCAGTGCCGATGTGCAGCTTGCTGAAGCCAGGTTGGCAGAATGGGAACAGGCAGGAGCACTTTTGCAGAAGCGTGAAAATTTGCTGGAAGCACAGGTCCTGGTCGCGAGAGAAGAGCTGAATGCTTTTCAGCAGGCGCGCAAAATCCGGGAAGCGGAACTGGTATCCCTTGGTCAGCAACAAAAAACAGCAACCGACAATATTGATTTCCTCCAGGATAATGTGCAGACCTCTGAGAAACACTTGGCAGACCTGCAACGCTCGCTTGATGATTTTGAGTCGCTGCTTGGAGAGCAGCATGATGAAAAGCTCGCGGCCTTGCATGGTGTATATGCCCGGGAGGAAAAGCTCTTGATTCAGGTTGGTGATCAAGGTGTTGAACTGAAAGCCGCTGTTGCCGGGTTGCAAGAGAGGCAGACCGTTCTGGAAAAAGAAGTGCGCTCTGCACAGAAATCCAGTGAACAGGTCTCGTCGGAATTGCAAGTCAGCAAAGCGCGCTGTGAGGACTTGCGCGCCAGATTGGCGGAAACGGTAAAGGATCCGGAAGCCGTGCGCGCCGCAGTGGATGAAAATGCTTGCGAAAGCAGTCACCGAGAACAACTGGAGCATGTTCAAATCCGTATCCAGAGCCTGGGTGTGACCAACGCTGCCGCAGTGGATGAGCTGGGTGGGCTGGAAGAAAGAAAAGCGTATTTGGACACTCAGCATGAGGACCTTAGGAATGCTTTGGAAACGCTGGAAAAAGCCATGACAAAAATTGACCGGGAAACGCGGACTCAATTCAACCAGACCTTCGAAAAAGTCAACGACAACCTGGAAGGTCTTTTCTCGGTTATTTTTGGTGGTGGATACGCCCGCCTGGAAATGGAAGGAACGGGCGGAAATTGGTCGGAAACCGGGGTGCGCGTTTCGGCATGCCTGCCTGGTCATAAAGCCGGCCCGGTGGGGTTGTTGTCTGGTGGTGAAAAAACCTTGGTTTCACTGGCGCTGGTGTTTTCCATGTTTCAACTGAATCCGGCTCCTTTTTGTGTGTTGGACGAAGTCGATGCTTCATTGGATGAAAACAATGTCGTGCGTTTTTGCGATTTGTTGCAGAAAATGAAAATGCAGACTCAGTTTGTAACCGTGACGCACAACAAAGTAGCCATGGAAGCCATGGATTTTCTGGTGGGGGTAACAATGGCAGAAACGGGGGTTTCAAAAATTGTATCGGTGGACATTGAACGTGCCTTGCAATTTGTTGGGACTTGAAGGTCGGTGAGCACGGAAGAGGAATTTCGCGGTTATTTGCTGTTACTGGGTCTGGTGGTTTTCATTGGGGTTTTCTGGTTCACAAAATTTCCACTCCGCTTTTCCAAAAGGCGTGGTCATCCCAAAAAAGATCGAAAACCCATCATGCCTCCCCGGCTCTTGAAAACTGTTGCTGATTCAGAGCCACCTGAAACGCTTGTCGTATACCTGAGAGCCGCCAACGGTGAACCATTTCCCGGCATGCAGATCCTGCAGGCCGCCCGGAAAGTCGGACTGGAAACCCACGGGAAGCAACGGGGGAGTTTTCGTTTTGTGGAGAGTGGGCAAGAGGAAAAGAAAGCCGAGTTCTTGGTTGCAAGCATGTTTGAGCCAGGGGAGTTTGAATGGGCTAGGATGGAAGAATATCGCACCGGCGGCTTGATTTTCATTGCCCTTTTGCAACCTGACAGCGACCTGCAGGCAGTGCGTAAATGCATGCTCGATTGTGCTGTGCTGATGGCGGAGCAATTAGGCGGAGAGGTTCTTGACGGGAAAACAAAAATGTTCTCTCCGGGCTCTGGTGAAACCCGGCAACGGGAACAGGAACGTTGAACCGCTGTAGCCCCGACAAGGGAGGCCTTGAGGACTAAAAAGTGAAGTCGAGTTTGTTCAATGTCCCATCGTCCAGAAGCCGCGCACACCAGCCCGAAAAATCTACGACCACGTCTCTGTCCAGGTTGTGGCCAAGCGGATAGGTCTGGAAAAACACTTCATGGTTTGCTGAGCGCAAACAATCCCGGCTCAGCTGGGAAATTTCCAAGGGGATAATTTCATCGTGAATTCCGTGAGACATGAAAATCGGCACGCGTGGCGAAGTGGAAGGCATCGGCTCTCCGGACAATGGCAGGTAGGCTGAAAACCCAGCGGCACCGGCGATTGCTTCCTTGCTGTGCGAGGCATAATAAAGAGCCACGGCACCCCCTTGGGAAAAGCCGCCGAGCACAATGCGACTGAGCGGCACATTGTTTTTCAACAGTTCGGCAATGATGGCCTGAACTCCTTTGCAAGTGTTCAGCAAGCCCCGTCGATCTTCTACGCCACCCTTTTCAAAGGTGTAAATGTCAAACCAGGCGGACAACAGGGTTCCATTACACGCCGTGACCGGGAGTTGCGGAGCCTGCGGAAAAACCAAAAGCGTTTTCCCGTCCTGAGCGAAAGGTAGAAGCTGTGCAAGGCTTTTCAAGTCGTCTGCATCGGCGCCCAGGCCGTGAAGCAAAATGATCGCTCTTTGTGGTTGTCTGCGCTTGCCAAGATATTGACATGGCAACATCTTTCCAGACGGTTTATTCAGTGGATCCAATGTTTCAGTTTGCATGCTTCTTCAAGACGGGCTCTCCTGTGAATCTGAAATTCATGAAGCGGGGTGTTTGCATTTCCGCCTGGCGGAGAAATCTGATTTCAAAAACGGTTTTGTTTCGGTGTCGGAAAATTATATACGGAAGGACGGTTGTTTGTTCCGGCCGCGTCAGCAAGGCAGTTGCTTCCACTTGGCTGCGATGTCCGGCACCCAAGGTGACGAGGAATTCAGCGGTGGTTCCCCACCACGGTCCGCACCAGCTCGAAAAGTCACGGACAAACGACGGTTTCGGGCGGGGGATCACCACGGTTTCCCGCTGTCCCAATGTGAACCACGCGGAGTGAGGCACTGCCTGCGCGGACTGGAAACGAATAACGGGTCATGCCTTCTGTGGGCTTGGAAACGGCGGAGACAACGGCGAATCGTGTCGGCTTAATTCCTGATGAAGCCATGGCATACTGAAAAAGTCGCAACCCTGCCAGACCGCTGGCAGTCGTGTGTCGTGTTGTGTGATTTCCTGGTAAATATCCACCGAGAATGGTTTTTTCATTCCGAATGTCGCGCCGGCAAGGCAAGAGTTTTCGCAACTCATTCTCGTTTGTCTGAAAAAATACACCCGGTTCCGCGCCGGCAGGAGGTTATAAGGAACAATTCACGCATGGCCGTGCAGAAAGTGCCTGCTTTCTTTCGCAAAGCTCCAAGGAAAGAACGACATGCGTCTTGTTTTCCGCCGCCGATGGTTGGTTGTTCACGTCAATGAAAATGATGGGAAGCGGATGATTTCGGTTGATATGTCATCAGCGGAATTTGAGCGAAGCGATCTCACGGCGGCTTTTCGTAACGGGAATCCCGTGCAGTACGACATCGCATCGTCGCTACTGCAAAGCTGTCTGCTTTGCCGGTGCTTTGGTCACGGCATCATCACGCCGTTGTTGCGAAGGATGCCGGGCTCCCACCTGCTCAGGCACAGCCTCCGCCGATAACTTTTACAAACTTTCCACTTTTATAAAACTTGCCGTCCGCTTCGACCAAAACCAGAATGTTTGAACTCTCTTGCATTTTCAAATTCATCTGGATATCCGCTTTGGTTTCTCCCTGAAGGAAAAATTGCGATATCAAGGGAACCGGATTGTTCTCAACCAGAATGCTGATGCTTTTAACGTTCGGCAAAGAAGAGACAATCTTCACTCTGACGCGGGCCCCATTTTGCGTCTGCTCATCCACACCCAACACCACCTGCGGGCTCTCCTGTACTTCTTGCTCAGCAGTCAGTTCATGAATAGTTTTTGTGAAACTATTCGATGTGAAAAGTACTTTTGGCCACGCTGAAAAAACGCTCTTGGTGGCGAGCATGAGTGTCGCGGCTACGCCGAGCTGCAGCACGAACATTCGTCGGGATTTGCATATCGCGACTTTCAGATTGTCAACGCACATTCTTCGAGATGAAAGCATACTTATAAGGAAGTATGCCTTTTCCAGTCATTCCAGTGCAAGCCAGCTGTTTTGGCGTGCCATACCCAAACGCCAAAATGCCTCCTCACTTCACATAACTGCATTTTCGGCCCACTTAGACAGACGTCCTCCCGACAGTGGGGAATCTGCCCTCTGCACGGTTGTGTCTAGTGCCGGCTTGCCGCGGCGTAAAATTGTGATATAGTCAGCCTGCCGTTGTGTTTGAATTGCGATACTGCTTCGGTTCTTTCAGTGGGGCGCCGGGTCGACCGCAACACTTTACTGTGATGAGGTTCGGATTATGCGGCCTTGCGGGGTAGTTTTTTCAACCATGTATTCTAATAGATGCTTTTGGCCAGGCATTAGGAAGGTTTTGAACTGGTGAATTTATTAAAGTTGTTTCCGACGGGGACAAAAATTGCTGATATTGCTGTGCGTGTTGCGCAGGTGGAACATATGCTCATGTTCTGCGGTGATGGGGCACTGAAAGATGATTCCAGGTGTTCACAGGAATTTCGTGCAGTACTCAAAAGGCTTGATGTTGGGAAATTGAAGGAGTATCTTCAGCACTGTCTTGAGTTGGATAACGTCCAGCGCGGCCGTATTTTGTTTGATGTAATCCATGATCTTGGCAGGCGCATTGGATTTCGAGTGACGCATGGTTCCTACGAAAGCCATGACGCTTCAATTGGAATTTGGCAGGCAGGTGATTTGCGTCTGGATGTGAAATTGGCTTTCTCCACGTCGGCCCTGCAGGAAGCAGCACTGGCAGTCGCGACCAAGGATGTGCAGACCCCGGTTCTGTTGGTCGTGTCACAGGATGAACCGGTGTTGGCTGCGCAAATCCGGGGTGGTCGAAACAGCTGGAACACCAGGCTGGTTGGTTGCCAGGCGCTGGTCGGGCTTGCCGAAAACGTGAAGGACGAGTCCGGCAATTTCGCCCGTATTGCGCGTAGCCTTCTGGCTCCTGTGGAATACACTCAAGTCGATTCCCTATTGGATGTGTTTGTTCAGATCGGCGGATCGGCTGGTGGCGAAACGAAAAGGGTTGTCAGGGCAAAACTTGCTCGTGCGAAAGCGGTCGCGAAGGAAACTGAGACCCCCCCCCCACCGGCCACCAGGAAAGCCCGCAAAAGAGGGGATCTGGTTGCAAAACGTTTGCCCATAATCAGTGGGCTGGGAGTGTCCAAGGGGCTCAAGTTTGAGAAAAAGGTGCGCTCCGGTAGCAGTTATGCCAGTGAAGATGGGAGTGCACACGTCTGCCTTGGCGTGTCAAGGCGCTATGGCAAGTCTAAACCCTATTACTTGTTCTTGCTGACACAAACACAGGTGGATTACATGTCTGAGGTGCCCGCGGGATATTACGTGGTGGGATGTCTGGACAGGGACGATGCGTATGCGATTCCTGTTGACCTCATTCGTAGACATCTTCCCAACCACAGGCTGTCTTTGGTCGATGGTCGGTCCACTTGGCAGGTGAAAGTTGTTGAAGAAGACGCGGCTATGGTTTGGTTCATCCCTTTGACCAGCGAGAGGTGCAGCCTGCAGCAGTTTTCCTATCCTTTGAACTATCCGGCACCAGACTGAAGGTGCGGCCGATGCCGCTTCGGGACGCACTGCTGTTGTTTTATAAACAAAGTCGGCACTGCCTTTTTTACGCCGGGTTGGGAAGCAGGGGTGCGCCCCGGTATTTTTTCTGAAAAGTGTCGTGTCCTCGCAAACAATCAGAGAAGTTTCTTTGCGAGCAGTTGAAGTAGAGGCGACCAAGCCTGGTGTTTGCCGGGTGATACGCCGCAACAAGAAAGTCACTCCTTTTGATGAAACCAAGATACTGGTTGCCATCAGCAAAGCATTTCTTGCCGTCGAAAAAGGCAACGCGGCGGCCTCGCCCCGGATTCGTGAAACCGCAGAAAAACTGACGGCCGAGGTTACCGGAGCGCTGCGCAAAAGTCGCCCGGAGGGCGGGACTTTTCATATCGAGCATATTCAGGACCTCGTGGAACTTGCGCTGATGCGCAATGAATACCACCAGGTGGCGCGAGAATATGTGCTGTACAGAGAATTGCACGCGCAGGAAAGGAAACGCAAGTCTGCCAGCCCCGTAGTCGGCACACGAAAACTGCAGGTCGTGGGCTCGGATGGGAAAACAAGGTTTTTGGATTTAGAAGCTTTGAAAGAACAATTAGTGGAAGCCTGCGAAGGAATAGTGGATACCGATGCGAGGCACATCTTCAATGAAGTCATCCCTGCCCTCTATGACGGCATGGCGGAGAAGGACATCAACCCGGTTTTATTGATGAGTGTGCGTCCCCTGATTGAGCGGGAGCCGAATTACTCGCGGGTGTGCGCAAGAATCCTGTTGGACAAATTGAGCAACGAAGCCCTTTCTTTTTTATTTGGTGGACATGAACAGGTCTTCGGGAAGAAGATGCGGCTTCGATATCCGGAGTATTTTGCGGCGTACATAAGCCGTGCCTGTGAGTTGGAATTGTTGGATCCGTGCCTTCTTGAATACGACATTGAGCGACTTGCTGAAGCGATAGACCCGGAGCGTGACCTCAACTTCACGTTTCTCGGTCTGCAAACGCTTTACGATCGCTATTTCCTCCATGCCGAGGACACTCGTTTTGAGTTGCCTCAAGCGATGTTCATGCGTGTGGCTATGGGCTTGTCGACCCGGGAAGTGGAGCGCGAGGAGCGCGCAATCGAGTTTTACGAGCTGTTGTCTTCATTCAGATTCATGAGCTCCACGCCAACATTGTTCAATGCTGCGACCCTGCGCCCACAGTTGTCATCCTGTTACTTGACAACTGTGCCAGACGACCTGCATGGCATCTACACTTCGATTCGAGACAACGCGCTGCTTTCCAAATATGCCGGCGGCCTGGGGAATGACTGGTCGGGGGTACGTGCACAGGGTTCCAAGATCAAAGGCACGAATGGAAAATCTTTGGGGATCGTGCCTTTTTTAAAAGTGGTGAACGATACCGCGGTGGCAGTAAACCAAGGTGGCAAGCGCAAAGGAGCGGTGTGCGCTTATTTGGAAACCTGGCATCTGGATATCGAAGAGTTTCTTGAATTGCGAAAAAACAGTGGAGATGATAGGCGGCGGACCCATGACATGAACACGGCTAACTGGATTCCGGATTTGTTCATGAAACGGGTAATGGAAGATGGTTACTGGACACTTTTTTCCCCAGCCGACACTGCCGACCTGCACGACCTTTATGGCCGGGCTTTTGTTGAACGGTACGTGTTTTATGAACAGGAAGCCAAGGAAGGGAGGATCAGCAATTTCAAGCGCGTCAACGCTGTGGTTCTGTGGCGCAAAATGCTCGGCATGCTGTATGAAACCGGGCACCCGTGGATTACTTTCAAGGACCCCTGCAACGTTCGGTCTCCACAAAACCACGTGGGCGTCATTCATTCCTCGAATCTTTGTACGGAAATTACATTGAACACCTCCGCTGAAGAAATTGCGGTTTGCAACCTGGGCTCAGTAAACCTGCCCTTGCATATAAAAGAAGGAAATATCGATGCCGAAAAATTGCGGGAAACAATCCAGGGAGCAATGCGGATGCTGGATAACGTGATTGACACCAACTACTACAGCGTTTCCAAGGCGCAGGTTTCCAACCTCAGGCACAGACCCGTTGGTTTGGGGGTAATGGGTTACCAGGATGCGCTTTATCAATTGCGCATTCCCGTCGGCACAGAAGCGGCAGTGGAGTTTGCAGACCGTTCTATGGAGCTTGTCAGTTATTGCGCCATAGAAGCTTCTACGTGTCTGGCCAGTGAGCGTGGTCCGTATTCCAGCTACCGTGGCTCACTGTGGGATCGCGAAATTTTGCCCCACGATACCCTGAAATTACTCGCCGGAGAAAGAGAGGGGAACCTGGAAGTGAACACCAGCAGCAGGCTGGACTGGGATGCGTTGCGAAAAAAAATAAAAACCAGTGGAATGCGTAATTCCAATACTTTGGCAATAGCCCCGACTGCCACGATTTCCAATATATGTGGCGTTACGCAAAGTATTGAACCGACCTATCAGCATCTGTTCGTGAAGTCCAATTTGTCGGGAGAATTCACGGTAGTGAATGAGTACTTGGTGAAAGATCTTAAATCCTTGGGGCTTTGGGATGATGTCATGATTAACGACCTGAAATATTACGATGGCAGTGTCCGGAAAATAGAAAGGGTGCCGGAGGATTTGAAGAAGCTATATCCCACGGCTTTTGAAGTAGACCCTGTCTGGCTGGTTGAGGCGGCATCACGGCGGCAAAAATGGATTGATCAATCGCAATCGCTGAACCTGTATATGGACAAGCCCTCAGGCAGGAAAATGGATGCTTTATACCGTCTTGCCTGGATCAAGGGATTGAAAACAACTTATTACCTGCGTTCTCTGGGGGCATCGGAAGTTGAGGCAAGCACGATCGAGGGGTATGAAAGCAAATTGAATGCGGTGCGCAAACGTGCGAGTGCTGGCCCGAATTGTTCCCCGGATGGAGAGTGCGAAGCCTGTGAATAAGCAGGTTTTTACTTGGGTGCGGGGTTTTCTTTCGGTATGTGAGGGGGGGCTAAGCAAAGAAAGGGCTGAACTCAGGGTTGATTTTGAGCGCTTGCTGCGTTTTAGATTTTTTAGTCGGCCTGCGACCAAGAGTCAAGAAATGTCAGGCAAAAATTTTCCGACACCGACAGTTTCATCAATATAGAGGTGCTGAAACCGGTCTGCCGGTTTTGCTGAACCGCATGCCTGGCGGTCGAGGGGCCAGGAGGGAATGATAGCAGCCTCCCGGTCTTCCTTCCGCATCACCGGGGTGGCGGCGACGTGATTGTTCCCGCACCCCGCTTCCCAATGAGTTCGCCAGACACTTGGTTTTTATTCAAGTTCGGGTTTGATTCCCTCAGCTTTGATGAGCCGTTCAAGTTCCCTCTTCAATGTCCTGCTGTGCGTTTTCGGGTCCACGTGGCGATAGATTTTTGCCAGCCGCGAGTCGGGGGAAATGATGAAAGTGTGGCGTTTGGCGATCTTGAAAAATGGTAATTTCCAGAGGCTACCGTACGCTTTCGCAACCTCACCGTCGGTGTCCGCGAGCAAAGGAAAAGGCAAGGCGTGTTTTCGAGCGAATTTTGCATGGCTTTGTGTGTCGTCAGTGCTGATGCCTACGACGCATGCGTCCAGCTCTCGGGTTTGGACGAGGTCGTCGCGCAGGGTACAGGCCTCCACGGTACAACCCGGCGTGTCGTCTTTTGGGTAAAAATACAGCACCAGCCATTTTCCCCGGTAGTGCGCCAGATTGTGTCTGTTGTTTGCCTGGTCTGCCAAAAAGAAGTCTGGTGCTTTTTCACCGGTTGCAAGAGTTGCTTTTGTTGGCAACGACACAGTCAGGAAAAGCGCCGGAAGCTATTCAGGAGAATGCCTTCGGTGTTTCATATTTTCTCCCTAATCGTAGGCAGGCTGACGATTGTGCCTTGTCTTTCCTTGTCGAAGGTCACTCGAGTCAGCCCAGTGACCGTGCAACGCAAGATGATCTCTTCATGAATATGGCTGGTCTTGCATCAGTCGTATTTCATTTCGACCTGCCTGAGTTTCACCGCCGGCCCATGGTTACAGGGAGAAGCAACAAGTTTTGAAGTGCCCGCGCCGCATCGCCGACATATTATTTTCGCTTTCCTGTTTCATCTGGTTCTTTCATTCCTGGGCTCCAGCTTGTCATACTACCGTTTGTGGACTCGCCGGCGAGTACCTTTGTCCACCAGCTTTTCACCCGGCTGCGGACGCTTCATTTTGTCACTGCATTTCGTATCAGTCCCATTTCCCCGGCAATCTTTGAACCCCCTGGCAAAAATACGGCCTTCTCCAAGGTCTTTGTCGCTTGGCTTTACAGCAGGCAAAGGCACGTCCAGTGCGTGTGGCAGCGCGAGGGGACAGTCAGAATATAAGCCTTTCTTCCGCACGAAAGTTTCCGTCGGGCAAGCCGTGCAGTAAAAAAGCGGACATTAACAGGCACGGGATAGTTTAATGAGCATTATCGTGCTGGTCGTACAATTTTTGCAAAAAGGGTACAAACTCTTGTAGAATAGCCTGCGTTAAATCCAGAGGGCATTTGAATGCGATTATGGGCATCCAGACCACAGGAAAGTGAGTACGAGCGGGTTTTTGCAACTGTTCAAAAAGCGGCGGCAGGAGGTAGGCAGCTTGCTGTCGACAGAAAGGGAAATCTAAAATACCGGGGTTCTTTTAGTAATTTTTTCCTGCGTTGCAGGGTGAGTTTCTATTCTAAAAAGAGGTACGCCGATTACTGTGGTAGTGAAAGAATCAAGGTCAGGTCGGCAGTGTTGAAAAAGCTTGAAGATGTGGGGAAGCAGGCTCGGCGGGAAGCTATTTTGAGTTCTCGGCCCGCAAGTATGGATCCTGAGAGTGAAAAAGCATCACTCGATGATTTTTTGGATCTTTTTATAGAAATAAGACAGAAGGGCTACGAGAACAACGAACTTTCACAGTGGTCCAGCAACGATGATTTCAATGCGGGGGCACTCGATTTCCTGAGCCGCTCGAAAACAGTCACCTATGTCCGGGAGCCGGTTTGCCCGGATTTTTATGATCCTGGCAAGCTGCCTTCAGATCATCAGGGACTTACAGAACTTCAGGAAACCCAAATCCGAGACTACAGGGAGTCGAGAAAAACCTACCAAAGAGCTGCGGCGTCCAAAACCATTATTGAACATACGGATTTTCTCGAACCGCCGGGACCTTTTCCAGGTGTTTCCCAAAGCCGGGTGCGATTTTTGTCTGAACCCGTGGAAAAATTACAGGTAGAAATGGACAAACATGGAGGGGCGGATGCGGACGCGGATGATCTTGAACGTCTGAACAAGCACGGCCATGACGTTTATGTCAGAAACCCTGTTGGCGCGACGCCACGGTTTTCCGATGGTCCTGGGACGGTGTGGAATCCGGCGGATTTTAAAGCCCACTCTGAGAAAAGGGTTTTAGCTGAAACCGGTAAAAGAAAACGTCTGGGTCAGGGGCTTGTGGGGCAAGACATTAGTGCCAAGGCAGTAGATTTTCTTTGTTTCCTGCGGAAAAATGTTCAAACGCAATTCACCGAGAACGGAGAGCTTCCTGAACGGTTGCAACTGTTTTTCAACGAGAATTCTGCGGTTTCCATTCAAGATTCTTCTGTGCAGCCGGATCGACTGGTTCCGTCTAAAAAGTTGGCGACAATGGCGGTCAACTTGTGCATGGGCGATACGGAGGAGAAGCCTCCGGTAGTTGCTGAAAAGAAAGCACTGGCTTTTTCCGATGACATCAAGGTGCGAGAGATCGAGTCGCGGCATGCTGACAAGCGACTTCTACAGTTCGCTGTGCACGATGGACAGTTTGAAACCACGCGGTCTGGAGAGAGGGCCATTCTGGGCCGCCACAACCGAGATTCGAATCCTGTTACTGCAGAAGCGGCTATAGACGGGGTGACACATCACTACGAAGAGAAGAGCCTGCCAGAAGAATTTGAGAAGCATGTCCCTCGTGGGGAAAAGTATCCCACCGCAACAGATCGCAATGACGAAGGTGGCTTGCCTGCGGGCAGCAACCGGGTTGGTGGCAGCGAAGAAACTATTGGGACCTCCGACAGGTCTTGGATACAAGAACAATATGCAAGCTGGGACGCCGACAAAATCAGTCACGAAGAAAGTCAGGACGCATAGTTCCAGACGGGCACTGTCACAACACAGAACAGTATGCCCTGATTTGCTTGCGAACCCGACCCGCTCTTTCCATAACGTGTGTTGCGGTTGTCAAGGCAAGATTGAAGGTCTGCTCCCGACAGAATAAAAACAGCGGATACGAGACTCGTGGATTTGTCTCTGTTGGGGTTCATGGGTACGGGTTTGAAAGGGAACAGCTGGGAGTTTCCAGGCACTTTTGCGTCGCGTCAGGATTTCGTCGATTCTCCTTAGATTGAGAATTTTGCCGTCAACCCCTTTTACAGCGGTCTTGCCGATGGTCACCATCGTGAAAGAAGATGGCCTGTTGTTGCCAGTGGCCATCTTTTCCCTGTTGTGCTGCCAGTAAAGGACTTCCTCCCCCCGAGGTCGCTGTCTGTCCACGGATTTGAGTTTTTAATGCCCAAGAACGCGAGGGGGGCGGGTGCGCGCGATAACCGGATATCCTGGAGATCCCCGGCGCCGGGGATCGCAGGGCCAGAATATGCTGAAGTTTCGCAACCCCTGATGTGCAAGATTCATGCGGGTGTGCCGGGCCTGCCGCCGGAGCTGCGAAGTACGCGCCGGGTCGTTTCAGAGAGTTTCACAGAAAGCGTCTGGCGGCGGCTGTTTTTCACTTTGCGTTGCCGCATTCTAGGTTCAGTTCCCTGGTTGTTTTCTGGCTTATTCAGTCTGTCTCCAAGCTGTGGGAATGCTGATCGAGCTATATATCTGCGTAGTTCTGGCAGGGATGTGGGCAACGCAAAGGTCGGCCAGAGCCGCTCCGAATTAGTGGGGACGCTCCGTCCCGGTCTGCTTTGCTGTCGGTGAGCAAATCGTCCCGTGTGGTGAAAGCCCTCATGAAGCATTTCGAAGAAGACATCGTCAGTATGAGGTCGGCAAGGTTCATCACCCCTTTTGTGCTGACTGCCGTCTACTGAAACCATCTCACCGTGCAAGAAGCTGCACTGGAGTGCTCCAATGCATCCATTGTGGGATCACTGGCTGATGCATTGTTTTCGACTGCCACAGACCAGAAATGTTCAGCCACTTTCAAGCCACCTCCGCCGCAAGTTCAGGATTTGTTTGGCACACTCAACTTCTCGACCACACGAGTTGGTTTTGTGGCCTCATATCCGTGAGAGCTTCAGCCCTTGGCGCCAGGGCTTGACCGTAGCCTGGGTCGCCTTCCGCCGCTGGGGTCCGGTGTGCTTCCCCTCTCGTTCACACAAGGGCCGTATCACTTTGGTGCTGCCTGACAAAAACTTGCATGCACGCGGCTCGCTTGAGATGTACAAAATAGCGTAGGGAGCCGCTTGGCGGTGCCTCAAGTGGGTCTTGGCGGGTGGTCTCGCCCCCGTGGTGTGCGCCTTCGCTCCAGCTGCATATGAACAAGGTCTCGGAGCTGGTTGATTTTTGTGCCATTTGCTGTCAACCGATTGAGGGTTTCAGTCGGAGCGGATATGAGCATGTTGCTCGGACAACAGTGTGTCAAGGTTTGCACAATGATCTGCCCCGATCTATAATACGGGGTGTGATTTGAGAGGAGGAAACAGGAGGAGGTGAACAATGTCAGAAATACGGAGTTCCAAGCGGCGGCCAAGTGAGTTTGACCGAGCATTTGCGACGGTTCGGAAAGCGCATGAAAGTGGCAGGGAGCTTAGAGTCGACAAAAAAGGAAACCTTAAAATGTTGGGGTTTTTCGGCCGGCTGGTTCTGCAATACAGAGTCAATCGTATGTCCCGGGAAGGATACCGGAACTATGTGGCAGGTGAGAG
Organism: Candidatus Oxydemutatoraceae bacterium; assembly: GCA_965237985.1. GTDB lineage: Bacteria > Pseudomonadota > Gammaproteobacteria > Poriferisulfidales > Oxydemutatoraceae. Next base: position 1,397,968 of record OZ250161.1, on the reverse strand, counting down.
AAGTGCGACTAGAACGCAAGTGTTGAAGAAGCTGGAAGGTCTGGCGAAGCAGAGCAGGGAGACAGCTATTTTGGGGGGCCTGTCGGGAACTACGATAGGCGAGGATGAGAAACAGCAAATCGAGGAACATTTGTCTGCCTACATGGAAAGAAGGGAGGCAATGAGACCTGCTTTGGGTGGAGAAAGAACTTTTAAGGAAGGAGTGACAGAGGAAGAACAAAAACAGCGGAAAAACCATGATTTACCAGACAAGCTTGCGAGTACCAATTACATTTTTAACCTTAATGCTCTGGATCTTCTGAAAAGCTCGGAGATGTCGATGTTCGTACGAAAGCCCGTCCTCCCCAAGGGCTTCAATCCTGATGAATCCCATCAAGCACAATTGCAGCACAGCACGAGAACGAGCCACGAGCGAAGAGCTCATAGACTACATGTAAAATCTCAAAAGGTTCACGCAGAATCTGTCAGGGTTGCCGTCGTCAAACCAGGAGACAAGATTATCGACGGGACGAATTTTCGAGAAGATCCTGGCAAATTTTTGCTTGGTTCCCAGGGCCGGGTACAGTTTTTTGATCCAGATGAGGATGCAAATGTCGATGAGGTGATTGCACAGAACGAGACAGGTGCCGAGGATCATGTGGATCAATCGCAAGAAGCAATTAAAGAACGGAAAAGAAACGTGGATATGTCTATCTATAATACTTATGAAGGTGGTACCAACACGGCGATTTACAGTGGTCCGAACAAAGTGTGGAACAAGGCGGATTTCAGGGTGCAGGCCGGGAAGCGGGTCGCATCTGAAATTGGGAGAAGAGGACGCTTTGGGAAGGAGGCTGTGGATGAGGGAGTTCGTGACGAGGCGGTAGATTTTCTTTGTTTCTTGCGCAAAGAGGTACAAAAGAAATTTACTGGAAAAGGAGAACTTCCTGAGCGGTTTCAAGCGTTTTTCAACGAAAACTCTGCGGTTTCTGTTCCAGATTCGTCCACAAATCAGGACCGCCTGGTTCCGTCTAAAAAGCTGGCAAGAATAGCGGTCAACTTATGCATAGGCAAGGCTGAAGGTGGAACACCAGATGTAGCAGAGCGTGGGATTCCGGAGAACCAGCGCCCTTTGGCTTTTTCCGGTGTCGTAGGGGTGCGTGAAATCCCCACCTCGGCCAGCGAAGCCCTGGCCGTGCGATATGCCGCAGCGAACAACAAACTCGAGCTCACTACACCGGTACAAAAAAGAAAGGTCTTTGGTATGTATGACGAGCTTTTAGAGGTGCCTGTCGACGAGGGAGCAGCTTTGGATGGAGTTACTGAACATTACGAGAAAAGCGTTGAATTGCCTGATGATTTTGAGAAATTTTATCCGGACGGTGACCCGAGCGCATATTTTCCCGGAGGTCCCTATAGTGGACAGGGTCAAGAGGCAGAAAATCAGGATGGCGAAATTGTCCCGACTCGTGGTCACGGTCGGGAGCAGCCCGCCGACTCTCCTGAGGCACCCGGCATGAAATGGGTAAATAAACAGTACGCCAGCTGGTCCGCCAAGCAACGCAGTTGATCAGTCAATGGTTGTCTGGTTGTCCGTCCTCCCGTGGGGCATTTCTGGCGGGTGTAATGAACGCGCGGATCTGGTTCCTTGTGCCGAAGTGCTCGCCCCCTTTGTACCGGCATGAGTTGCCCGTATTGTGGATTTTTCGGGTTTTTTCAGGATAGTTTGGAGATGTTTTTATGTATGCCGTGATCAACGATCGAGGGAAGCAACTGAAGGTTGCGGAAGGGGATGAGTTTTCTGTGGACAGGCTGGCTCTGTCCGCAGGGGAAACCTTGCGCGTCAACGACGTTTTACTTTTGCAGACCGAGAAAGAATTGCTTGTCGGTACGCCACACGTGGAAAATGCCCACGTTTCTTGCGAAGTGCTTGCGCACTATCGGGGAAAAAAAATTGAAGTGGTAAAATTCCGCAGGCGCAAGGGATACACCAGGCACCAGGGACACAGGCAGGAACTTACCAAAGTCATAGTTTTGGCAATTCATTTACCAAGAGAAGAAAATGGCACATAAAAAAGCTGGAGGGAGTTCGCGAAACGGTCGGGATTCCAAGTCGAAAAGGCTTGGTGTGAAAAAATTCGGTAGTGAGTACGTAAAAGCTGGAGAAATCATCGTCAGGCAAAGAGGTACGCACTTTCACTCTGGTCAGAATGTGGGGTGTGGCAAAGACCATACCCTGTTTGCCTTGGTTGCGGGTCAGGTTGATTTCAAAAGGAAGGGGGCACGCAACCGCCGCTACGTAAGCGTGGTGCCGTCATAACCGAACAGAGCTACGGCTTGTTTTTGTACTGACGGCATGTTTTTTCTGGAGTTTTTTACCAGAGCAACCTGACGAAGCGGCTTGCCTGTTGCGATCGGGTGGGCAAAATCAATTTTTTCGGCGGGAAATTCAGGCGGAAAGCTGTTGGCGGCCTGAGCTGACAATGTTTTTTGTGTGATGACTTCCTGAGCTAGAGATTATGCCGGTCTTCCAGCCCCTGTTTCCCCCGCTGCTCAGCCAGGAAAAATTTCAAGCTTGCACCCTCCCGAGTTTTCGAAAAAAATCAGATCATGAAAAAAGCGATTCCTTTTGTCGATGAAGCAAGAGTGTCAGTGTATGGTGGCGCTGGGGGCGCGGGTGTGGTCAGTTTCAGGCGGGAGCGGTCTTTGCCTAATGGTGGGCCGGATGGTGGTGATGGAGGCGATGGAGGTTCGGTATACCTGGTTGCGGACCGCAAACGAAATTCTCTGTCGGTCTTTCGCCATCGCAGCCTGTTCCACGCCGGCAGAGGCGCGCCCGGTGGCGGGCGTTGTTTGCGTGGTAAACGTGGAACGGATCTGGATGTCCCGGTTCCGCTGGGAACGTTTGTGCGTGACGCCGATACGGGCGAACTGATCGGCGAAATCAGCCATCAAGAAACCCGATTGCTGGTTGCGAAAGGAGGCAGTCGTGGTTTTGGCAACATCCATTTCAAAAGTTCCACAGACCGAGCGTCAAAACGCAGTACCAAAGGCAGGGATGGTGATGTTCGTGCCTTGTTTCTGGAACTGAAACTGCTGGCTGACGTTGCCTTGACCGGGTTGCCCAATGCCGGCAAATCGTCACTGCTCGCCGTGGTCAGCAATGCTCGCCCCAAGGTCTCTGACTATCCTTTCACAACTTTGTTTCCGGGCCGAGGTGTGGTGCGCATGGACGGCTGGAAAACGTTTGTTGTGGCTGACTTGCCGGGGATTATCAGCGGCGCCACCGAAGGCAAAGGACTTGGAGCACAGTTCCTGAAACACCTGAAACGTGCTCGCCTGCTGTTGCATCTGTGCGATGTTGGCAGCGTTGGTTTTCAGGAAGCCTTGGACAATGCGAAAACTTTTGAGCATGAGTTGGGCAGTTCCAGTCCGGGTGCATTCAACAAGGAACGCTGGCTGGTTCTGACCAAGTGCGACTTGCTGGATGAAGAAACTGTTGACTGCAGGGCCGAGAAACTGCTTGACGCGCTCCAGTGGCGGGGCAGACATTTTTGTGTTTCCGTCCATGATGCCGCAAGCCTTGAAACTTTGAAGCGTGCCATGCTTGCTTTCATTGAAAACGACGGCGGGGGTTATGACCGGTGAACAAAGTAAATGTGAAGTCAACCACCCGATGGGTAGTGAAGATCGGAAGTTCTTTGATCACTGCCTCCAAGACCGGACTGAATTACGAAGCGATTCATGACTGGTGTGGACAGATCAGCAAATTGATTGATCAAGGCAAGGAAGTTGTGATCGTTTCTTCCGGCGCTATCGCTGCCGGAACTTACCGGATGGGGTGGCGTCAGCCACCGAGAAACTTGTGTGAAAAGCAGGCCATTGCTTCGGTGGGCCAAATGGGGCTGATTTTCGCTTTTGAAAAGGAATTCAGACGCCTGAAACGGTGTGTTTCCCAAGTGCTTTTGACACATGGCGACGTACATAACAGGGAGCGTTACCTGAATGTCAGGAACACCTTGAACATGTTGATGAAGCTGGGTGTCGTTCCGGTGGTGAACGAAAACGATACCGTTGCCACGGAAGAAATTCGCTTCGGGGACAACGACATCATTGCCGCCATGGTTGCCAACTTGGTGGAGGCGGAGGTCCTGTTGATACTCACGGATGAGCAAGGTCTGCGTAAAATCGATCCCCGCCTGGACCCGGGTGCGGCAATCATCGATGACATTCGTGTTGACGATCCCCTGCTGGATGAGATTGCCGGGCCCAGCAATACCGGCATCGGCAGGGGTGGCATGATTACCAAGGTCAAAGCTGCCCGCATCGCTGCCCGCGCAAACACTTCCACAGTCATTGCTTCGGGCCGGGAGCCAGAGGTCATACTGCGCGTAGCGCGGGGCGAGAAAATCGGCACCCACCTGTATCCGGCAACTACGCCAGTAAACGCTAGAAAGCAGTGGCTTAACAGCCTGGTTCCCACAGGCGTCCTGTTTCTGGATGCCGGTGCTACCCAGGCTCTGTTGGGTTCCGGGAGGAGTTTGCTGGCGGTCGGCATCAGCAAGGTTAGCGGAAATTTCAGGCGCGGCGACCCCGTGGAGTGTCAGGGCGCGAATGGCCGAACCATTGCGACAGGTTTAACTAATTACTCCGCAGAGAACCTGCGGAGTATTGCTGGCATGAACAGTGAAAAAGCCCGGGAAATCGTCGGTGCGGATTTTGAAACAGAAGTTGTACACCGAGATAACCTGGCGTTGACTTGAGGGAGGGGTTTATGGACGCTGCAAGCAGGGCGTGCGCCAAGATTTTGGCACGGGCCAGGAAAAAATTGACAAGCAGCAAGTTTCCTCAATACAATCCGCAACGTAATTTGGGAGAAAATATATGGCAAATACAAATTCAGTGGCAAAGCGTGCGCGTCAGGCGGAAGCTGCCAGACAGCGCCGGGTGGGGCTGAATTCGAGGTTCCGCACCAGCCTGAAAAAAGTCGCGAAACTGCTTCAGTCTGGAGATTCTGCGGGAGCACAGCTTGCGTACCAGGCTTGTGTTCCGGTTATTGATGCAAGCGTCAGCAAGGGGCTGATACACAAAAACAAAGCGGCACGGCATAAGCGCAACTTGAATCTGGCCCTGTTGCGCAGCAAGGCGGCACAGCCCTAGAAGTTCCACTCTGTTGCCAGTAGACCGCTGTTGTTGTCGGCGACCTCGTTTTTGAGATTGTGTTCCCGAGGGCGGGGAGCGGTTTGCGCAAGTGACCAGGAAGACAAGTCCCAAGGGCATCGTCGAAGACCCGGTCAGGCTTTCTTTGTTTTTTGTTCAATGGGTGCGGCTGGATTCGAACCAGCGACCCCCGCCATGTGAAGACGGTACTCTAAGCAGCTGAAACGTAATTTGGGAGAAAATATATGGCAAATACAAATTCAGTGGCAAAGCGTGCGCGTCAGGCGGAAGCTGCCAGACAGCGCCGGGTGGGGCTGAATTCGAGGTTCCGCACCAGCCTGAAAAAAGTCGCGAAACTGCTTCAGTCTGGAGATTCTGCGGGAGCACAGCTTGCGTACCAGGCTTGTGTTCCGGTTATTGATGCAAGCGTCAGCAAGGGGCTGATACACAAAAACAAAGCGGCACGGCATAAGCGCAACTTGAATCTGGCCCTGTTGCGTAGCAAGGCGGCACAGCCCTAGAAGTTCCACTCTGTTGCCAGTAGACCGCTGTTGTTGTCGGCGACCTCGTTTTTGAGATTGTGTTCCCGAGGGCGGGGAGCGGTTTGCGCAAGTGACCAGGAAGACAAGTCCCAAGGGCATCGTCGAAGACCCGGTCAGGCTTTCTTTGTTTTTTGTTCAATGGGTGCGGCTGGATTCGAACCAGCGACCCCCGCCATGTGAAGACGGTACTCTAAGCAGCTGAAACGTAATTTGGAAGAAAATATATGGCAAATACAAATTCAGTGGCAAAGCGTGCGCGTCAGGCGGAAGCTGCCAGACAGCGCCGGGTGGGGCTGAATTCGAGGTTCCGCACCAGCCTGAAAAAAGTCGCGAAACTGCTTCAGTCTGGAGATTCTGCGGGAGCACAGCTTGCGTACCAGGCTTGTGTTCCGGTTATTGATGCAAGCGTCAGCAAGGGGCTGATACACAAAAACAAAGCGGCACGGCATAAGCGCAACTTGAATCTGGCCCTGTTGCGCAGCAAGGCGGCACAGCCCTAGAAGTTCCACTCTGTTGCCAGTAGACCGCTGTTGTCGGCGACCTTGTTTTTGAGATTGTGTTCCCGAGGGCGGGGAGCGGTTTGCGCAAGTGACCAGGAAGACAAGTCCCAAGGGCATCGTCGAAGACCCGGTCAGGCTTTCTTTGTTTTTTGTTCAATGGGTGCGGCTGGATTCGAACCAGCGACCCCCGCCATGTGAAGACGGTACTCTAACCAGCTGAGCTACGCACCCGCGTCATCGACATTGACTTCAGCGTCGTGGCGTTTCATCGCATCTTTTGCAATGTCGTTTGCGTAGTACTTGCGAATGGTTTCCACAGATTCCAGGCGATTGGCACCTGACCCCGCCAGGCAGATGAGTTTTTTGTCACACCCCCACAAAATGTAGGGAGTGAAATTTTTCAAGTCGTCTGGAAACTGTTCTCGATGCGGAATTCCGGAAGGTTCGACACGGTCACCACCACCTTCCGCCCGTAGTTTCTTCTTGACGTGGTCAAGTTCAATTTTCAAACCTTCGGCATCCTCTCCGTCCCAATTTCCGACGACGGCATTGTTTCTTGAAACGATATTGTTTGACACCCTGTTTTCCGTTTGAAGAAATTTTTCCGACACTGCCCCCGCTTGAGACAGTAGCCGATCATTATAGCTAAAGAGCGCATTGAGCAAAGCACGCTGGGTAGGGAGGCGGGCCACAGACGGAGTAATTTTTGGGAGGGGTGTACTGGTGAGCTGTTTTTTGCGTGCGGGAGGCGGGGTGGACTGGTAAATCAGGGGAGTTCAAGAATGGGGTCAAACAACTTTTCCCGCTCCACGGCAGCCTCTTTCCACTCCCTTCCGTATTTGAATCCACCGCCCGTTTGGAAGCCCGGATCATTCACCAGCCGGGCAAAAAGAATGTCCCGCGTTGCCGCCGAAGGCTTTCGGGACTACCAGAGATGCCAAGTACATGGGTGGCCATGACGAATGGATTTCTCTCTTGCTGATGCCTGGTTGATGTCTTTCGGTGGCAGCACGCCTTCAATCAATTTTTTTGGCAATTTCAGCTCGGCCGTCATCCTCTTTTCCCTTGTTGTGTGAGTGTCGTTTTCATTCATATTGTGTCTTGGAATTTGTGCCCACCGCCCTCTTTTTTATTTAGCGAGTGTCGTTTTTGTTCACTCACATTGTGTCCTGCGAACCTGGTTGAAGTCTCAGATGGATGAGTCTGGCACGCCTGCCCGGCCTGCCAGTGCAATTGTCGTTTGCTGTGTGGTGCTGCGGCTACAACGGCTTGTTTTTAAGTATGCCTTATTCGGGCATCGTTCCTCAGAAAGCCTGGTGGCAAATGTGGTTTCAGACTAAGACTGCAGGAACTTGGTTTGGTAGATTCGTGCGACTGCTTCTGGTTCCTTTTTCAGATCGCTGTAGAGTTCAATGTCCGGGGCAGGCTTCGTTGTTACGGCAGGCAAGTCTCTTGGGTTGGGAAGCAGTTGTAGGCTTTTACGAATGATTTGTATGGGCTGGGCTTTTCCGTCAGGACAATACTTTGTGTTGCCGAACGTCGAGGGCTTTGTGTTCAAGGAATGGATGTTTCTGGATTCGGCTTTGGAGGGATGTGTCGGCAGTCAGAATGGCCGCATCGATTTCGCCTTTGTCGAGCAATAAATCCAGGAATTCCCGTTCAGAGTCATGTAAAGGCAGCACTGCAGACAATGCCTGCCGACATTTCTCGACAAGTGTCTTTCCATAATGCTCCGTCCCCCCGGCCTGCTGTATCGTACCAAGAGGGAGCATGGGTGCCAGTTGACGAGCCAGTGCCTCAGTGTCGAGTTCTGCATCCGCAACCGCAACCGTCCGCCAGTCCTTCCGGTTTACTGCGCCGTAGACGAGGTAAGCTATTCGGAGCCACTCGGGGGTGAGTTTTCTCCTATGGAAAATCCGTTGGACATCGAACAGGTCTTTTGTTCTGTGACGTGTCAGCAATGCCACCAGTTTTTCCGCCACCAGTTCATGGATGTTCATCACGCGAATACCGCTTGCCTTCCACCTTCCCAACGGACGGGAGTCCATGACTCTAACCGGAAATAAGGGTGTCCGGCACATGAAATTGACATCCACCTCAAAAATACCGTTCTGTCCGAAAGCGCTTTGATATTGGAGCGACCACCCGCTGTTCACTGATTTTTTCGACATGAAGCTGATCGTAAAACCCTCTTGCACGAAGACATCCGGGAGTATTCGTTCGAGCTTGGAACGCTCTTCAAGCACTGTATCCCGGTCCCCGGTGCCAACGTAATTCAAGCTGATGTTAGTGGACAGCCTTTGAATGTCAAAGAAAAAAAGATTCAATGCGGCTCCTCCCTTGAGAGCCAGTTTTTCCTTTAGGAAGGGGTGGTTCTGCATAGTATTGAGTAACCCCATCAAACGGACGGTCTTTTCAAGCACCATCGGCCTGAAGCCAGTCAGTTCCGTCACGACTGCAATCTTTTTGGTCGGGAGTCTCATACCCCCTCTGTCGCTGTCTGCTCGAGCACTTTCCCCAGCACCATGAAGTTCCACTTCGAAATCAGTCGGTCGGTTTCGCACCGTTTCCCGTTCAGGTAATGCGGTTGCCGTGAACAAAGATCCTGGGGCGGTTTGAAATACGCTTCTTCAATCTTCACAAATTCACGACACCATCCCAGAAAATTCCCGTTTTTCGCGGCTGAAATCAGGTTTTCGAGCAGGAAGCCGTCTGCATCCACTTAGTCGGAAGCGAGGGACCCCACTAATTCCAAGGGGCGACAGATTGGCTGCCAAGTGCTGGAAAGGTCCGGTCGGCTGAAGACAGAAACCAAGGTCTGACACAGACTCCCGCCCCGGACCTCGATACCGTTTTGCGGCATTTCAATCTCTTCAAAGTTTTCTCGGGTCTGCATGGCGCACTCAGAGAATTTCACAGTACCGACAAGGCAGGGCCAGAATACTAAAGGGTCGTTAGACCCGGCGACAGCGGCAGTATAGACGAAGTGTCAATGGACACGGAGAGCAAGGCTGTGAGAGCACGATCGCGGCCGCTTTTTGCTCCACGACTTAGGGAAGTTTTGAACAGTAAGGAAGCAAATGGCACAAAAATAAACCAGCTTTGAGGCGTTGTCCATTGAGCGGCTGAAAACGCACGCATTGCGGGCTACCGACACCATCACGCCGGGGTCACCTGAGGTCAGGGTTCGGAAAAACAGGAGTTTGGTCGTGGGCCGATTTTTGCCGGGGGAGGTTCCCGGGACCATCGCGTCGGCAAGGAGGCGGCGGATGAGACACCAGGGCACCACACCACGCGACGGCAGGCCAGAGATCTGCAGCTAATCAAGCAAGCTTCGAGGCGTTGCTCAGGGAACGGCTGGGAACGCACGCACTGCGGGCTATCGAGACCATCCGTCGGGGTCACCTGAGGTCAGGGTTCGGAAAAACAGGAGTTTGGTCGTGGGCCGATTTTTGCCGGGGGAGGTTCCCGGGACCATCGCGTCGGCAAGGAGGCGGTGGATGAGACACCCAGGGCACCACACCACGCGACGGCAGGCCAGAGGTCTGCAGCTAACCAAGAAAGCTTCGAGGCGTTGCTCAGGGAACGGCTGGGAACGCACGCACTGCGGGCTACCGACACCATCACCGCCGGGGTCATCTGAGGTCAGGGTTCGGAAAAACAGGAGCTTGGTCGTGGGCCGATTTTTGCCGGGGGAGGTTCCCGGGACCATCGCGTCGGCAAGGAGGCGGTGGATGAGACACCCTGGTACCACACCACGCGACGGCAGGCCAGAGGTCTGCAGCTAATCAAGCAAGCTTCGAGGCGTTGTCCATTGAGCGGCTGAGAACACACGCACTGTGGGCTATCGAGATCATCCGCCGGGGGTCACCGATTTATCAGCCTGTCTTTTAGCGAATGATTGTCGAAAGCAGTGATTTTCATGGCTGGGGCGAAGACATTGTTTTGACAACGACATCGTAGAGTGATTCTGGCGAGCACTTCAACACGAGAAAGTCGATCGGCAGGAACAACTGGAGGATGGTTGCGTGCCATTGCTGACGGATCAATTTCTCCACTGCGACGGACCAAACTCAGCGCTCTCCTGGCGAATCTCGGAGGAGGTTCTCCGAAAAGCTCAGGCAGTAGACAAGTTGGATGAAAGCCTCCCACGAGGAGTCAGACGGCGTAATCCGCTAACCCAAATACACCTTGACAAGGCTAACCATCTAAAAACCAAGGCCACTTCACTCCAGACGAAACCACTATTGTGCGTTGTGACCTGACCCTCTTGTTTTTGGAAGACCGACCAGTGTCCTGCCAGTGGCGAATAGCCTGGCAGCGGGAAGGAACACGCAGTGCCTGTTTCTGTCGGTCTGCGTCCGGCATTGAGGTTCTGGTGTTCAGGTAGTTTGCGAACCGGTGGAAGTGTTCGTCTGCAAGCTGGTATTTTCTGGGTTGTTTAGCGACCTGCTACTGCCAAACCTCAACATGGCGGGAAGTAAAATCAAAGTAAACACGGTGCTGACCGACAGTCCCCCGACAATGACAGCTGCCATTCCCCGATACAGTTCTGAACCCGAGCCGGGCGCAAGCAACAGAGGCAACATGCCGAAAAGACTGGTCAGCGTACTCATCATGATGGGGCGCAAACGCAAACGGACCGCCTGGCGGACCGCATCTTCTCTGTCCAGACCGTTGCGCTCCGCCTGTCTGGTTTGGTGGACCAGCAGGATGGCGTTATTCACGACCAGTCCCAAAAGAATGACAAAGCCGATCATGGTCAGAATATCCATTGGTTGAAATGTAAAAAGATTGACCAGGTGTAAAAACCACACTCCGCCCACGGTCGCAAGAGGCAAACTAAGCAACATCAAAATACTGTCGGTAAAAGAACGAAACAGCACGGAAATCAACAGATACAAAACCGCAATGGCGAGGATGAAAGTGGCGCTCAGGCTACTCAGGGCTTCAGTCAGTTTGTCGGCACCTCCCCCGTAGGATATTTGTGCATCTGGAGGCAGCATGCCGCGTAACACGGGCGCCACCTCACTTTTAATAGTTTCCAGAGTTTCTTCCAGGGATAGTTGTTGCGGGGCGATGACTTCCAGGGTGATCGTCCGACGGCGATCGAGTCGGCGAATGTTGCTGGGACCAGCGGTACGCTCGACATGAACCAATTCACCCAGTGGCACGGAATCCCCTTCGGGCGTCCAGAAAGGCAAGGACTGCATTTCTTCGAGTGTGTTCCAGCCCGCAATCCGGGCAATTACGTTTAATTTTCTGTCGCCATCGAAGTAATCAGTGATGTACTGCCCTTCCCCCAGGGAGCGAACCAGCATTGCGACTTTTTCCCGGTCCCAGCCGACTTCAGCAATACGCTCATCACGTGGTGTAACCAGAAGCTGCGGTGAAGCGAGCTCCAATCCCGGCCGCGGGCGAATTCTTGAGCCGGGCAAAACCTGTTGTATCAGGCCGTAGCCAGCCCGCCCCGCCGCAAGCAGAGCATCGATATCGCGACTGCGCAAATTGATGTCAATTGCCCGAGTCTCGCCTTGGGTAAAAAGGGAAGCGCGACTTGCAAATGCCAGCGTGTCGGGAAAATCTGCAAATATTCCGTTGATGATCGGAACCAGCTGTGCGGTTTTCTCGGGGTCACTGGCGCGCGCTCCAATGAAAGCACCTGACGCGAAAGCCACGAAAAAATAACGCTCTATTTTCGGTTCGATTACACCTGAAAGATGCGGCCCGATTTTGCGGATAACGCTCTCCCCCATTTCTTTTTCCATGGTCTCGAGATTCATTCCAGGTGGTGACAAGACGTAGCCGAACACCAGGTCTCGGTTGCCGGATGGCAAATAATCTGCTTTGGGAAGAAATGCATAAGTCAGTGCCGCGGGAACAAAAAGCAGAGCAGACACGATGACAACCCGCCGCTTTCGGCCGTCCGTAAGTCGCATGATCCCGACGGTCAGTTTTTCCCAGACTTTTTCAAATGGATCGGTGAGTACGGCTTTTCCAAACCAACGGTTGGCCAGACCAGGCACCATGACCGAGGCGGCAAATAGAGAAGCGAGAATAGCTGACGACAACCCTATTGCCAAATCTCCAAACAATTTCCCGGCTTCGTCTTTAAGCAAAATGATGGGCAGGAAAATCGCCACAGTTGTGACCGTGGATGCGACCAGTGCCCCTTGGACCTGTGCTATGCCCTGAAGCGCGGAGTCAAACATGGAACGTCCACCCGCGCGTAGTCGCGAAATGTTTTCTATGGCAATAATGGACGAATCCAGCACCATGCCGACGGCAAAAGCGAGAGCCGCCAGGGAAATGACATTCAGTGTCCGTCCGCACAGTTCCAAAACAATCAAGGCGGCAAACAACGACACAGGCACGCTTATGGAAACAATCAAAGTCGAGCGCATGCTACGCATGAACAGCCAAAGCACGCTGATTGCCAGCAAAATTCCAAGCAAAAGGCTGCTTGCCAGCAGTTCTATCGCTTTGTTGATGTAAATGGTTTCATCGTAAGAGTGATCAATGGTCAAGCCGGCGGACCGCAAAACGGTTTCGTCAATTTCCCAGATCTTGCTTTTCAGTTGCTGCATGACTTGAATCACGTTGACGTTCGGTTCACGGTAGGCGTTCAAAGCAATCGAGTTACCTTCGTTGGTGAGAACAAAGCTTTTACGGTCGGCAAAACCGATTTTGACTTCCGCCACATCGCGCAGGCTGATGGCCTGGCCGTCCTGCCATTTCAAGATCATGGATTCAAGTTCGTCGGGTTCGAATTCGCCGCTGAAGCGGATTGTGTAGCTACGCTTCCCAACGTCTTTCAAGCCACCGGAAGCGTCCTCGTTTTTCGCAACTTTCAGCATGGACTCCGGCACCAGAACCCGGTAGTTCGCAGCCTTGTTAGGGTTTATTGTTATTCGCACTTCTTGTTCCAGGCCTCCTTTTATTTCGGAAAGGGAAACCCCTGAAATGCGTTCGATAGGCTCTTTGAGGTTGTCTTCAACAAAACGGCGGTAGCTTTCAATGTCTCTGGTGTTGCCGGGAAGCGGGGTGACCAGGAACCAGGCGATCGGTCGAGTGCTTTCCCCAACGGTGTTCAGAATCGGTTCATCCGCATCAAATGGGTAGGAGGAGACGCTGTTCAAGCGGTTCAGCACATCGATTAGCCCTCGCTCAAGGTTGTGCTCAAGCTCAAAAGTCAGCCTGACGACGGCAGAGCCAAATCTCGCTTCGGAAAGCATTCTTTCCACCCCAGGCAAGCCCTTAAGTGCATTTTCCTGGGGCTCGATAATTTCCGATTCCACTTCTTCGGGAGTGGCGGAGCGCCAGTTGGTGGTGATGGATATTTCCGGTTTCTGAATGTCCGGAGTCAACTGTATCGGCAGATTCAATGCCATGATGGTGCCGAAAAGCGTAACCAGGATGATGATTACATATCCCGCAACAGGATTTTCCAGGACTGCTTTTGTTGCGTTCAGGGTGCCGGGTTCTGGTTCTGCAAGCTGACCTGGACGCCACTACGCAGTCGTTCGCCACCACGAATCACTACTTTGTCTCCGGCTTGTAGATTTCCTGTGACTTCAACGTTGCCGCTGCCGTCCGACAAGCCAGGAGTGACCGCCAATCGTCGGGTTTTCATGTCTTTGTCCACAACAAACACCGTGATGCCATCATGACGAATAACCAATGCGTCTTCTGGCACGATCAGCACCTGCCTTGCGGCTTCAACCGGAATTTCCACCTGCACAAGTTCGCCGACGTGGACAGGAGCTTCGCCGGGATCAATGCGGATTTCAAAGAGGCGTGATTTTTCGGCGCCAACCGGTATGATGGCACGCACCGTGACCAAGTGACGCTGTTCACGCCATTCGATTGCCAATTGAACATCTCTTGCCACGTAAGGCAATACATGGAAAGGCAGCCACGCCTGGATTTCCCGATTTTGCAGGTTCACGATTTCTACCAGTTGCGAACCTTCTTTGATCCACTCGCCTAGTTCTGCCATACGGTTTGTCACGATACCGGCAAATGGTGCAAGGATTGTCAATCGGCGAATGATTTCCCGTGTTCGCGAAACCCGGGCCTGTGCCGCTTCTTTCATACTGACAGCGGAACCAAGCTCAGATTGCACTTCTTCCAGCCTGTTGAGCGACGCATTGTTTGCATCCGCCAGTTTTCGCAGGCGCTTCGTTTCACTTTGCAAAAAATCAACGCGGGACTGCTTGCTGGCAACATCGGCGCGGAGTTCTTTCAAATCACGTTGGAGCAGGGAATCATCAAGTCGCGCCACGACCTGTCCCGCCACAAAGCGGTCTCCGACTTCTGCTATTGCCAATATCCGCCCGACACTTTCGGAAGACAAGACCGTGTCATTCTGACTGATGACGTTGGCGTTGAACCACAGTGTTTTGCGCAAATAAGCTTCAGTGACTTCGCTGATTACGACAGTCGGAAACGAAAAATTTTGAGGCTGCGCAGGGCTGTCCGCGGCACACACAAGCACCAGCAACGGGACTAGAAGACTGGAATGTCGGGTCTGCACGGTCTACGCGATGCCAAGGTTGCCCGGCATCTCCACTTATAATAGCCCAGTTTGGTCAGCCCGACGGCAGACGATGTCTGTCATCGGGTGCGATAGACCGGGGCTTCATTTTGGGGCACGCCGACCATGACCATTGAGTTCCGCTTATGAAATTGATTAGTTGCCGACTCGACAAGAAAACCCACATCGGGATTCTGGATGCGGATTCTGTCCGCTTGCCTGCTTTAAGCGACCGCTGGCAGTCTCGCTACCCGGATATGTTGAGCCTGGTTTGTGCAGGAGAAAGGGGGCTGGACGAATTGCAGAATTTTCTGCATCGGGCGGATGATGAAACCCGATTGCCATTTGAAAAAGTACGCCTGTTGTCTCCAGTTCCCCGACCGCGAAAAAACATTATCTGCATGGGCTGGAACTACCGTGACCATATCGCCGAGACCGCGGGCACCGCTTTGACGCAACCCCTGCCATCCGCACCCATCATGTTTAGCAAAGCTGCCAGTTGCGTTTGTGGACCGGAAGACGACATTCCTTGTGATCCGGACATTTCCATCAAAATGGATTGGGAAGTGGAACTAGGCGTGATCGTCGGGATTCCCGGGCACAAAATATCTCCCGAAACCGCGCTCGACTACGTTTTTGGCTACACGATAATTAACGACATCAGTGCTCGGGATCTGCAAAAACGTCATCGCCAGTTCTACCTGGGGAAAAGTCTGCCCAAGGCCTGCCCCATGGGTCCCTGCATTGTCAGCCGGGATGAAATTCCAGACCCACAAAATTTGGAAATCTGCTCCCGTGTGAACGGGAAACTCAAGCAGTCCGCGAATACCGCCTCCCAATTGTTTAATGTGGCGACCGTGATTGCAGTGCTCTCAAAAAGCCCGGCAGTGGAAGCCGGAGACATCATTGCCACCGGAACACCGGCCGGTGTCGGCTATACCAGGAATCCTCCTGAGTATTTGCAGCCCGGAGATGTGGTGGAGTGTGAAATTGAAAAATTGGGGATACTGAGGAATAAAGTGATTTCGGTTCCCGCTGCGATTGCCTGAAAACAGAAAGGTCTCCGGGTTCCAGGAGGCAATTGGAATCCGAAGGGATTGTCTCTGGCTGAGTATTTGCAGCCCGGAGATGTGGTGGAGTGTGAAATTGAAAAATTGGGGATACTGAGGAATAAAGTGATTTCGGTTCCCGCTGCGATTGCCTGAAAACAGAAAGGTCTCCGGGTTCCAGGAGGCAATTGGAATCCGAAGGGATTGTCTCTGGCTGAGTATTTGCAGCCCGGAGATGTGGTGGAGTGCGAAATTGAAAAATTGGGGATACTGAGGAATAAAATGATTTCGGTTCCCGCTGCGATTGCCTGAAAACAGAAAGGTCTCCGGGTTCCAGGAGGCAATTGGAATCCGAAGGGATTGTCTCTGGCTGTCATGAGATACAGACACTGTTTCCTGGACTGCTGTTTCGGGCATGGCTCCACACCGGCACTCCCGAACCAAGGGGGTCGGCTTTTGTGCCGCAAGCTGTCCCGAGAGGGGCACTGGCCATCGATTTTCATTCACGATAGCGAACTTTGACTGCTTTGCTGCGGGTCGAGGCGTTTTTTGCCTTGAAATCGTTTCGTTCTCGTTGGTTGTTGTTGGCTATGGTGTGTCGTCGGCTTTGAGCATGTTCTCGATCAGCCTGTAGACCGTTGTGCCACCGATGCGGCGTGGCCAGTCCAAGCATGGCGGCTTGTCGCGAATTTTGGCACGTTTGACCGCCGCGAGCACCTTTTCTCTGGTGAAATCAGCGGGATTGATGCCCTTGTTGTAATTCGGAAGATGTTTCTTCAGCCGTTCGCTGCATGCACTCGATGACGCAATTTCAGTGCCCTCCTCAAAGTGCAACAGCAACCAATATTCGAATTTGGGGTTGCTGAGAGCGAAGCCGCATTTTCCTTTCTCGTCTGACCATGTGTGGAGCTTTTCCAGCTGTTCGTCGGTCCACTCGTCTCTGTCCACCACCACCCAGGTTTCATCCAGGTTTTTTTTGAAGCCCTCCTTTTTCATGAAGTTTTTTAGTCTTTCCAACACTCGGAGGGGGGGGCGAGCTCACTACTTACACTTACACCGCTGCCCCCCATGGAATTAGCAGTGACCGGTGTCAGGGATGAATCTCACGCCTTGTTCCCGATGATCTTCGCGGGCTGCAGAGTAACCGCCGGAGTCTCACATTTATCTGAACCTATTCACCCCTGTCTCAAGGCATTTTGTTGGGCACAGCAGCCGAGGTACCAGCGCTCAGAGAGCTTACATATCTGGACGAGAATCAGAGACCAGAATCCGGCGATCCAGACTTCTGGAAAGTATCGGCCAATGAAGGAAGAACACCTGATGGATTGGGAGAAGATTGTTCACGCATGGGTCGGAACTGAGCACTCGAACTCGAACTTTTTAGTGCCCAGACAAATTTGCGCATTTCGTTTGGCTTGTCTGGGCGTCGTGGTATGAAAAACTCTGTTCCTGTTCCCGAGCGGGTCTTCGTGCCACTCTTCCAGACTGGTGACCAGTTTGGTGCAGGATCGCCACCTGCACCATCAAAGTACCGGTGTCAGCTGAGCGTGAAGCGAAAACGCACGGTCCATTTTCCTGGGAAGGTCGCGTTTGACCCAGGGTCGCTCCTAAAAGTGGTAACCGGATTCGTTATGTTGCGTGGTATCCAATCCTTCCACTTCTTCCGTTTCACTTGCGCGTAGCGGGGTAATGGCTTTCACAATAAAAAGTGTGACCAGGGTTCCCACCACAGTCCATGCCAGCACCGACAAACCACCAATCAGCTGGATGCTGAACTGTTCGCCGATCCCGCCGCCTTCGGGAAACCCCACGCCTCCCCATTCCGTGGCGGTGAAGACGGCCAATAAAAGCAAGCCCAGAAAGCCTCCTACTCCGTGTACCGAAAACACATCCAGGGAATCATCGATTTTCAGTTTTCCTTTAAGAAAATTCGTTGCCGTGAAACATACAGCACCGGCGACAAGGCCAATAATCAATGCACCAAGCGGCCCCACGAAGCCGGAAGCTGGAGTGATGCTGCCAAGCCCAGCCACCATTCCGGTCACAATGCCCAGCGCGCTCGGTTTGCCGAAGCGCCACCAATCCATGCACATCCAGGAGATGGAAGCCGCGGCCGCACTGATGTGGGTGACCAATACAGCCATGCCGGCATCGGCGTTTGCGGCAATGGCGCTACCGCCGTTAAAACCGAACCAGCCAACCCAAAGCATGCCGGCCCCGGCCATGGTTATCACCATGCTGTGCGGTGCCATATTCGATTTACCGAAACCGATGCGTGGCCCTAAAACGATGGCCGCAACAAGTGCGCCCACTCCGGCAGTCATGTGCACCACGGCACCGCCTGCAAAATCCAGGAACCCCATTTCAGCAAGCCAGCCGCCGCCCCAGACCTGGTGCGCTACCGGGAAATAAACCAGTAAGGACCAGATGATGGTGAACAACAGGATGGCAGGAAAACGCAATCTTTCCGCAAAACTGCCGATTATCAGTGCTGGTGTGATGATGGCGAAAGTCAGCTGGAACATGATGAAAAGGCTTTCCGGGATCGTTCCGGAAAGGCTTCCGCGCTCTACACCGGCAAAAAATGCTTTGCTGAATCCTCCGAAAAAGTCGTTCAGCGCGCCTCCCCCAGTGAAAGCGAGGCTGTACCCGACCGCAAACCAGAGAAGCGTTGCTATGCAGGTAATCGTGAAGCACTGCATTAAAACCGACAGCACATTTTTGCTTCTGACCAGCCCGGCGTAAAAAAGCGACAACCCGGGGATGGTCATGAACAAAACCAAGGCCGTAGATGTCAGCAGCCAAGAGGTATCACCGCTGTCAATTCCCTCGGCTTGAGATAAGGTTGGTGCCGCCAACAGTAAAACTGTAAAAAAATTCCTCACGAAAATCTCCCGGGTAAAAAAGTATCTAAACAGCATCGTGGCCACTTTCGCCGGTACGGATACGTATTGTTTGTTCAAGGGCCAACACGAAAATTTTGCCATCCCCGATATTCCCGGTTCTCGCGGCCTTCGTAATCGTAGCAATCACCGATTCCACCTGTTCCTCCAAGACCGCAATTTCAATCTTCGTCTTGGGTAACAGATCGACAACATACGTGGCTCCTCGGTAGTTCTCGGTCCGCCCCCCCTGCAAACCGAACCCTTTGACCTCAGTGACGGTCATACCCCGAATTTCGGCCTGTGCCAAGGCTCTTTTCACTTCGTCCAGCTTGTCCCGCTGGATGATTGCAATCACTAATCGCATATAACTGTCTCCTTTTTTTATTGCCATATTGTTTGTTATTGCCATATTGTTTGTTCGGTTTCACCAAACTACAAACGCGGCAGGGTCACCCCCGACTGCCGCTGGTATTTCCCCTCGCGATCTGCATATGACACTTCGCAAATTTCATCGCTTTCCAGAAATAAAACCTGTGCTGCTCCTTCCCCTGAATAAATTTTCGCCGGTAGAGGAGTTGTGTTTGAAAACTCCAAAGTGATACGGCCCTCCCACTCAGGTTCAAGCGGTGTCACATTGACTATGATGCCACATCTCGCATAGGTCGATTTGCCCACACACAAAGTCAGAACATTACGTGGCACGCGAAAAAACTCAACCGTGCTGGCCAGCGCGAAGGAGTTCGGGGGTATGATACACACCTTCCCTTTCACGTCAACAAAGCTGCGTTCATCAAACTGCTTCGGGTCCACGATTGTGGAATTGATGTTGGTAAAAACCTTGAATTCTTCGCTGCATCGCACATCGTAACCGTAACTCGAGGAACCATAAGAAATGACTTTGGTTCCCCCCTCACTGCGGATTTGGGAAGCGTGGAAAGGCTCGATCATGCGGTGCTGTTCCACCATCTTTCGTATCCAGTGGTCAGGTTTTATCGACATCCCAAGTTCCCAGATCTATGTTCAGAGGCAACAATTTCAGGCGTGCACTAAGTGTTTTCAATCACGATTTTGGGAAATCTGGCTGAATAATCTTTACGCCTGCCCGCCAGCTGCGCCGCAACCTTTCTGGCGATTTCTTTGTAGATGGCAGCAATCTTTCCCGCAGGGTCGGCAACGACCGTGGGCCGGCCACTGTCTGTTTGCTCTCGGATGCTGAGGTCAAGCGGCAAACTGCCCAAGAGCTGCATCCCGTACTCTTCCGCCAGCAAGGCGCCGCCTCCGGTACCGAATATGGGTTCCTCATGATGGCATTGGCTACAGATGTGGGTGCTCATATTCTCGACGATCCCCAGTATCGGAACATCGACTTTTTCAAACATCTTTGCTCCTCTGCGGGCATCGAGTAAAGCAATGTTTTGTGGCGTGGTTACAATGACTGCCCCGCTCACCGGGATTTTTTGCGCAAGCGTCAATTGCACATCGCCGGTACCGGGCGGCAAGTCAATCACCAGGTAATCCAGATCGCGCCAGTTGGTGTCGCTTAAAAGTTGTTCCAGTGCCTGGGTGACCATTGGGCCGCGCCAAATCATCGGTGTGGTTTCATCAATGAGAAAACCGATCGACATTCCCTGGATACCATGGTTCTCCAAAGGCTCCAAAGTCTTGCCATCTTTGGTGTCCGGCCGGACTTTTACACCCAGCATGGTTGGTTGGCTGGGTCCGTAGATGTCAGCATCCAGAATTCCCACATTCGCACCTTCAGCAGACAAGGCCAGTGCCAGATTAATGGCAGTGGTTGATTTTCCAACTCCGCCTTTGCCGGAAGCAACCGCAATAATGTTTTTAATGGATTTCAAAGGCTTCAGACTTTTCTGTACCGTGTGTGACTGAATGTCCCAATTCAGGGAAACTTTCACTTCACTGGCGTGTCCGGATGCCTGCACCGCGTTGCGAATCAATGCCTTGAAATTCTCGCGGCAGGAAGCAGCGGGGTAGCCCAGCACAATGTTGATGTTGGCTGTGCCGTCTTCGCATTTGATTTCCCGCACAGCACCACTGGCAACAAAGTCTTTACCGGTGTGCGGGTCATAAACCGATTTCAGCACTTGCTCAATGGCTTGATTTTTTTCTGCGGTCATCGCGACGTGAAAACTTGCCGGTCTGGGATGACAACAAGCAAGCCCATTGCTAAAAAGCCAAACCCGCCACGTGAAGTATAGAGCACTTTGTTTTTTTGGTTTTCTCCCGCCGGCAACCAGTAAACTTTCATATACAATCAGGGCACTGCCTGTCAGTCGCCACATTCACAGATGAAAAATCCCGCAAGGAAAATCCTGGTCACAAGTGCTTTACCGTACGCCAACGGGTCACTGCACCTGGGGCACATGCTTGAGTATATACAAACCGACATCTGGGTGCGTTTTCAGCGCCTTTCGGGCAACAGTTGCTTCTACGTTTGCGCCGATGACGCGCATGGCACGCCGATCATGCTCAAAGCCAGGGAGGAAAAAGTCTCGCCGGAGGTCTTGATCGCGAAATACAGCACGGAACACCAGGTGGATTTCGCCGATTTCCAGATTTCCTTTGACCACTACCACTCTACCCACTCGGAAGAAAACCGAAAAATTTCCACGGATATTTACCAAAAACTCTGTCAGTCCGGACACATCGTCAGTCAGGAAATTGTTCAGGCTTACGACGAAAAAGCACAAATGTTTCTTCCCGACCGTTATGTCCGCGGTATCTGTCCGCGTTGCGACAGCCCTGATCAATACGGTGACTGTTGCGAAGTTTGTGGGGCAACCTTTGGGGTCGGAGAACTGAAATCTCCGCTTTCGGTTCTCAGTGGCCAGCCGCCGGTGTGCAGAAAATCCACGCACCTGTTTTTTCGCTTGAACCAGTTCACTGAGAAGTTGCGCAAGTGGTTGTTACAGGCCGATGTGCAAGATGCCGTTCGCAACAAGCTGAGAGAATGGTTTGAAGATGGACTGAAAAACTGGGACATATCACGTGACGCTCCTTATTTCGGTTTTGAAATTCCCGGGCAGGTCGGGAAGTATTTTTATGTCTGGCTGGATGCTCCAATTGGCTATATAGCGGCTTTTCAAGCCTTTTGCGCTACCCAAACCGGCGAAGACAGACCGAACTTTGCAGATTACTGGGAAGCCAAGGAGCAAAACAACACGGAGCTGCATCATTTCATTGGCAAGGACATCGCCTATTTCCACACCCTGTTTTGGCCTGCCATGCTGATGGGTTCTGGATACCGGGTGCCGAGTGCTATCCATTGTCACGGCTTTCTGACCGTGAACGGAAAAAAAATGTCCAAGTCTCGCGGCACTTTTATTACCGCCCGGAGTTATCTTCGCCACGTAAAAGATGCTGAGTATTTGCGCTATTACTTTGCCTGCAAACTCAATAGCGATGTCGGCGACGTTGACTTTAACCTTGACGATTTCGTGAAGCGCGTCAACAGTGACCTGGTCGGCAAACTGGTGAATATTGCCAGTCGCTGTGCGCATTATGTGGCAGAACGTTGCGATGACGAAATTGTTTTTGAGCATCAGCAGGCCACGCATGAACGGATACATGACCTCTATTTTGCTTCCGCGTCAGGTGCCGGTATCTTGTCCTCCCGAATCAGCAGTGGGAAAAACGGTTTTATTGCAGAAATGGAAGATACCCGAAGGTCAGTGCTCGAAGCTTACGAATCTCTGGAGTACTCTCGTGCAATGCGCAAAATCATGAGCTTTGCCGACCAGGTAAACCGCTGGCTGGACGCTTGGAAACCCTGGCGCTGGTATGCCAATCCGCAGGCCCTGGAAACAGTTGAAGACAGTGAGTTGCGTTCCTACAAAAATCTTTGGCAGTACGTTTGTGGACATGCTCTGATACTTTTTGCTTTCCTGGTGGCTCTGTTGCGTCCGGTTTTACCGAACCTTTGTGAACGTGCGGAAAAGTATTTGCAAATGCGCTTTGTCTTGACCGATTCACTGCGTTGCCAGGCAGGCAGACACCGGGTCGGCAAATTCGTGCCATTGATGCACCGGGTGGATCACAAAATCATTGCGGCAATGGTCGCAGAATCCACTGGTGAGAAAGAGATTGATGTGGCCGGGCAGGAAGTTGCTGAAACCCGGAAAACCGTTGCTATAGGCGATTTTGCCAAACTGGATCTGCGTGTCGCCAAAGTGGTTCGTGCCGAGGAAGTGCCGGGAGCAGACCGTCTGCTCAAGCTCACGCTTGATTTGGGGGAAAACGAATCCGAAACTGTTTTCAGCGGCATCAAAAAACACTACAGTCTGGCCGAACTGGAAGGCAGACTGGTGGTCTATCTTGCTAATCTGGAACCGAAAAAAATGCGTTTCGGAGTTTCCAAAGGGATGGTTCTGGCCGCGGGTGACGATGAGGTTTTCTTGCTCGGGGTTGATGGTGGAGCTCAGCCAGGCGCGCGAATCACGTGAGCAATTCGCTACTGCGCGACCGCTTTTCCGGTCATATTCCAATGGCCCTGGCACGCATTGTTCCGGAAGATTGCATTGGTTGTGCACTGTGCCTTAAAGCGTGCCCTTTTGATGCCATCGCCGGTGCCCATGGCTGGCTGCATGAAGTGCTGGAAGAAGCCTGCGTGGGGTGTGAGTTGTGTGTGCCAAAGTGTCCAGTGGACTGTATTGTCATGGAACCCCAAAACACGGTGCTTGCCAAGGAAACACTCGCTGCCGCCAAAGACAGGTTGCTGGCGCGACGACGGCGGCTGGCCGACTGTGCAGCACGCGAGAAATCAGCTTTTGAAGAAGCGCGTGAGGCCATGAAGGAACGGCTTGCAAGGCAATCCAGCGAACAGTGAACGCAGCTGCAAGAAAAACGCTTTTTGCCCGCTTTGCAAATGCCAATCCGGAACCGAAAACAGAATTGAATTACCGGTCTCCATTCGAGTTGCTGGTGGCGGTCATTCTTTCCAGCACAGGCCACAGACATCAGCGTCAACAGGGCAACCAAGGGATTGTTCGCAATGGCGCGCACGCCGCTCGCCATGTTCCGGCGGCTGGCCGACTGTGCAGCACGCGAGAAATCAGCTTTTGAAGAAGCGCGCGAGGCCATGAAGGAACGGCTTGCAAGGCAATCCAGCGAACAGTGAACGCAGCTGCAAGAAAAACGCTTTTTGTCCGCTTTGCAAATGCCAATCCGGAACCGAAAACAGAATTGAATTACCGGTCTCCATTCGAGTTGCTGGTGGCGGTCATTCTTTCGGCGCAGGCCACAGACATCAGCGTCAACAGGGCAACCAAGGGATTGTTCGCAATGGCGCGCACACCGCTCGCCATGTTAAAGCTTGGGGAAAGCGGGCTGAAAAATACCATCCGGACGATCGGACTGTTCAACACCAAAGCGCGGAACATTATTGCCACCTGCCGCATTTTGGTGGCGGAGCATAAAGGAAAAGTTCCCAACACGCGGGGCGAGCTGGAAAAACTTCCGGGCGTAGGCAGAAAAACTGCTAACGTGGTGTTGAATACCGCGTTCGGAGAGCCCACTGTGGCGGTTGATACGCATATTTTTCGTGTGGCATGCCGCACCGGGCTTGCGACTGGAAAAAATCCGCGCGCAGTGGAAGATGGGCTGTTGCGCCGAGTGCCACCCGAATATCTCAGAAATGCACATCACTGGCTTGTTTTGCACGGCAGGTACGTATGTACCGCACGCAGACCAGAGTGCCCTGCATGCCTGATCAACGACCTGTGCGATTACCAAAACAAAGTGTCGTCGTGAGTCTGTCCCGTAGTTCCTGGTGCCGCAGGCCATGTGGTCAGCCCACGCAGGATGATCGGATGGCAGATTGCCCGCACCCTTTCAATGCGGCCATAAGGCAAGAGGCTTCTTTGCCATCCGATGTCATGGTGGCGGGTTGCCGGCCGGCAACCTCGCTTTTTCTCTTTGCTGCAGGGCTCTTGAAAGGTGCCCGAAGAACCTGGCCTGCCCTGGTGTTTTTGCTTTGCTCCTGCGGGCAAACAGGCGATCTGTATTTGCCGGGTGCCGATGCCAGACATGACAAAACACAAAAAACAGCAGGAGCCGTCTCTGTTTCCGATGCGGCATATTGAAAAAAGTCCCTGTGGATTGCTGTTTGAACGGCTTCCACTGGCGGGACTTGCCGACAAATACGGCACCCCACTTTATGTCTATTCGTGGGCAACCATGGAACACAACTGGCGGGCATTTGATGAAGCGTTCAATGGTGCTGGCCATTTGGTGTGCTTTGCCGTCAAAGCCTGTTCCAATCTTTCAGTCCTTGCGCAGCTGGTGCGGTTGGGCAGCGGTTTTGACATCGTGTCCGGGGGCGAACTGGCCCGGGTTATACGAGCTGGTGCCGCCCCGGACAAAGTCGTTTTTTCCGGCGTTGGCAAAACCGCGACTGAAACAGCCGCCGCGCTGGACTTCGGAATTGCCTGCTTCAATGTGGAATCCCGGTCGGAGTTAAACCTGCTGGAAACGATCGCCGCTAAAAAGGCACGAAAGGCACCGATTGCTATCCGCGTCAATCCGGATGTGGAGGCCGGAGCACATGCCTTTATTTCGACTGGTGGGCACAGCAGTAAGTTTGGAGTTTCAATTGCCCAAGCAAAGGTGCTCATCAAACGCGCCGCTGCAAGTCCGAATCTGGGACTAAAGGGACTGAGCTGTCACGTCGGTTCGCAAATTCATGACCTGGAACTTTTCAGAACCACTTTCACCCGTATGGTGACGCTCGCTGACGAGTTGCACGATGCTGGCATCGTATTTCCCGACCTGAATTTTGGCGGCGGACTGGGTATCCGCTACTTGGATGAGTCGCCGCCTGAACCACAACATTTCGTTGCCGAAATTCGGCGCGCGGTTGCCGACAGGCCATATCGAATTCTCATAGAACCTGGAAGAGCGATAGTGGGTGACGCCGGGTTGCTGTTGACGCGCGTGTTGCATCTCAAAGCGGGGGAAACAAAAAATTTCGCTATTGTCGACGCGGCAATGAGCGAATTCATGCGTCCGGCCCTTTACGGAGCAAAACACGCGGTGCTTGTGATCCAGGAAGGTCGGGAAGTCGAAGCAAAAATCTGGGATGTGGTCGGCCCGATTTGCGAAAGCAGCGATGTTTTAGCTTGGGAACAAAGGCTTTCACTGGGTAAAAACGATCTCCTGGCAATACTTTCTACAGGAGCCTACGGCTTTGTGTTGAGCCACAACTACAACACCCGACCAAGAGTCGCCGAAGTGCTCATCCACCATGGCAAAGACTTTCTCATTCGGCGGCGGGAAACCATCACGGATCTCGTTGCTGCGGAAACCAGTTGTAAATACTGGCAAAAGCTCGGCAGCCCGACTTGAACATACGTGACCACGGGTGAAATTCCGTGCCAACAGAAAGCCAGGCTGGTCTGCTTTGCGGGCAGTTCGGCTGAACTCCAGATTGCCCGCGAATTCTCGGAAAATGTTCTTTGCGCAAAGTGGGCAGCTGACTTCCCAAATGGGTTTCGTCTCTGATCTTTAGGGCAAGTTTTCTATATTTTTTGCAGTGTAACAAGCCTGGCCCTGCACAGGAGAGTCTTTTGACGGTGAGCGGAGTTCCTCCAGGCCGAGTTCATTTTGGCTTTTTTTGGCTCATCTCCTCTTTCCTGATTTGCTTTCGTGACCGCTTTCGAGTGTCGGAACGGTCGTTCAGGAACTCGAGCAACCATTATTCAACGGGCATATGAACGCTTCGGAGCGGTCAGCTTCTTGAGCTCTGGCCAGGGTGGTTTGTTGGAAGCTTTTGCAAATAGTTGCTTTTTGTTTTCGTCGGCGACACCAGCGTGTTTATTTGTCAAGATTTGTGATTGGTCGATTGGGGCGAAGGGTCGCGAAGCCGGGCATTCAAAAACGACTTCCGGGCAGGCGATGTCACGTGATGTTGCCATTTTTACGAACATGTCTGTCACGCCATCGACTGGGGCGCTTGTGTCCGCGGTGCTCATGGCCACGACAAAACTCTAGACCATTTATACTCTCGGCTTCACGCTTTCCCTGCCGGGGTAGCACAACGGTAGTGCAGCGCACTTGTAATGCGAAGGTTGGGGGTTCAATTCCTCTCTCCGGCAAACCAAAGATGCTGCTCGATTTTGAATGTGCGTACCGAGCGCAAAGTCGTCGAGATATTGTGTGGTGACTGATATGTCCCAGAGACAACACGGAAAAGCGGGCTGATTTTGTCGCAAACAATCAGACTCGTTCCGGTTTTTGGTGGCTGGAAGCCGGTCCAGAAAAATTTCTGAAGAGAATGCACTATGCGTGTTTCTGCTTTTCTGTTCTGGTTGAATTTCTTGTGAAATGCTGCCGTCTGAACATGAAGATGCCCCCGTGTCAGCCATGCGCATTTTGATGTTTTTGGCGAGGCTTGATTGTCATTTTCCGCTTGAGAGATCATCCCAGGCCGCCAATACGACTCAGCACCATAATTTTTCCTGGTCATAAAAACTGAAAATAACGGTTTTCAGAATATGAAATCAGGAAGGAAATCATCTGCTTTTCCCGATCGAGTTCGATTTCATGGCTGCGCCACAACATTCTGGGTACTCATTTTTGCGGTATCGACAAGTTAACTGTAGTTCGGCGATAATTTCCGGATGAATAAACCAAAAATATACAAACGATACCGATTTCCATCAGAAATCATCCAGTTTGCAGTATGGCTCTATTTCCGATTTAACCTCAGCCATCGTGACATAGAAGATTTATTAGCAGAGCGTGGAATAAATGTTAGTTACGAGGCTATTCGCTTGTGGTGCAATAAATTTGGGCCAAAATATGTCGCCAGGTTGAAAAGAAAACATCAGGGGTATGGTGATACCTTCTTCATTGATGAAGTATTTATAAAAATTGATGGGAAGCCAAACTACCTTTGGCGGGCAGTCGATCAGGATGGTGAGGCCGTAGATGTGTTTCTCCAGAGACGTCGGGACGGTGCTGCGGCCAAACGATTCTTTAAGCGATTGTTGAAAATACATCGCAACGAACCGAGAAGGATGGTAACCGATAAATTGAGAAGCTATGGTGTTGCACATCGAGAACTGGTCCCCGATTCAATTCACGATACGTCGCAGCATGCAAATAACCGGGCAGAGTTATCGCACCAATCGACGCGGGTTCGAGAGCGGGGAATGCGCAAATTCAAATCGATACTGCAAGCGCAACGTTTTTTGAGTGTCCATGCTTCTGTCTGTAATTTATTCAACCTGGGACGTCATCTAATTTCTGCGAAGAATTACCGGTTGCTTCGAATGCGTGCTTTTGTGTCCTGGAAAATTGCAACTGCTTGAAAGGGTAAAATTTACCTGAATTTTCTTGGGTCGAGAAGTTAACTTGTCAGTACCGTATTTAGCCCTCAAGGTGAACAGTCCGTTGAATTATAATTATGGAAATGCAAAGGCCTGCCTTTTGGGGCAATGCATTGTATTAAATGTATACAAGTTAATTGTGTACAGTTTTTAAACATAAATGCCACGGCATTTTTTATAGAGGCACCGAATGAACCTATTGTATCGCTCAGTACATTTTCTAATCTTAGTTACCTTATCTCTGGAGTACTTGCGTTTTTCCCGTTTGGGCAGAAGACAAGAGGATATACTATCGTTATAAAAATAGAGCCAATATAGACAAAGATGTTAGGCTATGTGGAAGCAAAAAAGCCGCCATGAGCTTGATGGAAGAAACAGAGCGTCAACTACGAAAGATAAGAACGGATGATGATTGGAATAAGTTTAAGCGTCGCTATAATGATTAAGATAGATTAAAGAAAAATCACCCCAAATGTGGTATTTTTCCTACTGCTACGCTTACTTATATGGAACTTATTCCGACTACGGGAGCTAGAATAGGAGTTTCATCTGTAAAGGCTTACGATGTAGAAGAAAATTTAGCGTATGATTTGTATAGCGTATACCATAAAAAAACCTATGATATCAGGCTTTACGATACTCAAGAGCAACTCATCAGCTTGATAGAGAGTGGAGAGGTAACTTGGGAGTTTCTTTCAAGTGCAGCAAAAGAAGCAATTTGGTCTAGTTTTACTGGTGATCCAAAAGAACAAGAGTTTAGAAAAAGGTTACAAGACGTTTTAAGTGAGCAGTAGCCGCTGGCGCGGTTGCCGGCTTAGGGGTTGAATCCGGAAGTGATCGGATAACGTCGGTCTTTGCCGAAAGCGCGGTCGGTGATTTTCGTGCCCGGCGCGGCCTGCCGGCGTTTGTGTTCGCTGGCGAGAATCATTTTCTGAATGTGCCTCGCGACCGTCGGTGTCACGCCCTGCGTCGTAAGATTTTCAGCAGACACACCGAGTTCCACGAAATGTTCAATGATTGCGTCCAGAGCTTCGTAAGGCGGCAAGGTATCCTGATCCAGTTGCCCTTTCGCCAACTCTGCTGTGGGGGGACGCTGAATAATGAATTCGGGGATGCAGGTACCGTTTCGGTTACAGTATTTTGCCAGTTCGTAGACGCGGGTTTTTGTAATGTCTTTGAGTGGGGCAAAGCCGCCCGCCATGTCGCCATAAAGCGTGGAGTAACCAACCGCCATCTCACTTTTATTTCCGGTCGCCAAAAGCATTTCATGCCGTTTGTTTGCGATTGTCATTAACAGGTTGCCGCGGATACGTGCCTGCAGATTTTCTTCGGCGGTGTCCGCGGGAGAGGTGCCTAAGATTGATTGCAATTGCGCCATAAATTCTGCGAAGATGCCATCGATTTCCAGTTCGTGATAAGCAACCCTCATGTTTTCAGCGAGTTGACGGGCGCTTTCCTGGCTCTCGGGCGATGTGAAGCGCGAACGCATCATGACTGCGGTGACGTTATCGCCACCTAAAGCCTCCGTTGCCAGGACGAGCACCAGGGCCGAGTCAATGCCGCCGGACAGGCCAAGCACAACTTTCCGAAAACCATTCTTCAGCACGTAGTCCCGCAAACCGTTCACCAGTGCCAGCCAGAGCAATTCCGCGTCGGACAGGCGTTTGCTGCCGAGTGCTTCGCCGGCCACCCTTCCGTTTTCAATGAAAACATCGGCAACGATCTCCTCGAAACTCGGCGCCCGGAACCGGCAAAGCCCAAGATCATCGTAAACACAGGAATCACCGTCGAAAACCAGTTCATCCTGACCACCGACCTGATTCACATAAATCAAAGGGAGCTGCGCTTCCGATGCCCGCTGTTCCAGCAGCTTTTCCCTGATTTCCTGTTTTCCCGCGTGGAAAGGGGAGGCATTCAAACTGAGCAGTATTTCCGCGCCGTTTTTTCGAGCCTCTGCCGCCGGGCCTGGAAACCAGACATCCTCGCAAATCAACAGGGCACAACGCACTCCGGCGATTTCTGTTATGCAGTGGCCACTCCCGGCACTGAAATAACGCTTTTCATCGAAAACGGTGTAATTGGGAAGATGCTGTTTGTCACAGTAGGCGACAATTCTGCCTCCGGCCAGATAAAACACGCTGTTGTACAGCTTCTCGCCATGCAGGCGGGGTGCGCCGACAATGATGGGAGTGTTGACGCTGGTTGCCAGCAGGCGAGTAAGGGCATGGCGTGCCTGCTCAAGAAAATCCCGGCGGAAAAGCAAGTCTTCAGGAGGATAGCCGGTCAAACATAATTCTGGGAAAATGACCAGGTCGACTTTTTTCTGGCGGTTTGCCAGTTGTGTACAACGAACAATTTTTGCCAGGTTTTTTTCGACGTCGCCAACGAGAAAATTCTGTTGCGCCAATGCGATGTGTATTTTCCCGCTCATGCTGCCAGCCGCAGGCACACCGAATACAACCGTTTGTCTAGATCTCGCAAAGCCAATGTATTCATTGCTACAGAATGCAATTTGTTCAATGAGAAACTAATGGCCAAGCGAAAAAACGGATTCACCCTGATTGAGTTGATGGTTGCTGTGGCAATTGTTGGGATTCTAACTTCTCTGGCTGTCCCAGCATACTTCGATTATACCATCAGGGCCAAAGTCAGCGAAGCCCTGCAGCTGGCCTCCTCCGCGAAAATATCGGTTTCGGAGTTCTATATCAGCAACGCTCGCTTTCCAAACGATGTTGATGAAGCCGGGATCAGCACTGTAGTTACCCGCTATGTTTCTGGACTTGAATATGAAAAAAGCGTTGACGGAAGCATCATTACCATGATCTTGTCAGCCGGGGTCAGTGCCGACAGCGAGGGTAAAAAAATCTCGCTTACTGCCACACCGACCAACAACAACACTTCCTTGAAGTGGGACTGTGCGCCGGCGACCACCAATGGTCTGGAAAAAAAATATTTGCCGTCAAGCTGCCGTTAAGCGAGCATCAACGACAGCCAGCAATGAAGCGATATGCTTCGGCAAGTGGCGAAATCCTGAAATGCTTTGTTGTTGTCCCGCGCGGTGGGCTTAGGGCACGTTTTCCGAAATTTGGAAGTTTGATGAGAGCGAGAAAAGAAGTTTAATGCACCAATCTGGCGGAGTTTCGGGTTATCTGTGTCGGGATGGCTGGTTCCGTCCCCGCGCTCAGGCAGCTCCCGCTTTCCTCACACCAGGTGTTAAACCAGCCGGTCACTCGAGACCGGTCAAGCCTTTCTCCGCGAGCATTCGCCACAGGCGCACTGTACGCAAGCCAGGAAATTAGCCTGGGGTTGATCCAGACAATGTTCAACGGTTTTTTTTCACCGGCAACTCCAAGTGGTGCTGACATTACTGTTTTCCTGGAGCAGTTGCTGTCTTTCATTCAGTCCGGTATTCCTCTTTCACAGGCTTTGGAGCTGATGCAAAAAGGACGAGGGAAATCTCGCCCGCGTGCGCTTGCCGCCCATGTTCAATTTGACTTGCAAAAAGGGCAACCACTTTCTGAAAGCTTTCAGCAGCGATTAGGCCGTGGCAATGAAATTCTGTCTCGCATGGTTGAACTTGGCGAGAAAAGTGGCCACTTGGAATCCATACTGGAACATCTGGTTGCACAACGTAAAAGACATGCGCGAATGCGCAAACATGTTTTGCAAGCCATGAGTTATCCGACTCTGCTGATAGTGGTGTCTTTGCTTGTGATTTGGGTTCTGGCTACTGTCATAGTGCCCGAATTTGAAAAAATCTATGACAGTTTTGGCGCCGAACTCCCGGCGCACACTCGTCTGACCTTGGAGATTGCCCACTTTGTTGTGCAGGAAGGAGTCTGGGTTCTGCTGGCTCTTGCAATGCTGACTTTTGGACTTTGGTTGCTGTGCAAAAAACACTGGCTGCTGAGATGGCATCTGACATCCCTGGTGTGGCGGTTGCCAGGAGTCGGCACATTCCAGAGGGCGACTGTTTATTACGAATTCGCTACCTGCATGCACTTGATATGCAAATCAGGGATGCCATTGGGAAAAAGCCTGGCCTGGTTGCCGACCACTGCTCACCATCTTCACTACCGGGCGGCTTTGGAATGCTTGGGCGAGGATGTGTTACGCGGTGTCCGTCTGCATAAAGCCATCAGCGATACGGCATTTTTTTCGCCTTTTGTAGAAAAAATGGTTGCTATCGGGGAAAGTTCCGGAAAACTGGACAAGGTTTTCGGTCATATCGAAAAACATTATGAACAGAAAATTCAGGATTACGCCAGACTCGCCACGCAAATCCTGGAGCCTGTCATGGTCATTGTGGTTTCAGTTCTGGTTGGCTGGACTGTTGTCAGTATGTATATGCCGATTTTTAGCCTGGGGTTTGCGCTTTAGCCCAATCCATCTCGCCTTTGCAAACACGGGCACGTCGGGGCATGTTGCCTGCCAAAACCGGGGGCAAGGGATTGGCATGCGTTGAAACGGCGGAATTTTTTGTTTGTACAAACCTTCGCAAGGACCGTGGCTGGGAGCTGGAAAAACGGTGGTGAGCCCCCGTTGCCATTGTGCAGGGGTGCAGTCACCGTCGGAAGATGAGATTTCAGCGGAAAAGCTCTGGCATTTCCTTTAAGCTTTCCTTCGGCATGTATTTTTCAGTCCACTACTTTTTTTAAGACGCGGGCATCGGCATGGATGTATTCGCACTGTTCTCTGGTCCTGGTTCGGCAGGACTGCACTTTCCAGACCTGGCGCTCCTGGTGCCCATGGCCGTGTTTGGTCTGGTAATCGGCAGTTTTTTGAACGTGGTCATCTGGCGGCTGCCACGGATACTCGCCGCTCGTTGGAGTGACCACGAGCCGGGTGAAAATATTGTCTCGGACTATGAAAAGTCACTGACGCTGTCGAAGCCGGGGTCACATTGCACGGCATGCCACGCGACGCTTGAATTCAAGCATCTGGTTCCTGTATTCAGTTTTGTGTTTCTGCGTGGCCGGTGTGGTTTTTGCGGTGCAAAAATTTCCCGGCGTTATCCAGTCGTTGAATTGCTTGGCATGTGTGTGACAGTTCTGCTCGCCGCATCTTTTGGCTGGTCAGTGCTTTTACTGCCGGCATTGTTGATGGGGTGGACTTTGATCTGCCTGGCATTCATTGATCTGGAGCATCACATTCTGCCTGATGAACTGACTTTTGGGTTGCTTTGGGTCGGGTTGCTGGTCAACAGTTTTGCCATGTTTGTGCCGCCTGAATCTGCCATCCTCGGAGCAATCGGAGGCTATGCGACATTCAGGCTGGTATTTTGGGTGTTTTTACTGGTCACTAAAAAAGAAGGACTCGGGCACGGCGACACGAAGTTTTTGGCGGCACTTGGTGCCTGGTTTGGTTGGCAGGCTCTGCCAGGGTTGATTCTAATAGCTTCTCTTTCCGGTCTTGGTGTGAACCTTTTTCAGCTTGGAAGGGGAAAAATCAGGCGTGGCGAAGCGGTTCCTTTTGGTCCGTGGCTGTCCGTAGCCGGTGGCGTGTATCTTGTCGCCTTTCCTCAAGAGTTTTTCACACAGTATTTTTTCCCATGATGCGTTTGGGGCTGACCGGCGGAGTGGCGACTGGCAAAAGCGAAGCTGAAAAAGTTTTTCGCACTTTCGGAGTTCCGACTGTTGATGCCGATGTCGTGGCACGATCGCTGCTTGAACCAGGCACACAAGCCTACTTCAAAGCCAAGTCGCTGTTTGGTTCCGAAGTGCTTGATGCACAACAAAACATCAATCGGCGTCGTCTGCGGCAAATAATTTTCGCCGATCCGATACGCAGGCGTGAATTGGAAAAGATCTGCCATCCCCTGGTGCGTGCCCGGATGGAAGAAATCATCGCTGGTTTTGATTCGGTTTACTGCGTGCTGGTGATTCCTTTGCTCCTCGAAAGCCGGATGACGGATTTGCCCGAAAAAACAGTGGTTGTGGATTGCAGGAAAACCACGCAAATCACGCGGCTGTGTCGGCGGGATCAATGTAGCAAAGAGGAAGCTTTGGCGATGTTGCGTGCTCAGGCAAGTCGCAGTGAGCGGTTGAAAGTTGCAGACTTTGTGATAGAAAACGACGGTGGACTGGCGAAACTCCACTTGCGGGTTCGGCGGCTTCATGAACAGTTGATGAGTAACCGGGAGCTCAGGAGTGGAAAGTAATGACGAGGTTTTTGGGATTTATTTGCTGTTGAACTGTCCCCGCATCATCTGCCAATCCCCGTTTGCAGGAATCAATACCGGCGGTTTTCAGGCGCTTCCTGCGCACTGGCACGACCGATGAGCCCAGTGTGGCGCAGCTGCCTGGAATCAAATAAATGCCATTAAAGTCGCCATCTTGATGGCCAACTTGAATTTTTACACCCTGCTGACCCCGCCCCGAAAACGGCTTCCGAGAGGTTGGCACTGAGCATTTTCCGGCTGGGACCTCTCTGAATTTCCCTTGTTATTCCCGCAACGTCGGGAAGTTACACCACTCGGGAAATTCTGATTTATGATTAGGATGCCGTGTCGTAGAAATTACACCACCGCTCGTTGAACGAGGGGCGGCGGACCGGAAATCGGAAGAAGCTCCGAGTGTATGCGAGAGGGGTGTGTCCGCGTGATGAAGCGAGTGCCCGGCTTCAAAAAAGTTTGTTGCCGGTGGCTTTTCAGGAGCCCCCCCCAACGCGTTCTGGTTTCCGTTGTTTTGGTAAATTGCTTCAGACCCAGGAAGCAATTACTGGAGCCTGCGCAGGCAGAGTGTATTATCCAATGAACGAGAGTAACTATAAAGAAACCGGCGTTGGGAAAAAACGGTTTGTTTCGCGTCTGATGCTTGTTTTTTGGATTCCTGGCAGGCAAAAAAATCAAAAATTGCAGACCAGCCAAAATCATCGGATAAAGCAGATTTTCCTTAGACCAAGGTACCTTCTCCAGGTGTTTCCGCCTAAATCCTCTGTTGGAAATTTTTTCACAAAACGCAAATAGTGGCAGCTGCGTATTTGCGTATTCCCTGGCCAGTGATGGAACTTCCTGCCAATCAACGCAACAGAACCGGTTAACATAGCATTCGCTTTGTGTGCAATGGTCTCTGAACCCCTGATTTTTGAGTGCCCGGTTGATCCGAAGGTGCGCGTTTTTTTACGCTATGAATATCTGCAAAAAGCGGTGCAAAATCTTATGGCTTATAAAAACCTGGAACTGGAAACCATCAAAGCTCTACAGGAGTTGTCTTCATTGGTTGCCAACAACAACATCAAAAATACTTTGCTTGTTGCTCTACAAGATCAGGCCGATAGTCTGCAAAAATACAGCGAAATCGAAAAAGCCGACCGGGGAAAAATTTTCCAACAATTAAATGCACTTGTTGAAGCTCGAAAACAGGTGAACGAGTTCTCTACATCCCGTGTGGATGAGGAGCATCATTTGCGGGAGGCCATTAGAAGACGCAGCAGCGTAGCGTCTGGAACCTGCAGCTTTGACCTTCCCGCGTTTTACTCTTGGTTACACACCAGCCAATATGAAAAAGATCGGGATGTGCGGACTTGGTACGAACCGTTCAAGAAGCTGGACGTGGGGATCTGCAGTAGCCTTTCTCTGACCCGTTTAAGCGGATTTTTTGAAACCGCCCGTACGGAGAAAGGTCGTTTCAGAAAAGTGCTTTCCGAGAAGAACTCTCCGTCCATGTTGCGTTTAAAAATGCAAAAAAGACATGCCCTGTTTCCCGAATTCAGTGTCGGGAAGCATCAGTTGTATTTGTATTTCATGCAGGTTTCGAATTTTGCCAGACAGCCTCGAATTTCGGACCATGATTTTGAGTTCCAGTTGGCAATGTGCGTATTGTGACAAAACGAGGTTCCGTTTCAGAGCGGCGAAAAAATGATCTTGAA
Source organism: Candidatus Oxydemutatoraceae bacterium (assembly GCA_965237985.1). GTDB lineage: Bacteria > Pseudomonadota > Gammaproteobacteria > Poriferisulfidales > Oxydemutatoraceae. The sequence continues at coordinate 1,362,101 of OZ250161.1, read as the reverse complement.
AATTCAGAGGAACGGGTTTTTGCCAGGTTCGGTTTGACACCTGACAACCAGCCCTGCAGGAGGCAAGACCGGGAATGGCAACTCCAAGGCCGGATGCAGGCATCCGCTCCTGTAGCAGCCCCACGTACTTCAGGCTGATGTGAAGAGAGGTCTTTCCGTGTTAATTTTTGCGTTCTTGAAAAAGCTTTGAGTAGTGAGATGCCGGGATGTTCCGGAAGTACTCGTCGAGCGGTGGGAAAGACTCTCTGAGAAAAAGAAAGTCTTCCCTGCCCAACACCATGGTGCGAGTTTCGGCAAGCGCGGTGAGTGTTCCTTGGGTCAGCATTTTGTTGGAAACCACACGCTCACCCCAATGGTCGCCCGGTTTGAACAGTCGCCTGAACGGTTCGCCACCTTCAGGGTCTTCTACCACCAGCTCAAGCAGCCCGGATACCACCATGTAAAACCCGGTGGCCAACTGTCCAGGCTGGGAAACCACGTCGTTCTTGGCAAAGCGCATGCTATGACAGGCATTTGTTGTTCTTTGTGGCATTTTCACTATGGAGCGTGGCAGAACGGCGTCCAGAAGCCAATCGAACATGATGCGTATTTTTGTCGCCATACCGGGGATCATCAACAGATAGGTAGAGCGCCAGATAAACCATGCAAAAAAGCCGGCGAAGCGCATATTCTTTATGGTGGCAACACCTTTGTGGCTACCGATGGATGCCATGTTCCCGATAGGCCGGTAATGAAAACTGGTCAGTGGCTTATTGTCGATTGCCGCGGCCAGATTATGAGCCAGACGGTAGGCTTCTTTGCGTGCAAACTGGGCGGTCGGTGGAGCCAAACGGGTTCCTTCGGGGTCCAGCGGTATCAAAGCGGCATCGCCAATGGCCCAAACGTTCTCATAACCTTTCACTCGCAACTTGTCATCCACAGGCAACTTGTCCCGGACGAGCTGAACGGGAAAATCTTTCAGCAGGCTGTTGGCAACGGTGCCCACTGTGGAAATCAATGTAAAAGTTTCCAGGCGAGCTCCGCCACCAAGTGCCACATGGGTGGATGTGGCTGACTCGATTGCACAGTTCAGGACTATTTCCAGTTTGTGCTTCCCCAAAACGCGATGCGCGTAGCGTCCGAGCCTTTCCGGAAGCTCGGGGAGAATGCACGGCCCATTGTGAACAATGTACAGTTTGATTTCATCCCGCTTGATATTGGGGTAAAAATGCAAGGCCTTTTCAAGCATTTCTATCAGTTCCCCCGCTGTTTCCACTCCGGAAAACCCACCGCCTGCTACCACGAAAGTCAGAAGTCGACGTTTTAAACTCGGGTGTTCGGTGATGTCCGCGCTTTCCAGGCAATCCAGGACGTGGTTGCGTAAAACGTAGGCGTCCGCCAAATTTTTCATGGAAAAAGCATGTTCAGTAAAACCGGGCAGCATGCCAAGATTGGTTTCGCGACCGAAAGCCATCACCAAGTGGTCGTATTTCAGGTCAACCAACCAGCGTTTTCTGCCTTGCAATACCGTGATGTTTTGCGCCTCCAAGTCAACCTTGTGAACTTCTGCCATGCGAAAGCGCGTGCCTTTCAACATGCCACGAAGCGGTACAACCGCGTCCCGGGCGCTCAGGGTGCCGGAAGCGACTTCAGGCAGAAGAGGCTGAAAAACAAAATAATTGTTCTTGTCGATGAGACTTACTTTTGCTTTCCCACGAATAGTTTTGCGCAGATAGCGGGCCAAATAAGCGCCTGCGAAACCACCTCCAAGAATGAGGATTTCACGGTTAATCCCGGTACCAGGGTTCTTGTGGGTATTGGACATATGTACGTCAGTTTCTCAAGTTGAGGACACCGAAACTCAAGCTTTTACGGTTGATGCTCCATAGCTCGAGAGCAACTGAAGCTCCATGCTGTACAACCGCTTTCCCATTTCTGGTTTTGTTGTCGGGTCGCGAACCGCGGGACGGATGATAGCAGATGCACAACAAAGCTTTCTTTCTGCGCCTGTGCCCAAGTCATTACAAAAAATTGCGTTTGCAAATGTTTTTGAGCAGTCTGGTCGGCAAAGACCAAAATTGATGTGATGACAGTCGTTACTCTCGCTTGCCGGTTACGCCGAGCATTCAAGCGAAACTGGAAGCTTCATTGCCATTGTTCACGATTGCGGCCTTGAGTAGGAACGGTGTGCTTGTTGATGGTGTTCAATACGTGGGGCTGACGACCGTTGGACAGTTGGCCGGGGATACAGTCCATCGGCGCGCCTGCGTACCCAAAGCCGTGGATGCGACAGCAGAGGCGCTGAGTAAACTTCCCGCTCCTGACCCGGGGGCATTCGGCAGACATCACCAAGGTGCTGCTGACCCGTTATGGAGAAATCGCGCTTTATGCAGAGAGCTGTTATCAGGGAAAAAGGTAATTAAAAGCCAGGCAGGTGACTTTGGGCTTTTTGTCTTTCAGACACCTGTTTCTCTCTGCTTTCTGTTGCGTTTGCAAGCAAGGTGTTGAAAGCGTTTTCATCCATGATGGCGGTGTTCAGTTTTCTGGCTTTGTCGGTTTTGTTCCCCCCAGGCCTGTTGCCCACGATCAAGGCAGTGGTATCTGTTGTTGCGGTCCCGGGGGCATTCGGCAGTCATCAACCTAGGTATTGGCGATCCGTTATGGAGAAATCGCGCTTTATGCAGAGAGCTGTTATCAGGGAAAAAGGTAATTAAAAGCCAGGCAGGTGACTTTGGGCTTTTTGTCTTTTAGACACCTGTTTCTCTCTGCTTTCTGTTGTGTTTGCAAGCAAGGTGTTGAAAGCGTTTTCATCCATGATGGCGGTGTTCAGTTTTCTGGCTTTGTCGGTTTTGTTCCCCCCAGGCCTGTTGCCCACGATCAAGGCAGTGGTATCTGTTGTTGCGGTCCCGGGGGCATTCGGCAGACACCATCAAGGTACTGTTGACCCGTTATGGAGAAATCGCGCTTTATGCAGAGAGCTGTTATCAGGGAAAAAGGTAATTAAAAGCCAGGCAGGTGACTTTGGGCTTTTTGTCTTTCAGACACCTGTTTCTCTCTGCTTTCTGTTGCGTTTGCAAGCAAGGTGTTGAAAGCGTTTTCATCCATGATGGCGGTGTTCAGTTTTCTGGCTTTGTCGGTTTTGTTCCCCCCAGGCCTGTTGCCCACGATCAAGGCAGTGGTATCTGTTGTTGCGGTCCCGGGGGCATTCGGCAGACATCACCAAGGTGCTGCTGATCCGTTATGGAGAAATCGCGCTTTATGCAGAGAGCTGTTATCAGGGAAAAAGGTAATTAAAAGCCAGGCAGGTGACTTTGGGCTTTTTGTCTTTCAGACACCTGTTTCTCTCTGCTTTCTGTTGCGTTTGCAAGCAAGGTGTTGAAAGCGTTTTCATCCATGATGGCGGTGTTCAGTTTTCTGGCTTTGTCGGTTTTGTTCCCCCCAGGCCTGTTGCCCACGATCAAGGCAGTGGTATCTGTTGTTACTGACCCGCTTACGGTTGCCCCGAGCATTTCCAAGTGTTTCACGGCTTCTTGCCGCGACATTTTCAAGCGTCCGGTCAGCACATAAGAGCTCCCGTTCAACCTGCTTTCTCGCACTGGTTGCGGATGCACATGCTTTAGCAGTTGTTTGAGCACAGTCGCGTTGTGCTCCTCAGTGAAATAACGAACGATATTGTCTGCGGTCTTCGGACCGATGCCGGGCAGTTCGTTCAACTCGCTTTGTTCAGTGGCAACCAAGGTATCCATGTCGGTGAAAAATCGCGCCAGAATTTTTGCGGTTTCTTCTCCGACTTCGGGGATTCCCAAGGCAAAAATGAAAAGGTTCAGAGGAGGTTTCGTATCGTTCCGAATAGCTTTCAGAATCAGTCCGGCACGCTTTTCAGCAACAAGATTCAGAGTACAAAGTGCTGTCAGAGTGAGCTGGTACAGTTCCGAGACATTTCCAACCAAGCCGTTTTCCACCAGCTGGTGCACCAGCTTCCTGCCCAGACCTTTTATATTCATCGCCCGGCGTGAGCAAAAATGAACAATGGCGTTTTTCTGTTGGGCGGCGCACGCGACCCCGTTTTCGCAACGTGCCAGTTTGTTGTCAGCAGTCAAGGACACTTTCCCGTGACAGTCTGGACACTCTTCCGGGAAAACCACTGCGCGCGAGTCTTCTTGGTGGTTCTTGTTGATCACGTGGGTGATTTGTGGGATCACGTCTCCGCTTCGCTTTACTTCCACGGTGTCTCCGATCCGCAAGCCGAGTTTCTGAATGATTGCCATGTTGTGCAGGGACACCTTGCTGACAGTGACGCCGGCGATAAACACGGGTACAACTTCGGCAACTGGTGTCAAAGTTCCCAATCTGCCCACTTGGAAATGCACGTCCAACACTTTGGTTTGGACCAAGGCTGCCGGGAACTTATAGGCAATGGCCCAACGTGGTGAGCGGCCCCTTTGTCCAAGTATTTGTTGCTGGTCGTGTCTGTCGACTTTGAAAACCACACCGTCAATGTCAAACTGAATTGCACGGCGCTTTTCAAGCAATTCCCGGTAATAACCCGCACACGCTCCCAGATTTGTCAAGCGCCGGAGGTGTGGGCTGGGCGTGAATCCAAGTTCACTTAACCATTGCATTGTGTCGTAGTGCCTGCCTGGCAACAGGCCTGGTTCTCCCAAGGCAGCGTAAGCAATAAAATGCAGGCCTCGGGCTTCGACCACACCCGTTCCCAGCTGTCTCATGCTACCGGCGGCTGCATTGCGGGGATTGGCGTAGGTTTTTTCTCCGTTGTCGTGTGCACGCGCATTCAAAGATTCAAAATTCTGCCATGGCATATACACCTCACCGCGAATCTCGATTTCTGCTACAGGACACGCTGCTTCAAGCGTCAAAGGCAGGTCTCGGATTTCTCTGGCGTTTGCGGTCACATTTTCTCCGGTCGTGCCGTCACCTCGTGTTACCGCCCTGACCAGGCGACGATCGAGATACACCAGGCTGAGCGCCAATCCATCCACCTTCAGTTCCCCAGTGTAAGCAATGGTTTTCTCCGTATCGTCGGGAAAAAGCTTTTTGCGGACACTCTGGTCAAACCCGGCCAACTCCTCGTCGTTATATGCATTCGCCAAAGACAACATTGGGCTGCTGTGCTCGACGGTAGAAAAGTTTCCGGACGGGGGGGCACCTACTTCGTGCAGGGGGGAATCCACCGTGCGCAATTGCGGGTAGCGTGTTTCGAGCATTTCCAGTTCGCGCCTCATTTCATCATATTGCGCGTCGGTAATCCGAGGATTGTCTTCTTCGAAGTAGCTGCGGTTGTGCTTCCTGATTGCCTCCCGCAACACTTTTGCCCGCTGCTGTCGTTCTTCAGCCTCTGCGGCAAGATGCGGTTTCAATGGCGTTTCGCCGCGCATCACCTTTGTCTCTTGTCCATTAGCCCTGGTCTCTAGCTGTATCTGCAACAACTCGCACAGCAAGTTTCAGATCTTCCCATGCGGCACGTTTTTGTCTTGGTTGTCGCAATAGGTAGGCTGGGTGATAGGTGACCACCACGGGAATCCCGGTGTCTGAAAAAGTGTGTACTGTGCCGCGCGATTGCTTGAGTGAGTCATCATTTCCGAGTAGCGTGTTTGAGGCCACCTTTCCTAAAGCCAGCAAAATGCGGGGCGACACCAGTTTCACCTGGCGCACCAGGAAACCATGGCAGGCTTGCAGTTCTTCGTGCTCAGGATTGCGGTTCTGAGGCGGGCGACATTTCACCGTGTTGGTGATATATACGCTTTCCCGGTCGAGGTGGATGGCTTTCAACATGGCATCGAGCAATTTTCCGGCACGGCCAACAAAGGGCTCCCCACGCAAATCTTCCTCACTTCCTGGTGCCTCTCCCACAATCATCCATGCAGCTTTTCGGTTTCCCACTCCTGCCACAACATTGTGGCGGGTGACATGAAGTTTGCAGGCGCGGCAACTGTTCATTTCTTTCAGCAACGGTTCCCATGCTGCTGTTTCTTTGCCGGGTTTTGCAGTAGCGTGTCTGGGTTCAGGAACAGTGGCGTTATCGATGGCAGGTGTGGCAACGGGTGCAGCGGGGCGCCGGGTGGCGGGTGCGACAACGCCAGGACGCTTTGCGTAAACGGTTGTATCCATGGCAACGAGATATCGCAAAAGTTTCTGGTTGGGTGCGGTACTCTCTCGGCTCATGAACGTCAGGCTGATGCGTGGTGAAAGATGAAAAGAACAACCAAGGCTACGCCACCCTCCGCTTTTGATTACGGGTGTTGACTCCATTCTCACGGGGCTGAACCCTCACGAAAATGATAGCACAACGACGCTCTCTATCAGACTTGGAGCATGGCGGCTGCCCGGTAAATCCATGGTAGATGAATCGCTCTGACAGCGATATTATTTCACCCACAATATGGATTGGCAGGGACTTCAGATGCAATCCGGCAGGTGTGAATGACAACCGGACGCACCACAAAATTCCAGGTGAAGAAGAGAGCAAAATCTGATCGTGGGGAGGTCGGTGCGACGGCAAGGTGATCTTTTGGTCCCGTGGCATTCACGGTCATGACAAAATGCGCACGGCTCGTTTTAGAAACTGACTTCGGTGAAGCAAAAAGCTAGAATATGGGCATTGTTCATGGTTTGTTGAGCAGGTTTTACTTGTCGGCCAGTGACTGATTGGTTCATGCCGACCGAGGCTGTTGATACGGAAAATACAATGGGAAACAGGGGGGCGGAAACATTTCAGGATTTGATGGAAAATCTAAATCGCGATGTCCAAGTTAAAAGGCTTGGAAAAACAGAGCTGCCAGTGAGGCGGGTCACGACAAACCATGCACACACATCGATTGCCAGGTTAAATCGTCAGGAAAAATGGGAAAGTTCTCAGGAGCCAGAAGCAAAAGGCAGGGAAAAACTTGTTCGGCGTAGTTTCCGTGCACCCACAGGAAATATGCTGGTTTCTACTGGGGCACTGACAGGCGATGAGTCAGCCGGAGAATATTATTGTAATCTTGGTGTCCAAGAGAAAATATGGAAAAAAATCAAACGGAATGCGTTTCGACATGCAGAATTTCTGGATTTGCACGGCTATAACCGTCCCCAGGCACTGGCAAAACTGGCTGCCTATCTTGAAAGATGCAGGATGAAGAAGGAGCGTTATGCCATAGTCATTCACGGCAAAGGAATCCATTCGCCCACCAAGGGATCAGCATTGAAGGATTTGACACTCCGTTTTCTGGCAAACCATCCGCAGGTCCAGGCTTTTTGCCCGGCTATTGCCAGCAAGGGCGGCAGTGGTGCAACCTATGTGAGAATGAAAGTGTGACTGACTTTGATCAGGAAACCGAAACCGGCATGCCGTCACTCGCCAGTTGCCAGGACGAATACGACTCCGAATCCATTTCAGTGGCAGAAGCCGGGAAGCGTATTGATGCTGCCACCAGCGAAATCACAGAATGTAAAACCGTAAGTTTAAGTGCCGCGCTTGGGCGCATACTGGGCGAAGCCGTAACCGCACAACATGATGTCCCGATGCAGGCGAACTCAGCCATGGACGGCTACGCCATATCCTCGGTGGACATACCAGGAAGCGGCCAGACTGAACTTAAGCTGGTGGGCAACTCCTATGCCGGTGCGCCGTGGTCAGGAAGGCTGTCGGAAGGCTGTTGTGTACGGATTACGACTGGCGGCGTTTTGCCTGCCGGTGCCGACACTGTTGTCATTCAGGAACAGGTACGGGTAAGCGGCAAGCACGTTTTTATTGCCGCAGGCCATACCGTTGGTCAAAACGTACGGGCAGCCGGAGAAGATTTGCGTGCCGGGGAAACTGCGCTCACCCGGGGAACCAGACTGGGGCCGGCGCACCTGGGGTTGCTGGCTTCCATCGGTGTGGAACGCCTACGCGTATTCAGAAAATGCAAATGCGTATTTTTTTCAACAGGCGACGAGCTTTGCCCCTTGGGAACCGACCGGAATCTTGGCCCCGGGCAGTTGTATGACACTAACCGTTACACCTTGCTTGGCTTGTTGGAAAAACTGAACTGCGAAAGCTACGACCTGGGCATCGTCAAAGACAACAAAGCAGACCTCAGAAAAAAGTTTCGTGCAGCCATGGAACTGTGCCCAGATGCGATCATTTGCTCGGGAGGGGTGTCGGTAGGTGACGCCGATTACACCCGCAGCATCATTGCGGAACTGGGGAAACTGGAATTCTGGAAAGTCGCAGTCAAGCCTGGTCGCCCTTTCACTTTCGGCAGCATAAACAGTACGCTTTGTTTTGGATTGCCTGGAAACCCGGTTTCCGTGGTGGTCACTTTCTGCATCTTGGTTAAACCGTCGTTAAACAAAAAAATGGGGAACGGTCTATGGGAGCCGTTGAGATTGCGGGCGCACTGCGCGTCCAAGCTACGCAAAAGAAAAGGACGCATGGAATACCAGCGCGGCATTTTGGAAACCGCGCCTGGTGGTGACTTCCTGGTTCACAAAAGCGGTGCCCAAGGTTCCGGCATCCTCAGCTCGCTAAGCAATGCCAACTGCCTGATTGAGCTGGATGCCAGTCTCGATAACGTGGCCGCTGGTCAAATCGTTGAGGTACTGCTTTTCCCCGGGTTGATTTGACAAGACTGGGGCGGTCGGCAAACACCATTTCAGGTCACACAAGAGAAAAGGACATCAAGGGAACAGCAGCGCGGCATTTTGGAAACCGCGCCTGGTGGTGACTTCCTGGTTCACAAGAGCGGTGTCCAAGGTTCCGGCATCCTCAGTTTGCCAGGCAATGCTCATCTGGCTCGCCTGATTGAGCTGGACACCAGTCTCGATAACGTGGCCGCCGGTCAAATCGTTGAGGTACTGCTTTTCCCCGGGTTGATTTGACAAGACTGGGGCGGTCGGCAAACACCATTTCAGGTCACACAAGAGAAAAGGACATCAAGGGAACAGCAGCGCGGCATTTTGGAAACCGCGCCTGGTGGTGACTTCCTGGTTCACAAAAGCGGTGCCCAAGGTTCCGGCATCCTCAGCTCGCTAAGCAATGCCAACTGCCTGATTGAGCTGGATGCCAGTCTCGATAACGTGGCCGCTGGTCAAATCGTTGAGGTACTGCTTTTTCCCGGGTTGATTTGACAAGACTGGGGCGGTCGGCAAACACCATTTCAGGTCACACAAGAGAAAAGGACATCAAGGGAACAGCAGCGCGGTATTTTGGAAACCGCGCCTGGTGGTGACTTCCTGGTGCACAAGAGCGGTGTCCAAGGTTCCGGCATCCTCAGTTTGCCAGGCAATGCTCATCTGGCTCGCCTGATTGAGCTGGACACCAGTCTCGATAACGTGGCCGCCGGTCAAATCGTTGAGGTACTGCTTTTCCCCGGGTTTATTTAATGAGGGCCTTCCGATTGCACAAAAACCATTCTGAAACTTACTGGAATCACGGTGGGAATGTTGAAAAGATGAACGAGTTCCCGAAGTTTTTCAAAACCTTTTGACATTCCGAATATGGCAGCGTCCACGAGTACCGGTTCAATGCTTTGTATCGCAAAGCCTTGATTTGCCAACTTCGTAATGCTGATTTTCGGAGTGATTTCATGCGACACACCGTGCATTTCCAGCGTAAATTTTGGTGACTCTATCCGTGTTTCTCCAATCTTCAAGGCGGTGAGCGCGGCAAGAGACATCTTTCCCCGCAAGTGTGCCAAGGGATATTTGTCAGTTACAAAAACGTATTTTCTAATGCGTTCATCGCGAACCGGCACTTTGGTGTCAACGCTGTTCAAGTTCACGTCAAGCTGTATGATGCCGGCCGCATCTACAGTTGCTGAGAAATTTCGGAAGCGGTTGTGCTCGTAAACCGCTTTATGGCTTTTCTGAACCAGTTTGTTTGACAACCAGTTCAGCGAAGACTGCTTGTTTTCAAGAACCCAGTCTGCCGCCAGCCCTTGGGAAAAAGCCAGGAAGCAAAACCCCGAAACCCCATAAAAAAATCGTTTATACAAAACCATGTCCTCCTTCAGTTTGGAACTGTTGTTCCGGGTGTGTTTTTTTCAACCCAGCGAGACCGACCTCTGAGGCGCTCTTTTTTCCAGAAAGGTGCTCTCCCCTTCAATGCTTCCAGGATTTGCCACTCGGCTTCACAAGCTGCTTTCCTGTGGCTGGCCCAAGTGGCAAGCAACAGAATTGGTTGCCCTGGAAAAATCTCTCCAACGCGGTGCACCACCAGCACATCCAACAAATTGAAGTGCCTGCCGGCTTCGCTGGCAAGTCCACGAATGTATTGTTCAGTCATTCCCGGGTAGTGCTCAAGATGCATTGACAAAACCGGTTCGCCCTGGTTGTTGCCACGCATTGTGCCGATAAAAACGCTGGTGGCGCCTGCCTCATGTTCCAGGTGCTTCGCCTGTTCGTTCTGATGTCTGGCTAAACGTTCGAGCGGTACAAACGGTTCGCTGATGATTTCAATCTTCAAAGTCTCATTTGGAACCTACGGTTTGCGTTGTCCCGATTATAATTGCTACGCCCACCATGATGCCACAAGATTTGAAAGCATTGAAAATCGCCGTTTTGACGGTGTCGGATAGCCGCAATCAGGACACCGATACATCCGGGCCTTTGCTGGTAAAACGCCTGCAGGACGCCGGCCACGAATGTTTTGCGGCTGCCATTGTAAAAGATGACGTTTACCAGATTCGTGCCGTGGTTTCGCAGTGGGTCATCCAGACTGGTCTGGATGCAATCATCACAACCGGGGGTACCGGTTTCGCGGTTCGGGACGTGACCCCGGAAGCGATTGCTCCGTTGCTTGACAAAAAGATCAATGGTTTTGGCGAGATGTTTCGGATGCTTTCTTTCAAAACCATTGCCACTTCATCGTTGCAATCGCGGGCACTTGCCGGGGTGGTAAACCGGAAATACATTTTCTGCCTGCCCGGTTCCCGAGGAGCCTGCGCACAGGCATGGGATGAATTGATTTCCAAACAGCTGAGCAGAGAAACAAAACCATGCAACTTGGCCGAACTGCTGCCGAGATCATGATGGGCCGCACAATAAATTTCTTGTGTTCTTAGTTTTTGGAAACCGTGGTAGCATGCCGCGGTTGTTCGTTGCATGCGGAGGATCGTGAACTAATGTGGAAAAACTGTCAGAAATGGGTATTACTGGCGTGTTGCCTGTTTTTGCTTGCCTGCACACCTGATGAGGAAGATAAAAAGCCTGATGCCGGAACTGATGCCGGAACTGATGCCGGAACTGATGCCGGAACTGATGCCGGAGCTGATGCCGTGGCTGACGCCGGGGCTGATGCCGGGGCTGATGCCGGGCCTGATGCCGGAACTGATGCCGGAACTGATGCCGGAACTGATGCCGGAACTGATGCCGGAACTGATGCCGGAACTGATGCCGGAACTGATGCCGGAACGGTAATTTCAGAAGGACTGGCTGTTCCGGAGTCTGCTCTCTACGATCAGAACAGAGATGTTTATCTGGTTTCGAACGTCAATGGTTCCGCGAGCGATGCGGATAACAACGGCTACATAGTTGTAATCGATCCTGCCGATGGTTTCAGGGTGGAACGCTGGGTCAGCGGCGGGGAAAACGGGGTCGTTTTGAACGCCCCGAAAGGGATGGCAATCAGTAACGGTGTACTGTGGGTGGCGGATATTGATACTTTGCGCCGTTTTTATTCCGCCACAGGCAAGTCGCTTGATCCGATCATTATTCCCGGAAGTACTTTCTTGAACGATGTGTGCGCAGCTCCCGATGGTTCTGTCGTCGTTTCCGACAGTGGGTTCAATCCAGATTTTTCTCCCTCGGGAAGTGATGCGATTTATCGAGTCTTTCCTGATGGAACAACCGTGACACTGGCGGCATCTCCCGATCTCAAGCACCCCAACGGGGTATTTTGTGAGCTCGATGGAAACGTGCTGGTTGTGAATTTTCATCCCGATGCAGAAATCTACAGAATTGCCAAGGATGGCCAGAAAACGCTGCTGACCAGGCTTCCCGAAAAAAATCTGGACGGTATTGAAAAAGGTGACGATGGTGCGCTGTATGTTTCCAGTTGGGGGCTCGGCGGGGTATACAAAATTGAACCAGGTGAAGAGCCTGTGGTGGTGGTCAAAGGAGTCAGCGCGTCTGCGGATTTCGCCTTGGACAAGAACAGAGGCCTTCTTGTTTTGCCTTCGCTTGACAAAGACGAGCTTCACATTGTTCCCTTGTCAAGCCGTTGAGCAAATGCTTGCACAACTGTGGAAAGCCCCAGAGTAAAAGCTGGGAAGGCGGTGCGTTTTGGCAAAGCTCTGTTCCGGCTGAAAATGGGAAACGCCGGTTACGGCGCAATTCCAATGGTTGGCCTTTTTCTCCGGCAAGCAGCGAGACTGGTTGCTTGGTGTCGCCAGATTGAAGACTGGAATGTCACCAGCAGTGCGATTTGTTCTAAAAAGCTTCAGCAGCGGTGTTGCTTGTACAAAGTGTCTGGAGTCACCTTTGTCATAATGAAAGGGAAAGAAATGTACTGGTGTGGTGGGGAAAGTTGCTTTTATCGGGGTGATGGTGCGTGGGTTTTGCACGAATTTCCAGACCCGCCTTGTTGCTGAAAGCTGGCAGCTGGGAGAGGTAGACGTTCTCAACGTGTTTGCAAGGGTGATTGGTCCTTTATTGGGGCATGCGTTGACTATACCCACAAGATGGTATGGAAGTTTTTATGAATTTGTTCTACAGTACAGGGTAGCCCCGTGCGTGCGCAGGTTCGGCGCGGGTCGACAGTTTTGAGGTCGGTAGTTTATGGCAAAGATAACTGAAGTGGGTTCGCCCATTTATTTGGATTACAACGCGACTACGCCGGTCGATGATCGGGTGGTGGAAAAAGTGATGCAGTGCATGACGCGCAGAGGGGTTTATGGCAACCCCGCATCGCGCAGCCACGAGTTTGGGTGGAAGGCAGAAAAGCTTATCCACGAAGCCCGCGAACAGGTGGCGGAGCTGGTTGGCGCCGACCCCCGGGAAATCGTTTGGACCAGTGGTGCCACGGAGTCTGATAATTTGGCCATCAAAGGTGCGGCACACTTTTACAGCAAGAAAGGAAAGCACATTGTGACTGTGAAAACCGAGCACAAAGCAGTGCTTGATACCTGCCGGCAACTTGAACGCCAGGGTTACGAAGTGGATTATCTTGAGCCGTTGCCGAATGGTTTGCTGGACATCGAGAAGTTAAGGAACTCACTGCGCGATGATACGATCCTGGTTTCAGTCATGCACGTGAATAATGAAATTGGAGTGATTCAGGATATCGGCGGAATTGGAAAAATGTTGCGTGAGCGCGGCATTCTATTTCATGTGGATGCTGCCCAGAGTGTCGGGAAAGTGCCTATCAATCTTGCCGAAACCCAAGTGGATTTCATGAGTTTTTCCGGGCATAAAGTTTATGCTCCCAAGGGAATTGGTGCCTTGTATGTCCGTCGCAAGCCCCGCGCGCGCATTGAAGCTCAGATGCATGGGGGTGGTCATGAACGTGGCATGCGTTCCGGGACTTTGCCGACTCACCAGATCGTAGGAATTGGAGAGGCGTTTCGTATTGCCCAGGAACAAATGCCGGCTGAACCTGAGCGTTTTGCGAGCTTGCGTGACCGTTTGTGGGATGGATTGAAGGGAATGAAGGAGGTTTACCTCAATGGTGACTTGGAACGGCGGGTTGCCAATAACCTGAATGTGAGTTTCAACCATGTTGAAGGAGAATCGCTGATTATGGCGTTGAAAAGCATTGCGGTGTCCAGTGGTTCCGCGTGCACTTCAGCTTCACTGGAACCGAGTTATGTGCTACGGGCTTTGGGCAGAAATGATGAACTTGCCCACAGTTCCATTCGTTTTTCAGTCGGCCGTTACACGACTGTTGAGGAAATTGACTATACAATTGCGCTTGTCAGGGAGTCTGTGGAGAAATTGCGGTCGATGTCTCCTCTCTGGGAGATGTATGAAGAAGGTATAGATTTGAGTACGGTTGAATGGGCTGCCCATTGATGCACGTGGTTTGTGGTATTGTCCGCAGGTTGTGCAGTTTTTAACGGAGGAGAAGACTATGTCTTATGGAAAAAAAGTTTTGGACCATTACGAGAATCCGCGGAATGTGGGTTCGTTTGATGCATCGGAGCCGACTGTCGGGACCGGTATGGTAGGGGCTCCTGCCTGTGGTGACGTCATGAAGTTGCAAATCAAAGTGAGTGGTGACGGTGTGATAGAAGATGCTCGTTTCAAAACTTATGGTTGCGGCTCTGCGATAGCATCGTCCAGCTTGTTGACGGAGTGGGTGCGTGGCAGGACTTTGGAGCAGGCGGAACAAATAAAAAACAATGAAATTGTTGAGGAGCTGTCTCTGCCGCCGGTAAAAATTCACTGCTCGGTTCTGGCTGAAGATGCCATCAAGGCGGCGGTCAGTGACTACAGGCGTAAGCAGAGAAACCTCAGCGAACAGGACGGTTGATTTGGCGGGCATCACTTTGAGTGCTGCTGCGGCCGAGCGGGTCAGGCGTTTCGTGGAAAAGCGGGGGAGAGGCCTTGGCGTTCGTCTTGGTGTGCGCACGACCGGTTGCTCAGGGCTTTCCTATACCCTTGAATATGTGGATGAAGTTGGCATCGGCGACTCGATGTTTGAGGATCGCGGCGTGAAAATCGTCGTGGACGGAAAAAGTCTGGTGTATCTGGAGGGGACCACGCTGGATTTTGCTCGGGAAGGATTAAACGAGGGATTTCGGTTTATTAACCCGAATGAGAAGGCTCGTTGTGGTTGTGGAGAGAGTTTCAGCGCTTGATCTGACTCTGCAAGGGCGCTTATATACGTCTTCCGGGGCATCGGTTTCCGGTTGGTTCTTTGAGTAAAGCCGTGTTTTCCCGGGATCTTTTTGATGGTGATTATTTCGCGTTGCTGGGTCTTGACCGCAGTGTTCGCCTGGATGCTTCCCGGCTGGAGAGCATGTATCGCAAGCTGTTGCTGTTGGTGCATCCCGACCGCTTTGCTACAGCTGGAGCTACAGAACGGCGTTTGGCTTTGCAGGCAACCGCGCACCTCAACAAAGCTTACCAGGTACTCAACGATGAAGCCGGGCGGGCTGCGTATTTGTTGGAACTTGAAGGGGTGATGCCTGACGGTGAGCGCACAGTGTCGGATGCGGCCTTCCTTGCTGAGCAAATGGATTTTCGGGAGCAGCTGCAACTTTGCAGGCAGTCTTTGCAGTCGGTAACAGCCCTGGAGGAGCTTGCTGATCGTGTCAATGCGCGCACTGCTGAAATGGTGCGTAAGTTTGAAGACAGGTATCACGAAAAACGTTTTTTTGAAGCTGAAAGTTCGGTACAAAAGCTACAGTTTCTTAAAAAGTTGAAAAAGGAAATTGAATCCGGGTTGCGGAGCACTCGAAGTGGCACTGATAGAGATTAGCGAGCCCCTTGCTGCTCGTCGCCGTGTTGCAGTTGGAATTGATTTAGGGACTACGAATACCTTGGTTGCTGTTGTCAGGGACGGTGAGCCTGTTACTTTGTCTGATGGTCAAGGCAGGCATTCCCTGCCCTCGGTGGTACGATTTTTGAAAGGTGGGGCCGTCACGGTGGGAGAGGAAGCAACCGTGGGGATAGTAGAGGATCCAGAAAACACAGTTTTTTCAGCAAAACGTTTACTTGGGCGTGTTCCGGAAGAAGTGAAAACGCTTCGTTCTCGCTTTCCCTGGAAGCTGGAAGAAAATTCTGCGAAAGTTATTCGCTTGGCCACCGTTGCCGGAACCAGGACTGCTACGGATGTTTCCGCGGAAATTCTGAAAGCGGTCAAGGTACGGGCTGAGCATCATTCTGGTGGTGAGTTGCTTGCCGGTGTCGTGATTACTGTACCGGCGTATTTCAATGACGCGCAAAGGCAGGCGACCAAAGATGCAGCCAGACTGGCCGGGATCAATTTGTTGCGTTTGTTGAACGAGCCCACTTCAGCAGCGATGGCATACGGTCTTGATACGAAAGCACAGGGGACGGTACTGGTTTACGACTTGGGCGGTGGGACTTTTGATGTTTCCATCCTGCGTCTGGAGAAAGGGGTGTTTCGAGTGCTGGCTACCGGAGGCGATACTGCGCTTGGTGGGGACGATATAGACCGCTTGCTTGCCGAACGTTTGCTGACTGAAGCGGGCATCGGACATCACGATGATCTGTCGCTTCTGAGGGCCGTGGAGCTCGAGGCAAGAAAAATGAAAGAGCTGTTGAGCGCTGCAGAAGAAGCACAGGGCGCGGTCAGTTTTCCGACGACTGGGCGCAGCGAATTTCACCTCATCCGCAGCGAATTGAATGCACTGGTTGAACCGCTGATACAAACCACGGTTGATATTTGTTTGGCAACGATCGCTGATGCCACCCTGGAGGCGAAAGACATCGATGAACTCATCCTGGTTGGAGGTTCCACCAGGATACCTCTGCTCAGGCAACGCGTGGCTGAAGCATTGGGGAGAGAACCTTTGCAGGGAATCGATCCTGATCGGGTCGTTTCGTACGGAGCGGCGATTCATGCCGATGTCTTGATTGGCAACAGTCGGGACGAGAACACCCCTCTTCTACTTGATGTTATTCCGCTTTCTCTGGGTGTGGAAACGATGGGTGGCTTGACGGAAAAATTGATCCTGCGCAACTCCACGATTCCCTGTCTGCAGACGCAGGAATTCACGACGCACAAGGATGGTCAAACCGCCATGTCATTTCACGTCGTACAGGGGGATCGCGAACTTGCCAGTGATTGTCGTTCACTTGCCCATTTCGAGTTGCGAGGCATTCCTCCATTGAGCAGGGGGCAGGCGCGTGTCCGGGTAACTTTTCAAGTGGATGCGGATGCTTTGCTGAGCGTGGTTGCGGAGGAAAAAACCAAGAAAGTGAAAGCGGAAATAGAAGTGATACCCAGCTACGGGCTCAGCGAAGCGGAAATTGAAAAAATGCTGAAAGAATCCTTTTCCCATTCCCGTACCGATGCCCACAAGCGCAAGCTGACGGAACGGCGTGCAGAAGCAGCCTGTGTGCTTGAAGCACTTGCTGTAGGAATGGAAGAGGACGGGAAGATATTGCTTTCCCGACAAGAAGAGGAAAATATTTTTTCTGCCCGCGACGCTTTACAGGAGGCGGTAAACGGAAATGACCCGGATCAAATTCGCGAAGGTCTTGAAAATCTTGAGCAAAGCAGTGAAGCGTTTGTCGCGAAAAGAATGAATCATGCAATTCGTCTTGCCCTGCGCGGTAAATCCCTGGATGATTTCAAGCAACACAGTTGATGCCGAAAGTCACTTTCCTGCCCCATGACAAACTGTGCCCCGAAGGTTCTGTGGTTCAAGTCGAGGAAGGCATGAGCATTTGTGACGTTGCTTTACAGAATGATATCGATATTGAGCATGCCTGCGAAAAATCCTGCGCCTGCACTACCTGTCATGTCTATGTGCGCGAAGGCTTGGAGACTCTTGAAGAAGCTTCCGAGCGGGAAGAAGATTACTTGGATAAAGCTTGGGGTTTGGATCTGGATTCGCGGCTGAGTTGCCAGGCTAAAGTCGGGCACGACGATCTGGTGGTGGAAATTCCGAAGTACACCATAAACTTGGCTTCCGAGAGCAACTAGCGTCGGCAACCAACATTTACAGGTAGTGGACCTTTGGGGTTAAAGTGGGTTGACAGTATGGAAATTGCCATCGCTTTGGAGGAAGTGCATGGCGGTCAGGATCCGCGGCTGGTCAGGTTTACCGACCTGCGTGACTGGGTTTGGGCTTTGGAGGAATTTGATGACGACCCCCAACATTGTGGGGAGCGCATCTTGGAAGCAATCCAGGCTGCCTGGATTGAAGAACGCGGCTGATCTGGTGTCCCTTTAGAGGTGCGGGTTTTGGTGTGGCGGTTCAAGAAGGTGGCTCTTCAGGTTGTTTTTTGCCGGCAGGTTTTTATCAGTTCATCCGTCCCGTCGTGAGGGGGGACATTTGTGAGTTCTCTTCGTAACGAGGCAGTCTGTCCGCGTGAATGCAGAGTTCTGGTCCTCTGGGGAGCGCGAAATGAATGAACGAGGCCTGAAGTGGCTATAGAAAGAACTTTATCCATCATCAAGCCGGAAGCTGTGGCAGCCGGTTTGTCCGGCAAGGTGCTCGCGCAACTGGAAGCGGCGGGCTTGTGCATTATCGAAGCACGCATGTTGAGATTGGATCCTGTTGCGGCAGGCACGTTTTATAGCGTGCACAAAGACCGACCGTTTTTCAGTGAGTTGATAAAGTATATGAGCTCAGGGCCGATTATGGTGACGGTCCTGGAGGGAGAAAACGCCATATTGAAAAACCGGGAAGTTATGGGTTCGACTGATCCTGTTTCTGCGGCACCGGGCACGATACGTGCTGCTTATGGCAAAAGCATTTCTAAAAATGTAGTGCATGGTTCCGATGGGCCGGAAACAGCAGCAACCGAAATCGCTTATTTTTTCCCCGCATCAGATCAGCGTGCGTGTTTGTAATAAATAATAGATACGGATTTCTCTGGCCGGACTGATTTACAAGAGCCTATGCTGTTCGCTGGAGGCGGCAGACGGAAAGCCAGTGTACGCAAACGGAATTCTGCGTCTCATCCATCGTTTTGGTGGATTGTACAGGGCGGAAGTGGCGGCTTTTTCGGTTGCTTTTCGCCGGGAGCGATCGTGACTCATGAAGTTATTGTCGTGGATGGTGTTTGCGAATGACAGCTGTTTTTTTGCTGGTTGAGCCACGAACAAAACGGCACTGCGGACAAGACGGAATCGCGAAACACGCCGTGGATTTTGTGCAACCGGTCGGTTTCGATTTGTGCGCCTCGGGAATAGTTGTGTAGTTGCCGCTTGTTGCAGATCGTCTGTCTGTAAGGAAAATAGAAACATGAGGTTTTTATGGCAGGGGGGACACACTGTTGAATTTTGCGCAAGTTATGGCAGCGGCCGACTGGATGCATGGACTGTATTTACGGGTTCGGCCACTGTTGCCTGACCATCAGTAGTGCCGGGCAGGTCCCGGGAATACGCTGATTGGTAAAACTCGGTGCTGATGTCCAATGACCTTTTTCGCCGCATGTGGCTGACGGCAGGCATCGTGATTGCTTCTTGCCACTCAACAGGAAGTATCTGATCAATGCAGTTCTTTCTTCGTGCCAGGCTTTTTTGTCTGCTGAATTTCGGTCTAATGCAGTTACAATTGGGTACGTGTTGACAGCAAACGCAAACGACGGCAAAAAGCATGCCGCCAGTCTGGCATCGCGTTTTACAGACATGTCTGTCAAGGTGAATTTTATGCTGTTTAATGAGATTTTTGTCTGGTGCTCACGTAGGGGCGAGCTTGACGCTGTCTGCGGGAAATTGAACACACGGATAAGTCTAGGGGCAACGGTAACTTCTACACGCCGCACGGATTTTGCTCTCCTTTATATGGGAATTACAGAATGGAAATGAACGAAGCAGACAATAACGCGCCCTACTCGGTGCTTAAAATCCGTCGCCAGGAATTGAACCTGGACATCGCGACAGTTGCCAGTGAACTGCGAATTTCCACGGCAACCATCAGCGCTCTTGAATCCGGTGATTACGAGCCGTTGCCTGCCAAGGTTTTCGTGCGAGGCTACATCAATTCTTATTGTCGCCTGCTCGGTATTGATCCTAGGCCTATCCTGGAAGAAGTGGGGAGTGATGAGAAACAGGTAGAAAACAAAGGTGTTCAACCGGTTGTCGGAAACGAGCACCAGCTCAAGATGATTAGAGTCTGGGGCACGCTTGCGGTGGGGGTATTCATCGGTTGTCTGGTTTTATGGAGCTTGTATTTCGATGGTGAAGACACACAGTTGGAACCCATTTCCGAAAAGTCATTTGTGGAACCAGTTGCAAAGAAGGGAGCATTGGTGCCAGTCCGGGAAGAAAAGCCGGAGGTCGAAATTATTGAAGTTGAGCTGGAGAACACTGTTGCGGAGTCTGTGCTTTCTCCTGTCACCAGTGTGGAAGATCCTCTCCCGCTGGATTTCAGTGAATCGCTGTTCAGCTCCCCCAAAGATGAACGATTTCCCGATGCTGGTTTTGTGAGTACGCCGTCTCTGGTCGGTACTTCAGCGACACCGATCCCGGTGGTGCCGGTGCTTGGTGAAGACAGTTCATCTTTAGCCACGGCGACTACCGAAGTTGCTTTGTCCGTTCGTTCTTCCCGAATTTGTTGGGCACACATCGTGGATGGTGCCGGAAAAACTTTGTTGCACCGAATTATGCCGGCAGATTATAAAAATTCTTTTCGTGGAGTGGTCCCCTTTCATGTCAGGTTGGGAAATGCCGAGTTTGTGACGTTGGTAATCGATGGCAAAGAGGTTCGGGTTGTTCGCTATATGCGCCCCTTGGGCACAGCGAATTTCAAGATTTTCTCCGCCGACAAAATCATTTTGCAATGAGTGACCGATTCCGCTCAGTACGAGGGATGCGTGACCTGCTTGTACCATCCAGCGAAGAATTCAGCACATGTGAGGCGGCGATAAAAAAAGTTTTGACGGCTTTTGGTTTCCAGGAGATACGGTTGCCAGTCCTGGAAAAAACTGAATTGTTTTTTTGCTCTCTGGGCGAAAATAGCGATGTGGTGAAAAAGGAGATGTACACTTTCGTGGATAAAAACGGCGAATCACTGTGTTTGCGTCCCGAGGGAACAGCAGCATGCGTACGAGCGGTCTTGGAGAACAGATTGCTGGAAGCAGGGGGAATACAACGCCTTTTTTATAGTGGTCCGTTTTTTCGGCGTGAACGTCCGCAAAGAATGCGCTACAGGCAGTTCTACCAGATGGGGGCAGAATGCTTTGGTGCGGCCGGCCCGGAAGTAGAGGCTGAACTGTTGATGACAACGGCCCTTGCCTGGGAACGGCTGGGAATCAGCAAGCGTTTGACTTTGAAATTGAACTCTGTCGGAGACTTGCAAGCCAGGCGTGCATATCGCACTGTTCTAGGTGATTTTTTTTCCAGGAATCCAGACTGTCTACCAGAAAGTGAACAGGCCAGAACAAAGAAAGACCCGTTGCGGGTGCTTGACAGCAAGGATCCTGGCGCCACTCAGAAATTGCAGGATGCCCCTTTGTTGAAGGATTACATTTCCAAATCCTGTGCCGAACATTTTGCCAGACTCCTTGAACTGCTGGACGGTCTTGGCATTGAACACGAAATTGCCCCACATCTTGTACGAGGACTTGATTATTATTCGCGTACAGTTTTTGAGTGGGTGTTTGACGAAAATCAGGGTCACGTGACTGTCTGTGCCGGCGGACGCTTCGATGGGCTGTTTGAATTGCTCGGCGGTCCACCGACCCCGGCTGCCGGGTTTGCTGTCGGCATTGACCGGTTGGCAGCTCTGGTTTCGGAAGGAGCCCGGAAACCCGACAACCGGGCGGATGTATTTTTGGTGTCGCAGGGGGGTGAATCAGCAGGTGTGTTGCAAAAAGCCGCACAGCGTATTCATAGGGAGCTTCCCGGATTGGTGATGGGTTCTGATTTTGAACGCAGTTTCAAGTCGCAGTTGCGGCGTGCCAATAAACTGGGTGCGCGATTTGCACTGATAGTAGGAGAATCGGAATTGCTGAACCAGAAAGTCGGCGTGAAATACCTGCGAGAAGATCGGGCCCAGCAGAATCTTAGCTGCGAAGAAATTCCGCAATTTTTGCGCCACAGTTTGGGTTGGGATAACATTTCCCCAAGTTGATTTTCAATGCATGATTTTTTGCTATGAATATAAGAAAGAACCTTACAGAAAGCGAAGAAGAAAGCTTTGCCAGGCTACAGGGTTGGTGGAGCGAAAACGGCCGCTACATTATTTTTGGCGGCATTCTGGGTCTTGCTTCTGTAGGTGGCTGGCAGGGCTGGGGATACTGGACTGAGCAGCACCGCGCCACTGCGGCTGAACTTTTTTTTGAATACCGGCAAAGCCTGGAAAAGGAAAGTGACGGTTCAGAAAACGAGAATGCTGCTTCATTGGCGGAGTTGCTGGAACTGAAATACAGTGATACCCCTTACGCATCGCTGGCTTATGAGCAACTTGCCAAAATTCGCGCGGAAGCGGGAAAAAACCAGGAAGCCATCGAGGCCATGGACAAGGCGGTGGATTTGGTTAATGACCCCGTGCGACTGGCGCTGATAACCTTGCGGCAGGCCCGCGTTTTGCTTGCCATGAAGAGACCCAAGGATGTGCTGAAACTGGTTGAGGAGTTTCGTTCGAAGCGCGGCATGGTGTCTATGTCGGAAGAATTGCGTGGCGATGCGTTTACCCAGATCGGGGATTTTGCGGCGGCAAGAAGTGCTTACGAAACTGCCATTAAAAACACGAGGATCCGTCCCGATTTTTTGCGCATGAAGCTGGAAAATCTGGGCGAATGATTCCCGTTGCCTGGAAAATTTCCGGGAAGACTTTTCTGGGTTATGTGGTGCTTTTGACGCTTGTACCTGTGCTTTCGTCCTGTGGCTTGGTTGACAGGAACATGCAGGTCTGGTTCGGCGACAGTTATATTGAGCCGGGGGATGATCCGGTGGTGGCTGCTTTTGATGATTTCAAGCCCAGGCTGCGCATCGAAGAAAGTTGGGACGGTTCAATAGGGGCTGTAGATGGCGAATTTTTCAAATCTATCCCCGCAGTCGTGGAAAATGTGCTCTTTGCAAGCAACGAGGAGGAAGTCACTGCTTTTAACGCGCTGAGCGGTAAACGGTTGTGGGACACCGCTTTGCAAAGCGTGGTATCTTTTGGTGTCGGGGTCGATGACGAGCAGGTCCTTGTCGGCACCGAAACTGGCAGGGTGATCAGTCTTGCCGCCGGTGATGGCAAAAAACTCTGGGATGTGCGTTTGTCTAATCAGCGCATCACGGCAGTATCTTCCGGTTATAAAGGGTATATCGCTGCACGGACTGCAGATGGGGCCGTTGTTCTGCTTGACAGCAAAGATGGTGAGGAGCGGTGGCGGGTCACTATCGATTTGCCGATAGCGACATTGAGTGGTATGAGTGTTCCGCTGTTTTCCGCAAATGCTGTGATTGTCGGCCTTGATGATGGCCGAGTCGTGGGGCTTGCCTTGCCCGATGGTTCCCTGACTTTTGAATTTCAAGTTGGACAGAAGGCACGGCGGGCAAACATGGGCGAATTTTCCGACGTGGATGGCCCGATGGTCGTTCGGGACGGAATTATTTACGCCTCGAGCGCGTATGGACGTACCGTGGCTTTTGATCTTGGCAGGCGAGATTTTGTCTGGGTTTACGCAGAAGGTTCGCACCACGGCGTTGCTTTGGGCGATGAAAACCTTTATCTGGTGGGTCGCAACGGGCAACTCCGGGCGCTTGATCTGGTCAGCGGCGTGCAGCTATGGGTGACTGAAATGTTCTCCCGACGGAAGCTGACAACGCCGCTTGCGATTTATCCTTTTGTTGTGGTTGGTGACGATCTTGGCTACCTGTACTGGTTTTCGGAAAAACGTGGTGTAGTTTTGGCACGTGCACGAGTGACGAGACATCCGTTGCGTGTGTTGCTCGGTCTTGCCGATGAAACCCATGTTTTCAGTCTCGGTGAACGCGGGGACATGGCTTTGTCCTACGCGCAAAAACCGAAAGCAAGGCAATAGCCTGCTCCGCGCGAAGCGGGTTCCAAGGTGTTCAAGATTGCTTTGGTCGGCAGACCCAATGTCGGCAAATCGACATTGTTCAATGCACTTTCCGGAAGCAGGGATGCATTGGTCGACGGTGAAGCAGGGCTGACCAGGGACCGTATATACCGCCAGATTTCCACAGCTGATCGTGAATGGCTGTTGATTGATACCGGGGGTATTTCACAGACCCCTGACTCCATACAGAAAATCGTTTCTGTTCAAACAGATCTCGCCATTGCCGAAGCTGATCTGGTATGTCTGGTTGTGGACGCGCGTGCCGGCCTGCACCCGGCTGACCAGGAATTGACTACGAAACTGCGCCGGGCAAACCGGCTTTTGTGGCTTGTGGTCAACAAAATGGATGGTGTGGATGAGCGCATGTTGCTTGCCGAATACGTGCCGCTGGGCTTGAGCTCGATGTTTTTTACTTCCGCAAAGCGCCGGCGAGGCATTATAAAACTGCGTGATGCCATGGCCGGGGTCTGTCCGCAGGGAGAAGAGCCGGGGACAGCTGACGAGCTCCGTGTGGCTTTCCTCGGTCGTCCTAATGTTGGGAAATCTACGCTGGTGAATTGTTTGCTGGGCGAAGAGCGCATGCTGACCACGGAAGTGCCGGGAACGACCCGGGATTCCGTTGCTGCCCGGTTCACTTTTTCCGAAAGGAATTTTGTCCTGATTGATACCGCCGGAATCAGGCGTCGTGCGAAAAAAGGCAGCCGGGTAGAAAAAATCAGCGCGAAAAAAGCTTTGGAAAGTATGGTCAGCGTGGATGTTGCAGTTCTGGTATGTGATGCGACAGAACCTGTTGTTTACCAAGATGCCGCACTGGCTGCACGCGTGATGAAAAGTGGGCGGGCTTTGGTCGTGGCCCTGAACAAGTGCGATCAGATTGATGGTCACGAATTGCAAGAAGTCCGGAACGAGTTTGCTGATCGAATGAAGTTGGGTGAGGGCATTGTGCAATGCGCAATTTCGGCGTTGCACAATCATGGCATTCAAAAACTGCTTCATGCCGCGATACGCGCCTGGTCTTCGACAAGCACTCGAGTTTCTACGGCAAAATGCAACCGGATACTGCGTTCTGCGCTTGCCCACCAGGCACCGCCGCGGGTCGGAGGCAAGCAGCCGCGACTGCGTCATGTTCACCAAGGCGGTGCCTGTCCACCACGCTTTATAGTGCATGGAAATCACCTGGAGCAGTTGCCGCAAAGTTATCGTCGCTTTTTGACAGGTTTTTTTTGCCGTTCCATGGCACTGCAGGGAACGCAGGTAGTTCTGGACTTTCGTTCGTATCAGAAGTGAGCCTGGGGGATTATGCGATTGGTTGCTCCGGGTCCTTCAAGTTGCCATATACAGTGATGTGGCGATCACTGATGCGCTTTATTTTCAGATGCTCCAGTCCGGTGGCTGCAAGTTGGGCTTTTATTTCTTCTGGTGTAAACGCTGCAAGCAGTGAGTTGTAAAAGTCCCTGCGTAAAAATTCCGTTGCACCAGCAGCGTACTGTTCCACCAGCTTCATGGCCTGTACTTGGTTGACTGGGCGCAACAGGTCGCAGACAAAAAGAAAGGCGTCGCTGGCGGCAAGGTGTTTGCAGCTTTCCCACAGGACTTGTGGTTTATACAAGTGGTGAAGCAGGCTGTTGGAAAAAATTAATTGATAAGACTTTGGGGGCAATACCTTGGTCGGCAACGCATGGTGAGGGCATTGTGCAATGCGCAATTTCGGCGTTGCACAATCATGGCATTCAAAAACTGCTTCATGCCGCGATACGCGCCTGGTCTTCGACAAGCACTCGAGTTTCTACGGCAAAATGCAACCGGATACTGCGTTCTGCGCTTGCCCACCAGGCACCGCCGCGGGTCGGAGGCAAGCAGCCGCGACTGCGTCATGTTCACCAAGGCGGTGCCTGTCCACCACGCTTTATAGTGCATGGAAATCACCTGGAGCAGTTGCCGCAAAGTTATCGTCGCTTTTTGACAGGTTTTTTTTGCCGTTCCATGGCACTGCAGGGAACGCAGGTAGTTCTGGACTTTCGTTCGTATCAGAAGTGAGCCTGGGGGATTATGCGATTGGTTGCTCCGGGTCCTTCAAGTTGCCATATACAGTGATGTGGCGATCACTGATGCGCTTTATTTTCAGATGCTCCAGTCCGGTGGCTGCAAGTTGGGCTTTTATTTCTTCTGGTGTAAACGCTGCAAGCAGTGAGTTGTAAAAGTCCCTGCGTAAAAATTCCGTTGCATCAGCAGCGTACTGTTCCACCAGCTTCATGGCCTGTACTTGGTTGACTGGGCGCAACAGGTCGCAGACAAAAAGAAAGGCGTCGCTGGCGGCAAGGTGTTTGCAGCTTTCCCACAGGACTTGTGGTTTATACAAGTGGTGAAGCAGGCTGTTGGAAAAAATTAATTGATAAGACTTTGGGGGCAATACCTTGGTCGGCAACGCATAGTGGAGTAGCCGCACACGCTGTTGTTGCCCGCTTGCTTCCAGGATTGCCCTTGCCTTGGCAAGCATAGGCATGGATCCGTCGAGTGCGTCTACCTGGCAGTGTTCGTAGGATTGCAAAAGACGGAAAGTAAAGTCCCCGCTTCCACATCCTAAATCCAAGGCGCGAAAGCCGGCGCATGGTGTCCTAAAGTGTTCTTGGAAGCAGCGCATGATGTGAGTATGGGCTGCTTCAAAATCGGCTGCAGCATAGGCATCGACCTGCGCTTTTTCGATCATGAGTTCTGCCGGTTCTTCGCGACGAGGCATCTGTGTTCCCGGATTCGTCATTGCGTCTGTCAGTAGTTAATGGCCTCTCCATCCAGACTGCGCCACAGGTACCACGTTGCCACGGTGCGCCAAGGCATCCAGCTTGCGGCGATTCCGGCAAGTTGTTCGGGTGTTCCCGGCTCACATGAGTAGAGTTTGCGAACGGCTCGTACCAGACCACTATCGCCGAGAGGAAGTATGTCCGGATGGTGAAGAAAGAAAATCGCGAACATATTGAAAGACCATGCTCCGATACCACGTAAGGACATCAGTTCTCGGCGTGTTTTTTCAAAGTCTTTGCGTAACCAGTATTTGGCATCGTTGCCATTTTTGACAAAATAGCAGGCAATGCCCTGCAGATACTCAACTTTTCGCCACGACAGACCGCAATTTCGAAGGGTTTCGGGAGAAGCCTGAGAAATTTTCAGTGGCAAAATATTCCCTTCACAACAACGTTCAATCCGTTCGCTTATTCGGCTCGCCACGGGGACTGAAATTTGTTGCCCAACTACGGCGCGGTGGATGGTCAGGTAAGGATCCCCACTGCCGTACAGGTATTCTCCAGGGTGCCGGTCAATGATTTGTTTGAGGTGTGCATCTCGTTGTGCAAGTACTCGGCAGGCCTGCTCCCAATAGTCCGGGGCGCCAAGCCGTGGGTCAGGGCTGGGTGTCGGGCACAAAGTTTGTCGTGCTGCCGCTGTACGGTCAGTGGTCTATTCCGCACAGCGCAACTGGTATGCGCCCAGAACTCCGGTTGCCCGGCCTGGGTTTGTCGGGTTCAAATACCCCCGCACAAGCTACTTCGCAGGACCGGCACCCACCGTTTGTGCTCAAATTCCAGGCGCCGATTTCATGCCGGTCTCTCTCAATTGCCTGGCTACCGTAATTGTGACACGAAGTATTGCCACCGGTTTGAAGGTGCGCGTCTCTTGTACAGACACAGTGCAAGCCACATCCGAGCGTGTTCCCGCGCGCGAGCTGTAAAGCTGCAGGTGGCGTGGCAGGCTTGTCCAGCATTTTCCAGTCGGGGTGGCAGGCAGAGAAATGCAGTGGCGAATTATTCCCTTTGCAACAACATTCAATCTGTTCAATTATTTGGCCCGCCACGGTGACTGAAATTTGTTGTCCGAATACGGCGTGGTGGATGATCAGTCAAGGATTTCCACTGCCGTGCTGGTATTCTCTGCGGTGCCGGTCAATGATTTGATTGAGGTGTGCCTCTCGCCTCGCAAGTCCCCGACAGGCCTGCCCCCAATTGTTCGGGGCACCAGATCGTGGGTCAGGGTTGGGGGCCGGGGGCAAAGTTTCACCAGCTTTGTCGTATTGCCGTTGTCCGGTCAGTGGCTCATTCCGTACAGTGTTACTGGCATGCGTCTGGGACCCCAGTTACCTGGGCTGGGTTCAAATATCCCCGCACAAGCCGCTCCGCAGGACTGGCACTCACCGTTTGCTCCCAAACTCCAGGTGCCCAGTTTGTACCAGTCCCTCTCAATTAGTCGGGCGCCGCAATTGTGACACCAAGTGCTGCCGCCGGTCTGATCGTGCACGTTTCCTGTGTAGACGTAGCGTAAGCCGCAACCGAGCGCGATTTCACGCGCGAGCTGTAAAGTTGCAGGTGGCGTGGCAGGCTTGTCCAGCATTTTCCAGTCGGGATGGAAGGCAGAGAAATGCAGTGGTACATCCTCGCCGAGGTTTTTCTGAATCCACGTTGCAAGTGCTTCAAGTTCTTCAGGGGATTCGTTTTCACCGGGAATCAGCAGGGTGGTAATTTCCAGCCAGACCTCTGTTTCGTGCCTGAGATATAGCAAAGTATCTAAAACCGGCTGCATGGAGCCCGCACAAACTTTCTTGTAAAAACGATTGCTGAACGCCTTCAAGTCGATGTTGGCCGCATCCACATAACGATAAAATTCTTCCCGCGGAGCCGGCAATACGTAACCGGCACTCACTGCCACGACTTTTAATCCCTGTAGGCGGCAGGCACGTGCCACATCGATTGCATACTCATGAAATACAACTGGATCGTTGTAAGTGAAAGCGATGCTGCGACATCCGGCCGAGAGGGCTGCCGTTGCTATTGCCTCTGGTGATGCGCTGTCCGCCAAGGTGTCCATTTCTCGTGATTTACTGATGTCCCAGTTTTGGCAAAATTTACAGGCGAGGTTGCACCCGGCGGTGCCGAATGAGAAAACCGCGGTGCCGGGCAGAAAGTGGTTGAGTGGTTTTTTCTCAACCGGATCAACACAAAACCCGCTTGAACGTCCCCAGGTAGTCAGGACAATTTTCCCTTCTTCGCATTTGCGCACAAAGCACATTCCACGTTGACCTTCACGGAGTTTGCAGACTCGTGGGCATAAATCACATTGACTGCGACCATCCGGTATTTTGTGCCAATGTCTCGTTGCACAGGTTGCCATGCCGCTATTATGACCGATTCCTGATTTTGGAGGATTAGTACAAAACTGCAACGTGGTATTTTCTGTTGCGATACTGCCTGGTCTTTCTTTAAGTAGCAGATGACTTGTGGCCGCTTCTGGCGTTTTTATCAGGTTTTCTGCTTTTCCCAGGACTGCCACAGGTCTCGGCCTGGCGAGAGTTCTCCTGACCATCCTGCGGAAAATATCGGTGAGGAAGTGGGCCCTGAGGCTGGCGAGTCATCGATTGCCTGCACCGAAAGTGGTGGCCAGAGGTGGAATTGAACCGCCGACACAAGGATTTTCAGTCCTCTGCTCTACCTACTGAGCTATCTGGCCTTCGTTTTTTGCTAAAAAGAAATGTTTTCCAAGATGGGCAAGGTCACTCCGGTGGACGATATTCCTGGGGTTTTTCTGAGCCTCCGCCAAAGAAAAACTTTTCCATTTCATCTTCTAGAAACTTTCTTGCCTTTGGCTCAAAGGGAGTCAGGCGATACTCATTGATCAGCATGGTTTGGTGTCCCAGCCATTCCTGCCAGGCAGCTTGGCTTACATTTTCGTAAATACGCTTTCCCAGTTCACCGGGATAGGGTAAACGCTTGAGTCCTGGAAGCTCACGACCGAGCCTCACGCACTGAACCAGTCTTTCCAAAGTTTTAGGCCTCCTGATTAAAGATTTACCAGCATTTTCTTGACCGGCGCCGGCACCGCCGCAACAGAACCCAGTTTACACCACAGCATCCCTTTTTCTGTTTTCGGATTGTGCTTTGTGTCTGGCAGTTTCAGAACGAAAGGGTGAAGGCAAAATCGCAGGTGCGTCAATGTATGGAAAAAGGAATCAAGCGCAATTGGTGCTGTTTTGGTCGTCAAATGTTTACGGCACCAGCGATGCAAAGTCGTGCTGCTGTCAAATTCCGGAAGGCTGTACAGGCCGCCCCACACACCACGGGGAGGGCGTTGTTGTAAAAGCACTTTGTCTGCCTGCTGCGCGACAACGACAAATTTGTCCAGCGTCGGTCGTTTTCGTCTGAGGGTGCTCTGCGTCTGAACCTGGATGGTTCCGTGTGTCGTACAGTCAGGTGCCAGTGGGCACTTCTGGCATAGTGGCCGCGGTTTGCAGACCGTGGCCCCAAAATCCATGAGTGATTGGGTGTAATCCGCAATACGGGTGGCTGGAAGCAGCTTTTCCGCGAGTTGCCAAAGCCGTGTCAGGGTCGCTGTGTGCCCCAGCTTTTCCGGCAGTTTGAAATATCTCTCTAATATTCGTTTGACGTTCGCATCAAGTATTGGGTAGCGCTGTTCTGTTGAAAGTGCAAGTATGGCTCCCGCGGTTGAGCGGCCTATACCTGGCAAGGCGACAAGCTCATCGTAAGTCGTCGGCAATTCCTCAGCAACCAGGCGTGCGGTTTTATGCAGGTTGCGGGCCCTGGCGTAATAGCCGAGGCCTGCCCAGCAGGCAAGTACTTTCTCGATTTTGGCACGAGCCAGAAGTTCAAGTGTCGGAAAACGTTCCATGAAGGCAGGGAAGTAACGTGTGACAGTCTTGACCTGTGTCTGCTGCAACATGATCTCTGCCACCCATACCCGGTAGGTTGTGCGGTTTTTACTCCAAGGCAGGTTTTTGCGCCCCGCCACATCGTACCATTTCAACAGGATTTCGCTGAAGCTCTCTCGGACTGCCAGCCCGCTTTGCGTCATTTTAGAAATTCAGTTGTTCCTTTAGAAAATCCTGAATTTTTTTGCTGCCACCGTCCTGAATTTTTTCCCGTATTTTCTCTTGTATGGCTTCCTGTACTTTCTTTTGCGCTTTTCTTTTCAGGATGTCTCCGATATCCAGCGAGTAAGTGGGGTCGTCCAAGTCTCCTCGTATTCTGACGGGAATGATTTCATCAAACTGCAAAAGCTTTTTGGGTTGCAAAGATATGCGCAAATCCAGAAGGTTCCGCCTGAGATCAATTTTTCCTCTGCCGTTGATGACAAAAAGTGCCATATCTCCTTTCAGCCTGGATATGGTGCCGACGCCATCAACAAAAGTGACGGCACCAACCAGGGAATGGATGACTTCGAGGTTTTCTGTAACACTTTTTCCCTGGTTTAGCGCGACCACAATGGTTTCGAGTTTCTGCACAAATTTTTCGTCAAGGAAAGTGGCGTTTTGCAGGAGTACATCAGCTTCGCCGCCCAAGGTTTTCAACATTTGTGTTGCTTCAGTTCCCTTTGCCGACAGTTGCCAATTGGAATTCAGGTATCCTTTCAAACGTGATAGCCATGCTTTCTTGCCAAGAAATATTTTCAGCGCTTCCTGCAGTTCAACGTTTTTCAAGCTTCCCTTGGTGCGTGACGCTCTTGCTCCTGTGTTCAAGAGCCCTTCCGCTTTCAGTTCTCCATCAAAAGCGTTTGCCTGGAAGTCTTGCAGATAAAACATTTTTCTGTTGGCAGTGATCCTGGCGTGGACGTCATTGATTTCAGCTGTTTCGTAAAGCAGTTTGCCGGCATCCAAAGTCAGC
Organism: Candidatus Oxydemutatoraceae bacterium; assembly: GCA_965237985.1. Taxonomy (GTDB): domain Bacteria; phylum Pseudomonadota; class Gammaproteobacteria; order Poriferisulfidales; family Oxydemutatoraceae. Next base: position 1,330,827 of record OZ250161.1, on the reverse strand, counting down.
GAAACAGGAAACTGGAAAATATCGGAAAGCAGTACAGGATTTTTTTTCTCCTCTTCATCCTCTTCGTCTGGGGCTGGTAGATAGTCGTCAAGCACCATGTGATCCAGTTTAATTTTTCCCTTGAGGTCCCGGGCAGGTTTCCAGTTGAATCTGCCTTGCCCGGTCAAATGGGTGTTGTCCAAGCTAATGTTGGCTTCACGCACGGTAAGCCCGTTCGTGTCAAAGCTAAGCTTGGCATCCAATTTTGCTTTTTTCAGCGCCTGTTCCGGCAACTCGCTCGGCAGATTGAGTCCCAGTGCACGCGCCAGCTCTCGCGGATTAAAACTTCCGGTCTGCAGAGAAAAATTTCCCTTTGGTTTCGTTTTCAGAGCGACGACATTCAGATCGCCTTTAAAGCGGGCTTTCCCCACGGCACCGTTTATGGTTCCCAATACAAGGCTCTCCGCTTTCAAATCTGCTGTTCCGCTCGCGCTCAAAGCAAGTGGCAACAGCCCTGTGTTTTTCACGACGACACTCGCGTCAAGCGTTCGAATTGCTATTTTCTGACTGCTCAGGTTTGCAGAAATTTCTCCACGGACTTTCATTTCTTTCAGTGAAAATGGTTCGCCGTCCGGGGATTGTCCTGTACCTTCTCCAGTGATGACAAGATTTTTGATTTCAAGCTGCTCATTGTTTTTTGCCAGCAGGACCTCGGCTTCCAGGGAAACATTGCCTGTAAAGGGATAAACATCACTGTGAAAGTCGCCTGTCAGTCCCAAATCCACCGGCATGCCAACTTCAAATCTGCCGGTTTCGAAATCCAGCTTGCTGAAATCAACCACTGCTCTCCCCTCCGCATCAAGCCAAAGAATCCGCGACTCTTTCAAAGTGATTCCTGCCACACTCAGCGAATCTGCCCATGGCTTCGAAGTTTGTGTTGCATCCGTGCCACCTTGCGACGTGGGGCTTGTTTTTGCATCAGTGAAAATCGACCAGTTCAGCTTGTCGGCGGAATTTTCAAGAATATGGATTTCGGCACCCAGTAAAAACAGTTGTTCCACTTTGATTTCTCCGGACAGGAAAGCAATCAAATCCACACCCACACTCACTTTTTTGAAAGAAAACATTTTTCCAGCAGGGAAGCCGGGGGGGTTTGAAATATGACCGGAATCGACGGCCAGTGAAAGTGGCGGGAAAAGCTCAAGTGTCACTTCGCCGTCCAAGCTCACCGGGTGGCCGATCACGCTGGCCAGTTGCGCCTCTATTTCGGGTTTGAAGCGGTTCGGATCAATATTGGCGACTACAACCAGGGCCGTGATCAAAAGTACAGCTACGAGAACAGAAAGAATTTTGACGACGCGCATCAACTTTCCGGGCAGACCCATTCTCCCGACTTGCCGCCGGTTTTTTTGAGCAGGTGAATGTTTGTGATACGCATGTCTCTTGCCACGGATTTTGTCATGTCGTAAATAGTCAGCAGGGAGATCTGAACTGCGGCCAAGGCTTCCATTTCAACACCGGTGCGGTCGACAGCTTCGACGATGCTTTGGCATCGCACCTGGTGTGTCCTTTCCAACATTTCAAACGTGATCAGCACTTTGGTCAGGCGCAGTGGGTGGCAAAGCGGTACAAGTTCGGAAGTTTTTTTTGTGGCTGTTATGCCGGCGATCCGGGCTACGGCAAGGACATCCCCTTTTGAGTGTCGGCCTTGCACGAGCATTTCAAAAGCTGTTTTTCCCATGGCAATGAAACCTTCTGCGATGGCCAGTCGTCTGGTTTGAGTCTTTTCACCGACGTCGACCATAAACGCTTCGCCGGATTTGTTAATATGAGACAGTGCCAAGGGGAAGTTGAAGTAGAACAGAAGTCATGCAGGAATCGGTCATGGTCAAGTACTTTGCCAGTTTGCGCGATACGCTGGGCAAATCAGAGGAAGTGGTTTCAGTTGCGGGGATTCGTTGTGCCGGGGATGTTTGGGGCGCTGTTGCGAAGCCAGAGCCGGTGCCACAAAGTCGACTGGTGCTTTGTGCTGTGAACAAGGTCTACGCTTCTTTCGATACCCCAGTTAAGGCTGGAGACGAAGTCGCCTTTTTCCCACCGGTTACCGGAGGATGATGAACAGGAGACACAAAACAGACGATGGACTTATCCGCGAGAGTCACTGCCGCTTCCGCACGGGAATTCAGGTCGCATTGGTCGCATTGGCACTAGCGTACGGCTAGGAACAAAAACCCGTCTCCGCGTTTCAAACGCAATAACAGGGAGTCACTTTTCTGTATTGCCGCACGCATTTCATCAAAGTTTCTGACCGGGTGTTGATTGACACTGAGAATCAAGTCTCCTCTGTGCAACCCACTGCGCCCGGCAAGAGAACCCTCTTGGATTTCTTTAACCTTGATGTTTGTTTTTCCTTCATCGTCTCGCACAATTTCTAGAGTTGTGCCTTTGAGCAATTGGCTGAGTGTGTCCCCCTCCTTCCTTCTGGTTTGGGTCTGTTCAATGGTCGCGGATAGAGAAAGTTCCCGGTTGCCGCGCAACACTTTCAAGGAAATTTTGGAGCCGACTCTTAACAGGCCGATGAAATTGCGCATATCGGAAGAGCTTTCCATTTCTCTGTCGTTTACTGAAAGTATGATGTCTCCCGACATGAGACCTGCTTCTTCTGCTGGTGTGTCTTCCTCGACTTCTACGACAATGGTTCCTTTTTTGCGATCCACGTTGAACGCTTTCGCCAAGGCCGGCGTCAGGGTTTGAATGACGACTCCAAGTTTGCCACGCCTCACTTCTCCGTGTTCAACAAGTTGTGAAAAAATTTCCATCGCCATATTGACGGGAATGGCGAAGCCAATGCCCACGTTGCCTCTGCTTGGGCCGTATATCGCCGTATTGATTCCTACCAGTTCTCCTTTCAGATTGATTAAAGCACCGCCTGAATTGCCCGGGTTTATGGAAGCATCCGTTTGAATGAAATCTTCATAAGATTCGATGCCAAGTCCGCTTCTGCCCAAAGCGCTGACTATTCCGGAAGTTACGGTTTGTTGCAACCCGAAAGGGTTGCCAATTGCCAAAACGAGATCACCGAGCTGCAAAAGCGAAGAATCGCCGGTTCTCATTTCGTTCAGGTCATCGGCTTCAATTTGCACAACCGCAATATCAGCGGCTTTGTCGTTGCCGGTCAGCTTTGCGTCAAATTCTCGCCCGTCTCCAAGTGTGACTTTGATTTTGTCAGCGTTTGAAACTACGTGGCTGTTGGTCAGGATATAGCCATTTTCACTGTCAATCACAACCCCGGAACCAAAAGTTCCGCGCCTTCTCTGTGTGTGTGGTCCCCTATTTTGGGGCATTTCAAAGAACCACTTGAAAGCATCCGGAATTCTCGTTTGTGGTCTGAACTGAACAGTGGACTCCGTCTGTATGTGCACCACGGCGGGCATGGTGTCCTTGAGGATTGGAGCAAAGGTGGGGACGGGCGGGATCGGCTGGCTTTGCAACGCTGGTGCAAAGCCCAGTGAGAGCATGAAAATTGTGGCGAGCAATCCACACAACAACGCCCTTTGAAGTCTTGTTTTGATGCCCGGACTCAGATTTTTGATTGTCATACGTCTTGTGCCTGGATTTTTTGGTTTAGAGCGGTGTATTCCGACGGCCACCAAAAAATTTTACATATCTGCAACCCGGTAGCAAATTGCCGCTTTACGGAAGTCGTTTTTGCCATCGGGCTTCATTCCTTTACGCCAGAAAAGTGCCGCGACGACTGCTGCGGCACTTCCCAAGTCTAACCGACTTTTCTTAATCTGTCTTGACAGGAATCAGGCGTGCCTGGTGGCTTGGTTCCCGCAGCACATGCACCTGCAGGATTCCTTTGCTCAGGTCCGCGCTTACGGTTTTGATGTCCGCGCTTTCCGGAAGCTTGAAACGGCGGCTGTGACTGCCAGAGAATCGCTCACTATATACGGTGCCCTCTTGTTGCTTTTCTGGGTCTGTCGCCAAACTCGCCGTGACCTCAAGGTGCGCGTTGTTGACTTCGACCTTGATGTCTGTAGCTGGTACCCCCGGTAGTTCGATCAGGAAATCCCAGCCAGCGTCAGTTTCAACAACATCCGTTGGGAAATGAGAGTGTGATTCGTAAAGCTGCCATGGGAGGCCCTCCCACAGAAAATCTGGTATTCCAGACACTTTGCCAAAATCTGAGCCATTACGCGTTAATTGAAACATTATCTCCTCCTTCGGTTTGTGAGTAGCCAATTATGATTTCAATTTGGGGAGTTTCTGCAAAAAAACAAGTGGGTAAATTTTCGCGCGATTCTGTTTTCAGGAAACCAGGCAGAATACGGTTCTCGCTTTCGTTCTGACCATGACCCCCCGCGTCAGCTGCCGTGCATGCGGCTTTCAACAGCGGAAATGGCCATGTTGAATGACCCCCACGCGTCAGCTGCCGTGCATGCGGCTTTCAACAGCGGAAATGGCCATGTTGAATGAACCTCGTGCGTCAGCTGCCGTGCACAGACAGGTGCTCTTTTGCGAAAACGATTGAAAATTTCGTTTCATTAACGTGCCTCTTTGTCGATAGCTTATTCAGAGCAGGCAGGCATAAAACACGGGGTTATTGACAGGATATGCGGGCCAAGTATAATTCCTGCTCTCGCTTCGAGGGGGTCTGTCGAGAGAGGTTTTTCCTGACTGCAGGTGTCGTGCTTTGGTCCGACATCATGGTTTGGTTCCTGCGCTTGGCGTGATCTGGAAGTGTCGTCGTTTCGGGCCTTTGTGTCGGTTTGCTTCTTGAATGGTAGGTGTGATTCACTGGGTTCTTTAGCAGAAGCGATCCGGCTGGGCTGACAAAATTTGGAGTAAAAAAAATGAGTGTGAAATTACGCCCACTGCATGATCGTGTTGTAGTCAAGCGGGTGGCAGAAGAAAAGACCAGCCCTGGTGGCATTGTCATTCCGGACAGCGCTGCGGAAAAGCCTGTGAAAGGAGAAGTTCTTGCCGTAGGTGCAGGGAAAGTACTTGATGATGGCAAGAGGTTGCCGATGGATGTCAAAGTAGGTGAAACCATCATGTTTGGGAAATACTCGGGTACGGAAGTCAAGTTGGATGGTGATGAGCTCGTTGTGATGCGTGAAAGCGACATCATGGCGGTTTTGGACTAAAGCTGTAAGGAGAACAGGATAATGAGTGCTAAAGAAATCAAATTCGGCCGTGGTGCGATGCAGCGTCTGGTTGCGGGTGTGAATCTGCTTGCCGACGCGGTGAAAGTCACGCTTGGCCCGAAAGGCAAGAATGTGATATTGGAAAAATCTTTTGGCGCGCCGACGGTGACCAAAGATGGAGTTTCTGTTGCCAAAGAAGTGGAGTTGCAGGACAAGTTTGAGAACATGGGAGCGCAGATGTTGAAAGAGGTTGCTTCGCAGACCTCGGATGTTGCCGGTGATGGCACGACCACGGCGACCGTGCTGGCTCAGGGGATCATCCGTGAAGGCGTGAAGGCGGTTGCGGCGGGCATGAACCCAATGGATCTCAAGCGGGGCATAGACAAGGCATCTGAGCGAGCGGTGGAGGTCATCGAGAGTTTTTCGAAGCCGTGTTCGGACAGCAAGGCGATTGAACAGGTTGGGAGCATTTCGGCCAATTCCGATCCACAGATAGGAAAGATCATCGCTGAGGCCATGGAGAAAGTTGGCAAAGAGGGGGTCATCACGATTGAGGAAGGGACGACACTTGAGAACGAACTGGAAGTAGTGGAGGGCATGCAGATTGATCGGGGCTATCTTTCCCCCTATTTCGTCAACAATCAGGGCAACATGAGTGCTGAGCTTGAGAATCCGTACATCCTGTTGCACGACAAGAAGATTTCCGGGGTTCGGGATTTATTGCCGGTACTTGAAGCGGTTGCGAAAGGCGGCAAGCCCTTGCTGATCATATCTGAAGACGTAGAAGGTGAGGCCTTGGCGACACTGGTGGTAAATTCCATACGTGGTGTCGTGAAGGTAGCAGCCGTCAAGGCACCTGGGTTTGGGGATCGTCGCAAGGCGATGCTTGAGGACATTGCGGTACTGACGGATGCGACCGTCATTTCTGAAGAGACGGGTTTGTCCCTGGAGAAGTGCACGGTTGACAGTCTTGGCAGTGCCAAGAGGGTTACGGTATCCAAAGAGGACACGGTGATTGTCGATGGTTCGGGCATTGTTGCGAGGATCAAGTCGCGGGTTGAGCAGATTCGCAGGCAGATTGAGGACGCGACTTCTGATTATGACAAGGAGAAGCTCCAGGAAAGGATGGCGAAGCTGGCTGGTGGAGTAGCGGTCATTCGCGTTGGGGCAGCGACTGAAGTGGAAATGAAAGAGAAGAAGGCCCGTGTTGAGGATGCTTTGCATGCGACGCGTGCTGCTGTTGAAGAAGGAGTCGTTCCTGGTGGCGGGATTGCTCTGGTGCGCGCGATTGAAGGGATGCGGGATCTCAAAGGGGAGAATTCCGATCAAGACGTAGGCATCAGGATTCTGCGTCGTGCCATGGAAGATCCCTTTCGGCAGATTGTTGCAAACACGGGAGAGGAAGATTCTGTTATTTTGTCTGCAGTCAAAGGCAAAGAGAGGGACTATGGATATGATGCTGCGAAAGGGGAATATGGCAATCTGCCGGCGCTCGGCATCATTGATCCCACCAAAGTGGTTCGGGTTGCTCTGCAGAACGCGTGTTCGATAGCGGGTCTGATGATCACCACGGAGGCGATGGTTGCCGAACTTCCAAAGAAAGAGGAAAGCCCGGCCATGCCTGGCGGCGGTGGTATGGGTGGTATGGGTGGTATGGGTGGCATGATGTAGCGAAACGCTGCCTTCCCCCCAGTTCGGACACTGCCTGTTGTGCACAAGGGCCTCGCTAGACGGCGAGGTCTTTGTCGTTCAGGTTTTTTATTCTGAATCTCGCCTGACATTTGTTGGTTTCAATCTTTCGAAGCCGCGATCAGCCGCCATTTTATTTCTTCCGGCTGAATATTCCAGCAGGGAAGTCATGAGGCAAAAAAGCCGGCATCATTGTGTTGTTCGGACACGCCTCTTTACGCATCGTAGCGCTTCATGTAGACTTAGACCAAGAGGTGGGTGGTCGTCAAGGGATTTTTGAATCAATGAAGCATACACTTTCTCGGTTTGACGACAGCTTGACGGGTTTGCGAGAAGCGATTTCCGCAATGGGCAACGTGGCAAAAGAGCGACTGGAGAGAGTTATTGAGGCGATGGAGCCTTGGGACCCCCGTCGTGCGCGGGAAATTGTTGGAACTGATCACGTGGTAAATGCCTACGAGTATAAAATAGGGGAAAAATGTGCTGATATTTTGACTTTGCACCACCCGATGGTCGGGGATCTCCGGCTTGTGGTGGCCGCGTTCAGGATTGCTACGGATCTGGAGAGGATTGGGGACGAAACAGAGAAAATTGCCGCACATGTTGTGGGAGCCGTGCTCCGTGATGTTGATAAAGAAACTTATAAGGCGCTTCTAACGCTGACAAAGATCGTAAAAAACGAGCTTGCTGTGGCCATGAATTGTTTTTCAAAGACTGACATCCGTGCCTTCAAAAAGTTATCCAAAGAAGAACGTCGTACCCACACTTTAAGCAAGAGAATTTTCTACAGGCTGATTGGAAAAGTGGGCAGCAATACGCAGCAACAAATGCTGAATACCGTGCTTTTTACGCGTTCCCTTGAACGGATTAGTGACCACGCGATGAATGTATCCGAACACGTAGTGTATTTGGCCGAAGGGCGTGATATCCGGAGTGCCGAAACCCGGGTCAGCGCTGATTTATGAGGCGGGTCATGCAGTTTTCCAGACAATCAAAAACGCGAATAATTTTCATTGCCTGCCTGGCAACGTTCGCGGCAGGTGCCATGTTCTTTTTGATGCCGGGTCTGTCATTTGCCGCCTTTCCGTGGGACCCGTCGGAGAAAATCTGCACTCTTTATATTGATCAGGAAAAGACCAAGCGCTATGACTATGACAGAGATGGGTTACTGCGCTCGCGAGAGTGCCTGAAGTACGGAATTCTGGACACCAACCGCTGTTTATCCAGTCCGCCCGTAACGCCCCCGACGAATGACCGCTCGTGCAGCGAATTTAACGGCAACCTGGCTGCATGCGTAAATAAATACGGTCAGGGTGCCATCGAATGTCGCGATTGTTTTGGTACGAAGTTGCCGACCGAGGTACCAATCGCCCAACAGCTCATGACGACCACGGACAGACGGTATGTCAACCCCCTCACGACGAATAGCTACTCGTGCACCGCTGCATTTCCCATATTTAAGGACCTGGCTGCATGCGCAAAATCACTGGGCGCCACCGAATGTCGCGTCCGCAGCTTATGTCCTGATTTGAGGTCGTCGACCGAGGCACAAACCAGGATGCTGCCGTATTATTGGAAGGCGATAGGTGCTTACACGGGAGGTTTTACCTTCATAACACAAACTGATGAAAATCAACGGATTTTTGTAGATACAGGTTTTGTCACCAATTTTCTTCCTGACAGCAACTGCGTCCGCGCGCCCGGGGAAGATTACATTATATTTATTGAATATCCGCAGTATACGTATGAGATTTCCGTAGCTGGTCTTACAAAGCCACAAGCTGATGACATTGCCGATTCTTTTAGTAGCTGGGTCGGGTATGGCAGTTTGCCGGGCAACGTGAGCAGCTGGAATGTTGATGTCGTGAAAGATCAGAGCTACGGACAATACCGGGCCTATAATGGCGACCCATTGCATAATTTGTACGTAGCCAGAATTACCATTACTCTGGAAACGACATTGGCAGCCTTTCGGGACAACAAGAGACAAAGTGAAAGTGATCTCGACGCCATCCTGAATTCCTTCGCTTTCGGGTTCCTGTCATTGCCAATCAGTGAGTTCAACCAGCCTGTTACTTCACCCACTTGGCCGGGAAGAATCCTGACTGTAAAACTGCTGACTCCCAGCAACACTGAGGAACCATTTTTTGCGCAGGTTGCTTTTCGCATTAAAGTTGTCAGGTCAGACTATGGCAATTATCCACTTCAGTTCACGAATTTTCCATCTAAAATCAACCTGGATTTAAACAATCCCAAGAACCTGGACGTGAATTGCGAACCATTAGGTGAGGCGTATATTCCTGATCGTACGCTTTGCTTCCCTTTTAAGGTGAGTGTCGGACAAGGGAACGGCAGCAAACGTACTGTTACGGCGGAAGTGCTTAGCCAGATGGATGAACATGAAAAGTTTTTTGCTGCCCATGTTGTAGTTGAGGACGCTGATGTCGCCCAAGATCAGAGAACGGTAACGCTGGGTTTGGTTCTGAACTTGGGTGGGAATCTGGAAGTCGTTGGTGACACGACGATCAATATGCATTTGAGATTCACTAATGCAGTGCTTGGAGAAGACTCGGACTCGCTGGCGAAGGCTACACTGTATGTCAAAAACTCACAGATTGCATTGACAGGCAACCCAGCCCCCATGATTTTGACCAATAACGGAGAACCCCTGACTCGCAAAGTCATGCCCGGGTCCGGGGCGATTGTGATTAAATTGACTGCAAAAGCCACACCGCAGTGCGGGGGGCAGCAGTGCTGGGACTTTACACCAGCAGATGATAGGAGACTTGTTGTCGACTCGGGAAGTGGGGCGGAAGATGCAACTTTTACCCCCGGCTCGGACTGGACTGAAAACTCACAAGCTTCCTTCGTAGTAAAAGTTTCTGACAACGTCCAATCCGACACGATTACCCTCAATTTTGTTGGGGTTCCATCGGGTGGCGGCAATGGCAATGGCAATGGCAATGGCAATGGCAATGGCAATGGCAATGGCAATGGCAATGGCAATGGCAATGGCAATGGCAATGGCAATGGCAATGGCAATGGCAATGGCAATGGCAATGGCAATGGCAATGGCAATGGCAATGGCGGTGGCGGCAATGGTTTTGTACACCCCCTTCGTTCAACGACAGTACAGACGCAACTAAGTATTCAGTTGACAGCTGCAAAAATGTACGGGATGAAAATTTTATCTTGGGGTGCCCCCGGAGCAGTGGCTGGTGCGATAACATGGAAAACAGAAACCGGCATCGCGCCTTATGGGGTGGGACAAACTTCCGGAGATTTCTCTTATTACCGGCCGTACGGACAGACAAAGGATTCAAAAAATGATTTCAAAGTGCAAATTTCCGACATCTTCGGGAATGTTCTGGAAACCTTCCCGATTGATATCCGCTTCAACTAGCGATTGCCTGCATCCTGCCGGCGGAAGTGCTCCCCGGTCCGGAAGCCCAAAAAAAGTCAGTCAACGCCCACCGCTGGCGGGTGTATTCTCGCTTAGGCGATCTGATCTGGCGGCTGTTTGCCGTCAAGCCATGCACGCAGATTTTCCAGTACGCGCCGACCCATCGCGTTGCGTGTCTCAAGGGAAGCACTACCCAGGTGCGGCAACAACACCACGTTTTCAAGGTCAAGAAACCGTTCGTCAAGATCGGGTTCTCCCTCGTAAACATCCAGTCCGGCACTCCTGATCGTTCCTGATGTCAAAGCATGTATCAGGGCATTATTGTCTACCACGTCACCTCGTGCGGTGTTGATGAGAAAACTTCCTGGCTTCATGGATTGCAATTCCTGCTCAGAAATCAAGTGGTGTGTAGCATCTCCGCCCGGGCAGTGCAGGGAAACGAAATCAGACCGGCCAAGCAACCCGCTCAGGTTTTCGCAATGCACGGCACGCAGGCGCTCCGCAATACCGGGATCGCCAGCGTAATAGGGATCGTGATAGAGGATTTTCATCCCAAAACCAAAATGTGCTTTATGGGCGACAGCCACTGCGATGCGGCCAAACCCCACCAGACCCAGCGTTTTGCCGGTAACTTTAGTGCCCATCATGTGTGTCGGTCGCCACCCGGTCCAAGCACGTCCGCGAACATGTCTTTCGCCCTCACCGGCCCGCCTGGCGACCATCAAGATGAGTACCATGGCGGTATCTGCCGTGCAATCGGTCAAAACTTCCGGGGTATTGGTCACCACGATGCCAAGTTTTTTCGCGGCAGCGACATCAATGTGGTTGAACCCAACTCCAAAGTTTCCAAGAAATTCACAACGACGATCACCGACTGCCAATACATCCTGTCCAAGTGGATCAGTCACAGTCGGTAAAACGCAGTCCGCTTCACACAGCGCGACTTTCAGACCTTCTTTACCAAAGGGCTGGTCTTCTTCGTTGAATTGCACTCTCGGACACATTTCCCGCAACTCTCGCTCAACAGTTTCCGGCCAGTGCCTGGTAACAATTACTATTGGATTTTTCATTTCACAGGTTCCTTAGCACTTCTTGAACGGTTGAACCAAGTTCGGCTGGATTTTGGGCAACACGTGCTCCAGAGTTTTTCAGTATCTCTACTTTTTCAATGGCACTTTCCCCTTTTCCGGAAACAATGGCTCCGGCGTGCCCCATACGCCGCCCTCTAGGTGCTGTCATTCCAGCAATGTACGCTACCACCGGCTTGCTCATACTGGTACGAATATATTCGGCAGCTTCTTCTTCCTGAGGCCCGCCGATTTCCCCAATCAGCAGCACTGCACTGGTCTCCTGATCCTTTTCAAACATTTCCAGGATATCACGATGGGAACTGCCATTGATAGGATCCCCACCAATGCCAACGCTGGTGCTTATGCCGATACCAAGTGCCTGCATTTGGGATGCCCCTTCGTATCCCAAAGTGCCCGAGCGGCTCACCACACCGACATTTCCCGGCGTATAAATATGCCCAGGCATGATGCCCATCATGGCTTTCCCCGGGCTAATGGTTCCTGCACAGTTTGGGCCGGTTAACACCATTTTCTTCTCTTTTTTGTAACGGCGCATGAAACGTTTTACCCGCATCATGTCGAGTGTCGGTATGCCATCAGTTATCGCCACGCAGTAACGTATCCCGGCATCCGCTGCTTCCATGATGGAGTCTGCTGCTGCTGCCGCCGGCACGAAAACAATGCTGGCCACGGCCCCCACTTCAGAAATCGCTTCCCGTACCGTGTTGAAAACCGGTTTATTCAGGTGTGCTCGACCGCCTTTTCCAGGAGTGACACCTCCCACCACCCTGGTGCCGTAATCAATCATTTCTTTGGCATGGAATGAACCGATGCGGCCGGTGATGCCTTGAACGATCACACGGGTTGTATTGTCAATCAATATGGCCATTGTTATCCTGTCAGGAAAGGTTCGCAGCCTGTACGGCGCGTTCCGCCGCTTCGCCAATGGTTTTTACAGAAATAATGCTGTGTTCGCTGTCGGCAATCATTTGCCGGCCAATATCCACGTTTGTCCCAGACAGCCTGACCACGAGGGGCACGTCGATTTTTATGATCTTCAAAGCTTTGATAATCCCTTCTGCTATCCAGTCACAACGATTGATGCCAGCATAAATATTCACCAGCATCGCTTTGACTCCCTTGTCTTCAAGGACTAGCTCGAAAGCTTTTGCCACGCGTTCCGGCGATGCACCGCCACCAATATCAAGAAAGTTCGCCGGCTCACCACCAGCGAACTTGATCATGTCCATGGTTGCCATGGCAAGGCCGGCACCGTTGATCATGCAACCGATATTTCCATCCAGTCCCACGTAGCTTAAATCGTGATCAGAAGCACGAGTCTCCCTTTGATCCTCCTGCGATTTGTCACGCATTTCCACCACGTTAGGATGCCGAAACAGCGCATTGTCGTCAAAGCTCACTTTCGCATCCAAGGCAACCAGTCGGTCGTCGTTGGTAATGACCAGAGGATTGATTTCGACAAGCTCGGCATCCAGTTCCAGCAAAATGTCATAGCACCCCAGAAAAGTGTTTGCGGCATATTTCAGCAAGGGGCCGCCGGTGAGTCCCAGGCCAAAAGCCAGTTCCCGAGCCTGGAACGGCTGCATTCGGACTGCCGGGTCTATGGACACGCGCAATATGCTTTCCTGCGCTTCTTTCGCCAGTTGCTCAATTTCCATGCCGCCCTGTGCAGAAGCTATGGCAATAACACGTTCGCTGGCGCGGTCAATCAGCAAAGCGAAAAAAATTTCCCGTTTGATTTCCGTTGTTTCTTCTACATACACTTTTTCAACTTTCTTTCCCTGTGGGCCTGTTTGTTTGGTAACGAGGGTACTTCCGAAAATATTTTGACAAAATACACTTACTTCCTCTTCTTTGCGGCACAGCTTCACTCCGCCCGCCTTGCCACGTGCACCGGAATGGATCTGCGCCTTGACCATGCAACTGTCAGCCGGCAAATTTCGGTAAATGTTTACTGCCTGTTGTGGACTGTACGCAAGCGCGCCGCCAGGAACAATAACGCCGCTGCGGCGCAGTATTTCTTTTGCCTGATATTCGTGGATATCCATTTTCTCAAGCCCCTTTCTTGTTGACCATTTCCGCACACGCCACGATGTTTTCGGCCATTCGTGCCGAAGCGGCATCAATCATTTTGCCGTCCAGAGATGCTGCACCGAGACCGGCTTTCGCTGCCTTGTCCAGTTCATCCAGAATGCGCATTGCTTTTTCCACTTCCGCTGTGGGAGGAGAAAAAACCGTGTTGGCCAGACCGACCTGTCTGGGATGAATTGCCCATTTTCCTTCGATTCCCAAAGCAGCTGCCCGGCGTGCCGCCAAAAGGTATCCCTCATCGTCTTTGAAGTCTCCGTAGGGGCCATCAATGGGGCGCAGACCATAAGCACGGCATGCGACTGTCATTCTGCTCAATGCCGCATGCCATTGGTCGCCGGGATAATCCGGGTTCAGCCCGCCGATATTTATAGTCCGTGCGCGGTTACTGGCAGCATAATCTGCAACGCCAAAATGCAATGCTTCAAGCCTGGGGCCGGATTGGGCGGCGATTGCTTCTACGTTTGCCATACCCAGTGCCGTCTCGATCAAGGCCTCGATGCCAATACGGTGAGTAAAGGTTTTGGCGGTCTCGATCTGACTGAGCATGGCATCCACCATGTAAATGTCGGCCACAACACCGACCTTGGGCACGAGAATCGTATCCAGTTGCTCTCCTCCCTGTTCAACAACTTCAACCACGTCTCGGTACATGTAGTGCGTATCCAAACCATTGATGCGCACCGAAATAGTCTTCCCGTGGCCGTGCCAGTCATAATTCTGCAAGGCTTCTATGACATTTTTCCGGGCCGGGATTTTGTCTGCAGGAGTGACAGCATCTTCCAAGTCCAGAAACACGTAGTCAGCATTCGACTCAAGCGCTTTTTCAATCATCCTGGGGTTGGAACCAGGCACCGCAAGTTCACTACGTTGCAGCCGCCTCGCTTTTGCTTTGTATTGCGTATGGCTCATTTGTCGCTACTTTGTTTTCGTTTCCGAGCTTTGGGCTTTTTTGTGCCAGGGGATCTGGAAGAAAGTCTTTTCCTATTCGGTCCCGCGGTAGCACAAAAATACTTCTGGGCGGCTGCCACTCCCGACCCCAGCTTGAGCGACTTGTATCCAGCATCGTGCAGAGCCATTTCTGTTCCTGCCAGGGCCACCAATATGGACAACTCATTATGGTCGCCCAAGTGGCCGATGCGAAATACTCTCCCTGTCAGTCTGTCCAATCCGGCACCAAGGGAGAGGTTGTAGCGGTCATACGCAATTTTGATGACATCCCGCGCGTCGAGGGACTTGGGTACCACGATGGCAGTGACCGTATCTGATTCCAGTTCCGGACGTTTTGCCACCAGGGTCAGTTTCCATGCTTTCACTGCTGCCCGTACGCCCTCAGCGAGACGGTGGTGGCGCTTGAACACATTTTTCAGTCCTTCCTGCAAAAGCAGATCGATCGTGTGGCGCAGACCGTACAGCAGAGGTATGGATGGGGTGTAGGGGAAAAGGCCGTCTTTATTCATTTTGGCATGGTCACTGATGTCAAAAAAGCACCGGGCACACTGAGCTTTGCGAGAAGCTTTCAAAGCCTTCTTGCTCATACAGACCAATGCCAGACCGGCAGGCAACATCATGCCTTTTTGCGAACCGGTAAGCCCAACATCCACATTCCAGTCATCCATTTTGAAATCAATGCTGGCTATCGAGCTGACCCCGTCCACATGCAACATGGCAGGATGCGATTCCTCATCAAGTACTTTGCGAACACCAGGTACATCACTGGTTACGCCCGTGGTTGTTTCGTTCTGGCACACCATGACGCATTTGATTTCGTGTTTCTGATCGGCGTGCAACCGGGTGCGCAATTGTTTCAGGGGGAACCCTTCCCCCCACTCCATATCAAACACTTCGACATCGAGTCCCAGCCGCTGTGCCATATCTATCCAAAGGTGGCTGAAAACACCAAAGCTCGCCGCAAGCACTTTATCTCCCGGAGACAAGGTGTTGCTTAACGCGACTTCCCAACTACCGGTACCGGTTGCTGGAAAAATAAAAGTTTGCCCTTTCGTTGATAGGAAAATTTTTTTCAAATCAGCAAACAACGGCTTGGTAAACTTGTGAAAGTCAGGCCGTCTGTGATCTTCCTGGGGCACATTCATGGCGTTGTACACAGAAGCTGGCAAATTTGTAGGTCCCGGGACATACAGGAAATTTTTCCCTGGCATCTTTTATATCCTCATTAGAATGCGCGAAAACGCGACGACATTGTTACCCTAAGGCAACGCATCACCAGAAGGGCGTATGAGATTATGCAGCAGTGATGCTTTTTTTCCAACCCGCCGTCCCGACCTTGCATCCCAAAAGAAAAAAACGGCAAAAAAGTCATGTTCAGGCAGGATCCGTGTCAAGCAGTTTTTTCTACCTGCAGCCGGGAACAACGGCTGATTTTCAGGCCGGCACACAGGAACAGGATTCGCCGGTTTCTAAAAACACTGTAGCAGATCGCCCGTCGCATCCGGGCGGTTCGGAATTGGACACTCTCCCTGCCGTCCAGGAGCAGATCGTTCGTCACATCCGGGCAGTTCGGAATTGGACACTCTCCCTGCCGTCCAGGAGCAGATCGTTCGTCACATCCGGGCAGTTCGGAATTGGACACTCTCCCTGCCGTCCAGGAGCAGATCGTTCGTCACATCCGGGCAGTTCGGAATTGGACACTCTCCCTGCCGTCGGAATTGGACACTCTCAGGAGCAGATCGTTCGTCACATCCGGGCAGTTCGGAATTGGACACTCTCCCTGCCGTCCAGGAGCAGATCGTTCGTCACATCCGGGCAGTTCGGAATTCAGGAGACGCCCCCCGACCCGCCCCCCCGCCATTCAGGAGCAGATCTGTTCAGGAGCAGATCGTCCGTCGCATCCGGGCAGTTCGGAATTGACCCCCGCCCCCCCGCCATCCAGGAGCAGATCGTTCGTCACATCCGGGCGGTTCGGAATTAGTGACGCCCCCCGCTGTTCAGGAGCAGATCGTCCGTCGCATTTGGGTGGTTCGGAATTCGGAGGACACGCCCCCCCGCCGTTCAGGAGCAGATCGTTCGTCACATCGGTTCGGAATTCGTTCAGGAGCAGATCGTTCGTCACATCCGGGCAGTTCGGAATTGGACACCCCGCCCCGCCGTTCAGGAGCAGATCGCCCGTCACATCCGGGCAGTTCGGAATTGGACACTCTCCCTGCCGTCCAGGAGCAGATCGTTCGTCACATCCGGGCAGTTCGGAATTAGTGACGCCCCCCGCTGTTCAGGAGCAGATCGCCCGTCGCATTTGGGTGGTTCGGAATCAGACCCGGGCAGATCGTTCGGAATTGGACACTCTCCCTGCCATCCAGGAGCAGATCGTTCGTCACATCCGGGCAGTTCGGAATTAGTGACCCCCCCGCTGTTCAGGAGCAGATCGTCTCCCTGCCGTCCAGGAGCAGATCGTTCGTCACATCCGTCGGAATTAGTGACATCCGGGCAGTTCGGAATTGGACACTCCCCCCGCCGTCCAGGAGCAGATCGTTCGTCACATCCGGGCAGTTTTCCTCAAAGAATGGAAGAACCGGGGTTCCGTTTATGTTGAACCATTTCAAACCATGTCATCCAAGGAGCGGGAAACGCCATCCAGCACCCCTGTTCCTGAGTTTCATTTCTGGTTCGCTGTTTCGCTGAGAAGTGTATTCCGTGCTTGGAAGGACCCGAAACCAACAATCGGCGGCGATGCATTCTCGCCAAGAGAACATCCGGGTGCGAGCTGTTCCTTCCCTGTGTTCTGGTACTGGCTTGCTGGCGGATGCTGATGTTCTCGTGGCCGTTTTTTCAGCAGTCTTTCCAGTTGCGATACCGGTTCAGGAGTCCGTTAGTGGAATCGTCAAACTCCGGCACATTGGTTCCGGCCATTTTTTGCAACACCCTGTCGGTTATTTCCTTGCCAAGTTCCACACCCCACTGGTCAAAGGGATTGATTTGCCAAATCACGGATTGCGTAAAGACCTTGTGTTCGTAAAGGGCAATCAGCATGCCCAGAGTCTTTGGCGTCAATTGCTTCAGCATGATGGTGTTGCTGGGCCGATTGCCGGGATTGTTCCGTGCGGGATCGGCGCCAGATCTGCCAGACATGAGTGCGTATGACTGTGCAAAACAGTTTGCTGCAAGAAACGTACTATCCGGATCTTTTTCCTGGGGGCACGCTGCACATATGAAGTCAACCGGGGTTGCCTGCGGCCCTTGGTGTAAAATCTGGCCGTAACTGTGCTGAACAGTAATTCCGTCTGCGCCCCACACTGCCGGTGAAGTCGCATAGTCGACATTGTTCCCATCGTGGTTCACTTCCTTGCCATTGCTTTCCATGTGCAACTGCTGCAGAAAATCAGGAAACATGGCCAGTGCCGGTTCATATGCCAGGACAGCATGCCCGCGCAGTCCGAGAAAGTTTTCATTCAAAATTCCCAGCAGTGCCAGAATCACAGGCATGTTTTGAAGCAGAGGAGTACTGGCAAAGTGCCGATCCATCAGGCGCGCGCCTTCCTGCATTTGTGCATAGTGCCTAGCCCCGATTTGTATGGCCACTGCCAGCCCGGCGGCGGACCAAATGGAAAAACGCCCCCCGATGGTGTCCCATATTTCCAGGCAGGATTCAGCAGGGATGCCAAAATGTATGGCTCGATCCCGCCGGGCAGTGACTGCCAAAAAATGTTTTTGCCAAGCCTGCGTGCTGCCAAAATGTTCGCAGAGCAAAGCTTTGGCATGGTTTGCAATCATCAGCGTTTCCCGGGTGGCAAAACTTTTTGAAGTTACGATGAATAGTGTGCGCTCAGGGTTCAGCGTGGAAAACAAAGCATTGCGGGCGCGGGTGTCCAGCGTTGCCAGAAAATGTATTTTCAGGTTCTTGCCGGCGAAGGGCTGGAGTGCGACACACGCCATTGCAACACCCAGATGAGACCCACCCACACCAATGTTTACGATGTCTGAAAAACACCGTCCATTGAAACCAGTCTGTTCCTGTTGACGAACAGCGGAACTGGTTTCCAGCATTCGGCGTACTTGATGGCGGGCCTTCTCGCTTATTCCTGCTGCTGCCGCCGGGCCGGTGCCGTCATCACGCATTGCGGCATGAAGCGCCGCCTTTTCTTCACTCTTGTTGACCATCCCCCCAGAGAAAAAACGATCCCGCCATGTGAACAAATTCGAGGCCTTCGCCAGTGCTGCAAGCAAGCCAAGTGTTTCAGCAGTGAAAAGGTTTTTTGAGAAATCCAGCAGTAGCCCATCCAGTTCGATGACATGTCGGGCATGGCGATTTTTTTCCTTGGCAAACAGCTCGCGCAACTGGATATCCGCCAGTTTTTCTGCATGAGCAAGCAACTTTTTCCAAAGCGTGGACTGGGAGATCATTGGTTCAAAACACTTTTGCCCCGGTGCGCCCATCTCTTCATCCAGACCGGGCACGAGCGTGCATTGTAGCGTTTTGTTCCGGTCATCCGGAAAAAATCCCCCTCCAGCATCCGGCACCTGATGTTTTGCTACAATCAATGCTTCGCGCAGGATTGCAGACTGTTTGTTGTTTTCCCTTGGCAAGGGAAGTCTTTGTGTGTGTTCCCGAAACAGTATAAAAACGTTTCCCTGTCTCGTGACTGAAAATCTCCTGCCTGCGTGGCAGCTTAAGTAACAAAAAAGAAACCATGAACCTTGAACAATCCACTTCCTTGTCGGCCGAAAAGGAAGACCGTGCACTTCGCTACAACGTCAGACTGCTCGGCGATATGCTGGGCGTGATTATCAAACACGAAAACAATCCGGCAATTTACGCGGCAGTGGAAGTCCTGCGTAGAAATTTTATCAGTCTTTATAAACAGGAATCTGGGAAAACCCGCCAGAGAATTATCAACTACCTGGAAACTCTGGATTTAGCGTTGCTGGATCAGGTGATTCGTTGCTTCTCGACTTTTTTTAGTCTCGCGAACGTGGCAGAGGACGCGCACCGCCACAAATTGAACAGCCGCATCGAAAACGCGCCTGCTTACAGCGGTTTCGCTTACACGTTGAACTATCTTAAAAAGCGAGGTGCATCACCGGAACGTTTGCAGATTTTGCTTGACAAATTGTGCTACTACCCTGTTTTCACGGCGCATCCGACAGAATCCAAGAGGCGGACCAGCTTGCAGATTTGTCAGCGAATTTTGATGGTTTTGCGTCAGCTTGATGTCGGCAGACTGGAAACCCACGAAAAATCTCGTCTTCATCAGGAGTTGGAAAAAGAAATCAAAGTGCTGTTCAAGACCGAGGAGGTGCGTTCCGAAAAACCGACAGTTGAATCGGAAGTGAGCAATGGTCTTTACTACTACAGCAGTTCTATTTTTGAAGCCGTTCCAATGGTTTACCGGAAACTGGAAAAAGATTTGCAGGAAGTTTTTCCGAACGCTGATCTGCGTGTGCCCAGTTTCCTTTCGTTCGGTTCGTGGATGGGCGGGGACCGCGACGGCAATCCCTTCGTCACCCCGCAAGTTACGACTCGCACTACAATTTTGCATGCCGTCGAGATCATCCAGGAGTACATCCGACGTATTGACTTTCTAACCCATCATTTCACGCACGCTATTACCCTGATAACGCCCAGCAGCGAATTTCTCGAGCATGTCGCGCGCGATGTGGCGTGTGAAAAACACGCCTTTCGCCGCAACCCGGAACTGCATGGCAATGAACCTTACCGGCGACGCCTGTGCGTCATGTCCTACCGCCTGCAATGCCGCCTGACCTCTATTCATAAAAGGTTCTCTTTTCCGGGCACGCAAGGCCGGTTTGCGTATCCCGACGAGGAAAGCCTTCTCAATGATCTGAAAATAATGGACCGTTCTTTGCGCGGTCATGGAGACGCTGACCTTGCCGATTGCGAGTTGAAGGATCTGATTCGCATGGTGGAAACTTTTGGTTTCCACCTGGCACGACTGGATGTCAGGGAAGAATCCTCACAACACGGGATTGCCTTGGCTTCCGTCCTGGCACATTTGGATATCCATGACGATTACCAGAATCTGACTGATGGCGAGAAGTACCGGTTACTGGTAGCTTTGCTGGAACAGGAAGATTTGCCCGCCCTTAAAACAGCCGAACTGGAACTGTTTTCCAGAAGGGTAGTGCGCGTATTTTCAGTCGTGAAAACCGCGCACCAGAAAATCGGTTCCCGCATCATTGGCAATTATGTGATTTCCATGACCCATGCGGCACACCACGTCCTGGAAGTCCTCGTGCTTGCTAAATTCGCCGGGCTGATTGGCAAAAACGAGAATGGAGAGTTCTACTGCAATCTGTCACCCACTCCCCTGTTTGAGACTATTGATGATTTACAACGTGCACCAGCTGTGCTGAAGCGTCTTTTCCAAGAGCCGGTCTACAGAAAACTGCTGCTCTTGTCCGGCAGCCTCCAAGAAGTCATGCTGGGCTATTCGGATTCCTGCAAGGATGGTGGCATCCTGGCCTCGGCGTGGAATTTGTACCAGTCACAACGAAAAATTGTTTCCCTGGCCAAGGCATCTGGAATTGAGCTGCGTTTTTTTCACGGACGTGGTGGAACCATCGGTCGGGGTGGCGGGCCGACCCGGGAAGCCATCATTGCCCAGCCGCCGGGAACCGTTAATGGCAGCATAAAAGTGACTGAGCAGGGCGAAGTCATTTCTTTGAAATATATGAACTGTGAGGCCGCTGTGCACGAAATCACAACCGCCAGCTGTGGATTGATCAGGGCCAGCAGACACCTGGCGCTTCCTGCAGGCCAGAAAGACAGTGCCGATCACTTGGAAATTGCGGAGGTCTTGGCGACTTTGGGCGAGAAATCCTATCGTGATCTGGTGGACTCGGGAATTGGACTTTTTGATTATTTTTATCGAGCTACCCCGGTGTCGGAAATCAGTGAGCTGCACATTGGTTCGCGACCGACACACAGAAAGACGACGGATCGGTCCAAATCATCCATAAGAGCAATATCCTGGGTTTTTGGCTGGTCTCTGTCACGGCACACATTGCCAGCCTGGTATGGCATCGGCTACGCTCTGGCGGGTTTTATAAAGCAGGCTCCCGGCAATCTGGAACAACTGCAAAAGCTGTACCGGGAATGGCCGTTTTTCGAAACTCTTCTGAACAATATCCAAGTAGCCCTGTCCAAAGCCAATATGTTCATCGCCAAGGACTACTCTGCCTTGTGCCCTAGAAAAGATAGCGCCGAATTGATTTACAACACGATCTTCAGGGAATACGAACAGACAGTGGATCTGGTCGTAAAGGTTTGCCAGCAACGCGGTTTGCTGGAGCATTACCCCGCACAGAAGTTGTCTATTCAGAGACGCGCACCCTACCTTGACCCGTTGAATTACATTCAGATCATGCTGCTGAGAAAACACCGCACCAACTTTTTCACAGCGCACGAGCGCAACTACTATTTGAAAGCACTGCTGCGCACTATCAACGGCATTGCGCTCGGGATGAGAAACACCGGCTAAACGCGATCTTCCGGCTGGGTTGCCGGGTCTTCGCCTGGCCGCATAATTGCCTATTCGCTGGTATTGCGCTAAAGTCAGTGGTCGACTTTCTGCTGTTTTTTCACCAAAGGAACAGGGCGACATTCGTGTTTCTGGTGTTTGTTCACACTCGGGGAAACTTATGGCAGAAAATACATCATCTCTTGAACTGCCGATGGAGCGTAAAAATCAAATGCTGCGCACTATCAACGGCATTGCGCTCGGGATGAGAAACACCGGCTAAACGCGATCTTCCGGCTGGGCTGCCGGGTCTTCGCCTGGCCGCATAATTGCCTATTCGCTGGTATTGCGCTAAAGTCAGTGGTCGACTTTCTACTGTTTTTTCACCAAAGGAACAGGGCGACATTCGTGTTCCTGGTGTTTGTTCACACTCGGGGAAACTTATGGCAGAAAATACATCATCTCTTGAACTGCTGATGGAGCCTAAAAATAAAATGCTGCGCACTATCAACGGCATTGCGCTCGGGATGAGAAACACCGGCTAAACGCGATCTTCCGGCTGGGCTGCCGGGTCTTCGCCTGGCCGCATAATTGCCTATTCGCTGGTATTGCGCTAAAGTCAGTGGTCGACTTTCTACTGTTTTTTCACCAAAGGAACAGGGCGATATTCGTGTTCCTGGTGTTTGTTCACACTCGGGGAAACTTATGGCAGAAAATACATCATCTCTTGAACTGCTGATGGAGCGTAAAAATGAAATGCGTCGCCAGGCCTATGACGCTCGTGCAGCCCAGGAAAACAAAGACGAAGTGAGCTCCGCGGCCTGTGCTCGTTTCGTGGCACTGGAAGCTTACAAAAATGCGAAAGTTGCCATGTGGTACATGGAGTGCCGAACAGAAACCCGTACGCGTCCAAGACTTGTACAGGAAATTAAAAACCCCGCCAAGCGCATTATTGTCCCTTATTGCACTGTCGACGAAGCAGGGGAAAACAAGCTGGGTTTGTGGCACCTGGAAAGCCTGGATGAACTGGTAGTCGGCAAATGGAAAATTCTTGAGCCGCCACGGGAACGCTGGGGAGAAGTGGGCAAAGAAGCCACGCCTGATGGGCTGGACATCGTTCTGGTGCCCGGCGTGGGTTTTGATCGCAACGGTGGCAGGATGGGCAACGGGCAAGGTTACTACGACCGTCTGCTGGAAAAAGTCCGCTCTGATTGCCTGCTGATTGCCTTGTGCTACGAATCGCAGCTGTTTGATGAAATACAGATGGGAACGCACGACGTGTTCATGGATCTGGTGATTACCGAGAACGCTGTATATGAAGGCAGGGGACGGAATTGATGACGGCAACGATCGATGACACTTATGCCGAAGCGTTCAAATCCCTTTATACAGAATTTTTGGTTACCGCAAAAAGCCGCAAGTGGGTCCGGCACGCTGTCGATGCGGCTACCGGTAACGCCTCGAGCACCATACTTTGTGATTGTGAGGCTGGCCTGGATCGTTACGTTGACGGCAGTGACACCCCCGATGGTCGACCTGGTGCAATTGTCCAGTTGCATGTTCCAAAGTTCTGGAAAGAACGACTTTCCCGTTTGGAGCGGTCCGCGCTGGTCCGCATCAGTCAAAATGTTTTGGCTTGTCCCACAGCCTCGTGTTTCAACCGAATTGACGGTCCGGATTATTTCCAGATAGGACGTAAAGTGGCTTATTTCGGCAACGGATTCCAGTTCCGGGAACGCCGACACAACCGTCGCGTCTGGGTGGTCCCCATATTGGGTGGCGAGTTTGTGATCGAACGGCGCCTCGGTTATGCGGAAGGCTTGATGGGGGGTAATCTCTGGTTTTTTGGTGACGGTGTCGACAGTTCCCTGGCCGCGGCGGAGCGCGCAGTGGAAGCGGTTGATTCGGTACCGGGAATTGTGTGTACTTTCCCGGGCGGAGTGGCTGGCAGCGGCTCCAAGGCCGGGAGTAAATACAGTTTCAGTGTCGCCAGTACCTATGAGAAATTCTGTCCCACTTTGCAAGACCACCCGGATGTTGAAGGCGGGTTGCCTCCGGGCGTGACTTCGGTCATGGAAATCATCATGAATGGTCGGGGAATGACGGAGATCATCGCTGCAACACAGGCAGCCATCACGGCTGCTCGTGACCAGGATGGCCTGATCATGATTTCCGCCGGAAACTACGGGGGGCGATTGGGCGAAAGTCTGATTTATCTGCATTCCGACAAGCAGCCCACAGTTGCTTGAATATTGAGGAATACGCTATTGTTGCTATTAGACGGACACCAGGCGGCGGCAAAAATCTACCAGACATTGTCGCCGGAAATCTCTGGCATCGGCGGCAAAGGAGTGACACTTGCCACCGTGGTGGCAGGCACCTACGCACCCAGTCGTCTTTACGTGAAACTGAAGCTGAAAAAAGCAAAAGCAATCGGATTGAAGTCGCGCATGGTGGAATTGCCGGAAACGGTTTCGCAGTCTGAACTCGAGGACGAGTTGTGCCGACTTGCGGCAGATTCGGATGTGCATGGCATTCTGCTGCAGTTGCCTCTGCCGGACGGGCTGAACGTGCGCAGTGCTTTGGCGTGTATTCCACCAGAAAAGGATGTGGATGGTCTGACCATCGGGAATTTAGGCAAACTTTTAAGCGGAGAGGAAAGCTTGGCACCATGTACGCCGCTTGGCGTTGTGCGCATGCTGGAGCACTACGAGATTTCCCCCCGTGGTAAACAGGTGGTCATCATTGGCCGTTCCACCTTGGTCGGTTTGCCTTTGGCGCTTTTGCTGGCGCGCAAAGGAGTGGATGCGACGGTCAAAATTTGCCATTCACGTACTCCTGACCTGCCGAGACAATGTCGGGAAGCCGATATTCTGGTTCCAGCTGCCGGTACTCCCGCAATGGTGCGTTCCGAGTGGGTGAAGCCGGGTGCCAGCGTGATTGATGTCGGGGTCAGTGAAAGCGACCAAGGCATCCAGGGTGATGTGGATTTTGATGACGTGAGCAAAGTGGCCGGTGCACTCAGTCCCATGCCGGGAGGAACCGGCCCACTGACAGTCGCCTGCCTGATGGAAAACACCGTGCGTGCCTACCGCCTGCAACACCACTGATTTTCTGATCATCCGCCTGTTTGCAGTTGGAAACCAGTTTCACAAAACAACATTCCGAGATTTTTGCTTCGCTGTGAGCGAGGCATGGCAATGGATGCCGGACTTTCAAAAGAGCGGTGAAAAAAACGGTTGGCGGTCTTTTGCATCTGCCTGGAGTCGGCCCGGTGCCAGATTGAAACCAGTGACAGGGAGCAGGGTTGCCAGCCAGACGTTCACAGACACTGTCTATGGGGGTTTTGACTCCCAATTTTCGATCGCACGGCCAAGTGGCCATACGCCAAAACCAGAGAGGTTACTATGGAAATCGATATCGGGCTTACAAAAGCACAGCGCGAAAAAATAGCAGACGGTCTTTCGCACCTGCTTGCGGACAGCTATTCACTGTATTTGAAAACGCACAATTTTCACTGGAACGTGACCGGCCCCATGTTCACGGCGCTGCATACACTTTTTGAAGAAGAATATACAGAAATGGCGACCGCAGTGGATGAGATTGCTGAGCGCATACGCGCGCTGGGGGTGTTTGCACCGGGGTCTTTCAGCACTTACGCCAGCTTGTCTTCCATTCCTGAAGAAACCGGAGTTCCTGATGCCATGAACATGATCAGGCAGCTGGCGGAAGGCCAGGAGGCGATTGTAAGAACCGCACGCAGTGTTTTGCCCGTGGCCGAGGATGTCGGAGATGGGCCGTCAGCGGATTTGCTGATTCGCCGGATGGAAGTACACGAAAAAAACGCCTGGATGTTACGTAGCCTGCTGGGCTGATTTCTTTTGCCGCACTTTGGCAGGTCTCGCCTTTGTGCCAGGTTTCAGCAAGAAGCTCGCAACTTGGTTGCCGTTTGTGGAAACAGGGGCGGCGGGGGCGACGCACTCTTCAGTGAAGACGTCAATAATATTCGGCGCGAGGAATCGCTGACCATTGGATGGCGGGTCGGCAACAAAGTCAGATTGGCCAGTGTTGCCTGGAGCTTTGAGGTTCCGAACAGAAATACAGTGGCGGGCAACGGAGCGTTGCAAACCACTCGGCCGGCAGGGTGTGACCTTTGCTCAGGTCATGGTGAGACACTAAGTATTTCACGATCTGTCGTCGCGCGACCGGCGGCACCACTTTTTTGCCGTGCATCCTCCAGTGCTGTTTCAGCCCGGCGTTTTCTGCGGTCACTTTTTGAAATTGCCGGAGCGGTGAGACTGTCCCGCCGCCGCAACCGGGGTTTCAACGCCAGACGTTTCTTTCTGACAGCGAATGTTCGTGTCCATGAGTCCAGTCGGATCGACAGTCGTACTCCCCGCCTCGTCCTGTTTCCAGGATGGAAACCATCGATTCTTCCGAACATCGCTGATGTTTCGTCATGAGTCCACCGGCGTCGAAGCTTCAAAAAACCAGGCTGGTAGACCGATTTTTGCAGGGCAGGTTTGTCCACCTGAAACATTTCGCCGTACGCAGCCGTCCACCCACACTGGCTGTCGGCATGCATTGGGTTGCCACAGTCTAGCAACGATCAGCGCCAGACGTTTCTCTCCGATAGCGAATGTTCGTGTCCATGAGTCCGGTCGGATCGACAGTCGTAATCCCCGCCCCGTCCTGTTTCCAGGATGGAAACCATCGGTTCTTCCGAACATCGCTGGTGTTTCGTCATGAGTCCACCGGCGTCGAAGCTTCAAAAAACTTGGCTGGTAGACTGGTTTTTAGGGGCCAGGTTCCCAGGAATCTGATTTTTTCATGCACAGAAAACGCCTGTGCACTCGGAAAAAAATTCAAATCCGTGGGCGCTTGACGAGTCTGATGGGAAGGGATTCTGATTCACGAGCGCCATGACTGGGGGGTGATTCCTGCCGCAACGACGAACCACTTTTTTTCGCGACGGGGGAGTCACCGGTGGAAACATCGTGAATGGCACGCAAAAGCAAGCGACTTGCCGGTGCCGAACGATTGGAAAATACGAGGCTTCAGCTGCTTTCGCTAAACTCTATTTCGTATTCAATTTTGGCTGTTTTTGCAAGCATCGAAGAAACCGATGACAGTTTTTCCGTTGAAAGCCTGACAACCGCTTCTACTTCCTGTTTGTCGATCCCGCAGCCGGTGACGACATACAGCAGATGTATGTGTGTGAAAATCGCAGGTTCCCCATCGGCACGTGTTGCTCTGATGCGAATCTCCAGTCCCTGCAAATTCTGCTTTCTTTGTTTCAGCTCGCTCACCAGATCAAAAGCATTGCAGCCACCCAACCCCATCAGCACCATTTCCATGGGACGTGCTGCCAGATTGCGTCCTCCTGCCGCCGGCGCGCCATCCATGACGACGCAGTGCCCGCTTCCGGACTCGCCAACGAAGCTCATATCCCCGTACCACTTGACCTTGCTTTCCATTATTCTCCCAGCCAAGGGTACTTTCCAAGAATTTCCTGTCGCATTTTTTCAACTTTCTGCTCCGCCCTGCCTCGGCTCCCGGTGAGGGAGATCTTGGCATCCAGCACTGCGGGCTTCTGCGACAGCAACAGTAAATCGTCGGCCAGATAGAGCGCTTCGCGCAAATCGTGGGTCACGAAAATAACCGCGGCCCGGGTTTCTTCAAGTCGCTGGAGCAATATTTTGCGCAACCGGTTTGCAGTGGGGGCATCCAGGGAAACAAAAGGCTCATCCATGAGTAATACCGGTGCTTCGGTGACGAGGGCCCGCGCCAGGGAAACCCGACGAGACATCCCCAGAGAAAGAGAATGTGGAAACTGATCTGCAACCTCAGTCAGCTCCATTTTTTCAAGCATGGCCATGACTTTTTGTTTGTTTTCGTAATTTCTCCTTGGAAAAACCAGGCTTACATTTTCCTGCACTGAGCGCCAGGGAAGCAGTCTCGGTTCCTGGAAAACAAAAGAAACCGGAACTGCGCCGTTCTTGGAGTGTGGCAAACGGATTTCACCGTCGTAATCAGTGTCAAGTCCGGCGATCAGGTTCAGCAAAGTGGTTTTTCCGCAGCCTGAAGGTCCCACAAGTGCAGTGACTTGCCCTGGCGGGACATCAAAAGCAATGTTGCCGAGCACCGCAAGACGTTTTTTACCGTCAAGAAAGTGTTTACTGTTGACGCGAACGCTGAAGTCCTGCCTCATTTGCGCCAGCGATTTAAATGGGTTTCCAGGGGTCGAAGGGCAAAAAACTCGACCGCCTGCATGATGACAATAAAGACCAGACCCCAGGCCATGATGCCGGCGATGTCAAAAAGCTGGAAATTTTCGCTGAGTTGAAATCCCACACCGTCGCTACGTCCGAGCAGTTCCACGACCAGAACGATTTTCCATATCAGGGCGATACCTGAACGCATGGAGGCCGCTATGTAAGGTCCTAACTCCGGCAAAGTTACATGGAGCAGAGTTTTCACATATCCGAAGCGAAAGATTTTCGCGGCTTCCTGCAGGTCACGACGCAGTGCCCGGACCCCTTCCCGGATTGTGACTACCACGTTGGGGATTTTGTTAATGGCCACCGCCGTGATTGCCGCGGTCTCGGTAAGCCCCATCCAGATATAAGCCAGGATGATGACCAGCAATGCCGGGATATTCAGAAAAAACACCAGCCAAGGGTCAAAAAGCTGGTCGGTCCGGTGGCAGCTGCCGAGCAAAATGCCGAGGGCAATCCCGATGCTGATGGCGATTATGAAGCTGGCAAAAACCCGCCACAAAGTAATGCCGGTGTCTTTGACCAACAGTCCACTTTCATAGTTATGGACGACCGCCGCCCAAACGGTCATAGGTCCAGGCAGTTCATCGGGCCCCAGGAAGTGGGCGCCGATCTCCCACAAAGTCATGAACACCGCTATGGAAAGCCCGGTGGCAACCCAGGGCCGGATTTCGACCTGTGCCTTCATTCTTTTGTGGGAAGTGAAACGCCCCAAAACGTGCCCGGCGCCAAAGTCGCTTTGTTGCCGACTAGTTTGCTGCCACCGAACTGATGTAAAACTCCTATGAGTTTTTCCGCGTCACGCAGGTTCTCTGCGTCCACGGGGTTCGGGATGCCCTCAAGGT
Source organism: Candidatus Oxydemutatoraceae bacterium (assembly GCA_965237985.1). Taxonomy (GTDB): domain Bacteria; phylum Pseudomonadota; class Gammaproteobacteria; order Poriferisulfidales; family Oxydemutatoraceae. Next base: position 1,301,869 of record OZ250161.1, on the reverse strand, counting down.
ACCGCTTTTGCAGCGTCTGGAATTCCTTGGGGCTGGAAATTTTCATAAGGGGTTTGAGCCGTTCCCATTCGCTTTTTTCTTTTTTACGAAGGAGCGCACGTGCTGCACTTAACGCTTTGCTGAAGCCGGAAATTATCCCGGGATTGGTGTGGGCGAATTTTTCTCTGAAAACGTAACCCACCAGAGGCGGCGGTTGGGGAATACGCAAGGCATGCAGCATGTTGCGGACTTCAATGAGGCGCCGGTAGCCAAGCGCTTCCAGGCGGGCACAGTAATGCCAGTAATTCAGCCCCGCGTCAAATCTGCCGCGCACCAGCTGGCCGTTAATGAGAGGGGGTGCAGCGTACACAAAGCTGGTTTTTTTCGCAATGTCAAAGCCGAACCTGGTGAGCGTAAATGCCTGGAACAACAGCCAGCTTTTGTCAAGGCTCCCGCCTGCCACACCCAGTGAAGCACCTTGCAGCCCTGACACATCATGAATCGCCGAACCCGCCGGCACCATGACTGCACCCAGCGCGGACGTGTAGGGGAGAAATGAGTAATCTACGCCTCTGTTGCGCATTCTGGAAACCCAGATCCAGTCGCTGACAATGGCATCCACTTCACCGCCATTGAGCGCAATTTTTGCAGCCAGATTTCCCGCAAAAGTGGTGACGCTGATGCGCATGGTGTTTTGCTGATCGAAACGATGTTCCTTGATGGTATTCAGTTCCCAGTTGACCGTTCCGAAACTCAAGGTGCCAATTCTAAAATCCGGGTTTGCCTGGCTGGACGTACCAATACAGAAAGAAAGAAAAACGAAAAGCAGCAGGCGGTTGGCAAAATGTATTTTCACGGCGGCAGAACTGCGGTTGTTTGTTGTAGAATGGGGATAGTTCAATGGTTCGATATTCATGACGCAAGCGCGATTCTACAGCCTCTTGCTCGTGGGGCTGCCGTGGTTCTGCGCCCCGACGCTCTTGGCGGCGCAAGAAATAAACCTGGCAAACTGGCCATGCGTGCAACGCTATGTTCCCGTACTGTCCCCAGGAGTGGCTATTTTACCTACATTGTCCGCAGATGTCGTGGACAAAATCCGTACCGAACATCCAGAAATCAGTGGCTTTGCCAGGCACCTCGCGCGGCGCGACCTGCCGCTTCAGCAGGCACAACGGGAACTTGCCATGTTTGTGGATAACACCAGGTACAGTGGCAGCATTATCGATTCTCTGCGTTACGATCTGGCGAGTTGGCTGAAACCTCAGGTGAGTGAGAATCGGCTGGAAAAAGCGCGATTCTGGGTTGCCGTCCGCTTGCAGCCAACCCTGTCGAAAGAGCGCAAGGAAACGTTGGAGATTCTTCTCCACTCACTTTTTGGGGCGACTGATTATGAACGAAAAAAACTGTTGCGCAAAATTCTGCTTTTCGGCAAAGCACAAAATAGATTGATCCAGGAAATGGACAGAAAAGCACAGGTATTGGCACAGCATGAAAAACAGGGGGACTCCAGCCCCGAACTTTTAGAGGAGATGGAAGCAAACTACAGGTGGGCGACGAGGATATTTGAGCAACGTGAGGAAGCAATTCCCTACGTGTGTGAACAACCGGTGTTACTGGAACAGCGTTTTTACTTTTTGGGCAAAATGCTGTCCAAGGTGCTGCTCAGCTCGGAGTCAGGCAAGCCGTCTGTTTCATGGCTTAATTTTCTCTCTTCGACGGGGTGGTGGGGCAGCCACCAAGCCTCTGTCTCCGATATTGATAGGAGGGTATGAGTTTCTTCCCGGCATGTTGTTCTTCCAGCCATGCGTGCTGAATGACATAAGCCTCTGTTTCCCGGGCCAGCCAAGCTTCGCAGCGGTCGGTGTTTGCGGTTTGTGTGCCGTGCTCTGTATGGGAAAAGTACTGGAAGTAATGGACGATCTCATGCAACAGGATGCTGCGATGTTCCAGGTTGGTCAGGACTTTCAAAGAGTTATCCAGGTAGAGGGTATTTCCTGTGGGGAACCAGCCCCTGACAAGGCATTTGCCATGGCATACCTTCAGTGACAGTTCTGCCGGCGCAACAAAAGCGATTTTCGGCAAAGCCGGGTACGGATAGAGCGTTCCGTGTTTTTTCAGAAAGGCCCCGCGCAGATAATGAAGCAGGGAGTGCGACACCCCATTCAGTCTTTCGTCATAACTGAAACGTATGGTTTTCCAAGCGCCGGAAGCAGGCTGTACGTGTCGGCTTTCTTCGGAGAAATTCGGCTCACTTTCAATAACCGCGGCACCGTTGGATCCCGCCACCTTGTTATTGGCAGGAGAGGTCTCGGAGGAAGGAACTTTCTCTGTTGCTGCTGCTTTTTCCGGACCGTCAAAAAACGGCGACAGGAGCAACAGGGACAGCGGCAAAGCAACCGCCAGGAACAACATAAAGCAACTGTTTTTTACTGACCTGTTTGTCATCCAGGCAAAACAGCTGCCCAAGGACGAGAAACGGTGACCACTGAATTGCGTGGCCGCGTGAACCGTTCGTTCAGATTGTGCCGTTCAGCTGCCACTGACTTTCAAAAACCAGGTTTTTGGAGTCTTCGACAGTGGCCTTGAAAGTTTCCTCGGCCGCGTGCAATGTGTAATAAAAAACCACTTCTGGATTCTGGCTGAAAGTCACGTCTCCCTGGACTTCAATCACGGTTTTGTTTTCGGCGTTCACGATCTTGATGTCCTTTATGAAATAAGCGGGCTGAAAAAAATTCGGGTGGGAGATTCGGAAAGTAAATTTTGTCGGCACGCCAATACGAATGCCTTCATGGTGCAACTCCATGCGCCCTAGTTTTTCCTCTATAGCTTTCATGGCCGCGGCGTCAAGCGTATCCGCCTGGGCCGAACCTGAACATCCTCCGGCAACATAAACGCGGGCTGAATCCATCAGGAGGTGGCCGTTGTTCAGCTCGGAAATAACGCGCACAAAAGAAAAAGTATCGACTCTTATGCGTGTTTCGATGTCGGCTTTGCCGTTTCGTGGCGACATCTCAAAAACGGCGGCAACCGGGGAAGGATTGTCATCCACAATCAAAGTGTGCTTTTTGATGAAGCTCAAAGGGGTTTGTGGAAGGGTCGAATAAATCCCGGTCGGAACGTCGCCGGCTTCCTGTGGATACTTGGCAATCTCGATCCGGACTTTGCCCTCGCTGCTGGCAATTTCCTGCTCGCCAAAAAGCAGGGGGCGTAACTCGAACCAAGAGTCGAGGTCGGAACCGAAAGGAGCAAGATTTGCACCAGCCGTTCCCAGCTTCGCCATCACCCCGGCACCCGCACATATGCTGATAAAATTACGCCGACCCAAGGAGAATCGTTCCATCCCTCCATCGTAGCCCGGCTTTCCTAAAACTTCAAGTTCCCTCCGGCTGTACGGCCGACAGGATCGTGTCCGCTTTTTTAGCTCATGATGTCTCGACTGGAACCCTTGGCCAGGAAGAAGCAAATGACACAAAAATCAACCGCCGACAAAGTACTGTTTATGGACGGGAGGAAGAGGCGGCACTGTGTGCCCATGCAATGAGGATATGAATGCCTCACGTGATGGGGCCTGCTTTGTTCCATACTTGAAATATCCGGCCTGGCTTCTGTTGCCTGGCAGGAAAAGGGATGGATTGCCGGGGGGTCAAGAATCTCGGCGGGCAGGATGCCGGGACTACGATATGAATAAAGAGTCTTGGCCGTAGCTTTATGAGGCCGGGCGGGGATGAATGGGACGCTCCTGGTCGTGGTCGGATAAAAAGCACGGCAGAACGGGGAACCGTTGCGGGAGTCTGTTCGGAATGTGTTTCTGTTGCCTGGCAGGAAAAGGGATGGATTGCCGGGGAGTCAAGAATCTCGGCGGGCAGGATGCCGGGACTACGATATGAATAAAGAGTCTTGGCCGTGGCTTTATGAGGCCGGGCGGGGATGAATGGGACGCTCCTGGTCGTGGTCGGATAAAAAGCACGGCAGAACGGGGAACCGTTGCGGGAGTCTGTTCGGAATGTGTTTCTGTTGCCTGGCAGGAAAAGGGATGGATTGCCGGGGGGTCAAGAATCTCGGCGACAAGATGCTGGGACTACGATATGAATAAAGAGTCTTGGCCGTAGCTTTATGAGGCCGGGCGGGGATGAATGGGACGCTCCTGGTCGTGGTCGGATAAAAAGCACGGCAGAACGGGGAACCGTTGCGGGAGTCTGTTCGGAATGTGTTTCTGTTGCCTGGCAGGAAAAGGGATGGATTGCCGGGGAGTCAAGAATCTCGGCGACAAGATGCTGGGACTACGATTCAATGCCGAGCAGACTGATCACGATTTTTCCGCCCAGTCGGGGTTCCAAATCTACGGTTTCTGTATGCACCAGCTTTACCAGCCCCACCCCTTTTGCATACCATTCGTCGGTCACGAAAGTGCCTTGTGATCGGGTCAAGCCTAAATCGCGGGGAATCATAGAAGTTGCCGTGCCGCGCACATGCAGGCAGTTCACAAAAGTTTTCATGGGAGTTTCCACAGTTTCATCCATGCCAACGTATGCCCATCGTGTTCTTATCTTTAGACGGTGCGTCAAAATCATGCTTCCCAGCGGGTAGGAGCGTTTGATGATGATTGGGCCGGATACATATTCCCAGCTGGTGTCGGCATTGATGGGCAGGCGAATCACAAAACGGCCCGGAACGTCGGGACGGGGGAAGCTTTCAACAATGCTTTGACTGGCTACGCGGGTAATGCCATCCGCGTTTTCCTGGAAGTAATAGCGGTTGCCAGAACTTGATTTCTTGAGCTGCAGCCGTTCATTGCCGATTTTTTCCGCTGCCAGATTTTCCATTTCCAGAATGGAACGTTTTGTTTTGCCAGAGTTTAGATGTTCTACGACTTCATAACGCCACTGCCTGCCTTCCTGGAGCGGAAACCAGCTTTTGTTCTGCTCTGGAGAGTGGCTGCAATCAATGAGCAGAAAACAAAGCAGAGCTGGGAAAATCTTCTGGAACATAGGTCCCAGGCAGGCACTACTTTCCGGGGAGTTCCGGGGCGGGGACATCGTAGATTTTGATTTGCAGTTCATCGCTTGCAAAAAGTTCAAGTGTTTCGCCTCTGGCCGATATTTTTTCTGTTTCTCCGATCTGGGGAAGTCCCTGACTGATCCGATCCAGGGCAGCGGAAACAATTTTGTGCATTTTCAGGGAATAAGGCACTTCGTATGCTCTTGGTTCGCTGCCTGGCCTGTCACTTTCCAGTGAAAGGATCCAGAGGAAAATCATCCCCTGGCCTTTGTTTTGCGTCAACGGAGTTGCGATGGTTTGTTGCCTCTCCTCATCCAGCGTTTGTTTGGGGGGTTCTATGATTATGGCACTGACAAGTTGGAAGCGAGAAGGAAGATTTTCAGATTTATTGGGCCAGCCCAACAGTTCGGTCAAGGAAGAGTAGGCGACAAAATACAGGGTGGCGGCCAAAGCGACAGACGTAAGTTTCAGCCAGAATGACCATGGTGAGCGGAAACACAAATTCAACACAAGAGCGACAAGAAAAGCGTACGCCACTCCCAGGCCGATGATTGCGGTTGTCATCTGGCTTCCACCTGTACCAGTTTTTTCGCCAGGCTGGTGTTCACTGAGCTGATGGTTCCATTTTCTCTAATTCGAAAGCGTACCGCCGTGCGCTCGTCTCCCGCGTGTTGCAAATCAACATTGCCGTAATAAATTACTTCCAGCTTTGGATTGACTTTCACCACCCTGACCTCCGCAGTCACTGATTGCCTGCTTGCGGACTGATAATAGTGCAGGTTGACCACGTACTCACCGGGCACCACTTTTCGAATCGTGACAACTTCCTGGTTCAGCGGGTTGGTGATCTCGCGCCCATCCACCACAATCGTGTCGTTAATCACCCCCCGGTCGTCACGCTCGAGATGCATAAAACCTTGGGACATGGAACGGAACCAGACAACGCGTCCTTGTGGGTCCTCAACCCAGATGTCGAGATCGTCTTCACTGAAGTCGGGCCATTTTACGGTAATGATGTATTCCGCCTTGGGGTCAATAACTCCGCTTTTCGCCGGCGGGTTGAGAAACATGATCGCCACCAGGAACAGAAAAGTGAACGCCAGCAGGGCGTTGAACAGCAGGTCTGTAAACGGGTCGATGTCGATATTGCGCACTCGCCTGCCAAATGCCATTAGAGCCCCCGCCTTTTTTCAGATGGGGTCAGGACTGCTGTGAAAAACGCATTTGCGCAAAGTGTGCTGCGCTGGAAAGCAATCGATCCGCTGTGCGGTCAAGCACCAGGTACTGCATGCCAAGCACCATGCTGCCGATCAGCCCCAGGAGAGTGGTATTCAACGCCACTCCAATCCCGACCGCCATTTTGGTCAGCACCTGTTGCATCTGTGTCAGTTGCAGGGAAGTGATGTCGGCAACTGAAGCCAGCATCAAGATGAAACCCACCACCGTGCCCAGCAATCCCAATTTGATCAGCAGTCCGGACAAAAACCACCCTGACTCGTGTTGGCCATTGATTTTTTCCGCCAAGATTTCATCCAGACGCCGGCTTGAATTTTCCGGTGACTGAGGCTGTATGAGAAGGTCGCGAAAGTAGTCGGCGATCGGCGAACTTTTGACCGGGGTTTGTTGGCAATAAAAGCAGCCATCAACAATGCGCAGTTTGGCGATGTTTTCAATCAGACTTGCCAGGTGTTCTTGTTCTTTTGCCAGTGCGAATACTCTGATTCCGACGTGTGTCATACCGCCAAAAAAAAGCAGGGTAATGATCAGCGTAATTCTGGTTGGGTCGCGGTGATACAGTTCGGAGGCAATCCCTTCGACCACAGGCAACCAAAGCAGAAAAGCGAGCACTGAAACAAACAACAACCACTGCAAAATCAGCAGCTTTTTTGCTCTTTGTTGCTGGCTAGCCATTATGTCGGCAGGCAGAGATGGGGAAGCTGCCTGCGGTTTTCGGGGTTGCGATTTTCAATTGCGGCAGAGCTTTGAAGTCTATCCGGCAGCAACCGTAAGGCGGCGACAAAACGACCAGAAACTGTTTTTCAAAGCATTGCAAGCTGCAAGCAGGTCGGCTTTGCAAAGATGTGCCAAATAACCAGGGGCAAGGTTGAATGCGGGCAGGGAAAATCCGCTTCCTAACTTCCGGCAATAATCATTTCATTCACCAAGACAGAACCACTTCTGATACTAGTGCGATCGTCGACGTCTTCCCCCACTGCGCTGATGCCGGCAAACATGTTTTTCATATTGCCCGCAATCGTGATTTCCTCCACCGGGTACGCAATCTCTCCGTTTTCCACCCAAAACCCCGAAACCCCGCGTGAATAATCGCCGGTCAGGATGTTGACCCCCTGGCCAATCAATTCGGTGACGAGCAACCCCGTGTTCATGGCTTTCATGATTTCCTCGCAATTCCCGGAACCGGGTTGCAGGATCAGGTTATGTACCCCTCCAGCGTTGCCGGTGGTGCACATTCCCAGTTTGCGTGCTGAGTAACTGCCTAAAAAATAGCCTTCCAGTTTTCCGGAATCAACAATGGTTCGTGCCTTGGTAGCAACGCCGTCGGCATCAAAAGGGGCGCTGCCTATGGCGCCGGGAAGCAATGGTTCTTCCCGTATATGCACGAGTTTGGAGAATATTTTTTTGCCAAGCGCGTCGAGCAAAAATGAAGCTTTGCGGTACAAGGCGCCGCCACTTGCGGCTCCGACGAAGTGTGACAGCAGACTTCGCGCGGTCTCGGGGGCGAACAAGACCGAGGCTTTGCAGGTTTTCAATTTTCGGGCACCCAGGCGCTTCAATGCCCGTGCCGCCGCACGCTTACCGACTTCTTCCGCTGACATGAGCCGGCTCGGATGACGATTGACTGTGTACCAGTAATCACGCTGCAGACTGTTGCCGTCCCCGGCAATGACCACGCAACTGTTCGTATGGCTGGTTCCGGCGTAAGTGTGGGCAATGCCGTGCGTGTTTGCATAGCAGACCATGCCCCGGGAAGTCTCTACAGACGCGCCTTCCGAATTGACAATGCGCGGGTTGGAGCGCCCAGCGTTTTCACATGCTGTTGCCAGGCTGATTGCGGCCTGAGGGTCGAGTTCCCAGGGGTGATCCAGATCCAGATCCCGGCAGTCTCGGGCGAGCATGTCGGCATCTGCAAGTCCGGCGTAAGCGTCCGAGGCAGTGTATTTCGCGATTTGGCAGGCCCGGCTGGTGATTTCTTGCACCTCCTCGGTGCCGAGAGATGCACTGGATGCGCTGCCCTTCTGTTTTCCGTAATAAACCGTTACTGTGAAACCGTGGGCGTTGCCGTGTTCGATTTTCTCAACCTCTCCGAGACGGGCATTGACCGCAAGACTGACATTGACCGTGGCAGCGGCCTCGGCGCTGGATGCTCCCAGTTTTCTGGCATGCTCAAGCGCACCGACAGCAGCGTCTTCCAGTTCCTGTTTAACGGATTCGCGAAGCGTATTCATCCAGTCTGCCGGAATTTTTCAGCACCCAGCCTGGCGGTCACATCTTCAATAATTGTCACAGTGAAACAGTGAGTCATGAGATGAGGACACAGCTTGCCCTTTGCCAGGTACATCAATCATCCCGTACTGGCTCATAATAAATGGTCTTCAAAATGGTTCTAAAAGCACCCTGATATCAGCCTGATGAGTTTCGGCAACCGGTTTCCCAGTGGTTCTTCCCTAAAAAGCAAAAGCCCAATTTGAGAATAACCCCGGAAGCATTGGCGGCCGGATTGTACTGCCTGCTGATTCAGGTACTGGTCCCGCCAACCGTAAGTCCGTTGATTTTGATGGTTGGTTGACCGACACCAACCGGCACCAGCTGCCCTTCTTTGCCGCAGGTACCAACTCCTTCGTCAAGTTTCAGATCGTTGCCGATCATGGTGACTCTGGTCAGCACATCAGGCCCGTTGCCGATCAGGGTCGCGCCCTTTATGGGCTTTCCCAGTTTTCCATTTTCGATCCGATAGGCCTCGGAGGCGGAAAAAACAAACTTTCCGGACGTGATGTCCACTTGACCGCCGCTGAAATTTACGGCGTAAACTCCTTTTTTGACTGAAGCAATGATTTCTTCGGGCGTGCTGTCCCCAGGCAACATGTAGGTGTTGGTCATCCTGGGCATTGGCGAATGGGAGTAAGACTCTCTTCTGCCATTGCCGGTAAGGGGAACCTTCATCAGGGACGCGTTCATGCGGTCCTGCATGTAGCACTGTAATTTGCCGTCTTCAATGAGCACTGTGCGCTGAGTGGGTGTTCCCTCATCGTCAATGTTCAAAGAACCTCGGCGTTTTTCAAGCGTCCCGTCATCGACAACGGTTACCCCTCGGCTTGCCACGATTTCGCCGATGCGTCCGGCAAACGCCGACGTTCCCTTGCGATTGAAGTCCCCTTCCAGGCCGTGGCCAATGGCTTCATGCAAAAGAATGCCCGGCCAACCAGGGCCAAGAACCACTACCATTTCCCCGGCCGGAGCGGCTTGTGCCTCCAGGTTGACCAATGCTTGACGAACCGCTTCCCGGGCAAGTCTTCCCGCCTCGCCTTTGGCAATGAATTCGTGAAAACCATAACGACCTCCCGAGCCAGACGTGCCTTGTTCCCGCCGTTTTCCCTGCGCTACGATCACGGTTACGTTCAAGCGAACCAGCGGCCGAATATCCGCGGAAATGGAACCGTCCTGCGTCACGATCAGCACAGTTTCATGGTTGCCCGATAAAGAAGTCATGACTTCAGCGACACGCGGATCAGCCTGACGGGCCACACGGTCTACTTCGTAAAGCAAGTCGAGTTTTTCCTTTACGAGCAGGTTGGAACCGGGTTCCTTTGTGGTGTAAAGCGAAGGGGTTTGGTGGCGGGGAGCGATTTGGACGGCGTGGTTTTCTCCTGCTTTGGCGATCGCGCGTGCCGTTTTGCTGGCGGCAAACAAAGCCGGCGGAACGATTTCATTGGAATACGCAAAACCGGCACGCTCGCCGCTTATGGCACGAATGCCCAGCCCCTGATCGACATGGAATCCGGCTTCTTTGACGATGCCATCTTCCAATGCCCACGTTTCCTGGTGCGATTTTTGAAAATACAGGTCGCCGCCACCCACGCCGGGCCCAAGCAACAGCGACAAAGCCGTATCAATGTGAGATTGTTCCAGGCCTTTGGAAACCAGCAGGGTTTCTTGGGCATTTTCCAGTGCCTTTTCTGTCATGACTTTAAGCTCCTTAGCATAACGCGATGATTCAAACAGGGAAATTGCGTGCGCAAGCGTTCCTGAAGCTGTCGCTCCAGGGTGGCGACGACAACGCCGGTTTCGGTTTCACGCTGTGCCAGGATGTTGCCCCAAGGGTCAACAATCATGGAATGTCCCCACGTTTTACGGCCGCCCGGCAGTTCGCCGGTTTGCGCTGCAGCAATGAAATAGACCTGGTTTTCGATGGCCCGGGCACGAACCAGGCATTCCCAATGGTCTTTTCCAGTCTCGGCGGTGAAGGCGGCCGGCAGTGCCACGATGCGTGCGCCGGCTGAGACCAGTGCGCGAAATTGTTCGGGGAAGCGGAGGTCGTAACAAATTGCCACACCCAGTCTGCCTATGGGGGTGTCCAGTACCAGAGGTTCATGTCCTCCCTTGAAGATTTCTGATTCAGCGTATCTTTCACTGCTCCCTTCGATATACACATCGAACAGGTGGATTTTGTGGTACACGCCGGCACAGCTTCCGTCGGAGGCGTAAATCAGGCAAGCCGACCAGACTTTGTTTTGTGTATCGCTTGTCATGGGTAGCGTGCCGCCGACGATCCAGATTTTGTTGCGGCGGGCACAATCGCTCAGAAAATCCTGGATTGGCCCTTTTCCCTGTGCTTCCGTGTATTCCAGCTGCAGTGCCTGACGGGCACCTGAAAAAGCAAAATTCTCGGGCAGAACGGCGAGTTCGGCACCACGTTTTCTGGCTTCCCTTATGGCCAGCCCGGCACTCTGGAGGTTCTCGTTCAGCGAATCTCCGGAACACATTTGCACTGCTGCTACTTTCATATCTGCTTCAACTGCTTTTTTGCGACTGCCCGCATTCGCATTATAATCACGTTTGAGGTGCCGGTCGGGGTGCCCGGCACGACAATGGAAAAAGACCAGAAGGCAAGACGTTATTCAGCCGTTGTGGTTGATGGGGTCACGCGCGCACCAAGCCGTGCCATGTTGCGTGCTGTGGGCTTCAGCGAAGGTGATTTCAAAAAGCCGCAGATTGGCGTCGCTTCAACCTGGAGCGAAGTCACGCCCTGCAACATCCATATCAATGAGCTGGCAGGCCACGTTGCCCGAGGAGTGAACAAAGCTCGGGGCAAGGCGGTGACTTTCAATACGATCACGGTTTCCGACGGCATATCCATGGGTTCAGAGGGCATGAAATATTCCATGGTTTCGCGTGAAGTCATTGCCGACTCCATTGAAACCGTGGTTTGCTGTGAAGGCTTCGATGGGCTCGTGGCCGTCGGGGGTTGCGACAAGAACATGCCTGCCTGTCTGATGGCAATGGCGCGTTTGAACCGGCCGGCCGTGTTTGTTTACGGCGGCACCATCATGCCGGGAAAACATCGTGGCATGAAAGTGGACATTGTTTCCGTATTTGAGGCTGTGGGCGCACTTGCGAAAAAAGAAATAGGAAGAAAAGAATTCCGGGAAATCGAGCAACGTGCCATACCAGGCCCCGGTTCGTGTGGCGGCATGTACACGGCCAACACCATGGCCTGTGCCATAGAGGCAATGGGGATGAGCCTGCCGGGGAGCTCGGCGCAAAACGCGGTTTCCCGTGCCAAAGCACAGGATGCCTGCCTTGCCGGGCGGGCGGTCATGGCGTTGACGGAAAAAGGGATTTTGCCGCGCGATGTCATGACCCGAAAAGCGTTTGCGAACGCGATCACGGTCGTGATGGCTTTGGGCGGTTCGACCAACGCGGTACTGCATTTGATTGCCATTGCCTCTGCGGCCGGCGTGCGCCTGGGGCTGAGGGACTTCACGCGGATTGGCAGGCGTGTTCCCGTGCTGGCAGACCTGCGGCCGAGTGGCCGCTATATGATGTCTGAACTGATTGCGGTGGGCGGCGTTTTGCCGCTGATGAAAATGTTGCTGGATGAAGGCCTGTTGCACGGGGACTGCCTGACTGTGACCGGAAAAACCTTGGCGGAGAACCTTGCTGACGTGGCACCGTATCCGCCTGGCCAACAGGTCGTGCGCAGTTTTGCTGACCCGATTAAAAAAACGGGTCACCTGGTGGTTTTGTATGGAACACTGGCGCCGGAGGGAGCGGTGGCAAAAATTACCGGCAAAGAAGGGCAACGTTTCAGCGGCAAAGCACGGGTTTTTGCTTCTGAGGAAGAGGCATTGAAGCGCATCCTGGACGGCACCGTGCAAAAGGGTGATGTCATTGTGATTCGCTATGAAGGACCCAGAGGCGGGCCGGGCATGCGCGAGATGCTCGCCCCGACTTCAGCAGTCGTAGGCAGAGGGCTTGGTATGGATGTGGCGCTGATAACGGACGGACGTTTTTCCGGAGGCAGCCACGGCTTTGTAGTTGGACATATCTCTCCCGAGGCGGCCGTGGGAGGGGCCTTGGCGATCGTAAAAAATGGTGACCGGATTACCATCGATGCCAGAAAGCGCACGCTGGACCTGGACATTCCGGAGTCCCAGATGCGCACCCGCCTGACAAAATGGAAACCGCCCCGACCGCGTTACAAGACCGGGGTGCTTGCCAAGTATGCCCGCCAGGTCAGTTCAGCTTCTCTTGGCGCAGTGACTGACTGAAGATTCCAGGATCGGGCAAGGTGTTGACTTTCCTTGTCTTATGGTCATAATCATCACGGACTTGTTGCCCCTGCCGGCCTTCATGCGAAGGAAGAGTTGAGGTGATGGGTATTTATTTTGAGGCCAACCGCAAATCGTTTCAGCTGCCCTTGGGTCAGCTGTGTGGAATCGTCGCGGAGGGTGGCTGTAATTTTGAAGAGGAGAATGTAGTTATGAAAAAACTATTATCCACGTCTGTAGGTGCTTTAGTGCTGATAGCCTACAGTTCTGCGGCTTTTTCTGCTTTCGAAGGTTTGTCCATGATGCGGATGGGCGCTTGGGAAGTAGATTTCAGCGGCAACGTCAACGCCTTCTACACCTTTGTGGATTGCGACGGTGCTGGTGTAGGTTATGTTGCTGATCCAGCTGCTGTTGTTGCTGGTGGTCTTGCCTGTGGGTCCAATGGCGAAGACTACGACGTCAATGATGTTCGTACCGGGCTGTTGCCTGCCTGGTTTAATTTCTATGCACGCACAGAAACCGAAAGCGGCATCCAGACCGCGGTTCACCTGAGTTTTCAACCTGGTGTCGGCACTCACGGCGAACGAGAGTTCAGCAGTGCTTTGGGTCCTAATTCAGCGAATTTTCGCCAGGTTTTCCTGACCTTCGGCAATGACGAAATGGGGACTTTCAAAATCGGGCGCGATCTCGGGGTTTTTGGTTCCGATGCCATTCTCAATGACATGACGCTTTTGGGTGTGGGAACGGTCAGCGATCTCACGGTCGGTGATGGACGCACTTCGCTTGGTCGCATAGGCGTTGGTTATCTCTATGCGGACTGGAAAGCGCAGGTCCAATACCAGTCGCCCAGTTATGACGGACTTTCCTTCACTGTGGCAGTGGTGGACCCGTGGACTGGTGGGGAACTCAACCAGAAGCAGGATACTCCCGGCTTTGAAGGCAAAGTCAATTACAATGGGGAAGCTGATTTCGGCAGTTTTGGTCTCTGGGCAAGCTTCATTTATCAAAGCGTAGATTTTGAAGGTGCTGATCCGGATACTGATGCCACAGGTTTCGACATAGGCTTCAAGGTTTCCTCGGGACCCTTTGGCTTTGTAGGTTATTACTACGATGGTGAAGGGATAGGCACAACCGGCTTTCTTCTGGACGGTTTGGGAGACGATGCGAATGGCAATTTTGAGGAGCGTGATTCGGACGGCTATTATGTGCAGGGAACGATGACTGTTCCTGAAACCGGCACCAAACTGGGTCTCAGCTATGGCGAAAGCAGTCTGGACCTGACCAGCGGTGAAGTCGCAGCAGGTAACAATTTGGTAAAAAGCAATGAATCGTGGATTGTCGGTGTTTATCATCCGCTTGGCGAAGCGTTGAATCTGGTTGCTGAATACACCAATACAGAGTCTCAGGCACACGCCGGTCACAAAGCAGAGGAAGACGTGTTTGCGCTCGGCGCCATCATGTTCTTTTAATTCACTCGCATAAACCACCCTGTACCCAGTGGTGATTTGACCACTGGGGTCGGGTTGGGTGAGTAGGCGGTTGTTATCCGGGTAAGGAGTGCAGTGAAAAGTAGTGTGTTGATATTGCCGCTGGTGTTGTTCATGGAGGGCTGCAGTGCTGTGGTCTTTTCTGCGTTTGAAGGCCTGTCCATGATGCGGATGGGCGACTTGGGAGGTTGACTTCAGCGCTAATGTCAACTTGTTTTATACCTTTGTGGATTGTGACAGCAGACCAAGGTCGGATCAGATTGTTGGTCTGACTGTGCCTGTTTCCGCAGGCCTTGCCTGCGGCTCCAACGCCGCAGACTACGACGTCAATGATGTACGTACCGGCCTGTTGCGGCGTGGTTGAATTTCTATGCGCGTCCGGAAACCGAAAGCGGCATCCAGACCGCGGTTCACCTGAGTTTTCAACCCGGCGTCCAAAGTGGCAGCGCAGAAAACTTCAGCAGTGCTTTGGGTCGTAATCAAGCGAATTTCCGTCAGGTTTTCCTGACCTTCGGCAACGACGAATTAGGGACCTTCAAAATTGGTCGCGACCTTGGAGTGTCTGGTTCCGATGCCATTCTCAATGACATGACGCTTCTGGGAGTGGGAATGCTCAGCGATGGTTCGGTCAGTGATGGACACACTTCGAATGGTCGCATAGACGTCGGTTATCTCTATGCGGACTGGAAAGCGCAGCTGCAGTACCAGTTACCCAGCTGCGACGAATTTTCCTTTACCGTGGCAGTTGTTGACCCGTGGGCTGTTGGCAGCAGTTATTATGATTCTAGAGAAGATTACACGCGCCTGGCGCTGAGCCAGGAAAAAGATACTCCGGGTTTCGCAGGCAAAATCAACTACGCTGCCGAGCTGTCCAGTGACAGTGGCATTGATTTTTGGGCAGGCTTTATTTACCAGAAAACAGATTTTAGTGGCAGAACGGAGGATTTGGATGCCAGTAAGGTTTTGACTTTGGTGCCAGGCTGTTCTGGGCGCCCTTTACGCTGGTAGGGTATCACTACGATGGCGAAGGTCTTGGCACAACCGGCTTTTTTCTGGATGGCCTGGCACTGAGATCGGTAACCCCCGACGGAATTGATCAGCGTGGTCCTGTCCTTGAA
Source organism: Candidatus Oxydemutatoraceae bacterium (assembly GCA_965237985.1). Lineage (GTDB taxonomy): Bacteria > Pseudomonadota > Gammaproteobacteria > Poriferisulfidales > Oxydemutatoraceae. The sequence goes on along the minus strand of OZ250161.1, from coordinate 1,286,497 downwards.
ACGATTAAAGAGCGCGATTCCGATGGTTTCTACGTTCAAATTACTGCAGTCCTCCCCGTGTTCGGCACGAAGTTTGGTCTCAGCTATGGTGAAAGCAATCTTGACTTGGTTGAGGATGAGGAACGACAGCATAAATTTCTCGCAGCCACCAACTTAAATACGAGGGACCTTGGTAAAAAGTAATACATCCTGGATTGTTGGCATGCATCATCCGCTGGGAGAAGCGTTGAATCTGGTCGCTGAGTACACCAGTACCAAGAGCGAAGCACATAACGGCGGCGAAGCTGATGAGAGTGTGTTTGCGCTTGTGGTGCCATCATGTTCTTTTGATCAAATGTTTTCTGGCTTGACGGCTTGCGATCGTGGCACCGCGGGCAGCTCGCGTCGGACGAATTGATTTTGAACCGGGGAGATTGGAACAGCATGCATTTCAGGCCACTATCGTGGTGTCGGCACCTTTTTTGCCTGTCCGTTCTTGTGCTGTCCTTTCCTGCTGTTGCGGCAACGGCGGCCAGCACGATTGTCTGGGAGGGTCGGGGCGGTCAACAGCTGTGGCTGGGAGCGAGTGAAACTCGTCAGAGAAACCGCCACCCGCATACGATTCCGATAAAAGCGCTTGCCAGATTCCTGGGTGGCTTATATGTCGCCAGAAAAGACCAGGGAATTGTCAGAGAAGGCAGACGCGACCCACTTTTTTCTGAAGCCAAAGCTTCCGAACTTGCCCGCCTGCTTGCCAGGGCCTTGCGTCAGGCAGGCCCGCACCAGGATGTGTTTTTTCAAATCAATGACACGGTAGAAAAGTTTGGCGGTTATGTGGGAGTGGAAGTAAGCAACGCGGGCCGGGTCTTTGTTGACCAGAACGGCTACTTGAACGTTATTTTTGGCGACATCCAAAAAGGATACAAGGAACGGTGGCTTTATGGGCGCAAAGTTGGCCGAACCAGCCGGCCACGAACTGGCAGCCGCCTTAAAGCGGGGAAGTTGGAATACAGAATCATGCCTGCTTCCACCGTACGTTTTTTCCAAAGCCAAAATGGCAAGAGACGCCAGGACTGGATCATCTTCGACCCGAACTATATCTTGTATGCCGAGACTAAAACGCCGGACGGGGGACCACGGTCAAAGGGACAGGCAGGGAAGAGTTCTTCCGGATTAGAGGATCGCCTCAGGCGCTTGAAGCGCTTACGAGCTTCGGCTTTGATCAGCGAAGAAATCTATCGTGCTGAAGTGGAGCGCCTGCTAAAGAATTTATGAGGAAAAAGTATGTTTGAAAATGATTTTTACACAGAAAAAAATCACGGTCATTTCGAAACTTTTGATCTCGGAGATTTCAATTTGACACGCGGGGGCAGCCTGCCGGATTGCCGGCTGGCTTATGCGACTTTCGGGGAACTTTCTCAAGCCAAAGACAACGTCATCCTTTTTCCCGTGATGTTTTCAGGAACCAGTGGCAGCCTGAAGCATTACGTGGCAGAGGACCTGGCTTTGGACCCGGAGAAATATTTTGTCGTCATCCCCAACCAGCTGGGTAACGGACTCTCGAGTTCACCGCACAACACCCCTGCCCCACATGGCATGTCGCATTTTCCCAGGCTTGATATTGCCGATGACGTGATTGCCCAGCATGCTTTGTTGACGCGACACTTTGGCATAAGCAGCTTGAAACTGGTGACGGGTTGGTCGATGGGAGCACAACAGACTTGGGAGTGGGCGGTTCGCTACCCAAAAATGGTGCAGCGCGCGGCACCGATTGCCGGAACAGCGAAAACAACACCACACAACTCTTTATATGTAGATGTTTTCAGCGATGCTCTGCGCTCCGACCCGGCATGGCAGAATGGAGAATACACTGATGCGCATGGGGTAGAGACTGGTTTGCGCCGCTTGGCAAAGGTCTTTGCTTTAATGGGGGTTTGCCCGGAGTTTTATACGCAAGAACAGTGGCGGCGCCTGAGCATTGATTCAGTGACAGATTTTTATGCCGGTTTTTGGGAAAAGTGGTTTCTTCCCATGGATGCCAACGCCCTGCTGAGCATGGCTGACAAATGGCAGCACGGAGATGTAAGCGCACCTTATGGAGGCAACCTGGAAGAAGCTTTGGGCAGAATCACGGCTAAAGTGGCGGTTATTGCGTTTGGTAAAGATATGTTTGTTCCGGTCAAAGACTGTGCATTCGAACAGGGACTGGTTGCGGACAGTAGACTCCATGTTGTGGACAGCCTTTTTGGACACTTCACAACGCTTGGGATTTTCGCGGAAGACTTCAAGCAATTGAATGACATCCTCAGAGATCTGCTCGACAACTGATTTCGGTTTTCATCTCTCGGCTTTCTCATAGTCCTCCTGACCTTGTGGTTCTGTTTCATCAGCGCGCGCGGGGGCGCACACTGAATAAAAGCATCCCCCCGTTTGCCAGTGGTCTGACATCCGGGCTGAGCGATGGGAAAGAAATGTCCTCCTGAAGTGCTGCAACAGCTTGTTGCCGGATACGCGGCAGTGCTGCAAGAGCAGACCGGGGAGTGACGGAAGAAAGAAATATCCTGCCGATACGTCGACCTTGCTGAAGGGATTTTCCACCCGCCAGTCTGGTGATAGAAGTGCTGCAACAGCTTGTTGCCGGATACGCGGCAGTGCTGCAAGAGCAGACCGGAGAACGACGGAAGAAAGCAATATCCTGCCGATCCGTCGACCTTGTTGACGGGATTTTCCACCCGCCGGTCTGGTGGCAGAAGTGCTGCAACAGCTTGTTGCCGGATACGCGGCAGTGCTGCAAGAGCGGACCGGAGAACGACAGAAGAAAGCAATATCCTGCCGATACGTCGACCTTGTTGAAGGGATTTCCTACCCGCCGGTCTGGTGGTGGAAGTGCTGCAACAGCTTGTTGCCGGATACGCGGCAGTGCTGCAAGAGCAGACCGGAGAACGACAGAAGAAAGCAATATCCTGCCGATACGTCGACCTTGTTGACGGGATTTCCCACCCGCCGGTCTGGTGGCAGAAGTGCTGCAACAGCTTGTTGCCGGATACGCGGCAGTGCTGCAAGAGCAGACCGGAGAACGACAGAAGAAAGCAATATCCTGCCGATACGTCGACCTTGTTGAAGGGATTTTCCACCCGCCAGTCAGGTGGCAGAAGTGCTGCAACAGCTTGTTGCCGGATACGCGGCAGTGCTGCGAGAGCAGACCGGAGAACGACGAAAGAAAGCAATATCCTGCCGATACGTCGACCTTGTTGAAGGGATTTTCTACCCCCCGGTCTGGTGGCAGAAGTGCTGCAACAGCTTGTTGCCGGATACGCGGCAGTGCTGCAAGAGCAGACCGGGGAGTGACGGAAGAAAGAAATACCCTGCCGATACGTCGACCTTGTTGAAGGGATTTCTCACCCGCCGCCAGTCAGGTGATAGAAGTGCTGCAACAGCTTGTTGCCGGATACGCGGCAGTGCTGCGAGAGCGGACCGGAGGGTGACGGAAGAAAGAAATATCCTGCCGATACGTCGACCTTGTTGACGGGATGGTCTGGTGGCAGAAGTGCTGCAACAGCTTGTTGCCGGATACGCGGCAGTGCTGCAAGAGCAGACCGGAGAACGACAGAAGAAAGAAATATCCTGCCGATACGTCGACCTTGTTGACGGGATTTCTTACCCGCCAGTCAGGTGGCAGAAGTGCTGCAACAGCTTGTTGCCGGATACGCGGCAGTGCTGCAAGAGCAGACCGGAGGAGTGACGGAAGAAAGCAATATCCTGCCGATACGTCGACCTTGTTGACGGGATTTCCTACCCCCCGGTCTGGTGGTGGAAGTGCTGCAACAGCTTGTTGCCGGATACGCGGCAGTGCTGCAAGAGCAGACCGGGAGTGACGGCAGAAAGAAATACCCTGCCGATACGTCGACCTTGTTGAAGGGATTTTCCACCCGCCGGTCTGGTGGTGGAAGTGCTGCAACAGCTTGTTGCCGGATACGCGGCAGTGCTGCAAGAGCAGACCGGAGAACGACAGAAGAAAGCAATACCCTGCCGATACGTCGACCTTGTTGAAGGGATTTTCCACCCGCCAGTCAGGTGGCAGAAGTGCTGCAACAGCTTGTTGCCGGATACGCGGCAGTGCTGCAAGAGCAGACCGGAGAACGACAGAAGAAAGCAATATCCTGCCGATACGTCGACCTTGTTGAAGGGATTTCCTACCCCCCGGTCTGGTGGTGGAAGTGCTGCAACAGCTTGTTGTCGGATACGCGGCAGTGCTGCAAGAGCAGACCGGAGAACGACAGAAGAAAGCAATATCCTGCCGATACGTCGACCTTGTTGAAGGGATTTTCCACCCGCCAGTCTGGTGGCAGAAGTGCTGCGACAGCTTGTCGCCGGATACGCGGCAGTGCTGCCAGAGCGGACCGGAGAACGACAGAAGAAAGAAATATCCTGCCGATACGTCGACCTTGTTGAAGGGATTTCTCACCCGCCGCCAGTCTGGTGGCAGAAGTGCTGCAACAGCTTGTTGCCGGATACGCGGCAGTGCTGCAAGAGCAGACCGGAGAACGACGGAAGAAAGAAATATCCTGCCGATACGTCGACCTTGTTGAAGGGATTTCCCACCCGCCGGTCTGGTGGTGGAAGTGCTGCAACAGCTTGTTGCCGGATACGTGGCAGTGCTGCGAGAGCAGACCGGAGAACGACAGAAGAAAGCAATATCCTGCCGATACGTCGACCTTGTTGAAGGGATTTTCACCCGCCAGTCTGGTGATAGAAGTGCTGCAACAGCTTGTTGCCGGATACGCGGCAGTGCTGCAAGAGCAGACCGGAGAACGACAGAAGAAAGCAATATCCTGCCGATACGTCGACCTTGTTGAAGGGATTTTCCACCCGCCGGTCTGGTGGCAGAAGTGCTGCAACAGCTTGTTGCCGGATACGCGGCAGTGCTGCAAGAGCAGACCGGAGAACGACAGAAGAAAGCAATATCCTGCCGATACGTCGACCTTGTTGACGGGATTTCCACCCGCCAGTCTGGTGATAGAAGTGCTGCAACAGCTTGTTGCCGGATACGCGGCAGTGCTGCAAGAGCAGACCGGAGGGTGACGGAAGAAAGAAATATCCTGCCGATACGTCGACCTTGTTGAAGGGATTTTCCACCCGCCAGTCAGGTGATAGAAGTGCTGCAACAGCTTGTTGCCGGATACGCGGCAGTGCTGCCAGAGCAGACCGGAGGGTGACGGAAGAAAGAAATATCCTGCCGATACGTCGACCTTGTTGACGGGATTTTCTACCTGCCAGTCAGGTGATAGAAGTGCTGCAACAGCTTGTTGCCGGATACGTGGCAGTGCTGCCAGAGCACCTGACGGGAATAAGGCTGAACTGGGAGGCGATGGCGTTTGTTGTCGTCGTGTTTCTTATTCAGTCGCTGTGGAAATCAGTCTGGTTGCCACGCAAGCTGGGGCATGGATCGTGGAACAGGTAGGGGGCCGCCTTTCTATTTTTTGGGCCGGGTTCTGGCAAGGCGAAACAGTCCTTCAAAAGCACCGCCATCACTCGTGAAGTACAAGGTTCCATCCGGGGCGAAGTCGAGACCGACAGGCCTGGCCAGACGTTGCCCAGCTTTGTTCTGAAATCCTTCAAGCAATGGAAAAACCACGGCGGGTTCTGTGCTGAGTTTCACCCGGGCAATCCACGGGGAGCGTCTGCTCGCCTTGTTCCCAAATGCCCCGCCGGACGGCAAAGTAGCCCAGGAGCCATGTAAAGCAACGACTGCATTGTTGTGCCAGCGTGCGGAAAAACTGGCGGGGATGAACGCTACCCCCATGGGTGCGCTGCGGGCGGGAAAAGTCGCAACCGGCTTGGACACGTCATGGCGAGGGGGACTGACAGATATGCAATGGTCTCGCATCACCTCCCTGCCATTGAACTGAAACCAGGGCATGCCGTGAAAAGACCCTTCAGCCAGGCGGCTGAAATATTCTGGAGGTTGATCATATCCATGGTGATCAGGGCCATTGTTGCTTGCATACAGCGCACCGCTCAAGGGATGCCATGACATGCCAACCGGATTACGCAAGCCAGAGGAATAAACTTTCCAGGCAGGTTTTTTCGGCTGCTCATCAAGTACCAGTACGCCACCACGCCGATTGGGGAAAGAGTAGCCTTTGCCGAGGTACTGGTTTGAGCAGTTACTGCTAATGCCAAGACTCAGGTAAATCTTTCCGTCCGGGCCCACTTTGACTGTTCGGCTTGTGTGGCCCCAACCACCGGGGAGACGGGCTACGGAAGAAAAGTCAGACCACGAAATTTTTTGGTTTTTTCGATACGGGGCATGGTACAGACCATTGGTTTTGGCAACCAGCATTTCGCCGTTGCGAAACGCGATGCTGCTCGGATAACCGTCTGTTTTGAACAGCTTTTCCGCCTGGACATACGGGGGTTTTAGCCGGTAGATATTTCCGCTCTGTGACCCGACGATCATTTCGTCGGCATGAAATGCAAAAAGTCTCGGTTTGTCCATCCGGGCCAGGAATTTCAGTTCGTAACCTTCCGGCACCGACACGTGCCATTTGTCGGTGTCGTGACTGAAGACTTCTATACGGTTTGCGGCTGCGGCGTGCAGTGCCAGCCCACAAAGCAGAAGCGCTGAAGCAAAACCACCGAAAATACGTATTGGGTAAAAAGTACGAAACAGAAAATTCATCATCTTGCCTCCCTGACGGTTCATATGCATTTTGCGTGCCGGCTACAGTGCCCCCTTGCAAGAAGATTATTCTGGTCTTTAAAGGACTGCCAAGTCAAAGCTGCCATCCAATCTGATTTTCGGTCGGCAAATTCATTGGTCGGTGGTCCTTTCTTTTGCGGAAATGGCAGGAGCTGTCGCGGGGTCGTGGGGATGCCATTTTTCAATCAGGCTTTTTCATGTCGACAATTCCTGGATGGCACCACGCATGGCTTCCGTTACCCCGGTTTCCGATTGGCTGTGCCCGGCGCCTTCGACATCAATTTTTTCCCGGCAGGCCATTTTTCAATCAGGCTTTTTCATGTCGACAATTCCTGGATGGCACCACGCATGGCTTCCGTTACCCCGGTTTCCGATTGGCTGTGCCCGGCGCCTTCGACATCAATTTTTTTCCCGGCAGGCCATTTTTCGAGCAGGCGCTGAGCGTTTTCTGGTGGGCACAGCAAATCGTAGCGGGACTGCACAACAATTCCCGGAATGTCTTTTATACGGTTCATGTTGTCAAGAATCTGGTTGGGAGCGAGGAAACAGTGCCGGGAAAAGTAGTGTGCTTCCATCCTGGGAGTCTGTGGGGTCTTTCTATCAGCAGCTGGGATCCGAGAACCGAGGTCCGCTGGAAAGTCCGGCACTTTTCCGGTCAACCGTGACAGGTACCTTTCGTAGTCATGCCAGACCAAAGCTGCGGCACGGGAAATTTCCGGGTCATCATCAAGCAGGAGGCGGTAATAGGAGTTCAGCACGTCTGGATTTTCCAGGCCATCGACAAGCGCAACGAAGCGTTTATACATCTCCGGATAAAAAATCGCGGGGAGTGTTAAAAATGCCCGCTCAAGTTCAGCGTCCGTGCCAAAAAAAAGTGAACGCAGAACCAGGCCGGAGACTCGTTCCGGATGTTTTTGGGCGTAAACCAGTGCCAGCAGTGATCCCCACGAGCCGCCAACCACGAGCCACCTCTCAATAGCAAAATGCCTGCGAATTGTTTCCAGGTCTTCCAAAAGCGCTTCGGTTGTATTTTCGTCGAGCAAGCCGTGGGGTTCACAACGTCCGCTTCCTCTCTGGTCAGGAAGAATCACCCGACACTGACCTGAGGGGAAAAGACTGAGATGTTCTACCCGGCAACCGCTTCCCGGGCCACCATGCAAAAACACTGCGCACGGCAAAGCTTCGTCACCGGCATCAACAATGTGCACGGTGTGCAGCGGTGATACAGCAAGTTTAATTTGGGATTTTTCTGTTTTCCGCAGCATCCACGGCGCCTCTGGCTCCAATTTTTTTGATATCAAAAAAACCAATGCGCCGGTAATCAAAGCGGGGACTTTTCGCAAGCGATTCTGATTGGGCAATGCTGAGCATTTTCTCGTGGTGATCAGAAAATTCACAGGCCGGGTCCATGTTTGCCGCATCGCCGGTAATGGCAAAAGCCTGACATCGGCAACCCCCCCAGTCGATGGTATGTCGCTCGCAACTCCGACACTTGGCTGGCATCCAATCAGTGCCCCGAAACTTTTCAAAAGCTTCCGAGTGCTTCCAAATGTTTTCCAAAGAATGCTCAAGCACGTTATCGAAGTGCAAGGTGTCAATGGTTTCGGCTGCGTGGCAGGGTAGTACTTTTCCCGAAGGGGTGATGTTCAAAAACTGTCGTCCCCAGCCGCTCATGCAGGCTTTGGGGCGCTTTGCATAATAGTCGGGCACCACGAAGTCAATGACCAGCACACCCTTCAGCCGGTCAATGGCTTCAGCAACCACGGCATTTGCTTTTTCCAGCTGGGCGATCGTTGGCATCAATGCGGAGCGATTGTGGTACGCCCACCCGTAATACTGGACGTGCGCGATCTCCATTCGTGAGCCTCCCATTTCAACCGCGAGATCAATGATTTCCGGCAGGTGTTCAATGTTCATCCGGTGTATCGGTGCATTGACTGTCAGTGGCAGACCCGCTTCAACCACTGCTTTTGCGACTTCCAGTTTCTTCGCGTACCCCTGTTTGTTGCCGCCGATAAAATTCGCGTTTTTTTCCTCGTGGTCCTGGATGCTGATTTGCACATGTTCGAGACCCAGTTCGGCAAGGCGTTCTATGCGCGGCTTGTTGAAAGTCACGGCAGAAGTAATGAGATTCGTGTAAATGCCGAATCCGCTCGCCATCTCTACCAGTCGTTCCAGGTCTCGCCTCAGTCCCGGCTCACCGCCTGAGAAATGCGCTTGAAAAACGCCGAGATTGGCGGCTTGTTCCAGCACGTCGACCCACTTTTCAGTACTCAACTCAGTGGCGGCTTTTTCCAGCTCAAGAGGGTTGGAACAGTAGGGACACTGCAATGGGCAACGGTGCGTTAGCTCACAAAGGATGGCAAGTGGTTTTCCAAGATTCGGGTTGGCCATGGCTCTATTTTATCGTCATAAAGTTTTTGTCTGTGAGGTCCTGCAACAACGGCAAAATATCTTTCTTGATGTCATCCGTAGAAGCGTTGTACTCGCTTGCCAGGTTTTTTGCTATTTCATCCACTGTAGCGTCGCCGGTACAAAGGCGGATCGTTTCCAGCGCAGGCTCATCTGGTTCAAGCAAACGCTCGGGAGCAAGCAAAACCCACTGGTCTCGCACTTTGTTGTGCTTTAGTTTAACGTGTTTGGCAAGCAATGGTCGGGATGTCGGACAAACAATTTGACGGATTCTGTGTTTCGGGGTTGTCAAGGAGTGTTCGGTTCCGGTGTAAAGCACCCGGGAGGAATCAGCCGCGGAGACACATAAGCGAAATACAGTGCATCCAGCTGTGCCCAAAGCACATCGCACTTGAAAGTCAAAGCCTGGCAAACCGCTTTTTGTTCGCTGTCGGTGCGTGCATTTTCAAGAACGTAAGCCAGGGCGAAGTCCACATCCCGGCGCGCCTGGGTCAATCTGGGTCTGAAGTAAGCCAGCGTGTCTTCGTCAATGAAATCGTAGTTGTCCAGCATGCCGGAAACCCTCTCCGCAATGATCTGTGGCGAAAACAATTCCGTCAGGGAAGAGGCAATCGCATCCAGCAAAGGCATTTCTCGCACAAAGTGCACGTAAGCCTGCACTGCGAACCGGGTCGCCGGCAGTGCGCCTTCACGAGAAACCACGTAGTCCTGGTCCAGCCCGAGGTTCCCGGTCAATTGAAGCCAACGTGCAATGCCACCGTCACTTGGCATATTTCCATCGTGATCTTCAACGCGTTCCCGCCACTTTCGACGGACCTCCCGGTCTTCCATTTTCGCCATCAAAGTCAAATCTTTGATGGGGATCGCAGCCTGGTAACAATAACGATTCAACGCCCAAGCCTGAACCTGTCCCTTGTTTAATTTTCCGTTGTGCAGGGACTTGTGAAATGGATGGTGGTTGTGGTAGCGCCGTGCCCCGATGTCCCTCAAGGCCTGTTCCAGATCCTGCTTTTTCATGCTCTCGACATTCCAGGGACCTATAAGTCAATGTCTTGACCGTCGTAAGCAATTTCCCAACCTGCTTCTTCCACAGTTTTCCGTTCCTTTGAATTTTGCGCAAGTATCGGGTTCGTGTTGTTTATGTGGATAAATATCTTTCTTTTCACATTCAATTCCGCAAAACCCTTCATGGCTTCTTCATTGTTTATATGTCCCATTCTTGCGCCGGTTTTAATGCCTACGCCGGTTTCTAGCATTTCTTCGTTCTGGTAAACCGTACCATCAAAAAAAACCAGATCCACTCCGTTCAACCGGTTTTTTATTTCCTCGCTCAAGCTTGCGCAACCCGGCAGATAATAAAACGATGCGCCTTTCTCGTCCCGAATCCGCAATCCCACTGTATCGCCTTCTTCAGTCCCGAAGTTTGGCCCCTGGTTTTCATTTTCCAGATAGAGTGCGACTTTCCCCGGAACTGGAAACATGTCAATGTGAAGGCCAAGCTCATCACCGTCGGCATCCTTCACTGTGATTTGTCCTGGAATCTGCATGACCCGATGCCTGACGAATTTTCTATTCAGCACGCGGAATACCGAATTGTTTTGCAGGATTGAGTGGACACGCTCCGTAGAATAAAGAGAAAAAGGCTGGCTCTCACGCAAAGTCAGCAACCCGGCTATGTGGTCAATGTCGCCGTTTGTTAAAACTACAGATTTTATCGGGCTGTGTCTGAGGCTTTGCCCGCGCGGATGCAGGTCCCGGTTGTCAGCTATCTGTTGCCTGACATCGGGAGAGCAATTCAAAAGTACGTAAGAATCCCCATCGTTGCTGACCGCAACGGATGCTTGAGTTCGGGGGGTAAAAAAAGGACTGTCAGCCCTGACGGACTGACAGTTCCAACACTTGCAGTTCCACTGAGGGAACCCTCCACCTGCCGCAGACCCCAGTACTACGATCCGCACGCGTCATGCAGTAGCGGGGTTGCGCAGATTTCGCCTTAACTTTCTGTTACGAAAGTTCAGCGCAAGCGTAGCAGTTGATTTCCATACCAACTGCGCTTTCCCTGATCACAGGTCTTTTCCATGCTTTCATTGATAGCCTCCATAGGTTTTGACAAAACCACACGCCCCACAACCGAGACGTGTCGCTGAATTCACGTCTGACTCTAAGCTGTTTACTACGGATATGTCAATACCCTGTGTGCATGTATCGCCAAGTTCAGACCGTTTTATTCCATTGACTTGGCTACTCGAATCTTTAAGGCAAGATGAAGCAAATGGCACAAAGGTCAATCAGATCCGTGTCGTTGTTCATAAGTGAGCGTGAACGAACGCACCGCAGGTGGACCCGCGACCATCCGCCCAAGGACACCAGACGCGCCGACGGACGGGGCCAAGGGAAGACGTTCCTGGTGAACAAAAGGTACGGAACCCGAGCAATCAGCAGCGAGGAACCGCGGCTGAACGTTGCGGGTCTGTGGCAACCCAAAGCATGCCGAAAGCAGTAATGTCGTGCAGATGGCATTGTGAGCGGATGGCCGCGCCGACGGACGGGGCCAAGGGAAGACGTTCCTGGTGAACAAAAGGTGCGGAACCCGAGCAATCAGCAGCGAGGAACCGTGGCTGAACGTTGCGGGTCTGTGGCAACCCAAAGTCATGCCAAAGTCATGCCGAAAGCAGTAATGTCGTGCAGATGGCATTGTGAGCGGATGGCCGCGCCAGGCGGCTGTGCGCAACGAGATGTTTCAGGCGAACGCCCCCCACCGAAAAACCTGCAATTAACCAGTTGGTAGAGCCAGCTGTGTCAGGGACGGTGGCAGTCGACGAGGCCGGCAACAGTGTGTCCCTTTTGAGAACTGAAATAGTCGTGTCTGGGGTTTTGGAGCCGGCAGGCAGTTACCATTTCTTCGCAACTTTCTCGACCCTGAGATGCGTCGACTTCGGATCACATTCAGCCCTCGACCTTTGACCAGCAAGCTGCTCCGGATGCGAATTTTCCTCGGCGGTGAGGTGCACCAGGGTTGATGCGCGACAGGGGCGCTGTGCCGATCCGCCATTAGGGAAACTCTGATTTTTGGAAGTGATTTTGACCGCTTTCCAGTTTTTGGTTTTTTTGGTCGGGTGGTTGCCGCCCTTTGGGAAACCGGCATAAAACGATAAACACGCCGTTTTTGCCCCGATACTGTTCCCTTTCGTTGCCCATTCCTGTTCAGGCCGGTCACGATGTCTACGCAAACTGCAATCATGGTTCCCCGGACTGAACTGCCTTGCCCAAGCTCAGACAGCTAAAACACAGGACTTGAAAAGTGTTCGATAACGAACTTCTCTGAAGCTCAACACTCGTTCCATTTACCATTGGTGTGCTACTTTTCAGTCCGCACTTGGGGTCTCTATTCCTGATCCGCTCGTGTTGCTGACCCGGTTGCTCCCGAGTTGACCCAGCACCAGGTTACTGACCATGGAACAGTCCGGGGAGCACTTTTATGCATCAGACACCAGCGAGTGGCTACGCTTCCTGATGTCATCCACCCCTGTTGGGTGCTGATTTGTAGAAGTTTAGACCCAATCTGACACATCACTCAATCAAGCTGAGCGCAGCGAAGCTTGATTGAGTGAGAGTTACCCGTTTAGATGTAACTGCAATATTAACATCCAAACAAAGAGGTAACTCTCATGATCCATACTAACGATAAAGTCATTAAATATAAAGTCGGCCTACTCAATCTGGCTGAAGAACTCGGAAACGTCTCAAAAGCCTGCAAGATGATGGGCGTATCCAGAGATACTTTCTAGCGATACAAAGCCGCTGCTGATGAAGGTGGCATTGAAGCACTTTTTGATCAAAACAGGCGTATCGCGAACCTCAAAAATAGAGTTGATCCTGCGATTGAATCCATCGTCGTTGAACACGATCTGGAAGAACCTGCCCATGGGCAGACCCGAACCAGCAATGAGCTACGCAAAATGGGGACATTTGTTTCGCCGACGGGCGTACGAAGTATTTGGTTACGCCATAAACCTGGCTTGCCTTAAAGATCGACTCAAAGCACTATCCGATAAAGTGGCCGCTGAAGGCCTGATTCTTACTGAGCCTCAAGTCGCTGCCATGGAACGCAAACAAGATGACGATCAGGCCTGTGGTGAGATAGAAACAGCCCACCCTGGCTATTTGGGCTCGCAAGACACTTACTATGTGGGTACATTCAAGGGTATTGGCCGAGTCTATCAGCAGACGTTTATTGATACTTACAGTAAAGTCGCTCATGCCAAGCTCTACACCACCAAAACGCCGATTACCGCCGCTGATATGCTCAATGATCGTGTGTTGCCGTTCTATGAGGAACAAGCACTTCCCATGCTGCGGATTCTCACCGACCGTGGTACAGAATATTGTGGTCGAGCTGACCAACATGATTACCAGCTCTACCTGGCTTTGAATGATATTGAGCACACCAAAACCAAAGTCAGGTCACCGCAAACCAATGGCATTTGTGAACGCTTCCACAAGACCCTTCTCAATGAGTTTTACCAAGTGACCTTGCGTAAGAAAATCTATCAATCGATAGAAGAATTACAAATTGATCTTGACAAATGGCTCATCAAATACAATACTCAACGAACTCACCAAGGCAAAATGTGCTGTGGGAGAACGCCGATGGAAACTCTCATCGACGGCAAATCAATCTGGAAGGAAAAGTTTTTGAACTAAACTTAACCTGACAGTCGGTTGCTGATAAACGGGTAACTGTCAGATCAAGTCTAAACTTCTACAACTAAACTTAACCTGACAGTCGGTTGCTGATAAACGGGTAACTGTCAGATCAAGTCTAAACTTCTACAATTTACCATTGGTGTGCTACTTTTCAGTCCGCACTTGGGGTCTCTATTCCTGATCCGCTCGTGTTGCTGACCCGGTTGCTCCCGAGTTGACCCAGCACCAGGTTACTGACCATGGAACAGTCCGGGGAGCACTTTTATGCATCAGACACCAGCGAGTGGCTACGCTTCCTGATGTCATCCACCCCTGTTGGGTGCTGATTCATTACAAAACACCACTGTTGCCGTTCTTCGCTTGCTGCCTCTGCTCGTCTCGACTCCGGCATGAAGAATCATGCCGGTCCCACCGTTCACCCACCGGTCTTCAGCCCACGTTCCGGCAGCTACCTGCCAGGCTCCTCGAAAGTCTTCTCGTCAAGATCATGGCTTTCCAGCAAGTGGCGAAATTTATATGGTTTTGTCCGGTGCCGCCTGTTGGCTGGTCGGATGTTCCTGGTGGATGATCGCGGGCCCACCTGCGGTGCCTTCGCTCCCGGGTGCTCATGCATCGTGTCGCCTGTAGCCCACATGATTGTCCTGGTGTTTACAAGCCATGGTTGTTGTGTTACAAGCCGGTTGTCCAATACGCGGTCGGGTTTGAACGGCATGGGGGCGTCAGCATTTACTCGCGGAAATATGAAGGGAAGAATTGGTATCGTGCGGATTTTTACAGTTTCAGGTCAGGTGCCTTTGGTTTTCAAGGGCGCGTGCAATCCTGGATTGTCGCGTTTTTAGGGTCACTTGGCATGAGTACGAATCATTATTCATTTGCATGCCGTGAAGGTGTGCATTCTGGTGCCTGCGGAGTGGGGGGTTGCAGGGGCCTTGTCTGAGTACAGTGCGGGCCTGAATGTTGTTCGCAGCCAGACAACAATTGTGAGGTGCCGCATCTGATGGTGGTTTTCCGTTTTTCATTCACAGTGGCTGGTTGTTCCGGCAACACAGAACTATAGGAACTTAGAATGCGTACAAATATTTCTAGGTCTTTTTCGCGTTGCAGAGAAGTGGCTGGCCTTGCCATTTTGTTTTCCGCTTTTTGCGGGGCGTCGTCAAATGTTTTAGCTCAGGCAGGAACCGAGGTGGTGAAGGTACCAGTGGGTCAGACTGTAGACAGCACGATTAGTGTGAGCAGACAAGCCTCGTCGGTCACACGGGTTGTGGTATTTAAAGCTACAAGTAGTGGCACTCCCACTTCTCAATCAAAATGGAGTTTTGAGGAATCTCCGGGGAGTTTCGCGCGTGCATTCTTTTTGCTAAGTGACGCTTCGACTGCCACGACCGCCAGGGGGACAATGGCTACGGTTGTGTATACTTTTACTCCTCCACCCTATAGAATTGCCGACGGCGTCTCAGACGGCTTTGTAGTAGTAGTGTCTGACGAAGCCGTGTTGCGTGGCACGCTGAATGTTGAAGTAACTTATGCCGCAGATTCCCTGCCACGCATACTTGATGTTGAAGCGACACTCCCAAACAAAAGTACAACCGTTGGGGTGTTGCTCGGGGCCACGCGGGTTGAGATAACACTCAGAGCGGAAGACGATGACACTGTCGCCGCATCACTGACCTGGTCGCTTTCTGCCTATAGCGGAGTCGTGGGTAGTGCCACGTTTCTTGGTGGTGAAAGCAGCGCAACAGGTACAGAAGTGACGGTGGTGTACAGCAATGCTGGCGGAATCGTAACAGATGCTGAACCAAGGCTGACAGCGACAGTGACAGATGGATTTGGCATGGATTCGGTGCAAGTATATGTTAAGCCCTACACCACTCCAACCATCGTCGTAGATGGGCTAGATGGGCGGTACGTAGATGGGCGGTACATGATGCATTCTCAGGAATTTACGGCTGAATTCACACTTACTGCGGATAGCCTAGCCCCAGGTGATGCCGAGGAGGACCTGAGATGGGGTCTTGGCGATGTGTACGACGAGATTCAGAATAAGGATGAGTACTCAACTGTACTGTTGGTGGATGCAGAAGGAGAGAAAGTGTCTGACAGTACTGGCAGAACGGCGAGGGTGATATTCAGACCGACGGTAAGCTTATTCGTGGAGGGGCTTGCCACCAGAACATTCACTGTGACGCTTTCTGACGGTCTTTCGACTGCCCGGTCAACTGTGACTGTCGTGATAGCACTAAACCGTGCTCCTGAAATTGTGTCGATAGGTGGGAGGAGTGTGGATGGTGCAGAGGTGGTTGGCGTTGAAGTTTCGCCAAATTTACTAACTGCGATTTTCGCTGCCACAGGCATAGATGATGACTATGATAACTATCCTGTGGAAGGTCTAGGTCCACTGCAATGGAAGATTGATGGAGGCGACTCTGGAAAAAGCACCGTTACTTTTTTAACAGCAGATGGTCAGGGGGGGGGAAGCACTGCCATAGATTCACTCGTCGTCATGATCAGGCTTCAGAGAGCGAGCACCAGCACAACGGTGAACTTTTTGCTCCTCTTGGCTGATGGTGGTGGAAGTGATGAAGCCATGGTTGAAGTGGAAGTTGTGGTGGGTAAGAGCACCCCGAAGATTATTACGCCAGCTGGTTTTCAACCAACAACAGTAGCTACGACGGCTGAGTATAGATTTGAGGTATCAGACCCTGGCCTTGGGAAAAATAATGAAGGTTTTGGGTGGAGAGTGTCCCCTGAAAACGTTGACGTTTCACTCTTCACAGACCGCGTGACTGCGACAGTAGTCGCTACCCTGCGGAATGTTCTTTCCACGCTTAGGGGGAGCTATGTACTTCAAGTGTTTAACTGGGATGGCAACAGCACCAAGATAGAAGTTTCTCTTCGCACAGTTAACGTGAAGCCCAGCATCGAGCCAGCCACTGTTGCGCTTGTCTTGCCTGTTGACCAGAGCAGCACTGAGATAGAATTCACCGCCGGCGACACCGTAGGACTTTCAACATTCACCTGGACCTTTGTTGATGGTGCTTCGCCAAGCGGTGATTCGACAGTTCGTTTTGTGGTAGACAGTCAAGAACCATCAACGGAGATTACCGGAACGTCACGCGTCAGGGTTCTTTTTGAAGGCCCAGGTTCAACGGCATCCTCTGAAACGGACGTTGTTAGATCATTCATTGTCCAGGTTGATGATGGATTTGAAGGAGTGAGTACCGCAAGAGTGGAGATTGGATACGCTACCGTTCCTCCCGTTATCTATTACCAAGGTTCAGCCGATCCGGTAACGCTTGATTTGCAAGCTGGCGAGTCGACCATAGCGCTCACGGTGAGGGGTGGTGGTGGCGACGGCGGCTTGATTTGGTACTTTACTGACATCTCTGAGAGTTTGTCAGTGTCTTTTCTTGTTGGCGCCGCAACTTTGACAACCGTGGTAGGCAGTAGAAAAGTTGTTGTTCAAAATATTCTTTCCACGCTTACGCTTAGGGGGAGCTATGTACTTCAAGTGGCTAACTCGGATGGCAACAGCACCAAGATAGAAGTTTCTCTTCGCACAGTTAACGTGAAGCCCAGCATCGAGCCAGCCACTGTTGTGCTTGTCTTGCCTGTTGACCAGAGCAGCACTGAGATAGAATTCACCGCCGGCGACACCGTAGGACTTTCAACATTCACCTGGACCTTTGTTGATGGTGCTTCGCCAAGCGGTGATTCGACAGTTCGTTTTGTGGTAGACAGTCAAGAACCATCAACGAAGATTACCGGAACGTCACGCGTCAGGGTTCTTTTTGAAGGCCCAGGTTCAACGGCATCCTCTGAAACGGACGTTGTTAGATCATTCATTGTCCAGGTTGATGATGGATTTGAAGGAGTGAGTACCGCAAGAGTGGAGATTGGATACGCTACCGTTCCTCCCGTTATCTATTACCAAGGTTCAGCCGATCCGGTAACGCTTGATTTGCAAGCTGGCGAGTCGACCATAGTGCTCACGGTGAGGGGTGGTGGCGGCAGCGACGACTTCAATTGGTACTTTACTGACATCTCTGAGAGTTTGTCAGTATCTTTTCTTGATGACGACGGAACTTCGACAACCGTGGTAGGCAGTAGAAAAGTTGTTGTTCAAAATATTCTTTCCACGCTTAGGGGGAGCTATGTACTTCAAGTGGCTAACTCGGATGGCAACAGCACCAAGATAGAAGTTTCTCTTCGCACAGTTAACGTGAAGCCCAGCATCGAGCCAGCCACTGTTGTGCTTGTCTTGCCTGTTGACCAGAGCAGCACTGAGATAGAATTCACCGTCGGCGACACCGTAGGACTTTCAACATTCACCTGGACCTTTGTTGATGGTGCTTCGCCAAGCGGTGATTCGACAGTTCGTTTTGTGGTAGACAGTCAAGAACCATCAACGGAGATTACCGGAACGTCACGCGTCAGGGTTCTTTTTGAAGGCCCAGGTTCAACGGCATCCTCTGAAACGGACGTTGTTAGATCATTCATTGTCCAGGTTGATGATGGATTTGAAGGAGTGAGTACCGCAAGAGTGGTGATTAGATACGCTACCGTTCCTCCCGTTATCTATTACCAAGGTTCAGCCGATCCGGTAACGCTTGATTTGCAAGCTGGCGAGTCGACCATAGCACTCACGGTGAGGGGTGGTGGCGGCGACGGCGGCTTGATTTGGTACTTTACTGACATCTCTGAGAGTTTGTCAGTGTCTTTTCTTGTTGGCGCCGCAACTTCGACTACCGTGGTAGGCAGTAGAGAAGTTGTTGTTCAACTTGATTTTCCGGAAAGTTCACCCACTGATGTGGACTTTGCATTTACAGTCAAAGTCAGGGCTGGAGATTCTGGGCTAATGGATTTACTTTCTGTGGTCAGCGCTCCGGATCAGCCCTTGTTCAGAATCAGAATGTTTCTGGGTGGTGCAGTCCGCTAGCAGGTCTGCTGACAACCAGTCGTTCTCAGGGAAACCGCTATGAGCCGGGATGAAATCAGCCCGGTTGGGAGCTTGCACGGGTTTCCGGTTTTTTTTCAATGAAGGAACCCCAAAGACGCAGGTATTTGTTTCTGATATTCTCTACGCGGTGATTTACAGCGGGGCATTCATAAGGGTTTCCAGTCTCTAGACTTGGGGACGAGGCCCCTCAGGTCAGCCTTTTCTGCATCCGGTTGCTGATTTGCCCGGGGCTTGCCTGCCATTTGTCTGGTGGGGCAATCCTGCTCCGTGTCACTGACTTTGCTGAAGCCTGCGGGTTGTGTAAGCCACGCTTGGGCGGCGGAATCCGGTTCTATGTCAGGCAAAGGTGCTGCCCAATGGCACTCAAGGACAACGGGTCTGTCAGCTTTTCCCCATCCATAAATGCCTGACCCTCTTCCATTTTCAACCGCCCATCGCAAAAAAGCTGTATTGTGGCAGGATAGACTCGGTGTTCCAGATCAAGTACACGTGCAGAAAGCACTTTGCCATCCAAGTCGTTGTGTTGGATGTTCAACAACGGGAAACGCTCCTGCAACACGCGCGGCCCGGCATCCACTTCTGCTGATACGAAATGCGTGGTGCAGCCATGCTCACTGGCACCGGACTGTATCACTCTTTCATGGGTGTTCAGGCCCTTGAAGCGGGGCAGTAAAGCGGGGTGAATATTCAAAACGCGCCCCGGGAAGCGGGACAGAAACTCAGCGCTCAATATGCTCATGAAACCCGCCAGAGCAATCAGATCCGGCGCGTAGGAGGAGACAGCGATCCCTAGTGCTTCGTTGAAGTCACTTCTTTTCTTATGGCGGCTTTTGGCAACGACTTCTGTGGCGAGGTTCTGGTCGCGGGCGTACTTCAGTCCCGGCGCATCATCCTGGTCACTGATGACACCAACAAGCTGTGCAGCGATTTGTCCTTCTTTTACGCGGGAGACGATCGCCCGCATATTGCTGCCACGACCAGAGATCATGATTAAAAGCCGTTTGCGGTCTTTTCCCGCTGGCTTATTCAAAAATTACCTGTGACGGTCCGGAATGTTGCACGATTTCACCAACAACCCAGGCACGGATGGGTATCTGGCAAAGGTGTGACATCACATGCTCCTGCGCATCGTGGGGCACGATCGCTGTCATGCCAATCCCACAATTGAATACCCGTGGCATTTCGTCCTCACTGATGCCGCCGGTTTTTTGCAGCCAGTTGAAAATTTCCGGTCGCGGCCAAGCGGCAACAGAGATACGCGCCGCCTGATCGGGCTGCAAAACTCTGGGCAGGTTCTCGACTATCCCGCCGCCCGTGATGTGCGCGAGCGCGTGCAGACAGTCACTGGCAACCAGCGGCAGCAAGGCTTTGACGTAAATGTTTGTGGGTTTGAGTAGTTCCTCCCCCAAAGTACTTTCGCCAAAAGGTGTCCCCAGGTCGGCACCACTGACTTCAAGAATTTTTCTCACCAGAGAAAAGCCGTTGGCGTGTACGCCGTTGGCTGCCAGCCCGATGACCAGATCCCCCGTTTTCACCCGGTGCGCACCAAGCAGGTGTTTTTCTTCCGCCACACCCACCATAAAACCGGCAAGATCAATACTGCCGTTCTGGTACATGCCCGGCATTTCTGCTGTTTCTCCACCGACCAATGCGCATCCGGCGCGTCGGCAGCCTTCAGTCATACCCGAAATCAACGTTTCCAAGGTACGTACAGGTAGTTTCCCGCAGGCGAAATAGTCCAGAAAAAGCAACGGCTCCCCCCCTTCCGCCAGTACATCATTGGCACACATGGCAACGAGGTCTGTGCCGATCTGCGAGTAATCGGCAAGCTGTTTTGCAAGCAAAAGCTTGGTTCCCACTCCATCGGTAGCGGTCAACAGTATCGGGTTTTCGTAATGCAGATCGCGCATTCTGAACAAGCCGGAAAATCCGCCTGGATTCGAAATGACACCCGCTCTGCGTGTTTTTTCCGCGCACACGCCTATCTGCTTCACCAAGGCCTGCGCCCCTTCGGTATCCACGCCCGCATCCCGGTAGGTGAGAGTCATATGGTCATGGCAACTTAAAAATCTCGTGAGACCGCAATGCGAAGCCTATCGGGCTTCTCCGGTGCCGGCTGAGTAACAAAGATATTCCCATAATGCCTGAGCAACCTGTCGCTGTCGCCTTGGCCTGCACTTCCAAACAACCGGCACAATGTGATTTCAGCATGCCAGACACCACCCCAAGGGCTTCTGTAATATCATCTTCCGTGATGCATGCGAGAGTAGCGTTATGAGCACACCAGTTCAAAAGAAGCCTGATGCCACCGCATTCTGGGAGAAATACAATCCAAATGCAACTTGGGAACCGGAGTCGTGTCCCCGCAAACCTGCGTGTACCTGGTAATCACATGGCGGAGAATATCGAACGTTCTCGAACATTGTATGCTCGGGCATGCGCGATTTTACCGGGCGGCGTGAATTCCCCGGTGCGCGCATTCCGCGCCGTCCATGGCACCCCACTTTTTATTGCAGGCGGTAAAGGGCCGCTGATTTTCGACGTTGACGGCAATGAGTACGTGGACTTCGTTGGTTCCTGGGGTGCCGCAATTCTTGGTCATGCCCACCCGGAAGTGGTTGCAATGGTCGCCCATGCAGCATCCGAAGGTTTGAGTTTTGGGGCACCAACCGAAAAAGAAACACAATTGGCAGAGGCTATCCGTACATTCTTCCCGACATTGGAAATGTTGCGTATGGTGAATTCAGGCACGGAAGCCACTATGAGCGCAATTCGCCTGGCACGTGGTTACACCGGCAGAAGCCGCATCATAAAGTTTGCCGGCTGCTATCACGGACACGCCGATGCTTTGCTTGCCGGCGCCGGTTCCGGCGTCGTGACTTTCGGCCTGCCCGGGTCACCAGGCGTTCCAGAGGCGACCGTGAGCGATACCTTTGTGTTGCCTTATAACGACACCTTCACACTCAGGGAAACATTTGCAAGATATGGCGAGGAAGTGGCGGCGGTGATCGTCGAACCCATCGCTGGGAATATGGGATTTGTGCGCGCCCACCCGGAATTTTTACGAACCATGCGCAGGCTTTGCAGCAAGGCTGGAAGCGTATTGATTTACGACGAGGTCATGAGTGGCTTTCGCGTGGCCGCAGGAGGCGTCCAATCGTTGCTTGGCATCCTGCCCGACCTGACCACATTGGGAAAAGTCGTGGGAGGTGGGCTTCCTTTTGGGGTTTTCGGTGGGCGCAGCGAGCTGATGCGGGAACTTGCACCATGCGGGCCGGTCTACCAGGCCGGGACTTTGTCGGGGAACCCACTGGTCACCGCGGTAGCTCTCAAAACGCTGCTACTACTTGGCCAGGCCGGTTTTTACGAGCGTCTGGCAAAGCGGACGCGGCAACTTTGTGACGGGCTTTCGGCCGCTGCCGCCAACTACCACATTGCTTTTCATTGCGATTCGGAAGGTGGCATGTTCGGTTGCTTTTTTTCAGCACAAAAAGTTTCAGATTTCGCCGCTGTCAAAATGACTGATACTGGGCTGTTTGCCCGGTATCATGGCGGCATGTTGCGGCGCGGAATTTATTTGGCGCCGTCGGCTTTTGAAGCGGGTTTCGTTTCATCAGCGCATGACGAAGTGCACATCCAAAAAACCGTCGCTGCCGCGCACGCCACTTTTCAGGAGATCAACAAGGCCGCACCGCCAGAAAATTAGAACACGGGCGTTTGCGAAAACCGACCACTTTCGCTCACACTTTGCACAAGCGGTGCTGAACCACCGTGACGAATAAAATGCCGCCTGTCCTGCAGGGTCTAAAATCCAACTTTCCCTGGCTGATTGGCGTGAGTTAGCTGGTCGTTACCGCAAACCGCTCCGCCAGATGCTGTCAAGCGGCAAGCGGCCCGAGAGACGAAGCTCGGCCTTGGCGCGCTCTTCATCACCCAAGGCCTCAGGTTTGGCAATGGCCCCCAGCGCAAAACCACACATCACTTCGTAGTCTGCTTGGGAAACACTTAGAGCATCGTAGGTTTTTTCGCGATGAATGCCACCCATCCCGTGTGTGTACAGACCCAGGCGCCGGGCCTGTAATGTCAAGCCCAGCCACGCAGCTCCGCAATCGAAGCGCGCAAGTACGTTCGGCTTGTCGTTGTGTGTGAAGCAACGCCTGGCAAAAATAAAACCCAGCAATGAGCCCCGCTTTGCCCAAGGCTGATTGCCTTCGGTTAAAAGACCCAGGAAAACAGAAAAAGTTTCATCTGTTGAAGTCACGATCAACCAGGGCTGTTCGTTGAAACAGGATGGCGACCACCGCGCGGCATCAAAAATTTTCGCTTGCGTCTCCTGGTCTATCGCCACTTTCTGAAAAGAACGCGGTGACCAACGCTGGTAGAACTCGACATCACTTATGGCACTTTCCTTCCGAACCGAAAAATCGGGACTGTATGGTGTTTGAAACGTCATGGGTAGATTCCTCCTGTAACTATGACTTGTGCGAAAAAAAGAGCATAAAGGGCCTTTGCCTGCCGCCAATACCGAGTGCTCTGCTCAATAGAGCTTTTGGAAGCTCCGCTGATGCTTCCAACCGGTCTCTCATTTTGGTTTTTTGTGGGTTGTCATCCCGAAAACCGGCAACAGACCCAAAACAAACATTTGTTCGCCCAATGCCAGTTCATTCGCGGTCATGCTTATCGATGGCAGGCCTGGTTCCTACACAAACTGCAATCATTGCTTCCCGGATCTGAACCAGCTTTTCAAAGTACCACCAACCAAAACGCAGTACCTGCAAGGCCATCGACAACAGACTTTCCTGAAGCCAAACATCCGCATCATCAACCAGGTGTGGGACTTTCCCGTTCACGCCCGGTTCCCGAAACTGCTTCCGGTTTGCCGGCTGCACGGCTCCCCGCACAACGCACGATGGTGTTCTACATTTCCTCAGCTGAAGCGAAGCCCCGGGCGCGTGCGACTGTTTTCCTTCCGGGTGGTCGGGAGCGTGTGGAGTTTCAAAAATCATGGACTGGGGTTCTCCCGCGCTTTCATTTGGGCGGAAAAAAGACGGGTATAAAGACCCTTGCCTCTCCCTGGAAAAAAACCAGCAATGCGCCACTTTTGTGTGCTCCCGGTCCCTGCTCAATGATTTGCCCATCTTCAAAAAGGATCCAGCACCCGGTCCGCCTGCCCTCGCATCATCACACTGGTATGCGCCACTTTTGCACGTCTTCGGGATTGCTCCCGGTTTGCCGGCTGCACGGCTCCCCGCACAATGCGCGGTGGTGTTCTCCATTTCCTCAGCTGAAGCGAAGCCCCGGGCGCGTGCGACTGTTCTCCTTCCGGGCGGTCGGGAGCGTATGGAGTTTCAAGGATCATGGGCTGGGGTTCTCCCGCGCTTTCATTTGGGCGGAAAAAAGACGGGTATAAAGACCCTTGCTGGAAAACAATGCTGTGTGCTTTCCCTGCTCAATGATTTGCCCATCTTCAAAAACCAGCACCCGGTCCGCCTGCAATACTGCATTCAGTCGGTGGGCAACGAGCAACACCGTGCGGCCCTGCAAATGCTGAAACAGTGCTTCGTGCAAGTGGGTTTCGGTTTGCGAGTCCAGAGCCGAGGTTGCTTCATCAAGAATCACCAGCTTGGGATCCGTTATGAGCATGCGCGCCACTGCCAGTCGCTGACGTTGACCGCCTGAAAGCTTCAGACCTTGTAGGCCGACTATTGTTTCCAGGCCACCGTGCCGAGACTTGATGAATTCATCAAGTTGCACGATTTCCAGCGTTTTCCAAATACGACTGTCGGAAACCCGATGGCCAAGCGTGATGTTATTACGGATCGATTCGTTAAAAAGTGCCGGGTGTTGCAAAACGCATCCAACGTTTTTACGTATGGTTTCATACCCGATGCGTTCTACCGGGACTCCACCAAAAGCGATGGTTCCCGATTCCTTCTGGTGCAGACCGAGTAGTGCCTGCACGAAAGTCGTTTTGCCGCCGCCGCTTGCCCCGACCAACGCAACTTTCTCGCCGGCGCCAATTTTCAGGCTCAAGCGATTCAACACACGTTTGGAATCGTAAGATAAACACAGGTCACGCACTTGAATAGAAGTGGTTTTTTGATCAGCAAAAGGGTCTTCAATCAGTGGGTATTTTGGTTCTTTGTCGAGCTTCAACACTTCGTTCACGCGATCGAGCGCCCCTTTTGCGGCATGCAGAGTGTATTGCATGCCGAGCAATTCCTGCACGGGTTCAAGCATGAACCACAAGTAACCAAAAGATGCAATCATTTCCCCGATCGTCAAATCTGAAAACAGAACCATAAGAATGGAACCAGCGCGAAAAACGTCAAAACCCACCAGGAAAATCAAGAATGAAAATTTTTTGTAAACCTCACTTTTCCAGGCATAGTTGGCAGAGCGTCGGCGCAATTTTCGCGCCAGCTGCGTCAGTCCCAGGAAATAGTGGCGATCGCGGTTTGCGGCCCTGATCTGGTGCAATCCGGAAAGCGTTTCCGTGATTGCCTGTTGAAAAACCTCCACTGCCTTGTTTTCTGCTTTTTTGAGATGCCTGACACGTCTGCTGATCGACATGGTGAAATAAATTACCAAGGGATTGAGCAACAACATGTACACCGCCAGTTGCCAGTGGAGCAGTAGCAAAATGATGGCAGTGAACACAATCATCAATACAGACACCAGCAGGCGGCTAATCGCCACACCCATGAATTGATCCAGCGTTTCCAGGTCAGTAACCAGTCGAGCACCTATCGTGCCACCGCCAGTGCTTTCAAACTCCGACATAGAAACCCCGCTAAGGTGTGAAAGCAGGCACCTGCGTATTTTGTAAATCACATTTTTGGAAATCTGGATAAACAGCATGGAATGCCAGGTAAAAAACCCCCACCCCGCTACGCGCAAAAAAATGCTGAGTCCCAGCACTGCACCGACGTAAAGCAGCGGGTTGTGCCAGTGGGCGGGAGTAAAGTAATTGATAATGGACACAACTTTGCCCGGATCATCCAGCAGAATCTCGTCGACAAGCAGCGGCATTAACAGCGGCAGCAACACGATCGACAGCGTCGCCATGACTGCGACAATGTTGGCGACAACCAGGAGGCGGCGGTGTTGCAGCACCAGTTGCAGAAGATCGCGAAAACTCAGAGTTGTTGCTCCCGGGTGCCCAGCCATTACGCCTGGGAGATTCGCAGGAGCTGCGTGCGCGGGGTGGGTCCGGCAACTTCAGGCGTTCTCATGGGGCCAGGGACAGCAAGGAGAGACTGAAGCCATCAGGCGTAAAAAGCCGCAAGGCGCGCGGGCAGGTTCGCAAAATTGCCGTTTGACATCACCAGTACCTGATCCTTTTTCCGCGCATCAGCGGTCACTGCCTGCAACAAAGACTCCGTATCCGAAAAGCAATGAAACTTGTTTTCCGATTTTGGAAATACGGTTTCCAGAGAGTAGCCAGGCACTGCCAGCTGACAGTCTCGGATTGCTGTCCAGGTACCCAGCCATTATGCCAGGGAGATTCGCAGGAACTGCGTGCGCGGGGTGGGTCCGGCAACTTCAGGCGTTCTCATGGGGCCAGGGACAGCAAGGAGAGACTGAAGCCATCAGGCGTAAAAAGCCGCAAGGCGCGTGGGCTGGTTCGCAAAATTGCCGTTTGACATCACCAGTACCTGATCCTTTTTCCGCGCATCAGCGGTCACTGCTGAATAGGTTCAGATAGATGTGAGACTCCGTATCCGAAAAGCAATGAAACTTGTTTTCCGATTTTGGAAATACGGTTTCCAGGGAGTAGCCAGGCACTGCCAGCTGACAGTCTCGGATTGCTGTCCAGGTACCCAGCTATTATGCCAGGGAGATTCGCAGGAGTTGCGTGCGCGGGGTGGGTCCGGCAACTTCAGGCGTTCTCATGGGGGCCTAGGGACAGCAAAGAGAGACTGAAGCCATCAGGCGTAAAAAGCCGCAAGGCGCGCGGGCAGGTTCGCGAAATTGCCGTTTGACATCACCAGCACCTGATCCTTTTTCCGCGCATCAGCGGTCACTGCCTGCAACAAAGACTCCGTATCCGAAAAGCAATGAAACTTGTTTTCCGATTTTGGAAATACGGTCTCCAGGGAGTAGCCAGGCACTGCCAGCTGACAGTCTCGGATTGCTGTCCAGGTGCCCAGCCATTATGCCTGGGAGATTCGCAGGAGTTGCGTGCGCGGGGGTGGGTCCGGCAACTTCAGGCGTTCTCATGGGGGCCAGGGACAGCAAGGAGAGACTGAAGTCATCAGGCGTAAAAAGCCGCAAGGCGCGCGGGCAGGTTCGCAAAATTGCCGTTTGACATCACCAGTACCTGATCCTTTTTCCGCGCATCAGCGGTCACTGCCTGCAACAAAGACTCCGTATCCGAAAAGCAATGAAACTTGTTTTCCGATTTTGGAAATACGGTCTCCAGGGAGTAGCCAGGCACTGCCAGCTGACAGTCTCGGATTGCTGTCTGGGTGCCCAGCCATTATGCCAGGGAGATTCGCAGGAGCTGCGTGCGGGGCGGGGGTCTGGCAACTTCAGGCGTTTTCATGGGGGCCTAGGGACAGCAAGGAGAGACTGCAGCCATCAGGCGTAAAAAGCCGCAAGGCGCGCGGGCAGGTTCGCAAAATTGCCGTTTGACATCACCAGCACCTGATCCTTTTTCCGCGCATCAGCGGTCACTGCCTGCAACAAAGACTCCGTATCCGAAAAGCAATGAAACTTGTTTTCCGATTTTGGAAATACGGTCTCCAGGGAGTAGCCAGGCACTGCCAGCTGACAGTCTCGGATTGCTGTCTGGGTGCCCAGCCATTATGCCAGGGAGATTCGCAGGAGCTGCGTGCGGGGCGGGGGTCTGGCAACTTCAGGCGTTTTCATGGGGGCCTAGGGACAGCAAGGAGAGACTGCAGCCATCAGGCGTAAAAAGCCGCAAGGCGCGCGGGCAGGTTCGCAAAATTGCCGTTTGACATCACCAGCACCTGATCCTTTTTCCGCGCATCAGCGGTCACTGCCTGCAACAAAGACTCCGTATCCGAAAAGCAGCGAAACTTGTTTTCCGATTTTGGAAATACGGTCTCCAGGGAGTAGCCAGGCACTGCCAGCTGACAGTCTCGGATTGCTGTCCAGGTGCCCAGCCATTATGCCTGGGAGATTCGCAGGAGTTGCGTGCGCGGGGGTGGGTCCGGCAACTTCAGGCGTTCTCATGGGGGCCAGGGACAGCAAGGAGAGACTGAAGTCATCAGGCGTAAAAAGCCGCAAGGCGCGCGGGCAGGTTCGCAAAATTGCCGTTTGACATCACCAGCACCTGATCCTTTTTCCGCGCATCAGCGGTCACTGCCTGCAACAAAGACTCCGTATCCGAAAAGCAATGAAACTTGTTTTCCGATTTTGGAAATACGGTCTCCAGGGAGTAGCCAGGCACTGCCAGCTGACAGTCTCGGATTGCTGTCTGGGTGCCCAGCCATTATGCCAGGGAGATTCGCAGGAGCTGCGTGCGGGGCGGGGGTCTGGCAACTTCAGGCGTTTTCATGGGGGCCTAGGGACAGCAAGGAGAGACTGCAGCCATCAGGCGTAAAAAGCCGCAAGGCGCGCGGGCAGGTTCGCAAAATTGCCGTTTGACATCACCAGCACCTGATCCTTTTTCCGCGCATCAGCGGTCACTGCCTGCAACAAAGACTCCGTATCCGAAAAGCAGCGAAACTTGTTTTCCGATTTTGGAAATACGGTCTCCAGGGACCAGCCGAGCTCTGCCGGACAATAACAGTAAACCCGGGATGCTGCCGCGAAAGCCGAAGCGAGCGACGCATTGTGTACCCCAAGCTTCATGGTGTTGGAGCGCGGCTCAAAAACCGCAAGCACGCAGCCCCTGTTGCTGACTGAGCGAACTGCCTTGATGCTGGCTTCAATAGCCGTCGGATGGTGAGCAAAATCGTCATAAACCGTGATCCCTTTACGTTCTGAAACCACTTCCAGGCGCCGGGCGACCCCGCAAAAATTTGTCAGTGCCGCGAGTGCTTTTGCCACTGGTATTCCTGTTTGGCAGGCGGTGGCGACAGCTGCAGTCGCATTCAATACATTGTGCTCCCCACGCAGGCTTTTCACTGGATAGCGACAAACAGCACCCGTATCACCGTTGCAGGCAAGCAGCCGTTCGTCCCCTTTACCTTTCACTGCCCAGTCAACCTCTTGCTCGCCGGCGTAACCGAAGCGAACGCACCTCGCCCAGTTCCCTCTCGCAATCACACGTTTTAACGCAGCATCTTGTGCACGCGCAATGACTGTGCCATCGATCCTGACATTGCGCAGCAAATAAGAGAACTGCAATTCCAGGGCGGCGAGATTTTCAAAAATATCCGCATGGTCGTATTCCAGGTTGTTCAGGACCAGGAGGTCTGGATGCAAGTGCAGGAATTTCGGTCGCTTGTCAAAATACGCGCTGTCGTATTCATCAGCTTCGACGACAAAATGTCGGCCTCTGCCCAAGCGCGCGCAAACAGCAAAATTGCCCGGCACACCACCAATCAGGAATCCCGGTTCTTGTCCGCAGTCCTGTAATATCCAGGCGATCATGCTGGCCGTAGTGGTTTTTCCGTGGGTCCCCGCCACCGCCACCACCGTTCGGGATCCGAGGACATATTCTGCCAGCCATTGCGGTCCGGACATGACCGGGACAGATTTTTTCAACACTGCTTCAACAAACGGCATGCCGCGGGACATCACATTGCCCATAACCACTAGCTCGCAGCGGGGGTTCAGGTGCCGAACATCGTAGCCGGAATGAACGGGGATATCTGCCACACGCAGTTGCTGGTTCATGGGCGGATAGTTTCCGTCGTCACTTCCTTCAACCTGGAAACCGAGCTCTTGTGCCAGACGCGCCACACCCGCCATAAACACCCCGCAGATGCCGGCGATATGAATTCTGGCCGGCGGCAGAATGGCCCTGCTCATGCCCACAGGAGGGGCCGCCAGCCGCGCGTGGACGGGATCATGGAGCAGCGCGCGGCAGGCCGCCGCCGGTTCACCATCTCCTGCGCCCCTGTCCCTGCGAGGGACTTTTGACTGAATTTCGGAAGGTGGGTTGCGGCCTGAGCATCAGGTGCGCGCGAAAGTCCAAACCTTTTCTTCGGACAATTCAGAGTGGTACGCATAACCATTTTCCGTGAACTCTTTCAGGAATTCAGGATCATTGATGCGCTTTTTCACGATGTAACGACTCATCAATCCACGGGCTCGCTTGGCACTGAAACTCACGACTTTGAAGCGACCCCCTTTCCACTCCTTGAACACCGGGGTAATAATGCGGGCATCCAAAGCCGACGGTCTGATGGAGTTGAAATACTCAACGGAGGCCAGGTTGATCAATGTCGGTTTTTGGTCGCCACGCATTTTGCAATCGAGAAAATTGGTGATGGTATTGCCCCAGAATTCATACAGATTTTCGCCGTTTCCAGTATCAAACTGCGTGCTCATTTCCAGGCGGTACGGCAAAATCAGGTCCAAAGGGCGCAACACACCATGCAGTCCGGAAAGAATGAACAGATGTTCCTGTGCGAAAGTCAGATCTTCATCATCCATACTGGCAACATCCAGCCCCATATAAACGTCGCCTTTGAAAGCGTAAATCGCGGGTTTGGCACCGTGCTTTTTCGTCGGTCTTGCCCAGGTTTGGAAGCGCAGGTGGTTGAGCTCAGCCAGGCGGCTGCTGATCTTCATCATTTTCTGCAACGCTGTCGGTGAAAGCCTGCGCAGGCGCTCCACCAATTGTTCAGACTGTAGCGGGAACGCAACGCGGCTATGCCGAGGAAATGGCAGCTGCGAATCAAAATCCAGACGCTTGGCCGGAGAAATAACCGTAATCATCGTTTTTGGACGTCCAATTTTGTCGACAACACTACATTTATGACGACATCCATTGCTACGAGCTCTGCGTCATTTCGTGGTGACCGATTGTTCCCTGGCATCACCAGCAGACGGTGAAATTGACTTGCGGCGAAATCCTCGCTGATCTCACAGCAACAGAACAATCCGACCAGTACCATGGTACTGGAACATGCCAAAAGTGCTTCGCTGACCGGTGGTGGCAGATGATCACAGCTCAGACCATTCGGCCAGTCAGGGATGTTGAAGCTTCGAACTGTCCTTCTCTACCACATCAAAACTCGCGACACTGAAATGTCAGGCGCTGCAGCAATCCATAGCGGGGCGATGTCAGACAGAGAACGTTCACCATTGCCATATTCGCGGTAGTGTTCCTGTTTTGGCGATTGTCATCAGTCCCCCAGTTCAGTTGCATTGCCCAAGTAGAGGTGTCGAGGGTATATACGGGGCGTAGATCTCAACAAAACATTTTCTCGCTTTTGCTTCAGTCATCCTGTCCGGGCCTGTGTCTGTCCAGGACTTTGTAAAAGTCGCTTTGGCATCAACATGTTCCAGACCTCTCCCGGCGGGGCGGATCTGCACGTCACCCGGGGCGGCAGATTTTGGGGGACGCTGCTCTTTAGGCAATCAACAGGCGTTTCCATAACCGTGCCGCAATAACATGAAGCCATTTTGCCAAAAGTCCTGACGGCATACAATCATCATTGGAGAAAAACCCAGGCTAAAGGTAGAATACGCTCGCCCTGTGCCGAGATTTTCTGACAAAGTCTCGGTGTCTGGTTTTGAAGGCATTGCTAATCCGAGAGGGACCTTGTACGTCAATGATGCGAATTAAAAGCAAAACACCACTTTTTCTTAAACGGCGAATGGCAGCGAATCAGACTGCCCACAAAAAGAAAAAGAAGTGGGTTCGCGGCTTTACCTTGATTGAAATCATGATCGTAGTCGTCATCCTGGGGATACTGGCAACCTTGGTGGTTCCGGCAATCATGGATCGACCCGACCACGCGCGCCGGGTGCGAGCCAAGCAGGACATTCGCACGATCGTCAGCGCCCTGAACCTGTACCGGCTTGACAACCTGGCGTACCCGACGTCCTTGGAAGATCTGGCGGGCGGGGAAAACAAATACCTCGAACGGACTCCAAATGATCCTTGGGGGAATCCCTATCAATACATTCAGCCAGGAATTCGTGGTGGCAGGTTTGATGTTTACAGCCATGGCTCGGATGGTTATGAAGGTGGCACCGGTCTGGATGCTGACATAGGGAATTGGAACCTGGAAGAGGACTGAGCAAGGCCGCCCTTTGCTTTGTTTCCCGAGGTGCCTGGGAAAGCCGCGGGTTCACCCTGCTGGAAGTCCTTATAGTGGTGCTCATTATCGGCGTGATGGCGGCCGCAACTTTTCTTTCCCTGGACCTGAGCGATGCACAGGAAACGAGAAGCAAAATACGCCAATTGCAGGTCATGATGCGCACGCTTGCGGACGCGGCGATCATTGAAGGAAAGGTGTACGGGGTCCGGTGGCGAAAAGGCGTTGCGACAGCTATGGTCTACACTGATGACAAATGGCAGGAATTCGAAGAACTCGAGGGGACCAAATGGGGGCCTCACCTGGGGTTCAGAGTCATTCTCAATGGTGTGCTGTTGCCATTGAAAGAGGTGCCCAAGAAAAAAGTGTCCGAGGACGATTTGGATGATTTGGACGACCTGGACGACCTGGACGACCTGGACGACCTGGACGATCAGGCTGATGAAGAAAGCGAAGAAGAGTTTCTGGAATCGCTCACCGAAGAGGAAGCCCTGATCCTGAAATTGAAGAAACTGAAAGAAAGTCTCCCCCAGGTTTTTTTTCTTCCGACTGGACTTTGGGAACCGGCCGGGAGTGTCGTCCCGAGCTTGACCAGCCAGACGAACAGGGGCTTCAGTTGGGGGGCGAGCGGTGTCATCAGTGCCGACTATCGCGGCGATGAATAAAAAGCAGTGCGGCTTCACGCTCATAGAAGTCCTCATAGCGACGGTGATGCTGGGTATTGCCATCGGTGCTTCATTGAGCGCCTTGGCCACCTATGCGGATCACATTGGACTGATGCAGGAACGCTACCGTAGCCATCTCATTGCCTGGAACGTGCTCGTTGTGGGCTTGGTCAGGGACGAAAAAAATGAACTGGAGGAGATTGAGGAAAGTGGCAATGAAGAAATTGCCGGAACGTCCTGGTCCTGGTCAACTCTGGAAACCGAACCGAGTGGTCTGGAAGAGCGCACCGATCTGGTGCGCTATGAAGTCGAAGTGACTTCCTGGGATGATCCGGAGGGGAAACCTGCCAGTGTTTTAAGGGCCTACCGGCCAGGTCCTTGAGGGACGTGCGAATGCCAGCCAGTGCGACATCGTCGGCGAAGAACCGATGCCGTGCATTTACTCTTTTGGAAGTCCTGATCGCCATGGTGATTTTCGCCTTGGTTTCGGCAATGACTTTTCGAGGGTTGCAGGACACGACAAGAATTCAAGCGAAGCTGGAAAAAAAAACAGCGGAACTGTCCACGGAACAGGTGGTGTGGACGGTTTTGTTCCAGGACCTCATCAACATGGCCCGCCGCCCGGTGCAGGTTGGCAGCGATGAAAAAAAAGTTGAACGGGCATTTGAACCCAAGCTGGAAGGATTTGACTGTCAGTTCAGTTTTACGCGCTCCGGGATCACTCCGGGAATCAGTTCTTTTTCCGGGATGCAAAGAATCATTTACTGCACAAAAGACGATCGCCTGTACAGATTGGTATGGCCAATGCTGGACCGCCCGGACGATACGGTCGAGCCTCATGAGGCTCTGTTGTTGAGCAACGTTTCGAATTTTGAAATGGAATGGGAAGGCGTTCAGGAAACACTTTCTGATGGGGCTACAAGTTTTGATTTTGAACAATTACCCAGCTGGATAAAAATCGAGATAGAAACCGAAAACGGGGCCTACACGCGATATTTCCCTGGTGCCGATCCTTATGATCCCTTTCGAAGAAAAAAATAAAGCAGGTGGCGGGTCACCACGCTTTCGTGTCGCGAAGACACCATCCTCTTTACACGGGGTGGCAATCATAAGCGCCATGGTGGTCATTACGATGGTTGCATCCGCCTCGACCTGGATACTTTATGGGCAAAACCTCGCCATCAACAAACTGTCCCGCATCGTGACGAGTGAGCAGGCTTTCTTATTGGCTTTGAGTGTCGAGGCGAGAGCCAAGGAGCTGTTGGATCGTGACGTAATCGGGGAACATGGAGCTAAAGTAGACTACTATACGGTCCCCAAGGACAAAACGACTGCTGAAGAATGGTCTTGGTATTTTGAAGACATTGCCCCTGGATTTCCAACAGAGACAGCAAAGGTCAGCTGGTGCCTGTATGATTTGCTGGCATATCTCAATTTGAACAATCTGCACAGCGAATTCCGTGGCATCAAAGGCGAAAAAAACTGGACACGCGATCGTTTCTCACAAGCATTCTTCTCGTACTCCGAGGTTCTTGAAGACCCGGAAGGGTTGCTTAATGGCCTTTTCGACTGGTTCGATACTGATGACATCCCACGTGCGGGTGGTGCGGAAAACAGTGACTACCAAAGTTTGGTGCCGCCCTACGTGGTATCCGGGTTGCGCATGGCATGGCCCGGCGAAATCAGGTTGGTCAAAGGCTTTACACCCGAAGTCACCAACCTGTTTCTCCCCCGACTTGTGGCTTTGCCCGATCCCGGCAGAATCACCCCGATCAACGTGAACACCGCGCCTGCGAAAATACTGCTGACTTTGCCCGGTCTCGATTCGGCAACTGTCAGCGAATTGATTACTTGGCGTGAAGAAGCCCCTTTCACATCTGCCGAACAATTCTGGCGGCTTGGACTCAGCATACAGGGGAATACGGAAACGACGATACCGACATGGGTAAAAAAACATCTTGACGTGAAAAGTTATTTCTTTCAGGCTTCCATTACCGTACAGCTGGGTGACACGGCTTTTGAAATGCAAAGCCTCATCGTGCGCCCGTTGAAAACGCCACGCAGATCCGCAGTGTTGCAGAGACGTGTTGGCAGCAACCGGTACGCGGGTTGCACGGGGCGTAAAAACGAGCGACTGGCAAGAAAAAATGATCTGGATAAAACCTGACGACACGATCTTTTCGGCATCCAGCACCCGGGATCATCAGCAGGTTGCCTGGGTGCCGTCTGAAGCCGTTGGTTTTCACCTGCTTACGCCACCCAAAGGTTCACGAAAACTGTGGGCGAAATCCCTGCCCTTCATGTTGGAAGAAAGCCTGGTGTCCCCTCCTGAAACTCAGCATTTCTCGTATGGCACGTTGACTGACGACGGGCAATTGCCCATTGCTGTTGTCGACCGTGACAAAATGGATTACTGGCTGGGCCTGTTGAGACTGAATAATCATCCGGCACGGTTTTTGTGTCCCGACCTGCTCGCGGTTCCCTATGAAGAAAAAGGCGTTGTTGTGTGGCATGAAAACGGTCGCGTTTTACTGCGCACCGGACAGCAGCAGGGTATGGCGGGTTCTCTTGAATGGATCGAGCAGATTCTGGGTCATACCGAACACAACAAGCGGAAAATGCGTGTTTACAGCGATGATATTGAAGCACTCCCCGAGTCCTGGCGTGACCATGCCGAAGTTTTGCCCGGCCCACTGACAGACAAAATGACTTTTCCCAACCCCGCAGCATCCGGCCTGAACTTTTTGCAGGGCAGCTATCTCCCGGCATCACCACTGAAAGCCTGGGCACGTCCTTGGCGTGCAGTTGCCGTTGTGTTGCCGATTGCTTTTCTCCTTTATGTCTTCAATCTGAAAGTGGAAACAAACTGGGCACAACAACAGGAACCCATTATAAAAGCTGCTACACAAAGCATGGTCAACTCCCATTTTCCGGGCACCGATTTGCGTGGCAGTGTGCGTAGAGGATTGAACAAAAGACTGGCACAGGCTAGGGAGGGGGTCACGTTTCGTGAAAGCAGTCTTTGGTCGGCAATGTTGCAGGCTGAGGCGATCCTTTCAAATTGCAAAGAATGCCGCGTTGAGAGCATCAAAATGACCAAGGACAAAGTCACCATAGTTTTCAGTTCCTCGCGCTCACCGACGTACGTGGCAAAATCTCTGTCAGAACTGCCTGGTCTCTCAGTACAGACCGCAACCCTTTCAAACCTTGGCGAGCGCCGACGCATGCGAGTGGAGATCTCTTACCCGACCAGCTCATGAATTCGCTCACTAAATTCAGGATCTGGTGGGGTGCACGCTCCTCGAGTGACCGGGTTTACTTGTCGCTGTTCGCAGTTTTTTTATTTTTTGCGGCCGGTTACAGCTTTCTGTATTTACCTCTGGAAAATGAGCATGAACGCGCATTGCAGCGCTATGCGCGTGTCCAGTCGGATTATCTCTGGGCGGCACAAGAACTGGCCGAACTTGAGCAAACCAAGCTGAATCTGGGAGGCTCCCTGCCCATAGACGCAGCGCCTGCCAAACTGAAAGAAATGCTTGAAAGCGCTTTGGAAAAGGCCACCTTCAAGGCGCGTCTCGGCGTAATCCGGACAGATTCAGGGGGCCAGATCAGAATAGAATTCAAGGAGGTCGACGGACGAAAAGTCATGCGTTTTATTGAACAAATCGTGGGCGAAGGTTTTTCGGTGCTGGGGTTCCGCCTGAAAAACAGTGTCCGAGGGTTGTCCGGGCATATTTCGGTCAAAGTGTGATTGATGAAAGCTGTTTTGAAAAAAACCGCAATCCTGCTTTTTTTCCTGCTGGTCTGGGGAGTAATTTTTGTTTCGACTATGCCCCTGCAATTTGTGACTGAGAAACTGGACTCGTCGCACGCGTTGGTCGTCAACCGTTTAAGTGGAACGATCTGGAAAGGTTCCGCGAACTTTCTGTTCAAAGACAAAATCTCCTTTGTGGCAGATTTGAGCTGGCGTTGGTGTCCGGTTTGGCCGCAAAAATTTCTCGCTGCCTGTTTGGATCTGTCCACCCCGGATTTCAATTTTGCCGGCACCTTGGGTTACACCCCGTTCGGCGGGGAGATTTTTGCCATCGATTCGATCGGCGACTTCAGCTTGCATCTGCACACGATCGGAAACACTAAATTACCCGGCCTCGTGAGTGGGACAGGAGTTGTCAACATCAAGCGGCTGGAACTGGATGCCGAAAGCATGCTGCCAAATTACGCAGAAGGCAAGGGTGAATTGAAAAACCTCGTTGCAATGGAGAACCCTTTGGGAGATTTCCGCTTCAGTTCGCAAACCGATGACAGCGGCATCGTAACTGTGCTGTGCAAGGGCGGCGGCGATGACTTCAATATAGATGGCAGCCTGCTTTTTAACT
This sequence comes from Candidatus Oxydemutatoraceae bacterium, assembly GCA_965237985.1. Classification (GTDB taxonomy): domain Bacteria; phylum Pseudomonadota; class Gammaproteobacteria; order Poriferisulfidales; family Oxydemutatoraceae. The sequence continues at coordinate 1,249,511 of OZ250161.1, read as the reverse complement.
CTGCAGAAAAAAGTTACCAGATTGATGCGGAAATCGGCACTGAAAACCCACAGTTTTTCTCTCTGCTGAAACCTTTCGGCCCCGCCACGGGGGGAAATCGTGTCAAATTGTCAAGAAGAGGGAAACTCCGCACCTGATCGTTTTCCCGCCTGACCCCCACCAGGTTCCGATCTCTGAAGACCGAGGCATTTCTCCCTCGCGGCTTTTCGGAAGATTACACCCTTTCTCATGTTGCTAGGCGTGTCTTGCCTCAGGTGGCGGACATCCAACGCCTTTCGGCCGCGCCACGGGGGGGAATCGTGTCAAATTGTCAAGAAGAGGGAAATTTCGCACCTGATCGTTTTCCCGCCTGACCCCCACCAGGTTCCGATCTCTGAAGACCGAGGCATTTCTCCCTCGCGGTTTTTCGGAAGATTACACCCTTTCTCATGCTACTATGCGTGTCTTGCTTCAGGCGGCGGAATTTTCCTCAATCTGCAGAGGAAAGCCTGTTAAAAAAAATCGTTTTGAAAATTTCGTGGAGTGCGAATTCATGATTGCAAAAATCAGCTTGCTGAGTTTGCATGAAGCAAGCAAGCGCTCACATTGAAAAAATCAACTTTGAACAGGCACAGGAGCAATTCAAAAACGAGCGCACTGTGTTTGTTGATGTAAGAGACCGTACAGAATTGCATAAAAGCGGCACAATCCCGGAAGCCCAGCACGCCGCACGAGGCATGCTGGGATTTCTGGTTGACAGCGACAGTCCTTTGTACAACAAAGTCTTTGCCAAAAACAAAAAGTATATTGTCTATTGCGCGAGTGGTGGAAGGTCTGTGCTTGTTGCCTTGACCATGAAACAAATGGGTTTTGCACAGACCAGTACCTTGGCAGGCGGATTCAAAGAATGGCAATCTCAAGGCGGGGATGTCGAACCGGGTACATAATATTTTTTCTGGTCTCGTCCTGTTGTCAGTGACGGCCATTGCTCTGTTTTTGTACAGCAATGGCAAGGATTTGACCTTTGCCTATAGCCGGGAAGCCATAGGTTCCGGGAACCTGTGGTCGGCATTCAGTGGCCATCTGTGGCATGCGACGCTTCCTCATCTGGTTATGAACCTGGTGGCATGGGGTCTGGTCTGGCTGTACGCCTACCCGGTTTTGGATGCCAGGGCTTGGACGCTTGCATTGCTGGTTTGCATGGCAGGTACGAGTTTCGGCATTTACCAATTTCAACCACAGGTATCTTACTTTTCAGGGTTCTCCGCGATTTTGCACGGCCTGCTGGTGACAATCTGCCTGTGCCGCCTGCACATTGATCGCCGCGACATCAGTGCCATTGTCGCTCTGATACTGATAGCGGCCAAACTGGTTTATGAACAAAACAGCGGCGCACTTCCCCTGACAGAAGAACTGGCAGGGGTGAATGTTTTAGTGGATTCCCATCTTTACGGCACACTCAGCGGCACCGTGGCCGGTGGTGTTTTGTTTTTCATGGCCACAAAAAAACGTAGTTCCTTGGTCACATCGCCAAAGCGCTAAGCTCTACAGAGCGAGACCTCTTCCTTTGTTGCCCGCTTCCTGGTGGCCGGCGTTTTGACCGGCACCGTCTTTTTTTCCGTTTTCCATCGCCATACAACAACGACCCAGTGCTTAAATCACAGGATCACATAAGCTGATTGTTGCCTGAGTCGTCGTGCCTGTTCTTGCAAGCCTGAAGCCTGAACAAACGGCAGACACAGGACCTGCGGCCCTGGCACGGCGTGAAAATCCGAACCGCTGGTCAGGCTGAATTTTCCTTCATGGTCGTCGGACATCCACGAGTATGAAACCCCCGAAGACCCTGGCGTACACACGTGATTTCCGACGGTACTGAGACCGACAGGGGTGTAAGCCCCCAAACTCTTCCTGTGCGGAAGCTATCGGCAAACAGTCAGCAACTCAAAACACTTGAAATTCGCACGCCTGTTTTCAATCATCAGCAGGAGTATTCGGACTTTCTCCAAATTTGCCATCGGTAAGAGCCTTCATACACTCTTCTATTTTGTGACCGATACGTTGAATTCGTTTCGTCAGCGCAGACTGTCTTCCGACATTGGACTTGTGGTTTTTAATGGCTTCGTGCGCCATGTTCAAACCTGAAACCACAACCAGATCCACCCGGTTGGCAGCACGGCTTTTCTTGCGCATCTCTTGCAGATTGATCTTCAACATTTCCGTCGCTTCAAGCAGACTTGCCCGTTCATTTTCCGGGCAATCGATGGAATATGCCTTGCCCAGAATCTCAACATTCAATTGAACTGATTCAGCACTCACACCGAACGCTCCAATTGTTTAAGTCGCTGAACCAAAACATTGATTTTCCCATTCACAGCCTTGTTCTTTCTCAGCAGTTCAGCTATTTGTTCAATCATGAAAGACTGCTTTTTATGCAAACGTGCATTGTTTTCCACCAAGGCATTCCAGCTTTCGATCAAGTTTGAGATCTTTTTTTCAAGCGAATCGAGACTTTCTGCGCTGGCATCTTTTTCAGGAGCTTCCGCCATGGTGTTTGTTAGTATGCGAAAATTATCGGCATGGTCAATAATCATGCAGCGGTCACCCAGCAAAACTTCAAATCCATTTTGGCACCACCAGATCTGAAATATGGCAACTGACATTCAGGAATGCGCGGTGCGCAGGCGTAAACTGTTAAAGAAAATCGGCAAAACATCGGTGGCGGTTTTAACGGCAGCCAAAACCAGCATTCGTTCCAAAGATCTTGAGTATCCATTTCGCCAAAACAGCGACTTCAAGTATTTGACGGGATTCAATGAGCCGGATGCCGTGGCGGTACTGATCCCCGAAAGGCGCGCCGGAGAGTTTGTGCTTTTCTGCCGCGAGCCGGATACTGTGCGCCTGGTTTGGGAAGGTCCTTGTGCTGGGACTTCTGGTGCGGTGCGTGATTATGGCGCTGACCAGGCTTTCCCGATTCAGCGGTTCCCGAAACTTTTGCCGGAACTTCTGGATCAGCGCGACAAAGTATTTTTTTCCTTCGAGAATAACGGAAAATTCGCGTCCGAACTCATGGATCTGGCCAAAAAACAGAGTCTCCGCACCCTTTCCAGTGCCACAAGGTTTGCTGAACTGGCATCACTTGATGATCTCGTACATGAAATGCGGTTAAGAAAATCGCGCAGCGAAGTGGCGTTGATACAACGCGCAGTGGATATTTCGGTAGCAGCTCACTACAGTGCGATGCGCGCCTGCTGCCCAGGAGAAAATGAAAGCGCTCTGGCCGCCGAACTGGTGCGTGAATTTGTCCGTAACCAGACCTGCGAAGCCTATCCCTGCATTGTTGGCGCTGGTGCCAACGCCTGCATTTTGCACTACTTCAAAAACTGTGCGGTCATGGAGAAAAACTCACTGGTGCTCATAGACGCTGGTGCGGAATATGCCGGATACGCCGCAGACATCACTCGTACTTTCCCCGTTGACGGACGTTTCAGACCGAAACAAAAAGCGCTTTATGAAGTGGTTTTACAGGCACAGGAAGCGGCGATCAAAGCCGTTAAACCAGGCAATGTATGGAACGATCCACACGCTGCCGCGGTCCGGGAACTGACCAAAGGGTTGATTGCTTTGCAGTTGATCAGCGGGCCTTTGAGGCGGGCTTTGCAAAAACAGTCCTATCGGGAATTTTATATGCACAAAACCGGGCACTGGCTGGGCATGGACGTGCATGATGTCGGAAATTACAAAACCGCAGAGCAATGGCGACCTTTCGTGCCGGGGATGGTACTTACGGTGGAACCCGGGCTTTACCTGTCCAAGGTGCGCAGGCGGGGTTGGAAAAACATGGGAGTACGAATCGAAGATGACGTACTGGTCACTGCGGCTGGAAACAAAGTGCTGAGTGAAAAACTGGTGAGAAAGCCTGAAGAAATTGAAGCGTACATGGCGGAGTTTCAATGAACTCACCAACTGTTATTCCTTGCTCATGAAATGAAAAACTGCGATGTAGCCATCATCGGCGGCGGCTTGGCAGGACTGAGTCTGGCCGTCGCTTTGCGAAAATATCGAAGACGACGTTCTGGTCACTGCGGCTGGAAACAAAGTGCTGAGTGAAAAACCGGTGAGAGAGCCTGAAGAAATTGAAGTGTACATGGCGGAGTTTCAATGAACTCACCAACTGTTATTCCCTGCCCATGAAATGAAAAACTGCGACGTAGCCATCATCGGCGGCGGCTTGGCAGGACTGAGCCTGGCCGTCGCTTTGCGAAAATATCGAAGACGACGTTCTGGTCACTGCGGCTGGAAACAAAGTGCTGAGTGAAAAACTGGTGAGAGAGCCTGAAGAAATTGAAGCGTACATGGCGGAGTTTCAATGAACTCACCAACTGTTATTCCCTGTCCATGAAATGAAAAACTGCGACGTAGCCATCATCGGCGGTGGCTTGGCAGGACTGAGCCTGGCCGTCGCTTTGCGAAAATATCGAAGACGACGTTCTGGTCACTGCGGCTGGAAACAAAGTGCTGAGTGAAAAACCGGTGAGAAAGCCTGAAGAAATTGAAGCGTACATGGCGGAGTTTCAATGAACTCACCAACTGTTATTCCTTGCTCATGAAATGAAAAACTGCGACGTAGCCATCATCGGCGGCGGCTTGGCAGGACTGAGCCTGGCCGTCGCTTTGCGAAAATATCGAAGACGACGTTCTGGTCACTGCGGCTGGAAACAAAGTGCTGAGTGAAAAACCGGTGAGAGAGCCTGAAGAAATTGAAGTGTACATGGCGGAGTTTCAATGAACTCACCAACTGTTATTCCCTGCCCATGAAATGAAAAACTGCGACGTAGCCATCATCGGCGGTGGCTTGGCAGGACTGAGCCTGGCCGTCGCTTTGCGAAAATATCGAAGACGACGTTCTGGTCACTGCGGCTGGAAACAAAGTGCTGAGTGAAAAACCGGTGAGAAAGCCTGAAGAAATTGAAGCGTACATGGCGGAGTTTCAATGAACTCACCAACTGTTATTCCTTGCTCATGAAATGAAAAACTGCGACGTAGCCATCATCGGCGGCGGCTTGGCAGGACTGAGCCTGGCCGTCGCTTTGCGAAAATATCGAAGACGACGTTCTGGTCACTGCGGCTGGAAACAAAGTGCTGAGTGAAAAACCGGTGAGAGAGCCTGAAGAAATTGAAGTGTACATGGCGGAGTTTCAATGAACTCACCAACTGTTATTCCTTGCTCATGAAATGAAAAACTGCGACGTAGCCATCATCGGCGGCGGCTTGGCAGGACTGAGTCTGGCCGTCGCTTTGCGAAAATATCGAAAAACCGTGATCTTGATTGACAAGGGCTCGCTGGTGTCCGAGGCGGAGAAAAAAACTTTACCAGAGCGTGCCCTGTCCCTGTCCGACAGCAGCTACCGGATCCTGTCTTCACTGGGCATCTGGTCACGACTCGCGCCTGTTGCACAGGCGATAAGGTCGATACATGTTTCGGAACAAGGTGGCTTTGGCAAAATCACAATTCACTGTAAAAACGAAAATCTCGATGCCTTGGGCTGGGTCGTTCCCTACTCGACAGTGTTGAAAGTACTGCATGACACAGTGACTGAAGCGCAGCAGATTCAATGTGTTCGTGATGTCGAAGTCAGCTCCCTTTCCCAGCGTGGCGGCCGGGTTTTCATCCATGCGCGTAAACCGGGATGTACACCTTTTGCAGCACGCCTGGTGGTTTTGGCAAGTGGCGGCTCGAAACTCCGGGACACTTCCGGATTTAGAGTTCGGTGTCGGGATTACCAGCAATCTGCGATCCTCTGTGAAATCCAAACCAGCAATCCTCGCCGGCACACAGCTTTTGAACGTTTCACCCCTCAAGGTCCGTTGGCACTGCTGCCTTTGTCCTCCGGGAAAAACGCGGTGGTTTGGATGCAAAAAACCGACGTTGCGGAAAAACTGATGGCTGCCTCAGATGCCGAGTTCAGAGCTTCCCTGCATGCCGCTTTTGGCTGGCGACTGGGAAAAATACAGACAGTCGGAATACGAGGTGCCTATCCCATCGCGCTGGAATACGCACACCGGCTGGTCCAAGGCCGCATCGTCTTGATTGGGGATGCCGCACACAAAATCCATCCAATAGCGGGTCAGGGTTATAACCTGGGATTGCGGGGCATTGCCACTCTGGTAGAAAATATCTTTCAGCTGAAAGACTTGGCAGGTGACCCTGCGTTGCAAATGTACGAGCAGTGCCGCAGTGCCGACATCAGACGCGTTACCCGCCTTACAGATTTTCTTGCCCGTTCGTTTCTTGAACACTGGAGTTTTCTCCAGCCACTTCGCGGAGCGTGTTTCCTGGCCATGGACCTGTTGCCATTTACGAGGCGGAACATCGTGCGCCGAGGGCTTGGTCTCCTCCCACCTTATTCCCGGCTGGCCTGTGGGCTGGATTTGCCAGATGCTGCTGGCTACTGACGCAACCGTGCTGCCAATTGTCATTATCGGTGCCGGGTTGACCGGACTCTCCGCCGCCGCGCGCCTCGTCACTACCGGCCGCCCCATCGTGATATTGGGGGATCCACCGCCATCTTTCGATTTGCATGCGCCGTCCGCACCTCCAGTGCTGGCACTCAGCGAAACTTCCATCATTACCCTGACGACAGCGGGGGCCTGGAGGGAAATCGAAATCAGCGGTCGCCGTCTCCACTATGAGGCAATGCAGGTATGGGACGGCGAAAGTATGGGGCATGCCCACTTCAGGATCTCAGATTTCGGGGTACCCAGGCTAGGGTGCATTGTGGAAAACAAACTGGTGTGTGCCGCTCTTGGTCGGGCACTGAAATCCCATCAAGACATCAATTTTCAGGCGTACAAGAGCCGGCTGCGTTTTGTTCGGGATTCGTGTTGTGGGCCACCTGTGCTTGTTTTCGACAACGGCGAGGAACTGGCCGCGTCACTAGTCGTCGGTGCCGACGGCATGAATTCGGGATTGCGCACCTGCCTTGCCATACCCCACCACTTTACGGATTACCGACAGTCGGCGGTGGTTTTCCTGGCGCGTTCGCAACGCGGACACGAAAACACTTGCTGGCAGGTTTTCCAGGAAGGACACATCATCGCGTTCTTGCCCACCGCAAAGCCGGATGTCGGCTGCGTAATCTGGTCCTGTCCGTGCCCGGCAGGGGAAACACCTGCGACTTGGGACGACAAAAAACTTATTAGCGGATTCAACCGTTTTTTTGCCACGAAACTCGCATTGTCGGAAGTTTTGACCGCGCCGCTTTCTTTTCCCTTGCACGGATTGATGGCGCAACGTTTTGTCAGTGGCCATTGCGTACTGGTTGGGGACGCGGCACACGTGGTGCACCCTTTGGCTGGTCAGGGCGGAAACCTAGGACTGGCAGATGTAAGTGATTTGCTTGCCAGTATTAAAAGCTGTCAAAGAACTGTGTTCGGAAGCCATTGGCTCAGCCGCTACCAGCGTCTGGCAATGGGCAGAAACACAGCAATGAAAAACGCCCTTGACACCCTGAAATACGTTTTCTCTCCACAGGGGTTTTTCCCGCCACCACTGCGCCGACTGGGCATGCGGGTCGCCAACTGTCGCCCGCTTCTCCGGATTTGCTTCAAAGCTGCGGGTGGGATCCGACTGGGCAACAGCCGGCACCGGCAGGCGCCACGCACAGTGCGGGTCGCCAACTGTCGCCCGCTTCTCCGGATTTGCTTCAAAGCTGCGGGTGGGATCGTTCCAGGTTCCTGAATGTGGTTACTGGAAGCCAAGGTGGCTGACAACAGCCGGCACCGGCAGGCGCCACGCACAGTCTCAGCACAGAAAGCGAGTCGGCGTTTCACCAGCTCACTGGAACTTCAGTCGCCCGCTTCTCCGGATTTGCTTCAAAGCTGCGGGTGGGATCGTTCCAGGTTCCTGAATGTGGTTACTGGAAGCCAAGGTGGCTGACAACAGCCGGCACCGGCAGGCGCCACGCACAGTCTCAGCACAGAAAGCGAGTCGGCGTTTCACCAGCTCACTGGAACTTCAGTCGCCCGCTTCTCCGGATTTATTTCAAAGCTGCGGGTGGGATCGTTCCAGGTTCCTGAATGTGGTTACTGGAAGCCAAGGTGGCTGACAACAGCCGGCACCGGCAGGCGCCACGCACAGTCTCAGCGCAGAAAGCGAGTCGGCGTTTCACCAGCTCACTGGAACTTCAGTCGCCCGCTTCTTCAAAGCTGCGGGTGGGATCGTTCCAGGTTCCTGAATGTGGTTACTGGAAGCCAAGGTGGCTGATAACAGCCGGCACCGGCAGGTGCCACGCACAGTCTCAGCGCAGAAAGCGAGTCGGCGTTTTACCAGCTCACTGGAACTTCAGTCGCCCGCTTCTCCGGATTTTCTTCAAAGCTGCGGGTGGGATCGTTCCAGGTTCCTGAATGTGGTTACTGGAAGCCAAGGTGGCTGACAACAGCCGGCACCGGCAGGCGCCACGCACAGTCTCAGCGCAGAAAGCGAGTCGGCGTTTCACCAGCTCACTGGAACTTCAGTCGCCCGCTTCTCCGGATTTTCTTCAAAGCTGCGGGTGGGATCGTTCCAGGTTCCTGAATGTGGTTACTGGAAGCCAAGGTGGCTGACAACAGCCGGCACCGGCAGGCGCCACGCACAGTCTCAGCGCAGAAAGCGAGTCGGCGTTTCACCAGCTCACTGGAAACTCAGTCGCCCGCTTCTTCCCTCGAAACCGCGGCATTCAACGCTGCTTGGTAATCTGGTTCGTCGCCCAATTCGTGAACCAGTTCGCTGTGAATGACCGAATTGTTTTCGTCCAAAACCAGAAGTGCCCTTGCCGTAAGCCCGCTCATGGGTCCATCGACTATGCGCACACCATACTGCTCGAGAAAATCTTTCGAGCGCATGGTCGACAACGGTGTGATTTTGGAAGTCTTCTCGGCGGCGCAGAAGCGTTTGATCGCAAACGGCAAATCCGAAGAAACAATGATGATTTTCACGTCCTCATGCTGAGCTGCAAAGTCATTGAACTTTTTAGTGGATATCGCACACACTGGCGTATCCAGACTGGGAACGATATAGATGATTTTCCGGACTTGGCCAAACGCTTCCAGATGAATGTCTTCCAAATCCTGGTTTACGAGATTGAAGTCTGGGGCCACGGTTCCAACTTGAGGAAGTTCACCGCAAGTTTGCGATTCATTTCCATGCAAAGTGATTTTTGCCATATTTCCTCCTTATCTTTAGCGGCACGGTCATCAGTGAAAACGACCCCGACCACAAAATTGCTATAGTTTCTGTGCAGACATCAGAAAAAATGCCTGCTTGCGAAACCCGCTGGATTATATGCCATCTTCATGGTGCAAACGATGCTTGGGCAAGCAACAGAAACACCATGAACATTCATTCCCGGAGCAGACACGTTACTTTCCGGCACCGTCTCTGCACTGCGTAGGGATCCGATATGGAAAGTTTCACTGAAGCCATTCGACTTGCATTCTCATTGTTGGTTTCATGGGACAAAGATCTCGTGGAAATCACTGCCCTTTCCCTGCGTGTAAGCCTCATAGCAGTCGCGATTGCCGTTGTTGCGGGTCTGCCTGTGGGAGCTTTCCTGGCTGTGAAAAACTTTTATGGACGCCGTTTTCTTGTCGGCATCTTGACCGCGTTGATGGGGCTGCCACCAGTGGTGGCGGGACTGTTCCTGTACCTGCTCCTGTCCCGCTCCGGTTCTTTGGGGGTACTGGAAATTCTCTACACACCCCTTGCTATGATCCTGGTCCAAGTCATGCTCGTTTTTCCCATCATTGCCGTGCTCGCTCGCCAGGCCATCCATGACCTGGATATGAAACTGGGTGAACAGTTGCGCGCTTTCGGTTGTACGAACCTCAGGCTGGCTGGTGTGCTGTTGTGGGAAGGCCGCTATAGTCTGCTCACGGCAGTCCTGGCAGGCTTCGGCAGGGCAATTGGTGAAGTGGGTGGGGTGCTGATTGTCGGCGGCAACATCAATCACCACACCCGGGTCATGACCACGACCATTGCACTTGAAACCAGCAAGGGCAATCTTTCACTGGCACTGGCACTGGGTATCATTCTGGTGACTATTGCGTTGCTCATTTCTTTTTTGACGCAGGTTCCGGGTGACTTCAGAAAACCTGCTTCCTGAAAGTTCATGTCCGCGACCATAATGAACAGAGCATCACACCTGTCCGTAAAAGCGCTTTGCTTCCGAAACAAAAACAAGACTCTGTTGGAAAACATCAGCCTTGACAGCCCGGCAGAAAACTGCACCGCGGTCATCGGCCCCAATGGTTCCGGCAAAAGCATATTTCTCAAACTGTGTCATGGCCTGCTCAGCCCAAGCAGCGGGGAAATCCATTGGGGGAATGCGCACCACAGTCAATGTCGACCGCACATTGCCATGGCTTTTCAAAAACCAGAATTTTTACGCCGCTCGGCGCAAGCGAATATCTCTTTTGTATTGCGTGCCCGTGGCGTGCCGCAGGCGGCAAGTTGTTCCTTGGCACGAAAAGCGCTTGCGGCAGTCGGCATGGAAAATTCTGCGGCGCAACTGGCTGTTCAGCTTTCCGGTGGTGAGCAGCAAAGATTGGGAATTGCCCGCGCCTGCGCGGTTAATCCAGACATCCTGCTGCTGGATGAACCTACCAGTGAGCAGGATGCCAACTCAGCAAAAAAAGTGGAAAACCTGATTCAAAGCCTGAGAAAAAAAGGCACCCGGATATTGATTGCCACACACAATCTCGCACAGGTGCGCAGGCTTTGTGACGAAATTTTGTGTTTGAACAATGGCCGACTGGTCATCCAGACCAGTTGTGCTGATTTCTTTCAAAAACTCAAAGGAGAGGAAATTTGCGATTTTTTGTTTTTGCAGTCTCTTGCCTGATTCTGGCAGGTGCCAGTGCTGAAAAAATGCGCGACCATATCGTTCTGGCCTCCACGACCTCAATTGAAAACTCCGGACTGCTGGATTTTTTGCTACCCGTCTTTGAACGCGAATCCGGCATCGATGTTCACGTGGTCCCCGTCGGCACTGGCAGAGCCTTGAACATTGCCCGTCGTGGCGACGCCGAAGTTTTGATCATCCACCATGAACCGTCCGAACTGACTTTTGTGCAAGAGGGGTACGGCACATTACGAAAGACATTCATGCGCAATGACTACATCCTGGTCGGTCCGCTTGATGACCCGGCGCAGGTTGCAGAAACCAAGGACATTGTTGAAGCATTCGATGCCATTGCCCGCAGCGATGTCAGTTTTGTTTCTCGAGCTGACAACAGTGGCACGCATAAAACGGAACGCGCTTTGTGGCGCATGAGTTCGGCAGGCACTCCTTCCAAAACACATTACCTTGAAATTGGCAGTGGCATGGGAACCACCCTGAATTTTGCCAATGAAACCGGCGCCTATACCCTTTGCGACCGTGCCACCTGGGTCAGTTTTGAAAATCGCGACCGGCTGACTTTACTGTTCGCAAACTCGCCGTATCTGGAAAATCTTTATAGCGTCATACTGGTGAACCCCGAAAGACATCCCGGCATAGCTTTCAAAGAAGCGAAGCGGTTTCGCGATTGGCTTGTTTCGAAGCGTGGTCTCGAACGAATCGCCGCTTTTCGCAAAAAAGGAAAGCAATTGTTTTTCCCGACCCGGGATGGGCAGCAGGCCGTCCTTTCTCCCTGAGATAAACGCCACGTCCGGCCTCCCCCTGAGATAAAAGCAGGCAAGTCGCCGTTGATTGCTTTCCCGGGGGGAGGTGCCGAACGGCGAACAAAAACGCTTTACCGTGCCGCCGGTCCGGTCAAAGTCAAGCGTGTGCCATCTGGGCCTTGTTTTCCATGAAGCGAAGCGGTTTTGCGATTGGCTTGTTTCGAAGCGTGATCTCGAACGAATCGCCGCTTTTCGCAAAAAAGGAAAGCAATTGTTTTTCCCGACCCAGGATGGGCAGCAGGCCGTCCTTTCTCCCTGAGATAAACGCCACGTCCGGCCTCCCCCTGAGATAAAAGCAGGCAAGTCGCCGTTGATTGCTTTCCCGGGGGAGGTGCCGAACGGCGAACAAAAACGCTTTACCGTGCCGTCGGTCCGGTCAAAGTCAAACGTTTGCCATCCTGACGAAAATCGAGCTCCCGCAAAAACGACATGCCAAGCAAAATACCGTCACCACCCATGTGCGGATTTATGCTTGCCTCTACGCCTTCCAGGCGAATGTCGCCGACTTCGACACTATCGAGGCGGGTTTTGTAATTGGTCACCGTCCCGTTGGCGGTCATGGCGCGAAAAGCCTGGCCTCGTTGCAGTTGCAGACGGAGGGCAATGGTCTCGGGGATATTGATGTCGGTGGCGCCGGTATCGAGAAGAAACTGCACCGTGTGACTGTTAATCCTGCCGTTGGTCACGTAGTGCCCATAACGGTTACGAAGCAAAGTCACGTGCACCAGGCCATCTTCCGCAGCCAGCGATTCCGGCGATTCGTTAGGGTTGTAGATTGCCGCAATCTTGTCGTCGAAGAAAAGATACAGCAACCCGAAGATGGCAATCCACGCCAGATACATCATGCGTCGTCCATAACGACGGGTGACTTTGGCTGTTGTCTCATCCATGCTCAGGAACTCCTGCCATAAGCATACTCAACCTGCCTTGAAACCAGTTCCTGTGCCTTCAGTGCCGTTTGTTCACGACCTTCCTGCACGGACACCGGCTCGAGAAGATCCACGATGATTTTTATCTGTTTCTCGCGCATGACTTTGCATGCGTTGTGCACGAAATTCTCATCTTTGGGAAAGCGGATGGCAGGATGCAATTCGCCTGCGCAGGGATAGGCGAGGGAGATGGGCTGCACCACCGCGTTCGTCAGTACGGCAGCCTCGAAAAGGCGAGGATAGAACCGTCTTACCTCGCTGTTCCCCCCGGTGGAACCTTCAGGAAACAGTCCCACATTTTCGCCACGCTCAAAACAACCCGCCATTTCCTGGAGCGCCTCCCTGGCCCCTATGCCACGCTTGATATAGAGCGTCCCTGCCTTGCTTGCCAGATAACCAATCAAAAACCATTTTTTCACTTCCACCTTGGAAAGAAAGCGTACCGGATAAAGGCTGCCTAACACCAGTATATCCACCCAGGAAACATGGTTCGCCACCACACAGACCGGAGCAGGCTGCGTTTGCCGCTCACCACGAACCTCAAGACGCACCCCGAGAATGCGGACACAAAACCCCAGCCACCACTGCACAATGCGCCACTGGAAGCGCTTCATTTTCCGGGTATCGCGAGGAAAAACCGTCAGGCACAGTGTGGCCCCTACCAGTAGGTGCAACACAAAACGAAACAACCGAACAAAAAGTCTGAGCTGGGCTTTCACTGGTGATTCGCAGGCGTGTTTTCCAAAGACCGTAGCTGTGAAAACAGGCTGTCCAAGTCATTATCAACCGGCTCGTGACAAACACTACCTTGGCAGACGTAAGCGCGCACCCCTTTTTCAGGTGCGGTTCTTTCATCGATCCAGTCTGTGCCATCCTGGATCCCATGGGAAGCCGCCACCACCATTCGCATCGCGTTGAAACGCGCCGGATCACTCGGCGCCGCCAACGCCCGTTGCCACTGTGCAACTTTGTCTGGTTCCCCGCGCAGAATGACCGCAACCGCGGGAGAATCCATTTCCATCGCGGCAGCTATCAATGTTATGCACTCGGCATAGTTGTTCTTGATCGCGGTGCCGGCCCGTGCCAAGGCTCTTTCCGCACTGCGCATCCAGCGTGGTTCCCCACACAGAGAACCCAGGCGAAAAAGCACCAGTGTGGCGATCCCATAACCCGCGGGAGTCGCACTGTCATGAAGAACCTGTGGCCGAACGAGCAATAATTCCCCATCGTGCGGCGTAAACAGGTACCCGCCCTGTTTTGCATCCTCATAATTTTCCAGTAATCCATTCGCCAGTTCGGCAGCAAATTCCATATCTGGCTTGTGCCAGCGGTATTGCAGCATCGCCAAAATACCATCAAGGAGAAAAGCGTAGTCGTCAAGGTAAGCGGAAAATCGGGCGCGACCTTTGTTCCAGACCGCAAAAAGCCGGTTGTCCCGCCACATTTTCTGACGAACAAAGTCCAGACATTTACGCGCTGCGTCATAAAGTTCCGGGCGATCCAGAAGCAAGGCGGCTTTTGCCAAGCCTTTGATGACCATGCCGTTCCAGGAACACAGAATGTTGTCATCCAGACCTGGGGGTACGCGCAACTTTCTCTGTGCCAGCAGTTTCGCGCCTGCCGATGCAATGAGGGTTCGTGCCGCCCCCACATTCATGCCCGCCTGTTGCGCCGACTCCACCAGACTGCACGTGGCATGTAGGTGATATTTCTCCGCGAAATTTTTCCTGCCATCCAGACCGAAACGACGCACAAACAATTCCTGTTCCCGGTCACTCAGGAATCCGTCAACTTCCTCCCGGTCCCAGACATAGAAGAGCCCTTCCTCACCTTCCGAATCGGCATCCAGAGCCGCAAAAAACCCCCCTTCCGGGATCTGCATTTCCTCCACCAGCCATGACGCGGTCGACAAAGCAGCCTCGCGATAATGCGGCTCCTGTCCCAACACCGCCGCCTCGGCAAGCAGACCCAACAGTTGGGCATTGTCATACAGCATTTTTTCAAAGTGTGGAATCATCCAGAACTCATCCACCGAGTAGCGGAAAAATCCCCCGCCCAGGTGGTCCTGGAGCCCGCCATGAACGATTTTGTCCAGCGTAAACAAAGCGGCATGCAATGGTTGGTGGCCATCTTTCGGCACCTCCACTCTCGCAGTGTGTGCCTGCAGTAAAAATTCAAGTTGTGCCGGCTGTGGAAATTTCGGTGCCCCACCCAGCCCGCCATGAACCGGATCAAAACATTGCAAAAGCCGCTCGCAGGAGCGAACCGCAAAATCGGCAGGCAAAGCATCGGTACTCCGGGGAGCGGAAAAAGCCTGCTTCACTGCATTCTGCATCAGTGCGCTTTGTTTCTGCATGTCATCGGTGTTTTCAACAAAAAACTGGTGAACACGCTGCAACACTGTCTTGAACTCGGGTAGGTTATGGCGTGGCTGGCTCGGAAAGTAGGTGCCGCCGAAAAAAGGTGCTCGGCTGGCAGGATCCAGGAACATCGTGAGCGGCCAGCCACCTGAACGGCGCGCCAGCATCGTGTGCGCGACCTGGTAAATCTGGTCCAGATCGGGGCGTTCCTCGCGGTCCACCTTGATGCTGATGAACAGGCGGTTCATCAGTCTGGCGGTTTCTTCGTCTTCGAATGACTCGTGGGCCATAACATGGCACCAGTGACAGGCGGAATATCCTATGGAAAGGAGGATCGGTTTTCCCTGTTGCCGTGCCGTGGCGAGTGCCTCCTCACTCCACGGATACCAAGCGACAGGATTATCCGCGTGTTGCAAAAGATACGGGCTGGTTTCCTCGGAAAGCCGATTTTTTCGTTTCATTGCTGGAACACTCATGATGTAAATTATGCGGTCTGGTGGAAAGCATGTGGGTATGCCCGGTACCACGTATTTCCCCAGGGTAGTCAAGGATAACAAACACTATTGCATTTTTGTCAAAGTGTACAATTCTGGCATGTTGGTTCACCCTGCATTTAATCCGGTTGCCTTCACCTTGGAAATCCGCTGGTACGGCCTGATGTACCTCCTCGGCTTTCTGGCTTTCCTGATATTGGGAAAGTTGCGGGCAAAAACCGCCAAAACCGGCATCACCGTTGCGCAAGTGGATGACTTGTTGATCTACGGACTCCTGGGAGTGATTCTCGGTGGTCGCGTGGGCTATGTCCTGTTTTACGACTACGCATCACTTCTGGTTGACCCAATGCAGGTGTTTCGTATCTGGGAAGGCGGCATGAGTTTTCACGGCGGGCTCCTGGGAGTCTTGGCGGCGCTTTATGTGTACTCGAGAAGGCATGGCGTCTCCTTCCTGAGATTGCTGGATTTTTCTGCCCCCCTGGTCCCGATCGGGCTGGCCGCCGGAAGGTTAGGCAATTTCATCAACGGCGAACTCTGGGGTCGCGCAACCGACGTCCCTTGGGGAATGATATTTTCCCATCCGCTGGCCGACGATTTGCCCCGCCACCCATCGCAGCTTTATCAAATGGCGACTGAGGGCATCGTTTTGTTCATCATTATGTGGTTGTTTTCCGCCAAGCCCCGGCCGACCGGCATGGTCGCCGGCCTTTTTGCCATCCTCTATTCTCTTGCCCGCTTCATCACGGAATTTTTCCGCGAGCCGGACGCACACCTTGGTTTCATAATCTGGGACTGGATGACACAAGGCCAACTGCTCAGCGTGCCACTATTCATCATCGGCATCAGCCTGGTCTACCATGCCCAGTTTAGAATACGAGAAAATGCAACCCTATCTTGAAATATTGCGCTCCGTGCTGAATACCGGCATTCGGAAAAAAGACCGCACCGGGACCGGGGTCTTGTCCCTTTTCGGAGGGCAAACGAGATACAATCTGGGTGCTGGATTTCCGCTGCTGACCACTAAAAAGATTCATTTCAAATCTGTGCTTTGTGAACTGCTCTGGTTCATCAGGGGGGAAACCAATATCCGGTATCTACACGGTCATGGTGTACACATTTGGGATCCATGGGCAGATGAAAACGGCGATCTCGGGCCAGTGTACGGTTATCAGTGGCGGTCCTGGCCAACACGAAACGAGGGTCACATAGACCAGCTTGCAACCGTGCTCGAACAGCTGAAAACCCACCCCGAATCCCGACGCCTTCTGGTCAGTGCCTGGAACGTGGCACAACTCGATGAGATGTGCCTGCCGCCCTGCCATTTGTTGTTCCAGTTTTATGTTGTCCAAGACACCCTGTCGTGCCAGTTTTATCAGCGCAGTGCCGACATTTTTCTGGGCGTACCGTTCAACATTGCATCCTACGCCCTGCTAACACTCATGGTTGCCCAAGTCAGCAAGCTGAAACCCGGATTTCTGATTCACACCACCGGTGATGTGCACCTTTACACCAATCATATTGAACAGGCCAGGATACAGATCGCCAGAAAACCGAAACGGCTGCCAACCATTCAACTCAACCCCGAAGTCAAAAGTTTTTTTGAGTTCGGCCCCGACGACATTCGTCTGGAAAACTACCACCCTCAGCCTGCCATCAAAGCCGAGCTGGCGATATGAGTTTCTCCCTGGTCGTTGCCCACGATAAAAACCGCGTGATTGGTCGCAATGGAACCATGCCTTGGGCTTTGCCGGCTGACATGGAAATGTTTGTAAAGCGTACCCTGCATCACACCGTGCTCATGGGGCGCAAAACTTGGCAAGGTTTGCGTCGGCAGCCTTTGCCTAATCGGCACAATATTGTTCTCAGTCGAAACCCTCGTTTCACGGCGCCGCAGGCGGAAGTCGTAAACACACTGGAAAAAATCTCTGCCGAATTCTGCGATCAGGGAGAGTGCATGGTGATTGGTGGCAACGAAATTTACCGCGCTTTTCTTCCTCTGGCGAACCGCATTTACCTGACTTTGATCGAAACCGAAGTTCCGGGAGATACCTGGTTTCCGAAATTGGATCCGGCCCAGTGGCACGAAGTCAGTCATTTCACTATTCCCATAAGTGAGCGGAACCCATTTCTTTTACGCCACCTGACCCTCGAGCGCCGGATAAACGGGACCCAAACCTGACGGCGACCACACAAATGACCAAGCATCTTCACTTGGTGCGCCACGGCGAAGCTGAAGCAACCGGCAAAAGCGATAAAAGCAGGGTTCTCAGTGCCCGGGGCCGAGAAGAAGCGTTGAAAATCAGTGTCCTCCTGGCATTGAGAACGACCTGGCCACCGGATATTTTTTGTGCAAGCACGGCACAACGCACCTCGGAAACCGCTGAAATTATTGCTTGGAAAACCGGAATTTCCTCGGACAAAGTCAAGAAACTCGATGTGCTTTATGCCATCGACTGCCATAGTCTGCTCCAGGAAATTCAAAAATTCGACAATGCACACAACGTCGTCGCCGTGTGCGGACACAACCCGTCCATGACCCTGCTTACGAAACTGCTGTCGGGCAAAACCTTCGACAGATTGCCTACCTGCGGCAGTGCGTATTTGAAAATTGCCACAGACAACTGGCAGGGAGTCGCGCCCAGGACAGCCGAACTGCTGGCACTGGACACACCCTGAACGAAGTGCCACAACAGGAAACCAAAAAAGCTGGACAGCGGGCCGGCGTTCATCAGTCACTGTTGCGTGGGCGGCTTTCCGGAATGGCAAATGAAAGGCTGCGCGCTTTCAGCTCCTCCCTGAGTTTTGACAGACGGATGTATCGCCAGGACATCAATGCTTCCATTGCCCACGCTTTGACCTTGGAAAAAGCTGGAGTCCTGAACAGTGAAGAATGCCGGGACATTGTCCGCGGCCTGGAAGCCATCGTTGCCGAAATTGCAGGTGGGCAGTTCCCCTGGCGGGAAATCCACGAAGATCTCCACATCAACATTGAAGCGCGTCTCATTGAGCTCATTGGCGATACTGGCGGAAAACTGCATACCGGACGCTCGCGCAATGACCAGGTAGCAACTGACCTGCGCCTCTATCTACGTGAGCAAATTGATGTGCTGAGTCGCAAAATACACGAGTTGCAGAGCGCGATCGTGGCGTTGGCGGAACAGGAATGCGAAACCGTGATGCCCGGATTTACGCACTTGCAGATTGCCCAACCCGTTACTTTTGGCCACCATCTTTTAGCCTGGTTTGAAGCTCTGAAACGCGATCGTGAGCGCCTCAGCGGCACCCAAAAACGTGTCAATCACCTACCGCTCGGCGCGGCAGCCCTGGCCGGAACCAGCTTCCCCCTGGATCGTGAATATACCGCGCGATTACTAGAGTTTGATGGGGTTTGCAGCAATTCTATCGACGCAGTCAGCGACCGCGATTTTGTGATTGAACTGAATGCGGACTGCGCCTTGATCATGATGCACTTGTCGCGTTTCAGCGAGGAAATCACCCTATGGCTGTCACCACTGTTCAATTTTGCTTCACTGCCGGACGAGTTGTGCACCGGCTCATCCATCATGCCGCAAAAGAAAAATCCCGACTTGGCGGAACTGGTGCGCGGGAAAACCGGGCGGGTTTACGGAAGTCTTGTCTCTTTGCTGACGCTGATGAAAGGACAGCCTTTGGCATATAACCGCGATAACCAGGAAGACAAGGAACCTATTTTTGACGCGCTGGACACCAGCGTGGCTTGTCTGGAAATCATGACTCTGATGATCAAGGCGCTGGAACCGAACCGAAAAAGAATGTTGCAAAAAGCTGGAGCAGGATTTTCTTGCGCCACAGAGGTTGCCGACTGGCTTGTGCGCCAGGGGGTTCCTTTTCGGCGCGCTCACGAGTTGACTGGCAAAGCCGTACAGCTGGCCATCAGACAGGGCGTCGCCCTGCAGGCACTTTCAGCAGATGAGCTCGTACAGCTTGGTGGCGAGTTTGTCCAATTTCCCGCTACCAGTCTGCACCCACAAGCCTGTGTCGCAAACAAAAACACGCACGGCGGGACTGCCCCAGAGCAAGTCCGAGAGCGCCTGGCGGAAGCCCACGACTACTTGAACAAAGCCTGAATCCCGTCAATGCCCGTTCTGTAAAAACGGGCAGGGCCGCCTGCCTGTTGCCCGCAGCGCTCTGAGCAGGTTGGTGCACCGGCGGCCGAACTTTCTTCCAACTGGTGTTTGCCCGTGGCGCTCTAAGCAGGTGCGGAAGACCTGGTTTCTTCCTTCAGGAGTCGATTTTGGCAGATAACCGCGATAACCAGGAAGACAAGGAACCTATTTTTGACGCGCTGGACACCAGCGTGGCTTGTCTGGAAATCATGACTCTGATGATCAAGGCGCTGGAACCGAACCGAAAAAGAATGTTGCAAAAAGCTGGAGCAGGATTTTCTTGCGCCACAGAGATTGCTGACTGGCTTGTGCGCCAGGGGGTTCCTTTTCGGCGCGCTCACGAGTTGACTGGCAAAGCCGTACAACTGGCCATCAGACAGGGCGTCGCCCTGCAGGCACTTTCAGCAGATGAGCTCGTACAGCAGCCTAGTGGCGAGTTTGTCCAATTTCCCGCTACCAGTCTGCACCCACAAATCTGTGTCACAAACAAAAACACTCACGGCGGGACTGCCCCAGAGCAAGTCCGAGAGCGCCTGGCGGAAGTCCACGACTACTTAAACAAAGCCTGAATCCTGTCAAATACCCGTTCTGTAAAAACGGGCAGGGCCGCCTGCCTGTTGCCCGCAGCGCTCTAAGCAGGTGCGGAAGACCTGGTTTCTTCCTTCAGGAGTCGATTTTGGCATATAACCGCGATAACCAGGAAGACAAGGAACCTATTTTTGACGCGCTGGACACCAGCGTGGCTTGTCTGGAAATCATGACTCTGATGATCAAGGTGCTGGAACCGAACCGAAAAAGAATGTTGCAAAAAGCTGGAGCAGGATTTTCTTGCGCCACAGACATTGCTGACTGGCTTGTGCGCCAGGGGGCTCCTTTTCGGTGCGCTCACGAGTTGACTGGCAAAGCCGTACAACTGGCCATCAGACAGGGCGTCGCCCTGCAGGCACTTTCAGCAGATGAGCTCGTACAGCTTGGTGGCGAGTTTGTCCAATTTCCCGCTACCAGTCTGCACCCACAAATCTGTGTCACAAACAAAAACACTCACGGCGGGACTGCCCCAGAGCAAGTCCGAGAGTGCCTGGCGGAAGTCCACGACTACTTAAACAAAGCCTGAATCCTGTCAAATACCCGTTCTGTAAAAACGGGCAGGGCCGCCTGCCTGTTGCCCGCAGCGCTCTAATCAGGTGCGGAAGATCCGGCTTCTTCCTTCAGGAGTCGATTTTGGCATATAACCGCGATAACCAGGAAGACAAGGAACCTATTTTTGACGCTCTGGACACCAGCGTGGCTTGTCTGGAAATCATGACTCTGATGATCAAGGTGCTGGAACCGAACCGAAAAAGAATGTTGCAAAAAGCTGGAGCAGGATTTTCTTGCGCCACAGACATTGCTGACTGGCTTGTGCGCCAGGGGGCCCCTTTTCGGTGCGCTCACGAGTTGACTGGCAAAGCCGTACAACTGGTCATCAGACAGGGCGTCGCCCTGCAGTGCAGGCACTTTCAGCAGATGAGCTCGTACAGCTTGGTGGCGAGTTTGTCCAATTTCCCGCTACCAGTCTGCACCCACAAATCTGTGTCACAAACAAAAACACTCACGGCGGGACTGCCCCAGAGCAAGTCCGAGAGCGCCTGGCGGAAGTCCACGACTACTTAAACAAAGCCTGAATCCTGTCAAATACCCGTTCTGTAAAAACGGGCAGGGCCGCCTGCCTGTTGCCCGCAGCGCTCTAATCAGGTGCGGAAGATCCGGCTTCTTCCTTCAGGAATTGATCTTGAAGTTTCGCAAGCTGGAGGTCTGTACCTCGTGATTTCATGTGAATCTTCCGTTCCTCGGATCCTTCGGGAAGAAAATCCAGTATGATTTTGGACGTTTTACAAAACTCCTCAAGCGCTTCCCTGCCTTCCGCACCAACACTTGCCACATTACTGGCACGGGCTGCATGCAGAGGCCCGGAGATAAAGCGCAACTCGATTTTGTCGACCTCATTGGGGATCCCCCAAGCTTCAAAGTTTATGCCCTCATCGTTGCTTCTTGACACGACCTCAACCTGATACAGTCCCGTATCCTGGTAGTGCTCATCTCCATCTTTGGCGAGCGCATACGTCAGGAGTTCGTGGCCTGCCGCTGCTTCGGGATCACTCTTGACACTCGACCCCAGAGAATTGCCAAGCTTGGCACTGGCATATTTCCAGTAAGCAGTGCCAAATTTTTCTACATCCACGTCCAGATGTGAGCGTCCATCGTGCCCAAGTATACGTAAATTCACAAGTGCGGCATCGTTTGTTGCGTACCTGTTTGCGGGCCGTTCTTCAGTGACACTGTTGCCGGCACCGAGCGAAGGAGAATTCTCTGCTTTTCTACGCGCCTCAACGGCACCCAGAAAATTCATCACCTGTTTTTGAAACGTGATGCCGTATGTTAAATGGTCTTGCAGTTGCCGCACCTGTGCAGGAGAATCTCCCGTCGATTTTCCTGTGTGACTTGACTGTTCCAGAACGGCCAGCAATTCCTTTCGTTGTTGAATAACAGTGTCCCGGTAGGTTCTATTGGTATGCCACTTGACGACATGTACGAGCCATTTCCCAACCCCACTGCGTACCATGAAAGTATGGTCGTTTCCCACTTTCCCGGTCGACTGGACGTGCCCAAACCTCCCAGCTTTTGCCACCGCTGTATCTATACTTCTTACAATTCTTGCCATAAAAATTCACCCGTGTTGTTCATGCCGGACATTGCCATGATTGTACTCTCGACATCTCCCTGAGTTCTCGGCCAGTTTCCTTTGACAGGCTGGGGCAACGCCGCCCTTCCGGAACTTTCGCAAGCGACCTTGCCAGGCCGGCGGCAAATGAGCTCCATTTCCTGCCACGCACCACTGCTTCCGGGAAACCCTGAAGCACCAGGCAGAAGCCCGCGATTACCTGAACAAATCCTGATCCGGCACATTTTCCATACATAAGCGGCAAAAGGCGACCCGCTATTCCTTGCCATCTGCCTTCATTTTAATAGGGCAGCCCCCCCTTCTTCCTGCATAAACTGCTCATAAAGGTCAGCAAGCTGAAGATCCATGCCGTATGATTTCATATAAATACCCCGCAAATCCTTCCGTTCTCCCGTGTTCATGCGATGCCGACCGATCGGCACCCTTACTGCTTCGTCCCCTCGCGCAACTGTGCTCACTGCTCCCTGGGTCGGACGTGCTGGTACCGGTTTTGAAGTACTGGCCAGCACTGCATCTGGTACTTTGCGAAAATTCGCAAGGGCTTCGTTGCCTTGTGCGCCAGCATCCACCACTTCCTGGGCACGCCCTGAAGGCACAAATCCAGAAACAAAACGCAGTTCGATTTCATCAACGCCATCGGGGATGCCCCAGGCTTTAAAATCTATACCCTCATCGTTTTCTTTTTGCACGGTCGCAACCTGATACAGTCCCGTGTCCTTGTGGGACTCGTTTTCATCTTTGATGAGCGCATATTCCAGAAGACCCCGACCGCCCGCGGCTTCTGCATCGTTTGACAGGCTGAACTCCAGAGGGTTGCCGATTTTGGTGCGGGCATACTGCCAGTAAGCAGCGCCAAACTTTTTTCTGTTCACACCCTCACGGACGTCTTCCGCGTGCCCCGGGATGCGCAAATTCACAAGTGCAGCATCGTTTGTCGCGAACTTGCCGACAGCCAGTTTTTTAGTGATTTCGTGATTCGGGCCGGGTACCGAAGGAGCTTCCCTTTCAACCGAAGACGCCAAGGTCTCAAGAAAATCCATCGACTGTTTTTGAAAGGTACTGCCGTGCCTTAAGTGGTTTCGCAGTTGCTCTATTTGTCGAACTGCAAAAGAGCCTTGTATCGACAATCTTGCCAGCACTTCCCTTCGTTGCTGAACGATGGTTTCCCGGTAAGTTTTACTGCTATGCCACTTCACGACATGCATAAGCCACTTTCCCAATCCCTTGCGAACCTGGTAAGAATTGGTACCCCCCCCGCGAATCGGACTGACATGACCCAATCTTCCAGCCTCGCGCAAAGCAACGCGTAGACTATTCATTAGGCTTCACAAAAACAACACCCCGAAACAGCACCCAAATTGTCGACAGAAAACGACCCCCTCATTGTAACATTTTTGGTGTATATATCCTTGCTTTTTCAGCTCCTGTCCTTTTTCGGTTGCATCCTCCCCACTCCCGAACGTGCAAGCAGTTGATGCCAGGGGGGTCAATATCAGAAGCGCGCTGGCTTTCCGATGCGACGGAAAATTCTTGGAGACCGCCGGCCGAACATCCTGGGAATCCTGCCAAAATTCTGAAATGGGCACCAGGAACCCAAGCCCCATTTCCGATGTTTTTATGCCGCAGCAAGCGGGTAATCTCATCTTGTTTTGACGCTTTCCGTCTCCATCACTCTTCGCGCCATGGCGTACGCAGACTACGAAAACGCAGCCTGCCACTCCTGTGGAAACAGAAACAACGACAAATCAGTCCGGAATTGCGCTTTTCTTTTAGTCGTCCGCGACCGAACCTCGTATAATCGGGCTTGGCCGGACATGCTGACAATGAAAAATCCACCGCAAACACTTGGGCTACGCCACATTGCACTGAAAGTTCGCGACCTGGAAGCCTGCGAACAGTTTTATGTCAGTTTGCTTCGCTACCAGGTGGAATGGCGCCCGGATAACGATAACCTGTACCTGTGCTCAGGAAGTGACAACTTGGCGCTGCATCGTGACGCGAAAAGTGCAGCCCGGGAAACGCGGCTTGACCACTTGGGCATTGTGTTGCGAGCCCTCGAAGATGTTGACAGCTGGTACCAGCACCTTAGCGGCCACGGTGTGCGCATAAAGACCGAACCACGCACGCACCGCGACGGGGCACGCAGTTTTTATTGCTTTGACCCGGAAGGCAATACGGTGCAAATGATTTATCACCCTCCTATTTCCGATTACCACGAAAACTGAAACATTCCAGCAACGATGACCAAAGCGGTTACCCAGACCGCATTCGATAGCAGGCATCTTTGGCACCCTTACAGCGGGATGCCCGCCGGACACCCTGCCTGGCAGGTGGTGGGTGCACAAGGTACGCTCCTCAGACTCGCAGATGGACGGCATCTGATTGACGGCATGTCCTCTTGGTGGTCTGCCATTCACGGCTACAACCATCCAGCGCTGAACGCGGCCGCCAAAAGCCAGATCGACCATTTTTCCCATGTCATGTTTGGCGGTCTGACGCACGAACCAGCCATTCACCTTGGGCAGCGGCTTCTGGAAATACTGCCAGTCGGGTGCGAGAAAATTTTCTATTGTGATTCCGGTTCGGTCGCCGTCGAAGTCGCAATCAAAATGGCTACTCAGTACTGGCAAGCCGGAAAAACTCAGGGCAAACGCAAGTTTCTGACCGTTTGCGGTGGCTACCACGGGGACACCTTTGCTGCCATGTCCCTTTGCGATCCAGAAAACGGTATGCACCGGCTTTTCACACACCTGCTGCCAAAAAACATTTTTGTTGCCGCACCTGGCGAAGACCAGGCAGGTATTGAACTGGAAGCGGTGCTGGACCGCCGCTGCCGCGAAATAGCCGCGGTCATCATCGAACCCATCGTCCAGGGTGCCGGCGGCATGCGAATTTACGAGGCCGCGTATTTGCGGCGCCTGCGCCAGCTGTGTGATCGCTATGACTGCCTGCTGATTTGTGATGAAATTGCCACCGGCTTTGGTCGCACGGGAAAAATGTTTGCCTGCGAACATGCGGAAATTGCGCCCGACATCATTTGCGTGGGTAAGGCATTGAGCGGCGGCTATTTGAGCTTGGCAGCAACAATTTGCAGCGCTGAAATCGCCGCAACGATCACCGACAACCCTCCCTACGCTTTGCTCCACGGGCCAACCTACATGGCCAACCCACTGGCCTGCAAAGTGGCGTGCGCCAGCATAGACCTGCTGAAAACCGGAGCGTGGCAACAACAGGTCGCAAACATTGAAGCGCAGTTGACCGAAGAACTCGCTCCCTGCCGAAACGCACCGCAAGTCGTGGATGTGCGCACCAAAGGTGCCATAGGAGTGGTCGAAACACAAGAAGTCATTGATGTGCCGGCTGCCTGTGCAAACTTTGTCGCCAAGGGCGTGTGGATTCGTCCCTTCGGAAAACTGTTGTACGTGATGCCGCCCTACATCATAAGCCCCGAGGAACTACAGCAAATCTGCGCCGCCATCCGCAGTTACCTGCAGTGCTGAGCCGTCCTGCCAGGCCTGTTCAAACCCAGCAAATCCACACTCCGCAGCATATTGCTTTTGGATGCAGCAATGGTCCCTGAAAAAAACAACACCCTTCTCAGCTGGGCATACGACCCACTTGCCTCGCCCCTGTTTTCCCCTTGGGGACTCGCCGCCTTCGCAATCCATCGGAAGCCCGGGGATTACGCAGCGCCTGCCAGCAACCGAGCATTTTCACAGCCTCAGGCAACTGTATCTGCGAGCCCCCGTCGGTCTTCCTTTGCAGCACCTCTTCCAGCCCCCCCCTTTCCTGATCACAGTCCAGACCCAACACCAGAATCCGATAGTCGGCCAAGTGCCCGACCTTGATCGCATCCGAAAAAGAATAACGGTACAGCACCTTCCCATATACCTTCTCATCGTCCATGGAGTAGACCTCTACCTGTTCCTCCTTCGCTTTGGCACGACGGTAGTCCCATAGACCTTCGGCGTCGCCGTCATGCAGAGACGCTGTCCGGCAGCCACCACCTCATCGTCCATGGAGTAGACCTCTACCTGTTCCCCCTTCGCTTTGCGCACGACGGTAGTCCCTATAGACCTTCGGCGTCGTCGTCATGTAGAGACGCTGTCCGGCAGCCACCACCTCATCGTCCATGGAGTAGACTTCTACCTGTTCCTCCTTCGCTTTGCGCACGACGGTAGTCCCTATAGACCTTCGGCGTCGTCGTCATGCAGAGACGCTGTCCGGCAGCCACCAGCTCATCGTCATGAATCCGCGTGAACAGTGGGGTCTCCTTGTTCCCGGTCCCCTTTATGTCAGTACTCCGGGTTCGTTTCTGGGTCCCCACCGTGCGGTGCGCCTCGTCGGCAAGCACCAGATCAAAAGGTGTCGGACAGCCTCCCTCGCGGTTGCGTTGCTGTGCCTCCCGAACACCTCCAGAGACTGGTAGGTGGCAAAGGCCACCGTTATTGGCCTTGCCCGCATCGTTTCCGTTGCGCGAAGCCAGCAGCGCATCGGCGAGCTTAGCCCCGTCCGTGGTCGGCGGAATTACCACTTGTCGACAGGAGATATATCCTCATTTTCCTTCCGATGTACCTGCGAATCCGAGCACACCGCCAAGGGAAACAGGACGCGGGAACTGTCCGCTACCCACTCGCAAAGCGTCTGCGACAGCAAAGAGAGCGAGGGTACCAACACCAACACCCGTCCCCCGGCGGGGCACTGTCGTTCGACAATCCGTAGCCCAACCAACGTTTTCCCTGTGCCGCACGCCATGATCAACTGCCCACGCTTTACACCCTGGCAAAAAGCTGCAATACCTTCTGCACAGCCTCTTTCTGGTAACCCCGAAACTTTTTGAAAGGCCGACTGGACCGTATTTTCGGGTGAGACAGTTCCTGCCAATCCACCTGAAAATCCTGCAGCTGGGTCAGATCAATACGAGTCACCGGAATCGCCTGATCCCGGATCGCATCCTCGGCATGCTCCGTCCAGCGTTCCAGGCTCGTCACGACGAACCGCCGAGCAAAGCCGCACTTCCGCTGCTGAGAATCCAAAAATTCTCGACCCGACGCAGAAAGGAAACTATCAATGGCCTTCTTGTCAATCTGAGACTTGTCGGGGTCGTAGAACTTGCACTGGATGGCGGCATAGCCTCCGCCCACCACCGCCGAGAGCTGACCGACCAGATCAATGCCCGTATCCCGACCATCCCGGCCAAATCGTGGCGACTATTCTTGCCAGGAGCAGACATTCCTGAATTGCGTTTTCCACACCGGTTCAGCTAGCAAGGCAGCCCGCACCAACTGCTCAAAGCGCCTCCCTTTCTCCACTGACGAGCAGCTCGTGTCCCGGAGCTGAGCCAGGACTTTCGTTAGGGAAGTGTGTTTTGCATCAAAAGTTCCTCACTGTTCAAGTCACCGCAGTCACAACGAAACCCGAATTCGCAACCAGACGAACCATCCGCCTTCTGAATTCATCGCCATGATGACAACTTGCTCATTTTTCTCCTGCCCACGGAAAAACTGGTGCTCATCGGAATATCAAGGACGGCCTGATTCACGATCAGATCTCTGCCACCTGAAGCCCGTGCAGGAATAGTGCAGTCAATGAACTAAAATTACCAGAAAGAAACCAGCATCAAGGAACAAAACGATGTGTCCCACGTCCACTGCCCGTTTCACGGATGTTAAGCCGACCTAAAAGCTAAAAGTTGGCAACTACCCGGAATCGCGGTTGTAATCAGACTTTCCCCAAAATACAGACAGAGGTCATACT
Source organism: Candidatus Oxydemutatoraceae bacterium (assembly GCA_965237985.1). Classification (GTDB taxonomy): domain Bacteria; phylum Pseudomonadota; class Gammaproteobacteria; order Poriferisulfidales; family Oxydemutatoraceae. The sequence continues at coordinate 1,221,427 of OZ250161.1, read as the reverse complement.
GTACAGCCTCTGAGCTGTTTTAATCCAGAAGAGAGATGTGCGCCAGATCCGGGTGGTGGATTTTCTCGTAATGGAAGCGAGCGTCACAACCTTTCTACGACATCTTGTCACCGCACCGCCACCAGCGAGCCACGAAAATCCAGACTGGATGTCTACCACTGCCTGGTAAAGGCCAAGGCGCCAAATTGGTGGTCATGGTCGATGCTGAAGTTCCCTGACGTGACGTTGTGTGATGCGACCCCGGTTCATCGAACCGTTTGTCGGTTTGACTGAAGCTGCGTTTCGGGTGCAGACACACACTACTCGTTGATTTTTCCTGCAAGGCCTCATTCTGCTTGTTAACATTATCCGTAGACGAACCTTTTTTGACAAAATGGACACGCCCCACAGTTTGTGTCAAACTAGCAGTCTACCAGCTGGTTGTCCTACTGGTATTGCACCTATGGATAGAACATTGCGAGTTTAGACCAGTTGTGGTCCTTATCCTATGCACTGATGATGCAAGGCATTATAAAAGAAGTGCGAGGCTATCACCATTTGCCAGTTAATCATTCAGTAGGGGGGGTGTGAGAGGAATGGCAAGCACTAATGGAATTGAAAGTATGTGGGCAGTATTAAAGTTTTGGTATAAATGAGACATTCTGCTGGTTTAGCAAAAATGTTGTTCGCTATGTAGATGAATTTACTTTTGGATTGAATGAATGCAGTTGCAAAATTCCTACTATGGAACGGGTTGACAATATGCTGGGTCGGTTAAGAATAAAAGACTTACTTATAAAGAATTGACTAGATAATGATTTCACAAAGGAATAAGACTATAAAAATAATTACAGGTGAAAAAATTCCAAAAGATGATGGTATAATTTGTGGGAATTTATTTGATAGTATCAATTCAATACAAAATAAATCTATAGATCTTTTAATTGCAGACCCCCCATATAATATAGATAAAGCATTCAATTCTTTGAAATTTAAAAAAATGCCAATAAGTTCATATCAAGACTATACAGAAGAATGGGTAAAAATAATTCAACCTAAATTAAAACAAAATGCTTCTATTTATGTTTTTGGTGACTGGAGGAGTTCCTCTGCTTTATATGAAGTGCTAAATAGCTATTTCATAGTGAGAAATAGAATAACATTTGAAAGAGAAAAAGGAAGAGGAGCAAAATATAATTGGAAAAATTGTTCGGAGGATATTTGGTTTTGCACCAGTTCAAGTAAATATATTTTTAATGTTAATGAAGTTAAATTAAGAAAAAAAGTTATTGCCCCTTATAAAGAAAATGGGAGACCTAAAGACTGGAAAGACAATGGTAACTTTAAATACAGAGATACTTGTCCCTCTAATTTATGGACAGATATTACCATACCTTTTTGGTCAATGAGTGAAAACACAGAACATCCTACTCAAAAACCAGAAAAGTTATTAGCAAAAATTATTTTAGCAAGTTCAAATAAAAATAGTTTAGTGTTTGACCCATTTTTAGGAAGCGGAACAACTGCTGTAGTATGTAAAAAGCTAAATAGAAAATATATTGGAATTGAAATTGACTCTGACTATTGTTTAATTGCACATAAGAGACTAAAAATGGCTGATACTAATACTGTAATTCAAGGATACAAAAAAGGTGTTTTTTGGGAAAGAAATGGATAACAGAAATAAGTACATAGAAAATAAGATTGAGGATTACTTAAATTCTCAAAAACTTGTTATTGGTGATCTGCAGGATAAAGAACCAAGAGCAGTAGCAAGTATTATTGAGAAATTGATATGTGGTAAATTTGAAAAACTTTTTATTGATATTATTAAGACATATACCCCTTCCACTAGTAGAAAATCAATGGAAGACATTGCCTATTATGATGAAGAAAATAATTACTATGCTATAGATATAAAAACACACAGGTTGAATGACAGTTCTTTTCATATGCCTAATTTAATTTCAATAAAGCGATTAAATGATTTTTATAGAGAGAGTAATAAAAACCATCTTATGATACTAAAAGTAGATTATAATGATACTGAAAAAGGCATAGAAATTAAGAAAGTAACATACAATCAAATAGAATTTTATGCTTGGGAATGTTTAAGGATTGGCGCGCTTGGTTGGGGGCAAATTCAAATAGCAAATGCAAACTCTATTACTATTAAAGAATCTATAAAGGAGGAATGGATGGCTTCTTTATGTAATAAAGTCATAGACCACTATAGAAAAGAAATGATTAAAATTGAAAAAACCAGACTTGTATATTTTTCTAATGAAAAAAAGTATTGGGAAAACCAAATAAAAAAATGAAAAAGAAACCGGTTATACTTCCTCGCAGCCTCATCCTTACTAAATGCTTATCACCATTTTTGTTTGGACCTGGTTTCATTAGTTCAACTTTAGTAAAGATAGAACGGGTATGGCGGAGAGGGCGGGATTCGAACCCGCGTGCCGGCTTTCGCCGACCATCTGATTTCGAGTCAGCGCCGTTGTGACCACTTCGGTACCTCTCCCACAGCATCTAATCTGCTTCGACCCCGTCCATCATCTTTCAGTCTCGGCGGCTGAAGTTTGTCGGTGCAGGCACCCGTGACGCCCCAAATGCTTTTTGTTGCTCATTCCCCGTTATTTTCGCCTCACTGACTGGAGGCTGGGTTCAGGCCCGCTCGGCAAGCAGTTTGCGCAGCAGCGTATCGATTTTCCCGGCGCGCCGATCGCCAACGTGTGTTTCTCCGTAGTATACGCCCCGTACCCGACTTTTTTTGTCCAGAATGTAAAAGGCCGGCCAGAAACGATTGCGCATTTTTCGCCAGTAGGCGGAGTCATTGTCGATCATCACCGGGTGGTGCAGTTCAAATTCCTTGACTTTTTCGGCTACCCTCTGCACATCGCGCTCATGTTCAAATTCCGGGGTGTGAATGCCCACGATTTTCAAATCTTTCCCGGCATACTCTTTTTCCAGAGCGTTCAGCCAAGGGAAAGACCGGTAACAGTTCCAGCATTCGAAAGTCCAGAAATCAATGAGGACCACATTGCCACGCAGGTCGGCAAGTTTTAAAGGTGGAGAATTTATCCACGCACCTGCTTCCTGCTGTGTGAACTCGGGGGCCTTGAATGGTTGAGCGACGGTGCCGGCGCGCATTTTTTGCCGACCAATATCCCCGAAACCAGCAACAACCAAGAGCACTGCCAAAGACAACAAGCCCACCAAAACACGATAATTGACTGCTTTCATCATTTCTCCTCCCTGTGGAGATTCGGGGAGGATATTATGACGCGTCTTCTATCAAAGAGCGAGACACCCCTTCGGCATCAAAAGGCTGCAAATCTTCCGGCGTTTCTCCAACGCCAACGAAGCGAATGGCCAAGCCAAGCTCGCGCGCAATCGCCAGCATAATTCCACCTTTGGCACTGCCATCAAGCTTGGTGACCGTGATGCCGGTCACCCCCACGACGCGGTGGAATTCTTTGGCCTGCACCAAAGCGTTTTGACCGTTATTGGCATCGATAACGAGCAGGACTTCGTGCGGGGCTCCGGCATCCAGTTTGCCCAGCACACGCTTGATTTTTTCCAATTCGCGCATCAACCCTTCCCGGTTGTGCAGGCGGCCGGCGGTGTCGGCAATCAGGACATCGGTTCCCATTGCCTGTGCTTTGCACATCGCATCGTGTATCACTGCGGCACTGTCCGCGTTGCCAGACTGAGAAAACACTGGTGCCCGGCACCGTTTGCCCCAGGCGCGCAACTGTTCGACAGCCGCCGCGCGAAAGGTATCTCCGGCGGCAAGCAATACGCTGCGCCCTTCAGCCGTGAACTGCGCAGCCAGTTTGCCGGCAGTTGAGGTTTTTCCGGAGCCATTGACTCCGACCATCAGAATGACAAAGGGTTTTACCCCTGACTTGATTTCAAAAGCAACCTGACAGGGCTGCAGCAGGGCATGAATCTCCTGTTGCAAGACAGCAAGCGCCTGTTCCAAACCGACTGTTTTTTCATGCCGGGTACGCCGGCGTAACGCTGCCACAATCTGTTCCGTGGCGGAAGTTCCGGCATCGGCAAGCAACAGGCGGTCTTCTATTTCCTGCAGGACTTCTTCATCGATTCCTTTTTTTCGCGAAAACAGCGTAGTGAGGCCGCCGACCAGGTTGTTTCTTGTGTTTGCAAAACGCGACCCCAAGTGGTTCCAGAAACTTTTTTTTTCTGCCATGTTTTTTAACTTTGAAAGCCTGTGTGGCTGGCAATCCGCTGAAATAAGCCCTCCAACGACCATGACCGGCTTTTGTGCTTTCGTCGGCTGAATTATAATCGCGCCCATGAGAAAAATCGGGGTTTTGCTTCTTTGCGTCTTTTGTTTCAGTGCCTGTAGTTCCCTAAAGCGTGGGGAGCAGCTGGCAGGGGGAACTGTGGTGACTGATGACCATGCAGCGATCGTGAAACCACAATTTGTCACTGACCGGCAGTATGGCGTCACTGAGTTTGTTTTGGAAAACGGTGCGAAAGTGATTGTCAAGGAAGTCACCCGCGCGCCGGTGGTGCTGACGCAATTCTGGTACCGGGTTGGTGCTGCCGATGAGCACAGTGGCATTACCGGGGTTTCTCACCTTCTTGAACACTTGATGTTCAAAGGAACCGAAAAATATTCGGAGCAACAGCTCACGCAACGCATCAAGCAGGAAGGGGGGCGCTACAACGCTTTCACCAGTTCTGATTACACAGCTTATTACGAAATGTTTGAAGCCAGTCATTTGCCGCTCAGTTTTGAAATTGAAACAGATCGCATGACCGGCCTCCATTTTCGCGCCGCTGATTTCGCACAAGAACTGGAAGTCGTGAAAGAGGAGAGACGTTCACGGGTGGACGATAACCCTCATGGCAGGCTCTATGAGCAATTTTATGCCACTGCTTTCAATAATGCCCCCTATCACCACCCGGTCATCGGCTGGATGAATGATTTGGAAACCATGACTTTGGAGGACGCGCGCAGCTGGTATCAGTCCTGGTACGCGCCGAACAACCTGACAGTCGTGGTGGTTGGAGATGTGCGGCCGATGCAGGTTTACGAGCAGGTCCAGCGCTACCTGGTCCCCATCGAGAAGCGCCAACTACCGCCACGCAGACCCCGCCGTGAAGCCCCGCAAAGCGGCGAGCGCCGTGCCGAACTGTTGGCGCCGGCAGTCCAGCCCTACATTTTGATCGGTTATCGCGTGCCCAGTCTGAAAGACCCGGACGCGCGCACCGATGCCGACAGTCTTGCCATGCTGGTTTCCATACTCGCCAGCGGGCAGACATCGCGGCTCTACAGCCGGCTGGTTCTGGAGGAGACCGTCGCGCTCAGCATTGGTGCCGGCTACGATGGGCACTCGCGCTTTGATGATTTGTTAGTGATTTATGGCATTTCGGCGGAAAACGTCGACATAAACACCTTGGAAGGCGCTATTTACCGGGAGCTTGAGAAACTCAAAACCGAACTGGTGTCGGAAGAAGAACTGAAACTTGCCAGAATCAGGATCACCGCTCAATCTGTTTACAAGCTGGATTCTGTGACGGGTCTGGCACGTGCTTTTGGCAGCCTGGAAACTTCGGGGTTCAGCTGGAAGGAAGCTTTTGATTTTCCCGAGCGGCTGAAAGCAGTTTCTCCGCAGCAAATCCGGGAAGTCGCGCAGAAATACCTAGTGCCGCGCGGTCGTACCGTTGCCATTCTCAAGCCAGAAAAAATCACGGTGCAGGACATCCAGAAATAAGCCATGCGTTTTTTCCTGAATGGCTGGTTGCGGTTGTGCCGCAAAATCCGCCCGTGCTTTTGCCGGTCGTTCCCTTATGCTCTGGTGGGGCTGTGCCTGCTTTCCAGCAGCTTTCCAGCGCCTGCCCAACCGGAGATACAGCACTGGCTGACGCAGTCCGGGAGCGGTGTTTACTTTGTGCACGTTCCGGGGCTGCCGATGGTGGACATCAGCATGCTTTTTGACGCCGGCAGTGTCCGGGATGGTCCGAACCATGGGCTTGCTCTTTTCGTTGCGCAAATCCTGGAAGAAGGAGCGGGCGGATACCAGGCGGTGGAAATTTATCGTCGCTTTGCCGAGGTAGGAGCGGAGTACGGAGCATCCGCCGGCTTTGACCGTGCGGAATTCTCTTTGCGGAGCCTGACCGAGGAAGCCAGCCTGCCATCGGCCTTGCAAACTTTCGTGATGGTCTTGACGCGCCCGGATTTTCCGCAGGCCAGCTTGGACAGGCTACGCCAGGAACGTCTGACCCTGATCAAAAAACGTCATGAAGATCCCGGGGTTCTTGCTGAAATCCGACTCGCGAAGGAGTTGTACGCAGACCACCCTTACGCGCACCCGAGTGGTGGTTATGAACACAGTGTCAAAATGTTGACTAAGGAAGTGATCCGGGATTTTTACAAACGCTACTACACCGCAGGCAACCTGAAATTAGTTTTTGTTGGCAACTTGCCCACCCACCGTATCGAGCACATTGCAAACCAGATTTCCGGTGCATTTGAACGTGGCAACAAGCCGCCACCGCCGCCAAAAGTCCCTGATTTGAAGGCATCCAAAATCGTGCGCATAGACTATCCCGCCAGGCAAACCCATGTTTTGATTGGGCAACTGGCGACCAAGGTAGGCGATCCGCTGAATGTTCCCCTTTACCTCGGGAATTTCATTCTCGGCGGAAGCGGCTTTGGTTCCAGGTTGCTGGAGGAGATACGCGTTCAACGTGGTCTGGCATACGATGCCTACAGCTACTTCTATCCACGTCTTTCCCGGGGTCCCTTCAGGGCTGCTTTTCAGACTCGAAACGACTCGGCCAATGCGGCCCTGCAGGTTGCACAGCGGGTACTCGCACGCTTCGTTGCCGACGGCCCTTCCGAGTCGGATTTGCGTCTGGCAAAACAAAGCCTGGCTGGCGGATTTTCTTTGCGTTTTGCCAGCAACTCAAGTCTGATGCGGCAGATTGTGCGTATTGCCTTTTACGATCTGCCATTGGATACACTGAACACCTATATTGCCCGCATCCAGGCGCAAAGCCGCGACCAGGTCATTGCCGCGTTTCGCGAGCGGATGAACTTCAATAAAACCGTTACCGTAATGGTCGGCGAAGTGGATGAGAAAGCCCCGTGAAACAAAAAATCGGCAAGTTGCGGATCATCGCCGGATGTTGGCGTGGGCGGAAACTGCAATTCGTAAGCTGCAGGGCGGAAATGCGCCCGACGGCAGACCGCGTTCGCGAAACGCTTTTTAATTTTCTCACGCCTTATATCGACGGGGCGGCGTGTCTGGATCTTTTTGCCGGGAGCGGCGCACTGGGCCTGGAAGCGGTATCACGTGGTGCAAGGTGTGCCACCTTGGTTGAAAAAGACAGGCAGACCTATCTGTGCATGAGAAACGAAGTGAAAAATCTTGGTGCCAGCAACATCAAAACCGTGAAGTCCAGTGCCGCAAAATTCCTTCACAGCTGCAAAAAACAATACGACATCGTTTTTCTTGATCCTCCCTTCCACAGTGACTTGTTGGGAAAAACCTTGAAGCTGCTTGCCGGTCAAGAGGGCTTACTAAGCGACCGCGCGTTGATTTACGCAGAACACGAAGCCAGCACTTGCGTTGACCTGCCTGGCGAGGATTGGGCCATACACCGGAAAATCAAAGGCGCAGCCACTCATTGCACCTTGATGATCCGCACGGCTTCTCGAGGAGGCACGGGTCGAGCATGAACTTCAACACCAATGGAAACCCGTGCCCGGCAAGCAGTTTCTGGCCAAGGCGACGTGCCATGTCGAGCTGAAATCTTCAGCGGAGTTACTTCTGACCCGCTTGTGGAAAATCTTGGCGGGTTATTGGAACCTTCGCGGCAGGGCTTTGAAATTCAGCGGCTGAGGCAAGGTACCTGAAGCCAGTGGCCAAGGCTGAATTATTCTGGGCTTTTACCCAGATTTTCGCGGACGAAAGGCACGCTAATCTGCCTTTTCTGCTGTTGTGCCAGGCGGCACAAACGCTTTACCAGTTCACAAATCGTGGTCGTGTCACGTGGGTAATGGTTCAAAATATAGCGCACGGTTGCTTTCGTGACCGCGCAACCCCGACTGGCAAAGAAAAAAAAACCGCATCCCGCCGGTCGTGATCTGCAACTTCCCGCAAGCGGTAAGTCGCTCCCCAAACCAGGCGCGACTTTAAGTCAGGCAACATCTCATTTATCTCCTGGGGAGCTTTGCGGCTGCTGACCAGCAAGCGCCCACCGGCGCTTCGTACTGCTTCGATCAGCCGTAACAGTTGCAGCTCGTGTTGTTCACTGGCGAGGTGCACGTCATCGATTGCCAGCAAAGCCGTTTTTTCCAACCCGACCAGAAACCGGGTCCCGGTCGATAAATGTCTGGCCAAGGAAAAATAGGCACTGTCTCGGTTGCTTTCAGCCATGGTGCGGCATGCCGCCTGCAACAAATGCGTTTTGCCGCAGTGTGCCGGACCGTAAACAAGAATCTGGCAGTCATTTTTGTTGGCAAGAGGGGAACAAAGTTTTTGTATGTGCGCAACTGCGATTTCGTTGCCGCGGGCAAAAAAAGCCGAAAGCCGTTTCTCCGGGAGATTCCCCATTCTGAGCAATTGCTGCCCATGATGCCAGACATCGTTCATCGAGCCTGGCTAAGCTGCCATAGGGCAGGGCGGAACTCTGATTTAAGCAAGGATTGACCGGTCTTCAATTTTTGGTCTTTTTTTTCTGGCTGAATTTCGGGAAACAAAGCAACATCAGACGCCGAAAGAATCCTTTCTTGTCCCAACGCGATCTCCCTCATGGTGTTCTGGTTCGTGGGGTACACGACTCTGTCTAAATCCTGACAGATGCTTCCTGCTCCCTCAGGAAGACGCCGGAAACCATAAGGCGAGACTAGCTCAGAATGCCCCCGATTACGAACTTTCCCGAGGCTGGACACCTACCTCATTATACAGAGTACCTGACTGTTGATTCCCCTGTTCAACGGGAAACTGCGCCCTCTTTGATTCCACCGCGAAGTCTTGGGTTGCTGTTTTTTTGAACTTTGTGTGAGTATTCCCGCCAGGCCGAATTGCCCCGTACTCAGATTTCCTGACCGCCAATTGTTCATAACAAGGCTTTGCGTCGAATCCTGTTCGCCGGGATGCCGCCATCTGATGAGCTCTCATGCCATATCTGTGGTTATGACTCTCAGTTTGTTTCGTTGTTGTACGAGTGCCTGGACAATTGTGGCAGCCGTCCCGCAACCAGCCATTCGTTGCCGTGTCTGCAAAAATCTGCGGTCTCCTGAGGAGTCTGCTCGTCAAGACCATGGCTTGCAGGAGTCGGCGAAACTCGTGCTCCCCTTGGCGACGCCCGATGCTGTTCGCTGCTGTGCGGCACCGTCGCCCCGGTGGGGGGACACTGCCGGTCCAGTGGCTTTCCCTCAACGGCGACCAATCCACGCCCCGGAACCTGAACGACAAATCAGAGTTTCCCGGTTTTACAGCCTGTTTTATTAGCTCGGAAAATGTCTGCCCGGCCCGGGGTTTCTCAGGATGTCCCGACTAGACAAACCAATGCTGTGAGGTGGCTTTATTCCATAGATATCTACCCGAGAAATTTTGAAACCGCCAAAGTTTCACAGGCTATGAATGTCACGAAATGGTGTTCTCTGTTTCTTGTTTTTCAAGAGGCGACCAATCAAGTTTGGGAGTCTTTTTTATGGGAAATCCAAACAGGATGTCAGGGCAAAGGAGTTATGGAGGCAGTGTGAGTCGTCCTGCGCGGTCGAGAAGTCTGTCGGCAAAGTTAAATGCCAAACCCGGTGGGGGAGGAGCCGTCAGTGGCTGATCGTTGCCGGGCTGCGACAGCCCGAAGTGGGGGGCGCTGTCAGTCGTTCTATGTGGTTGAAGGTTTTGCTACGGAAGCAAATCCGAAATAATGGTTCCAAGCCGCCAGAACGATGTTCGGGTTGCCTTTCCTGCCAGATAGGTCGGGAAAAGCGTCTTGCCCAGCTCTTGTTATGGAAGTACACGCTCACTCCACCAGGAAATCTGCTCACAGCAGGTTCAATGGCGATAAAGTTCACCCTCTAGCTCCGGCAAACGCGTCCAGGTACAGCGGGTGACCATCTTCAGTGGGAATGTAAATTTCATGGTCTTTAATCGTCAATCAGGGTTCCTTTGGTCTTGGACTGGTTTTTTTGCTGGTGGTGAACGGGTTTCTCAATTTCGATCTATTTCTTTCAAATTGATCGTCGCAGAGAAAATCTCTGTACTGATTCTTGAATTTCTTCTTGAGGTCGTCGATCACAAGTTGTTCTTGTTTTTTCTGGTCCCAAGGCAGTGTTACGTTATCCAGCAGCGCCTGATCGTATCCAGCATCACCATGCGAATGGCAATACGCATTGTGGGAGTTGACAGCACGCCTCAAAACTTTCTTCCCCTCATCGTAGTACTCGACCACATGTTTTTCTTTGTGGGTAATCCTGTAAAAAACCCGGTTGGCAACCATGCCCTGTGTTGACACACGGCACTGCTTATTGTTCGTCCCGAGTATCTCTGTTGCGACTTCCTTGGCAACCTCGAGGAACTCGTGTTCCAATCGCACATTGAAAAAATCGCGTTCGCGTTCTATATCGGGGTCAAGACTTTTATGGCAGACCAGAAATTTTGTAAATACCTGATCTGTGTTACGAATGAAACAAGACTGTTTCTGTTGCCTTTCAGTGGGAAGCCGGTTTGCTGCCGGTGGGGCATCTGGCCTTTGTGGGGTTGTTGCTCTTGACACTTCTTGAAGACCGTGCCCGGGCTGATCCAGAGGTTCTTGATCATCGACTCGATCCGATCGCTCCGTGTCCACAGCAAAGTCTGCAGTGTCCGATCCGGAAGCAAGAATTTCGTCTTGTGCACTGAGTGCTTGCCTCCACTCCGGCAAAGGGTGCCGGCTGTCACTGTTGTTGGCGACTGCATGTCCCATCACCGACCAGGAGGTCCCGAGTTGACTCCTTGCTGAAGCCGAAGCATGTCTACCTTTTAGAACCGGAGCCGTAGGTCCATGTCTGACTGTCGTTTCCGTACCCGCTGTCGTGGTGTCGCCAAGGACACTACGGACCAGATCGGAGCGCGCCTGTTTCTTCCGGCAAGACAGGTGTGTTTTAAGCCATCGCACAACGCGGTTGAAAAAAGTCTTTATTTTACCGATCCTGGGCGAAGCATTGATATTTTCCTGGCTGAGAAGTCCTGCCTGTGCACTTTCAGCTCTTTGGCGGGTATGACTTCCGCTGAATATTGAAAATAGTCCTTGGATTCTCATTTTAGCCTCAGTTGCGCATCAATCCCGCGAAGTCTATTTCATGCACAGGAGTTTTTGTTTGTTCTGCTTCCATCGCTGTCCACCGCGTCTGCTGGTGCAGAACCGCCGCCTTGACATCCGCTCAGAATCGCGAAAATCACGCCGGTTGCGCACGCTGTCCAAAAAAATCTGTTCCCTCATTCTACACGCTGACCCATCAAGAGTCATCAAAAGCGTTTTTTGCATACTCGGGAATTTCGTCGACACGGTTTCGTTGTTTCGCAAGTGTAGCCAAGTCACTGAGGATGCTATAGACAGTTCCTGAGCGCACGGCACCGTAGCGATCACGCGCGGTGTCTATTTTTTGGATCAGGCGGTGTTCAAGCGGTTTAGATTCTCCCAAACTTTCCAGGGCACCTAGGAGATCTGTGGTGAATTCGTCCAGTCCCTGTCCCTTTCTCTCTTCTTCGGCTTCATTGACTGGCATGAAAGGGGCCAAAGTCGGGAAAAGTCGGTCTTTCAGCCAGCACACTGCTCTGCTGAAAAAATTTCCCCCGCGTTTTTTAATCTCCATTTTGTAGTCGTTGTCGTGCATGTAGACATGAATTTCATCGTATGCCGAATTTTTAAGTTCTTTTCCCCCCAGGGGCGTGTAGCTTCCATCTTCGTTCCCGCTTTTCCTGGCATACGCACTGCTGTATTTCGCAAACATCGACGTAAGACCTGAATTCATTGTAACTTTCCTCCAATATCAACCCACAGACTTTCCGGATTTGGAGACTGTCTGTTTAGACTCCATTATAAACCAGTTTTGTTTTTTTCACTTTCTCGGCCGGGGGAACCCTAGCTTCCAAATTTCTGGTTTTTTCTGCCTGCCTTCGGAAAGCGGTCAACATCAGATCTGAAACGAACTTTTGCTTACTCCAACATCGGCTCCTGCCAGTCACTGGCTGTTCATGGGATATGGAGTGCACGCCCCAACGCAAATTTCAATCACCGTTTCTTTGACCGGTCCGGTTCAGCGAGGTACAGGCGACCAAAACACGATGAATTTTCTTGAATGGTCCCCATAAGCGAAGGTTTTTGCATCCGGGGCGCCAGCGCAAAGAACCAAGGTGTTTCAACAGACAAAATTGCCGGGCAGCAACTCTCGACATGCTTGTTTTTTCAGCACCTCGGAGGCTACAGTTTCAGGGGTATGGGATTTTTCCGTTCCTGTTGCGGTTTTCTGCAGCTCGGCAAGAAATGCAGGCAACACCTGTGGGTGGTGCTTAAGGTACTAAAATATAATAGAATCCCGCGGTCTGGCGTTCAACGTTGCTGTTGGCAAATGATCTGAAGTCCAGGCACCTGCGTGGTTCCGGCTGGGCCGCAAACTGACAGTTGCAGCCCGTTTAGGTTGTTTTTCACGAAATAGCTGTGGCTTTGGAAAACCATCATCAGATTGACACAAGATTGAAACGCGAACCTCTGACAAGGAAAATATGTTGGAGTGGGCTTCTGTCCCTCGGCCTGATTGTTTTCGTGTTGTTTGCAAACGCGAAAGATGCGGTGGAATTGCAGCAGGCTGATGACAGCAGTGCCGCGGCCCCACCTGCTCCACACGTCGGGACGCAACTGCTGATGCCGAAAGATGTGCCACAGGTGGAGTCCCGGGCGGTGGCGGTCACGGCGGCGCAACTGGCAACACTCCCTGCGCTGACTCCAGAACCCGCGCCGGTCAAGCCGAAAATCAAGGTGGACGTGCGTCGTCTGAAAATCAAGAAAAACGACACTCTTTCCGGAATTCTCTACCGCTCTGGACACAAAGAGGCTATTCCCGACGTGCTGGCACTGGGCGAACGCCTGCACCCTTTTCATAAACTGTTGCCGAATGACATTCTGCGCATGGAATCAACTTCCGGTCGCCTGACCGTATTGGTGTATGAAAAACAGCCGACGCTGCACCACGTTTTGGAAAGAAATGAGTCTGGTTTTCAGCCCAGCAGGCGGGTCTTCGCCACAGAGAAAAAAGTGACATTTGCCAGCGGGAAAATAGAGGACTCTTTTTATCTGGATGCACAGCAGGCTGGTTTGTCAGACAAAGTGATCATTTCCATGGCGAACATCCTTGCCTGGGATATTGACTTCGTGAATGACATTCGCAAAGGTGACCACTTCGCCGTGCTGTATGAAGAGGAATATCTGAGGGGGAGCAAACTGGGTGATGGTAGAGTGTTGGCGGTCAGGTTTCGCAATCGCAACAGACTGTACGAGGCGGCGTTTTATCGTCAGTCAAATGGTGAAGGGGGTTATTTCACTCCTTCGGGGCTGAACGTCAGAAAAGCTTTTTTGAGAAACCCGTTGAAATTTACCCGGGTCAGTTCTCGTTACAACCCTAGACGCCTGCATCCACTTTTCAAGGTTGTCATGCCTCACCGGGGAGTGGATTATGCTGCTCCCGCCGGCACGCCGGTACAGGCCTCCGGGGATGGCACGATTGTTTTTCACGGTCGCAAAAAGAGCTATGGTAATGTCGTGATCATCCGTCATGGGGGAGGGTACAGCACCTTATCTGCGCATTTGCAAAAATTCAAGAAAGGCCAACGTAAAAGCAGTCGGGTAAAGCAGGGAAATGTGATTGGTTATGTTGGGTCTACAGGGTACGCAACAGGCCCGCACCTGCATTATGAGTTCCGCGTGAATGGGGTACACAAAGACCCCCTAAGGGTACATCTCCCGGCGGCACTCCCCCTGCCAAAACAGGAGCGCAAGCTTTTCGCGCAAGCTACCGACCCTATGTTCAGTCGCATCAATAAGCTGGTGCTGGCAGATTCCGCCCGATAGTCCGGCGACATATGTCGGTTGCCGACTGAAAGTCAGGAAACAGGCCTGAGGAGAGACATCCCCTCGGCAAAGGTCGGATTTTTTTCAGACTGTGAAAGAAGAACCGCAACCGCAGGTGGTCGTGGCATTGGGGTTGCGGATCACAAACTGTGAACCTTCAAGCCCTTCTGTGAAATCGATCTCGGCGCCTGTCAAGTATTGAAAGCTCATCGGGTCGACGAGCAAAGTGACTCCGTTTTTCTTTACTTCGGTATCGCCTTCCTGTGTGTTTTCATCAAAAGTAAAGCCATACTGAAAACCGGAGCAACCGCCACCGCTGACGAAAACCCGCAACATGAGACTGTTGTTTTTTTCTTCCTCCATCAGTGACCTGACCTTTGTCGCCGCCGCCTCGGTAAAAACCAGAGGCACGTCGGCGTCCTCAAAAGCAGCAATTTCTGTATCCATTTGTTTTGCCCTCCAGAGTTTGAACCGTAATCTTCAACAAAGGTGGGGTCGGGCTCCCTCCGGCAAAACTTGCTCCGAAAGCCCCCCAACACACCGCTAACCGACTATCGGTAAGCCAAGCTGACAAGCTAGGCTGATAAACAAGTACAAGTTAACTCAATAAGCCCTGCCGACAAGTGTAGCATAGCATCTACCTATGTCCACACTTGAACTGAATTCGGCATTGACCTGTCCAGGGTGTGGGCACCAGGTTGTCGAGGTCATGCCGACAGACAGCTGCCAGTACTACTATGAATGTGTGTGCTGCGGTCTTTTGCTCAAGCCCAAGCCGGGTGATTGTTGCGTATTCTGCTCATACGGCACAGTCCCGTGTCCGCCGATTCAACAGGCACGGCGCGACCTGAAAAAGCGGCAGGGTGAATGCTGTTCGTGAGCTCACACGAACAGGCCGGTCTTGTTGCTGTTTCGTTCACTTTCTCCGAAATATTGATCAGCACCTCACTGGTACTAAAATGCGATCGTAGAACGTAGACGCGGCAGGTTGTAGTTCGTTCCGTCCGATTGGCCGACAAGTCACATCCGAGAGCCATGACTGGAAAAGTGAAGAAATTCTGCATACCCGGCATTTTCACGGACAGCCTGTCAAGTCTTGGGTAGGGCTGCGGACAACTCCATTGTCAAGCGGGTGGAAGCGTGCGGATTGCCAGTATTGAAAATGTTGCGGTTTTTCGGTGAAAATGGAAGCGAGTTCAGTTTAAAAATTCCTGTGGAGCCGAAAATCCCCATTGCTTCCTGATGAGCACCTCGGAATATAGAAAGGGCTGGAAGTCTTTTCCTGAGCAACTTGGATTGCTGAAGTTACGGGGCATGCAGATTCCCGACGAGAAAAGTGCCCTGAATTACCTTGAAAAAATTGGCTATTACCGTCTCAGCGGCTACTTCCACTCTTTTCGAACCAACGCTGCGCAGGGTTCAGAACCCGGTGCCGGCAAGGACGATGACTACTATCCTGAAACCAGCTTCACCGATGTCGTCAAGCTTTACGAGTTTGACAAAAAACTTCGGTCGCTGGTTCTGGAGGCTTTGGAAAGTATTGAAGTGAAGTTGCGCGTGGATATTACTTATCTGCTCGGCAGACACGACCTCTTTGCACATACCAAGAAAAGCGCATTCTGGCATGGATTTACACGTCTAGACGGCCCTCGTACAGGCAAAAGCCAGTTTGCAGAATTGCAAGACAAGCATTTGCGCCAACTGGAAAGTTCCTCGGAAGATTTTGTGAAACACTACCGGAAGAAACATGGGGACAAGATGCCATTTCCGATCTGGATTGCCTGTGAAGTTTGGGATTTCGGGACTACAGCACGGATTTTTCAAGGAATACAGCCGTCTTACCAGAAAGAAATTTCGGTCAAATACGGTGTCGAAAAAACAGGGGTTTTTCGTAGCTGGCTACGTGTCCTGAACGACTTGAGAAACAATGCGGCACACTTTTGCAGGTTGTGGAACCGTGATATTCCCAGCGATGCTCAGCCAGAACTTCCCGGGCCAGGCGAAATCAGCTGGTGTGACGGCTTCCTTGGCGGGAAGGAACTGATGAGGAAAACATTCCTGTTGTTGTCCATCACCCGTCACTTGGTGAAAGTGATTGATCGTGACGACGACTGGCCGGGCAAAATGAAACAGCATCTGCTGAATTTTCCGAAGTTTGATTCATGCGGGACAGTCAGTCGTTATGATATGGGCGTGGTCAGCGACTGGCAGAATTGGTGGTAAGCAGCGGGACAGCGGGTGGTGATGTATTTAGATTGCCGTTGACCGTTGCCTGGTGTCTCTTGCCCGGCAAGGCGGTGAGGAAGAAAGGGGATTTTCACTGCCAGTGTACTTGGCCGTCAGCCTGTGGTAACCGAGGAAATGATGATGACCGAAGAAAAGAACTTTAAAGGCTTTGTCTATGCCGGGTTCTGGATCAGATTCTTGGCGTTCATGATTGACTCGGTTTTAATTGCAGTAGTCACGTCGCCTGTTCTCCTTTACATTTATGGCGATGATTATCTTGTATCTGGTGGTGACATCTTTGCAAGCCCTCTGGATTTTCTGATTTCGTGTGTGGCACCGGCAGTTGCGACTATTCTTTTTTGGGTATACCGACAGGCAACTCCTGGGAAAATGGCAATTTCTGGAAAAATTGTTGACGCTGATACCGGAAAGAAGCTATCAACAGGGCAATGCATAGGCAGATATTTTGCGTACATTCCATCAGTTCTTTTTTTTGGTCTCGGTTTTCTTTGGGTGGTTTTTGACAAAAGGAAGCAGGGCTGGCACGACAAACTGGCTGGAACGGTAGTCATCAGAAAGAAGGAAGCTGTGGCATTCAAACCCCGGTCAACCATTTCTGCAGACGACAAACCAAAGACGCCAGAACCGCTTGATTCCGTCGGGAGCGTCTCAGTATCAGGCGAATGGAAAATCACTTGCCGCCTTTTCCGGTACTGGTTCCCTATAAAAAATCAGTCGCCGCAATGTGGTTATGGTCGTCAGGCGGTGGGGCCGGGGTGCGTGACGGCGGGCCGAAGCCGTTTTTTGGAATGGTTGCGGTTTTTCCAAAAGCCACCACCAGGAGAAACTGGTACAAAGCAATCATCTGGTCCTGGTAAAACACCCTTCCGCACGGTTTTTTTGCACGAGATCGGGTGTGAAAATCTCACCGTTCATGGCGATATAGACCCCGGGATCCAGCAGCAACGCGGCGGCCAAAGCAAAGCCAGTGTTGAAGTTCGCA
Source organism: Candidatus Oxydemutatoraceae bacterium (assembly GCA_965237985.1). Taxonomy (GTDB): domain Bacteria; phylum Pseudomonadota; class Gammaproteobacteria; order Poriferisulfidales; family Oxydemutatoraceae. Next base: position 1,204,122 of record OZ250161.1, on the reverse strand, counting down.
TCGCTGTCTGTAAACCGGGCGGGTTGCATGGCGCCGGTAAGAACAATTACTTTGCTGTGCAGGGGCATCAGGACTTTGGCAGTTTCCACCATTGTGTCGGTGCCGTGTATGATCACACAGCGTCTGGCTGGTTCCGCCCGGACCTTTTTCAGGATACGCTCACGATCTCTGTCTGTCATGTCCAGGCTGTCTTTTCGCAGCACCGAACTGACATCGTAATCCAGATTCAGCCGTGCCTGTTTGAGAATGCGTTTTACCTGTGGCGGCCCGATTTTGTAATCGCTCAACGCGTCGTAATAAATTTTGTCAAAGGTTCCCCCGGCCGTGAAAACCGCGAGCTTTCCAAGGCGTGATGATCGTGTCATGTTGCGTCGCTCACCCGTCATTCCAGGTTTTGCACCTGCTCCCGTATCTGTTGCACCAGCGCCTTGATCTCCACCGCCTTGCGCACTGCCTCAATCCCCGGAGCTTTGGACAAAACCGTATTGGCTTCTCGGTTAAGTTCCTGCATGATGAAATCCAGTATCCGACCGACGGCGCCATCCCGTTTGAAGATCTCTCCGATTTCCTGCAGGTGGCTTTCCAGCCGATCCAGCTCTTCATTTACGTCAGATTTGCGAGCCAGCAAAACGATTTCCTGTTCCAGACGCATCTCATCGACTTTGCAAGCCAGTTCCGCAACCTGCCTGCGAAGTTTCTCCCGAATTATTTCGACGGTATCTTTTGTCATCTCGAGCAATTCACGGTGAAGCACGCTGATTTGCTGGCAGCGCGATTGAATAAAGGTTTGCAGTTTGATGCCTTCGGTCTTCCTGGAAACCACAAGTTCCGTCAGTGTTTCCTCGCACAGCCGGCAGACCTTCTTTTCCAAGTCCGCCGGAAGAGACCCCGATGTCATAACCATTCCTGGCCAACGCAGGATTTCCATCGCGGCACCCGGTGGATGGCTCATCCCCTCAGCAAGTATGGACCCTTCAACTTTCGCAAGTGCTCCGACAAGTTGTTTAAGCAGAGGTTTGTTTATTGTCAGGGTTTCTTCGTTTCCGGCAGTAATTTTGCCGAAAACCTTGCAATCGACTTTCCCGCGTGCCAAGCGCTGGCGGATCAGCTTTGCGACAGTGGTTTCGCAGGGCCGTAGCCAATGCGGCATATCCACTGAAACTTCCAGGTAGCGATGATTTACGGAACGCATTTCGCAAAACAAACCGCCTTCCTGATCCGTTTTCCTGGCAAAAGCAGTCATGCTGTTGCTCATGTACTTACTCCAAGTTTATGTGTCGCGTCCGATGACGATGCCGTATAGACGGACGAACCTGACACCAAGAGGGGAAACTGTCCCCTCAATCGGGCGACTATAATCACCGGGCAATGGGAAGCAAGTATATTGATCAGGCACTTCGGGCGGATGGTCGAGAACGCGGCCAGCTGCGACCCTTGCGTTTTAGCAGGAATCACACCAATTACGAAGGCAGTTCGGTAGAAGTTGCATTGGGCAACACTTGCCTGCTTTGCTGTGCGTCCCTTGAGCATCGTGTGCCCGGGTTCTTGCGCGGCAAAAAACAGGGCTGGGTAACCGCTGAATACGGCATGTTGCCGGGGGCCACGCACACTCGCACGGCTCGTGAAGCCAAGCAGGGAAGGCAATCCGGTCGTACCCAGGAAATTCAGCGCTTGATTGGTCGCTCCTTGCGTGCCTCTATGGATTTGCGTGCGCTTGGCGAAAAGACAATTATTTTGGACTGCGACGTCATACAGGCTGATGGTGGAACACGCACTGCCGCAATCAATGGGGCATACGTTGCGCTTTACGATCTGATTCAAAGCCTCTTGAAAAAATCGGTGTTGAAGAAAAACCCGATCCATGGCGCGGTTGCCGCTGTGTCGGCAGGTATTTACAAAGGGGAGGCTATTCTCGATTTGAGTTACTCCGAAGATAGAGAAGCTGAGGTGGACATGAACATCGTCGCAAACGATGTCGGCAACTTCGTGGAAGTGCAAAGCACCTCTGAAGGCAACGCCATGCGCAGAGAGGAACTCGACGCGCTCCTTGATTTGGGGCTGAAGGGCGTACGGGAAATCATTGCCGTGCAATACCAGGCTCTTTCGAAGTGACGCAGTCTCGGAAGGTTCTGGTTCTGGCCTCCAGCAACTCTTGGAAGTTTGTGGAAGTGCAAAGCATCTCCGAAGCGAAGGCAACGCCATGCGCAGAGAGGAACTCGACGCGCTCCTTGATTTGGGGCTGAAGGGCGTACGGGAAATCATTGCCGTGCAATACCAGGCTCTTTCGAAGTGACGCAGTCTCGGAAGGTTCTGGTTCTGGCCTCCAGCAACTCTTGGAAGTTTGTGGAAGTGCAAAGCATCTCCGAAGCGAAGGCAACGCCATGCGCAGAGAGGAACTCGACGCGCTCCTTGATTTGGGGCTGAAGGGCGTGCGGGAAATCATTGCCGTGCAATACCAGGCTCTTTCGAAGTGACGCAGTCTCGGAAGGTTCTGGTTCTGGTCTCCAGCAACTCTTGGAAGTTTGTGGAAGTGCAAAGCATCTCCGAAGCGAAGGCAACGCCATGCGCAGAGAGGAACTCGACGCGCTCCTTGATTTGGGGCTGAAGGGCGTGCGGGAAATCATTGCCGTGCAATACCAGGCTCTTTCGAAGTGACGCAGTCTCGGAAGGTTCTGGTTCTGGTCTCCAGCAACTCTTGGAAGTTTGTGGAAGTGCAAAGCATCTCCGAAGCGAAGGCAACGCCATGCGCAGAGAGGAACTCGACGCGCTCCTTGATTTGGGGCTGAAGGGCGTGCGGGAAATCATTGCCGTGCAATACCAGGCTCTTTCGAAGTGACGCAGTCTCGGAAGGTTCTGGTTCTGGTCTCCAGCAACTCTTGGAAGTTTGTGGAAGTGCAAAGCATCTCCGAAGCGAAGGCAACGCCATGCGCAGAGAGGAACTCGACGCGCTCCTTGATTTGGGGCTGAAGGGCGTGCTGGAAATCATTGCCGTGCAATGCCGGGCTCTTTCGAAGTGACGCAGTCTCGGAAGGTTCTGGTTCTGGCCTCCAGCAACTCCGGGAAATTTGTGGAATTGCAACAAATACTGGGCGATTCTCCTTACGAGTTGCGCATGCAATCGGAATTTGGTCTGGATGCCTTGCCTGAAAACGGTTCCAGTTTTGTTGAAAACGCTTTGTTCAAGGCTCGTCATGCCTCGGCAAAGACCGGGCTTGCGGCAGTTGCTGATGATTCCGGGCTGGTTGTTCCTGCCTTGGCAGGGGGGCCGGGACTGCGCTCGGCACGCTATGCCGGAGCGACAGCTGACGATGCAGAAAACCTTGCAAAACTGGTTGCTGAAATCGGCAAGCTGGTTATAAAGCGTCCCGCTGCTTTTTTCTACTGTGCTGCTGTTTACGTACAAAGCGCGAGAGATGTCACTCCGCTCATCAGCTGCGCCACGTGGGAGGGGAACCTAGTGGAGAGACCAAGCGGTAGAAACGGGTTCGGCTATGACCCGGTTTTTTTTCTCCCGGAACATGGGTGCACCGCGGCGGAAATGGCGCCCGAGGTCAAGTCGCTTTGCAGTCATCGTGCCCAAGCTTTTCGTCTCCTCGCCCGGATCTTGCCAACTACCTGAAAACACAGATTTTCTAATGTCGGCCTGCGCACGCCTGTCAGAAGCAATTTTCTGGTTCCGGATTATTTGCAGAAAAAGGTTCTGACAGGGATTCGTCAGGTTTGCAGCGAGAAGTGTTGGGGTTTTGGCAGGCATGTTGATAGTCGCCCTCGTCGTGAGCACTTTCTGGCGGGTTGTGTGTTGTCGTGCGAACGACTTTTTTGAGTCGTGTTGGAGAACCGGTGTCGGCCAGGCAAAACGGGGGGTGCACGGAAGCTTGCGTTCAAGCAGCGATTTACGGATAATGTGCGCTCGTTTTGAACCATGAAAACATACAGTCCAAAGGCTTCCGACATCAAACACGACTGGTGCGTAGTCGATGCAAAAGGGCAAGTGCTCGGCAGGCTGGCAACTGAAATTGCTCGACACCTGCGCGGCAAGCACAAGCCTGTCTATACGCCGCATGCCGATATGGGGGATCATGTGGTCGTGATAAACGCAGCCGGGGTGCGGGTGACGGGACAAAAATTTACTGACAAGCTGTATCACCGTCATACCGGATACGTCGGTAATTTGAAAACCACCAGCTTTGCGAAAATGCAGAGCGAGCACCCGAACCGGATTATTGAGCTGGCGGTGCGTGGCATGTTGCCCAAAGGCCCTCTGGGGCGGGCAATGTTTCGCAAACTGCATGTTTATGCGGCTGATGGTCATCCGCACGCTGCCCAAAAGCCTGTGGTTTTTCAACTTTAGTTTCATGGCGAACAGAGATCAGGTCTTCTACGGAACCGGACGGCGAAAGTCCGCGGTGGCAAGGGTGTTCATGCGTCCCGGTCTTGGTGCTTTCCGTGTCAACTCCCGTTCGCTGACAGACTACTTTGTGCGCGAGACGGCGCGAATGTTGATTATGCAACCCATGGTAGAGACTGGTACGGTTGGCAAGTACGATTTTTATATCACCGTCAAAGGCGGTGGTCCCAATGGACAGGCAGGTGCAGTTCGACTTGGCATATCACGGGCATTGCTCGCTTCAGACGAAACCTTACGGCGGAAGTTGCGTGAGCACTCCTTTCTGACGCGTGATTCACGCGTCGTGGAAAGGAAAAAAGTCGGATTACACAAAGCCCGCAAAGCTACACAATACTCCAAGCGCTGACTGCGCATGGTCTTCCCGGGTTGCCCCTGGGTCTGCGATTACTTCATCACTTCTGAATAGGGCGAACCCGCCGGGTCTTGTTTGTCCTGTCGTAGATGACGATTGGCAAACAGTCTGGCTGGCAAAAGATGCATGCACCGCAGGAATGAGCAATCACCAGAACTTCGCGTTCCATGCGCCTGGCATAGTTACGGACTCGGACTGCTTTCGGGGTCGGGTCCAACCCAGGTTGCAAGCGCTTATTGTGGGTCGTGATTCCGGTCGGGCAGGTATTCTTGTTGCATTGTCTGTTTGGAAAAGCGGAAGTCGTTTACAGAAAGCAACCGGGACAGCGGCTCTTCCTTCGTGTAAAAAGCGTGGCTACCCGGCCCGTTCCCGGCGTACAGGCACACAACTGCCGCACACAAGTAAGTGGCGGGCGACCTGAGGAATGCCTGCTACTGTAGCCTGGTGGCACTCAGGGACTGTGGTTTCGGTTTGGGAACCGGATGTAAATCGTTGACCGCTATGGAGAGTCCGTTTTCACGCACGACGTGAACGTGGTGGCGACCGAGCTCACGAGGGTCATCCACACCGCAGGAATGAGCAATCACCAGAACTTCGCGTTCCATGCGCCTGGCATAGTTACGGACTCGGACTGCTTTCGGGGTCGGGTCCAACCCAGGTTGCAAGCGCTTATTGTGGGTCGTGATTCCGGTCGGGCAGGTATTCTTGTTGCATTGTCTGTTTGGAAAGGCGGAAGTCGTTTACAGAAAGCAACCGGGACAGCGGCTCTTCCTTCGTGCAAAAAGCGTGGCTCCCTGGCCCGTTCCCGGGCGTACAGGCACACAATTTGCCGCACACAAGTAAATGGCGGGCGACTGAGGAATGCCTGCTACTGCAGCCTGGTGGCACTCATGAACTGTGGCTTCGGTTTGGGAACCGGATGCAAATCGTTGACCGCTATGGAGAGTCCGTTTTCACGCACGATGTGAACGTGGTGGCGACCGAGGTCACGAGGGTCATCCACACCGCAGGAATGAGCAATCACCAGAACTTCGCGTTCCATGCGCCTGGCATAGTTACGGACTCGGACTGCTTTCTGGGTAGGTTCCAACCCAAGTTGCAAGCGCTTATTGTGGGTCGTGATTCCGGTCGGGCAGGTATTCTTGTTGCATTGCATCGCTTGGATGCACCCGAGAGAAAAAAGGAAGCCGCGCGCAGAGGTGATGAAGTCGGTTCCAAGGCAAAACCCCCACGCGACATCTGCCGGGGTAATCAATTTTCCCGAAGAAATGACTTTGATGCGGTCGCGCAAACCATATTCACACAATCTGTCAACGATCATCGGCAGACTTTCGCGGAGTGGCAGGCCCATTTCGTCAATCAGTGCCAGCGGTGCTGCTCCGGTCCCACCTTCCGAGCTGTCAATGGTGATGAAGTCAGGGGCTGTTTCTATTCCACGTGCGTGAATCAATTCGAAGAATTTGTCCAACCAGCCATAAGCACCGAGCGCTATTTTGAAGCCTACGGGCTTCCCTGCAATGCCGCGAATTTTCTCGATCGTGTCAAGAAGTGCATCTGGACTGTTTACTTCTAAGTGACGGTTGGGGCTTATCGAATCCTGGCCAGCCGGTATCCCGCGAATTTTTGCGATTTCTTCGGTGACCTTCCCGCCGGGGAGCATCCCTCCTTTGCCGGGTTTTGCTCCCTGGCTCATTTTTATTTCAATCATTTTCACGTTCGGCCTGGCGGCAATCTCGGCAAGCTTTTTCTCGTCAAGTTCTCCGGTCGGTGTTCGCACTCCGTATTTGGCGGTTCCAATCTGGAAAACAATGTCGCAGCCGCCTTCAAGGTGATATGGCGACAATCCCCCTTCGCCAGTGTTCATCCAGCAACCTGCCATACGGGCACCGTTGGAAAGCGCTATAACTGCCGGACGTGAAATAGCCCCAAAACTCATTCCGGAAATATTGAAAAGGGAAGCGGTTTCATAGGGCTCTTTGCTATGGGGGCCGATGGTGACTTTTCTCAACTTCACATGTTCATGCTCGAGTCTCGGGAAGGGGCAGTTGACGAAAAATATGGTCCCGGTTTTTCGAACATTTTTGGTAGAGCCAAAAGCGGCAGTGGTATCGACATTCTTTGCGGCACGATATACCCAACTGCGTTGAGTACGATTGAAGGGCAGCTCTTCACGGTCCATGGCAAAAAAGTACTGGCGAAAGAATTCACCCACGTGTTCAAAGAGGTAGCGCAATCTGCCGATTACCGGGTAATTGCGCCTGATGGCATGCTCTGTTTGTGTGACATCTGAGATGTAGAGGTAAATCAGTGTTGCAACCAATATGAACAGGCCAACAATCAGTATCAAAAGAAAATATAAGGATATGGCCTCAACAATTTTTGTTAGTTCTCCTTCAAACATTCTTTCCTCCACCTTGATTTCAAGGGGTGTTGCTGGTTATCGGTTCTCCGAATGAGTAGCGTACAACTTTTTCACTCCGAAAGCTGTTCCGAGCAATAAAACATCCGCACCACGACGAGCGAACAGCCCGACCGTGACGACCCCGGGAATCAGGGTGATCTGCTTTTCCAGCGCCAAGGGATCCGCAAAAGAAAGACCGCGTACATCGATGACGATGTTAGCATTATCCGTGAGAAAGTTTTTACGTTCGCACGCTTCCCCGGACATTGAGGCAAGGGAGTCAATTACAAGACGTCTGGCGGCGGGGATCACTTCCACCGGCAGAGGAAAATTTCCGAGCGTTTCGACCTGTTTGCTCTGATCTGCAATGCACACAAACAGCGGACATGCTTCAGCCAGTATTTTTTCCCGGGTCAAAGCCCCGCCTCCCCCTTTGATCAGGCGTAGCTGTGGGTCTGCTTCGTCTGTCCCATCAATGTAGATTTCCGGTTTTTCGTAGTCGTGCATGCTGCAAACGGGGAAGCCATGGGAGCGTAGCCTGACGGCGCTGGCTTCGGAACTGGAAACCGTAGCTCGGATTTTGCGGCCGCTTGCGGCCAAGGCATCAATGAAACAGTTCACTGTGGAGCCGGTGCCGATTCCCACCAGCTGATCGTCACGCACAAACTCCAGGGCGGAACACGCTGCCTGCAATTTGTGTGCGTATTTCTGTCTGGCATCTGTTACTGTGGGTAGCACGAACTGTAATATACAGGATGGAGGTTGTCCGGTGGAAACCAAAGATTATTTTGAGCGAATCAAGCACGCGAATATTTCCCAGGTAGTTGGGGAACCGTCGCCTTTGTCCCTTGCACCTTGTTTGTCCAAGCGGCTCCGCAATCGCGTTTTTTTGAAACGCGAAGATGTCTTGAGTGTCTTTTCATTCAAAGTGCGAGGTGCCTATTACAAGTTGTCATGTTTGAGCGCAGCAGAACGAAGCGCAGGTGTGGTGGCCGTTTCGGCAGGTAATCATGCACAGGGTGTGGCTTTGGCATCCAGGAAATTCGGCATTTCTGCGGTCATCGTGATGCCCGTAACCACGCCTTCGATAAAAGTAGACGCGGTTTTGCGCTACGGACGCTACGGACGCCGCAGAGTGAAGGTGGTGCTCCATGGTGATACCTATGATGAGGCCTCCAAAGAAGCTGTGGCAATGTCCGCTCGAGAAAAAATGATTTTGATCCCCCCTTTTGATGATCCGGATATTATTGTTGGACAGGGAACGGTAGGTCGGGAAATCAGTGAGCAACGCAACGGAAGAGCTCCTTACGCAGTGTTTGTTCCGGTAGGTGGCGGCGGCTTGATTGCTGGCATTTCCGTGTATTTGAAAAAATGTTTCCCGGAGACCAGAATTATCGGGGTTGAGCCGGAAGATTCGCCAACTTTGCATGAAGCGCTCAGATGTCAACGGCGCGTAAAATTGAAGCGGGTGGGACTATTTGCTGATGCAGTTGCCATCCGCCAAATTGGGAAAGCAGTGTTTCCCCTGGTTCGTGAGTTTGTGGATCAGGTCGTCTTGGTTAAAACCGATGAAATCTGCGCCGCGATCAAAGATGTCTTCGAGGACACACGCACGCTTCTGGAACCGGCAGGAGCACTTGCAGTCGCCGGTATGAAAAAGTACGTGGCCAGTGAGAAAGTCCAGAAAAAAGACCTGGTGGCAATCGCTTCTGGTGCCAACATCACTTTTGAACGGCTCCAGCATGTCGTGGAACGTTCGGAAATCGGTGATAATCGCGAGTCTTTGCTGGCAGTGAGGATACCGGAGAAGCCAGGTAGCTTTCTGAAGTTTTGCCGGCTCATCGGACCTCGCATGGTTACGGAATTCAATTATCGTTATGCGGACAGCAGGCAGGCCCAGGTTTTCGCCGGTATCCGGTTCCAGGATGGCGTAAGCGAAAAAAATAAAGTCATCCGAAAACTGGAAAAACAAGGATTTTCTGTGCTGGATTTATCCGACAACGAGATGGCCAGGTTGCATTTGCGACACATGATTGGAGGGCGTGTTGCTCCCGTGCCTGAAGAACAACTGTATAGACTGGTATTTCCCGAGCGTCCCGGAGCTTTGCTCGAGTTCCTGGAAAAGATCGGCTGCGACTGGAATATCAGCCTTTTTCATTATCGCAACCACGGTGCAGCCTACGGACGAGTATTGGTGGGCATGCAGGTTCCGCGCGGGGAAGTGGACAAACTGGAAAAGCTGTTCAAGAAACTTGGGTATCAATATTCCCGAGAATCCCAGAATCCAGCGTATCCGCTTTTTTTACTAAACGGTTCGGGATAGCGAAACCTGTTGTGGCATCTGTGCCCAAGCTCCTTGTCGGCAGATGGGCAGACGCTTTGCCAAGGATGATGAAAGATGCCTGTTGCCAGATTAACCGTGGCTGTGGAACAGCAAATCGGTGATGCCGGGCAGTAGCATTCCGACCCCGATCAGCAGAGAGTATTTCAGGCGCTGGAAACGCAAGCTTTTTTCGTTGACCATGGGCAGTAAATCAGACATGGCAAGGTATACCAGAACGCCACAGGCAAACGCAATAAGCTGTGCCTGAAATGCCTGCAACTGGTCGCTCAGAGGCATAAATACCAGGACCCCGAATACGCCGCTGAAAGCGGTCAGCGAGGCAACCATCCAGTTGCGCTGGTTCATTAAAAAATTTGCCAGATTTTGCGGGATTGCGTGGAGCATAATTGCCACAGTCAGCACCCAACCGAGCCCTTCTCCAACGCTGAACGCGGCGAGCAGGAAAACTCCGTGAAGGAAATTGTGCAGAAAAGTGCCAAAAAACATCACCCCAGCCTTGGTATGTTCTTCGGCATGATGCATGTGGTCTTCGTGAATGTCGTGGCAATGATGGAAGTGCAGCACCAGTTCGAGCATGTATGAAACGCCAATCCCGATGACCATCAGTGTTGCAAATTCACGAGATTCAAGAGCCTCGATTGCTTCCGGCATGATTTCAAAAAACACAACGGCAATCATGGCGCCGATGGCAATCGCAGTGGTGGCAATAAGAAACCGGCTGGCGTTGGCGATCAGATGCAACCCCAAAAAGCCGAGCAGCAATACAATACCGATCAAGGCGTTTGCAATCAGCGCATAGCCGGTTGCGTTCATAAAACTTTCTCCCTTTTACATGGGAAACTGCCAGTGCCAGTCTCCAGAGAACTGGCATTCATGTTGTAGGCGGGAATTATATTTATTTGCAAGTGTTTTGGGTTCTGTACCTGCCGGTCCGCGGGGGAAAAACGGCAAATCAACATCGGCAAGGACTGTGGCAACGACAGCGTTCCATCAAGTGCCAGTGGCTGCCTGCTGTCTGGCAGCCGGCCACCGCCTGTCCGGCCCGCACCGCGGCAAGCGATACGAGGTTATACTTCGGTGGGATGCAAGTCCAGTTCGCAGGATGGTTTTGACCAACACGTTCCACAGGTCGGGGTGTTTGCGGTGCGTCTGATTTCACGCAAGCATACTGGATGTCGGCGGTGATCGAATAAACAGATGCAGGTCCTGAGCCTGTTTGTATTGCTCCCGGTAAAGAGTTGCGGTCGCTTTGCGCGTGGTCAGCTGGTTGAAAATCTCAGAAAGAAAGACGTGGCCGAGAATGTGAGAGTTCTCTTGTTCGGATGGCAACAAAGAGGTTTCACGACGGGCACCATCGAAAATATCCTGATGGATGGGGGTGGCTGTTGGCGAAATGGTTCCGGCAGCAAACCAGAAAATTGGATATGTCGCACCGGCATGGCAGGCCCTGTAAATCATCGTGAAGCGCTTCTGATAATGTCCGTTATTCAGAACCGCACTTCTCTCGGGAAGCCGGCGCGAGCTTGGACTCGTCGTTGCGACAGCTGATTCCAGAGGGGTAGGGGCGGTCAACCGTTAAAGCTCTAGGGGCATGGGAGAAAAAACGACAGATTTTGCGAAGAAACTGGCGGGCGATGCCGACATGTGCGTGCGTTGCGGGTTGTGTCTTGCGCACTGCCCGACTTGTTCCTTGCAGCAGAATGAAGGCGATTCACCTCGCGGCCGGATTGCGTTGATGGGGGCGTTCGCGGCGGGGTGGCTTCCAGAGGGGTAGGGGCGGTCAACCGTTAAAGTTCTAGGGGCATGGGAGAAAAAACAACAGATTTTGCGAAGAAACTGGCGGGTGATGCCGATATGTGCGTGCGTTGCGGGTTGTGTCTTGTGCACTGCCCGACGTATTCCTTGCAGCAGAATGAAGGCGACTCACCTCGCGGGCGGATTGCGTTGATGGGGGCGTTCGCGGCGGGGCAGATTCCGGTGGATGCGGGCTTTGTTTCACACCTGGATGGCTGTTTGGGATGCGGCAGGTGCGAAGCGGAGTGCCCAGTAGATGTGCCTTACATGAAAATGATTGATGCAACGCGCACCGCATTGCAGGAACGTGGTGTTGAACTGACAAGCATTCCTAAATGGCTTGACCGTCTTACGAGGGTACCTTTTTTGTTGCGGCTGGCCGGTGTTTTATTGCGGCTGTACCTGCGTGTCGGTGGCGGTTTTATGGTGCCACATTCCCGTCTTGCGAAAAAGTTTCCGCGCTGGTTTCGGATGGTGTCCATGTTGCCTTCACAAGCGGGGGTATTGCCAAAAACGGTGGCGCATTGCAAAGGGAAGGTTGCTCTGTTTACCGGTTGCGTTGCCGCGGAAATTGACGCGCAAACCTTGGTGGATGGTCATTATCTGTTGGCGGCGGTGGGTTATGAGGTCGTGATTCCCAGACGACAAGGTTGCTGTGGCAGCCTGCACCGTCACTATGGGATGCCGCAACGTACGGAAGCGTTTCAGGCGCAGAATCGTTTGGCTCTTTCCGAAGCTGAGGTCTTGGTGAGTTGCGCCAGTGGTTGTGGTCGTGAGCTGTCAGAAAATCAGGAAGTCCTCGGCGTGAAACATGAGGACATAAACGCCATGCTGGTCAGGCGGTTGGATGCCTTGCGTTTCAGGCCTTGGGAAGGAAGACAAATCGTTTTGCATTTGCCCTGCACCATGCGTAACCTGCCAGAGAAAATACGCCAGGCCCCCGCAAAACTGTTATCCAAGGTGCCTGGTCTTCGGTTCGCGATACCGATCATGCATCACGGTTGTTGCGGTGCCGCGGGACTGCATACACTCGCCCGGCCAGAAACAGCCGACAAAATGGCATCTGCCTTGCTTGGCGATCCGGCGTTTTTGAATGCAGACACGCTACTGACCACCAACGTAGGTTGTGCTTTGCATTTGCGGCAACTGTTGCGGCGGACCGGCAGGGCAATGGAAGTCCTGCATCCGGTGACTTTGCTGGCCCGGCAGCATAGGAACACAGAGCCGTGAGAAAGTACAACCGCATCGATCAATGGCTTGAAGCTGCGGGGAACCTGCTGTACGCAAGTACCGGCAAACATGTTCCCGTGCGTCCCATGCCCGGTGGTGAACTGCCCGACAGCTTGAGTGAAAAACAAAAGCAGCTTTCCGGCCAACTGATGCGTATCAACCACGCCGGTGAACTTGCCGCACAGGGTCTGTACCACGGTCAAATGATTTTCGCCCGCGACGAAGAAACTTTGCAGCGATTTCGCGAAAGTGCCGAAGAAGAAAAAGAACACTTGGCCTGGTGCGAGCAACGACTGGATGAATTGGCTACCCGCCCAAGCCGCCTGTCATTTTTTTGGCATTTTGGGTCTTTGGTGATCGGCATGGCAGTCAGCCTGTCCAGCGACCGTGCCAATTTTGGCTTTGTCAGGGAAACGGAAATGCAGGTTGTGGAACATCTGGAATCTCATTTGCGGCAGATACCGAAAAATGACGTCGTGACACGGAAAGTCTTGCAGCAAATGCGCGATGACGAAAAACAACATGCAGGAATGGCTGAGCGTGCTGGTGCGCTTGAACTGTCGCCATTAACCAAGGTGTTGATGAAAGCCGCTGCGAAAGCAATGACTGTTACTGCACGATACCTTTGAAATTCCAGGATTTCCTGCTTCAGTGTCCTTGCCGTTCCCAAAGGTTCCTGTTGCCTGAATCCTGCTGTTCCAGACAGTTATGCGCGGGTGCTTTGGTGAATCGGATCGAGTCAGGAATGCAGTTAATGAACAAGAACGCTCACATAAATGGCTCGGTATTGGGGTAAAAGAGGATTCGTTTCGCGTCTGCCATTGTTGGTTTTTTGGATTCTAGTCAAGCCAAAAACCCTCAAAATTTGGTCCGACTGCCGATTAAATCAGAATTCCCTAAGATTTCTCCTGGCTCAACCACGTATGTAGTGGTAAAATGGCGGCATAAGTCACGGGCTTGGTCGTGAGAGAAAGGAGGATGTGAATGTGAAATTAGACGACAACGCAAGAAGTCAATTGGGGAGCGCCAGATTTGCCCGTCTGGACCTGATAGACGGACAAAATAATGAAAAAGTGGTGGTCTGCAAGAGGTCCTTCTTTACCTGGACTGTGCACTGCCTGCGCTACCAGTTCAGTAGCGTCTACCGCAATGAGGTGCGTGAGGTTCGAAGAAAAATTCTGGAAGGATTGGGCGGGCAAACCGGTTCAGGTGGAGTTCAAGATCAAGATGCTCTTGTCAGCAACAGAAGAAAGTTTAATGCGCACCTCTTTTCCCTTGTCGAGTTGACCGTTGACAGGGGAGATGAAAACCTGACTGCCAGTGATAAAACAGCAGACAGGCAAACAGAGGTTCCTGTTCCTGGTGTTGATGATGTGCAAGAGCACCGGGTGACGGGTACTGTGGGCATCGAAGTGGTTCAGTCAGCAGGGGTTGAGAACAAGCAATGGCCAGAGGGGAACGGTGTTTACGATTCTTTTTGGAAAGAGAAAGGACCAGACATTGCGGGACAACAATTCGGGAATATATTCACGTTTACAAATTCTGAATCTTCTGGTGATGAAAAAATTACAGCTCCTGACCTTGCCTTGAAGAGGAGCATAGTGTCAGGAGGGGGAGAGCTCACAGGATCAGAAGTTCTGTGCAAAAAAATCTCGCAAAAAATAGCCTCGAAACTTACTTACCCTACAGAAAGTGACATAAATTGCATTCTTAGCTACCTGTTTCTCGTTGCACCTAAAGACGAATACAGGAACCTTTTCTCTTATGAAATTTCGGAAGTTAACTACTTGTCCGTAGTTGCTTTGAACAAACGCTTGGAGGGTTGGGGTTTAGAGAACGCTCCTCCTGGATCCCAATTTGCTACTTGTCAACTGCCTGGCAGTAAACTTTCCGTACTCGTTGATGGATTACTGAAAAAACATTTTCAGGCCGGTAAGAGCAAAGAGGACATATTGGTCGCATTGGACGTGGAACTTGAAGAAGGTCACAGAGAGCAATACGGCCGTGTCCCTTCTGACCATGGGAGACTCACAGAGGATGAGTTCAGGTTTTGTGTAACAGAAATGAAGAATTTCACCGAACTGTATTTTTCGGCCAATCACTAATCAAGAATCTTTACTTGGTGAAGCTTGGTGTTTTGTACTTTCCGCAACGCAAAGACTGAAATTTCTGCTTCGTTTGTGCCATCTGTCGTCCCTATGCCCATCCCCTGGAATCAGCCACACCCTGCATGAAGATGCAGGGACGGAAGGAGACCAGGTAAAAGAAAGACACCTCGGCTTGCTCCAAGTAAAGCCAGGCAGGCTAGGACTGTCACGTGCGTCTCCATTGATGCCAGTTCCGACACACTTCAGCGGGATCGCAAGAGCGTATGCAGCGGTCTCGAAACTACCCTTGGAAACCCTAGTGTACGAAAAGGAAGATGCAAAGTCTTTCCTTATCCTTAATTCTGTGTGCCCAGGCATTATTCCTAGTGCGGGTAGAAAGACTTGGATTTGTCATGAACTACGGAACATTGTTGGGCATTTGCTGTCTTGCCAAGTGCCACGGGTTGCTTGTGGTGTGCTTGAACTTCCCCATTCTGATACCAATCCGTCACTGGCGGACACACATGTCCGGCAGCTCTTGGAATTCACAGTTCGCCTCGTCTGCAGAAAGCGCCATAGAGCAAGCTCACCAAGTTTTTTTGTGGTGCCAAAGCAAGATAGAAATGACTGTTACTGCACGATACCTTTGAAATTCCAGGATTTCCTGCTTCAGTGTCCTTGCCGTTCCCAAAGGTTCCTGTTGCCTGAATCCTGCTGTTCCAGACAGTTATGCGCGGGTGCTTTGGTGAATCGGATCGAGTCAGGAATGCAGTTAATGAACAAGAACGCTCACATAAATGGCTCGGTATTGGGGTAAAAGAGGATTCGTTTCGCGTCTGCCATTGTTGGTTTTTTGGATTCTAGTCAAGCCAAAAACCCTCAAAATTTGGTCCGACTGCCGATTAAATCAGAATTCCCTAAGATTTCTCCTGGCTCAACCACGTATGTAGTGGTAAAATGGCGGCATAAGTCACGGGCTTGGTCGTGAGAGAAAGGAGGATGTGAATGTGAAATTAGACGACAACGCAAGAAGTCAATTGGGGAGCGCCAGATTTGCCCGTCTGGACCTGATAGACGGACAAAATAATGAAAAAGTGGTGGTCTGCAAGAGGTCCTTCTTTACCTGGACTGTGCACTGCCTGCGCTACCAGTTCAGTAGCGTCTACCGCAATGAGGTGCGTGAGGTTCGAAGAAAAATTCTGGAAGGATTGGGCGGGCAAACCGGTTCAGGTGGAGTTCAAGATCAAGATGCTCTTGTCAGCAACAGAAGAAAGTTTAATGCGCACCTCTTTTCCCTTGTCGAGTTGACCGTTGACAGGGGAGATGAAAACCTGACTGCCAGTGATAAAACAGCAGACAGGCAAACAGAGGTTCCTGTTCCTGGTGTTGATGATGTGCAAGAGCACCGGGTGACGGGTACTGTGGGCATCGAAGTGGTTCAGTCAGCAGGGGTTGAGAACAAGCAATGGCCAGAGGGGGACGGTGTTTACGATTCTTTTTGGAAAGAGAAAGGACCAGACATTGCGGGACAACAATTCGGGAATATATTCACGTTTACAAATTCTGAATCTTCTGGTGATGAAAAAATTACAGCCCCTGACCTTGCCTTGAAGAGGAGCATAGTGTCAGGAGGGGGAGAGCTCACAGGATCAGAAGTTCTGTGCAAAAAAATCTCGCAAAAAATAGGCCTGGGATGGGGAAGAGAGAGATCTGACCCTGTGTACACAAGAAAGTGACATAAATTGCATTCTTAGCTACCTGTTTCTCGTTGCACCTAAAGACGAACACACGAACCTTTTCTCTTCTCAAATTAGAGAAGTTAACTTCAAGTACTCAGGCTCAGGTTTGAACGAAGAGTTGGAGGGTTGGGGTTTAGAGAACGCTCCTCCTGGATCCCTAGTTGCTACTTGTCGACTGCCTGGCAGTAAACTTTCCGTACTCGTTGATGGATTACTGAAAAAACATTTTCAGGCCGGTAAGAGCAAAGAGGACATATTGGTCGCATTGGACGTGGAACTTGGACAAGCTGGACTTGAAGGCCACAGAGAGCAATACGGCCGTGTCCCTTTTGACCATGGGAGACTCACAGAGGATGAATTCAGGTTTTGTGTAACAGAAATGAAGAATTTCACCGAACTGTATTTTTCGGCCAATCACTAATCAAGAATCTTTACTTGGTGAAGTTTGGTGTTTTGTACTTTCCGCAACGCAAAGACTGAAATTTCTGCTTCGTTTGTGCCATCTGTCGTCCCTATGCCCATCCCCTGGAATCAGCCACACCCTGCATGAAGATGCAGGAACGGAAGGAGACCAGGTAAAAGAAAGACACCTCGGCTTGCTCCAAGTAAAGCCAGGCAGGCTAGGACTGTCACGTGCGTCTCCATTGATGCCAGTTCCGACACACTTCAGCGGGATCGCAAGAGCGTATGCAGCGGTCTCGAAACTACCCTTGGAAACCCTAGTGTACGAAAAGGAAGATGCAAAGTCTTTCCTTATCCTTAATTCTGTGTGCCCAGGCATTATTCCTAGTGCGGGTAGAAAGACTTGGATTTGTCATGAACTACGGAACATTGTTGGGCATTTGCTGTCTTGCCAAGTGCCACGGGTTGCTTGTGGTGTGCTTGAACTTCCCCATTCTGATACCAATCCGTCACTGGCGGACACACATGTCCGGCAGCTCTTGGAATTCACAGTTCGCCTCGTCTGCAGAAAGCGCCATAGAGCAAGCTCACCAAGTTTTTTTGTGGTGCCAAAGCAAGATAGAAATGACTGTTACTGCACGATACCTTTGAAATTCCAGGATTTCCTGCTTCAGTGTCCTTGCCGTTCCCAAAGGTTCCTGTTGCCTGAATCCTGCTGTTCCAGACAGTTATGCGCGGGTGCTTTGGTGAATCGGATCGAATCAGGAATGCAGTTAATGAACAAGAACGCTCACATAAATGGCTCGGTATTGGGGTAAAAGAGGATTCGTTTCGCGTCTGCCATTGTTGGTTTTTTGGATTCTAGTCAAGCCAAAAACCCTCAAAATTTGGTCCGACTGCCGATTAAATCAGAATTCCCTAAGATTTCTCCTGGCTCAACCACGTATGTAGTGGTAAAATGGTAGAATGGCGGCATAAGTCACGGGCTTGGTCGTGCTTGGTCGTGAGAAAAAGGAGGATGTGAATGTGAAATTAGACGACAACGCAAGAAGTCAATTGGGGAGCGCCAGATTTGCCCGTCTGGACCTGATAGACGGACAAAATAATGAAAAAGTGGTGGTCTGCAAGAGGTCCTTCTTTACCTGGACTGTGCACTGCCTGCGCTACCAGTTCAGTAGCGTCTACCGCAATGAGGTGCGTGAGGTTCGAAGAAAAATTCTGGAAGGATTGGGCGGGCAAACCGGTTCAGGTGCGGTTCAAGATCAAGATGCTCTTGTCAGCAACAGAAGAAAGTTTAATGCTCACCTCTTTTCCCTTGTCGCGCCGCTCGTTGACGGGGGAGATGAAAACCTGACTGCCAGTGGTAGAACAGCAGGCAGGCAAACAGGGGCTACTGTTCCTGATATTGGTGATGTGAAAGAGCCCCGGGTGACGGGTACTGCGGGCACCGAAGTGGTTCAGTCAGCAGGGGTTGAGAACAAGCAATGGCCAGAGGGGGACGGTGTTTACGATTCTTTTTGGAAAGAGAAAGGGCCAGACATTGCGGGACAACAATTCAGGAATGTATTCACGTTTAGTCGTTTGGGAACTTCTGATGATAAAATTGCAGCCCCTGAACTTGCCTTGAAGAGGAGCATGGTGTCAGGAGGGGAAGAGCTCACAGGATCAGAAGTTCTGTGCAAAAAAATCTCGCAAAAAATAGGCCAGGGATGGGGAAGAGAGAGATCTGACCCTGTGTACACAAGAAAAAGTGACATAAATTGCATTCTTAGCTACCTGTTTCTCGTTGCACCTAAAGACGAACACACGAACCTTTTCTCTTCTCAAATTAGAGAAGTTAACTTCAAGTACTCAGGCTCAGGTTTGAACGAAGAGTTGGAGGGTTGGGGTTTAGAGAACGCTCCTCCTGGATCCCTAGTTGCTACTTGTCGACTGCCTGGCAGTAAACTTTCCGTACTCGTTGATGGATTACTGAAAAAACATTTTCAGGCCGGTAAGAGCAAAGAGGACATATTGGTCGCATTGGACGTGGAACTTGGACAAGCTGGACTTGAAGGCCACAGAGAGCAATACGACCGTGTCCCTTCTGACTATGGGAGACTCACAGAGGATGAATTCAGGTTTTGTGTAACAGAAATGAAGAATTTCACCGAACTGTATTTTTCGGCCAATCACTAATCAAGAATCTTTACTTGGTGAAGCTTGGTGTTTTGTACTTTCCGCAACGCAAAGACTGAAATTTCTGCTTCGTTTGTGCCATCTGTCGTCCCTATGCCCATCCCCTGGAATCAGCCACACCCTGCATGAAGATGCAGGAACGGAAGGAGACCAGGTAAAAGAAAGACACCTCGGCTTGCTCCAAGTAAAGCCAGGCAGGCTAGGACTGTCACGTGCGTCTCCATTGATGCCAGTTCCGACACACTTCAGCGGGATCGCAAGAGCGTATGCAGCGGTCTCGAAACTACCCTTGGAAACCCTAGTGTACGAAAAGGAAGATGCAAAGTCTTTCCTTATCCTTAATTCTGTGTGCCCAGGCATTATTCCTAGTGCGGGTAGAAAGACTTGGATTTGTCATGAACTACGGAACATTGTTGGGCATTTGCTGTCTTGCCAAGTGCCACGGGTTGCTTGTGGTGTGCTTGAACTTCCCCATTCTGATACCAATCCGTCACTGGCGGACACACATGTCCGGCAGCTCTTGGAATTCACAGTTCGCCTCGTCTGCAGAAAGCGCCATAGAGCAAGCTCACCAAGTTTTTTTGTGGTGCCAAAGCAAG
The DNA here is from genome assembly GCA_965237985.1 of Candidatus Oxydemutatoraceae bacterium. Lineage (GTDB taxonomy): Bacteria > Pseudomonadota > Gammaproteobacteria > Poriferisulfidales > Oxydemutatoraceae. Next base: position 1,184,588 of record OZ250161.1, on the reverse strand, counting down.
ATAGAAATGACTGTTACTGCACGATACCTTTGAAATTCCAGGATTTCCTGCTTCAGTGTCCTTGCCGTTCCCAAAGGTTCCTGTTGCCTGAATCCTGCTGTTCCAGACAGTTATGCGCGGGTGCTTTGGTGAATCGGATCGAGTCAGGAATGCAGTTAATGAACAAGAACGCTCACATAAATGGCTCGGTATTGGGGTAAAAGAGGATTCGTTTCGCGTCTGCCATTGTTGGTTTTTTGGATTCTAGTCAAGCCAAAAACCCTCAAAATTTGGTACGACTGCCGATTAAATCAGAATTCCCTAAGATTTCTCCTGGCTCAACCACGTATGTAGTGGTAAAATGGTAGAATGGCGGCATAAGTCACGGGCTTGGTCGTGCTTGGTCGTGAGAAAAAGGAGGATGTGAATGTGAAATTAGACGACAACGCAAGAAGTCAATTGGGGAGCGCCAGATTTGCCCGTCTGGACCTGATAGACGGACAAAATAATGAAAAAGTGGTGGTCTGCAAGAGGTCCTTCTTTACCTGGACTGTGCACTGCCTGCGCTACCAGTTCAGTAGCGTCTACCGCAATGAGGTGCGTGAGGTTCGAAGAAAAATTCTGGAAGGATTGGGCGGGCAAACCGGTTCAGGTGCGGTTCAAGATCAAGATGCTCTTGTCAGCAACAGAAGAAAGTTTAATGCTCACCTCTTTTCCCTTGTCGCGCCGCTCGTTGACGGGGGAGATGAAAACCTGACTGCCAGTGGTAGAACAGCAGGCAGGCAAACAGGGGCTACTGTTCCTGATATTGGTGATGTGAAAGAGCCCCGGGTGACGGGTACTGCGGGCACCGAAGTGGTTCAGTCAGCAGGGGTTGAGAACAAGCAATGGCCAGAGGGGAACGGTGTTTACGATTCTTTTTGGAAAGAGAAAGGACCAGACATTGCGGGACAACAATTCAGGAATGTATTCACGTTTGAAGGTTTGGGAGGCCATGCACTTGCCTTGCCCCCTGACCTTGCCTTGAAGAGGAGCATGGTGTCAGGAGGGGAAGAGCTCACAGGATCAGAAGTTCTGTGCAAAAAAATCTCGCAAGAAATAGGCCTGGGATGGGGAAGAGAGAGATTTGACCCTGTGTGCACAAGAAAAAGTGACATAAATTGCATTCTTAGCTACCTGTTTCTCGTTGCACCTAAAGACGAACACACGAACCTTTTCTCTTTTGAAATGAGAGAAGTTAAGTTCTCGCACTTAGGTGTGAGCGAAGACTTGGGGGGTTGGGGTTTTGAGGACGTTCCTCCTGAATACACAACTGCTACTTGTCGACTGCCTGGCAGTAAACTTTCCGTACTCGTTGATGGATTACTGAAAAAACATTTTCAGGCCGGTAAGAGCAAAGAGGACATATTGGCTGCATTGGACGTGGAACTTGGACAAGCTGGACTTGAAGGTCACAGAGAGCAATACGGCCGTGTCCCTTCTGACCATGGGAGACTCACAGAGGATGAGTTCAGGTTTTGTGTAACAGAAATGAAGAATTTCACCGAACTGTATTTTTCGGCCAATCACTAATCAAGAATCTTTACTTGGTGAAGTTTGGTGTTTTGTACTTTCCGCAACGCAAAGACTGAAATTTCTGCTTCGTTTGTGCCATCTGTCGTCCCTATGCCCATCCCCTGGAATCAGCCACACCCTGCATGAAGATGCAGGAACGGAAGGAGACCAGGTAAAAGAAAGACACCTCGGCTTGCTCCAAGTAAAGCCAGGCAGGCTAGGACTGTCACGTGCGTCTCCATTGATGCCAGTTCCGACACACTTCAGCGGGATCGCAAGAGCGTATGCAGCGGTCTCGAAACTACCCTTGGAAACCCTAGTGTACGGAAAGGAAGATGCAAAGTCTTTCCTTATCCTTAATTCTGTGTGCCCAGGCATTATTCCTAGTGCGGGTAGAAAGACTTGGATTTGTCATGAACTACGGAACATTGTTGGGCATTTGCTGTCTTGCCAAGTGCCACGGGTTGCTTGTGGTGTGCTTGAACTTCCCCATTCTGATACCAATCCGTCACTGGCGGACACACATATCCGGCAGCTCTTGGAATTCACAGTTCGCCTCGTCTGCAGAAAGCGCCATAGAGCAAGCTCACCAAGTTTTTTTGTGGTGCCAAAGCAAGATAGAAATGACTGTTACTGCACGATACCTTTGAAATTCCAGGATTTCCTGCTTCAGTGTCCTTGCCGTTCCCAAAGGTTCCTGTTGCCTGAATCCTGCTGTTCCAGACAGTTATGCGCGGGTGCTTTGGTGAATCGGATCGAGTCAGGAATGCAGTTAATGAACAAGAACGCTCACATAAATGGCTCGGTATTGGGGTAAAAGAGGATTCGTTTCGCGTCTGCCATTGTTGGTTTTTTGGATTCTAGTCAAGCCAAAAACCCTCAAAATTTGGTACGACTGCCGATTAAATCAGAATTCCCTAAGATTTCTCCTGGCTCAACCACGTATGTAGTGGTAAAATGGTAGAATGGCGGCATAAGTCACGGGCTTGGTCGTGCTTGGTCGTGAGAAAAAGGAGGATGTGAATGTGAAATTAGACGACAACGCAAGAAGTCAATTGGGGAGCGCCAGATTTGCCCGTCTGGACCTGATAGACGGACAAAATAATGAAAAAGTGGTGGTCTGCAAGAGGTCCTTCTTTACCTGGACTGTGCACTGCCTGCGCTACCAGTTCAGTAGCGTCTACCGCAATGAGGTGCGTGAGGTTCGAAGAAAAATTCTGGAAGGATTGGGCGGGCAAACCGGTTCAGGTGCGGTTCAAGATCAAGATGCTCTTGTCAGCAACAGAAGACAGTTTAATGCTCACCTCTTTTCCCTTGTCGCGCCGCTCGTTGACGGGGGAGATGAAAACCTGACTGCCAGTGGTAGAACAGCAGGCAGGCAAACAGGGGCTACTGTTCCTGATATTGGTGATGTGAAAGAGCCCCGGGTGACGGGTACTGCGGGCACCGAAGTGGTTCAGTCAGCAGGGGTTGAGAACAAGCAATGGCCAGAGGGGAACGGTGTTTACGATTCTTTTTGGAAAGAGAAAGGACCAGACATTGCGGGACAACAATTCAGGAATGTATTCACGTTTGAAGGTTGGGGAGGCCATGCACTTGCCTTGCCCCCTGACCTTGCCTTGAAGAGGAGCATGGTGTCAGGAGGGGAAGAGCTCACAGGATCAGAAGTTCTGTGCAAAAAAATCTCGCAAAAAATAGGCCAGGGATGTGGAAGAGAGAGATCTGACCCTGTGTGCACAAGAAAAAGTGACATAAATTGCATTCTTAGCTACCTGTTTCTCGTTGCACCTAAAGACGAACACACGAACCTTTTCTCTTTTGAAATGAGCGAAGTTAAGTTCTCGCACTTCGTTAAGTTCTCGCACTTAGGTGTGAGCGAAGACTTGAGGGGTTGGGGTTTTGAGGACGTTCCTCCTGAATACACAACTGCTACTTGTCGACTGCCTGGCAGTAAACTTTCCGTACTCGTTGATGGATTACTGAAAAAACATTTTCAGGCCGGTAAGAGCAAAGAGGACATATTGGCTGCATTGGACGTGGAACTTGGACAAGCTGGACTTGAAGGTCACAGAGAGCAATACGACCGTGTCCCTTCTGACTATGGGAGACTCACAGAGGATGAATTCAGGTTTTGTGTAACAGAAATGAAGAATTTCACCGAACTGTATTTTTCGGCCAATCACTAATCAAGAATCTTTACTTGGTGAAGCTTGGTGTTTTGTACTTTCCGCAACGCAAAGACTGAAATTTCTGCTTCGTTTGTGCCATCTGTCGTCCCTATGCCCATCCCCTGGAATCAGCCACACCCTGCATGAAGATGCAGGAACGGAAGGAGACCAGGTAAAAGAAAGACACCTCGGCTTGCTCCAAGTAAGCCAGGCAGGCTAGGACTGTCACGTGCGTCTCCATTGATGCCAGTTCCGACACACTTCAGCGGGATCGCAAGAGCGTATGCAGCGGTCTCGAAACTACCCTTGGAAACCCTAGTGTACGGAAAGGAAGATGCAAAGTCTTTCCTTATCCTTAATTCTGTGTGCCCAGGCATTATTCCTAGTGCGGGTAGAAAGACTTGGATTTGTCATGAACTACGGAACATTGTTGGGCATTTGCTGTCTTGCCAAGTGCCACGGGTTGCTTGTGGTGTGCTTGAACTTCCCCATTCTGATACCAATCCGTCACTGGCGGACACACATGTCCGGCAACTCTCGGAATTCACAGTTCGCCTCGTCTGCAGAAAGCGCCATAGAGCAAGCTCACCAAGTTTTTTTGTGGTGCCAAAGCAAGATAAAAATGCCGGCTTCCGACGGAGTAAAAACAGCGGATATGGGGATCATGGATTTCGCTCCGTTTGGGGTTTGTTGGCTTGGCCTGCAAGGGGGGGCGGACGGTGATTTTTAAGCACTTTTGCGTGCTGCCAAGATGCCGTGATTTTCAACTGGGATGCCTGCTGTCAACTCGTTTCACAGTAGGTCTGGAGGTTACAATCGTGAAAGAAAGTGGCTCGTCGTTGCCGGTGATGATCATTTCCCAGATGAGGACCAGTGGTTCAGGATCCCCTCCCGCTGAGGTTGACTTCGTCACGGGGTTATGTCTTCTGCCGAGCAAGCAAGGGTTTCCTGCGCAAAAACAAACTTGGAGCAAACGACAGGCAATAAAGTTCCTGTCCTTTTAGCAAAATACAACGCCGAGACTGAGAGATTTTCTCGTATTTGAGCGAGTGCCGGAATTTTTTCGGTGAGGGTCAGGTTGGTAAATTGGCGACCTTGATCGCTGTTGAATTTCTCGGGCTGACGTTGTTGCTAGAGTATCTTATTCAACGGTTCGACACAGAAACAGTTATCCAAGACGTGCGGCAGTCACCATGCCAGAACCTTCCGGTTCGCCCAGTTCAGGTTGGAAACCCGGCACGGGAACCCCCATCGCACCAGAATTGGCACGGCTACCTGATTGTCGAACTACTTTCTTTGATGGTGTTCAAACTCTTTGCCACAAAGGTCCATTATCTCCTTGGGTTCCATGATGTCCACGTCATAGGTCAGTTTGATTCTTGGGAGATAGCCATCGGTCAAGCGACGAAGGGCGCCGCGGCCTTTGCCAGCTGTTCCACGCTTCGCATAGCCATCCTCGGCACGGTACATAAAAAAAATCAGTTTGAGCAATGATTCATTGTGAACAATTTTCGGGTCGCTCGTGATGTCTTCCATAACCGAGCCAAACGCATGCATTCCACGTTTGGAGACAAAGAACTTCGCGTCTTCTCCATGCTTCTTCACGAGATTGAAAACGGTGCGCACGGAATGTCTGTACGCCAAGCATCTCGAGCCTGGGCCCTTTCCCGACTCGCGGAGAACGAAATGTTCTTCACGCTGCGTGGATTTGCCCCTCAACTGGGAGAAATACGCCAATGCCAACCATGTCCACAACCCTGCACGCTTGTAGCAATCTTTATCGAAGTTGTTGTCGAACTGGCCCACCAAGTATTTGCCGAAATAATATCCATCTCTGAACTGTTTTCGTAAATCAACAGAAACATCATGTGAATTATTCGTCAGGCATCCTTTCCTGGAGAGCAGAACTTTCGGTTCTGGAAGTGCTTCTCCGCCAGTCTTTTCGCGATCACGCGTCTTTACCTGCGAATCGAAATAAGAGGGCAGACAACGGAGAATCCGGGGATCCTGAGTTCGAAATCGGTTGCCCTTACTTCGACTTTCAGATTGTTTCTTTCCAGGTGCCGAACGGTAATATTCTTTTCTACCTATGGGAAATGCTTCTTTTCAGCAAGATTGAAATCCAAGGGATCATAATTTTTCGCAATGTTCCCTTAATCGGTTCATCCACTACGATAACTAGCCATATTTCCAAGGACGGACATTATTCCATTCACCCGGACCCCGTTCAGTGTAGAACCTTGTCGCTAAGGGAAGCTGCCAGGTTGCAGACATTCCCGGACAATTATATGTTCATGGGGCCTAGAACACAGCAATACGTTCAGGTCGGCAACGCAGTTCCGCCATTTCTGGCGAGGCAGATTGCTGCCATTGTGTACGATGTTTTCGAAAAAGGCTGATCTGCAAGCACGGTATTGTTCAAGCAGGATTCCCGGTTCTCAGCCGTTGCAGAATTTTGCGTGTTTCCGTGCCCAACCGAGCTTGGTCCGCAGGTAAATCCAGCGAACGGTTGTCCAGCTCCGGCGTGATGGCAGGGGCAAGCAGTATTTGAGCAAAACGCAGGTTTTTGTTTCCCGCAATTTGCCAACGGCTTTCTCTAATGTTCTGGGAGTGGCAGCTTGTCTATTTCAGACACAGTGATCAAGAGATGTTGCGCTTTTCTCAAATCATTTCCATCGGATCAACATCGATATACCAATGGAGATTTCTGTTTTTTTTCATCTTGCGCACCTGGCTCGCTGTCCCACTCAGGCAACGGTTCAGCGCGCTCCGGCTCTGTCCGACAAGCAGCAGCTGGGCGCGGTGTCTGCCAGCCTTTTTTTCCATGAAAGCTGGCACCGGCCCACGTACTTCCAAAACCTGTTTGCCTGCTAGTTCTTGCAGCAGGCTACGCACAGTGAAAAGAAAAGCCAGTGGCAGTGATTGTTGTTTCGAAGCAGCGTTGACCGAAGCAAAGAAGCGGTACGGCGGCAGCCCCGCTTCTTTGCGTTCCTTCAGTAACTCCAAAGCGAAATCGCGATAGCCCTTCCGCAGAAGTTTCAAAATTTGTGGATGGTCGGGATGGTAAGTCTGGAGCACCACTTTTCCCGGTTTCTTGCCTCGCCCTGCCCGTCCTGAAACCTGGGTTACGAGCTGACCCAGTTTTTCCAGAGCACGAAAGTCAAGCGAGAAAAGCCGCTGATCCACATTCACGATCCCGGTCAGAGTAACGCGCGGGAAATGGTGTCCCTTGGACAGTAGCTGCGTACCGACCATGATGCACGGCAGTCCAGCCCGTATCTCACTCAGGAGGCGTTCAAATTCTCCCTTGCGGCGGGTGGAGTCGGCATCGATGCGAATGATTTTTACGGAGGGAAACTGTAGCTTCAAGACTTCTTCTATGCGTTCCGTTCCAATCCCCATGACCTGGAAATCGTTTGCCATGCACTGCACGCAACGCTCAGGTCGCTTTACTGTACGATCGCAGTGGTGGCAACGCAGGATATTCCCGTGCAGGTGAAAGCACAGGGCACTGTCGCAATCCTCGCATGAAAGCACTTCACCACACTGGGAGCAGAGCATCTGTGGGGCATAACCGCGGCGATTGAGAAACAGCAATACTTGGCCTTCTTGCGCCAGACACTGCCCGATTTCCGCAAAAAGTCCCTCTGATATGCCCCCCTTGAGCTGGCATCCACGCAAGTCGATAATCGTCACTTTCGGCAAAGAAGCACCATCGTGTCGCTGTGTCAGGGTATGGTGCCGGTATCTCCCGATTTGCGTGTTGTGAAGCGACTCAAGCGATGGGGTGGCGGAACAAAGCATGACCGGCACTTTCTGCATTTGTGCGCGCTTGATGGCTACGTCGCGGGCGTGATAGCGAAGTTTGTCCTGTTGCTTGTACGACAAGTCATGTTCCTCATCCACCACCACCAGGCCGAGCTTTGGCATCGGGAGAAAGACAACAGAACGTGTCCCTACCAGGACACAGGCGGAGTCTTCCTGGGCTTGTGCCCAGGCTTTCATGCGTGCGCTATCGCTCAACTGCGAGTGGTAGGGAATGACCGGACAGGTGTAGCGCGTATTGAAAGCTTTGACAGTTTGCGCGACCAGGCCCACTTCCGGCACCAATACCAGTACCTGGTGTCCCGTTGCCAAAATATTTTCCGCGAGGCGCAGGTACAGTTCTGTTTTACCGCTGCCGGTTATCCCCTCCAGCATGTGGCACACGAACTGGTTGATGTTTTCGCGCATGCCATTGAGTGCCAGGCTTTGCTCTTCGTTCAAATTCAGCATTGGTTTTGTTTCGCGCAAGAGGAGGGCGGGAACACGCCGAGCGGCCAGGCATGCCAGTTTTTTCGCTTCCAAGGCAAGCATGGGAGGGCGCCAGTTGCGAAAAGCCAATCCCAGCTGGTTTTCACTGATCGGACCATCCGTTTCCAGTAGTGCGTATAACTGGCGCTGCTTGGTGGCGCGGCGCAGAAGCGAAGCAGATTCTTCGCTTTCAATCGCCTGCCAGGACTTTTCTGTGGAGGGTGGCACGACTCCTCCCTTGCGTAAATTCCCCGGGAGTGCCTGTGCTAAAACGTGGCAAAAAGGATAGTGGTAATAAGTGGAAATCCAGGATAGAAGGGAAAGCGTTTGCCTGGATAGCAGGGGTTCACGATCCAGCACTTCACCGAGATCCACCAGCTTGTCCGCCGGAACCGCCGGTGTTATGCCATCAGCGAGAACCAGGCCCACGCACCGGCGCTGGCCAAGCGGGACACGCACCCGCATCCCTGCTCGGACCCGGGGTTCCCCAGCAGGCGCGCGGTAGTCAAACTCACACCCAGTGCGAAATACGGCTACGCGAACGGTTTGGTTTTCCACAGCCAACACCGATAATTCCCGACGAAGTCAACAAAAATTGGTACCAAAGGTAGATTTTGCACGATTTCTGTTGAAAACCCTGTGGAAAACTTCTTAGTAACCGAGCTAATGCTTGATGGAAAGTACACTTATAAAGGTTGACTAATTTTTAACCAAAATGAAAATTTCTTTTATTACAAATAGATAAGTAAAAAACAGGACATTTTTCAGACAAAAATCGTCAAGAGTGACCGAGTTTGTAAACATCTGCCGCCTTGTGTACAACTCAGTAGCAAAAAGAGGCGTAAGTATCACTTCTGGTATGGATTTTTTGATGTTCCGATGGTCGTTTTGCATTTTCGTCGTAGTTCCCGGAAACCCGTTTCTTCGGTCTCAGCTTCCGGGCCACCGGGTATGCAAGATCGACACAATCGCGGGCCAGCGACCTGGAAAAATCTACGTCCACTATTTTTGCAGTGGTGCTGTTCGGAGCACACTGCGAGCGAATCCAAATATTCTTGGTTGCTGAAACAAGGGTTCAACAGAAATCAGAGGCCGTCCCGACGGGAAATATACAACAGGTTGGCGAGAGGAATAAATCGACTGGTCAAGGCTTCGCAAAGTGCCCGGCTGATGATGAGTCCTGGTAATGGTTTCCAGACGAATCAATAAAGCCCGGCAAACAAAATTTCATTCAGGGTTTGCCTCCCCGCACCGCTGTCTGTACAATTTTGCATCGCATACGGTACCTTTGCGGTACTGGATGTTTCAGTTTCCCTGCCTTTGAGGCAGGAGTGTGCTTTTCTTGACAAGCGGTGGATTTTACCGGGCGGTTAGTGTGTGTGGACGAAACGCCAATGCTCTGTCCGATTGTGACCGGCAGATCGTCGGTTGGTATCGGCAGGGATGACTCGGACATGAATCTGAATGTACAAAGTGTTTTGCGTACTGATATTTCAGTTTCCCTGCCTTTGGGGCAGGAGTGTGCTGTTCTTGACAAGCTGGTGGATTTTACCGGGCGGTTCGTGTGTGTGGACGAAACGCCGATGCTTTGTCTGATTGTGACTGGCAGATAGTCGGTCGGTATCGGCAGGGATGACTCGGGCATGAATCTGAATGCACAAAGTGTTTTGCGTACTGATATTTCAGTTTCCCTGCCTTTGGGGCAGGAGTGTGCTGTTCTTGACAAGCGGTGGATTCTACCGGGCGGTTAGTGTGTGTGGACGAAACGCCAATGCTTTGTCCGATTGTGACCGGCAGATCGTCGGTTGGTATCGGCAGGGATGACTCGGACATGAATCTGAATGTACAAAGTGTTTTGCGTACTGATATTTCAGTTTCCCTGTCTTTGGGGCAGGAGTGTGCTGTTCTTGACAAGCTGGTGGATTTTACCGGGCGGTTCGTGTGTGTGGACGAAACGCAAATGCTTTGTCTGATTGTGACTGGCAGATCGTCGGTCGGTATCGGCAGGGATGACTCGGACATGAATCTGAACGCACAAAGTGTTTCGTACACTGATATTTTAGTTTCCCTGCCTTTGGGGCAGGAGTGTGCTGTTCTTGACAAGCAGTGGATTTTACCGGGTGGTTCGTGTGTCTGGACGAAACGCCAGTGCTTTGTCTGATTGTGACTGGCAGATCGTCGGTCGGTATCGGCAGGGATGACTCGGACATGAATCTGAACGCACAAAGTGTTTTGCGTACTGATATTTCAGGGATGCCACTTGAATGGCTTTGCTTCAAGCGTGCCGCGACTTTGTTGTACAGTGGCCAAGTCGCTTACATCTGTGGAAGCTATTTGCATAGCTTGAGAGGTGGCATAAATTCACGCAGTGGTGTGCGTAGCCGCGTCACCGTCCATTCAATACTGGCGACCCGTGGCATCAATCCCAAGCTTGCCAGTGATTATTCGCCGCCGCTGAACAACGAGGCTCTGTTTCGCAGAGATGCCGGTATGTGTATGTACTGTGGTACGAAGCACCACCAGCATCAACTGTCCCGGGATCACGTCGCACCCCTCAGCCTGGGTGGTAAAGATGTTTGGAACAATGTGGTCGCCGCCTGCCGCAGATGCAACAACCTGAAAGCCGGGCATCCTCCGGAACAGGTTGGCATGGAACTGCTTGCAGTGCCGTTTACACCGACTCACGCTGAATACGTTTATTTGCAGGCTCGTAACATCCTTGTCGATCAAATGGAGTTTTTACGGGCGCACTTCCCCCGTGGCAGCAGGCTACGCCAGGTGCAGTGAAGTACATAGGCAACGTTGACTTTGATCATGGCACACCCGCGAAAGCCGCAGTTTTGCTGATCAACCTGGGTACCCCGAGAGCTCCGGAAACTCGGGAAGTCAGACTTTTCCTCCGCGAATTACTCTCCGATCCCCGGGTTGTTGAAATCCATCGTCTTGTCTGGTGGTGCATTTTGCACTTGCTGGTATTGAATTTCCGTCCGCGTAAATCAGCCCGAGCGTACCGGAAGGTCTGGAGCGACGACGGTTCACCACTACTCGTGAAAACCGTAGCAATACAAAAGGCCTTGTCGGCATCACTGACAAAACGTGGCTTGGACTGGCTGGAGGTCGAAATTGCCATGTGTTATGGAGAACCGGCAATTGGAGATGTACTACACAGGCTCCATGCTGAAAACGTCCAAAAAATCTTGGTGCTTCCGCTCTATCCGCAATACTCTGCGACCACCACCGGGGCGGCCTTTGATGCTGTTTCCCGTGTGCTGGGGACCTTCCGTTTTCTGCCGGAACTTCATTTCGTCAACAGCTATCATGACAACCCGGACTACATAAAGGCATGTGCTGAGGCCATCAGCGCATCGCGCAGAGACTCCAGCGCATCAGACCTGTTGTTGTTTTCTTTCCATGGCTTGCCGCGGCGCAACTTATTGCTTGGCGACCCCTATTACTGCCACTGCCATGCCAGTGCCCGTTTGATTGCCAAACAACTCGATTTAAGCGATGAACAGTGGCGCATCAGTTTCCAGTCCCGTTTTGGCAGAGCTGAGTGGTTACAGCCGTATACAGAGGAGTTACTGAAAACCCTCCCTGCCGAGGGTTACAAAAACATAGAAGTCTTTTGTCCGGGATTTGCTGTGGATTGCCTTGAAACGTTGGAAGAAATCGATATCAGGGCGTACGAAACTTTTATAGCAAGTGGCGGGGACACTTTCCATTACATTCCCGCTTTGAATGATTCCCCAGGGCACGTGCGCGTGTTCACGAACCTCATCATCTCGCTTACTGATGGATGGCAACAGTGGCAACGGCGCAGCAAGGAAGCGGATGAAAGAAAACGGTTGGCGGATTCCAGGAAACGCACACTTTCCCCGGGATCCTCATATTCAATGAACGGGAGTCGGCATGCTGGAACGGACGGAACGAAATACCAGCACCGCCCCGGGCAGGATCCTGCCCGCCCGGCCTCCTGAAAAAATTCGGCCGTTAAGCTTGTGTCAGCGAGGGCTTCCCGTAGCGCCTGTGGTATTTCTCCACCTGGCCAACGGTACCCAGGATCTTCTGCTTGCCGGTGTAGAAAGGGTGACACTGGGAACAGACTTCCACCTGCATCTCGCTTTCCCGGAACGTTGAAGCAATCATGATCACGTTCCCGCAACTGCAGATTACTTTCACTTCATGGTAGTGGGGATGGATGTCTTTTTTCATCGTTTTATGGGGCATCCGTCAGTACGGCAGGCTCCCGCCGGATAACGGTATTTTAACCATAGAACTTCGTGAAGCAATGTTTTTGCACATCGACAGCCCACCCGGCACACACAACTTTGGGTCTTTTTTCCTTGGCGAGCAGGGTCTCCCGAGTCGTGATTGGAAACTCCTCAGCAGGCATACTGGACTGGCAAATTGGTGACCGCACATCTTTGCCCGGGTAAAACCAACATCATCGCATTCCAGTGTGTGACCGGTCTTGTACTCTCATCCCCTCTTTCGCCTTCCGGACACTTCTGAGACGAGGTCAGCGCCACCGGCTGGACAGAAAAAACACTTGGAATTGTCTGTGACACGATGCAGTGAAACTTTCTTGCCATGTTTCGGGGAGAGTTTTTCCTCTCCATCAGGCTTGGTCGTCCTATCGTCGTGAAATTGGTTTTAGTGCAACCCTAAAGTGAAAAATAGTGAAATGACGCGCTTTCTGGACATTCCGTCCTGAATGCGATAGAACACAGGGGTCTGCGCAAGGGCGGGTTGTTCTGCGTTTAGGGTCGTTATTGGTATTAGTACACAAATGGGGGTATGACAGCAATGATTACTGTAGGCTTTGCAGAGAAATACGGAAGAATTGGGGTGCAGGGGATTGGTGGAGAAATGGAAATTATCTCGGCAAGAGGGAATATAGAAGTTGGTATGCAAGCTAAAAATTGGCGCGGAAGGCTGTGCCGGTGGATCAAGGATACGGTAAGTTTTCCTTTTCCTGGTCGAAGGAATAAGATATCTGCCGTGCCTTTGGGTCAGGTAAAAGTTGAAATGTTGAAGGATAAGACGATTGATGAAAAAACCCAGGGTTTAATTCTCAAAAAAACCCACAGATTGGAAAAACAAAATATTCCTTTCCGGGTAAAGCACCTCCGGGCAATGTGTAACCTGATCCAACCCGTGACTCTTTCTTCACTGGGTGGGAGCGCAGTTCATTCCAAATGACAGGGCAGATAAGCTGTTCAAGAGAAGTCCCCTGCGATTTTTACAGGAAGGCTGTCCCGGATTTCCTGTGAAGCAAAGGAAGGTTTCCCCGGGGTAGAGCCAGGGTGCCCCGGATGGCACTTGTCGCTGACCACACCCCACAGCAAGATGGTGCACAACGGACTGCCGTTGCCTGTGCGTGTTCATAATGTCCTGAAAGGTACAGCGTCGCCTTTGGGGAAGCGCTGATTTATCACCGAGATTTCGAACCACAAAATTTACGCCACTGCTGAGGTGGGTGGGCAGGTATTCCAAGCCACTTTTGTTGAAGCAGAGTGATTTTTATTGCCTGGCAGGTCCGTCGCCTTGGAAAAACAAAATATTCCTTTCCGGGTAAAGCACCTCCGGGCAATGGGTAACCTGAGCCAACCCGTGACTCTTTCTTCACTGGGTGGGAGCGCAGTTCATTCCAAATGACAGGGCAGATAAGCTGTTCAAGAGAAGTCCCCGGCGATTTTTACAGGAAGGCTGTCCCGGATTTCCTGTGAAGCAAAGGAAGGTTTTCCCGGGGTAGAGCCAGGGTACCCAGGATGGCACTTGTCGCTGACCGCACCGCGCATCGAGATGGTACACAACGGACTGCCGTTGCCTGTGCGGTGTTCATAATGTCCTGAAAGGTACAGCGTCGCCTTTGGGGAAGCGCTGATTTATCACCGAGATTTCGAACCACAAAATTTACGCCACTGCTGAGGTGGGTGGGCAGGTATTCCAAGCCACTTTTGTTGAAGCAGAGTGATCTTTATTGCCTGGCAGGTGCGTCGCCGGTGGTTTTCTGGTGAATTGGAATACGTGGTTCCATGGTGGAAGCGGTGTGACTGCCGGTCCCGGTCTGTCCGCAAGAGGAAGGCTCTCCGGTTGATGCCGACATTGAGGTGAAAAAAAGTCTGTTTTGCGCCTGATGCCTGCTTCTCTTGAGGGAACACTCGCAAAAAACCAAAAATTGGAAAGCTCTTCAATCAGGCTTTTCTTAGATCTGAAACCGATTGCGAAGGGATCCTCTTCCAGCCATCTGGCTTTGCGCCCCAGCGCAAAGCAGCCGAGAACGTAGAAAATTAACCGGGATTCACGGCAAACAGTTCGATACCCCAACCCAGGCCAATCACGAGAATCTTCGTTCATGGCTGCCTGCCTGAGTATTTTTCCGTGATATATTTTGCCCCATGGAAGAGGACAGGTTGGTACGCGCCGCCGCTTTTAAATGGCTGGCTGAGCAAGTCAAAATCCACGGGGATACGCTACTAAGACCGTTGCTTCAGAAAGGATTTCTTTACCGGAGGCAACGCATTTCATTGGTCAGTCCAAGCGGCATTTTCAAACCTAGAATGCTGAATATTCCACTGTCCATTACCACCTCTCCCGACGACCCTTACGGCGAACACATCGAAAACGGTTTCATTATTTACAAATACCGGAACAACGGTGGCCCCAACCATCGGGATAACGTGGGCTTGCGCACAGCTTTTGAGCAAAGGGTTCCTTTAGTCTATCTATATGGGTTGGTTCCAGGACTCTACTTCCCCTGCTGGCCTGTATATATTGTTGGGGACGAACCACAACAAGGTCAGTTCAAAGTCATGGTTGACGAGTGCCAACAGTTCGCAATTGCGGGGTCCGAGAAGAGAATGGTTGCCGAAACAGTGGACTCGGCCAAAGCTTATACAACCGCAAAAATTAAAGTCAGGCTTTACCAGCGAAAATTCAGGGAGAGGGTACTGGCCGCTTATCAGACCCAATGCGCATTTTGCCGACTGCGCCATGAAGCATTGCTGGACGCAGGTCATATCGTTCCGGACAGCGAACCGCACAGTTCTTCCACGGTAGATAACGGTATGGCGCTTTGTAAGTTACACCACGCGGCATTTGACAACTTCATGCTTGGTGTTACACCGGACTTTCGAATTCATGTTCGTGCAGACATCCTGGAAGAAACAGACGGGCCCATGCTGAAACACGGATTAAAGGAGCTGCATCGGACAAAAATCGTTTTGCCTGCTGCCAAATCAGAAAGGCCTGGTCGCGCTGCTTTGGAGTGGCGATATGAAAGGTTTATCTGTGGCAGTCCGTAATAGCCGCAATTTTGTGATAGCTGAAAGTATTGCCTGCTCATCTCTCCTCCCGTGCATTCCTGAAGGAAGTGGTCAAATCATGTTCGCCAGGTTTTCCAGCCGGACTTTGTGCACACCCGTTTTTTCAAATTCCGGCACTTGCCGCTTGTGTCAGACCAGTGAGCACCGCCCTGTTTTTTGGATGACTGGCGGGATATATCAGGCTGACAACTTTCTCGGAGCACAATCTTTGTAGTTCCCCAACGTTGTTCATCATAGGCGTTTCGCTCAATGGATGCGTTTCGTTGACCACCAGTGCAAGAACGGCTAATCCCCGGCGTCTGGCGCATTCCGCTGTAAGCAAAGCGTGGTTAAGACACCCCAGCCGGTCTGCCACCACGATCAATAGCGGAAACCCCAGACGCTGCGCCAAGTCGGCATTTGAACCGTCTGCCGTCAGTGGTGAATAAAAACCGCCCGCACCCTCTATCAGTAAAAAGCTTTCCCTGCCGCGCCTCTGGCAAAAATCAAACACGTCGTCCATCGACAGTCTGATATTCGCTTTTTGCGCCGCGTACGCCGGTGATACCGGTGTCGTGAAAGAATATGCACAGACCTGGTCCGGTCGCGGAGGAATCCGGCAAGCCATTGCAAGTTGCCAGGCATCCCCTGCACCAGGGTCACAACCACTTTCCACCGGCTTGCATACCCGCACTGGAACACCGGCTTTTTCCAGCATCCTGGTCAACAAAACAGCAACTGTAGTTTTGCCGGCGCCGGTATCAGTGGCGGTGACAAACAGGCCTTTGTGTCGCTTCAATCTCTACGGCTCTTTTTATGTCAACAACATGCGCTCAATTTTTTGATACGCCTCGGCGACATTCGCAAGCAGTAGTTTCGGCAGGAGTGGTGCCGGCGGCGATTTGTTCCAGTCTGAGTTTTCCAGGTAATCTCTGATCAATTGTTTGTCAAGGCTCGGGGGGATGGACCCTTCGCTCCAGCTGTCCCGTAACCAGAAGCGAGACGAATCCGGGGTAATAAGTTCATCGATCAAAACAATTTTTCCCGAGTCATCGCGAGCAAATTCAAGTTTTGTATCCGCAATGATGATGCCGCGTTCCCGAGCGTGGCTGGAACAGACCCGGTAAATTTCCAGCGATTTTTTCCGCACCTCATCAGCGGTCTGCCAGCCTGTGATTGCGACCATATCCTGAAAGCCAAGGGACGCATCGTGTGTGCCAGGGGGTGCCTTGGTCGTCGGCGTAAAAATTGGTTCCGGCAGGCGTCCGCAATGGGGCAAGCCAGAGGGCAAAGCAATGCCACTTATTGTGCCACTTGCCTGATAATCCCGCCAACCAGAGCCACATAGGTAACCACGCACAATAGCTTCAATTGGCAGTGGCTTTAAGCGTCGAACAACCAGGGAGCGTTGGCACATATCTTCGGTTGCTTCTTCTCTTGGCAATACTTCCGCTGGAGACTTGCCGGTCCAGTGATGAGGAACAATATCCCGGCAAAGAGAAAACCAGAACCGGCTGAGCGCAGTCAGGATTTTGCCTTTGCCGGGGACCAGGTCGGGAAGCACCACGTCAAAAGCAGAAATACGGTCTGTAGCAACCATCAGCAACTCGCTTTTCCCCAATTCATAAATGTCTCGGGTTTTGCCCTGCCGTAGCAACAAATGGCTGCATTTGCCGTGCGTCCGGATGCCGTTGGGAGTCAACTGTTTCCCCCCTGTTTCGCCTGCATTATTTTGTGCAATTGCCACAGTTTTTTCTTTGCAGTGGGTAATTCACAGCGCACTATGTGCTGTTAGAGACATAAAATCCGGAGTCGATATTTTATGGCCGCACTGGTCTCGTCGCAAGCAATTTTTGTACGACTAACACGAACTTGTCCGTTTTTAACCTATGACTTCCCTGCCGGGAACTGTAGCCAACGGGAAGCGAATGGCACAAAAATCAGCCGGCTCCGGGGTGCTGTTCATCAGCGGCCGAAAAAAAAGGTACCGCGGGGTGTTTCGCGACCATCAGCCAGGGGGGGGCACCTGACACGCCGGGACAGACGCTGTACTCAATGTGCATTGCGTCCTGGCGAACGGCATATCAGCAGGCCAAGCTTGGCGGCACCATGGTGATACGCCTCTAGTGAACAATGGGAGGCAGATTGGCTGGTTTCCGATCCTGGTGTCGAGATTCGAACTCCCGAAGACACAACGCGACAAGCCAATCCATCTGAACGAGAAGTTTTCCGAACAAAGTTAAGTGCTAATCTTGGCAGGGGTAGCTGCCAGTGGGCGTTCGTTTCTGGACTGTGGCAATCCAAAGCGCAGCTACACCCAGTGGAGACTGAAGGGTGCAGCCAGTGGCACCGGCGTCGCTTAGCTGGTGAAATGGCTGGACGACTGCCAGCTCGAGTGGAACGCCGGAGAATGCTGGATTTCCTGACCTTCATTGACGATGCCAATTCGGAGGTGTTTCGTGTGTCGTTGCAAACAGCGATTACGACAGACAAAAAACCTTGGGGAGGCGGAAGGGATGCTCACATCAGCAGTACAGTGCTGTCTTCTGAGCCAGCCACGCATAGCTCTGGTGTGCGGCAGGTGACCGAACCATTAACTCAATTGAGAGGTGCACCAAGCCATATATTGCTCTTTTACCCAACCATCCGCACCAGTTATCTCGCGCGTTCCTTCCGTGCCAATCTGCCTGGTGGCGACACGCAAGCCACCATTGTCAGCTCTATTTGCTGCGGCGGGATATTCACCCCCGTGTGGTGAATACTTCTCGTGGTCCTCAGGCACCTCTCCTTCTTCGTAACTTGGAACTATGTTCTCGATTTCCTCATCGCCAGGCAGAACCAGATCCTTCGCTAGGGTTTCGGGGAAAAGCTGCTTCTGTTGCCGTTCCGAAAGAATCAATTTCTTTTTGATTACAGCGTTAATTCCGGTTCCTACCTGGATTCTTTTCAGTGCGGCATATCTATGAAGCTGTTGATTAACATCACTGGAAGCTATTTCTTGCACTCCCACAACATCGGAGAAAGCCAGCGGTTTGCTTTTGACGTTGTTCTCAGAATTTGCTGAAATCTGGAGCCCACTTTCATGGTCTCCTGTGCATAAATCGACGGCCAGTGTTGCCAACTTTTTGGACGGAATCAGGCGATCCGGTTCTTTACGCGAACCTGGAATGGAAACCGCAGAATTTTCGTTGAAAAGTGCTTGAAACTGTTCAGGAAGTTCCCCTTTTCCAGTAAATTTCTTTTGCACCTGTTGACGCAGGAAACACAGAAAATCTATCGTGTTGCCTTCCGTTTTTTCTCCCACGGGAGCCTGCCTCCGGCGTTCTCTTCTGGCAATTTCAGTAACGACCCGCTTCTCGGCATGGGTCTTGAAATCCTTCTTGTTGCGAGTTGTTTTTGGCCTTTCGGAAACTTTCGCTGAGAGCTTCTGGTTTTCTCGAAAATCCACGTGCTTGAGAACTTTTTTGGAAGCCAGAGTATGTTTGTAAATTCTTTGCGATCTCTGGTATTTTTTAATTTCGCTCTTCTCGTGGGTCGTGTGTAGCGTACTGTCCTGGGTCCCCTGCTCGTCGGGTTTGTAAAAATCGGGGGCGACAGGTTTCCGGGCATAAGTAACGTTGTTTGAATCCTTGAGGAAATCCAAGGCTTCCCGATTGAAATCATTGCTTTTACGCAGCGCGTTGTATCGTTTTTTCCTCTCTTCTGTGAAAGCCTCCACGAAATTTTCAATTCCTTGTTTTTCCTGCTCTATTGCATCTTCGGAAAATGAAGACGAAATCGCTTCGCGGCGGGCGTCTTTTGCGAGGCCTTCAAGTTTATTCAATACTGCGTCTCTGACTGGGTTTCTTACTTGTTGGCAATATTTACTATATTTTCTGTCAGAAAGACAACTGATTTTGAATTGCAGAAAAATGTTTCTGAAGAAGCCTAAAGTTTTAAGCTTTCCGTCTTTACCTACTATAAGCTCCCTGTCCTTTTCCACTGCTTTTTCAACAGTGGAAACAGCCTCGTTGTACGCATCACCCCGCCGTTGTGGCTCTAATCCCGGCATTTCATTCCCCCACCTTGAACTAACCTCCCGCGCATTATAAGCGGAGCTGAAGTGTTACGCAAATACAACGCCGCCGGCGCTTTTTCAGGTACAGCAAACGCTTGTTCTGAGCTACCATTTTTTTCTTCCGCAGCCGCCTGATGCCGGAGTAAAGTTGGGAGGGTGCTGAGTCGCACCATTCAGCCGGCGTCATAACCGAACCCCATTCGTTTCTGAACCACTGTCCGGCTACGAACATGTGCAAAAACAGATTTCATGACTGCACATGACTTCGGCAGGATTTCTGAACGACGAACCCGGTTACAACCCGGCACACCACGCCAATTGGCATAACCATCATGTTTCCCCGCCCAGAACGCGGGGGGGTGACCGCCACCAGGAAATTGTTTATCTGGCAGTCGTATTCCTGCCCACAGCGGCGGCGGGGCGACCGGAGGCAGGCGAATGGTGGTGTCCATCGTATCCTCCCTGCCCACAACGGCGGCGGGCGATCGCCACCAGGAAATTGTTTATCTGGCAGTCGTATTCCTGCCTACAACGGTGGGGGGACGACCGGAGCAGGCGAATGGTGGTGTCCATCGTATCCTCCCTGCCCACAACGGCGGCGGCGGCGGGCGATCGCCACCAGGAAATTGTTTATCTGGCAGTCGTATTCCTGCCTACAACGGCGGGGGGACAACCGGAGCAGGCGAATGGTGGTGCCCATCGTATCTTCCCTGCCCCAGCGTCGGGGGGGCAACACCGGAAACGGCAAGTGCCCGTATCGTGCGCACCCCATTGCTTTCAACCGCTGCCTGGCCCCAGCCGTGCACTCCCCAGTGAATCCAACACCTGTCAGATTCAAGCTTGAAGCCCAGCTGACAGGTAAGCTCGGCAGGCAGAGGGGCTGAGATACCCACAAGGTGAAGGTGGTTTTCAGCGGCATGGGGAGCCGGTTTTTTTTCGCGTTGGTGGTCGCTGGAAACCTCGCCGTGAAAACAATTGATTCCGGGCATCTCAATTTGAGAATCATCCCAATCTTGGCACGACGCGAAAGTGTCTGGAGACAACCAGCCGACTACCTGTTAAGACCGTGCCAAAGAATCCAGATGCAGTGAGATCCATGAACCTCATATCCGATGTTTCCATTTTGTCGAAAACGAACATTTTCATTTTGATTTGAACGGGCTGACAGCTGATTTTGCTTTCCCATTCGTTACGATGGTGTCGTCAGGTCGGACCGCTCCGTCTTGGCGTATCTCGGTGTTTACGCAAAGTATCCAGCAAATCGCACATGTCTTGAGGAGGAGGGCAAATCCATTTCTTCGCGCTTCCAGTCACAGGATGTACTAGAGAAAGCATTTCAGCGTGCAATGCTTGGCGTTTGAAGTTCTGGATCTGGTAAATTACGGCAGCACTGCTTTGAGGCGGTAAAGTGGCCCTGCCTCCATACAGGGGATCGGCGAACACCCGGTAACCAATGTGCGCCAAATGCACCCGTATCTGGTGCGTGCGACCGGTCACGAGCTGCACACGAAGCAATGTGTGCGCCGGGAAGCGTTCAGCAATACGATAAATGGTTTTCGCATCAAGACCATTTTCGGTTACCGCCATTTTTTTGCGGTTTTGCGGGTGTCGACCAATGGGTGCTGATATTTCTCCTCCGGCTATCGGACAGCCGGAAACCAGGCACAAATAGCTCCGTTCGATAAGCCGGTCACGCATTTTCTCAACGAGTGATTCGTATGCCTCTAAGGTTTTCGCGACCACCAGCAGCCCACTGGTGTCTTTATCTAATCTATGTATCAGGCCAGCCCTGGGAAGATATTCAAGCTTCGGTGTCCGTCCTAACAGCGCATTCACCAATGTGTTTTGCCTATGGCCGGCCGCCGGATGAACCACCATGCCAGGCGACTTGTTTATAACCAGCAGTGCCTCGTCTTCATGCACTATGTTTAACGGGATGCGTTGTGCAGACGGTATGTCTTCCTTGGCAGGCGCCACGAAAAACACCGTGATTTCTTCCCCTGCTTTCAATGGTTTGCTGGCACGGCATACTTTGCCGGAAACCAGAACCCGCTGGCGTTTAATACAGTTCTGGAGATGGCGGCGCGAATAGCCTGAAAGCAAGGTGGTCAGAGCCACGTCAAGGCGCATGCCTGCCTCTTTTGCGGTGACAGGAAAGCGAAAAATGTTTTCGGACTTCACGAATCGGTCATGCAGGATTTCGGGCCACTGTCGTATGCTAGGATTGTTGCCGAGGCTTTTGCTTCAGCCAGGCGTTCACCATGTACCTCCTGGCAACAAAGAGTGACCCTACCTTGCACTGTTTTCCAGAGACCAGTTGTTGCTTGGCGGGAAGGCATAAAACTAAATTGGAAAACAGGTACTTCGGGCGATCATAATATGCGCTGGTCACCATGATGAAAAACACGAAAATTTGTGCCAGGCTCCAAGTGGCCTTCCTGGAACGACACTCTCGATTGCACAGCGCTTGCTTTGCGCTGGTTTTTGCCACGTTTTGTGCGATTTTCCTGCAACTTCCGGGCTGTGCAACTTCGAGCTCCAACAGCAGCACGGTACGGGCGGAAGCCGTGCTGCTCAGAGATGGGAGAGCGTCGTTAAAAGAGGGAAACTACCGACACGCGGTTGAACAATACGAAAAATTGCGCGCCGCATATCCGTTTGGGCACAGCGTGCAAAATGCCTCTTTGGAGCTCGCTTACGCCTACTACAAAAACCTGGAACCACACAAGGCGACCGTCCTGCTGGACAATTTCATTCTGTCCCATCCCAACAATTCGAACCTCGATTATGTTTACTACCTGAAAGGTCTGGCCGATTTTCACCATGCCGAGGGCTTTACTCACAAACTTCTGTATCGCGACCGTGGCAGCCGCGACCCCAAACCGATGATCGAATCTTTTGCATCTTTTCAGCGCGTTATCAAAGACTACCCGCGCAGCCCTTATGTAAAAAATTCCCGGGAACACACAGTTGTGCTTCGCAATCTCTTGGCGATTCATGAAATCCGTATCGCAGATTACTATTTTCGTCGGGGCGCCTACGTAGCAACGGTCGTTCGCATTGAATACCTGCTGGAGCACTACGACGGCGCACAACACACACCTCAGGCACTGTTGCTGTTGGCAGCAGCCTACCAGAACCTGCAAGAAAATAGACTGGCACAAGATGCACTGCGTGTGTTGAAACTGAACTATCCTTCGTATTACCAGAAAAAACTTTTTGAAAACCCGGTAGAGGAAAAAGATGTGGCGCGTATTTATCGCAACTTGAGAGCGCTGACAAAAGGAATTTAAGCAACTTCGCAGATGCCCAGGCAGTCATCAATCGAAATTCTTGTCCCTTGCCAGGACCCCACCGCCAGCCAGCAAAAATGCTTGCCGCCCGGTCTCGGGAAGACAATGAGCGGAAAAATATTCAAGGACTGACAGCTGTCGTACATCCAGGCCAAGTAGTTATGCCGGATACCAGACAGTAGACAGGCTGGAAATCCAGAAATTTGCTGGAATGCTCATTGAACGGGGGTGTCAGCAAAGGGGTGTTTGTTGCCACGTCCCATTTTTCAGCTCGAGCTTGTGAATATACAACTTGTCCCTTGCCAGGACCCCACCGCCAGCCAGCAAAAATGCTTGCCGCCCGGTCTCGGGAAAACAATGAGCGGAAAAATATTCAAGGACTGACAGCTGCCATACATCCAGGCCAAGTAGTTATGCCGGATACCAGACAGTAGACAGACTGGAAATCCAGAAGTTTGATGGAATGCTCATTGAACGGGGGTGTCAGCAAAGGGGTGTTTGTTGCCACGTCCCATTTTTCAGTTCGAGCCTGTGAATATACAACTTGTCCCTTGCCAGGACCCCACCGCCAGCCAGCAAAAATGCTTGCCGCCCGGTCTCGGGAAAACAATGAGCGGAAAAATATTCAAGGACTGACAGCTGTCGTACATCCAGGCCAAGTAGTTATGCCGGATACCAGACAGTAGACAGACTGGAAATCCAGAAATTTGCTGGAATGCTCATTGAACGGGGGTGTCAGCAAAGGGGTGTTTGTTGCCACGTCCCATTTTTCAGTTTGAGCTTGTGAATATACAACTTGTCCCTTGCCAGGACCCCACCGCCAGCCAGCAAAAATGCTTGCCGCCCGGTCTCGGGAAAACAATGAGCGGAAAAATATTCAAGGACTGACAGCTGCCATACATCCAGGCCAAGTAGTTATGCCGGATACCAGACAGTAGACAGACTGGAAATCCAGAAGTTTGATGGAATGCTCATTGAACGGGGGTGTCAGCAAAGGGGTGTTTGTTGCCACGTCCCATTTTTCAGTTCGAGCTTGTGAATATATAAAAGGGATCCCGCAACAAATCATTTTCATGGATGGAGAAAACTCACATCATTGATGCCGGCAAGGCCGGGAGAGAAACATTGGGGGTAAATGGCCACTTTGAAAAGTGCTCATTGAAGTCCGGACATTCATATGGTGAAAGCAGGCGGCGAAAAGTCCGGCAGGTTTGCTAGGCACGATTTTTCTCCCTGCCTCGTTGCTGAGAAAAGCCGCAAGCTCGGGTGAGTCCAATGTGGTTCTGGTTGATGCCAGGCACCCGTCGCCCCAAAGCGCAAACCTCTCCCGGCACATGACTAAAGCCCACGAGACCGCCAACCAGCTATCCACAGGGCATCTCTTGGAAGCAAAACCTCAATACCCAATGTGAACGGAACCGGAACTAGACTCAGGAACGTTATTTTTGGCATTTTCGTCCTGTTGAAACAGGCATCGGCATTTGCCTAAAACCCAGACCTTGTTGCCCGACTTGACAGGGACTCAGGCGCCATGTCACGTCGTTGCCGCTTCTGCCCTGTGCCCTGTTCTCAGCTTTCAAGCCGGGCGAAGCTCGCATCGAATCAAGATATTTGCCTTTAATCTAGTAGGAGACTGGTATAGGTCAGTATTTGGCATGCGATTTGTTCCAGACGGTAATCACGCACTTTTCAGCCGCTTCAATTGCAATTTTCATGCTTGAAAACAGTGCGAAATCTTCCTGCTTGACACCCTGGTTCAAAGCCTGGTTCACGTGCGACAGTTCTTGCCTGAGTTCGTGTAGCACCTTGTCACGGTAGGTGCCGTCGCCGTCAGAGTTCAGCTTGGCTTCCAGGCTGCCCTCTACAAATATATCTTCATTGCCCATACAGACTTTCCTCCAGATAAAACAGGTAATGATCCTCCCCCGACCGAAGACGAAGGTGGGTGTCAGTTATTTCTTCGATTATGTAGCCGTTCTCCAATCGGGAACCTACGGGATATCTTCCGCCGCCCGAAAAGATTACGAAGGGGATTTTACCCAAGCTTACGCCTAATATATTCAACTCTGTTTCCAGCGGCGTTTCAGTAGGGTTGAGCAGGCCGACATAGCGTATTTCTGGGATGTTGCCGTAACGTCTCTTAAATTCGCGTTCAACTGCTTTCCAGGTATTTTGGTGCTCGTCCGGCAAGCTGCCGCGAAGTATCAGTACGCCGTTTTCGTAGCCGATTGTCAATACCTCGAGCAGGCGGTGTTTTTCCAAAAGCCCTCGCAACTCAGCCACACGGTCATTCAAAGTTTCAATTTTTTCTTCAACTTTCAGCACTCCGGGAATGTCAGCCTCGATTTGCTGCAGGACACTGTCCACTTTCTGGCGTTCCGGGATGTAACCTTTGATCACAATAGTTCCCAGTTGTGTTCCCTGGTAAACGCTGACGAGAGCATCATTCCCCAAGAGTCCCTTCAGTACCGCGTCAGCCGAGGATACGAGAGCTTCGCCACTGGTCACTGCACTGGAATTGGCCCGCACTCTCTTTTTTTTCAAAGCTTCGACGAGTTCTGTTTTTTGTTTTTTAGTTTTAACAATTCCAGAAATGCTCAATTTTCCCGAAGCACTTTCTTTTATTTCCAAGTTCAAACGCATGGTGGCCAGCAAATTTTTCACGATCTGAATTTCCGAAGTGCCACTACTGCGCATTTTCTTGCCTGTCTTTGCGAAATGCGGCTCAAGTTGGACGTAGAACACCGCGAGTATAGTCACCACAAGCAATGTTGCAAAAACCTTTCCTGAAAACAGCTTTTTCTTTATTTTTCTTTCATGACCTTGAGCCAATGGCAAATGCATGGTTGCCGCGCTCTTTTTCTGCGGGCCTGCACCAGCCGTTTTTTCGCCTTGTTCGTCGTTGTTCTCTGGGGAGGTGGTGTCTTCGCCTCGTTCAAAAAAAGCGGCAAGATCAATTTGCGGCCATTGTGCATCACTGGGTCCAACCGCGAGAAATAGTGTGCCGATGCCAACGGGGGCGAAAGGGTCCAGCACAAAACGTGCTTCCGTCATCGGTTTGCCGTTGACGGACAGCACAGAGTCCGGGGCCAGGTTTTCCACTTCAACCGTTTCCTGGGAAACATGAAACCTGATGTGTTCCTCGGCAAGCATGCGGTCACTGAGCACGATGTCGCATTCCGTCCCGCTGCCGAGCAGGCAAGTGCCTTCAAAAAGCTCCACTTCCGCACCTGCGTGCGTGCCAGTTAGTACTTTTAATACTGCCATTTCTTCCGAGCTTCTCTGCTGGGACCTGTTCTCACTTACGACGAATGTCTACTGTGCAAGGCAAGCTTACCACGGAGGCTCCGTCCGCGATTATAGAGGTGTGGCAGTGTTGTAGAAATATCAGCTAAAAAGAAAAACGCGGGATGAAGCCTGTCAACGCCTTGTCTGGCGGCAAAAGGAGCAAAACCTCAGGGACAGGAAGAAAAGCTTCAAGACCGCTTCGTTACAGTTTCTGTCTAATGTTGTACCAGAAAAGCGTCAGAGACAATTTCCTTGCGAATCGTGTTGCGTAGCCTTAGTGCCTGTCCATGGGCCAGCCTGTTGCCGGCATATACCCGGTAGTGCCGGGTACCATTCTTCGCGGAAACAACGGAAAGTTTTGCAGGAAAGGAAGCATTCGCCAGAAGGCGAAGCCGCTTTTCGGCATGAAAGCGTTCACGAAATGACCCCGCCTGCACTGTCCAACCGTAGAGTGGTTCAAACTGCGTGCTTTTCGTCTTTCCTTTTTCAGCAGTGGCATCTGCCGTTCTTTTTTCTTCTGATTCTTGGTTTTTCTGCAACCTGGCGGGTGTGTTTTCCTCTTGCATTTCCGAGCGTTCCTGGAACACGGACGACGTCCCTTGAGCCGCCACCGAAGCCAGGGGCTGGCCACCTGGTTGAGCAGTAGTCATGGCAGGAACAGGGATTTTATCTTTGATAATCTTGGGTGTAATCATGAACATCCGGGTCATGCGGTTTTTGTTGGTTGTGTTGCGGGAAAAAAAGAACCCGAGAATCGGCAAATCGCCCAACAGTGGAACTTTGTGCCTTACCTCCGAGGAATACTCATAATAGTGCCCGCCCAGCAACAAGCTCTCTTGTTCCCTGACGATAGCCTGTGAAGAGATCATGGTTTTGGTGGTGCCTGGAATGTTGTCAACCGATGAGTTGTTTTCCCGCTTACCGTCCTCGATGATGATGCTAAGGTATATATAATTTTCGTTTTCCTCGCTTACCACCCTGGGCGTGACTTTCAGTACCGAGCCAACTGTCACCGGCACCAGATCAACGTCTCGTTCCCCTTCCAGCTTTACGTAAAACGTTTCACTGCTGTCGATAATGGCTTCTTCATTGTCCAAAGTCAGCACCGCCGGTTTGGACACGATGCGGACGTTGCCTTTCTCTTCCAAGGCCCGTATGCGCAAGATAAATTCGCCTACGCTCTTTGTCAAGATTGTGGAATAGGTCCCCGCATAGCTGCCGCTGTCATTGGCTTGCCATTCGAATCCCAATGTTTCAATAAAGTCGGAAGAAATATCCAGAATTGTGACTTCGATTTCCACCTGTTTGGTTGGCACATCCAGTGTGCGGATCAGTTTTGCAAACATCGGCATGTCTTCTTTCAGTGCCCTGACGATGACGGCGTTCAGCCTGGGTTCTGCGTAGATAAAAGCGTTGTGAATTGTGCCGTAACTTTCTCCGTTTGCGGAAGTCTTTTTATTATCTGCCATTCCTGCTGCGGATGCAGCCGGCGCGCCTGTTGCAGGTGCGGCTTCGTGCATGGCTTCCTGTGGAGAGCCTTGCGTTGGTGTCAGCCCGGGCAGTCCCAAACCGCGTGCTGATTGCAGTGATCTTTGTGCGAGGTTTCCTTGGGTTCCGGGTTCTTTGCTTTCTAATTTGATCGACGTGTCTTTCAATCGTGTAACCATTCTGCGCAAGATGCTGGCCACACCCGGAATTACGGCATTTTTTTCATTCTGGTGGAGCCGGCGATCAGCAGCCAGGGCATAACGCAGGGGAAAGACTCTCACGATAAAATCTCTTTTGCTGTCCTGCACGAAATTTGCATTCAGCAACTCCGATGCTTGTGCTGCATATTGGACAAAGCGCGGCGGCCCTGAAAGATACGCGATGTCGCCTGAAGCGGAAAGGCGGAAACCGAAGCGGTTGTCCCATAAACCCAAGTCGCGAAGATTTTTTTTCAGCGCCTGCCCGCTCAAGTGCGGCAGGTGTACGATTTTGGTTTGCACTTCATCCGCATGGCTCACAAAAATCACGTTGCCATCATAAAACCAGACGAAGTTATAGATTTGCGAAAGTTTGTTCAAGAATTTTTTTGCTCCCACCTGGGCAAAATTTCCATTCACCTTGGCGGTAACTTTCTTGCTGACCACAACGGGGACTCCAATGCTTGAAGAAAAATCCTGCAAAAGCTCGGACAGCGGTTCGCCGCGGGAATAGTGCGCATATTTTTCGTAATGCCAAGCGGGCTCAGCTGAAAATGCTACGATGCTGAACCCGAAAGCCAGACAGAACACAAGTACCTGTTGCAACGGAAATTTCCCTGATATGAAAAGCGTGCGAGTCAAAACGAAGGGGTTCCTGCAGGCACTTCTGTCAACTGTGAAGTGCAATTCATGCATCCTTTTTGCAAAACGCACTGGCTGTTCGTTCCGGTGTAAGGTGCCACTGGGGATGTGGGGACAATCAGCACATCCTATCAGCTCATCTTATAGTCGTAATCGTAGCATATGTCGACAAGTTGCGGTTTGGGGTACATGCCTCCGTCTTTGGAATAGTTTTCTTTCGCGATCTTGACTTTAACGGAACAACGACGATAGAGCCTGTCATCAGCGCCAATATGCCCAGAGTTGGTAACACTGCCAAGCAACGGTGCGCCATTTTCGTCGGATTCCCTCATAAAGTACTTTCCTTCTTGCACAAGAATAAGCTCAATGAAAACATCTTCGTTTTCATCCTTTTCCAGCAGGAAATCAAGGTCGTTTTCTCTAGAGTCAGGATGTATGGTGGGATGCAACGGCATGGTATAGTCAATTTCTCCCAACAGGCAGGCTACAAACCCTTGTAACATCACCTGGGATATGGCCATCATCATATTTTTGTCTAGGGTTCTGGTTCTGTCGTCTCGACAAAAATCCTCGAGCTGTGGCAGCAGCAATTCCCTGTCCGTAACGAAGTTTCCGTCCGCATCAGGAGCGATCCGCAGA
The DNA here is from genome assembly GCA_965237985.1 of Candidatus Oxydemutatoraceae bacterium. GTDB lineage: Bacteria > Pseudomonadota > Gammaproteobacteria > Poriferisulfidales > Oxydemutatoraceae. The sequence goes on along the minus strand of OZ250161.1, from coordinate 1,155,683 downwards.
TCTCCAAATTTCATGCCCTGTCGTTCCAAATCAAAATACATCTCTCCGCATATTCCAGTGTTCTTATACGGAGCACAACCTCCCAGGGTACTCACTTCTTTTGTAATACGCGCGATTGTCTGGTCCGGAAAAACCCTGATGGAGCCTTTTGCGTTGTCTACTTTCCGCCCTCTGATCGCGATACCGGAGTTTATCAATCTCAACACTTCTGCATCCGTCAACGCGTTTTTCGGTGTTTTTGTTCGCAAAAATTCAAGCCCAAGTGCTTTACGCACTAACGAAGTGACATTGAGTGCCTGCTTCAGTTCCTTTCTGTTGGCGATTTTGTCGGTGGCTGCGAAACTGAGTGTCAAGCCAGATTTGGCCTTCGCCGCCGTTACGGCATAAGCGGCTTCAGCGGCACGAAAATCATCCTGCCGTTTGCGCAGTACGTCCGTCAACGTGCCACAAGAATCCATTTTCTCTTCGTTGCCTTGGGCAGCTGCAGCGCACAGTGCCCGGACATAAACAGCCAGGAAAGTTTGGGGATCTCTGCATCGGCGTTTGCCACGGCTGACATTCTTGGATAATGCTTCGTAAGTCGTCGCTGCCGATGCCGAAATATCTTTCATGGCACCCAGAAACTCCTCGCTGCTTCGGCATTGACCCGCCACGGATAATTGCTCCCCATTTTTGGCAATGCTGTCCAGTATGGCAGCCATTTCCGCGTCACTCAGACGATTTTTAATTTTGAACTGTATTTGCCATCCCAGGCGTGCAGAATGGCTTTCCCTCGGTCCTTGGGACTGGGGCGGAATCATGCAACCTGCAAAGTATTCCGGAGGGACTCTCTTCCGGCATTTCTTTAATTTCAATTCTTCGTTCATCAGAGCGGCACTCAGTGCATCTCCAACCGTCCCACTGCCTGCTTCTTCTGATGGGGATCCATTACGGTCTGCGGGCCCAATGTCGGCGCCGGCAAGAGACTGAGAACCGACCTCTCTCGAGGTCAACGAATTTTTTTCGTCATTGACTAAAGAGCCGGCAGCTTCCAGAAAAACGCGATGCAAGGCATCGATAAAGGTCTGTCGATCCCGAAGGTGCTCACGGGCATAGCCCAGTGCTTCCTCTACTGATTTGGGGAGGGTTTTGGGAGAATCCTCGTTTTCCGACTCTGTGCCTTGCACTTCAAAATCTCTGCCTGTCAAGTCATCAGATTCTTCGCTTCGGACTGATCGCAACCCACTCTGTGCAGTGCCACAATTTGCTCGTATCTCATTCTCCATCATGTCCAAAAGTCTGCCCCTTTCAGCCGATTTTCTCTCGCGATAACCAGGCGATACCAGCCACGTGATATTATGCCACACCTGCTTCAGCAGTCCTCTCTTTTCGAAGCGGCAACCGCCTTCCTCTGGCGATGAACCCGACCTCTGTTTCCCAACAGCGGTGACTGAACCGGACACCACGTTCGAGCTGTTGGCTTCGTTTACAGCATTCCAGGCGCTCATGTAGGCTAGGGTTGGTCTTATTTTGCCCATGGTTTCAACGCTTCACGGTTTGTTGTCCGAAACGAGAGATTCCGTCGGCCAGGTCCCTTGGTCAATACTGATTGGCCGCTGCCTAAAAAAGTCGGAGAAGCACTGCGAGCCATATTGAACAGTCTTCAAGAGTCTTTTCAGCCGACAGTTCGCAATCTGTTTCAACATGATTATCGGACGGGGCAGGATCAGTGCATTTTATAGTTGTAATCGTAGTGCATGTCGACAAGTTGTGGCTTGGGGTACATGCCTTCGTTTTTGGAATAACTGGCCTTATCGAGTTTGACTTTGATGGTATAGCCGTAAAAGCCACCATTGTCCCCGTCAATTTTCAGAAACTCGGAATCGTCCATCATGTCACCGGATGGCATAAAAGACCCTCCATAGAATTTGGTCGCGCACTCAATAGTGATGTCACCGTCATCGTTTTTTTCTATCGAATAACTCGAATCCCTTTTACATCCTTTGTCAGGGACGAGAATCATGCCACGGTGCAAAGGCATCTCACCAGTAATCAAAGAGCCTATCGGACCGGCATGAACCAAACCTTGGTTGGCTACCTGGGATATTGCCATCAACATATTTTTGTTGACTTCCCCGGTGTCTGTATCCAGACAAAACTCACTGAGTGCAGAGATTACTGCTGTTTTGTCCTGCTCTCTTTCTCCCGATGCAGTATGTGAGACCCGATGACCTCCCAAAAACAAATCTGCACGACCCAAGTCTGTATACATTTCCCCACATATTCCAGTGTCTCCGTGTTGTTTCTTGCCTGCCATGGTCCCCAGTTGTTTTTTGGTAGCTGCCAGAATTTCTTTCGGGAAAACCGAAACTGACCCTTTTTTGTCCGCTATTTCCTGCCCCTTGACCGCAATGCCGGAGTTTCCCACCGTCATCAGCTCTTTATCTGTCAATGTATGATCCGGTCTGCTTTTTCTAGAGTCTGAGGTGGCGTACAAAGACTGGAGTTCAGGGGCTTCTTTGCTCAAGAATTGTTTCTCGTTCAGTGCTTTGCACAGTGACGAGGTGGCATTGAGAGACTGACTCAGCTCCTCCCTGTTGTGGACTTTGCTGGCGGGCAGGAAAACGAGCGATACACCAGGTTCTGTTGCTGCCGTTGCGTCATAAACTTTTTTAGCGACACGAATTTCGCTCTGCATGTCAACTAAAAAGCCTCGCATCGCACCGCAAAAGTTCACACTCCCCTCTGCTGACCCGTCAGCCATAGAGCACAGGGCTTTGGTATAAACATCAAGAAAACTTTGGGCATCTTTGCACTGACCGGGGGGTGCTTTCACAGATAAGTCTCGGTAAGTTCCCATCGCTGATGTAGAAAAATCTTTCATGGCGGACAGAAATTCCTCACTACCGGTGGACTGACTCGCCTTTGATAACTGTTCACCACCTTTGGCTGCGTTTTTCAGTATCGTCATCATTTCCACCCCACTCAAATAGTTATCCTCTTTGAACTGGCTTGCCCAGTTTAGGTCTACGTTTTTCGTCAATCCGGTCAGCGGTCGTTCAGCAAAAAACGCCCCTGCATCAATCTGAAAATTATAATCGTCTATTTGTTTTGCATGTTGAGACACTTGTGCTTCAGTAGCACGGTTCAAACTGAAATCGCCAGCCCCCAGATTGGGAAAGACTTCTTTGAGAGCTTGTTCCACAGAATCCTGTCCGTATCGTGCTTCAAGACTCGAACGCAACTTCGCCAGGCGGCTGTTTTGCAACGTGCTCAGTCCAGTCCAGTCTTTCAACCATTTAATCGCACGCTGGCCGAAACTCCGGGGCGGAGCCTGGCCTGCTGATTTTTCAGGCAACAGTGATTCAGGCAGATTGTGACTATTCTCCAGGTCGCGATGCGCACCCTGGGAATTTCCACTTAAGGTCGCCACTTCCTTGCCGAAAGTGGTTCCGGTTCCTGCCGTTTTTCCTGTATTCCCGAAAGAAGCAACGCCCGCTGTTCCTCCCCTCGCCGGGGGAGCTAGTTTGCTTTGTGTTGTGTTTAGTCCCATGTCATTCATTTCCTAGATACGTAATTGTAAATTATACCAAAAATCATCAAAAAAGTTAATAATCTGAGGCTTCTTGCACGGGAAACGTGACACTTTCCGCTTTTTTATCGCATGTTTTCCACTACTAGAAGCTGTAACCATAAAATCAACCAGCTTCGGGGCGCTGTTCCAGAGAGAGTGAGAGCGAACCGGGGCGTTTGCGACCATCCGTGATGACCACCTGAGGCACCGGCAGGAGACGCGCATCTACAACGAGCGGTGCTTCGTCAGGCGACCCGTGGTGGGAGGCGGACCAGGCCACACGAAACGGGAGCCCACATCTCCTCTCCGGGGTCTTGCGATTCTGTGTTATTTCATAAACAGTTGAGCAGTGGCCAGGGGGGCGCGCCCTTTATGTTCTGAACAGCCAGAAGCGGCAGAAACTGAATTTGACAACCAGGTTGAACCAGTCCGGCGGAACAGCCGGGGGACCACCGTGACTTGAAAATCAGATCTGAACATCGATTAACAGCAAGGCAAACAACAGCGTCAAATAAACAATGGAGTATTGAAAAGTGCCAATGGCTTTGCGCCGCGAACGTGTCACTTTGAGAGACACGGTGTAATAAAGAAACCCGGCACCCAGAAAAACTGCTCCCCACAAATAGACCGCTCCAGACATTCCGAGCAGGTAAGGTAGCAAAGACACACAAAACAGCAGGATGGAGTACAGCAAAATATGCAGGCGCGTGAAGTCGTCGCTGTGCGTAACCGGCAACATGGGCACCCCGGCTTTTTTGTATTCATCTTTTTTATAAAGCGCCAGCGCCCAAAAATGGGGCGGGGTCCACACATAAATGATTAAAAACAAAATAATGCCACCTGGCTCTATCTGCCCGGTAACCGCGGTCCAGCCGAGCAATGGCGGGGTGGCGCCTGCCGCACCACCAATAACGATGTTTTGCGGGGTCGCGAACTTCAAATAGCGCGTATAGACCAAGGCGTATCCAAGCAGGGAAAGCACAGCCAGAACGGCGGTCAAAACGTTTACAAAAGCCAGAAGCAAAAAAGTGCCAACGCTGCCGGTCAACCCGGCGAACCACATTACCTGCGCCCTGCTGAGTCGTCCGGCGGGCAAAGGCCGCTGGCTTGTGCGAGACATCATGGCATCAATGCGGCGGTCTGATACATGGTTGATTGCTGCTGCTGCTGCCGCCAACAAAGTAATGCCAAGGATTGCAAATAGAACTGTTGGCCAGGGAAGCACCCCCCGTGTTGCCATGAACATCCCGACCAGGACGGTAAAAATCATCAATGCCACAACACGTGGCTTGGTGACCTCGTAGTAATCTTTGATCGTGGACAGGGTCTTGTACTCCAAAGTCCTGGTTCCAGGAGGCCGCATCACAAACTCTCTGTTGCCGTTCGAGCGTACCTTAATCGATACGCCACAGTGAGTAGAGACAGAAACAGCAAATCAGCCAAAGCGGCATGGAGAACGGAAACAGGGAACGTCGAGTGTTGTAAAACCACGAACGCGCCTGTCACGATTTGTAGAACCAGCAGTATGCCGGCAATGGTCACTGGCTTTTTAACCGCACTCGAAATGCGTGAGCGGTAAACAAGGATCAGATAAAGCAACAAAACCATGCCGAAAATCACTGCGCCCAAACGATGTAAAACCTGGATGGCAACACGAGCCGCTTCTCCCAATACCCCAAACTCATAGTTTACATCGGCAGAATACGAAGTCGTGAACACCTCCGTGAAATCCATTTCCGGCCACCAGTCCCCGTTGCACAACGGAAAACTAGAACAGGAAATCGCCGCATAGTTTGAACTGGTCCAGCCACCGGAAGCAACCTGCAAAATTAGTAATATCACCATTACCCAGGTGAAACGTCGTAATGGTTCGTGTCCTGAAAAATGCTCATTCGCAGCTTGACTGCCACTTGACAGAACCAGCCACCAGAACAAAGCCAGGACTCCCAGGCCTCCCAGTAAATGTCCGGACACGATCAAAGGCTGTAACTGCGTAGTGACTGTAAGCATCCCCAAAAACCCTTGGAAAAGAACCAAAAGCAACAACCCCAGCACACCACCGACAGGCAATCCGAATCCGAAAGTTTTCCGGTTTCGCCACGCCAAGATGCTGAGCACCACCACCACCATGCCCAGGAAAGCCGCAAGGTAGCGGTGCGTTAATTCACGGACCGCGTCGTTTTTGTCAAAGTCACGAAAAGGGAAATCAGTATTGGCTAAATCAATTTCCGCCGATGTGTTTGGCACACCGAAAAGCTTTCCATAGCAACCCGGCCAGTCCGGGCACCCCATCCCGGCGTCTGACCATCTGACCCATGACCCCAGTAAAACCACCACAAACGCCAACCCCATGCCAAATACCAGCAGGCTGCGAAAACAGTCGCCGGGAGAAGAAAAAAATCTAGCCAATTCGAGACGCTCTTAACAATCGTTTGAGGTCGCGCAAAACTCCTTTGGACACCACGTTCGCAAGGTAGCGGTGCGTTGATTCACGGACCACATCGTTTTTGTCAAAGTCACGAAAAGGGAAACCAGTATTGGCTAAATAAATTTCCGCCGATGTGTTTGGCACACCGAAAAACTTTCCATAGCAACCCGGCCAGTCCGGGCATCCCATCCCGGCGTCTGACCATCTGATCCGTGACCCCAGCAAAACCACCACAAACGCCAACCCCATGCCAAATGCCAGCGGGCTGCGAAAACAGTCGCCGGGAGAAGAAAAAAATCTAGCCAATCCGAGACGCTCTTAACAATCGTTTGAGGTCGCGCAAAACTCCTTTGGACACCACGTTCGGAAGGTAGCGCATCACTATATTTCCATGAGGATCAACAATATATAAGCGTTGCTCCGGTAAATTCCCCAAAACCTTTTCCATGCTTTCACTGGCAATGACAACTTCCAGATTCCGGTACCGGGTCCCTGGTTCGCCAACAAAGAATGCTTCGGGAATGTTCATGGAAAGGTACACGGTTTTAACACGGTGCATATCCTTACCCAGCAACCGGTGCAGCTGACGCGTTTTGAAAAGGTTCGACTGACAACGTAAATCACAGTCTTCCCCAGCCAAGTAAAACAAAGTCCATTTTCTGGTAAAAAAATCCTCTGGAACAGACTGCCCGTCGCGGCTGACACCAGAAAATGGCGCCAGGCTCAAAGGCGGATACATCAGTTCTCCAACACTCAGAGAATCCTCGTTGCCTTTGAACGGGAACCACAGGTATAGAACGGCGGCGGCCAGTGCCGGGACGATAAAAATCGCCATGACCCCAAGCATTTTTATTCTTGAAACACTCACCTGCGCCTGAGAAACTGCGCCCGAACTCGAAGCAATAATGCCAGATATAAAACCAGAACCAGCAAAGAAAGAGAAAAAAACATTACTGCGTAGCCCAGGTGCTTGGTTGGGGGTGCGGCTATGACTGTCCATTTTCGCAAGTAGCCACCAGGTAGAGCATCGGAGAGGCGTATTGAAAAGGGGAGCACACCATCTCCCAGTAATTTTCGCAGCACGGAAAAATCCAAGTGTTGCATCACCACAGGGCTGGCATTTTCATTTTCCACAATATTACCGAGCACAAAAGGTTCACCTAAGGGAACATACACGCTGCCTTCAATTTCTGTGAGACCGGGAGCAACGGAAATATTGAGTGCGGCACCCCGCTTTGCTCCCTGTTCAATCCAGCCGCGATCCACTAAAACGATTTTTTTCGGTGCTCCCAGAGGGATGAATGGGGTCAACACGTTATAGCCGACCCGACCATTGCGTACCTGGTTATCGAGCAAGAGTTGTTGGTCACGCAGGGGCTCGCCGATAAAACGCACCCGCCGGTAGCGCCACTTTGCGTAAGGTGGCTCGAGAGAAAGCAAATCTATTGCCGGTTGCCTGCTGCGATCTCGGTGTTCCTCGAGCACAGCTGCCTTTTCCTGCTTGCGGTCAATTTGCCACTTTCCAAGCGCCAAGAATACGCTGATCAAAAAAACAGCGACCAGTGTCAGCAACAGTGGTGGGTACTTGCTTTCCAATTTACAGTTTGCTCTCCAAAAGATGTGCAATCCGAGGTCAGATTGCGAACGGAAAAGTGTTTAGAATAACCCCGCCAGCATAAACATGAGTTGAAATGACCTCAGTGCCAGCCAAAGTTTTAATCGTACTCCTGTTAGTGATCATCGTCGTCAGCCTGGGGATGGGCCTTTATTACCTGTTCAAGGACCGTGGCACGACCGACAGGACTCTTAAAGCCTTGATCTGGCGCGTTGTCTTGTCTGTCACTGTTTTCGCCATGCTGTTTATCGCTTTCGCTTTGGGTTGGATCAAGCCGCACGGCATCAGCTGAGACAAAGCCAGAATCATCTCCTTATTTTATCCCGATATCAGGCAGGATACTGGAAATTACAGTCCTTGAAAGCCTGCGTTCCCGGGCAGCAGCCATTGGCACCTGGAACTCATAGCCAGTAAACAAAAATAAACAGCCCCAACCACACGACATCAACAAAATGCCAGTACCAGGCGACGGCTTCAAACCCGAAGTGCCGGTCAGGCTTAAAGTGACCCGCCAGGCAGCGAAACAAAATTACAGTCAGCATGGTCGCTCCGATTGTCACATGCAGACCATGAAACCCGGTCAACATAAAAAAAGTAGACCCGTAAATCCCGCTGCCCAAGGTCAAATTCAGCTCTTTGTATGCATGTATGTATTCAACCGCCTGCAGGCTCACGAACAAAAAACCGAGCACTACAGTCAGCAGCAGTCCGACAATCAGGTGTTCCCTTTTCATGGCACGCAGACCGTAATGCGCCCAGGTCACCGTCACACCACTGGACAACAGGATCAAAGTATTCAAAGCAGGGATACCCCACGCACCGATTATTTCAAAGCGACCGCCAACCGCACCCGGGCCGTTGGCGGTTGCCGGCCAGACGGCTCCGTAATCGGGCCAAAGGAAAAGATTGGTGACAGTCCCGGTTCCCTCACCTCCCAACCAGGGCATGGAAAATATTCGGGCATAAAACAGGGCACCGAAAAACACTGCGAAAAACATGATTTCGGAGAAAATGAACCAGACCATGCCCCAGCGGAAAGAAGCATCTACCTGGTGATTGAAAAGACCGGATTCGCTTTCTCCTATTACCAGATTAAACCAGCCCGCCAACATGACGATCAGCATGATTGCTCCCGCTGCCAGCAAAACTGGCCCGACCCCGATCTCGTTAAGCCAAAGCGCAGCTCCGATCATCATCATGAAAAGCGCAATCGACCCGATCAGTGGCCAGTGACTTCCGTGCGGCAGGTAGTAACTGGTTTGCGTTGAACTGCTCATGACTTAACCCTCATCTGGGTTTCCCGGTTCCTCGATGAGAACATCAAAAAAAGCATAGGAAAGCGAAATCGTTTTTATTCTCTTCGGAAGCCGTGGATTGACTTTGAAGCTTACCGGCATATCGCGTTCTTCCAACGCTGTAAAAGATTGTTCTTTAAAACAAAAACATTCGATTTTTTCCAGGTATCGCGATGCAAGCCCGGGGGCAGTACTCGGTACCGCGCGAATGGTCGCGTTCTCATTGGCCAGGTTTTTCGCTTTGTAGTACGTCGTGTATACCATTCCCGGGTGCACTTTCATGCTCACTTTTTCTGACGAAAATCGCCACTTATGCGGTTCATGGGCATGGGACAAAAACTGGATGGTAACACTCCGCTCCATGTTCACCATGTCTTGCGTCGGCGACTTTGCTACCGTCAGGGTTCTGCCATTCAAGCCGGTAATCTCGCAAAAAACTTCGTAAAGGGGCACCAGGAGGTAGGCGAAACCAAACATTAGAAATGCCGCTACACCCAGTTTCGCCCCTAATTTATAGTTTTTCCGCACGATGCGTTACTTGGTTTCCATCAGGAAGTCAGAACCCGCATAAGTGAGAACTGTACCACTGCTCTTAAGAATGACGGTCAACCTGCTGTCAGCGCAACCAGCCCGTCAACAGTCAAGCTTGAAAGCTGCAACCGGTCTGGCGCGGACTGCAAGGGCAGGCCGCTGCCGGATAATGGCTGTGTGGGGTTAGTGGATGGTGTCGCGCGGCTCACGATTGAACCCTAATCTGGCTGCTCGGTGTAAACATCAAAAAATTTATAAGAAAGCGAGATGGTTTCTATTTGTTCCGGAAGCCGGGGATCCACCTTGAAACGGACCAGCATGTCGCGCTCTTCGAATGGCTCAAAAGCCTGTTCTTCAAAACAAAAACATTCGATTTTTTCCAGGTGGCGCGCGGCAAGCTTAGGTGACACACTCGGCAGCGCACGGCTGACCGCATACCTGTCGGACAGATTTTTCGCCGTGTAATACGCAGAATACTGTACTCCCGGATGCACTTCCACGCTTTCCTTCTTCGGCTGGATGCGCCACTTTTGCGGTTCCTCGATATACGACAGGAACTGTAAAGTCACGCTGCGTTCCATGTCCACCCCGCCATGCGACGGAGATTCCGCTGCTTTTATGGTCTGGTCATTCAACCCACCGATGTCATAAAGGGACACCAGGAGGTACGTGAAAGCGAGCACGAGAAGGGTCACCACGCCCAGTCTCACCGCTAATTTGTAGTTCTTCCGCATGATCCTCTATCGAGATGCTATAAGAAAATAAAAACCTACATAAAAGACCAGCGCCACCACGCCAAAAAGCAGAGCCGTACGTCGTGCACGGGCCGAAGAATTCATAATGCGCTACCGGAGGTCAACGATATCTCCAGCAACCGTCATTTCACTATCGGTGCTGTAGAAAAAGAATGGTATGGAGGCGGCGAGGACAGGGTCCACTCCAGGCCCTCCGCACCTTCCCAGACCTTGGCAGGCAATTTTTGTTTTTGTCTGCCGCGGATGGTGGAAAACACAATGTACACAAACAGGAGCTGAGACAAACCAAAGCCAAAAGCACCAATGCTCGCCATCACATTGAAATCAACAAATTGCAGGTTGTAGTCCGGTATTCGCCTCGGCATCCCGGCCAGACCCAAAAAGTGCATGGGAAAGAAAGTCAGGTTCACAAAAATTGTTGTGAGCCAGAAATGCCATTTGCCAAGCGTCTCGTTATACATATTCCCGCACCATTTCGGCAACCAGTAATATACGGCAGCGATGATGGCAAAAATCGCACCCGGGACCAGCACATAGTGGAAATGAGCCACCACGAAATATGTGTCGTGATATTGGTAGTCTGCCGGGACGATCGCCAGCATTAGTCCGGAAAAACCACCGAGCGTAAACAGTGCCACAAACGCGATTGCAAACAACATGGGGGTTTCAAATGTCATGGACCCCCGCCACATTGTGGCCACCCAATTGAATACTTTCACCCCGGTTGGAACGGCTATCAACATTGTGGAAAGCATGAAAAACAATTGCCCGGCCAACGGCATGCCCACTGTAAACATGTGGTGCGCCCAAACCACGAACGACAGAAAAGCAATGGCGACCGTGGCATAGACCATGGATGCGTAACCAAACAAGGGCTTTCTGGAAAAAGTCGGCAATATACTGGATATCACACCGAATGACGGTAAAATCAGCACGTACACCTCGGGGTGGCCAAAAAACCAGAACAGGTGTTGAAACATCACCGGATCTCCGCCGCCCGCCGCCAAGAAAAAACTGGAACCAAAAAACTTGTCGGTGAGCAGCATCGTTACGGCCCCCGCCAGCACAGGCATCACGGCGATCAACAAAAACGCAGTGATTAGCCAGGTCCATACAAACAAAGGCATTTTCATCAAGCTGAGATTGGGAGCACGCATATTCAAAATCGTGGCGATTACATTGATGGCGGCCAAGATTGAAGACAATCCCAGGAAATGGATGGAAAAAATCACGAAAGGCAAAGCCGCCCCGGTCTGCAAAGTCAGCGGCGGATAGAGCGTCCATCCTCCAGCTGGCCCTCCCCCTTCCATAAACAGGGTCGAAAGCAACATGGTGAATGCAAAAGGCAGGATCCAAAAGCTCCAGTTGTTCAATCTGGGTAGCGCCATGTCTGGTGCGCCGATCATGATCGGGATGAGCCAGTTGGCCAGGCCGGTAAAAGCGGGCATCACGACTCCGAAAATCATAACCAGCGCGTGCATGGTAGTCATGGAATTGAAAAACTGCGGGTCAACAAACTGTAAACCCGGCTCAAACAGTTCGGCCCTGATAATCATGGCCATACCGCCGCCGATAAAAAACATCAGAAGCGAGAAGCACAAATACAGCGTTCCTATATCCTTGTGATTTGTTGTGAAAAGCCAGCGAGCGATGCCGCTGGGTGGAGCATCATGGTGCTCGTTTTCAAGAACGGTTGAACTCATTCTGCCTGCTCCTTGCAATACCCCGGGGCGACCGGAAACAAAACGCCTGCCGGGGCCGTACCAAGGTGAATAATTTTTTCAGGAAGCGACTTCAATCCGCACCTTGCGCAACAAGATGTGGAACATTTTCTCCATCTTTACTCGCCGCAGCGAGCCATGCCTGAAACTCAGGTTCACTGACGGCTTCCACTACTATCGGCATGAAACCATGGTAACGACCACACAACTCGGCACATTGCCCACGATAAGTGCCCTGCTTGCTGATATTAGTCCAGACTTCGTTTATGAAGCCCGGGACGGCATCTTTTTTCAACGCCAGCGCAGGCACCCACCAAGCATGAAGGACGTCACCGGAGGTGATTAAAAATCGGACGTTTTTTCCAACCGGCAATACCAGTTTACGGTCTACTTCCAAGAGATAATTCGGACCTTTTTCAACTCCATCCTGAGAAATTTGCTCAAATGGGGTGGACAGTTTGCTGTAAAACTTGAGATCTTCACCCAGGTATTCGTATTCCCACAGCCACTGATAGCCGGTGACTTTTATGGTGTGGTCGGCCTCACGCAATTTTTCCATATTGATTAAAGTCTGTGCGGCTGGAACGGCCATGAGCACCAGAATGAGCGTTGGCACTGCCGTCCATAAAATCTCCACTACCGCATTATCGTGAAAGTTCGCCGCTTTGTGCCCACGAGATTTGCGGTGCACAAGAATGGAGTAAAACATGACTGCGAAAACGATGACTCCTATGGACACGCAAACCCAGAAAATCAGCATGTGCAATTCGAAAACATCGTTGCTGATTTCCGTAACCCCGCGGGTCATGTTAAAAGGTTGCTCAACATCAACCGCGCCAGACATAATGGGGAAAACACCGAACGCCAAGCCCGCTAGAAGCAACAAGTTGAAGCAGGAAAAAACTCGCACTGTAGCAATTTTAGACATATACACCCTTGGGAGAGCACCAGGCGGCAGAGTTTTTTATTCCCTGCAGCAACTCTGCACGCAACCTGTCCGCGAACTCACGTTTCTCGTTTTCACATAAAAAATCACCCACCTCAATACGTCGTCCATGCGATCCCAGCAAAAGACGGCTCGGATGATTACGCAAAGCAGGCGGACGCAACTCCACCTGTAACCAAGCACGCTGAAAAACGTAGGTGCCAGATTTGTTTTTCACGGTTACTTCCTGTTTGCCAATCCTGATGTGCTCCACGTGCTCTTGGCTACGCCGGCAGAAAACGAGGCCTGCCCCCAGGATCAGCAACTCCAGGCCGGCAAACGGCAGGACCAGCCACGCACCCCACCAAGCAAAAAACGCAGATATCCCAGCAAGCAATATTGCCAGGGCCAGGAATACGACGCCATTGGCATGCAGCGATGATGAGCAGTTTGGCCTGACGTCAAACCCGGCCACTGACGTATTGTCGCCATGCCCGGCACAATCAAGAGGACCTTCGTTTGTTATCACCATGATTCCGTGGATTGTAGAGATTCCGCGTTGTCTGTTCAAGGTCAACACTTATGCTGTAGACCAGCCTCCAAAAATCGGACTTTGGCAGCAGACCGGTTTTTGGGAGACAGGTTCCCGGCTCTGCTAAAAAAAAGACCCTGAACACATAGCGAATCAGGTTGCTGGTAGACAGGGTGTGATGATCGTGTTGCCCGGGCATTCCGTAGGGTCAGGCGGGTGTGGACATGAGATCGTGGTGATTTTTGGTGACAATCAACTGGGCAATCATTCCTTTTTATCGACACGTCGAGAGGAGTTTGCACGCGCGTGTGACGGTGCTCGTCGAAATGAACAAGTTGGAGCAGTTTGGATTTATCGGCGGTCTGTCCAGGTCTGCCCATATTTGGTTGGGCAAGAGTCGTTTGGCACATGGTTGCTACCATTTTCAGTTCACAGTTGTCCTGGACAGAGTAAACCCATCAGAAAAATCAGAGTTGCCATCGACTTTTTACACTGGCTGGAATTGTACCATCTCCAGCCCTTTGCTCTTGAAACGCCTGGCGGTTTGTTTTTGCAGGCAGGTGGTAATCCGCCAACCCGAAGCAGGCGAATACTGCTCGTCAAACACGCGCCCCCTGGCATAAACCATGGCACGCCACTGTCCCATGGCAGGAGGTATTTTGATGTGGTAGCAGTCCATATCCACGCTTAAAAGTTCAGCCAGCGCACATTTGAGAAGTTCGAGTCCGGCACCTGTCGACGCGGAAACAGAAACGGAAACCGGCAGGCCTCTGTTGTTCCGGACCAGGCGGGGTTTTGTGCCGGCAAACAAATCAACTTTGTTGTTCACAGTGAAACAGGGCAGGTGTCCGGCACCGATTTCACGTAGCGTCGCTTCTACTTTGGCTTTGTGAGCGTCACGGGCAGACGTAGACGAATCGAGAACATGGACCAGCAAGTCCGCCTCACGAATCTCAAGCAAGGTGGCATTGAACGCTTCGATCAGCGCATGAGGCAAATCCTGGATGAACCCCACGGTATCGCTTAAAACAGTTTTGTTACCACTCAGGTCCATTCTTTGCACCACCGAATCAAGCGTCGTAAAGAGCTGGTCGGCAATCGCCACCCGCCGGTTTGTCAAGGCGTTAAACAATGTCGACTTGCCGGCGTTGCTATAACCAACAAGCGCAATAGACAGGAAACCACGTTCTTTGCGCAAACTCCGGCTTAGTTCACGACGTGCCTTGATTTTTACCAGGCGTTTTCTGATCCCGGTAATGCGCCGGCGAACCAGCCTGCGGTCGACTTCCAGTTGCTTTTCACCTGGCCCACGCAATCCGATTCCTCCCTTCTGACGCTCCAGATGGCTCCAGCCGCGTACAAGACGGGTGGACAAAAATTCGAGCTGGGCGAGCTCAACCTGTAATTTCCCTTCGCTGGAACGTGCCCTTTGGGAAAAAATATCCAGTATCAGACCACTTCTGTCGAGCACTCTGGCCTGGCACAGTCGTTCCAGGTTTCTTTCCTGCGTGGCACTGAGGTTGTGACTAACGAGCAACAGCTGCAATTCGCTTGCCGCTAACGCGTCTCGAAGCTCGTGGGCCTTTCCCCGACCAACAAAATACCCGGGGGTGGGGCGGTGGCTGCGTACTCGGATCAGTTGGCACAACTCCACTCCGGCAGAGCGTGCCAGTTCCTGGAATTCCCGGAGTGAAAGTTCATCGCCACCCAGACCGAAATCCAGGTGCAAGCCTAAAGCCCTGTGCTTTTGTTGCATCAAGTTGCAGGACGGGTCGGCGTCATGAGGAAAAAGATCGACGCTGCCGATAAAAATCCAAATTCGGGAATACGCATAATGGTCATCGGGAATGTGTCAGCCTTTCCCGAGGAAACAGCTGATTCCGGCAATGCCCCGTGCCCTGTGACGACGGGCGGTTTCATAATCCGCGAAACCCAGCCCCCCGATTGCATACACAGGTACCTCGGCGTGGCGCACGATGGCAGCGAAACTTTCAAAACCGATGCCCTGTTGCCCAGGGTGCGACCGCGTCGACCTGACCGGGCCCAGCACACAGAAATCCACGTTACGTTGCTGTGCTTCCCGTATCTCGGCAAGACTGTGGCAGGAGGCGGCAAACCAGCAATCCCTTGCTACCGGTCTTTTCCCATCTTGGCGCAGGGCACCTTGACTCAAATGTACCCCTGCCGCGCCGAGCTCTGGTACCAATTCGGGATGATCGTGCAAAAGGATACGTTTTCTCTGTGCTTTGAACCGGAAAAAAATACGCCTCACAATTCCGGCATAAACCTTTGTCGAAAGGTGGGGTGCACGCAAAGTCAAGAAAGAATCTTCACACGCAAAAGCCTGTTCCAGTGCTTTCTCGTGCTCGTTGCGCTTTTCATCCAAGGATACAAGCGCATAATAATCAGGTAGCCGCAAGGCATTGAGCATGGGCCGATTGGCAGGGAGAAAATCTGTTTCTCGCAATTCTCCGATCGGTCGCCATTGCAGAAAGTCACCACCGTAAAAACCGGCATCCTCCGTGACTTCTGCCTCAAAAACCTCAAGAAAAAGATCTCGTCCGTGGCTGGAGCAGGTGACGTTTATCAAAGGGTGAGTCGTTCGAGTTTCCAGCCCGGTTTCCTCGCGCAGTTCTCTCACCAAAGCCTGCCCGGCATATTCTCCTGGCTCCACTTTGCCGCCGGGGAAAGACCAGCACCCCCCTTGTCCGTACCCCGTCTCACGCCACAGCAACAAGACCTGCCTGTCTTTTCTGATGGTCCCCAAAACGATATGCTGGGGGGGGGTGGGTCGGGTATGGTTCAGGAGCGGTAATTGGCGTTGATGTTGACGTATTCCGGACTCAGGTCTGAAGTCCATGCTTGAAACTCCGCATCGCCCTGCCCGAGACCGATACACACAGTAATTTCTCGCCCTGCCATTTCTTGGGCCGCTTGTTTTTCATCATAGCCCGGAGCGATGACTCCGTTCTGAAATACACAATGCCTGCCCAGCCAGATATTCAGAAGTTCTGGATTTGTCGCCGGGGCGCTTCTGCCTATAGCCGCGAGAATTCTGCCCCAGTTCGGATCACCGGCGTAAAGCGCGGTTTTCACCAACGGCGAATTTGCGACCGTCATGGCCACGCAACGCGCAGCTTCTTCATCTGCGGCCTGCCGCACCAGGACGGTGACGAAACGGGTCGCTCCCTCAGCATCTTTGACAATGTCCTGTGCCAGTTTTACGAACACCTCTTGAAGCGCCTGGGAAAAAACCGTCTCGTTTTCTTCAGTCAGAGCTATTCCACTTTTCCCGGTGGCGGCAAGAAAACAAGCATCATTCGTCGATGTATCCCCGTCCACAGTAATGGCATGAAAGGAGTGGCGACAGGCATCCGTGAGCAAGGCATGCAGGTTTGAACTTTCCACCTTGGCATCACAAGCGGCAAAACACAACATCGTTGCCATGTGCGGCTGGATCATCCCCGCCCCTTTCACAATGGCGTTCAAGTGAATGTGTTTTTCCCCAAACGCAATCCGGCGGCTCACAAGTTTGGCGACGGTGTCGGTCGTCATGATGGCGCGGCTGGCTTCCTGCCAATACGTATCAGCAAGTGAGGCGTGTAGCGCAGGCAACTGACGGAGTATTTTTTCAAGCGGCAACCTTTCGCCAATCACACCGGTTGAAAAAGGCAACACCAGATGCAACGGGACTCTACCCAACCCGGCAAGTGCGGCACAACATTTCTCGGCATCCTCGATGCCGACCTGGCCCAACCCGGCATTCGCGCTTCCCGCGTTTGCCAGCAAATAGCGAGGACCTGCACTTTCTGCCAGGTGACGCGCCGCCACTTCAACCGGGGCGGCGCGCACCCGATTTTGTGTGAACAGACAAGCCGCCTGAGTCCCTTCAGAGAACTCCATCAAAAGCAGGTCAGCTCGGTCCCGGTAACGACGAGCACCGGAGGTCGCGGTTGCCAGCCTTATGCCAGGTACTGCAAACGCGCCTTCGTTCAAAACATCACCCGGGAATCCTTAAGTGACTGCGACCATGACAATGCTTGTATTTTCGTCCCGAGCCGCAATGAGGCAATGTATTTCTGCCCACTTTTGGTGCCGCCCGGCGCTGACTCTGTGCTTCGAAGTTTGGGTTTGCGCCTTCGTTCAAAACATCACCCGGGAATCCTTAAGTGACTGCGACCATGACAATGCTTGTATTTTCGTCCCGAGCCGCAATGAGGCACGATGCATTTCTGCCCACTTTTGGTGCCGCACGGCGGTGAGTCCGTACTCGGAGTTTTGGTTTGCGCCTTCGTTCAAAACATCACCCGGGAATCCTTGAGTGACTGCGACCATGACAATGCTTGTATTTTCGTCCCGAGCCGCAATGAGGCAATGTATTTCTGCCCACTTTTGGTGCCGCCCGGCGGTGAGTCCGTACTCGGGGTTTGGGTTTGCGCCTTCGTTCAAAACATCACCCGGGAATCCTTAGTGACTGCGACCATGGCAATGCTTGTATTTTCGTCCCGAGCCGCAATGAGGCAATGTATTTCTGCCCACTTTTGGTGCCGCCCGGCACTGACTCTGTGCTTCGAAGTTTGGGTTTGCGCCTTCGTTCAAAACATCACCCGGGAATCCTTGAGTGACTGCGACCATGACAATGCTTGTATTTTCGTCCCGAGCCGCAATGACACGATGCATTTCTGCCCACTTTTGGTGCCGCACGGCGGTGAGTTTGTACTTGGGGTTTGGGTCTGCGGTGAGTTTCGGAGATCTGCCGACGTGGTTTCCCGTCTATCTGTAAATCCAGTATTTTGGGGCTTTTCTCCTGTCGGCTGTAGCTGACTTGGCTTAATATCCTTTCTTCTTTTTCTCGCTCGCCAATCACTTGTTCCATATTTTTGCCTACTGGTACCCGAAGCAACATGGAAATAGTGCTATGGCGTACATCCTCGAGCATTTGTTCGAACATCTCGAATGCCTCGCGCTTGTATTCCTGTTTCGGGTTTTTTTGCGCATAACCACGTAACCCGATCCCTTGGCGCAAATAATCCATTGCCGCCAAATGCTCGCGCCAGTGATGATCCAGGGTCTGGAGCAGGATTACTCTTTCCAATTCCCGCATGCTGTCTTTGCCGACCAGATTCTCAAGTCCAGTAAATTTTTCTTTGGCAATTGATTGCACTTTGTCACGCAGATCTTCGCCGCTGAATTCCGGGTTTTCCGCAATCCAGCTGCTCGGAGAGCAATCGATTTCAAAATCTTTTTTCAACTGTTCTTCCAAGGCGGCGACTTCCCATTGCTCCTCAATGGACCCTGCCGGAATGTGTGTATCCAACACGACATAAATAATCTGATCCAGCATGTCGTGAATATCATCATCTTCACCGTTCCCGACCAGCAGCTCGTTGCGTTGCTGGTATATCACCTTTCTTTGCTCACTGGCGATATCGTCGTATTCGAGCAGATTTTTGCGAATGTCGAAGTTGTGTGATTCCACTTTTCTTTGAGCGTTTTCAATGGCGCGTGATACCCATGGATGTTCAATCGCTTCCCCTGCTTCAACTCCGATTTTTCCCATAACGGACTTGACTTTTTCGCCGGCGAAAATGCGCATCAGGTTATCTTCCAGGGACAGGTAAAAGCGGCTTGACCCCGGGTCTCCCTGGCGTCCGGAACGGCCGCGCAACTGGTTGTCTATGCGCCGGGATTCGTGGCGTTCCGTACCAATGACATGCAGGCCGCCAGCAGCCACAACTTGGTCGTGCACATCCTGCCAAGTCTTCTCCAGGCGTTCACGTTGTCTGGCGTCCCCGTCGTTTTCGCTTTCCGCTTTCTCAAGAATGCCGCCCAGCACAATATCCGTTCCCCGGCCCGCCATGTTCGTTGCTATCGTGACCTCTTTGGGGACCCCCGCATTTGCCACGATAGCGGATTCCGCTTCGTGATGCTTAGCATTCAAAATACTGTGCCTGATTTTGCGTTCTTTCAACATGCCCGACAGATGTTCTGAGTTTTCTATAGACGCCGTGCCGACCAGTACCGGCCGACCGTCTTCAATCGAGGTGGCAATGTCTTCCGTGATGGCGTTGAATTTTTCATCCACGGTCAGAAAGACCGCATCCCCTTTGTCTTCCCGGATCATGGTGCGATGCGTCGGCACGACAACGACCTCGAGCCCATAAATCTGCGCAAACTCATACGCTTCGGTGTCGGCAGTGCCGGTCATGCCGGCAAGTCTTTCGTAAAGCCGGAAATAATTCTGGAAAGTAATGGCGGCAAGAGTCTGGCTTTCGCTTTGTATGGGAACGCCTTCTTTGGCTTCGAGTGCTTGGTGCAAACCTTCCGACCAGCGTCGTCCGGGCATGGCTCGACCAGTAAACTCGTCGACGATAATGACTTCCTGGTTTTTTACCAGGTACTCCACATCACGGCTGTATAAATTCTGGGCGCGCAAGGCGGCATTAACGTGGTGAAAAAGCACTAGGTGTTTGCTGTCATACAGGCTTCCGTCGCCGCTCAGCAAATCGGCATTGGTCATCAATTTCTCGACATGCAAATGTCCCTCTTCCGTCAAATGCACCTGTTTGCTTTTTTCGTCTATAACGAAATCTCCGTCCCCCTCCTCTCCTTCTACTTCGGATGCCTCAACCTGCACCTCCAGCTTGCGCACGATGTCTTTGATGATCGAATAAATTTCAGTTTTCTGCTCTACCTGTCCAGAAATAATCAGTGGTGTTCTGGCTTCATCTATGAGGATGGAATCCACCTCGTCGACGATCGCGAAGTGCTGCCCTCTTTGCACGCGGGCCTCGGGAGACAGCACCATGTTGTCGCGCAGATAATCAAATCCAAATTCATTGTTTGTGCCATAAGTCACGTCTGCACGGTAAGCGAGTTTCCGCTCTTCCACGGACAGACCGGAAACTACAGTGCCGACGGTGACCCCCAGCACCTCGTATACTTTGCCCATCCATTCCTTGTCTCGTTTCGCCAGATAGTCGTTTACGGTGACAATGTGCGTGCTGCGACCACCGACAGCATTCAAATACGCCGGCAAAGTTGCGACCAGCGTTTTTCCTTCTCCAGTTTTCATTTCCGAGATTTTGCCCTCGTGCAAAACCATGCCGCCCATCAACTGCACATCAAAGTGGCGTAATCCCAGCGCCCGGCGGGATGCTTCGCGAACCACTGCAAAAGCTTCCGGCAACAACTCATCAAGGGTTTCCCCGGCTGCGTAACGGTCTTTGAATTCTCCGATTTTCGCTGCCAGTGTTTCATCGTCCAGTGTGCCGAGCTCGTTTTCGTGGCCGTTTATCTTGGCGACTGTCTTGTTGTATTTCCTGATCAGGCGGTCATTGCGAGTGGGAATCGCTTTCCTGAAAAGTTCTTTAAACAATGGATTCCTCGTCCTTTTGCGTGATCATCGAGGGACATTCCTGTGCCACTGCCCGGTAATCGGTAAACGGACTCGAGGCACAATCGGGAACCCGCACTAAAAAAGCACTGTACCCCCTGCCCGTTTCATGACAAAGGGCAACACGCAACCCTCGGGGCACCGGCCTATCGCCTTGCAAACGGAACCGAGCGGGTGCGGCTGAGATAAGGGGCTGGGTCCAGGGAGCGGCCGTGCCTGCGAATTTCAAAATGCAGATGTGGTCCGGTTGAACGGCCTGAACTCCCTACCAGTGCGACGACGTCCCCCTTGCTGACTACTGTCCCTTCTGTGACCAGGTTGATACTGTTGTGAGCATAACGTGTTGTGAAATCATTGCCATGATCGATCTCGATCATTTTTCCGTAATGTCCGTTCACAATGGCTTGCTTGACAATGCCGCCGGAAAAGGCACGAACACCACTACCATATCTGGCAACGATGTCGACACCGGCATGAAACTCCCGGCGTCCGCTGAAGGGACTGACACGGTTGCCATAAAGGGAAGATATCCAGCCTTTTTCAGCAGGCCAGCTCGGTGCCAGTCGCATCGCGTCGCGGTTCATGTCATCCAGGATGCCTTTCAGGACTCCCAAATGCAATTCGCGACTTTGCAGTTTCCTGTCGAGCTCGTCAAGTCGTGTCAGAGTTTCAGAAAGCTCCAACCCGGAATTGGTGACGACCGGATTCAACATGCCTCCCATTCCCGGTGTTTCCAAAAGATCGAATGCCGCTTCGTCCAGGCCATAACGCTGTATCAGGTCCAATCCCAGTGCTTCCAAGCGGATCACTCGTACTTCAAGGGTAGCAAGAGCTCGAGTCAACAGGGACAGCTCTGCTTGCGGTATCGTCTCCGCTGACATTGCCGCCTTGGGTTCCTGTTGCCAGAAGTCCGACGACGCCAGCCGATCGAACCACGTCCCCAGCACGAACCCCAAGCCAACCAGCACCCCACTCCAGACCAGTGTCGTGAAAAAATGTCTGCGAGAAGTCATGAACTTGCCAACCAGGGTGGGTCTACGCAACGTCATCTGCCTGCTGAGCATGGGAAAGAATCATGGTCACGATGGTAGGATACTGAAAATTATCCGCCGGAAAAACCATCGGAGCAAACCATTATGTTCAAGTCATTAAACGTTCTTCTTGACGACCGCATCAAATATCGATCCCAGATGCTTGACAGGATGACGGAAAGCGGCAAAGCGTGTCTGGCGTCTAAAATTGCAGAACACTTCTGGGTCAGTGACTTCGGAGGCGACTCAGTCACTGTCGTCACCAGCCATTCCAGTTATGCGACCGACATCCACTTCCAGCAAAGGGAAATTCTGAAACAACTGAACATGGAGTTCGCCAGTTCCGGGAACCGCTTCAAAAAACTGCGCGTCCTCGTCTGTGTATCAACCCCTGCTCACATAAGACCCCACGACAGCAGGCGGCTAAAATTTTGAGCAACACTTGCTGTCGCTCAGTGTTCCAGCAGACCCTTTCCAGTAAAAATACTCTTTCTCTTTTCCAGCCTGGCATATTCCTCAGGAGCGACCGGTTCCCAGGCATCCGCTCTTTCCAGCAACTTGCACAGCAACTCGTTGTTCAGTGCATGCCCTGACTTGCACCCCTCGAACATGCCAATGGGCGTGAACGGCATCAGGGAAACATCGCCGATCAAATCCAGAACTTTGTGACGCACGAACTCGCCTTCGTGGCGAAGACCACCTTCATTCAGAACGCGGTGCTCATCAAGGACTATGGCATTGGCAAGGCTGCCACCCCGTGCCAGACCACAACTGCGCAATCGCTCGTAGTCCTTGGAAAACCCGAAAGTCCGTGAGCGGCTGATTTCTTTAATGAAAACAGTTTTAGAAAGCTCAAGATCAATAGTTGTGGGATGTTTTTTAATCACCGGGTGTTCGAAATCAATTTCAAAAGCGAAGCGAAACCCATTGTGTGGGGAAACACGCACCCATTTATCGCCATCGACAACCGCAAGTTCCTTCTTGATCCTGATGAACTGCTTGACGGCATTCTGGCGCACAATGCCTGCCGACTGGAGTAAAAATACAAAGGTATTGGCACTGCCATCCATGACCGGGACCTCCCCGGCATCGACATCCACATACATGTTGTCGACACCCAACCCCAAAGTGGCTGACATCAGATGCTCAACAGTTGCCACTTTCGCCCGACCTTCCCCTAGCGTCGTTGACAAAGTCGTGTCAACTACGCGCCCGGGGTGAGCCGGTATCACGACCGCAGGACTTAAATCCGTCCGTCGAAAAACGATTCCAGTGCCCACCGGGGCCGGCCTCAAAGTAAGCAGAATTTTCTCGCCCGTGTGCAGACCAATACCGGTTGCGGTAATAAAATTCCTCAGTGTATGCTGGAACATAAAAACTCAAACAATGCAGAAGAAACGGGCACTCTGCAACAACAGAAGTCAGCGAAGTTCGGTGATTATAACACTGCGTCGAAGAAATGTTAGTGGCACGTTCCTCCCTGTATGACCAACGTTCATGTCCGCGTTTTACGCTCATGACTTCCTCCCCGGGACCTTTTATTCAAGAGGAAGCAAGGGGTACGAAAATCAACTGAACCCAGCGGGATGGTTCATGAGCGAGTGTCAGCGAACACTCCGCAGGATCTTCGAGACCATCGTCGGGAAGACTTGGTTGCCAACCGCAGATTCCATCCTCGTGGGATTGTTCAGAACACAACATGGTGAATCATCGAAGTTACTTTCCGTTTGTGGATGAAAAATGAGCAGAACCACAGGAGCCCAGACAAATTCCAGGGTCCCGGTTTGTGTTTTTACTGCTTTTCAGGCTTGCGCAGCACGGAAAGGCGATAAGTGATCTTTCAGTTTCGCCAAAGCCCTGACTTCAATTTGTCGTACGCGTTCAGTGGACACGCCAAATTCTTTGGCAAGTTCTCTGAAGGTTGTTTTTTTGTTTGAAAGCCAGCGCCGTTTGACGATTTCAACACTGCGTTCGTCCAAACTTTTAAGCGCCATGTTCAACGCTTTTACACGGACCGCGTGTTCGTCTGCCTGTTCTACCTGCGCAATCGGATCAAAACGCCCGTCTGACAAATAATCCATTGGTGCCGGGCCGGAATCTTCACCAGAATTTTCAGGTTTCTCGAAACTTTTGTCTACGCCATGCAGACGCTGATCCATTTCCTTGACGTCTTCTGAAGCCACGTGCAGCTTGTTGGCAATATCGGTTGCCTCGCGGTCACTGAGAAAGCCGAGTTTGTCACGCATGCCGCGCAAGTTAAAAAACAGCTTGCGCTGCGCTTTGGTAGTGGCTGTTTTCACGATACGCCAGTTGCGAATAATGAAGTCACAGATTTCAGACCTGATCCAGTACACCGCAAAGGAAATCAGCCGCACATTGTGTTTTGGATCAAAGCGTTTGACAGCTTTCATGAGCCCGACGTTTCCTTCCTGAATCAAATCGGAAAGTTGCAGCCCGTAACCCTTGTACCCTTGTGCCACTTTGACCACGAAGCGTAAATTATGAAGTACCAGTCGGCGTGCCGCTTCCACGTCTTTGTGTTCGCAATAGCGTAACGCCAAGGTCTTTTCCTGTTCAGGCTCAAGGACGGGGATACGCGCCACAGCGCCCATGTACGCTTCGAGGCTTCCAACGCGTGGTACCAGTTCGTGTCCAGTCGTTCCAGCCAACATTTTTTCATTACTCCTGTATTCGGTCGCAGAACCCTATGGTTCACTTGCTCGGATAGTATAAGGATATTGTGGTGAATTGAAAGTATTTCACTCATTATTGTTGTATGACCAAGATGGTCATGTCCGCTGTTTCTCTTCTGCCGGGAGCGGATTTTTTCACCTTGCCTTGACAACCCCAGACCTGGCAATCCACTTTGGTTTATGGCGGACAGACACAATGGAGATCATGGGCTTACGTACGCTGTGCTTTGCCTGTCGGGAGAAGCGGGTCGGAAAATTGGCAACCGGTCAAGATCAGCAGCCAGATACGATTTTCAATAGACCATTCCAGCTATTTTCTGGCCCCGAACAAAGCGGTACCAATGCGCACGATGGTTGCCCCTTCAGCAATTGCCGAAGGATAATCGCCACTCATGCCCATGGAAAGTGTGTCCAGGGAAAAGTCATTTCGCAATTCTTGATACAGGGCGTTCAATTCCGCAAATGCCACCCGTTCCCAAGTTTCATCCTGTTGTTTTTTCGGGATGGTCATCAATCCGCGCAACCTTAGTTGCGGCAACTGTGCCACTGCTTCAAGCATGGCGCCGACTTCGTTTTTCGGGACACCGGACTTGGTTTTTTCACCACTGATGTTGACTTGCACGCACACATTCAGGGGCGGTGCGCTTGCAGCTCTGTTTTGATCCAGGCGCTCGGCGATTTTCATGCGTTCCAGGCTGTGTGCCCAAGAAAAGTGCTGGGCGATTTTTGCTGCTTTGTTGCTTTGCATGGGGCCAACAAAATGCCATTCAATCAGGTCCAGTTCAGGTGCCAGTATTTTCGGTAAAGCTTCTTGTACATAGCTCTCCCCGAAAGCGAGCTGACCCGCTTTATATGCCGCACAAATTTCCTCGACCGTGCGTGCTTTGCTGATGGCAAGCAGGTGCACACCATGGGCTTTACGGCCGCATTCTTTTTCCACCCGGCGTATCTCGTCAAGAAGTATGGCAAGCCTGCTCTCAATGTTCCCGTTATTCAAGCGTCTGGTCAAAATATACTGCCTGAGCGGGAAACACGGGTCCGTCCACGCATACCCGGCGCAGGGCAATTCGGTCATTTTCAAAAATTGGAATCGCACAACCGGCACAGCCTCCGACGCAACACGCCATGTGCTCTTCCACGCACAGTTCGCAGCGTAGCCGATAGCGACAGGCAAGCGCAGCGACGGCTTTGAGCATGGGTTCCGGCCCGCATCCGTAAATTATGACTTTGGGGACGGTTTCCGAGCTTAGCTTGCGCAACCAGAGGTCGGCGGCAGCGACAGCCGTTCCCCTGTAGTAGCCGGGTGTTTCACGGCCCGTACACAACCGTGCCGGGATATTTTCCTTTTCCAGAAGATGCAGCGTTGTGTTGCATTCTTGTGGCAGCCCGAGGGTTTCCAGGTTGCTGAAACACACAGGGAAGGGCATGGGACGCTCAGAGCCGAGCAATACCAGGGCGGGAATGCGCCCTGCAAGCATCAAGGCATGGGCAAGGAACAGTATGGGAGGCATGCCGACTCCACCGCCAAGCAAAAGTGGGAGGTCATCATCGCCTGCCGTGCCAAAACCATTGCCAATCGGGCCGAGGCACTGCACAGTGTCACCGGTTGTTTTTTGGGACAAGGCGTTGCTGCCTTTGCCGACCCGCTGGAAATAGATTTCAATCTGGCCGTTTTCAGGATCTGCCTGCATGATTGAATAGGGCCGCAGGAGCAGCAGGTGTTCCGCACACTTCAACGCCACAAAGTGCCCTGGTTTTGCTTTTCTGGCACACCATGGAGACTCAAGGCGCAGCAAATATTGCCCTTGTGCAAAGCCTTTCACGGAAACAACGCGTGCGTTTTCCCGGACAATGTTGCCGTCTCTGTCAGCTATGTTTGTGGTTCCTGCTGTTGAAAAACCGGGCTTTGTATGCCAGCCGTCCGTCAACGAATGTGACGGCGACTCTCCCCTTCAGAGTTTTTCCCCAGAAGGGCGTATTTTCGCCCTTGCTGAACCAGTTGTTTTTATTCACTGTCCAGGAATAATTCGGGTCGAACAGGCAGAGGTCCGCAGGTGCTCCGGCACAGAGTCTTCCACAATCCAGATTCAGAATTTGGGCCGGGTTATACGTGATGGCTGATAATATCGAGCGCATCGGCAAACCCTGTTCTTCTACCAGCTTCAGGCACATTGGCAACAGAGTTTCCAATGTGGAAATACCGGTGGCGGAGGAAGGGAAAGGTGACAGTTTTGCTCCCAGCTCATGGGGCTGGTGGTCGGAACAAATGGTGGATATTGCGCTGTTGGCCACCGCCTGCTGCAAAGCCTTCTGATCGCTCTCGCCACGCAACGGCGGCAACAAATGGAAGTTCGGATCGAAGGATTCCACTTTTTCTTCATTCCATACCAGTTGGTGTGCGGCAACGTCCGCTGATACATTCAATCCCAGTTCGCGGGCCTGGTTCAGCAACGTAATGGACCGCGCTGACGCCAGTCGGCAAAAATGGATGCGCACTTCGGTTTCTTTGACCAGTTCAATACAGTGTGCAAGAGCCGCCGTTTCCACGGAATGGGAAATCCCGCTCAAACCGCAACGAGCAGCAAACACTCCGTCATGGGCACAACCTCCGTTTGCCAGTGCTTGGTCAAAAGGATGAAAAAACACCGTGAGCTTCAACCCGGCGGCATACTCCAAAGCCCGTTTCAAAAAAGCTGTGCTACTGAACGGTGCCATCATGTTACTGACTCCGACGCAACCGTTTTCCGCCAGAGCTGCCATATTGCTGAGTTTTTCCCCACCAAGCTGCTCGCTGAGCGCGCCAATGACTTTTATGTGGCAATTGCCAGCCTGGTGGGCGCGTTCCTGTATCAGGCGCACGGTCGCCGGGGAATCCGTCACCGGCTCGGTGTTCGGGGGGCAACAGAAAGTTGTGATCCCGGAGGCGAGTGCGGCATGGGTTTCGGAAGCGATGGTGGCTTTGAAAGCGTGCCCGAAGTCGCGGGAATGAACTGCCAGGTCAACGATACCCGGAATGGCCAGCAGCCCTTCAGCTTCGACCACCTCATAGTCGGAGGCCGCTTCAATTTCTCCAATGTCCTGGATGCGTCCATTGCAGATGAGTACATCAGCAACCTGGTCATATCCGCTGCCCGGGTCTATTACCCTGGCCTGTCTAATCAAAATGTGAGAGGGTCCCAAAGTGTCAAAAACAGGGGTTATTTACCGCTCGTTGTGCGGCGACTCTGGTCGTTTCTCACTTTTGCCTGGCGTGCCGCGATGCCAAACGCCGAGGAAATGACCGCCATGCGCACCGCTACGCCATAAGTGATTTGTTCGAGGATGACGGAACGTTCTCCGTCCGCGACTTCGGAACTGATTTCCACGCCACGATTGATTGGTCCCGGGTGCATGACAATGCCGTCCGGAGCAATACATTTCAATCGTTCTGTCGTAACGCCGTAGCGTCGGTAATACTCTTCTTCGCTGGGAATGAACGCCCCGTTCATGCGTTCTTTCTGTAGTCTTAATATGATCACGACATCCACTCCTGGCAAGCCGTCTTCCATGTTTTCAAAAACTTTCGCAACAAAAGCATTGGGGACAGAGGAGGTCAGCGTTCGCGGGGCAATCAAACGGATTTCCTTTACTCCTAGAGTGTGCAGTGCCCAGAGTTCCGAGCGCGCGACACGCGAGTGGAGAATGTCTCCGACAATGGCGACCCGCAAGCCGGAAAAATCGCCTTTGTGTTTGCGGATGGTATACATGTCCAGAAGGGCCTGTGTCGGATGCGCGTGACGGCCATCGCCAGCGTTGATTACGCAAACATGTTCTGCCACATTGTTGGCAATAAAATTGGCTGCACCACTGTCGTGATGGCGAACAATAAACATTCCCGCTCCCATGGCCTGAAGGGTTTTCAAGGTGTCAAGCAGAGTCTCGCCCTTCTGCACAGCAGCACTTTCAATGTTGAAGTTCAGGACATCGGCGGAAAGTTGCCGAGCTGCGATTTCGAAAGTAGTGCGCGTACGGGTACTGGATTCGAAAAAAGATTCACCACGGTCTTGCCGCGCAACAGCGGCACTTTTTTTAATGATTTACCGTTGCCGCGCATGAATGTTCCGGCCAGATCGAGAAGGTTCAGCAGCGCCTGTCGCTTTAAATCCCGGATAGCCAGAAAGTGTCTTCCCTCGTTGTTCATTTAATGAACGCAAGCCAGAAAAGCACAAAAAAAACGTTTGTGACGAGTGGAAATTTCTGAACTGAAGTCGGCCAGGAGGTAGCCATTCCAAGATCGTTATTATGCCAAAAAAAGCAATAAAGACAAGTGAGGTTCACGTCGCCGGGAGGACTTTCGGTGAAAGTAATCTTTTTCTTTTGTTCCTAGGGTCCCCAAAAATTTTGTCGGGAGACGCAGGCTTGGTGCGGGGTGTGGCTTTTGCGGAGAAAAGCGCTGCACCCCCCCTGTTGCCGACTATTGTGTGCTGTCATTTTTACTGACCGCTTGTTGTGATTCCAGTTGAAACACTTTTTCCGAACCGGTTGTGTCCCCGTGGGCA
This sequence comes from Candidatus Oxydemutatoraceae bacterium, assembly GCA_965237985.1. Taxonomy (GTDB): domain Bacteria; phylum Pseudomonadota; class Gammaproteobacteria; order Poriferisulfidales; family Oxydemutatoraceae. The sequence goes on along the minus strand of OZ250161.1, from coordinate 1,126,670 downwards.
ACCATGGTGGTGGCCAGCACCAGGAAATGCCTTGGACATCAGGCAGGCCACGTCAAGGCATGGTGGGTGGACAGCAGATTTTTCGTTTCCACGTTGCCAGGGGCTGAACAAAGAGCTTTGTTTTCTGCATGCGTGTGCGGACCTCGCGCCTTCTGGTTTTGTTCTGCCTGCCGGGGATCAATCAGGCCGCAGGCGTAGTCTTGCGCCACGCCTGTTCGCTCCAGGTCAGCACATATCCACAGCCACTCGTGAACGTGGTGACGGCAGCGGCGGCAAACACTACCACCAGCAGGGATGGCCACAAAGTGTGGACTTGGTTTAAAAGCACCGTAAAAACCATGGCAAGTTGCACACAGGTGTTGATTTTGCTGGCTTTTGAAGGAGCCATGTCGAAGCGTCCCCAAAGCACGTGGAAGCTGACCGCGCCACCCAGAATCACCAGATCTCGCACAATGATCGCTGCTACCAGCCAGCCCGGAACCAGACCCAGAAGCCCCAGGGAATAGCAGGCGGTAACCAACATGCATTTGTCCGCCACGGGGTCAAGTAATGCTCCCACCCGACTGTGCCAGCCAAAACGTTTGGCAAGGAAGCCGTCACACGCATCCGAAAACCCCATGACCACTGCCAGAAACAAGGCTGCTGAATAGTTTTCGCGAAGGATCCATATTGCCAGCAACGGAACACAAAGGATGCGGAAAACAGTAATAAGATTTGGCGTGTGCTTTAACATTGGTTACACCTTCGGCCACAAGCCGATGCGTGCGTTTCAGATACTGTCATATTGAAAAAAAAACGCCTGAATTGCAAGCAAAAGAACTTCCTCCACCACGGGAAGTCCTGCCACGCGTCATAAATCATCCTGCTGTCAGGGGGTAAAGGGATGAATCAGCGTGATGTTCTGAAGTTTCATGTGTTGTTTGAGTCAGAAGCCCTGGCGGTAATGAGTTGGAAGTTTCAGCAGCCTGTATTACAATCCTGAACGGCAAAAAAGCCGCGCGGGTCAGTGTTTTATTCAGTTGTACCCGCACCCTGACGGCTGCTGCTGATAGAGTTCCAACGTAAAAAACCGTCGTGAGATACCACGTCCACTTCATCCTGCTGTTCGGTGTCAGCTGTGCTTTTGCTGATATTCCAGACGAACATCAGGATGCGATCGGAACATCTATTCCCGTAGCTGGCGAGTTTCAGCAAAAGGCGGGTGCTGCTGAAGCGGCTGCCACGATGACGAGAACCCGGGATTGTCCACGTTGCCCGGAAATGGTTGAAATCCCGCGCGGCAGTTTTGCAATGGGGTCGAAAAAAGGGCAACCCATTCCGGATTTTGCAAGGTCCCGGCTTGAGCTTCCAGTGCACACAGCAAACATCAGCACTCCGTTTCATGTCAGCAAAAACGAAATATCCTTCCAAGAGTACATGCATTTCGCAACGAAGGCCGGGAAAACCCCGGCAGCAGGCTGTCCGTGGCTCCTACCCGGTGCCGCCCCCTCAACTGCGAGGTCCTACCCGGTGGTATGTGTCAGCAAAAAAGATGCCGAGGAATACACGGACTGGTTGACGGAAAAAACTGGTTTCAGCTATCGTTTGCCAAGCGAAACAGAATGGGAGTACGCGGCACGCGGCGGCAGTGAGACAAACTGGTATTGGGGAAACGTGCCGGGTGCAGCCTGCCGTTACGAAAACGTTGCGGATGCTGCCTATGCCCAGGCGGCGGCGACTTTTACCACGAAATTACAAACTTTCAGCTGTGATGACAAGTTCCTCCTGGTTTCCCCTGTCGGGACCTACGAAGCCAATCCTTTTGGTCTACATGATGTGTTGGGTAATGCCCGAGAATGGGTGGCAGACTGTTGGTCGAACAATTATCGCCGCAGTCCGGCTGACGGTTCGGCCTATAAACTCCGGGACAAAAAGACGTGCCAGGAAGGTGTGCAACGTGGTGGTTCTTTTGTCAGCGGCCCGTACCGTTCGCGTGCTGCGTATCGCCTGCGTGCAAATGTGAGAAACCGTTCCTCTCTGGCGGGTTTTCGTGTTGTCAGGGAGGTTTCGAACTGAAGTGATCAAAGTTCACAGCCGTATGTTGCCTGGCGTTTCATTTTGGTTGTTGCTCGGTTTGCCGACACGGATTTTGGCGAACAACGGCACCTGGAATGGTGTTCGCATGGTACGACCGTCTGGTGCCTGGGCTCAGATGGTGGGTCATTTTCCGCCAGACTGGTTCGTCTCCGGCAACCGCCGGTGTTCTGAACCACGCCCGATGGTGCAGAATTGCTCCCCGGATACAGATATTTCATCTTTGGTTGGACGGTATAGCCTAGGTCAGGTATGTGTGTTTCCGCCTGCTTTTTTCCACCGGTTGTTGTGAAAAACAGACTTTTCAATCTGAAAAAAGGCTTGGATATCCCACTTGCTGGGATGCCGGAATTACGTATTGAAACGGTGCCTCCGGCAAGCAAAGTCGCGCTCTGTGCACATGAATTTCACGGATTGAAGCCTGACATGCTGGTCAGTCCGGGAGATACGGTGGCACAGGGACAGCCTCTTTTTTCCGATCGGCGCCACCCGGAAATTCTGTATACCTCCCCCGCTTCCGGTGTGGTTGACGAAGTGCATCGCGGCAGGAAACGCGCTTTGCTTGCTGTGGAAGTGCGAGTGGAAGGTCAGCGCCAGGTAACCTTTAATACTTATAAGGGGCGTAAGTTGACGACTTTGCCTCCGGAAACAGTTCGAGAGCAGTTGCTGCGCTCGGGCTTGTGGGCTGCTTTTCGAACCAGACCCTACAGCGAAACTCCGCCTCCGACGCAGGAACCGGAAGCCATTTTTATTACCGCCATGGATACCCGACCTTTGGCACCGGATCCACAGATGGTGATTGAGGCGGATAGTGAAAATTTTCGGGCTGGACTGAGCGTGTTATCCAGACTTTCGAAAGTTCCTCTTTATGTTTGCACGTCCCCGGGGGCGAAGTTGCCTTTGCCGAACCTGGAAAATCTCTGCCAGGCAGAATTCGGCGGTCCCCATCCCGCGGGTCTTGCTGGGACCCACATTCATTTTTTGGCGCCGATAATATCTGGCAAAGTCGTGTGGGCAATCGATTATCACCATGTCATCAGTGTGGGTGCTGTGTTCACGACTGGCCATTTGTCGTCTACCCGGGTCGTGGCGCTGGGGGGGCCTCTGGTCGTTCATCCCCGCCTGTTGCGTGTGCTTGAAGGTGCCTCTGTCAGCGAGCTCTGCCAAAACGAGCTCTTGTCCGGAAGGCCTGGTGATCCCGATGTGCGGGTGGTTGTCGGGTCTGTACTGGAAGGCTATGAAGCACAGGATGGCCTCGATTTTCTCGGTCCTTTTACGCACCAGGTCACGGCTTTGAGTAATCGTTGCCAACAACCGATCCTGGGTTGGATACGTCCGGGGCTGAATTTGTTCACTGTCAGCAGGACTTTGTTTTCTTCCCTGTCTGGCGCCAAAAGAAGATTCCCTCTGGGTTGCGGAAAAAACGGGGGGCCACGGTCACTGATTCCTCTGGAACTTTATGAGCATGTTTTCCCACTTGAGCTGTTGCCCGTACAGATCCTGAAAGCTCTGTTGGTGCGGGATACCGAAACCGCAGAGCAACTGGGTTGTCTGGAACTGGATGAAGAGGACCTGGCCTTGTGTTCTTTTGTTTGCCCGAGCAAGCACGAGTTTGGGCCGGCGTTGCGTGAAAATTTGGAATTGATCAAGCGCGAAGGCTGATGGCGGACAGAGGAGGAAAACCAAGTTTCTGGGCCCGTTTCGGCGCGCGATTTGCGCCTGGCGGCCCTTGGAAAAAATACCTTCCGATATTCGAAATGGTAGACAGCTTCATTTTCTGGACTAATGCGGTCACCCAGCGGGCACCACATGTTCGCGATGCGTTGGACATCAAGCGGGTCATGTCGTACGTGGTGGTGGCCACACTCCCATGCGTTTTAATGTCTTGGTACAACACTGGTTACCAAGCACACCTGGCGCTTGCTTTGGGTGGCGAAGCATGGTCTGGCGGCTGGCGAAGCACGCTGCTGGCAACCTTCGGGTTACCGGCCGATCCGGAAAGTCTGTCGTCCTGTTTCCTGTATGGCTTTCTCTGTTTCTTGCCGATTTACGTGGTCACCGTACTGGTTGGTGGCCTATGGGAAGTTATTTTCGCCACGGTGCGGGGCCACGAAGTGAATGAAGGTTTTTTGGTGACTTCCATTCTTTATACCTTGACTTTGCCGCCTGACATTCCACTTTGGCTGGTTGCACTTGGAATCAGTTTTGGCGTGGTGATCGGAAAGGAAATTTTTGGCGGTTCGGGGATGAATTTTTTGAACCCGGCGTTGACCGGCAGAGCGTTTTTATATTTTGCGTATCCGGCTTCCATGTCGGGGGACGCGGTCTGGGTCGCGGTGGATGGATACAGTGGTGCTACGCCGCTGGGTCTGGCAGCGGAAGCTGGTATTCCGGGTGTGCTGACTGCGGGGTACAGCTGGTGGCAGGCATTTCTCGGCATCATCCCAGGTTCGCTGGGCGAAACTTCGGCACTTGCCTGTCTTTTGGGAGGCGCTTTCCTGGTATGGATGAGAATTGCTTCTTGGCGCATTATTCTGGGCGTGTTTTTTGGCATGGTGGCTACTGCCGTCATGTTTGAACTCATCGGCAGCAGTACGAATCCGATGTTCGCCATGCCTTGGTACTGGCACCTCGTAACCGGTGGTTTTGCTTTTGGTATGGTATACATGGCGACGGATCCGGTTTCGGCCGCGGCGACAAAAGGCGGGCGCTGGGTTTTCGGTTTTCTTATTGGTTTCATGGTGGTGATGATTCGGGTCGTTAACCCGGCCTTTCCAGAGGGCATGATGCTGGCGATCATATTTGCCAATATGTTTGCTCCTGCCATAGACTATGTGGTTACGAAAATGAACATTCGCAAAAGAATGCGGCGTTACGCTGGTGGCTAAAGAAACGGTAAAACAGACCTTGTTGGTAACCTTGGCAGTTTGCCTCGTCTGTTCGGTCGTGGTTTCGAGTTTTGCGGTGGCGCTGAAAAGCCGTCAGGAATACAACCGCGAGCAGGATATACACAAAAACGTGCTGGAGGTAGCTGGCTTGTATGAGCCGGGGATTGACACGGCGGAAGCTTTCAAAAAAATGGAGACTGGAGTGCTGGATTTACAAACTGGTGAGTGGGTGCCGGAACAGCTTCTGGAAGATGTCCCGGTCACGCTGCTCACTCCCGCACAGGATGTTGCGGGTATTCGGGTATTGCCACGGTACCGCCGAGTGTACTTGGTTTACCATGACGGGCATCTGACAAAGGTGGCACTGCCGGTGTATGGTTACGGCTTGTGGTCGACCATGTACGGTTTTCTCGCTTTGGAAAGCGATGGCGAAACCGTGTACGGACTGAAATTTTACGACCAGAAGGAAACGCCCGGCTTGGGTGGAGAAGTGGACAATCCCGCTTGGCAGCGCTTGTGGCGAGGGAAACGTTTGTACAATGGTGGCGACAAGGTGTGTCTCGAAGTCATAAAAGGGAAAGTCCGTCCTGGTACCAGGGATGCCCGCTGCAAAGTGGATGGGATTTCCGGTGCCACTTTGACCAGCCGTGGGGTCAGCAACCTGGTGAGTTTCTGGGGCGGGAAACTGGGCTATGGATTGTTTCTCGCCCGGCTTCGTGAAGGGAAAGTGAAACGACCTCCAGCCCACTTCGAGACTGACGGTCAAGGAACAAATTCATGACAAAAAATCAAGAGATACTGCTGGATCCGCTGATTGACAACAATCCCATTACCTTGCAGGTGTTGGGGATTTGTTCAGCTTTGGCAGTGACCACCAAGCTCAGTGCCGCACTGATGATGTGTCTGGCATTGACCAGTGTGGTGGCACTGTCCAATGCCACGATCAGCATGATTCGCAATCATGTGCCGACCAACATTCGCATCATCGTGCAAATGACGATTATTTCTTCATTGGTTATTGTTGCCGACCAGTTGCTGCAGGCGTACTCGTACGAACTCAGCAAAACCCTGTCAGTGTTTGTCGGCCTGATTGTGACCAATTGCATTGTCATGGGACGCGCTGAAGCGTTTGCCATGCAAAACCCACCTTGGGCAAGTTTTCTGGATGGACTTGGCAACGGCCTGGGTTACAGCCTGGTGCTGCTGGTGGTTGCCGTGATACGGGAACTGTTTGGTTCCGGGACGCTGCTCGGTTATACGATATTGCCGGTGACCACAGATGGCGGCTGGTATTACCCGAACGGGTTGTTGTTGTTGCCGCCGAGTGCTTTTTTTATCATCGGCATCATGATTTGGGTCATCCGCATCAGGCGTCCAGTGCAGGTGGAGCAGGAGGATTTTACGGTTGCCAGAGCGAAAAACTGAGGCTTGGGTGATTCCGGATTTCCTTGCTTTCAGCGTCCAAATGACTGACCACGCGAAATTTTCAGGCACATCTGTTGATGCTTTCTCCACCATGAACTGCAAAGACTGAAAATGGAAGCGGCTCTGAGTCTTTTTCTGCAGGCGGTTTTCGTCGAGAACCTGGCGTTGGCTTTTTTCCTCGGCATGTGCACTTTCCTGGCGATTTCCAAAAAAATGGTGAACGCTTTTGGTCTGGGGGTCGCAGTTATCGTGGTGCAAACTTTGACAGTCCCATTGAACAACCTGATTTTCCAGCACCTCCTGAATGCCGGCGGACTGACTTGGCTGGGGTTGCCTGACGTTGATTTGTCGTTCCTCGGTTTGATCAGTTACATAGGAGTCATTGCTGCCGTTGTGCAGATTCTGGAAATGGTCCTGGATCGTTATTTTCCGGCCCTGCACAACGCCTTGGGGATATTTTTGCCACTGATTACTGTGAATTGCGCGATTTTGGGGGGTTCATTGTTCATGGTGGAGCGTGACTACAACTTCAGTGAAAGCGTGATTTATGGTTTTGGTTCCGGCTTTGGCTGGGCACTCGCAATTGTGGCTTTGGCCGGGGTGCGGGAAAAACTGAAATACAGTGATGTGCCGGAGGGGTTGCGTGGACTGGGCATCACTTTCATTACGGTAGGTCTGATGTCATTGGGCTTCATGGCTTTCTCCGGGGTGCAGCTTTGATGCGGGCAGGCGGGTAAATGCTGGAAGTCGGGCTTGGCGTGTTTTTTTTCACGTTCATCGTGTTGCTTCTGGTTGGTGTGATTCTTTTCGCACGCAGAGGGCTGGTGTCCTTTGGCGATGTCGTGCTCAATATCAACCAAGAAAAGGAGATCACCGCGCCGGTCGGCACCAAGTTGCTGGTGGCGCTTGCCGAACAAAAACTGTTTGTATCTTCGGCCTGCGGCGGGGGGGGTACCTGTGGTCAGTGCCGCGTCAAAGTCCTGTCCGGGGGTGGCACGATCCTCCCCACTGAAACTTCGCACATCAACAAAATAAATGCTCGAGAGGGCTACCGCCTGTCTTGCCAGCTCACCATCAAACGAGACATGGAAATTGAACTGGATTCGGAAGTGTTTGGTTGCCGTGAGTGGAACTGCACCGTAGGCTCCAATGAAAACGTGGCCACGATGATCAAAAACCTGGTTCTGGAACTGCCGTCGGGAGAGAACGTGGATTTCCGGGCCGGGGGATTTATCCAGATTGAATGCCAGCCGCACCATGTCCGCTTTGCCGATTTTGACATTGAGGAGGAATATCGGGACGTGTGGGATCATTTCAAAATGTGGGATTTGGAATCGCGCGTTGAAGGGGCGCACAGCCGCGCCTACTCCATGGCGAATTTCCCAGAGGAGAAGGGAGTCATCATGTTGAACGTGCGCATTGCGACCCCGCCACCCGGCACTGTGGACATTCCACCTGGGATTATGAGCGCTTATATTTTCTCCTTGCGTCCCGGAGATCAAGTGAAAATCTCTGGCCCTTTCGGGGATTTTTTCGCAAAAGACACACAAAAAGAAATGATTTTCGTTGGTGGTGGGGCTGGGATGGCCCCGATGCGCTCGCACATTTTTGATCAATTAAAAAGGCTGAACAGCAAACGCAAGATCAGTTTTTGGTATGGCGCAAGGAGTCTGCGTGAATTGTTTTTCCAGGAAGATTTTGACGGTCTGGCTAAGGACTATGAAAACTTCAATTGGCACATAGCCATGTCCGAGCCACAGTCGGAAGACAACTGGAAGGGGCACACTGGTTTTATCCATCAGGTATTGGAAGAGCATTATTTGCGCAGTCATCCTGCTCCTGAAGACTGTGAGTACTACATCTGCGGCCCTCCCATGATGAACAGTGCCGTCATCAGCCTGCTGGATAATCTGGGTGTTGAGACGGAAAACATCATGTTTGACGATTTTGGTGGCTGAAAAGTGGATTTGGCCTTGGCAGCTAAAGAGCGCCACGCTAAATGCGCCGACACTTTTTCCAGCATCAGGGAGTTCAACTGAGAATTTTCGGTCTCGTAGTCCCGGCATGGGCTTTTTCACCAAAGATCTGCACAGGGGCAGAAAATGGTTTCTATGGGTGGTCGTAGTGGGATGGCGGCATTGGTATATTTTTGATCAATCGGACAGGCTGAACAGACAAAATCAGTTTTTGCTGTGATGCGATGAGCCTGCGCGACTGGTTTTTCAGGAGAAGATGATGGCAACCAGACCAGGACTCATAAGAATTTCAATTGGGCAAGACATCCGACAGTTTGCAAGGGGTTACTGGCAGCAGGGAAGGGCGGCAGACCTGAACGAGTGGTCCCGGGGTTGTTGCTTGCTGTCTGGCAGGGAAAAGGTTCTGTTTTCAATGTTTTTTTCTACCAAGAGCAGACTTTGCCGTTTTGGGTTGGCAGGCATGACATCTCTCTCTATTTATAAAACGAAGTGAAATATACTTGCAGTTGTGCTGGCACTCGTTCTTTTCACTATTTCTGTTGTCGCTTCGGCACAGGCTGAAGCGGGTGAATTCTGGTTGACTGCTGACGAAATCAGCACCACCAGGAAACAGGAACTGAATCTGGCAGTTCCAGCCGGACAGAAGCAGTCGGTGGAGTTGTTTGAGGTACTGAATCTGGCAGCCCCAGCCGGACAGAAGCAATCGGTGGAATCACCCGAGGAACTGAATCTGGCAGCCCCAGCCGGACAGAAGCAGCAGGTGGAATCACCCGAGGCGCTGAATCTGGCAGTTCCAGCCGGACAGAAGCAATCGGTGGAATCACCCGAGGAACTGAATCTGGCAGCCCCAGCCGGACAGCAGCAGTCGGTGGAGTTGTTTGAGGTACTGAATCTGGCAGTTCCAGCCGGACAGCAGCAATCGGTGGAATCATCCGAAGAACTGAATCTGGCAGCCCCAGCCGGACAGAAGCAGCAGGTGGAACCGTTCGGGCGGGAACTGGACTTTCTTGACGAAGCCTTGTTAAAAGCGCGTATTGAAATACAAAAAAAAGCGGCTGCTTCAGGTGGCGGTGGTGGTGGGAGCAGTGGCATCGGGGGTGGTGCAGAAGTCGGTGCGGCGGATGCCGAATCAGCGCAGCCTGGTGAAGATTTGGCCACCGAAAAAGCACCCTCTGGTTCTGCAAAAGACTTGCCGCCGCCGCCGCCGGATGTAGACAGTGGCAAGGATGATGATATAGTGGCCAGGCAGTTGCGTGAGTTGGCTACGAAGGAGACCGATCCGGAAGTGCGTGAGAACTTGTGGAATGAGTATCGCAAATACCGAAAAGGAAGGTGAAAAAAGTGCGTAGCAACCAATTTGTGGTGATTTTCAGTGCGGTTTTCCTGACAGCTTGCATGGGCAACAGCGGCCCCTTTTTGTTTTCATACGACTTTTCCGAACAGCCTCCAGAAGTGATTCCCGAAGAAGATTATCTGGATGTCGGCGTACTGGAATTTGATCCGGATATTGATGAGAAGGAAGTCAAAGATGGGGAGGTTTTTCCAGAAGTACGCAAGGCGGAGGCGAGATACTTTCCGTTACGTCTGAGAAACGCCTTGGAAAAAACTCAAGCCTGGCGCAATGTGTGGGTGGTGCCACGTCTCGCCGTAGTCGATGTGTTGCTGAAGGGGAAAATCCTTGAATCCAACGGGGCGGTTTTAGAGTTGCAGATCACGGCTTTTGATGGAACAGGCGAAGTCTGGCTGAAAAAAACCTATAAGGGGGAAGCGAGCGATGCCGAGTATTCTCCGGCAAGGGTTGAAAAGCCATTTGCGGATGTGTTTGAACAAATTGCTCAAGATCTGCTGTCCGTGCGTAATAAAAAACAGCCAGAACAACTTCGGGTAATCCGGAAAATTTCAGAACTTCGTTTTGCCGAGGTGTTTTCCAAGGAATCTTTCAGCGGCTACCTGGAAGAAAGGCGGGGTCGTTATAAATTGCTTGGGCTCCCGGCGGACAACGATCCCATTTACCAACGGGTCCTGTCGATAAAAGAGCGCGACGACTTTTTTCTGGATACTTTGCAGGGCTATTATGGGCAGTTCGCTGTAGATATTGCCGCCTCGTATTTCGATTGGGGAAAAAACAGCCAGACTGAATTGGAGATGCGTTCCGAAGTTCGCTCGTCAGCAATCGTAAAAGGCCTGTTGAGCGTGCTCGTATTGGCTGCCGGTGCCGCTCTTGCCGCAAACGACCGTAACAATCCCAACACCGTGGCGCTTGGTGCTGCAACGGCCGGCGCCGGGGCGTACGGGCTTCACAGTTCGGTAAAAGACTATGACGCGTCAAAAATACATGACGAGGCCTTGAAAGAATTGGGTCAGTCTTTGGAAGTTGACCTGCAACCCCAAGTAATGGAAATAGAAGATAAAACGGTGACGCTGGAAGGGACTGTCGAGAACCAGTATCGGCAGCTCCACCATGAGCTGAAAAAAATATATTTTTCTGACAGAGGCTATCCTGCAGCAGGTTGAACGCAGCCAAAACGTGGTGATTTTTTTGTTTTCGTGCGGACAGCAATTGTAGAACCAGCTTTGGTTCTTTCCAGCCGGTTGGGACAAAACGCCGCGCAATTCCAGTGGGTCTTTTTTTTGAGAGGTTGCGTTGTGGTGCCGTTCAGTTTTCAGGAATTGTCAATAAAAAAGTTGAATGGCTGACCGGAGATTGCCAATCTTGCCAAGACGCCTGGGGTATTTATGGTTTGTTTTAGCGATGCTGTTCGCACCGGACCACCAGGCTGTTGGGGAAAGTTCGAAGAAAGTTCAGGTGCTGATGTCGCAGGCTGTTACTGCTTATGCGGCTGGCAAATGGAACGATGCCCAGATTGCTCTGCAACAGGCACTCAGCCTGTCGACGGTGGATCAGAAAACCCGGAAGCTGATCAATGGCTTGTTATTCAAGATTAGCCAGCAAAAAGATGTGCTGCGAATCGTAGAACTGTTGCACCAGGCACAAAGCGCCCGTGAAGTGCAGGATTGGACTCTGGCTTTGCGACTTTATAAACAGGTAAGGGGCATAGATGAATACGTCAAAGCGGGTGTCGAAGGTGTTGAATATACAACTCTCTACGTGGAGGCGCACAAACATCTTCAAAGTTATTTAAGCGATCCAAAAGTGCTGTTTGATTCCGAGGCACGAACCCGTGCGAGAAAATTGTTGTTAATGATTAGAGAGCATGGTCTCCGTGATCGGAAAATTGATGAGTACAGCGTCATTCTGCTGAACCAGATCCAAAAGGCAGAGGAGCCACAAACTGTGTATTTAACTTCTGATGGAGAATCAGAAATCACTATTTACCGGGTGGGTGTGCTGGGAAAATTCAGCGAGAAAAGCCTGCTTCTCAAACCTGGCAGATATGCCGCGGTTGCCAAACGCCGCCAATATCAGGATGTTCGCCATGAATTCTGGGTCACTCCGAACGAAACGACCCGTTTTGACATCAGATGCAGCAAAAGCATTTTTGATTGAGTGAAAGACTCAGAATACGAAATTATTGAGCCTGTTGAGTACCAGCCTCCCGGTGGTGCTCGCCATCTTGCCAGGAAAGGGAGTGTTTCCACCGTGCGAAGAGACAGAGGCACACGAAGTGCTTCCGGGCGGCGGAATTTTTTCCTGAAGATGGTCCTTTCGGCAGTGGCTGTGCTTGCGGTTGTAAGTTTTGTCCTCGTTTTCAACAAGTTTCGCTCAGTGCAATTTGAACTGAGTCCGGACGCTGCGTCCATTGCTATTCGAGAGGGTGTACATTTCCCCTTGGGAAATCGCTTCCTGATGTTTCCCGGGATTTACGAAGCGGAGTTATCAGCGCCGGGTTATGAAGATCGCTTGGTGCGGTTTGAAGTCAGCGATGTTCCCACTCAGACCTTTGAGTGGGGACTGACCAGAAAACCAGGGCAGCTCGATATTGTCGTCACCCCTTCCGTAGCTGCCGACGTGTTTCTGGATGACAAGCCGACCGGGCGTCTTCCGGGGCGCCTGGAAAATCTGGTTGCAGGAGACTACCAGTTGGAGGTCAGGGCCAAGGGGTATCTGCCATTCCAACAGAGGATCACCATCGCCGGAAAGGGGATTACGCATACTTTGCACATTACTCTGGAAAAATCCCAAAACCAGAAACCTCAAAAGGAGGAACGTAGTGCCAGGCCGCAAAACAATCTCGAAGTGATCACCAGGCCGGCAGGTGCCGCCGTCAGTGTCGATGGACTATACCGAGGACTCTCACCTGTCGCCTTGTCCATAGACGCGGAGCGCCCCCATCAGGTGCTGGTGCTCAAACCTGGCTATGAGATAGCGAAAAGAACGGTACGGGCGGTTCCAGGCCAGAAAAAAGCCATCCAGGTGGCATTGAAAGCAGTTTTGGGAACCGTGGTCTTCGATATTATTCCTGGAAGCGCAGAGGTTTGGATCGCGGGCAAAAAACAGATATTGGACCAAAATCATTCCTTGCGCCTCCCTGCCTATCCGCAGGCAATCACTCTCAAAGTTTCTGGGCATGTCGCTCAAACGCACACGGTTACGCCGGATGAAAAGCTTGACAAAATCATCAAGTCGAAACTGGCGTCGCAGGCTTCACAACTGATGGCACGTCGCAAAGAAAAGGAAAAAAAACTGGGTTTTGGGTTTGTGCAGCTGTCCCCAAATGACAGTTTCTCCTTTAAGACTCGCCGACAAACGCACCAGGTCCGCCTGACCCAGGCATTTGCCATCAGTAAGACCGAGGTGACGAACGGGCAATTCAAGCGTTTCAGGCACAACCATTCTTCCGGAACATTCCAGTCGCATAGTCTGGACGGAGCAAAACAGCCCGTCGTGAATGTTTCTTGGGAAGATGCGGCGCTTTTTACGAACTGGTTGAGCCACCAGGCGCAGGTAGAACCATTTTATGTTGAAAACAATGGACGCATAGTGGGGTTTAACACGCAATCTCCTGGGTATCGTTTGCCATCTGAAGCCGAGTGGCTATGGGCAGTCAGAGGCAAAAGGGAACGTAAATACATCTGGGGGAATCGTTTTGAACCTATTCCGCTGCGTGCCGGAAATTTTGCGGACCGAAGTGCCAAAGATTTGTTGCCGGTGACTTTGTCTTCTTATGACGACGGCTACCCGGTCAGTGCCGGAGTGGGGGGTTTTTCGCCAAACGAAAGCGGCTTGTACAACCTGGGAGGCAACGTGGCGGAATGGATGCACGACGTGTTCCGAACCGGAATTTCACCGTCATCCGATGCCAACGACTTGGAGAGAATCAATCCTCTGGGCCAGAAATACGGGATGTACCACGTTATCAGAGGCGCAAGCTGGAGCTTCGGCTCAAAAAAGAAACTGGCTCTTGCCTATCGTGAATATAATAGTGCGGCTGGAAACTATGTCGGGTTTCGGCTGGCATACTATCTGGACGGTTCTTTATAATGGTGAAGGGCTACAGCTATGGTTCCGGTGCTGTTTTGGCGGTGCTGTTGTCCTTTCAGGCGCTGGCTGTGGGTGACAGTCTCGATGAGGGGCAGCAACCGGTTCCTGCTGGAAAAACCGCGAAAAATCCTGAGATGCAGTTGCCAATGACAGAGGAGGCCGGCGCACAAAAAGGCAGTCCGTCTCGGGCAAAGTGGAAAAAAATCGTCCCTGGCGAGGAAATTGAAGTCGGCGTGTCAGTTCCTTTTCCTGCTGATATTTGATCATGTCCAGATTGGCAACACAGCTGTACATAAAATTGCAGGGTCGCGAAATGCGTTACCAAATGGTTTCCCTGCTGGTGATTTTTGTACTGGTACATGCCTTGTATGAAGTCTGGATACGGCCGGTTGCCGGTCATACCTTGCAACTGATTGCCGAGAGCAAAACGGCGGAAAGTACTGACGAGAACGCCTCATCTCAGGAAATGACTCCCCCTTTGCCAGGGCGTATTGCCGTGGTGCTGAAAGATTACGAGCAAGAGGTTTGTATGGTCGCCATGTTTTGGGCTTTTGGCATTATGTTGTTCAAGTTTGGTGCTTTGCGACACGCACGTATGCTCTTTCAGTTAAAGGGAAGAAAGGGCCATGGAAATTTTCTGGAAACCGTCCCGACTGACATTATCTTGCCGGAAACAAAAGACTGGGACCAATACCAGGAACGCCTTGATGATGTTAAGAATCTCGGCTTCGGCACGACTACGCTGTATAAGATCAGCTCGTCTTGCATTGACCGGTTTTTTACGACTGGGCACGTGCCGGAAGCGGCGATTGCAGCGCAGCAGGTGTCCGAAATAGAAGCAGAACGCCAGGAATCCGGGCTGTCCATTGTCCGTTATTTGATCTGGTTTATTCCCTCGCTCGGCTTTATCGGCACCGTGCGCGGAATCGGTGCGGCCCTAGGACAGGCTGAAGAGGCAGTGCAGGGAAATATCGGCCCAGTCACAGAAAGCTTGGGCGTCGCTTTCAATTCGACGCTTGTTGCCTTGGTGATCAGCGTCTTCGTCATGTTTTTTCTTCACCGGCTCCAGGAAGCCCAGGAAGCGCTGGTTCTGGATGCTCAGGAATTTTGTAATCAGAACCTGCTTCGCTGCATGCGTGGCAAAGGTTCCAGTTAGAAAACAGCTCGCGACACCTTGGCATCTGTATTGCAATTAAGCAGTTGCGCTCTCAGCTTTCTTGACCTGCTGGGGGAAACAGCGTGGAGCGACAGTCCCGGCGTCGCTGACTACAGCAGTGACCGAGAAGCGTGGAAGCCAGGAACCAGGCAGGGCTTTCAGTGCTACAAAGAAGAATCCTCCGATACCTGTTGCAATACTTATTTATCGGAATGCACAAACGAGCGACTGTCTGTCGAATCCAGCCATAGTGAGACTTTCTTGTATTTGATTTACCGCCACCTTGATGATTTTCTTGATGCCAGCCGGGCAAAAGATCATCTGCTGGTGTTGTTGCCGACGCTTTATACAGCCCGGCAATTGAAAAACTTTCTTGGTGTTTTACAGGCGCATGAGAAAACCTCGATAGCGGTTTTAAGGTCACCACTGGCATACAGCTACGCCTTGCCCGCCGGGGGGCATTTTATCCTCGAAGTTGAATTGCGTCAGTCAACGATCGCGCATATCAGTATTCAGGATGGCGTTGCCAGTTGCAAAGAGGTTCAACTTCATCATGAATTCAATCTGCAAAGCTTATACCGGGAGTGGTTTGAGATCATCAGCCATGAATTCCTGAAGTTGCGGTATAACGCCCGTCATGATCCCCAGAACAAACAACTGCTTTTTGAACAGCTGAACAAAGGATGGCGGACTGGGGAAGAAAAAATGCGTTTTGAATTGGACAAACACAAAATCACTGTGGACACTGACCGCCTGCGGGTGCGACTTCCAGAAAGTATGCAGGCTTATATTTCCGGGCGAAAATGCCACCTGATGCCTTCTCCTTTTGGAGTGCCCGAAGGGGCTTTGACAGGAGTGGAAACATTGCAACGCTTGACCGTCAAGCAGCTTGCGGCACTGTTTGAGTACGTGCCGCCGGCAAAATCAGAAACGCCAGTTGCTACCACCGGGCGCATCAGGCACTACTACCAGATCAGACATTTGTCGGCAGATGGTATGGCGTAGTGGCAAAAAGAAAGCACGCCTTCGCCACTTTCAGTTTGTCTTTCCTGGATGTCATGTCCTGTGGTTTTGGTGCAGCTGTGCTGATATTCACCATCATCAAACACAATACCTCGGTGTTGAATGAAGAAACCGACTCTGGAGTTTCCGAGTACGAAACACTGCAAAAAGAAGTTGCCGAACATACGGAACGGTCAGCACAGTTGGTTGTACGTCTGGTCGGACTCGCTGAGGACATCAACAAAGCCAGAGCTCAGCGGCAGGCATGGGAAAAAGTCAACGACGCGCTCAAAATGTCGCGCCCGGCGGCGAATGTGGGTGATTTCAGTGCCCTTCAAGAACAATTGAAGCGCAAACAGGCGGCGCTCACCAAAGAGCGCAAAAAGGGCGCACAAGTCAGGAAAATAGTGAAAGCCGGCAAGCGCCAATACTTGACGGGCCTGTCTGTCGAAGGCAAACGCATACTTATTTTGCTGGACAAATCAGCCAGTATGGTGGATGACAACATTGTGAATATCGTGCGTAGCAAGTTTCTCGTTCCCGAGGAAAAACGAAAGGCTGACAAATGGCGGTGGGCGCTGTCTGTTTTCAACTGGTTGACGGCACACCTTCCTCCAGGTAGCCACTACCAGGTGATGGGCTTTAACGATGAAACAATCCTGGCTTTGGGAAATCGAGGTAAATCTTGGTTGCCGGTAAATGACAAGAAGACATTGGAACAGGCTGTACAAGCGGTAGCACAATGGATTCCTGAAAACGGGACCAACCTCGAGAAGGCGTTTCAAGCTGTTGACGAACTATCGGTTTGGCCAGATTCTATCTATTTGATTACCGACAGTCTGCCGACGCAGGCCGTCACTTTTCTCAAAAGAGACACCGTGAGTGGCGAAAAACGCCTTGACTATTTTCAAGACGCGGTTGCCAGGCTCAAGCAGCATGTGGTGGTTAACGTCATATTGTTGCCCATTGAAGGTGATCCGTTGGCTCCAGCTGCTTTTTGGCGTTTGGCAACGTCTACCGGTGGGCGGTTTCTGGCACCGCCCCGTGATTGGCCGTGAAACACCTTGACTATTTTTAAGACGCGGTTGCCAGGCTGAAGAAGCATGTGGTGGTCAACGTCATTTTGTTGCGCATGTCGTGGAGGGTGATCCGCTGGTCCCCGCTGCTTTTTGGCGTTTGGCAACGTCTGCCGGTGGGCGGTTTCCAGCACCGCCCCGTGATTGGTCGTGAAACACAAAGGTCGTAAAACGGGAGACAGTAATTTGTCTTTCCTTGATGTCGTGAGTTGCGGCTTCGGTGCCATTGTGTTGTTGTTGGTCATCATCAAGACAACCGCTCCTGAAATAGCCGAGG
This sequence comes from Candidatus Oxydemutatoraceae bacterium, assembly GCA_965237985.1. Classification (GTDB taxonomy): domain Bacteria; phylum Pseudomonadota; class Gammaproteobacteria; order Poriferisulfidales; family Oxydemutatoraceae. Next base: position 1,109,354 of record OZ250161.1, on the reverse strand, counting down.
CAACAGCATTCTCGGTTGTTGAAGTGGCTGAACAACTTGCGGAATTGCAGTCGCAGATAGAGCGGCAGGAAACCGAAGCAAGGTTGCAGGAAGGCCGTCTGGAAGCAGAGCAACAGAAGTTGCTTCTGAGCAGGGAACAGCTCGAAAAAAAGAAGCAGGCAGCCCACAAGGCGGAGGTTGCGACCATGACGCAAAATAAAATCCATGATCAGTTGGAGCTCGCTATGCAGGATATTGATGAGGAAATGCGCCGATTGACCTTGAAGCCGAGCCGTAAATCGGCCGTTGGCGGCATTCCAGCGGACAGCAGATACATCATTTTTATCGTCGATACATCCGGTAGCATGCAAAGCGTTTGGAGACGGGTTGAGCGAGAACTTGTGGCAGTGCTCAATGCCTACCCAAAAGTGGTCGGCATCCAGATCCTGGACGATATGGGAAGATATATGTTTCCCGGTTACAAAGGGCGCTGGATACCGGATACCCCGTCACGACGAAAAGCCATTGCCGAACACTTCAAGAACTGGAGCACATACAGCAATTCCAGTCCCGTGGAAGGAATCATAGAAGCCATGAAAACCTACGGTAGAAAGTCCGACCAAATCAGCTTGTACGTTTTTGGCGATGACTTCAGTGGTTCGGTTCGCAATGTCGTCGAACAGGTTGACCGCTTGAACCGGGGCGGGCAAAGCAAAACGCCACGGGTCCGCATCCACGCGGTTGGCTTTGACTCCAGTGAACACCTGTCTGCCAACTTTGCGTTACTGATGAAAGAACTGAGCTATCGCAATAATGGTACGTTCATTGGTCTGAAATAAATCCTTGTCCAAGCGAGCTTTTTCTCACTGAGTCAGGGGTGCCTTCAGTTGACGATAAACCCTGTGCACCTCAAAGTTCATGATGGTTTTGCAGGCGTGCCTTGCAACTCAGAAATGGGCAGGGCAGTGTGGTTCCTCTTTTCTCTTCAGGCCTTTTAATTCCTGTAACTTTTGCCTTTTTCTTTACTGAAAGCAGTCACCATCCATAATAAACAGCAAAACAATATGCCTGTTTGTGCAGGACCCCGTGCATTATTTTCGTCAATCCCCGGAACGCCAAGCGGATTTCACCTCCGTTACTGTGCGAAGCGTGGGTATCCGGTCGCCAGGGCTTGGATGATGTAAACCGTGCGTCTTGCTTCGATGGCTTATGCAAAAGGAACGGGAAAGTGGGTTTGCGACCTTCGCGCACGGCTTGAACAGCAGGGCCGGAGTCGTTGCACGTGAGAGTGGAATGGCACGCCAGCGGAGTATTCGCTGGTGCCGGGGGGGCACCTTAGAACAATCGGTTCATTTCGATGATGGGCACCAAGATGGCAAGAACGATCAACAGCACCACGCCCCCCATGAAAATAACCAGTAATGGTTCGAACAGCTTGGTGACTGTGGTGGTGATGTTGGTGACACGTTGGTCATAGTAGTCAGAGACTTTGAGAAGCAACGAATCCAGTGCTCCACTGGATTCGCCACTGCCGACCATGTGAATGAGAAAGGGTGGAAAGTGTGTCGCTTTTGCCAGGGCGCTCTGCAGACTGTCGCCTTCTCTCACTCGCTCGGAAACGGAATCGAGTTCACTGCGCAGCGACCGGTTCTGGACGCGCTGTGCTGCGATTTTGAGCGACTCCATGACTGGTACGCCACTGGCAAGCAATGTCCCCAGACCACGCGACCATCCGGAAACGTTGGCAATGATGATCCAGTAGCCGATGTGGGGCAATCTCAGCAGAAACCGATCCCAGCTTTTCCTGAAGTCAGGTCGGCGCAGGGCAAGCAGGAAAGATACAATCGCTCCCGACAGCAGGATTGCCAAAATAAGGCCGTAGTCGCGTAGCCAGTCGCTTAAAGCGATCAGTCCACGGGTCAAGACAGGTAACTCCTGTTTCAGGTTTACAAACACGCCGGTGATCTGCGGCACGATATACACGATTAAAAGCACAATGATGGCCAGGCACACGACCAACATCATCAGAGGATAAATCATGGCTGTCAGTAGACTCTGGCGCGCTTTTCCCTGTACTTCTATTTCGTCTGCCAGACGTTCAAAGACTTCGGGCAAGTGACCCGTTTCTTCGCCCGCCGCAATAGTTGCGACAAAAGACTCGGGGAAAGCATGCACAGCGTGCTCAAATGCGTAGGCAAGGCTGTGCCCCTCCAACACCAGGCTGCGCACACTTGACACCAGGCGTTTGATGGCCAGATTTTCTGCCTGTTCCGCCATGAGGCGCAGGCTTTCTTCCAGGGGCATACCGGAAGCAACCAGCGTTGCCAGTTGGCGGGTAATCAGCATCAAGTCGTTTTTGCGGACTTTGGTGCGAAAGCGAAAGACAGACTTTCCCACGGCAACCGGAGACACTTCCACGGGAATCAAGTGGCGTTCCCGCAATTTTTGCCTGAGGCTGCGCCCGGTTTCCGCTTCCAGGACCCCCTTGCGGACTTTCCCTTTGGCGTCCAGCGCGCTGTAATTAAAAGTCGGCAAAATACACCTTTCGTCCCGGTACTGTTAAGCAGTGTGGTGGCATGGGTACCGGTTTTTATGACCCTGATTCAGTTTATGGTGACGGCAAGCACTTCCTCGCAAGAAGTTTCGCCTTGCACAACGTGGTCGAACCCTACTTCGCGCAAACCAGGTTGTGACTTCCGAAGATGTTCTTCCATTGCGGTTTCGCCCTGGTGTATCAGTTTGCGCAACTCACTGTCAAACACTACCAGATCAAAAAGACCAAAGCGGCCCTTATAGCCAGTGTGATGGCATTGTTCGCAACCCTTGGCGCGAAACAATGCCGTATCTTCGGGCAGTATTTCCGTGTTGAATCCCCAACTTGCTAATTCCGCTTGGTCGGGGATATAGCCCTCGCGGCAATGGCTGCAAAGCTTGCGTACCAGACGTTGCGCAAGTACACCCTGCATAGTGGCGGTGAGCAGGAACGGTTCTACGCCCATGTCACAAAGCCGCGTTATTGCTCCGGTTGCAGTGTTGGTGTGCAGTGTGGAAAGCACCAGATGGCCGGTGAGGCTGGCCTGCACCGCAATGTCAGCGGTTTCCCGATCGCGGATTTCGCCGATCAGCACCACGTCTGGATCCTGCCTCAAAATTGCTCGCAGCCCACGTGCGAAAGTCATGCCTGCCTTCAGGTTGACTTGAGTCTGGCTGATGCCATGGATGTTGTATTCCACTGGATCTTCTATGGTCATGACGTTGCGTTGTTTACGGTCCAGTTCAGCGAGGCCGGCATATAAAGTCGTGCTTTTCCCACTCCCTGTGGGACCGGTAACCAGGATGATGCCATGCGGACGCCGCACCATCTGGGCGAAGCGTTGTTGGGCATGCTCGCTCATGCCGAGCCGATTGAGGAACAACTGTTCGGTACTTTTATCGAGGATGCGTAGTACTGCCCTTTCGCCATGACTGGATGGCAAAGTGGAAACTCTCAAATCCACGGCACGTCCCCCGAGACGCAGAGACATCCGCCCGTCTTGAGGAATCCGTTTTTCCGCGATATCCAGGCGAGCAAGGACTTTGATTCTAGAAATCAGCAACGGACATAGTTTGGGGGAAAGCGTGAGTACGGTTTTCAAAATACCATCCATTCTGAAGCGGACATACAAATCTTTTTCGTATGGTTCCACGTGGATATCCGATGCTTTGTCGCGGATGGCTTCAAAGAAAATCGCATTCAGCATTTTGATGACTGGGGCATCGTCTTCGTTTTTCAACAAGTCTTCAGGTTCGCTCATGGCCGCGACAATTTCATCAAGGCCCATGCTGCTTTCCACTTCAGCTACTTCGGAAAGGCTGTTTTTGGAACGATCCGAGTAACTGTTCTCAAGACGCTTTTCAAATTCATCCGATTTGAGGATTTGTAAAGCCGGTTCCCGTTCCAGCAGGCGTCGCACTTCCTGTAGGACATCCGCCTTTGTGTCCGAGCGGTGGTAAAGCACTTCCCCATGTGGGCCGATCTCAAGAAACACACCATGATCCTGGGCGAAACCGAAAGGAATGTTGTGCTCAATCATGTCTGGCAACCTCTCAACGATAAATTTCGTTAGCACGCATGCTGAAAAACTGGCCATTAAAAACAAAAACCACTCCGGTCGGAGTAATTTGTTTCACCAATAGTCCGTCAACTATATACTCGTTTTGGCTGACCAATTGATCGTTTACGATCACACGCCGCCTTGCCGGATCTTTTTTACTGTACACGTGGCCGCTTAAAACAATTTTTGGTATCTGCCGACGGATTTCTTCCGGCAAAGTCGCGATTTCTGGAATGACGCTTGGTTCCAGCATATTGGTGACGATCGGAATTTCGTTTGCGACCGGTAGCGGTGGGGCGTAATCCGGTGTGACCGCGGGCGTCGGGATACCCGCGACACCTTGGGCTGCCTGGCTTTGGACGTGTTCAGCGTTTTGTGGTGAAGTGAAAAACATCCAGCCAATGGCCGTCGTTGTCAGCAATGCGCTCAGGATCAGCGCCAGGATTGCGGCTTTCCAGAACAGCGGCAGCGGGGTAGTTAGCGGTTCATTAAATTGTTGTCGCGTGTGAATGTCGGGAACGCCCCCCCGATTCCTTTCGCGCTCCGCTTTTTTCAATGCGTTGAGAATGTAGGACACGACGGTTATTGGAGAGCGGACACCTGCTTGCCCAGACAGGAAAGGTTATTACGCCTGGATAAATAAGGTACGTTGCCCAGCAGATTGTTAATGGCAAACAATGTTTCTTTGCCCACCATGCCATCAACCAACATTCCGCAACGGCGCTGGATACTGCGTACCAGTTCTACGGCTGAAGTATCGTAGCTGTGGGTCTTGCTTGCGGTTTGAACATTACCGAGGGTGGAGAGCTGCTTGAGGACCCGGTCTACTATTTTCCCCTTGTCACCGGGGATCAGTGTTTTGAGAAAGCCTGGGGGCCGTCGCCATAGAACAGTGAAATCTCCAGTCCAGAATTTTTGGAATTCGCTGGCGGGAATTTTCACCTGTCCCAGTGGAGATGCGAGCACCGCATGATTGGCATCGAGTTGCAGCAAAGCCAGGAAAAACAACTTGTTTCGTTCGTTGCTGAGCTTGACGACTGCTGGCCGGTTCAGTGTTCGCAACAATTGCAAGTCTCCGCCCGAGCGACTCCAGCAATCCAGTTCCTGGCGCTGGGCAAAATCACACGCTGGTACCGTCGGCTCGATCGGCATGTTCAGCCCCCAGGCTTTGAACAGCAGCCCAAATGCTTTGCGCGAGGAGTTCCCACTCTGGTTCAGACTTTCCAGTGTCAGATCGGTTGAGCGTTGGGGAACATTGGTGTGTTCCAGCGGCCGAGTTTCTGCTTCCTGGCCCTCGCTTAAAGGCATCTGGCGATCGTTTGCCGTGACCTTGGATGTTGCTGTTCCTTGCATATTCTCCCAGTTTTCTTCCAAAATTCCGACGAAAGCTTTGATCCCTTCCGGCCAAACCCCAAGCGTTGTCGCTACCAAGAGGGCGGCAACCACACCTCCGATGAGAAATTTTCGCATTTTGCTCGAAGTATGTTCGCCGCCGTTGTACTTTATTCTCTGTTTGCGTTCCCCGAGCACCTCGTGAGCAGCCTGTTCCACTACTTTCATGGTGACGCGCTTTTCGTCCAAGGCGTAAGCGCCCAGCAAAGCACGGTCACAAAGCAAGTTCACCAGGCGCGGGATGCCATGGCTGAGTTGAGCAATCCGCAGACGGGCTTGCAGGGGGAAAATGGCATCTTGTCCTTCGGCCACCTTCAATCGGTGTGTGATGTAATTTTTTAGATCTCCGACCGACAGGGGAGTCAGATGATAACGGGCAACCACTCTTTGCGACAACTGGCGCAGTTCCGGCCGACGCAGTTTTTCCAGCAGCTCCGGCTGACCAATCAGTATGACTTGCAGGAGTTTTGCTTCGTGGGTTTCCAGGTTGGTTAAAAGACGCAATTGTTCCAGTACGCGGTAATGCAGGTTCTGTGCTTCATCCACCAGTAAAAGCGCTTTTTCTCCTCTTGAATGCCACTCCAGGAGGCGTTGATTCAACGCCACGATCAGTGATGCGAGGCTGCTGTCTTTAGCGTAAGCAATGGAAAATTCATCGCAGATCGCCTGCAACAGTTCACGTTCGTCCAATTTCGGGTTGAAAATGAATGCTGCATGCGCATCAGCGGGGAGTTTTTCCAGAAAACTTCGGCACAAAGTCGTTTTCCCAGTGCCGGCTTCGCCGCTGAGCAAAATGAAACCGCCGTTGTTGCGCAGTCCATAATTCAGACATGCCAGCGCTTCGCGGTGCTGGCTGCTCAAAAAAAGATAGCGAGGATTCGGAGTGATCGTAAACGGGTTTTCATTGAAATTGAAAAATTGTTCGTACAAATCAGTGGTCTCCCTGCTGGTAAACCTGCTCGGGTTTCAGGTCTTCCTTGCGTGCCGACAGGCGCTTTTTGACGCGAATGATTTTTATGATTTTTCGGGGCTGCTTTTTAGTGCCGTCAGGCACGGAGCGAGAAATTTTTTGCAATGGAGGCAAAATCGCTGTTTCTGGTTGTTTCTCGAGAAGGCTTTTGAGCCCGGACGCATGCAAAAGCTGGTCCAGCCTGAGTTCAGCGTAGCGGTCTTCGGAAGTTTTTACGGCGGCGGCGGCGGTTCGCAAGATCGTGGGTTTAATGAAGACCATCAAACTTTGCCTGGCATGCCTACTGTCTTGCCCGGAAAAAAACTTGCCAATGATCGGCAGATCACCCAGAAACGGGGTTCTGCGCCGGTTCTCCACCACGGTATCACTGGTCAGTCCCCCGAGCACCAAAATGTTACCGTCATTGACGACCACCCGGGTTTTGATTTCACGTTTTTTGGTGACTGGATAGGAAGCATTATCGATGGTGGTGTTGCCAGTGATGTCTTCATGTTTTTGCTCTATGTCAAGGCGCACGGCTGAACCTTCAGTGATTTGCGGCGTCACCGTGAGCTTGGTGCCGAATTCTTGGCGACCGACTGATGCGGTTGTCCCGGCACTGTTGCTGGTTTGCCCGGTTTGAACATAGCGAACATCAGAAACGTCGATACTTGCTTCCTCATTGTTCAATGTCAGGATGGCAGGTGTTGACAGCACGCGAGAGTCGTTGTCTCTGTTGATGGCAGTCACGAGCAGGCTGATCGGCAAGGTTCCACCTCCCGAAAGCGAGCTTCGCGCAACGCCACCAAATGTGGCACTGCCTTCGCCGTCGGGATTGAAAATACCCAATATACCACGGTAGTTGGCGGGCGTGATGGAGCCGAACGTGCTGCCTGGATCAAATACGCCGATTCTCGACTCGATCTCACTGAACTTGGATTCGTCGACATCGGCAATGATGGCTTCAATCATGACCTGTGGTCGCGGGACATCCAGTTTTTCAACGACCCGCTCAACCGCGCGAATGATGGGCGGAGTCCCCCCGACTATCAATGAATTCGTGGCAATGTCGGCGTGTATGGTGTACTGTTTTTTGTCGATGTTTCTGATCGAACTTGCCGTCTTTTCGTCGGACGTAGTCATGATGTCTTTGGGCTTGATGATGACGGTGGGCCTGGTACGGGTGTCGAGTTCCCGGGCCAAGTAGCCTTCCACCAGGAGTTTCAAAAACTGTTCCGAAGCGAGAAGCCCTTTCAGAATTTTTACCATGTCCTCTGCTTTGGAGTAATGCAAGGCGATGACTTTCAATTCGCCCTTGCCCTGTCCTTCAGCAGGGGCATCCAGTTCGGCGATCAGAGTTCGCAAGGGCAAACGCAATTCTGGTGGTCCGGTAATGATCAGGCGATTGGTCCGCCGGTCGGCAACGATTTGAGTAAGGTGTCGCAGTCCCTTGTTGCTGGCTTTTTGCAGTAGCGCGACCAGATCTTTGGCATTGGCATGTTGCAAAGGGATGACTTCATATTTCCCGACGGTTTCCAGATCCAGGCGAGCAATGATGCTTCTGATGCGATCCAGGTTGGTTTTCAGTTCAGTGATAATCAATACATTGGTTTCTTTGTGAGCGACGATTTGTGATTGCGGCGTCATGAGAGGCTTAACCAGAGGGATGACCGAACCGGCGTTGAGATGGTTGATGCGCAACAGTTCGGTAACCAGTTCCGCCGGCACCGAGTTCGGGGCAAAGCGGTTGGCAACATTTGCCGCGACGATGCGAGTGACCCGGTTGCCTTCTATAGCACGGAAACCATGCATTCTGAGTATGGCCAACAGCATTTCATAAACGGCTTCCTCAGGTACCGGTTCATTGGCGAGGATGGTGACTTTGCCACGGACGCGCGGGTCAACCAGGAAATTTCTGCCCGTCAGTCGCCCGACGCTTTCAATAATTTGGCGAATTTCCACCTCACGGAAATTCATGGTGATGTCTTCCCCCCGCATCAAAACGGGGGCTGTGGCAAGCAGAAGTGCGAATAACAAACGTGCAAGCAGCCGCCGTGCCTTCCTATGCCATTTTCGAAACTTCATGCCTGACATCTACTTTATTAAAATTTCCTGTACGATTCCCCGGCGTTCCAGTTTGATGTTCAGCTCGCGCGATTCCAGAAGTTCCTGGATTTTGTTCGGGTTTTCCATGACTGTGGTCAGGTCATTGCCATTGGCGCTAAACAATACGTCTTTGGCTTCAATGCCAAATTCTTTCAGTATTCTTCTCCCTTTCCGGTTTCTCGGGTCGACTGAGTAGCCGGCTTCCTGTCCGTCTCGCTCGACTTTTTTGAAGCGGATATTTTTGATCAGGGCACCCATGTCGTCTTTTACCAGCTGCTTCAGTTTCCCGCCTATCGATTGGTAGTTTGCCTTGGCTGAGGCGGCAGTGCCGACTGAACTCTTTTTTGTCTGCCGGCTGAACAGTCCCACTTTTTTTAATTCCAGGACCTCTTCCTGATCATCTCTTTGCAGGACAACGAACTCCGACCTGACACGCTTGAGATAGGTGGCCGGTGCCACTTCGTCACCGACTCGGAAAAGTTTTTGAGGCTTGCCTTTGAGGGCGATAATTGCAACTCCGGTCTCGTTGTCTTCATTTCCCAGCGATAAAACTCCCACCAAGGTCGCATCCAGTTTGCTTGGACGAACCGGTTTTACGACAACGGGGGCCGCCGAGTCTTCGAACCATAACCAGCGGCGCGCATGGCTGCCCCCCCCGTCTGTTTCTGACGAAGCTTCGATATTTTTTTCTAAATGCAGGGCATAGCCCTCGGGGTACACGATCCTCCAGAACAGGGTAGAGGATTGATAAAAACAGGGCAACAGCAATGCAAAAAAAGCGAGCCGGGCAAGAAAGCGGTTAAAACTTTGCGCACCATTTTCCGAAAAAGCCGTGCCGGACATCGGGGTTGAATTCATGGTTCACAGCCACGATGAGCGGCAAATTGACGAGTATTCATGATGCAAAAACCGGCCCCGAAAAGCCTTGGCTGCGTACAAGATCAGTCGTTTCATTGGCGAGATTCGCGAGCATTGCTTTAACCGGGCACCCCATTTTTAGCCCGGTATATTTTTGCAAGTTGAAGACGGATCTGTCCGAGTTCGTTTTCTATCTGCATGTGGGAATCCACTTTGTTGTGTGCCAAGTAGCCTGCCGATGCCGATTCCAAAGATTCAAGCATTTCTCCTACCCGTCCCTTGTTGGATAACAGGCTGGCTTTGCGTTTGTGAAAATCCCCGTTACTGGGTTGCACCTTGGTCATTTGGTCGTAGAGTGCAAGCGCTTTGTCCAGCTGGCCGGCGGAAATATATGCCGAGATCAAGTTTACATTGTTGCTGGATGAATAAGGATAATTTTCCACAAGCTTTTCAAAAACAGGGATTGCTTCTTTTGCTTTGCCGTTGTGTAAAAGACTTGTGGCTTTGAACCATGCCATTTGCTTGCGTAGTGGGTTCAGTCGTATGGCTTCGTCGATTTCATTGGCGACGGTACGCAGTTTTCTGGCAGACATGGCGATAGCGGCTTTGCGATAGTGCACTTCTGCCTGGTACCACTGGTAGTGAGTAATGGCGAGAAAACTGGTTAGCCCCACCAACACAAACGCTACTGCGCCGCTGGCCATTAAGCTTTTTAGCCTGATGCGGTATTCGGAGCGGGCATCGTCTTGCGGCGCGATGAGAAAATACAAGACGGCGAAGATACCGACATAGACCAAGACGAAAAAAATCGGGACGGGTTGCTTGAATGGGAAGCTGAAAACAGCATTCGTGGAAATGCCGGCGACAGCAACGAGGGGGGCGATTAACATCGGTGTAATATTTCGGAAAGGAGCATTCAGCGATTTCCTGACGATTTTGAACAAAGCGAAAAGAAACCACAGAAAAAATGTGAAACCAATGACCCCCAGTTCGCAGATTATCTCCACGAAATCATTGTGGGCGTTCTGGTGGAACAGATTCCTCATTAACAGTTTGTCCTGTCGCCACGCCGATTGGTATGTCGCGTAAAACACTGTCCAGTTACCCAGACCCACACCAATCCAGAAGTGGTCCTTCAGCATGAACCAGGAATTTCCCCACATGGTTGTGCGGATGTTGGCGCTGCCGGTGAATGAAGCGCTGGTGCGGTTGAAAACTTCAACGCCGGTTTTGGAAGCAAGGGCTGGGTCCTTGGAACCTAGCGAGGATTGCATGACCGCCTCAGTGCCGACGAACATGGAAGGCGTCAAATACGCAAAGCCCAGGAACATGGGCAATATGGCAATGGCCGCCCAGCGCCTGTAAGACTGTCGCAAGGGGTGATAATCGTGTTTATATCGCAAATAAGCCATGAGGAGAGAAAAAACCGCCAGTTCCACGAAAAATGCCACCCAGGTTCCGCGTGCCCTGGTGTAAAACATGTACGTCATGAACAGGGAAACAGCGACGGCGAAAAGCCATGTGGCGGTTTTGGATCGCGATTGCATGAAGAAATATACCGCGAAAGGCAAGGTCAGTGACCCGTATTGACCGGCCATGTTTTTGTTGCTGAAAGTAGCCCCGGGGACGACATGCTGCTGCACCCAGTCAACTCCAAACAGGTACTGTGCAATGCCCAGAAACGCAATCAAAAGACCGGTTGTGAAAATACCAATATACAGCCAGCGCATCCCCCGCACATTACGCAGCCCAAGTATGACCAGAATGAATGCAACAAAAGCCGCGGTCCATTCCAGGCCATCGTTTACCGCTTCGTATTTGCTGTGCGCCCACAGCACCGACAGCATTGCCCACAGGTAGAAAACAGTGAGCGGCACCAGAACGGGAGAGCGGATGATGCGCAGTTCACGCTTGCCCATGAGCGAGATCGCAAACAGTGACAGTATTACCAGGACACCTACTTCCAGGTAAGCAGCCATGTGCAGATCCGGTGAGTAGCCGTATTTTTGGCCGTAGGGGCCGACCAGTGCCGCCGTTGCGGTAACGAAAATCGTCAGAAAGGCAATGACCGGGGTTTTCAGCCTTGGCTCGTCGATTCTTTCAGTGGGAACCGTGCCTGACAGTTCTGAAACCGGCGCGACTCCGGCTTTTTTTGTTTCTCCAGCGGTTAGCCGTAAGCTGCGCAGCTCGCCACGGCCTCCTTTTTCAGTGTTTCCCCGTTTGGTTTTTCTTGCCATGATCGCCCCAGTGGAAGGGTGTCAGCGTTGACCTCATGTGCTACATGTTCCAATGCCAAGTTGGTCATAGTAAACTATAAACCGCGTCTGTTGAAGTATGCTGGTACGTGACAAAGAAGTGCTGCTCCAGGCGCATCGGGGGTTCGATGAATTATTTTTTCCATGAACGCGAGGCAGTGGAGCGCATGGACGCAGTTACAGAAACTGGTCAGTCCCTGATGATTCGGATGTGTCCCGCCCGTCTTGAATGCAGGTTATGACGATGCGAGGGATACCTTGGTTGCCGGTTCTTGACGTGCTGTTCTGGGTTCTGGTGGGGGGTGTAGGAGGCTGGGGGCTACATTACCTGTTGCAAGATGTTTACGAAAGCGATCAAAACCCCGTTGCAGAAGTAAATACAGGGGTTCAGTCAGAGTTGGGTTCCTCGGCGATGATGGGCAGCGAGACTTCGGTGCCCCAGGACGCCAGTGACGCGGGTTTGGGTGCGAAAAGTATCTCCTTGTCTGACGGCAGTCCTTTGGAACGGGTGCGTTACCAGATCGAAGATCTGTTAGAGGAAGGGCGTACCGGCAAAGCAAAGCGATTGCTGCAGTTTTCCCAAGAACCGGATGAGCATTCGCCTCTGGCTGTTTTTTTGCGGGCTAAAGTGATGTCGCACAGTGGTCAGAAATTTATTGCACTGAGAAATTTGATGACTTTGAAAAACAGTGTTCAGGCAGAGGTGGACAATGAAGAAATTAATGCCTTGATCAAAAGCATCGAGCGCGAATATCGCACGACACTGGAGAAGGAAGACAGGCTGGATGAACTGCTGGTGCTCTACGAAATGCTGACAATACAAGACCCTGGCAATACGGAATACTATTACCGCCTGGCGGATGCTCAGTTCAAACTGAGCCTGCTTGAAGAAGCTTTGGCCACTTACAGCTACACCTTGAACGATCCAGTCTGGGGAAAAAAAACCGCTGTTCTTCTCGAAAAAACGAAACTTCATATTGACTTGAAGGACAAAGTGAAAATCCCCTTGGAACGGTTTGGCGATCATTTTATTGTCAATGCGAGAATCAACGGCGTTGACTCGGCCAGGTTAATGATTGACACAGGTGCAACCCTTTGCACTTTTTCCTCTGAAGTTGCCAGGTTGCTGGGTCTTCCGACGGAAAGTGACACCACTGTAATCCTGCACCTGGCAACCGGTTCAGTCAATGCACCATTAATCAGTGTGGAGCGAATGGAAATTGGTGAAACAGAAGTTCGAAACCTGCGTGTCGGCATTCTGGATTTGTCCAGCGGTTTATCCGTAGATGGACTGCTGGGCATGAATTTTTTGAAATACTTCCGCTTTTTTATTGATCAGAATGAATCGGTTCTTTACCTGAACGAACGTTGAGTTTTTGTGGTCGGAGTGAGAGGATTTGAACCTCCGGCCACTGCCTCCCGAAGGCAGTGCTCTACCAAACTGAGCTACACTCCGCCAAGGAGAAGTTCGAACGAACTTCCCCCGCCATCCTACCACCAGAATAATCGGTCTTCAGGAGAACGAATTCCGGTTCGTCCCGGCTGAGTTCTGCCACCAGTCAATCTCGGGAAAAACAAACTGTAGAGGATTTTCGTCGCAATACTGTATGACTGCACGCTCGAAGGCTTCTGCAGCGTTTCGACCGTACAGCATACTTCCTTTGTTTCTGATGGCAGTTTCTTCCATCTTTCGTAAAACATCGGTCTGCATATTCTTGACGTCATCGGTACCGAGTGTGTTATTTGTCCTGATGTTGTAGTGCTTCATGAGTTGAGAGGCATCTTTATAAAATGTTCCCGATTCCTCAGCCACCATCCCACGAATTTCTTCGGGCTGCAACTTCCGACTCCCCTGTATTTCCACAGACAAATACCTGATGACCCTGTTTGAAATATGTTGAAGCTGCGACCCATGCACACCTTCCTGGTCTCTTTTCTCTACCTGCTACTCACCGTCTTCGCCCACACCTCATGGAGCTCTTTATTTTTTTGGAGGGAGGCGGAAAAGTCAGTTGGCAGGTCATCGTCGCGGTCTATTTTATCCTGGAGATGATTTCTGTAAAAATTTTCCGGTTCCCCTGAAATTTCATGCAATGCTTTTTCGTAATCAGCCGTTCCAGGAGCAAGTTTGTCGATTGTGACTGTCACAACATCTCCATCTCTTGCCTTCAGTGCGGCACCATTTCTGCCAACCAAGGTGACAACATCGTTAATCTCTTGGGTTATTCTGGTTGGCGACCGGGGATTTGCAGTTTTTGCAAGGTGTTGATTTCATTCCCTGAGATGCTTCACGCACAAAGGAGTACCCGCTTCTTTCAATCTTTTTAGTTTCTGAATAATTATTGTGCGGCTTTCAGCAGGCATTGAACCGTTCATAATGTCTGTTTCAAACTGTTGCATAGCCATACCAGCACGGGAGGTTTTTTTTCATTTGAACAGGAAGGATATATGTTCCCTTAACCAGCACGCCAGTCGCCCCTTCCAGTGTTGACCTTTTAACTTGACTGTAATACTTTTGTCGCCGATGCCGATGATTTCCGCCCGACCATCAATTCCTGTACTTTTGTCCAGCAAACTTGAGTACTTTTCAGCGAATGTGAGGTCTACCATTTCTTCGCAAACCTGGTTTTTCCAAAAGTTATAATTTTCGGGCAGTCCTACCGCTTTCAGCCACTGTTCAAAGCATTCGGCAACCCGCCACTTTCAAACGGCAGAACGTCGTCGGCAAACGGTAAATTTCTCCGGGTGATTACGGCAATACTTCAAGGCAGCGTTGCTAAAAGCTTCCTCCGCGCTTTTAGGTTCAAACTGGCCGCCATATTCATAAACAGAAGTTTTTTGCATTTCGTCGCGAATTTCGGTCCGGATATTCTGTATTTCGTTCTCATCAGGGAGACTGTTTTCCTCTATAGAGTTTTTTTCAATGGTCTGAGAAAACTTTTTGTCGAGCACCGCGTCATCCTTACCCGAGCAAAGGGAAATCTCGTCCCCATTCAGCTTCCTGGCCCCGTTTATTTCTTGACACAACTCTAGGATGACGCCATCCGATATGTTGGCAAGTTCTGATTCGATCACACCCAGTTCTCCTGCTGCCGTTACTTTTTTATCTACTGCATCCAACCATGCCGCACTGAATTCGCTGTCATCTTCAGGGGTAGCAACGAAGTCAGCTTTTCCCCCGTCTAACGAGTTTATTGTTTGCTTGAGACAGAGCTCGTAAAAATTCTCTTCTGTGCATGAGATTTTTGCCATCGCATCATCATAGTCTGTGGTGCCCAGGTGCAGAAAGCTGATGGTCACAGTTATTTCATCTCCATCTCTTGGTCGTTGAGGCTGTCTGCTGACACCGAGGTGCCTGATTTGCCACGAGTGAGAGCGGTTATTTTGGCTGGCAAGGTGACATTTTCATTCCCCAAGCAGGGTTGCAGCTTTCTGAGATGTTTTACACGGAAAGGAACCCCAGACTCATCCAGTTTTTTGACCTTTTTGCTGATTGTTTCTAAATTCCGTTGAGAAACGTTTGTGTCAGATTGCACATCCTCCAGGAATCTTTTCATGGCCGGGTTCTGCATTTCCCGATTATTGGATGTGTTTTTTCGCCTGAACAGGGTGGATATTTTTTCCTGAATCCAGCAAATCAATCGTCCTTGCCAACGTTCGCCGTATTGTGTGACTTTTAAATTTGTGTCCCCTATCTGGAGAATTTCCGCATGATTATGTATTCCTATAATTTGTGTCAAGCAAGGTCGAATATTTCTGAGTGGCAGTGATGTTTCCCATTAGCTGTAGCTTTCCCCTGTTGCTAAAAAATGTTCATCTCGAGCAGACGCTTCATATAACTCTGATTTAACCGCGATTCTGGTCGGTTTCCAATTTTGGTGTTTTGTACGTTGCCATCCAGGAAACAGTCAATATGAGACACATCCTTTTTCTTTCCAAATGTCAGTGCGAGATCCTGGTTCATGAGATGTATCTCCACTTAAACTTCGACTATTATTTCGCAAGTCGCCATGACCCAGCATGGCATCGGCAGCTAAAACGCAATGGACACGCTTGAGAAGTCGCTGACAACCAGCTTTCTTGAAGCCAAACCAATTCATTACACATCAACGGGTTGTACCACTTTCGCTAAGACCTGGTTACTTTTCCGGCTCTCTTTGTTCACAATTTCCTTCTCCTGTCCAGGCTGGCAGATCAACAGCCGGCAGGCGACGCATTGAGGGCTCTCCCACTGTGAAGTCAGCTTCGCTTGAGATACTCACAGCCTGTTTTAGAAAAACCCGACCCCTTGCCTGAATCTCCACTGTGGCGACGTAAATTCCGTGTTTCGTCATCCGCACCAGACATCAAAGTCTTCTCCATGTTCGCTGATGTTCAAAAAATATGTTCCGAGCCATTTCTGTCAGCCAGCAGAAAGAGAAAGCAAAAACCTGTCAAGCGGAAGCGAACGTGAATTGGTTAGGAGAGAAAATCTCCCGGTAATTCTGGGAATAATTCAAGACAGCTTTTTCGAAAGCTTTCGCGGGGCTTTGTGGGTAAATTCTCCCTTCCCCATGCTCACTGATTTTAGATTGCGACATCTCTACCAGAACAGCGGTCCGCATTGCGTCTTTTTGTGGTTTAGTGAGCGGTTCTTTGGAGACTATTGTGTGGCGGGACAGTTCCAGCTCAATGGCCTCGTCAGCTACCGATTCCACATCATTTATCCCGGTGCCTTTCAAGTCATCAGCGTTCATCCCCCGTCTTTCCTTTATTTCATTGCGTAATTCCCTGATGACCTGTCCTGATATATCATTAAGTTGTGAATTTGGGATGCTTAGAACATTCAGTGTGCCTACTTTCTGGTTTACCGCGTCCTTCCATACATCGTGGAGTTTTTCATCTAATTCAGCAACAGTATTTACAGCACTTTCCTCAGCAAAATTACTGTCGGATATCCCTAAGAAATTAGCAAAATAATAGAGGAAGAATTCATTCGGTCCCTGAGCACATTTATCAAGTGCTTCCTCGTAGTCCTCTCCTCCAATAATTGTGTGGGCGATGCTGACTGTAAAAGTATCCCCATCTTTCAAGCGCGCTTTGGCTGAACCCGCCTCTGTTTCGGCGTTTTCCTGGTCGGCATGACGTGATGTATTTGTTATCTTGGCTGGTGTGAGTACGGCTTCTCCGCTTTCGGCTGCATCAATTTTCTTCAACAGCTGTTTGAGATGTTTCACACGAACAGGTATCCCTGATTGAGCCAGGCTGCGGACTTTCTGTGTAATGCGTTTTCTCGTCCCAGCGTTAATTGAAGTGTCGAGAAGCACATCTGCACTGAACTGTCGCAAGACTTTACTCTTGTAGTTTGTAACGTCTGCAGATTGGCTTTTTCTTCTGAACAATGGAGACACGTTGTCCTTGACCCAGCAGGCCAGGCGCCCATGCCAACTGCTGCCGCGCTGGATAAGTTCCAAAGACTTTGACCCTATATTGGTGATTTCTGCCTGACCTTTAATGCCCGCGCCTGGCTGAAGCAGGCTGGAATATTTCTGTTTGACTGTGAGACCTTGCATAACTTCGCTCCTCCCGTATTTTTAAAACGAACCGCCGGCGATGCAAGCAACAAAGCTGAGAATCCGACACCTGTTATGAGGCACATTTTACCACATTTTTGTGGCCATCAAGGTGGCGTGTCAAAACCTGGATTTCCGGATAGCGGCATTTGTACATCATCCAGGCGCGCTAGTCAAAAATTTCTCCAGCTGCTTTTCCTGCCGGGCTCTCGTGCTGTCTGCTTGGCACGTTTCTGGTAATTTCTGCACCACAGCTTGCCAGGTGTGCCCAGCCTGTCATAACGCCCCTTTGAGGTGGTCCGACAAGTTTGGACAGCGGGACAAGGTCATTCTGCTGCCCCGAGAACACGTACATCCCAGCTTGAGATGGGGGTTTTTGTCTCTGCCTGCGAACCCGGACTTGAGGAGCCGCAAGATTCTGTCATGACGACTGTCGAACACCGTGGTCAACCGTTGTTGGGGGCGTCTTCTGCGGCACTCGGGCACAACGTCAAATCCGAGGATCTGCAATGCCGACTTCCAAGATGCCAATTTACCAGCTGGGCCATTAGCGAATGGTTGCAGATAGCGGGCACCCGGATTTTCGGCCGACGGCACTGCATTGACAAGGCTGCCGTGGAGAGATTCTGGGGCTTGCCCAAACACGAGAAAATCTGCCGGCAAGAACTGCTGGACGACGGTACAACTGTTCGTGCTTTCACTGATCGGGTCAATTTCCACAACAGCGGCAGTCCATGATCGGTCTTGCCGGTTGATCCCAGGTGGTCAACTTGGATGAAAGTATTCCAAGAAAGAAAAGGCGGCGTGATTCAGATCGAGCAGGCAAAATATACACCTTGACAAAGCCACTGATCTGTCCAAAGAACGAAGGCCACTCCAGTTTGTGCACGGCAGTCAAACATGGTGCGCTGGGAGCCGTCTGGCAACTGTCGGCGAAGAGGGATTAGAAGATGATTTTGCCTGGTTCTTGAACCACTGAGATGGCCGAGGTTCTGCCGGTCACCTGTTTCGCCGCGAAGCAAATCGGCGTGGTGCACGGCAGTCAAACATGGTGCGCTGGGAGCCGTCTGGTAACTGTCGACGAAGAGGGATTAGAAATGATTTTGCCTGGCCCTTGAACCACTGAGATGGCCGAGGTTCTACTGGCCACCCTGTTTCGCCGCGAAGCAAATCGACGTGGTGCACGGCGCTCAAACCTGTGCCGCCGGGAGCCATCTGGCAACTGCCGGCGAAGAGGGATTAGAAGATGATTTTGCTTGGTCCTTGAATCACTGAGATGGCCGAGGTTCTACTGGCCACCCTGTTTCGCCGCGAAGCAAATTGACGTGCGGCTGAGCGACAGCAGTCGGCATTGATGAATCAGGCCGGGGGGTGATAGTGTTGGTCTTTGTCTGACGCTCCTTGAGGAACACGGCTTCCGCCTCTTGAACCGAACAATCGCGTTCCGCTATCCATTCTTCGATTTGAGCGTGAAGTTTTTGTGAATATACGCATCGTGATGAGCGCAGAGGCGTTCCCTGGTGCCAGCAAACCCCTTACGCATGCCGTTTACCTGAGGTTTTCAGGCACCGACTGGTTGGTATGTGTTGATCTTCGGCAACGAACCCCTGAATGCCATGGTCGTCAGGCAACGCTTTCAGTGCGACCGGTAACTTGAAATCCGACGAGGTACCAGGCTGTTTTCCCGTGGTGTATTTCTTCTCTGTTGAAAGGGCGAAAATACATATTTGCCCATTGCCTGAATTTATCTTATCGGCTCACCCCAGAGAGACCCACTTCCCCATATTTGCCCACTCCCAAAAAACATGGCATCGACCGTTATTGTCAGCCAGCAGAAAGAGAAAGCAAAAACCTGTCAAGCGGGAGCGAACGTGAATTAATTAAGAGAAAATCTCCCGGTTATTCTGGGAATAATTCAAGACAGCTTTTTCGAAAGCTTTCGCGGGGCTTTGTGGGTAAATTCTCCCTTTCCCATGCTCACTGATTTGAGATTTCGACATCTCTACCAGAACAGCGGTCCGCATTGTATCTTTTTGCGGTCTAGTGAGCGGTTCTTTGGAGACTATTGTGTGGCTGAGCAGTTCCTGTTCAATGGCATTGTTAGCTACCGATTCCTGATCATTTATCCCGGTGCTTTTCAACTCATCAGCGTTCATCTTCCGTCTTCCCTTTATTTCATCGCATAATTCCGTGATGACCTGTCTAGATATATCACTAAGTTGTGAATTTGGGATGCTTAGAACATTCAGTGTGCCTACTTTCTGGTTTACCGCGTCCTTCCATATATCGCGGAGTTTGCATCTAACTTGACAACATTCTCCACAGGACTTTCATTAGAAAATAACTTGACAACATTCACTACAGGACTTTCATTAGCAAAAACAGTGGCGTTTATATCTAAGTCTTGAGAAAAATTATTGTCGAAGAAATTATCCGGTCCCTGAGCACATTTATCAAGTGCTTCCTCGTATTCCGCTTCTCCAATCATTATGTTGGTGATGCTGACTGTAAAAGTATCCCCATCTTTTAAGCGCGCTTTGGCTGAACCCGCCTCTCTTTCGACGTTTTCCTGGCGGTCATGACGTGATGTATCTGTTATCTTGGTTGGTATGAGTACGGCTTCTCCGCTTTCGGCTACATCAACTTTCTTTAACAGCTGTTTGAGATGTTTCACACGAACAGGTATCCCTGATTGAGCCAGGCTGGCGACTTTCTGTGTAATGCGTTTTCTCGTCCCAGCGTTAATTGAAGTGTCGAGAAGCACATCTGCACTGAACTGTCGCAAGACTTTACTCTTGTAGTTTGTAACGTCTGCAGATTGGCTTTTTCTTCTGAACAATGGAGACACGTTGTCCTTAACCCAGCAGGCTAGGCGCCCATGCCAACTGCTGCCGCGCTGGATAAGTTTCAAAGACTTTGGCTCTATACTGGTGATTTCTGCCTGACCTTTAATGCCCGCGCCTGGCTGAAGCAGGCTGGAATATTTCTGTTTGACTGTGAGACCTTGCATAACTTTGCTCTTCCCGTATTTTTAAAACGAACCGTCAGCGATTCAAGCGACAAAACTGAGAATCCAACACCTGTTATGAGGCATCATTTTACCACATTTTGTGGCCATCAAGGTGGCGTGTCAAAACCTGGATTTCCGGATAGCGGCATTTGCAAATCATCCAGGCGCGCTAGTCAAAAATTTCTCCAGCTGCTTTTCCTGCCGGGCTCTCGTGCTGTCTGCTTGGCACGTTTCTGGTAATTTCTGCACCACAGCTTGCCAGGTGTGCCCAGCCTGTCATAACGCCCCTTTGAGGTGGTCCGACAAGTTTGGACAGCGGGACAAGGTCATTCTGCTGCCCCGAGAACACGTACATCCCAGCTTGAGATGGGGGTTTTTGTCTCTGCCTGCGAACCCGGACTTGAGGAGCCGCAAGATTCTGTCATGACGACTGTCGAACACCGTGGTCAACCGTTGTTGGGGGCGTCTTCTGCGGCACTCGGGCACAACGTCAAATCCGAGGATCTGCAATGCCGACTTCCAAGATGCCAATTTACCAGCTGGGCCATTAGCGAATGGTTGCAGATAGCGGGCACCCGGATTTTCGGCCGACGGCACTGCATTGACAAGGCTGCCGTGGAGAGATTCTGGGGCTTGCCCAAACACGAGAAAATCTGCCGGCAAGAACTGCTGGACGACGGTACAACTGTTCGTGCTTTCACTGATCGGGTCAATTTCCACAACAGCGGCAGTCCATGATCGGTCTTGCCGGTTGATCCCAGGTGGTCAACTTGGATGAAAGTATTCCAAGAAAGAAAAGGCGGCGTGATTCAGATCGAGCAGGCAAAATATACACCTTGACAAAGCCACTGATCTGTCCAAAGAACGAAGGCCACTCCAGTTGGTGCACGGCAGTCAAACCTGGTGCGCTGGGAGCCGTCTGGCAACTGTCGGCGAAGAGGGATTAGAAGATGATTTTGCCTGGTTCTTGAACCACTGAGATGGCCGAGGTTCTGCCGGTCACCTGTTTCGCCGCGAAGCAAATCGGCGTGGTGCACGGCAGTCAAACATGGTGCGCTGGGAGCCGTCTGGTAACTGTCGGCGAAGAGGGATTAGAAATGATTTTGCCTGGCCCTTGAACCACTGAGATGGCCGAGGTTCTGCCGGTCACCCTGTTTCGCCGCGAAGCAAATCGACGTGGTGCACGGCGCTCAAACCTGTGCCGCCGGGAGCCATCTGGCAACTGCCGGCGAAGAGGGATTAGAAGATGATTTTGCTTGGTCCTTGAATCACTGAGATGGCCGAGGTTCTACTGGCCACCCTGTTTCGCCGCGAAGCAAATTGACGTGCGGCTGAGCGACAGCAGTCGGCATTGATGAATCAGGCCGGGGGGTGATAGTGTTGGTCTTTGTCTGACGCTCCTTGAGGAACACGGCTTCCGCCTCTTGAACCGAACAATCGCGTTCCGCTATCCATTCTTCGATTTGAGCGTGAAGTTTTTGTGAATATACGCATCGTGATGAGCGCAGAGGCGTTCCCTGGTGCCAGCAAACCCCTTACGCATGCCGTTTACCTGAGGTTTTCAGGCACCGACTGGTTGGTATGTGTTGATCTTCGGCAACGAACCCCTGAATGCCATGGTCGTCAGGCAACGCTTTCAGTGCGACCGGTAACTTGAAATCCGACGAGGTACCAGGCTGTTTTCCCGTGGTGTATTTCTTCTCTGTTGAAAGGGCGAAAATACATATTTGCCCATTGCCTGAATTTATCTTATCGGCTCACCCCAGAGAGACCCACTTCCCCATATTTGCCCACTCCCAAAAAACATGGCATCGACCGTTATTGTCAGCCAGCAGAAAGAGAAAGCAAAAACCTGTCAAGCGGGAGCGAACGTGAATTAATTAAAGAAAATCTCCCGGTTATTCTGGGAATAATTCAAGACAGCTTTTTCGAAAGCTTTCGCGGGGCTTTGTGGGTAAATTCTCCCTTTCCCATGCTCACTGATTTGAGATTTCGACATCTCTACCAGAACAGCGGTCCGCATTGTATCTTTTTGCGGTCTAGTGAGCGGTTCTTTGGAGACCA
Organism: Candidatus Oxydemutatoraceae bacterium; assembly: GCA_965237985.1. Classification (GTDB taxonomy): domain Bacteria; phylum Pseudomonadota; class Gammaproteobacteria; order Poriferisulfidales; family Oxydemutatoraceae. Next base: position 1,087,095 of record OZ250161.1, on the reverse strand, counting down.
TTGTGTGGCTGAGCAGTTCCTGTTCAATGGCATTGTTAGCTACCGATTCCTGATCATTTATCCCGGTGCTTTTCAACTCATCAGCGTTCATCTTCCGTCTTCCCTTTATTTCATCGCATAATTCCGTGATGACCTGTCTAGATATATCACTAAGTTGTGAATTTGGGATGCTTAGAACATTCAGTGCGCTTACTTTCTGTTTTACCGTGTCCTCCCATATATTGCGGAGTGTTGCATCTAATTCAGCAACAGTCCGTACATCATGTTCCATAGCAAAATCATAGTCTTTTATCTGTAAGGGCTTAGAAAAATTATTGGTGAAGAAGTCATACGGTCCTAGAGCATATTCATCAAGTGCTTTCTCGTATTCCTCTCCTCCAATAATTGTGTGGTCGATGCTGACTGTAAAAGTATCCCCATCTTTCAAGCGCGCTTTGGCTGAACCCGCCTCTCTTTCGACGTTTTCCTGGTCGGCATGACGTGATGTATTTGTTATCTTGGCTGGTGTGAGTACGGCTTCTCCGCTTTCGGCTGCATCAATTTTCTTCAACAGCCGTCTGAGATGTTTCATACGAACAGGGATCCCTGATTGATCCAGCCTGGCGACTTTCTGTGTAATGCGTTTTCTCGTCCCAACGTTAATTGAAGTGTCGAGAAGCACATCTTTACCGAACTGTTGCAAGACTTTACTCTTGTATTTACCGTCTTCAGATTGGCTTTTTCTTCTGAACAATGGAGACACGTTGTCCTTGACCCAGCAGGCCAGGCGCCCATGCCAACTGCTGCCGCGCTGGATAAGTTCCAAAGACTTTGGCTCTATACTGGTGATTTCTGCCTGACCTTTAATGCCCGTGCCTGGCTGAAGCAGGCTGGAATATTTCTGTTTGACTGTGAGACCTTGCATAACTTCGCTCCTCCCGTATTTTTAAAACGAACCGCCGGCGATGCAAACAACAAAGCTGAGAATCCGATACCTGTTACTAGGTTCATTATACCACATTTTTGTGGCCATAAAGGTGGCGTGTCAAAACCTGGATTTCCGGATAGCGGCATTTGCAAATCATCCAGGCGCTAGGCAAGAATTTCTCCAGCTGCTTTTCCTGCCGGGCTCTCGTGCTGTCTGCTTGGCACGTTTCTGGTAATTTCTGCACCACAGCTTGCCAGGTGTGCCCAGCCTGTCATAACGCCCCTTTGAGGTGGTCCGACAAGTTTGGACAGCGGGACAAGGTCATTCTGCTGCCCCGAGAACACGTACATCCCAGCTTGAGATGGGGGTTTTTGTCTCTGCCTGCGAACCCGGACTTGAGGAGCCGCAAGATTCTGTCATGACGACTGTCGAACACCGTGGTCAACCGTTGTTGGGGGCGTCTTCTGCGGTACTCGGGCACAACGTCAAATCCGAGGATCTGCAATGCCGACTTCCAAGATGCCAATTTACCAGCTGGGCCATTAGCGAATGGTTGCAGACAGCGGGCACCCGGATTTTCGGCCGACGGCACTGCATTGACAAGGCTGCCGTGGAGAGATTCTGGGGCTTGCCCAAACACGAGAAAATCTGCCGGCAAGAACTGCTGGATGACGGTACAACTGTTCGTGCTTTCGCTGATCGGGTCAATTTCCACAACAGCGGCAGTCCATGATCGGTCTCGCCGGTTGATCCCAGGTGGTCAACTTGGATGAAAGTATTCCAAGAAAGAAAAGGCGGCGTGATTCAGATCGAGCAGGCAAAATATACACCTTGACAAAGCCACTGATCTGTCCAAAGAACGAAGGCCACTCCAGTTGGTGCACGGCAGTCAAACCTGGCGTTGCCGGAAGCCGTCTGGCAACTGCCGGCGAGGAGGGATTAGAAGATGATTTTGCCTGGTTCTTGAATCACTGAGATGGCCGAGGTTCTACCGGTCACCCTGTTTCGCCGCGAAGCAAATCGACGTGGTGCACGGTAGTCAAACATGGTGCGCTGGGAGCAATCTGGCAACTGTCGGCGAAGAGGGATTAGAAGATGATTTTGCCTGGTTCTTGAACCACTGAGATGGCCGAGGTTCTGCCGGTCACCCTGTTTCGCCGCGAAGCAAATCGACGTGGTGCACGGCGCTCAAACCTGTGCCGCCGGGAGCCGTCAGGCAAACTGCCGGCGAAGAGGGATTAGAAGATGATTTTGCCTGGTTCTTGAACCACTGAGATGGCCGAGGTTCTGCCGGTCACCCTGTTTCGCCGCGAAGCAAATCGGCGTGCGGCTGAGTGATAGCAGTCAAACTTGGCGTTACGTGAAAATCTCCGGGTGAGCATCGCAATAATTCAAGACAGCTTTTTCGAAAGCTTTCGCGGGGCTTTGTGGGTAAATTCTCCCTTCCCCATGCTCACTGATTTTAGATTGTTTCATCGCTACCAGAACAGCGGTCCGCATTGCTTCTTTTTGTGGTTGAGTGAGCGGTTCTTTGGAGACTATTGTGTGTTTTGACAGTTCCAGAGCAATGGCCTCGTCAGCTTCGTTTTGCTGTCCCGTTATCATGGTGCCACCCAATTCTAAAGGGGTCATCTTCCGTCTTCCCTTTATTTCATTGCATAATTCCGTGATGACCTGTCCTGATATATCATTAAGTTGTGTATCTGGGATGGTTGGAGCATTCAGCGCGTATACTTTCTGTTTTACCGCGACCTTCCATATATCGTGGAGTGTTGCATCTAATTCGGTATGCGCCACCATAATTTCCCGAGCAAAAAAATAGTTGGACGACCCTGTGGCTCTAGAAAAATAATTGGTGTAGAAATCATTCGGTCCCTGAGTACATTTATCAAGAGCTTTCTCGTAGTCCTCTCCTCCAATAATTGTGTGGGCGATGCTGACTGTAAAAGTATCCCCATCTTTCAAGCGCGCTTTGGCTGAACCCGCCTCTGTTTCGGCGTTTTCCTGGTCGACATGACATGATGCATCTGTTATTTTGGTTGGTATGAGTGGGGCTCCTTCGCTTTCGGCTGTATCAATTTTCTTTAACAGCTGTTTGAGATGTTTCATACGAACAGGTATCCCCGATTGATCTAAGCTGCGGACTTTCTGTGTAATGCTTTTTTTTACCTTCTCGTCAATTGAGGTGTCGGCAAGCATATCTGCACCGAACTGCCGCAAGACTTTACTCTTGTATTCACCGTCCTCAGATTTGCTTTTTCTTCTGAACAATGGAGACACGTTGTCCTTGACCCAGCAGGCCAGGCGCCCATGCCAACTGCTGCCGCGCTGGATAAGTTCCAAAGACTTTGACCCTATATTGGTGATTTCTGCCTGACCTTTAATGCCCGCGCCTGGCTGAAGCAGGCTGGAATATTTCTGTTTGACTGTGAGACCTTGCATAACTGCGCTCCTCCCGTATTTTTAAAACGAACTGCCGTCGATTCAAGCGACAAAACTGAGAATCCAACACCTGTTATGAGGCATCATTTTACCACATTTTGTGGCCATCAAGGTGGCGCGTCAAAACCTGGATTTCCGGATAGCGGCATTTGCACATCATCCAGGTGCGCTAAGCAAAAATTCCTCCAGCTGTTTTCCCTGCCGGGCTCTCGTGCTGTCTGCTTGGCACGTTTCTGGCGATTTCTGCACCACAGCTTGCCAGGTGTGCCCAGCCTGTCATAACGCCCCTTTGAGGTGGTCCGACAAGTTTGGACAGCGGGACAAGGTCATTCTGCTGCCCCGAGAACACGTACATCCCAGCTTGAGATGGGGGTTTTTGTTTCTGCCTGCGAACCCGGACTTGAGGAGCCGCAAGATTCTGTCATGACGACTGTCGAACACCGTGGTCAACCGTTGTTGGGGGCGTCTTCTGCGGTACTCGGGCACAACGTCAAATCCGAGGATCTGCAATGCCGACTTCCAAGATGCTAATTTACCAGCTGGGCCATTAGCGAATGGTTGCAGACAGCGGGCACCCGGATTTTCGGCCGACGGCACTGCATTGACAAGGTTGCCGTGGAGAGATTCTGGGGCTTGCCCAAACACGAGAAAATCTGCTGGCAAGAACTGCTGGACGACGGTACAACTGTTCGTGCTTTCGCTGATCGGGTCAATTTCCACAACAGCGGCAGTCCATGATCGGTCTCGCCGGTTGATCCCAGGTGGTCAACTTGGATGAAAGTATTCCAAGAAAGAAAAGGCGGCGTGATTCAGATCGAGCAGGCAAAATATACACCTTGACAAAGCCACTGATCTGTCCAAAGAACGAAGGCCACTCCAGCTGGTGCACGGCAGTCAAACCTGGCGTTGCCGGAAGCCGTCTGGCAACTGCCGGCGAGGAGGGGGATTAGAAGATGATTTTGCCTGGTTCTTGAATCACTGAGATGGCCGAGGTTCTACCGGCCACCTTGTTTCGCCGCGAAGCAAATCGACGTGCGGCTGAGCGATAGCAGTCAAACCTAGTGTTGCCGGGAGCCATCTGGCAACTGTCGGAGGAGAGGGATTAGAAGATGATTTTGCCTGGCTCTTGAACCACTGAGATGGCTGAAGTTCTACCGGTCACCCTGTTTCGCCGCGAAGCAAATCGGCGTGGTTCACGGCAGTCAAACCTAGTGTTGCCGGGAGCCATCTGGCAAACTGCCGGCGAAGAGGGATTAGAAGATGATTTTTCCTGGCTCTTGAACCACTGAGATGGCCGAGGTTCTACTGGCCACCCTGTTTCGCCGCGAAGCAAATCGACGTGGTGCACGGCACTCAAACCTGGCGTTGTCGGGGAGCCGTCTGGCAACTGCCGGCGAAGAGGGATTAGAAGATGATTTTGCCTGGTCCTTGAACCACTGAGATGGCCGAGGTTTTGCCGGTCACCCTGTTTCGCCGCGAAGCAAATCGACGTGCGGCTGAGCGACAGCAGTCGGCATTGATGAATCAGGCCGGAGGGTGATGGCGTTGACCTTTGCCTGACGCTCCTTGAGGAACACGGCTTCCGCCCCTTGAGCTGAAAAATCGCGTTCCGCCATCCATGCTCCGATTTGAGCGTGAAGTTTTTGTGAATATACGCATCGTGATGAGTACAGTGGCATTCCCTGGTGCCAGTAAATCCTTTACGCATGCCGTCTACCTGAGGTTTTCAGGCACCAAAGTGTGATATGCGTCTGATCTTTCGGCAACGAATTCCAGAATGCCATGGTTGTCAGGCAACGCTTTCAGCGCGACCGGCAACTTGAAATCCGACGAGGTACCAGGCTGTTTTTCCGTGGTGTATTTCTTTATCTGTTGAAAGGGCGAAAATACATATTTCCCCATTGCCTGAATTTATCGGCTCACCCCGAGAAACCCACTTCCCCATATTTGCCTACTCCCAAAAAGTATGGGCTAACCATATACTGTCAGCCAGCAGAAACGAAAGCCTGTAAAGCCACGGCGAACATCAAACCTTAGACGCACCAAAGACCTAAGAATCTGGACGGCCCTTGCAATATCCCACGACAGCATTATTGAGAGCTTCTTTTGGACTTCGCGGCAAAGCCCAACACTTGTCTGCCGTGTCATTAATATATAAGCCTTTCAACGTGGCAAAAATATGATGCATCTCCCATTGTGCCGCAGTCTTTTCAATTTCTTTATGTTTCCAGGCTATACCGTTATCCCTCTTTGCAGTGGCAACTACTTCCATATTAGCTTTTGTGACTGCGATTGCCTCACGACTCCCTACTAAATCCAGCTCGGTAATTTTCTCATCGGTAATTTCCCGACGCCCCTTTATTTCAGCGACCAATTCGTGGTTTACCTGTTGTGATATTTCTGTAAGTTGCGCACGAGTTGCACCACGCGGACCCAGTTTTTGCACTTCTTGATCTACCGCATCATGCCACTTCGAATGGAAAAACTCATCTGCGCTTGTTCCAGCCCCACGAACACCAACTATCTCGCCAGCTTCAAATTGACCAATTCCTGTTCGAGTCTCTAACCTTGCATTTTCGTAGAAGTCTTGAACACCTTTGGATAGTGTCTCCAGTTCTTGCTCGTAACTCGTGTCTCCGGGAACAAAAGAATCAATGGTGACCACCAACTTATCCCCATCAGATGCTCGAAGCACTTGATCATACCCCACCACACGCTCCACATTGCCAGGAGTAAACCCAGCCCCAGCCCAGTAGTTTTCTTCCATGCTTAATCTGGTTGGTAAAATATATGACTGAGCATTAATTTTCTTTGGTCATGACAAATTAAGCATGTTTAAAAACATGATAACATATTGTTATGACAATGAAAAACAAATATATAATTCGTTCAAGAATTTCTGAGCATAAATTTAGAGAAATTATTCGCTATTTTTCTTTGGATTTGAACGCCGTTCAAATCCAATAATTAACAAAGTTAAGTAGACAAACTATTAATCAATATTTAAAGGCAATTCGCAAGCGGATTGCCAGAGATTCAACCAACCAATCTGCCCTATTAGTGGGACAGATTGAAGTTGATGAATCTTACTTTGGGGCAAAAAGAGTCAAAGGTGTGCGTGGTCGTGGCGCCAAAGGTAAAACCAAAGTATTTGGTTTATTAAAACGCGGTGATAAAGTTTATACTGAGATTGTTCCGGATTGCACTGCAGCGACTTTAACCAAGATAATTATAGGTAAAACAAGTATAGATAGTGTTATTCATTCTGATGGCTGGCGTGGGTATAATGGTTTAGTAGATTTTGGTTATAAGAAGCACTTTAGAGTTCATCATGGTGAGAATGAATTCGCCAGAGGAAATTCTTATATTAATGGCATAGAGTCATTTTGGGGTTATGCAAAAACCAGGTTGGTTAAAGTTTAAAGGGATGGACAAAAGTACATTCAATTTACATCTTAAAGAATGTGAATTTAGATTCAACAATCGCAAGCAAAATCTTTACAAGATTTTGCTTGGAATATTCAGAAAAGAGCCGCTTAACTTGTCATGACCCTTAAAAAATACCTGCCAGGTTACTATTCCAGTCGTGCTCGCCATGGTGTCGCACAAGTGCATGCCTGAGGAAGGATGGACCAGCAGTTTTTAAGATGCGACCAGTGAATAGGTTCAGATAGATGTGAGACTCCGGCGGTTACTCTGCAGCCCGCGAAGCGCGCCCTTATGGAGCGCTGTAGCGAGCGGGCCGTTGCCTGATTGCATTGGCGTAAATGGCCTCGGAAGATAGGTGTTGATGAAACGACCCAACCTTCCGGAGGCCAATATGCAAATCCATGGATTGCACAAGAACGTTTATAGACTTTACGCCTACGCCCGTACACAGGAATGTCTTGATGTCTATCGACAACAACATAAAGACAAGGTGCGGCGATGGAATGACCTGAAAGCCGAGGGGGTCAGCGATGAGAAGTGCCAATACTTTGTCGGCATCTCGCGCGCATCCTAATTACCGTTACAGGCAGGTTTTGCATGACCTTGAGCGGGGTATTGTGCCGCCGTCGAAACGACCAAGGCGGGTCAACAAACCTCTGTGGGGGGAGGCCGATTTACAGCTCGTGCTGCGGGTCCGGCGTGAAAACCCGACCTATGGCAAAGAAAAGATCGCGGTTATTCTTCAACGCGATCACGGCGCCTCTATCAGCACCAGTACGGTCGGGCGGATCCTGAAGCGATTGTTCGACAGGGGATTGATCCAAAAGTCGCTGTCAGCATCGCGCCCGAAGAGGAAGCGAGACTTTTGAAAATCCCATGCCCGGCCCTGGACCTACAAAGATTATGGCAAAATGCACCTGGGCGAACGGGTCCAGGTCGATCACATGACAGTGCACAAAAACGGCGTCACCTGCAAACACTTCCAAGCCTGGGAGCGCTGCTCAAAGTTTATTCATGCGCAAGTTTATTCAAACGCCAAAGCAACCTCTGCCAAAAGGTTCCTGACCGAACTTGTCGAAAAGGCCCCTTTCACGATCTGCTCCATACAGGTCGATGGCGGATCGGAGTTCATGGCCGAATTCGAGACCGCCTGCCAGGAACTCACCATCGAACTTATCGTCCTGCCGCCAAGCAAACCGACCTACAACGGCGGCGTCGAACGGGGAAACCGAACCTTCAAAGAAGAATTCTGTTACCGAGCTGACCTGCTCGCAGATTCCATTGGGGCCATCAGATATGAACTCAAAAATGCCGTCCTCAAATACAACACATACCGGCCGCACAAAAACTTGAACGGGAAGACACCAATGGCCTATATTCACAACACCTTCTCCGAGGTCGGTAAGATGTCTCAGACCATGTGAACCATTACACCAGCGGCGGCGGCATCATCAGTGGCAGAGGCCTCGTTCGTGTCCGTTGAACCAGCTGAATAAAAGGGCGGTGCGCCGCCAGCGTCGCATGAGTCCCAATGGTTCCGGGGAGAACGAGACGACGATTTGTCGGGAATGGACCATGCTTCAACCCCCGATGTAGGACATTTCCACTTTCTTTAGTACGTGGCCACGCTGAAACCGGGTTTCCGAGTAGCGGTCGAGACGTTCAGTCCAAATGCCACGCAAAAACTTTTCCAGTGCTTCGTCACTTTCTCCGCTTCGCATCCGGGTTTTCAAGTCGTGCCCACGCGTTGCGAACAGGCAGGTATACAGTTGCCCGTCCGCGGACAGCCTGAGCCGCGTGCAACTGTGGCAAAATGGTGAGCTGACTGACGTGATGATCCCGATTTCACCGCCACCTTCTTTGTAGCGCCAGCGCTGTGCGACTTCCCCGGAATAGTTTCCTTCCACCGGTTCAAGTGCCGCTTCCTGGCTGATCATGTCTACAATCTCACGACCCGGAAGGACTTCTCCCGGTTGCCAGGCATTCACGTTTCCAACATCCATGTATTCAATGAAACGGAGTAAGTGTCCGTGATGACGAAAATACCTGGCCATGGGTAAGATCGAACTCTCGCTTAAACCTCGTTTCACAAGCATGTTGACTTTTATCGGCGTCAGTCCTGCTTCGGCAGCGTTGTTTATGCCGGCAAGTACTTGCGACACCGGGGTGCCCACGCCGTTGAAAGCAGCAAAGATCTTGTCATCCAGAGAATCCAGGCTGACTGTCACACGTTTCAAACCTGCTGCGCGCAACTGTTTTGCTTTTTCAATACTCAACAGTGAACCATTGGTTGTCAAAGCAATATCTTCCACGCCAGGCACTGTCGATAGCAATTCAACAAGGGTTTCAAGATTGCGTCTCAGCAAAGGTTCGCCACCACTTAAGCGTAATTTTTTAACGCCCAGACCAGCGAGCAAACCGGTCGCCCGTGCAATCTCCTCAAAATTCAGGAGATGCTTCCGTTTCAAAAAACCATACCCGGCATTGAATACCTCGGCGGGCATGCAGTATGGACAGCGAAAATTACAACGGTCCGTGACGGATATGCGCAAGTCCTTCAGCGGTCTGCCCCGGGCATCCATCAACAGCTGTTTCGGTGCATTACTCATCTATTCTTCTTCTTCTAAACTCCAGGCTACTTTGTTTTCACGAAACGCTTTCATTATCGCACATGGCTGTACAAAATTTTCAGGTCATGGCAAATATAACGGTTCTTTGCGGACCCACGAGTACAATCTGGACAAGATTTTGCGCTCTTCATCCTTGCTGTTGGAAGAGGCAACAGCTCCCGCATGAAGCAGATTTTGATCATTTTGGTCATCGTCCTGCTCCTCTTTGGATTGCGATGGTTATTCAAACAGCCACCGTCCGTACGCTGGAAGTGGCTGATCGGGATTATTTCCGCAGGGCTTTTGGGGCTGGTGGCGGTCGGTAAGGCGCACTGGATTGCCGCCGTGATCGGCACGGCATTGCCTTTCCTGAGAAGATTTTGGCTATTGTTACGCTACATGCCTTTTTTAGCCTCCCTGAGCGGGCGTGCTGGTTTCAAGGACCGAAACATTCCTCGCTTTGAAAGTGAGTGGTTGCGACTCGAGTTCAATATCGTTTATCGCCGGCTTGATGGTTTCGTATTGAAAGGAAATTTCAAGGGGAAGCGGTTGTCGCAAATGCGCGATGAGGAACTCGGCGTTTTGTTGCAAACGCTGCGCCAGAACGACCGCAAAGGTGCGATGCTGTTGCAAAGCTATCTTGTCCAGGCACGAATGCGTGGCGCAGCGAACCAGGGAGCGGAACGTGAGGAGCAGGTCTTTGCCAAGAGCCAGAAGATGACAGTTGCGGAAGCTCTCCTGATCCTTGGCGTCACAGAAAACGCAAGCAAAGAAGAAATCGTCAAAGCCTACAAAGTACTCATGCAGAGGTTGCATCCTGACCGGGGAGGTTCAAATTATCTCGCGGAAAAAATCAACCTGGCCAAAAAAACTTTGCTCAGCCATTGAAAGCGTTACCGCAGGCGAAAACCATGTGCCAAGCTTTCAGCGGGAAGAAAAACTGATGAGCAAACCACCGCTGCCGACGAAAAATTTTGCGCTCGCCAGTGCGCGCATGCGCAAAGTGGATGAAGCGGTCATTCCATTGTTCAACCGTTTAAGCCGTGAAAAACCGGGAACCCTTTCGTTGGGACAGGGAATCGTTTTCTATCCCCCGCCGGCAGAAGCCATAAGCTATGCGGTGCAACGCATGGCTGAACACTCTTGTCACGGTTACGGTCCGGTTACTGGTCTGACGGAACTGCATGGAGCCATTGCCGAAAAACTCCGGTACAAAAACAGCATTCCGGTTTCCTCATTGCAATGCATCGTAGTAACGGCGGGTTCGAACATGGCGTTTCACGCTTTGGTTCTTGCCATCTGCGATCCTGGTGATGAGGTGGTTTTGTTGCGTCCCTACTATTTCAATCATGAAATGACGGTTACCATGTGTGGTTGTCGGCCGGTGGCTGTTGACACGAATGGCGATCTGCAACCAGATCTGGCAGCGATCGAAAGGGCAATCGGCCTCAAAACCCGCGCCGTGGTCACAGTTTCGCCAAATAATCCAACTGGTCGGGTGTATCACCGCGATGTTTTGCGGGCAATCAGCAGGCTGTGTGCCAGACATGGGCTTTATCACATCAGCGATGAAGCCTATGAGGACTTTTGTTATGGTTCGAGGAAACATTTTTCCCCCGCTTCCGAGCCGCAAACCGAATCCCATCTGTTGTCTTTGTTTTCTTTATCCAAAAGTTATGGTTTCGCTTCTTGGAGAATAGGTTATATGGTGATCCCGCTTGCGCTTCGTGAGGCGGTCATCAAAGTGCAGGATAATGTGTTGATATGCCCGCCGGCAGTGTCACAATTCGCTGCCAGGTGGTGTCTTGTGCACGGCAATGAATATGTGCTCAGGAAAAAAGAAATCATTGCCGAAAATCGGCTGCTTTGTCTGCAAAGACTGCGCAAGGAACTTGCGGGAATCATTGCCGAACCCATCAGCGAAGGGGCTTTTTATATTTTTTTGCAGCTGAAAAACAAGCCTGATGATTTTGCCGTCGCATGTCACTTGGTTAAAAATTACGGCGTTACGGTTATTCCAGGAAGTGCCTTCGGTTCGGAACCCGGATGTTTGCGGCTGTCTTTTGGCGCGTTGCAACCCGAGCATGCTGATGAAGCGCTTGGCCGCCTCATTAAAGGACTAAAAAAATTTTTCCGCTAAGTGCTGCCCCCCGAGACATTCGCAGCAAAGCATTTTTCCTTCGTCTCTTGCCAGGCTTGCTAGGCGGTGGGACAAGTACGTCGGCACTTGGGTGATATTTGGGACGATTTGGTATGCCGATGCGCATCGGCTACGTTTCGGCAATGGTGAAACCCGTCGCGACCACCACTTTCAGAAAAGTCTCCAGCCCGGTTGTTTCTTTAGGGTTTTCAGTCAGAATGACGGGAGAGTGCCTGTTAGTATGCCTTGGTCGTTTTGCGCACCATCATTTATTCTGGGATTATGCCGGGGTGGGTCGTGAGAAGGATAGTGGAAACGAGGTTTTTCTGCTGACATAAAGATATAGGGGCCAAGTGGCGATTTGCTTCGTTTTGGTGGCTGGCGCAGGTCTCGCTGCGGCGCGCCATGTGGTTTCGTACCCTGCCGGAAGGGTCAGGGTGAAACCGGAGGTGAAATCGTTGCAAGACAAAATGGACATCTCGGAAGTTGAGAAAATAGCGCGCCTTTGCAAGCTGTCTGTCGCACCGCAACAGACAGAGGTCATGGTGAAACAATTGACAGAAATACTGGCTTTGGTGAAGTCTCTTGACGAGGCCGGCGCCGAAGATCTGGAGCCGCTTGCCAGCCCTTTGGGACTGTGCCAAAGACTGCGCGCCGACGAAGTAACGGAAGAGAATGGCAGGGAATTGCTCCAGACCCGGGCACCGGAAACCAAAGATGGGTTTTATTTGATTCCGAAAGTCATTGAAAAGTAATGGTCTGGAACGCGATGCCGTCGGTTCCTGGTATTGTTTCATGTCAGGCAGCTTGGTTGGAGTGCTTTTTCAGCTGTTGCCGGCGGTGATTCGCCTGGATGGTTTTAGATTTTGATTGACATCAGCAGTCTGGGGGTTGCCGATCTTTCGGTGGCACTGGCAAAAAAACAATTGTCCAGTGAAGAGCTGGTGCAGGCTTCCCTGGAGCGTGCCAAAGGCCACAACGAGGATTTGAATGCTTTCATCAGTTTCAGCGAAGAAAGTGCCTTGTGCTCGGCACGAGAGGCTGATCGCCAGCGCAGCGAAGGGGAGCAGTCTGTTTTAGGGGGTATTCCCTATGCGCACAAGGATATTTTTTGCAGCAAAGGTGATGCTACGACCTGCGCTTCCAGAATGCTTGCTGATTTTGTGGCGCCATACGATGCCACGGTAACCCGCAAGTTGCGTGAGGCGGGCATGGTGATGCTGGGCAAAACCAATATGGATGAGTTCGCCATGGGGTCATCCAGCGAAACCAGTTATTTTGGCGCCGTGCGGAATCCCTGGGATTTGAGCCGTGTTCCGGGGGGTTCTTCCGGGGGTTCCGCCGCCGCTGTTGCTGCACGACTTGCACCTTGTGCAACCGGCACGGATACCGGTGGTTCCATTCGCCAGCCGGCTGCGCTGTGTGGGGTGACCGGGATCAAGCCTACTTACGGCAGGGTGTCCCGTTACGGCATGGTGGCCTTTGCTTCCAGTCTGGACCAGGCCGGGGTGTTTGCTGTCACGGTACGTGACTGCGCGCTGTTGTTGAATGCCATTGCCGGTTTTGATGAAAAAGATTCCACCAGCGTTAATCGCGCCGTTCCGGATTACACCGCCGTACTGGACCGCGACGTCAAAGGCACCAAAATTGGCGTGCCGGAAGAGTTTTTCACCGTGGGCTTGGATGCACAGGTTGCCGCGGTCATCGACGAGGCGCTCGCTGTTTTTTCTCGTCTGGGATGCCGGGTCAAAAAAGTTGCCATGCCCAGTTTGCGTTTTTCCATTCCGGTTTTTTACATTTTGGCCACTGCGGAGTGCTCTTCCAACTTGGCGCGCTACGACGGTGTCCGTTTTGGCCATCGAAGCCGCAAGGCAGGGACTCTCGATGCGCTTTATGTGGCTTCACGCGACGAAGGCTTCGGCGCGGAAGTCAAACGACGCATCATGCTCGGTACGTACGTGCTGTCCGCTGGTTATTACGATGCTTACTACCTCAAAGCCCAAAAAGTCAGAAGAAAAATCAGCGACGAGTTTTCTGCACAGTTTGCGGACATAGACGTGTTGCTCAGTCCGGTTACACCCGATGTGGCATTTCACATCGGAGAGAAAATGCAGGATCCGGTGCAAATGTACCTTTCGGACGTGTACACGACAGCCGTGAACCTGGCGGGCCTGCCCGCCCTGGCGCTTCCAGCGGGGTTCAAAAAACGCTTGCCGGTCGGCATCCAGCTTATCGGCAACTATTTTTGCGAAGAGGCTTTGTGTGCGCTTGGTCATGCGTTTCAACAAACCACCAGCCACCATTTACAGTTTCCTCAAAGGTACGCGGCATGAACTGGCAGTCGGTGATGGGCCTGGAAATCCATGTGCGCCTGAAAACCAGAAGCAAGCTCTTTTCGGGCGCGAACGCCGAGTTTTGTACCGAACCAAACATTCATGCCTGCGGAATCGATGTGGCTTTGCCGGGGGTGCTGCCGGTCCTCAACCAGGAGCCGGTGCGCAAGGCAGTACTTTTTGGTTTGGCAATCAACGCTGAAATCAGTCGCTCTTGCGTATTTGCGCGCAAAAATTATTTTTATCCAGATTTACCAAAAGGATATCAAATCAGTCAGTACGAACAGCCGATTATTGGACGGGGCAAGGTGGAAGTCATTGGTAAAGACGGCCGAGTTCATCAGATCGGCGTTACACGTGCCCATCTTGAGGAGGATGCGGGTCGGTCTATCCATGACCTGTTCCCGGGCAGAACGGCAATTGACTTGAACCGGGCAGGCACGCCGCTTATGGAAGTTGTTTCCGAGCCGGAAATGTACGATGTGGAGACTGCGCTTGCCTACGTGAGAAAAATCCATATGCTGGTGCGCTGGCTGGGAATCAGCGACGGCAACATGGAAGAAGGCAGTTTTCGTTGTGACGCGAACATTTCCCTGCGACCCGCAGGTGTGGAAAAGCTCGGTACGCGCACAGAACTGAAAAACCTCAATTCCTTTCGCTTTTTGGAAAAAGCGCTCCAATATGAAATCAGGCGCCAGCAACAGGAGCTTGAAAGCGGGGGTGCCGTAGAACAGGAGACCCGTCTTTATGATCCTGCGACCGGGGAAACCCACCCGATGCGGAGCAAGGAAGAAGCAGAAGACTATCGGTATTTTCCTGATCCAGATCTGCTGCCATTGCAAATTGATGAGGTATTCATTGAGCAACAACGCCGGGTTTTGCCTGAGCTTCCTGATGCCCGGCGTGCGCGCCTGGCGACTGAATATGCTTTGGGTGCTGCGCAGCTGGACCGATTGTTTGGTGATCGGGAAATGGTGGACTATTTTGAAAGCTGTGCCAAAAATACGGATGCCAGCTCCCGGGAAGTATTTTCCTGGATGAACGGAGTTTTGGCTGCGGCACTGAATCGCGAAGGACTGGACATCACTGCCTGCAAGGTGTCGCCGGGACACCTGGCAGAGTTGTTGAATTGCGTTGTTTCTGAACAGTTGTCCAGGCATATGGCGCGCGACGTGTTTCGGAAAATGTGGGCACAGGGCGCAAGTGCCGAAGAAGTGATTCGGAAAATGGATGTGGGCCGGATCAGTGATGAAACGCACCTTGCTGAAATCATTGCGGGAGTCCTGTCAAAAAACGCGGCCCAGGTTGCGCAATATCAGGCAGGTAAAACCAAAGTTCTGGGCTATTTTGTCGGTTGTGTCATGCAGGCAAGCGAAGGAAAAGCGGATCCGCGCCGTGTCAATGAAATTTTAAAGCGTAGGCTGGCCGCCGGCGTGAATCGAGGGAAGCCGCCCCTTTAAATGGCGGAGCGCGGGTGGCTCCATGGTTTTCCGCCGCTGATTTTTCCCACGGTCATGCGGAACAAGCCGGCATAGTCTTTGATGCAACGCAGATTTCGAAAACCTGCGCGTGTTGCCATTGCTGCTACGGCAAACCTTTGCCAAGGGGCATGTTCCAGCGCAATCAGGCCGCCGTTAACCAAGTACCGAGGAGCGTGCTGCAAAACTTGGCGTAAAGATGCCAGACCATTTTCTCCAGCCAGCAGTGCCAGTTTCGGTTCATGTCGGGTGGTGACATCGCCGGCACGCGCTTCACCGGGTCGCAAATAAGGGACATTGGCGACTAAACAGTGAAAAGTCCGCCGTCGCAGTAGAGCACTAAACCAGTTGCTTTTCACCAGACGTATGTGAATGTCGTGTTTGCGTACATTCCGATCAGCAATCCGCAACGCTTCGGTGCTGATGTCGCTGGCAGTGATCTTCAGGTCGGAGCGGTGGTGTGCGATCGCTATGGCAACCGCACCGCACCCGCAGCCAAGCTCAAGCAATTTTGCACCTCGTGGGGCGTGGTGTACAGCAAAGTCCACCAGCATTTCGGTTTCCGGACGCGGTGTTAAAGTTGCGACTGTGACTTCAAATTCCAGAGAATAAAATTCTTTTCTACCGCTCAGATAGGCGAGCGGGACACCAGTGGCCCGGCGCACTGCCATTTCATGCAGGCCTTGCAGGCATTCGGCAGGAACCAGCCAGTGGCTTTTTGTGAAAAGCTGCGAATGGGAAATGTGGAAAGCATGGCACAGGAGGTAGTCCAGTTCTTTCAGAGAAAGCTTGCGATTCCAATTCTTGTGGTAATCGGAACGAATTGTTGCGAGCGTGTTTTTTTTCACGTCCCGTTCAGACCTTGGGTAGGGAGGGCTTGAACACGCGCACCAGCCCGTGATGCGTATCCCCCCGAAACAACATTCCCCTTTCAGGGACTCCGACTTTTGTTTGAGTCGAACCCACTCACCCGGGAAATATCGGAAGGGCTGCCAGAGTCATGAAAATCATGGGCATTGGACACCTGACCCTGGTCAAGCCGAAACGTTCTCCAATTCCGGAAGCAACGGCTATGGCAGCCGGGGCGGATGAAATTCTGGACTAGGCAAAAGTCGTTGCCACCTTGGCAGAGGCACCCCGGGATTATCGGGTGGTGCCCGGCTTCGGCACGCCAAGTGGAGATGTCTGGTGCCAGGTGAAGCCATGCATACCATTGTCCCGGCTCATCTCCGGCATGATTTTGCCGCCGTCCTCGGCAGGGAGAGTGCCGGGCTCAGCAATCGCGAAACGGGTTTATATCAATACCAGTTGCACATTGCCGTGCCGCACACAATTTGGTTCATTGAATATGGGACGTTATTCAGTAGCGATAGTGATCGGGTTTGTAGGGACCGTCCACAGCCACTCCCAGGTAATCCGCCTGTTCTTTCGTCATGGTGGTCAAGTGTGCCCCCAGTTTTTCCAGATGCAGGTGCGCCACCTTTTCGTCCAGGTGTTTCGGGAGCATGTGGACTGCAACATCGTAATGGTGATTGTTTTGCCACAGTTCTATTTGCGCAAGGACTTGGTTGCAGAAAGAATTGGACATCACGAAGCTGGGATGCCCAGTCGCACAACTCAGGTTCACCAGTCGGCCTTCGGCAAGCAGGATGATGCGCCTGCCATCTGGAAAAATCACGTGATCAACCTGCGGTTTAATGTTTTCCCATTGCAATTTGCGTAACGAGTCGACATCGATTTCGTTGTCAAAATGGCCGATATTGCAGACGATGGTCTGGTCCTTCATTTTGGCAAGATGTTGGTAATTGATGACATGTCGGTTGCCGGTGGCGGCGACAAAAATATTCGCTTCCGATGCGGCTTCCTCCATGGTGACAACACGATGCCCTTCCATGGCGGCCTGGAGCGCGCAGATCGGGTCGATTTCCGTAACCCATACACGGCAACCTTGCCCTCTCAGGGATTGCACGCAACCTTTGCCAACGTTTCCATAACCACATATCACTGCCAGTTTTCCGGCAATCGTCACGTCTGTTGCACGCTTGATGCCGTCCAGGAGTGACTCGCGACAACCGTAGGTATTGTCAAATTTTGATTTCGTAACCGAATCGTTGACGTTTAACGCCACGGTTTTTAATGTGCCCTTGTGCGCCATTTCGTAAAGACGGTTCACGCCAGTAGTGGTTTCTTCCGTAATGCCTTTTATGTCCGGCAATAATTCGCGGTGGTGTTCGTAAACGTACCTGGTTAAATCTCCCCCGTCATCCAGCAACAGGTTTGGTAGCCAGCCATTCGGGCCTTTCAGGGTTTGTTCAATGCACCACCAGTATTCTTCTTCAGCTTCCTCTTTCCAGGCGAAAACCGGGATGTTTTCAGCAGCAATGGCGGCGGCGGCGTGGTCCTGCGTGGAAAAGATATTGCACGATGACCAGCGGATTTCAGCACCAAGTGCGATCAGGGTCTCGATGAGAACCGCAGTTTGTATGGTCATGTGCAGGCAACCGGCGATGCGTGCACCTGCCAGCGGCTTGCTGTTCCCGTATTCGGCACGCAACGCCATCAGCCCCGGCATTTCAGTTTCCGCAATCCGGATTTCTTTTCGGCCCCAGTCGCAAAGCCCTGGATCCGCTATTTTGTGGTCTGGGGTCAGTTTATGTACTGGCGTGGCCATATTGACTTCTCCTCCTTATGGGTTTGTGCCGGGCACGGCAATCGCGAACAGGTTAATAGCGGCCTGCGGCATCCGCAATGGCTTTCATTCGCTCCTCGTCACATCGCTCCCAAGTAAACCCGGGTGGTTCATCGCGACCAAAATGTCCGAAAACTGCCGTCTGAGCGTAAATGGGGCGACGCAGGTCCAGCATTTCAATGATGCCGAATGGTTGCAACTCGAAACATTCCCGCACGATTTTTTCCAAAGATTGATTGCTGTGTTCAGAAGTCTGGAAGTGGTCCACAAAAACCGCCACCGGTTCTGCCACGCCGATCGCATAAGAAAGTTGTACTTCACAACGTTCTGCCAATCCTGATGCGACCAGGTGTTTTGCGATGTATCGGGCAGCGTAAGCAGCAGAACGATCTACTTTGGTGGGGTCTTTTCCTGACATTGCTCCGCCACCGTGGCGGGCCATGCCTCCGTAGGTATCGACAATAATTTTCCGCCCGGTGAGGCCGCAGTCTGCTGCCGGGCCACCTTTGACGAACTCGCCAGCCGGGTTGATTTTGAATTTGCAGTCTTTCAGCATTTCATCCGGAATGACTTGACGAATGATGTCGTTTTCAACGGCAACGCGTAGGTCAGCGAGGCAGATGTTTTCCCGGTGTTGCGTGGACAGCACGACTTTTTTAACAGCAACCGGTGTATCTTGTTCGTACGCCACCGTGACTTGTGCCTTGGCATCTGGGCCCAGCCAGTCCCAATCATCCATTAAGCGCAATTCGGCGTGTCGGCGCATCAGACGGTGGGCAAATTCAAGAGGTGCCGGCATGAGAGATCCCGGCATGAAGCTTTCAGTTTCTCGTGTTGCATAACCAAACATGGTTCCTTGGTCCCCGGCACCTTTTTTTTCTACGCCCTTGGCAACTTCTGCGGACTGCTTGCTGAGCAACAGCAGTATGTTGTAATCCTCCGCGCGACAGCCGAAGTCCTGACCGTTGCAACCCGCCGTGTCGCGAATCACCTCTCTGGCCAGCTCCACGTAATCCAATCGGGTCTTGGAAGAGATTTCTCCAGCGATGATCAGGACGTTCCCTTTCACCATTGCTTCGCAAGCCACCCGGGAATCCGGATCTTTTTGCAGCAAGGCGTCAAGGACCCGATCGGAAATCTGGTCACACATTTTGTCGGGATGGCCTGCCGAGACCGATTCGGAAGTAAACAGGCGGCATACATCTGTCATGTGAAAATACCCCGTTGCGAACGAAGAAAGCCCCGCTTTTGGCGAAACCACACCGCAGGCAATCCTACCACCATTGTGGTGGTTCCGACCGCATACCTGCCTGGAACCTTTAAGCCAGGCAGGAAGTGCACGACACAATCATCAACCAGGTCTGGGGTGCTGCTTACGAAGTGAAGGGAGCGAACGCGCCGCGGAGACTGTTCGCGGACATCCGACAGGATCGCCTGATGCGCCTGCGGCGTACGCCCAGGTTTTACCAGGTCCGCAGTCCGGTAGGGCAGCAGGGGCAATGCCGCCTTGGTAAACAAAAGGCACGGAAAGCAGATCTGGTCGCGTTTTTCGGTCTGGAGTAGAGGTTTCAAACCGTGGGTTCGCGACATGCCGCCACATGGCGGGCATGTCGCGGGAAAAGAAAGCGACTTGTCGACCATCTTCCTGCCATATCTCTTCTTGTTCTGCCCTTGCCAGTCTAATTTCTTTAGAATGATAGCTGTACGCCGCCTTGGGAGCAGGCGTGAAACCTGAGAGGAAACGAGATGGTTGAAATTGTGACGCCCGTTTGTGACTTTGCAGCGAAGGCGGGGAAAGAAAGCGACTTGTCGTGGTGACTTGTCGACCATCTTCCTGCCGTGTCTCTTTTTGTTCCCGCCCCTTGCCAGTCAAATTTTCTTTAGAATGATAGCTGTACGCCGCCTTGGGAGCAGGCGTGAAACCTGAGAGGAAACGAGATGGTTGAAATTGTGACGCCCGTTTGTGACTTTGCAGCGAAGGCGGGGAAAGAAAGCGACTTGTCGTGGTGACTTGTCGACCATCTTCCTGCCATATCTCTTCTTGCTTCTGCTCCTTGCCAGTCTAATTTCTTTAGAATGATAGCTGTACGCCGCCTTGGGAGCAGGCGTGAAACCTGAGAGGAAACGAGATGGTTGAAATTGTGACGCCCGTTTGTGACTTTGCAGCGAAGGCTCCAGATTTTTCTTTGTTGTCCACCGATGGCAAGACCTACACGCTTTCCGATTGCCGGGGCGCCAAAGGCACCTTGGTGATGTTTATTTGCAACCACTGTCCGTTTGTCCAGGCGGTGCAGCATAAAATTTGCCGGGATGCCGCAGAACTTGCGCAACACGGGATATTGTCAGTGGCAATTATGTCAAACGACCCTACCGACTATCCTGAAGACTCGTTTGAAAACATGGGAAAAGTTGCTGCGCAGCACAGATTTCCGTTCCCCTACCTTTATGATGAAAGCCAGGAAATCGCGAGGGCTTACGGTGCGTTATGCACGCCGGATTTCTTCGGTTACAACGCCGATCTCGAGCTTCAATACCGGGGTCGACTTGACGACTGTGGAATGCGTAAAGTGCCAGGTAGCAGACGTGATCTGTTTGAAGGAATGAAGTTGGTTGCGCAAACCGGCAAGGGGCCAGCTGAGCAACACGGAAGCATCGGCTGTTCTTTGAAATGGAAAATGGGATAGTCCGGCAGGTATAGGTGCTTTCTGGCTTGCGCACTCGCACAAGCCCCAAATTCCAGGAATACGCGAAATACTACTCAGGGTTGTCCAAAGTGCTTCTCTGCGTCTCTTGGTCGCAGCCAAGAGACGGGAAAGGAGCGGTTTTTCATTCACAGGGGCAGTTTTGTCTTGACACTATAAACGTGCTACGACTACTATCACCCCTGCTCTCCATGGTGCCTTGTCCTGGTTGTTCAGGCGGTTCATGCTCCGATGGAAAACTTATAAACTTGAGGTTTAATCTAATGAAAGATTCCAGAAATTTGGTTGTCGCTGCTTTGGCCGGTCTTGCTTTTGTCGGTCTTGGTGCCACCACGGCGTGTGCTGACTCGCATAAAGACGCAGCAAAAGGTGGCATGGGTGAGAACGTGAAATGCTACGGAGTTGCCAAGGCTGGCAAAAACGATTGCGCGACCGGCAACACGTCCTGCGCGGGTTCCTCCAAAATGGACAGACAGTCGGATGCCTTCATTGCCATCCCGAAAGGGATTTGTGAGAAGTTGGCGGGTGCTGGTGTCGGCATGATGTCCGGCGACGACATGAAGTAATCCTCAGAAGTCAGGTTGATGCAGGATGGTGTAGTCCGACTCCCGTGTCGTGTGGGGGTTGGATTGCGCCACCCCCACCTTGCTGAAGTCGCCCAAACCAAGCCTGATGTCGCGTGGTTTGAGGTTCATAGCGAGAATTTTTTCCTCGCAGGCGGTCATGCGGTTTCTTTCCTTGAGGAAATTTGTGATGGCTATCCCTGCGCCTTCCATGGGACCGCTTTGTCTTTGGGTTCCGCCGCCCCCTTGGATATGGGACACTTGCGGAGGTTGCGCGCAGCACTTGCGCGGTTTAGCCCGGTAGTTGTTTCTGAGCACCTGAGCTGGTCAGCCGCTTCAGGGCGGCATTTCAATGACCTGTTGCCGATCCCGTACACCAAGGAAAGTTTTGCGATTTTCACGGATAAAGTGAAACAGACGCAGGATTTTCTCGGTCGTCAGATCCTCATTGAAAACCCTTCCTCTTACATTTCTTTCCGGGAGTCGGAGATCCCTGAATGGGAATTTTACGCTGCCCTTCCCGAAGTCTGTGGCTGCGGTCTTCTGCTGGATGTCAACAACATCTACGTCAGCGCGCATAATCATGGTTTTTCTCCAGATGCGTATTTCTCAGCAGTGAATGGAGCAGATGTCCAGGAGATCCACTTGGCAGGATTTGCGCAAAAGAATTTTCACGGAGACACAATTTACGTGGACGATCACGGGAGCAAAGTCCATGATTCCGTGTGGTCTCTTTTTCGGCAGGCAACGGAAAGTTTTGGTGCCAGACCGACTTTGATAGAGTGGGATACGGATGTCCCGAAATTGGATGTTCTGCTTGCAGAAGTTGACAGAGCCGATGCGGTTTTGCGTTCGGGGCCGGAACGCCGTAATGTCTTTGCGTGAGATTCAGGACCGCTTTGTTTCAGACCTGCTGGGCAACTCGGTTTCGGGAGACTATCTTGGACGAACGAATATATCTGTAAATCATTTGCTGAATATTTATCGCAACAATTTTTTTACTACGCATTGCACGGCTATCCAGAATACTTTTCCACACATCGAACGACTTGTTGGAGCCGAGTATGTCCGGAATCTTACCGAGAAATTTATTAGAGAAGTGCCACATGCAAGCGGTGGGATGCAGGATTTCGGTCGGAATTTTGCCGGGTTCCTGCGGCGTGGTGAAGTGGCGCAACGCCTGCCCTATCTTGCTGACATTGCGGAACTCGAGTGGGCCATGTACGAATCTGCAAATGCCGCCAATCTCATGTCTTTCAATTCCGCGAAACTGAAGCACTACACTCCGGGTGAATATTCTGATTTGAAGGCGGTCATGCACCCTTCCTTCAGGCTTGTCAGTTCTGTATTTGCTGTTTATGATATCTGGTTGCTCAAGGAGGAGGACAGTAGTCCCGACCTGCCCTCCGGCGGACAGTCAGTGGCAGTGTGCAGAGTGGATTTCGAGGTCTACCTGCGTTTGCTTTCTATCGGCCAGGCTGTTTTGCTTCAGAAACTGTCTAATGGTGACAGCTTGGCGATTGCCTTGGATGCCGCACTTGCCAAGGAAGCGGAACTGGACTTTGCGTCGTTTTTTAACATCTGTGTACAGTCAGGTTTTTTTCTTGACTTGAAAAAATAAAGGAGAATTACGAAATGTTGGCGAATTTATACATGTCTTTTTTTAGGACTCTCAACAAAATATTGGCTCCCTTTCTGTTGCTGGGTCTTCGTTTGTACATTGCCTGGATTTTTTTCAGTGCGGGCTTGACGAAAATCGATTACTGGGACGGTACCTTGTGGCTGTTCGGTGCCACGAGTCTGGAAGAGGCAGTGAGCCAGGGAAGTTACTATGTTCCTTTATTACCGTCTGAACTGGCGGCATACGCTGGAACCGGAGCCGAGCTTTTTTTCCCGGTGTTGCTGGCCTTGGGATTTCTATGCAGTTTTGCCGCCCTGTCTTTGTTCGCATTAAATGTCGTTGCGGTGGTGTCATTCCCTACCTTGTGGTACGAGGCGTGGCAAAGTGCATCGGAATCATTTACTGCTTTCTGGTGGAATGGAGCTTTTACTCCCGGATTCCAAGACCATATTGTCTGGGGTGTCGGCCTGCTCGTCCTGATACTCTACGGTGCCGGCAAGCTTTCCGTAGATGGGTTTTTGTGCGCCCGGATGCGGTCTAAAAAAGCGTAAAATCCATAGCATACCCGCGCTGTTCAGGGTTTGTTTTGCAGGCAGTCTGGTGTCGCTTCATGGCTTTTTGGTTTTCATCGTCCAGACCTGTTGGTGTTTGTGCTTTCGCGTCGTGAATGGCACGCGACTTCGTCCAGTATCGGGCGGCGTTGTGGCAGGATGTGCATCCTGCCTTTTTATTTCACGATGGTGTTGCTTCCTGCGTGTAGCCAGTTTCCCGCTTTGGAAAAAGATGAGCTGGACATTGGGACCGACGTCATGCATGAGCGGCAAGCGGACGCGCTTGCCGCTGAGGGACAGCCTTTGCTGGCTGCGGAACTGCTCTGGAAGCTGGCACAGGGAAAAGCTCCGCCGGAGCGCCAGGAAATGCAGTTGCGAGCTGTTGCCTACCTGCAAAGTTATGCATTGGACTTGAATGTACTGGCATATCTGATTGCCATCGACGAAGTGGGTATGTCAAGGGACAGCCTTTATGAGAAGCGCCTGTTGGAAGCGGATATTCGCAAGCGACTGGGGCAAAACGCACAGGCAGTGGAGTTGTTGCCGCAAAGTCTTTTCCAGGAAGCACCTCCTGCCGTGCAACTCGAAGCACTGCAGCTTCGTTTGAAGGGACAAAAGAAAACCAGAGACGAAGTCGGTGTTTTACGGACCCGGGCGGATCTGGATCCCCTGCTTGACGGCAGTGCCAAGTCGGACAATCAAACGGAAATTTTAAGCATTCTGGAGTCTTTTGACGCATACCAGTCGGTCGCTTTAGTGAGTACGGCACTCGCTGATGTCGCTGTTCAGGCTTGGCTGGAATTGCATACGCTGAGTCGCAAACCCTTTCCCGATGGTGTCCAGGGCTTTATTGCGGAAATTTCCATTTGGGATGACCTGCACCCGGATCTGGAACTGACAAAGCCAGCGTATCTGCGGCTGACGCAGACTTGGGAACACTTGAATTTCAGGCCAGAACATGTCGCACTCTTATTGCCGCTTTCCGGTCCTTTTGCCAAAGACGGGCGGGTGGTGGAGGCCGGCTTTTTTTATGCGAGGGCAAGCCAATCCACTCCGGACTTTGATGTTATGGTTTACGATAGCAGTCGCGATGAAAATGTGGTCAAAACATACCGGAATGTGGTATCCCAGGGTCAATTGGACTTTGTGGTCGGTCCTCTGTTGAAAGAAAATGTAGCTGAGCTGGCAGGTTTCGGCTTGGATGTCCCCGCACTTGTTTTGAATTATTTACCAGCCGAAACGGTTTTATCTGACAATGAGATTTACCAATTTGGTTTGTTGCCGGAAGATGAAGTGAAGCAAGTGGCAGCCGAGATTTTGGAAAACGGCCATCGTTATGTGGTCGTGATTCAACAAAATGACAGCTACGGAGAGCGTTTGGATGCTGCGTTTACAAGGCATTTTGTTTCTGCCGGAGGCATCGTCCGGGAAAAAGTACTCCTTTCAGATGAGGCACGTGATTTTTCGTCTGTTGTCAAAGAACTGTATCGACTGAATGACAGCGAGGAAAGAAACCGGCGGGTTATGGACACCATAGGAGAAGAAACCCAATTCACTCCCCGCATACGCTCAGATATTGATGCTACGGTTTTGCTGGTTACCGGTTTGCAGTTAGAGTTGCTTTTTCCATTTATTAAATATCACTACGCAGACAAACTTCCTGTGTACGCAGTCGTTTCAAATGCCTACATTTTTTCCGGAACGGTTGCCAAACCCGATCTGGATGGATTGATTTATCCGGAAATACCTTGGTTGCTGGCAACAGATGTAGATTTCCCAACTGGAGTTTTCAGCGACGAGTATGCCCGCCTGTTTGCGCTTGGCCATGACGCTTATTTTCTGGTTTCGCGTGTCCGTCAGATGGATATTGATGGGATAGAAGCCGATGGGCTTACCGGAAAAATCAGTATGCTGGAAGGCGGGCGGCTTTACCGGCACTTAGGCCTGGCCCAATTCAAGGGTGGCTACCCCAGACCACTGGTTCAGTGAAATGGGGTTTTTGGCACCGCTGTTTCAAATCGCTGTCAACAGGTGCGCGTGCGGAGCAGGCGGCGCAGCATTTTTTGGAAACCCAAGGCCTGGTGTTGCAGAACCGGCGCTTAGGTTTGGCCCAATTCAAGGGTGGCTACCCCAGACCACTGGTTCAGTGAAATGGGGTTTTTGGTGCCGCCGCTTCAAATCGCTGTCAACAGGTGTGCGTGCGGAGCAGGCGGCGCAGCATTTTTTGGAAACCCAAGGCCTGGTGTTGCAGAACCGGCGCTTAGGCCTGGCCCAATTCAAGGGTGGCTACCCCAGACCACTGGTTCAGTGAAATGGGGTTTTTGGCACCGCTGTTTCAAATCGCTGTCAACAGGTGCGCGTGCGGAGCAGGCGGCGCAGCATTTTTTGGAAACCCAAGGCCTGGTGTTGCAGAAAAAAAACTTCAGATCGAAAGCTGGTGAAATTGACTTGATCATGCTGGATGGAATGGACTTGGTTTTTGTTGAAGTTCGGTACAGAAAAAACCGGGCGTTTGGGGGTGCTCTGGAAAGTATTGACCGTCGTAAACAGCTAAAAATCATTAAAACAGCACAAATCTTTGTCGCCCGGAAAAATTACAATTACGGAATGCGTTTTGACGTTGTGGCCTTTGAAGGTGGAAACCTGAAAAATCCTGGCTGGATCCAGAATGCGTTTTCGGCGCCGTGGTAAAAGTGGCAACTGCTGCTCTGCTTTGTCGCAGTGACTTTCCTGACCCAGGTAAAAAATGGGAAATCTGGAACTGGTAAAAGCTTTGTTTGCGGACAGCATGGCAGTGAAAAGCCGTGCTGGCGAGGTGTTGCCAGGGAAACTTGTTGCCGCGGGGGAGTTGATTTGCTGCGCTTTGTCTGCAGGAAAAAAAATTTTTAGCTGTGGCAACGGTGGTTCCGCGGCGGATGCGCAACACTTTGCCGCGGAATTGGTGAACTGCTTTGAAATGAAGCGCAAGGCTTTGCCAGCGATCGCCTTGACGACCGACACTTCGATTTTGACTTCTGTGGCTAATGATTGTGGGTATGGACAGGTCTTTTCACGCCAGTTGGAAGCTTTTGGCCAACCGGGTGATGTGCTGCTGGCAATCAGCACCAGTGGTAATTCTGAGAATGTGAACGAAGCGGTCACGAAAGCGCACGATTTGGGTATGGTAGTGCTTGCTTTGAGTGCCAGCGACGGTGGCAAGCTGGCAGGATTGCTTGGGAAGCGGGATTTTGAATTGCGCGTGCCCACCAACAGCACGGCCAGGGCGCAGGAGGTACATTTGCTGATTTTGCATTGTCTTTGTGCACTGGTTGATGCCGCACATCAGGTGTCGGATTGATTGACCTGCAGTCTTCGGGTGACCTTGCCGCGCATATTCGTGAATGCTGTGTCGCTGAAGTGCTTGCCGACACTGCTGACCGCTGGGCTTACGGGAGCGACAACAGTCGATTGCATAGAATTCCAGAGGCCGTTGTGCTGGTGGAAACCCATCAGCAGGTTGTTTCGGTTCTGGTTTTGTGCAACGAATTGCGCATACCGGTCACTGCACGTGGCCGCGGCACTGGCACTGCCGGAGCCGCTGTTCCGGTGTCGGATTGATTGACCGGCAGTCTTCGGGTGACCTTGCCGCGCATATTCGTGAATGCTGTGCCGCTGAGGTGCTTGCCGACACTGCTGACCGCTGGGCTTACGGAGGCGACAACAGTCGATTGCATAGAATTCCAGAGGCGGTTGTGCTGGCGGAAACCCATCAGCAGGTTGTTTCGGTTCTGGTTTTGTGCAACGAATTGCGCATACCGGTCACTGCACGTGGCCGTGGCACTGGCACTGCCGGAGCCGCTGTTCCGGTGTCGGGTGGGATTGTCATTTCCTTTGAGCGCATGAATCAGGTTCTGAAAACTGACCCTGCCAATCGTTTTATGCGCGTGCAACCCGGTGTTCTAAATGGTCAGGTGCAGCAGCTTGCCGCACGGCACGGATTTTTTTGGGCACCTGATCCTGGCAGTGCTGATTATTGTACGGTGGGAGGCAACCTGGCTTGCAACGCGGCGGGGCCACGGGCAGTGAAATACGGCACCACGCGGGAAAATGTTTTGGGTTTGCGGGTCGTGGCTGGTGACGGCAGCAGTATTGAAACCGGTGTGGTGACCAGCAAAGGAGTCACAGGCTTTGATCTTACGCGTCTGCTTGTGGGCTCCGAGGGTATGCTGGGCTTGATTACTGAAGCAGTCATCAAGCTTATGCCGCTTCCCGAAAACACGAAATCCATGCTGGCTGCCTACGACTGTGCCGCCCATGCTGCGGATGCTGTCGCGGCAATTATGGCATCCAATGTAACGCCATCCAAACTGGAATTTCTGGATCCTGTTTGCGTGGGTCTGGTGTATCCAGAAATAGAGGGTTGCTCTTTATTGCTCATTGAGGTGGATGGTGCCGTGGACGAAACTGACAGGTCCATATCCATTCTGGAAAAAGTTGCAAGAAACGCCGGGTTACGCAGAACGGAAGTTGCCGGGAATGCAGAGGAGGAAGCTCGAATTTGGGGGTTGCGCAAATTGTTATCGCCAGGGTTGCGCACACTGGCAGCAGGAAAGATCAACGAGGATGTGGTGGTGCCAGTAACCCGAATTGGCGTTCTGCTTGAACGAATACAGTCGCTGGGATTTACGCACGGACTTCGTATTGTCAGTTTTGGTCATGCTGGGAACGGGAATTTGCACGTCAATATTCTGTTTGACCCGCAAAACCCGGAAGAAAGTACCGCCGCAAAGGTCTGCCGGTCAGAGTTGTTTGACCATGTCATCAGTCTGGGCGGCACACTTTCCGGCGAACACGGTATCGGACTTGCCAAGCGCGACTATCTGGATCGCGAAGTATCAGAGAATGCAATCAGGATCATGAGAGGGATCAAAAAGGTTTTCGATCCCCTGAACATTCTGAATCGGGATAAAGTTTTCCCTCCAGAGAGAGTGTCTGCAGCCAATACCTAAGCGGCAAACGAACAGCATTTTTTCGGAAAGTCTGGTGCCAGAACGGAGGCTTGCCAAAACGACTGCAGGTGGCTGACAAAGCCCCTGAATTCGCGAACATGGTCGCTTATGGCTGGGAGTCTTTCGCCTGTGCGCAGACGCTCCCTGCAGAGAGAGTTTAGGCTTCTGAACGCCTGGCGCTGTTATTGGCAGGGGTGCTGGAATTTCGCGGCAGCCAAAGTGTCGGGTGTCAGGCTGTTGCGCGTCCATCGAGCTTGCCAAGGTTACTGCGAAGCGGCCTCTGCGCCATTTCAGCCAACCTTTCAAATATGTGGTTGGCCACGGTCATTTTCTTGGTCATTTCCTTGGTCATCCGGTCTTGTGCCGCAGTCACCGCGGTGAAGGAAGGTGGTGCTTTGTTGCCGTGACCATCACCTCCCCGGCACGGTATCGGTGGATCAGCGCTCCCAACCATCTGCGTGGTCGTCAGTCATCTATAGCCTGGAGTCTTTTGCCTGTACGCAGACGCTCCCTACAAAAGAGGGAGTCAGGTCCCTGAACTCCTGTCAAGCGACTGAAAGTGGTTCAGACAGGAAAGTCCAGTCTGGAGATGGAGAAGTTTATGGGGTTGAATATGACACATAAAAAAGCAACATTGGGAGTGTCAGAAAAGTGCTGACATCGGCCGAGCGACAGCTGCTTGGTATTGAGATGTCCGGATTGCCTACCTCTGCCGGACGACCAGAGGATCAATGCCCTGCTTTTCGGCGCCGGAATCAGGTAATGATAGTACCCGTGTGTCCAGCCAGATTCCGCTTATTGATAGAACAGTTCCGCTTCTTCCTCACTGAGGCTTTTACGAAAAGCCGGCAAGTTAAAAAACCGCTTTTGGTAATCCAAGACAACTTTTGCAGTACGTCTGGATAAAATCACCCCGACATTTTGCAGGCGTAAGAGAATTGGTCCAAGTGCGCAATCCGCCAGGCTGGGGTCGTTTTGCATCAGGAATTTGGTTTTTTGTAACAGTGCCACAGTGGTCATTACCTGCTCCTTCAGCTGTTTCCGAGCTATTTTTGCCACGTTCTGGCGCGAAGAGGTGGCTTTTTTCAGCAGGGGGTCCCATTCGGTTTCCAAATGGTAAAGCGCCAGGCGCAACTTCGCTTTGGAAATTGGGTCAATTGGCATCAAGGGAGGGTATGGAAATCGCTCATCAAGATATTCGGTAATCACTTTCGGGCAGTAGAGTTCCAGTTCTCGATCGATCAGCACAGGCGCGGGGTGTCCGGAAAGTATTTGTACTTCCCGCGGAAATTTTTTCGGATTTTCCAGATTGACCAGCTTGTACTTGATTTCCTTCAAGGCAAGCACCAGCCGAACGCGGTGGCTGCCCGGGCAGAGCACCCCGCTGTAAAGCGTGATGGAGGGATTTTCGACTTCCGATCTCCTAAAATTTCCGGCGCGCATTATTTGATATCTTTCCAATATTCTTTTTTCAGCAAGTAGGCCAGCACTGCAAGAAAAATCAAAAACAAAATAACCCAAGGACCGTACGCTTTGCGCTTTGACGCCGCTGGTTCAGACAGGTAATGGAGGAATGAAACTAGGTCACTTAGTACCTTGTCGTACTCTTCAGGGCTTAATTTTCCTGGCTCAACCAGCTCTAAAGCTGTCACAATTTTGTGTATGTTCCCATCTTCATCTTTCGTGGCAGTGTAGATCGGTTTCTGCCATCCTTGTAAATTCCAAAGTACATGGGGCATGGAGACGTTTGGAAACAGGGCGTTGTTGACTCCCAAAGGCCGGGTGTCGTCAAGATAGAAGGATTTCAAATAGGTATAAATCCAGTCGGAACCACGCGCACGAGAAACGAGCGTCAAGTCAGGTGGGGCTGCCCCAAACCATGTGTGTCCCTCTTCATCGGTCATGGCCACCTTCAATGGGTCATTGATCTTCTCGCGTGTGAAAATCAGGTTTTCTTTCACCATGTCAGGTGTCAGCCCCAGATCTTGGCCGATACGGCTGTAGCGGCTGTAGCGAGCACTGTGGCAACTCAGACAGTAGTTGACAAAGTATTTCGCCCCTCTTTGCAATGCCGGCTTGTTGTCGATCGCCACCACAGCTTTTTGCAGAGGGTATTCGCCTTCAGCAGCCACCCCCCCGGCGACGGAAAGAACGCCCAACAACAGCGCTATCAGCTTGTGCATGGCTATCCTAATTCTTTAATCCGGCTGGGCAGCGGCTTGTCAATCTGCATCTTTTCGATCAGGGCAGGAAGGAGCAGCACCAACAGGAGGTAAGCCAGCGGCAACAGGCTCCCTGTCAAAATGCTTGATAGGTGCTCGTCATCCACCCTGAGGTAATCCAAGTACATGAACAGGGCAACGAAAAACAGGAAAAAAGAGATGCCCATCAAGCGCGTTCGTACTTTGCTGAAAAACCACATCAGGAAGAAAAAGAGCAGGTATAACTCGCTGAACCGTACTGCCAGCTCGTTAGTCAGATTGGTGACCGGCAAGGTGCCCAAATAACCCAAGGCAAAGAAAATGGCGGGCAGAGAAAGCAGGTTAACTTTGTAGCCAGTGCTTCGGTAGCGAAATGATTTGACCGGGTTGCTATCTATCCAAGGCAGGAAAAACAGCACCATAACAGAGGCCCCCATGGCCAGCACACCGTACCAAGGATCAGGAACCGAGCGCAGAATGGTATAAAAAGGCGTGAAATACCACAAGGGTGTGATGTGTTGCGGGGTAATCAACTGGTTTGCTGGAACAAAATTTGCCGACTCAAGGAAGTATCCGCCCATGGCAGGTGCAAAAAACACAACTCCGAGGAAAATAATGAGAAAAACAATGGCGCCAAAAACGTCTTTGATTGTGTAGTAAGGATGAAATGGTATGCCATCAAGCGGTCGATTCTGTGCATCTTTCTGCGCTTTGATTTCAATTCCTTCAGGGTTGTTGGAACCTACTGCGTGGAGGGCAACGATATGCATGAAGACCAGGCCGAGAATCAGCAGCGGCATCGCGATTACGTGAAATGAGAAAAAGCGGTTCAGTGTGGCATCCGAAACCACAAAATCTCCTCTGATCCAAGTTGCCAGATCAGGGCCAATGCCGGGAATGGCACCGAAGAGGTTGATGATCACCTGTGCCCCCCAGTAGGACATTTGCCCCCACGGCAGGAGGTACCCCATGAATGCTTCCGCCATCAGTGCCAGGTAAATGCAGACACCGATGAGCCATATCAGTTCACGGGGATTTTTGTAGGAACCGTAAAGCAGCGCTCTGAATATGTGAAAATAAACGACGATGAAAAAAGCCGAAGCCCCGGTTGAATGTAGATAGCGAATCAACCAGCCCCATTCCACGTCCCGCATAATCAGTTCAATGGAAGCGAATGCTTCATCGGCATCCGGCTTGTAATGCATGGTCAGGAAAATGCCCGTGAAAATCTGCATGAACAGGACCATCAACGAAAGCGAACCGAAGAAGTACCAGAAGTTGAAGTTTTTCGGTGCGTAGTATTCGGACAGATGGTCCCGCCAGAACTGCTTGAGTGGCAAGCGATCGTCTATCCAGTCGATGAGTGACTTTTTCATGCTTTTGCTTCTGAGTTTTTTGTTTTTGCCAAATTCGGACCTTGGCCGATCACGATCACATCCTTGGCTACAAAATGGTAAGGCGGGACCAGTAGATTGGTGGCCGCAGGCACATGCTTGAATACTCTGCCCGACAAATCGAAGCGCGATCCGTGGCAGGCACAGTAAAATCCTCCGGGCCAGCTGGCCCCCAGACCTTCAGAACCGGGTGTTGGTCGAAAGGTGGGCGAACAACCCAAGTGTGTGCAAATGCCCACCAAGACCAGATATTCAGGCTTGATGGAGCGATAGCGATTTTTTGCGTATGGAGGCTGCTGGAGGATGTTTGAATTTGGGTCGCGCAGTTCCCTGGTGTCTTTGGTGAGTGTGTCCAGCATTGCTTGGGTGCGGCGCACCACCCAGATCGGTTTGCCCCGCCATTTGTCCCGCTGCAATTCTCCCGCCCGCAACCGTTTGATATTGACTTCAATGGGACCACCGAGTGCCTTGGCGCGTGCCGTCGGGCTCATCGACGCAATGAACGGCCAAGCAGCTGCAGCTGCTCCTGCTCCACCGATTATGCTGACGGATTTCAACAAGAAGCTACGACGCTTTTTGTCTGCGGCTTTAAGTGTCGGCATATGGCATCCTCCGGTTGGTCACGTACCAAAACAGAAGGTACTTGCACTGCGCAAGCTCTCGGTCTGCCAGCGAAAAAACAAATCACAGCAGACTGCATGCCGCCTAAGACGTGAGACCTTCCCCAACAGAAACGCATACTTGTTGCGGGACGGTGTAAGCAAGCCTCGGCGACCAAACTTCGGTTTTGTTAAGGATGTACTAAAATCCATCTTTGGTCAACTTCCAAAAACCTGGATATGTTTCCAGGGAATGCCGGTTGCCTGCCGGTTTTGCCCCTTATTCCCCTGGTTTCATTGTCTGGACCACGACAACAAGACGGAGATGGTGGGATGCCGGGCTTTGACCAGCAACATTTACTGGGTGCGGCTCTCGTGATCTTTTCCAACGCTGCCCTGCCAGGCAACTGTGCCTCGGAACTTGTTGTGCAGCGATGGTTATTTTTGCAGTGGGCTGGTTAATGGAACGGGCGATGGTACGGTTTGTTCGTTTTTTGCAACTCTTTAAGCTGATTTGTCCCTGATGATTTCCTGGGCAGTTCGCAATCCGTTGGTGACGAACATTCTGTTGGTGCTGCTGCTGGTCGTTGGCACCATTTCCTGGTACTCCATGCCGCAGGAAATGTTCCCGGTAGTAGACATTGACGCGGTGCAGGTTTCGACGCGTTTTGAAGGGGCTCCACCGGTTGAAGTGGAGCGGCAGATCACAGTGCCCATTGAGGAAGTCCTGTTGGACATGAGCGACATTCGCTCCATTGAATCGGATAGTCGTGAAGGTTTTTCCAACATCATTGTCAAATTGAGGTCGGGGACCAACTCCGATGAATTTGCACTAGACTTAAGAACCGAAATCGATGCTTTGAGAAGCCTGCCAGAAGTAGCGGAAAGAACAAAAATCAGGCAACTGAAAACCCGTTTTCCAGTTATTAGTGTCAGTGTGTATGGCAATGTCGGAGAAAAGACTCTGGCCCAGGCTGGTGAGGATATGAAACGGCGTCTGCAGGAGTTGGATGGCATTGCCGGAGTCAGCATAGCCGGGGAAAGGGAAGTGGAATTGTTGGTGACAGTCAATCCGCTTTTGGCCGCAGCGAAGGGGGTTGCAATCGAAGAAATCATTCAGGCCTTGAAATGGAACCTCGGCGACCGGCCAGGTGGTGCGCTGAATGCAAATACCGGAGAGATACAGCTACGCGGCGTGAGCTTCCCTCTGGTTCTGGAAAGACTGGCTGACTTGCCGATTAAAACCAATTCGAAAGGAGCGCAACTGCAACTGAGGGAGGTTGCCGAGGTGGATTTTCGCTTAGAGGAAGCTGAGACTTTGGGCCGTTTCGACGGCAAACCGGCACTGAACCTCGTGGTGACAAAAAACGCTGGTGCCTCGACCATAGAAGTGGCCGAACTGGTGCGCGAACTGGTTGCCAATCTGGATGGAAAAATCAATCCTGGTGTGGCGCTGGGTTACCACACAGACTTGTCGGTGTATATCAAAACCCGTCTCGACACGGTGTTTGCTTCTGGCATCATTGGTCTGACTTTGTTGCTTCTGGCACTGTACCTGTTGCTTGACGTGCGCGTTGCACTGATTACCGCTTTGGGGATTCCGGTATCGTTTTTGATCGGGGTGATCATCATGCAGGCTTTTGGGTTCACCGTGAACATGGTGTCCATGTTCGCTTTCCTGGTTGTCCTTGGCATGATCGTCGACGACGCGATTATCGTCAGTGAGAACATCTATCGGCACTTGGAGGCAGGGGTTCCCTTGCGGCGGGCAGTAGTGGATGGTGCCCGCGAAATGGCCGGGCCGGTGGTGGCCGCCGTACTTACAACAGTTGCTGCTTTCTTGCCTTTGCTTTTTATCAGCGGCCAGATTGGAGCTTTCGTGATGGTGATCCCGGCCGTGGTGTCCGGTGCGCTGATCGGTTCCCTGCTGGAAGCTTTTTTAATTCTTCCCAGCCATGCCGAAATAGCTTTCCGGCATACCAAGTTGCAGGTACGCAAAGTGCACCGGGTTTGGAAGGCACTGCTTTCGCGTTACGCCGACTGGTTGCGTCGCGCGATGCGTGTCCGCTACACCGTGCTCCTGGCTGTGTTGGCAATCCTGGCGGTGTCGGTGGTGACGGCCACAACGCGCATTCCGTTTCAGTTGTTTGGCAAAGTGGAAGTGGATTGGTTTTTTGTCAATGTTGAAGCGCCAAATACGTTCAGCCTTGAGCATTCGCGCGAACTGGCTGAGAAAATGGAAGCCGCGGTGGCGCGTGTGTTTTCCGGTCGGGAAGAAGAACTGGAAACCATGCTGACCAATTTAGGTTTGCATTTTAACGATTTCAATTCGGTGGATCTGGCGAGCAATTATGTGCAAATGACTCTGGTCCTGGCGAAGCGCAAACCTGAAACTTTGATGGAGCGTTATCTGACTCCTTTGATGAATTTTTCCTACCCGCCGACCGGAGTGAGGGAACGGGGAACCGAAGAAATCGTTGCGCTGATCCGCAAAGAATTGGGCAACATTTCCGACATCAAGCGTTTTTCCATTCGGCGTCCCGAAGCCGGCCCGGCAGGCCCGGATGTGGAGTTGGGGATCATCGAAGCCGATGACGGCAGGCTGTCGGCGTCGGTGTTGAAGATGGTTGCTTTTCTGCGGGAAATTCCAGGGGTTTACGATGTGCGCCATGACATGGAACCTGGCAAACTTGAGTTTCGTTATCAACTCAACGAAAAAGGCCGTGGGCTTGGACTGACCTCGAAAGCCATTGCGGACATTATTCGTACCGGTTACAACGGTGTCGAAGTGGTTTATGTGAATCGGGATAACAAGCGGTTCCCGGTGCGCGTGGTTTTTCCTGCCGACATGCGCAAGGACAGCACGCTTCTGGAAAATCTGCCCATTATCCTGGCGGACGGCAGAACCATATATTTTTCAGAAGTGACCGATGGTGATTTCAGTCGGGGTCTGGGCACAGTGCGCCACTTGGACGGTTACCGCATGGTGACCATCAGTGCCGACGTTGACACCGAGGTAGTCACTGCGCTTGAAATTTATGGTTTGATAGAAGAACGCGTGGCTCCCGGGTTTGCGGCCAACCCCGGTAGCAGCCTGGTGTATCTTGGGGAGAAAAGAGATGCTGTAGAGTCTTTTGAGGGCCTCTACCGTGCTACCGTGGTGGCGTTGTTTCTCGTGTTTTTTATTCTCGTCGTTTTATTCCGCACGCTAATGGCGCCTCTTGTCGTGGTGGCATCCATCCCTTTTGGTTTTGTCGGAGTGGTTTTCGGTCATTTGTTGTTCGGTTACAACCTGCAATTTGTTTCCATGGTTGGGCTGGTTGCGTTAATCGGGATCATCGTCAATGATTCGCTGATTTTAATAGACGAGACCGGCAAACAGTTGAAACAGGGTCTGAACAGGGAAGACGCTCTGGTCGCGGCGGGTGTCAAGCGCTTTCGTCCCATTGTGCTGACTACAGTGACCACGTTTCTGGGCGTCACGCCTTTGATTTTCTTTGCCAGCGGGCAAACCGCTTTTTTATCCCCCATGGCGGTCAGTCTGGGATTTGGCCTGGTTTTTTCGACGGTCTTGATTCTCGTGGTGTTGCCTTGTTTTTACCTGATTGCCGATGACTTGCGGAGGAATCTTCCGGCTTTCCTGTTGTTCTCTGAACGGAGCCGGGAGTAACTGCGTTTTTCTTTCCTTCCCATGTTCATTCCGGCGAGACAGGAACGCGACGAAACATGATATGTGACATTCTTCTTGGAACTGTCGGATCCAAGTGCTACATCACAGGAAGAAATTTCCACCTGCTATTGCTTTTCCCTCGTGGGCAAGCACAGCCATCCGAGAGGAAGTTCGTTAAATACGTAGTGGCAGTTTACGCTGTTGATATAGCGGAGCACGTCTCGGTACTTCGGTTTCTGAAACCAGTCGTTCAGGACATAGACATACTCGACTTTCAACCCGAGAACAGAAACCAGCTCCAGGTATTGTTTACGCTTGAAATCACAGCCTTGTAGCTTTTCGTCAACTGAGCCTTCCACTTCCTGAAACTTTATCTCAACGATGAACAGCGTTTCTCGAACGATGATCCATAACGCATTGTCTGGTAGCAGTCGACGGGATATTTTTGATTTCCAATCGATATCATTTTCCTGCAAAAATTTGTTGAATTCCTGTTTTTTGAAGTATCTGCAAACCAGTTTGTCGTCGAAAAAAACGTCTATACCTGCTTTCTGTGTATGACGCCTGGTTGAGTACCCCGGCA
Organism: Candidatus Oxydemutatoraceae bacterium; assembly: GCA_965237985.1. Lineage (GTDB taxonomy): Bacteria > Pseudomonadota > Gammaproteobacteria > Poriferisulfidales > Oxydemutatoraceae. Next base: position 1,050,196 of record OZ250161.1, on the reverse strand, counting down.
CAGCCGCGATCAGGGAAAGAAAATCGCCTTGCTTTTCAAATTTCAGACCTGTTGTCGTTCTGTTGCCGCCCGTCCCGCCTTTTTTTATGTTTTCCCTCTTTTTGGCGGTTCAGCCTTGTCTCAATTCCACAGCCGCAAGGATTCTTTTTTTGGAAAGCTGGACGAATTCCTCCTCAATTTCACAACCGACAAAGTGCCTGTTCAGTCGTACGGCCGCAACGCCGGTTGACGAACTGCCAGCGAAGGGGTCGAAAATAAAATCATTTTCGCGGGTGCTGGCTGCTATGATTCGTGTAAGCAGATCTACAGGCTTTTGGGTTGGGTGCCTGCCATGCTTTTTCTCCTCCCGGTTCGCTGCAGGGAATGTCCATACCGACTTCATTTGCCTGCCGCCATTTATTTTTTTCATTTCAGCATAGTTGAATGTATGGCGTGATTGTTTTTCTCGGGCCGCCCAGATGATGGTTTCAGTGGCATGTGTGAAGTACCGACAGGACAAATTCGGAGGCGGGGCGACTTTCTGCCAGACAATGTCGTTCAAAATCTTCATGCCGAGCTGTTGCATGGCATACCCTACTGAATGAATGATGTGATGCGTGCCCGAGACCCAAATGGTGCCATTGGGTTTCAAAACCCTTTGGCATCGCTGCATCCAAGCCAGATTGAATGCGTGATCGTGCTCCACCCCCTTGGATTTATCCCAATTACCTTTGTCTACTTTGACCATTTTGCCGGCATGACAGGTTATTCCACCATTGGAAAGAAAATACGGCGGATCGGCAAATATCATGTCAAAAAAGCCATCCGGATATTTGTCGGTCATCGCGTCCATGAACTCAAGACAGTTCTCTTGGAAAAGCCAGATGCCGAGATCTTTGTGGCTCAATGCTGCTTTTCGGGGAAAGTGCCTGGAATTTTCCACGACCAACCCTGGAAGTGGGGCTGAGCTGCTTTTGAGGGTGTTGTTTTTCATTTCGGCTCCTGGTGGTGGACGGTTTCGCTGCTGCCTGAAATCTGGTCGCGATTCAGTAAATCAAGGTCTTGGGTTCGTCCACAAGTCTCAGGCAGACAGATGGCGTATTTTTACGGAAACAAGGACGCCGACGTGGTTGTCTCCATTTAATTTGGGGTTCATCAGCCTTGGTTGATGCAAGTCGAATGTTGCTGATGCCGGGGGCAGTGTCTGCTTCGGTCATGCCTGCTGTTTTTCCTGTTTGTACCATCGGTTAAAAACCCGACAGAAGATTTCCGCGGTCATCTTCGCATCGTACAGTGCCGAATGTGCTTCAGTTTCATCCCATTCAAGGCCAGCTGCAGTTGCAATTTTGGAAAGCACGGTCTGGCCGTGGGCCAGTAACCCAAGAGTTACAGTGTCGATATTGGAAAACGAATGGAAAGGGAAATTCGGCATTTTGTTCCGTTGCCACGCGGCCTTGATGAAGGAAAGATCAAAGAACGCGTTGTGACCTGCCAGAATGGCTCGTGAGCATTCATTGGATTCCAGACACTCGCGGATTGTCGAATGCAGGGATTCAAGCGCATCCTGCTCGGACTGTGCCATTCTCAAGGGATTGAAAGGGTCAACAATGCGGTTGATTTTCAGTGCTTCTTTATCCAGGCGGGCTCCGTCAAAAGGCTCGATGTGCCCGTGCCATATCCGGTCCTGGAAAAGTTGCCCTTCGCCATCCAGTGCAATAGTGATTGCCGCCACTTCCAGCAAAGCGTCAGTAGCGGCCACCAAGCCGCCGGTTTCCACGTCCACTACGATGGGCAAAAATCCCCGGAAACGTTTTTTGATTGAATACTTTGCCATATGAGCTTATGCAACCAGCGGTTGTACACGCCAAGGAAGAGTTTCTCCCGCTCTGAAAGGGACACAGGCATTTCTCCCGGACTGTAAAATTTTGGGGACCTGCCAAGGTATGCGCCTCAAAGTAATGGTTTTTTGATTTCGCCTGCGGCCGTAAAAACCAGCACCGTTGAAACTCACGAAAGCTTCCAGTTTGTCCAGTTTTTCTGCCTGCTCAAAAATCTCGGTGTAAGTTTCCAACGCGGTCGGGGCATTGAAAACACCGGCACAGCCGCAATCGCTTTCCTTGTTTCTGACGTGGTGCGGGGCACTGTCTGTACCAGCGAAGAAACACGCGTCACCGCTGCAGGCGGCCGCTACCAGACCGAGCCGGTGTTCTTCTCGTTTGGCAAGCGGCAGGCAGTAACGGTGTGGGCGCAACCCCCCGTCAAAAAGATCACTTCTGTTCAGAAGCAAGTGATGGGGGGTGATGGTTGCCGCATTCAAAGGGTTGCTGCGTACCCAAGCGACAGCATCGTTGGTGGTGATGTGCTCCAGTACAATCTTTAGTTCCGGAAATGTACGACGCAAAGGTTCAAGGACCTGGTCAATATAGACTTTTTCGCGATCATAGATGTCTACTTTCGAGCTGGTGTCCTCGCCGTGTACCAGCAGTGGAAGCCGGCATTCCTGCAATGTGGATATGGCAGATTGGACATGGCGAATGTCACTGACACCATGCTCGGAGCTTGTGGTTGCTCCTCGTGGATATAGTTTGGCACCAGCGATGAAACCAGGTTCCGAACCGTTTTTTTGTTGGCAAAGTGCAAGGATGTCACCAGCGCTGGTATGATTGCTCAAATGGAAAGCGACCAGTGGATGAAAGTGCCTGCTCGTGTTGCTGCACAGTATTTTGTGGTACTTTTCGCATGCGGCCAGGCTATCCAGGGGCGGATGCACGTTGGGCATGGCAACTGCACGGGCAAACACCCGGGTGGTGTACGGCAGGGCCCAGCGTAACAGTCCCGCCTGCCTGAAATGTACGTGCCAGTCGTCCGGTTGCGTAATGGTGAGGGCGGCAGGCTGGGAACTTCGCATGTTGCGGATGCTATCACGGAGCGCCGGCATGCTGTCCCGATTGTCGTGCTTGTTTATAGAGGGTAAAAGTGAAAAAAATCTTTCGTTTTTTTGGTAGTGAAATTTGCTGTCAGGCCGGTTTTTAATGGCCTTTTTTAGACTGCGGGGGGCTTGATGGAAAAAATTGTACTCGCGTATTCCGGCGGTTTGGATTCGTCGATTATTGTTCGCTGGTTGCAGGCAGAGCGCGGTTACCAAGTCGTGACTTTCACCGCCGACATTGGTCAGGGAAAGGAGTTGGAGTCGGCGCGGATGCGGGTACGTGGGCTCGGTGCCGAGTCAGTGTACGTAAGCGACTTGCGCGAAGAGTTTGTACGCGACTTTGTTTGGCCCATGCTTCGTGCCAACGCGGTTTATGAGGGGAATTATTTACTGGGATCGGCGATTTCACGCCCGCTGATCGCAAAGCACCTGTTAAAAATTGCTGCCCGGACGGGTGCAAAAACCATAGCACATGGCGCTACCGGCAAAGGAAATGACCAGCTTCGTTTTGAGCTTTCCGCTTACGCACTACAACCGGATGTGCGCATTGTGGCTCCGTGGCGGGAGTGGCAGTTTGATTCTCGGAAATCCTTGCTGGATTATGCTGGAGAACAAGGTATGGAGATCGAGAAAAGCCAGCCGGGAGAAAGCCCCTACTCAATGGATGCCAACCTGTTGCATATCTCCTACGAAGGTGGTTTGCTTGAAGATCCGTGGAACGCTCCATCGCAATTCATGTGGCGTCGAACGGTTTCCATAGCCGAAGCGCCTGAAGACTCCGAGACTTTGGAACTGGCGTTCCGCGCCGGCGACCTGGTGGCGATCAATGGCAATGAACTGTCGCCGTCGGCATTGCTTGCTCAACTCAATCAGCTTGCCGGTGGACATGGAGTTGGTCGTGTGGATATGGTGGAAAACCGTTGCGTTGGCATGAAGTCCCGTGGTTGTTATGAAACCCCAGGTGGCACGGTCATTCTTGCCGCCCGCCGTGCTTTGGAAAGCCTGGTGCTGGATCGTGAAGTGATGCACCTCAAAGAGGAACTGATGTTGCGCTACGCGCGACTGGTCTACAACGGGCTTTGGTGGAGCGAAGAACGTTTGATTTTGCAAAAACTTGTGGATGCCACGCAGGCTTGTGTGAGCGGAGTGGTGAGACTGGTGTTGCACAAAGGTAATGTGCACATCAACGGTCGTAAATCAGCGCATTCGCTTTTTGATGAACGGGTGGCGAGTTTTGAAGGCGATGAGGGGGTTTATTGTCAGGGGGATGCCGGCGGTTTCATTGCCTTGAACGCCCTTCGTCTCAAACTTGCATCACGTCGGGGTGCTCAATAGAATGGCACTTATGCGTGTCTTGCAAATGACTTGCGTGCTTGCTGTGTTCGCTTTTCTGGGTGGTTGCGCGGTGATGCATGAGCCGCAGGTGGAAGCGTTGCCGATGTCTCCGGAAAACAGGGTTGCTGACGGTGATTACTTGAAGCCCTTTAACCAGGCTGTTTTTGCATTCAACAGGCATTTTGATGGTGCAGTGGCGAGACCCATTGCCAAAAGCTATGAATTGCTGGTATCGCAGGCGGTACGTAATGGCATAAGCAACTTTTTTTCCAATCTGCATGACCTCCCAAGTGCTGCGAACAGTTTGTTGCAGGGCGAAGCGAGGGACGCAGCCGTTGACCTTGGACGGCTGGGCGTAAACAGCACGATTGGTATTGGTGGCCTTGCGGACCGGGCATCTGGTCTGGGGCTGGAACAGCACAAAAGAGATTTTGGTCAAACCATGGCAATCTGGGGGCTTCCATCCGGCCCTTACCTGATTTTGCCGGTGCTCGGTCCGGGTACGGTGAGGAGTCATCTGGGGTCGGTTGTAGACTTTCTGATCTATCCGCTTGTCTTTTTGTTTGACCCGCCGACCGAAAGAGCACTCTTGGCGACGGAATTTGTCAGTGTCAGGGCTGGCGCGTTGGGAACAGTTCGTCTGGTTGAAAGTCTGGGTGTGGATGATGATGGTTACGGGGTGCTAAGAAGCGCGTATCTGCAACATCGTAACGCGAAAATTAGGGGTGACAACGCAGTGGATGATAGTGCTTACGAGGATCTATATGGTCAGTAAAAGCGGTTTTCTCTTCTGTCACTGACCAAGTTCCCGCTTCTCTGTTCGCGCGCACGGTGGTCGCAGTGCTGAGAGTATGGCAAAACAATCCCTGAAAAATGTGTCCCCGGTGGCTGAGAGCCAGATGAAGGAAGGTCTGATTGCGGATGCGCTGATTGAGATTCTGCTTCAGATTGGCGAGGACCCACGACGGGAAGGTCTGCTCAAAACTCCGAAACGCTTTGCCAAAGCGTTTCGCTTTCTGACCGGCGGCTATGAAATCGATCTGAAAGAAACCATCAATGGTGCACTCTTCGACCTTGAATGCGAGGAGATGGTGATGGTCAAGAATATTGAGTTCTATTCACTGTGCGAGCACCACATTTTGCCGATTACCGGTAAAGTACACGTCGGTTATTTGCCACGCGGCAGAGTCATTGGTTTGAGCAAACTGGCGCGAGTGGTGGATATTTATGCCAGAAGACTGCAGGTTCAGGAACGAATGACCACCCAGATAGCCACCAGTCTGATGGAAGCTCTCGATGCCCACGGTGTTGGAGTCGTGGTGGAGGCAGTACACTTTTGCATGGTTATGCGTGGTGTGCAAAAACAAAACAGCATGACCGTCACCAGTTCCATGCTTGGTGCGTTTCGCACAGATAACGCAACCCGCAGCGAATTTTTTAATTTGATACGAGGAGGGAGATAGCGTTTAAGCTGGGAGCAGGACGTGTCTTGTTTGCAGTTTGGGAGCGCAATTTCCGTGATTTCCCACAATCCGGCCACAAGCCTCTGAACTGCTGAAATGTGTTTTTGCCTAGTGGTTTTTTTGTGCGCCCGTAGCTCAGTTGGATAGAGTACCTGGCTACGAACCAGGGGGTCGGGAGTTCGAGTCTCTCCGGGCGCGCCAACCCCTTTCAAACTTCGTGTGGGCAGCTGAATGTGCATAAGCTGGGTGACCCCGTGTCACGTTTGTCGGGTGTTGGTCTGAAGCGTGACCGAGGTTGACAGGTTCCCCGCGGTTCTTGGTTCGGGAAAATATTCCGGATGGTGCGACGGGGTGGCCGATCTCCTGTTTGTCGCGCTGTGATTCAGGGCTGACAAAAATGTTTTCGGGAGAATGGTTTCAGCAAGTGGTGACGCGCTTCGGTTCATATGCTCGCTTGTTCAGGCTCGATCGACCCATTGGCAGCTGGTTGCTGCTTTGGCCTGCCTTGTGGGCTTTGTGGATTTCCAGTGCCGGACAGCCTCCCCGGCTTGTTTTTCTGGTTTTCGTTTTCGGGGTGTTGCTTTTGCGTGCTGCCGGATGCGCGCTCAACGATTTTTTTGATCGCGACATTGATGGTCACGTGGCACGCACGCGCGGCCGCCCTTTGGTTACCGGTGAGCTGCATCCGGCAGAAGCGCTGATAGCCGCGGCCCTGCTTTTACTACTGGCTTTTTGTCTGGTGCTGTTGCTCAACCTGGAAAGTCTGTTCATGGCTTGCGGGGCTTTGATCCTGGTCATTAGCTACCCATTGGCGAAACGTTTGCATTCACTGCCACAGCTTCATTTGGGCGTGGCTTTCGGGTGGTCTATCCCCATGGTATGGCTGGCGCTTCATGCGAGTGTGCCGCCGGCCAGCATCTGGTTACTTTATCTGGCGAGCATTGCCTGGACTATTGCTTATGACACGATGTACGCCCTCGCCGATCGCGACGACGATTTGTTGCTTGGCGTGAAATCTTCAGCGATTTTATTTGCTGCACGGGAACGTCCGATAATTGCGATTTTACAGGCGCTCATGCTGCTGCTTATGTTGACCGTTGGATTCCTGGACCAGCGGGGTGCGTGGTTCTTTTTGGGCATCATGGTCGCTGCTTTTTTGTGCTTCTACCAGCAGTGGCTGATCAGAGACCGGGTCCCGGAAAAGTGCATCGCTGCTTTCACCAATAACCACTGGCTAGGGCTTGCAGTGTTTGCGGGTCTGTTTGTCGACATTTTGCCGGATTGACCCTGCTTTTCCCTAACTGGGTGGAGGATATTCTGCATTCAGTGGGTTTTTGCGACTACCCAGACCGACACCTGCATGTTTGCATGTTGACGCAGTACGCGTGCAACTTCGTTGGCAGTGCTACCAGTGGTCATGACGTCATCGACAATGGTGACGTGTCGGGCAGGAGGAAAGTGGTGTACCACAAAACTTCCCTTCGGATTGGTCAGACGCCTGCGAAGTGGCAGAGCGGTTTGCGGCGGGCCGGCTCGCGTTTTGCGCAGGCAGCCACGCAACACGGGTATGCCAAGCTGGCGCCCTAGTTTCAAGGCAATCTCCAAGGATTGGTTGAATCCTCGCATGATGAACTTTTTGCGGTGCAGAGGAACGGCGAGAAAGTAATCCGGACGGGGTACGCCGGCGTCTTCTGCTGCGTGTGCGAGTAACTTGGCAAGCGTTCCGATGTATTGGATTTGTGCCTGATATTTCATATCGCGTATCAACTGATTGATGGGCGGCGCATAATGGAAAGGTGCGAACACATGCGAAAAAGATGGTTTGCACAGGCGGCATTGTCGACATGGCCCATTGTGATGCACCGGCACGCGGGAAGAGCAGATTGGACAGCCGCCCGCTAAAGCAGGAAGCTCTTCAAGGCAGTATCGGCATAACACGTATCCGGCACTGCTGCGTTCCAGGCACAAAGGACAGTAAACGGGAAATAATTTGTCGATAAAGTTTCTGCCCTGGGTTGCAATCGTGTTTTTCAATGACTCCAGACATCCGCCTCCTGTCCTGCTGTTCATTGGGTGGTTAAAGGTTGACATCAATCCGCCTCGCTTTAGACTGACCGTGCCATGCTTGGGTGTGGTTGACCCCCTGGTCTTTTTTGCGCGGTGACGCAGGGAGCGTTATTTTTTTCCACTTTGATATGAATTTTTTGTTGCCAGCTGCCCGCCATGATTGGACACTAAAGGAAGTGCTGGTATTGCTTGGCACCCCATTCAACGATCTGTTGTTTCGGGCCCATGGCATACATCGCACCTGTCATGATCCAAACCGCATGCAAATCAGCACACTGGTGTCCGTGAAAACGGGCTCCTGTCCTGAAGATTGTGCGTACTGCCCGCAAAGCGCGCATTACCACACTGAGGTAAATCGCGAAAAACTGTTGTCTCTTGCCAGGCTGGTTGAAATGGCGCAAGCAGCGAAAGCGGCTGGTGCCGAGCGTTTTTGTATGGGGGCTGCCTGGCGATCACCGTCGGCAGTGGACCTGGAGCGAGTCGTTGAAATGGTGGCAACGGTAAAGGATCTGGGTCTCGAAACCTGTGCGACACTCGGCATGCTGACTGTGGCTCAGGCACACCGACTGGCAGAATCGGGTCTGGATTATTACAACCATAATCTGGACACCTCTCCCGAGTTTTATGGCACCATCATTTCCACGCGCACTTACGCTGACCGTCTGACTACGCTTCAAAATGTTCGCGATGCAGGCATTCGTGTTTGTTGTGGCGGGATACTCGGGATGGGAGAAAGTCGCAGAGATCGTGCTGGATTGTTAATGCAACTCGCGAATTTACCGGAACACCCGGAATCGGTTCCGATCAACTGCCTGGTACGCATTGCTGGGACACCGCTTGAGCATATCCCTGATTTCGACCCGATTGAGTTGGTTCGTGTCATCGCAAGCGCAAGAATAATGATGTCTGCAGCGTATGTGCGTCTGTCTGCCGGACGGGAAGAAATGACCGATGAGTTGCAGGCATTGTGCTTTTTTGCTGGTGCCAATTCTGTTTTCTATGGTGAAAAACTATTGACAGCCGCCAACGCGCCGGTCTGGAAAGATCAGCAGCTTTTCAACCGCCTCGGCATAGACAGTGCCATATCCGCGGCTGTCCCAGCATCTTCACATGAGCCTGAGACACTGGCGGAATAAGCCTGCCGCCCGGGCGAAAAGTGGTTTGCTGCGCCGGCGCACTGCGACGGCAGGACTATGCACCACGGAACGACAGTCGGTGCCCGTACCTTGCTTTCGTTCAGCAGCAACGATTACTTGGGATTGGCTGGGGATGGTCCCGGAATTCGTGAGCAATTGAAGCCTTTTGTCAAGGTCGAGGAGCGCAAAAGCCGGGAATGGATCACTTCTACACATGCCTCGGTCCCATATTCTCGTGTGCCCATGTGCCGGTTTGGAAAGATCAGCAGCTTTTCAATCGCCTCGGTATAGGCAGTGCCATATCCGCGGCTGTCCCAGCATTTTCACATGAGCCTGAAACGCTGGCGGAATGAACTTGCCGCCTGGGCGAAAAATGGTTTGCTGCGCCGGCGCACTGCGACGGCAGGACCATGCACCACGGAACGACAGGTCGGTGGCCGTACCTTGCTTTCGTTCAGCAGCAACGATTACCTGGGATTGGCTGGGGATGAACGGGTGGTTGAAGCCTTTTGCCAAGGCGCACAAAAGTATGGAGTAGGGTCGGGTGGATCCTGTCTGCTGAACGGTTACCGAAAATCTCATGAAGAGCTGGAGACAAGGTTGGCCGCCTTTACAGGGCGTGAGCGCGCATTGTTGTTTTCGACCGGCTACATGGCAAACCTTGGGGTTCTGGGGGTGCTTGGAGGGCGAAAGCGAACGATTTTTCTGGATCGCTTGAACCACGCGTCTTTAATCGATGCGGCACGTGTCAGTGGCAGTACTTTGCAACGTTTTGGTCATTGTGATCTGCCTGCCCTTGAAAAAGCATTGCTGCGTTGTCACCGCCTCTCTACGCCTGCCCCCGACGGAGGCAGATTTGTGGTGGCAGTGGAATCGGTTTTCAGTATGGAGGGAAGTCTGGCCCCGCTTGCCGAGATGGCTGAAACGTGCCAGAAATATGAAGCCTGTCTGGTTGTGGACGACGCGCATGGTTTTGGTGTTCTCGGCAGGCGGGGAGCCGGTACGACTGAGCACCTGGGTTTGGATTCAGAACAGGTTCCGATCGTGATGGGGACTTTTGGCAAGGCATGCGGAACTTTTGGGGCTTTTGTTGCGGCCGGCCACGAATTCATCGAGTTGCTGATCCAGAAAGCACGTACCTACGTTTACACCACAGCTCCACCCGCTGCTTTGGCCTGTGCCACGCTCGCGAGTCTGGACATCATTGCCGGCGAACCTTGGCGGCGGGAAGTGTTGCAGGCACGTATCAGGCAGTTTCGCAAACTTGTGCAAAAATCATTTTTGCCCTGCCTCGATTCTCAAACTGCAATCCAGGGCCTTGTGACCGGTTCTTCTGTTCTGGCCTGCAGACTCGGAGACAAACTGTTGCAGGAAGGGATTGAGGTGTTGCCGATACGCCCCCCGACTGTTCCTCGCAACACGGCACGGTTGCGTATCAGTTTGTCAGCCATGCACACTGAGGAGGACGTTGACAGGTTGGTATCTGCCTTGTCGCGTGTCTTGCCTCGTGAGCGGATCACAGCCAACCTGTCGCCCGCGGCTAAGCGCAGCAGACGAGAAGTGGCGTGAGAGGTAATCCAGAAAGTTCTGACCAGCTGGTGCCAAGTGGCATGAACAGTGTTCCGAGGGGCGGTAATTGTTTTACAGTCAATTTTCTTTAGCTCCGGGAAGTTCCTTTGTGGAGTCTTTCCCGGAGTTGCATGGGGGCGCATATTAAGTTGACTGAAGTTCAATTAAAAATTCTGGACTCGCGAATTGGAAAGGACTTTTCGTCCCTAAAATTCGCAACGCCCGGTTCGGCAGGTTTAGATCTGGTTGCCTGCATCGATGAAGAAATTGTTTTGCCGCCCGGGAGCGTGCAATTGATCAAAACCGGGTTGGCCATCCACATCGGCAACAGCAACCTGGCCGCCATAATTTTGCCTCGCTCCGGACTGGCCCACAAAAAAGGCCTGGTGTTGGGAAACCTTGTAGGACTGATAGATTCAGACTATCAGGGAGAATTGTTGGTGTCTTGCTGGAACCGTGGTGCGGAAGTTGTGCGCGTACAACCTGGAATGAGAATTGCCCAGCTGGTTTTTCTTCCCATCGTGAGACCCGCTTTTGTCACTGTGGAAGATTTTGAAAAAACGCAACGCGGCAGCGGCGGCTTCGGTCATACCGGCGACACTGAGCTTTGCTCCTGACGGTTTGTCGCCCCAGGCTCATAAATGTCGTCTGCTTGAGGGGGCAGGACGATACCTGTTGCTGTTTTATTCTGTATTCAGAAATGACGGATTTGAGGTCGATCGCCACGAGTGGCATGGTTTCTGGTTGTTTCCGGTGAGATTTTTGGTTCGCGGCCGTGATACCAGGTTGGAGTCATTGCTCCTCGGTTTTTCCTGATCTTGAAGCTTTGTGCTCGAGGTCATGGCGCGTGGGCCGAAGGCGATTTTGTATGTCCAGTGTCAAGTCGGAGAAATCAAACAGGCTGCTGACACGTAGACCGTAGCTGTTTTCCAGTTGGGTTTTTGCCGAATCCGGTCCCTGTCCTTTTTCCTGGCGGTCGAAACACACGATCAAAGCCACCGCTTCGGCACCGTCGGTTTTCAACCGTTCAAGCGTTTCGCGTGCTGCCGTACCGGCTGTGAGGACATCATCGACGATGACCACACGTTGTCCCGACAACGGAGGCCCTACCAAGCTGCCTTTTTCGCCGTGTGATTTCCGCTCCTTGCGGTTGTATGCGTAGTTCACGTTCCGCCCGAAGTTTCTGAAAAGACTGGTTGCGACCAGAGCTGCCAGCGGAATGCCTTTGTATGCTGGCCCGAAAAGCAGATCGCAAGGAAGCCCCAGCTTATGAATTGTGGCGGCATACATGTCCCCCAAATGTGTTGCGGCTGCACCGTTGTTGAACCGAGAAATATCAAAAAAGAAACGGCTTTTTCGCCCCGACTTCAATGTATGCTCTCCAAATCGCAATGCCCCTGAGGTCACGGCATCTTTTGCGAGTTCTCGGCGTTCTTCGATATTCACAAACGTTTACCAGTAAGTCTCAACCGTAATGTGCCCCGGTGTGCGGCGCCGGTTTTTGCGCAAGCCGAATTCTTGCAAGGCAACGCTGGCATCTTCGACCATTCCCGGGTTGCCGCACAACATCACCTGGGATTCCTCGTCAAACGGAATGTCGGCTTTTTTCGCCAAGCTGCCATTACGAATTGCTGCCGGTATACGACCTGCGAATGCAAAATCCTTTTGTTCCCGGCTGATGAAAGAAATCATTTTAAAATGCCCGGCATGCTTGCGTAGGAGACCTTCTATCATCCTGGTGTACACAAGCTCCCTGCCGAAGCGAACGCCATGGATCAGACGAACTTGCTCAAAGCGCTCCCAGGGGGTGTCGGTTTTCAAAATAGACAGAAAAGGGCCGATGCCGGTGCCGGTTGCAATAAGCCAGAGAAATCGGCCTTTCGGGACTTCGTCGAGGACCAGAAAACCGTTCGCTTTGGCAGACACATTGATGGAGTCACCTTTTTTCAACTGTTGTATTCGTGGTGAAAAATCGCCTTCAGGAATCACAACCGAATAAAACTCGAACTCCGCCTCATGGGGTGCGTTGACAAACGAGTAGGGGCGGGCAACCTGTTTGCCATCAATGTCAAGCGACAGTTTGACAAACTGGCCGGCAACAAATGCAGAGACAGGCGCCTTGACACGCAGTGAGTGCAAAGTGGGAGTCCAGTGGTGATTTCCCACCACTTCGCCGACAACGAAACGCAGATCAAACATGTGCAAAATTGTCCAAAATAAACCTCCTTGGATGTTCGGGGGGAGACTTGTCCGGCAACCTTGTAAAAGTCTCCGGTGTAATTTCGATTGCAGTCACGGAGATTCGTCACCAGCCGAAAGCAGTCTGGAATTTGCGTTCCGCCACCATAATTCAGTCCCTACTCTTGTAAAATACCACATCTATCGAGCCAAGATGATGGTTCGACGCGGTCGGCACGGAAACGCTGAAACCCCGTTCCAGGCAGTGAATTTCTCTGACATTGGCTATCTGGGTATTGTTGCTGGATAGGTCTGGGCGGTGTCATGCGTATTCTTCCAGGAACTGCCTGGCAGGCATGACGGCGACAAAGCCTCGAGACGGACAGTGCCGACCGGTTCAAAACGGTCACCGTAATTTTGGCCGCGGAGGAAACACGGTGCGCTGTCTTTGAAAAAGCTGTGTGGTAGAATCGGGAGTTCTAAGTGAAATAACCGTAACGTTTGTGGGAGGAGTCAAGTTGATGAAAGGAGTACAGGATTATCGTTTACTGTTAAGCTCAGCGGACCTGGCCAAAGGTTCGAGTTTCGAAATAGCAGGTGTGCAGGCAGGGAAAATCCAGGTTCGGGAGCGTGGCACCGGGTTTTTCGGAAAGACTGTCTGTTGGGTGCAGGACCAGTTTCATCTGCGCCTGAGCAAACGAGTACTAAGCGACAGCCAATCGGCCGTTTATGAAAATGTCCTGGCTGACATCGATGCCGATGAAACCATTGATATAAACCTTAAGAAGCGAGCGATTCACAGGCTTGAAACCTTGAAAAAGTCTGGTGTTCCGTTGCGAGTGCGCTATTTGCGGAATCTTGCTAGAAATCTCGATACTGTTGGTACGGGAAAAATCAACGGGAACCAATACCTGAAGGTGGAGAGAGAGAACGAGGGGGGGGCGGGGTCAAAATCAAAAATGCTTTCCATTTCGTTCACATTGGTGGATACGGAGGAGCTGCGTGAAGTTATTAATGAAGCTGTCGGGAATACCAAACAGTATTTTGATGTTCATTTAAAGGGAGGGGCGACGGATTCAAGTGCTATTTCCATTTTGGAAAAACATGACCAAGAGGTTTTGCTTTCAGATTTCACTGCCAGAGTGCGGCTGAAAATGGAATCCATGGCGTTGGCAAATGGCACAACAAAACAACGGGGAGTGGCGGCCGTAAGCCGGAGTTCCATAAGATGGCCTGCCGTAAGACGGCTTGAGCTTGACAATATTTTCCGGGAAGCGCTCGTTGAGCTTCGTGACGACCTTGTCGAAATGGACGCAGATGGGTCACGGACTTACAAGATGGTTACCGATGTTACCAATCGGCCTATAAAAGATTTTGGCAGCAGAGTAGATGAGACTTTGCGTGCATTGGGCAAAAAATGTAAAACCCCTCTGAGTACAGACGATCTTTTTGCTATGCGGAATAGCTGGAAAGCGAAGGTCAGGGCAGAAGTGATAGAACAAATGCGGGAGGCCATACCTAAACTTTCAGACATTGTGGATGGTCAAATGAGAGAGGTCTGCAATGATTTTATTCAGCAGAATGCCGACAAGGTGGAGCTGGCACCGGAGCCTACGGGGATGGGTGATTCTGACAATTTTTACGGATTTTTGAGAGGGACGGATGAAACTGTTTGAATTTTTGCTTGTCGGAGAAGAAGTCAGATTGGCAGGGGGCGAAAAGCTGTTGACAGCAGGTTCCGGCTTCTTGGGTTTTCGCTGAAGGAGTCCCGGGCACCATCTTCTTTTTCAGAGATTGTTTCTCTTGGTTTGCCAGATTTTCTCGGGTAGCTGTCAGGCTGGCTGGTGGATGCTGATGCTCGAGAGCCCCGCCACCCTTGCTGATTGCAGTTTTCGTCGGACGCTGTATGGTGTCCTCGCGGCTTTCATGTTATCGCCGACGGTCGAAGCACAATGTACGCGTTCCGATGTGGCCTACTACTTGGAAAAAGGTTTCAGCCGCTCCCAGATCACTACTATCTGTGGCGCGCGATTGCGCGGCGAAAAATTGCCGGTCAAAATTTTTCCGCCGCCACAGAACGAGCCAGGGATTTACCAGGAATTAAGGGAACTGTTGCCAGCGAATGTTGTCGCAGTCAATCCACAGTGGTTTGCATTCATTGCTAAATTTTGCGTCCGGAAACACACCTGTCCAGAGGTTTTTCACCAAGTCTATTTTCGTGGACTGGTGGTTGTCGGAAGCGACAGGCAGTTTGGTTTTTTTGGCCCCCATCGCGTGACAGTGCACGGCAAAATCAGTCGCAAGGTATTAGCGGACTTCGGTGATCTGTCAGCACCTGCGCGAGAACGTCTGGAAAAACGTTTTCGTGGCGTCATGCCAAAAGATGCCACTTACATTGAAGTCCGCAACGAAAAGGATGCCAAACGCGTCGTGCGCATTCTCAAAATTTTGGCACGACGCGCCACCGCCTGATCCATTTCCTTTTGCCGTCGGTAAGCTTTTCTCGATGAGAGAATGTCCGGTGTGTACGACATGCCGACCCGGCGTGATGTTTTTCCTCGTCGATTTCCTGCAGACAGAAAAGATTGAATTGCCAACCAGGATGGTCGCAGATGTGCTGGCAAAGACGAGTGATGATGTGACCTTCAGCGTCGTCGTAAGCACCCGGGTACCGGGTTCTCCCATTTCCGGGGGACGGTTGGCTCAAGGCACGAGGTGACGAGCAGTTTGCGCGGAAGCGACTCTAATCGTGCCGGCGTAGGTTTGGGTGCGTAAACCAGAATGAAGTGCGTCAGCTTACCCGCAATGAGCGTTTTGAACCCGTTTGTTGAAACTGAAACAAAATACCGTCAACGTCATGCCCCGGTCTTTAGCTGTAACAGGTCTTAGGTGCAATCTCTGCCTGGGTTTGACCGTGTTGACAGATCAGGCCGGCCAAAGAACCAGGGTCGGTTCACGAGGAAACAGCCGTCACCGATGGCCTGCCATCTGCGTGGCCATGGGATTGTCGTGGCGATCTGTCTGTCTGAAATCAGCCAATTCTGGTCGTGCCAGATTCTCGGCTTTTGTCAGATGAAAGTCCCGAGATCCCGCGCCTGAACCCATTTACCGGACTTGTTTTGTCGTCGTCATATAGAAAAACATATTTTACATCCCGCAGTGCCACCGGGCGGTATCCTGTAACACTTTCATAACGTTCCTGAACGGAAACATGAACCATCGGATGTTCCATCGGATATTCCTCCTTGGGGGGATGTGTGATTCGGACGCTCCTGGAACGCAAAGTTTTTCGGGCAAGTATTCTCATACGTTTGTGTTCGTGGACAACTCCTTTGACGATAGGCCGTATCACTATGTCGTCTTCTGTGATTTTTGGATCTTCTTGGTCGAAGAACTTGGAGTAGTCGACGGCCCCGGGTATGTTGGGGTCGAGAATCTGGACAAATTCTCCGCAATGCTGTTTTATTTTTTTGATCATGTAGTCAAGTGCCAAGTCGGACAACCCATCGTACCAATAGCCCCCGCCCACGTCTGAGTGGACACCGGGGAACCAAACTTCTGTAATTCTGTCCGGCTCGAAGTCAAAAAGCGTCGGCCGAAAAGCAATCCTGTTTTCATCAAGTGCCACCAGATGGACCGCCTTTTCGACGTCCTTGCTCATTCCACAGTTTTCGAAAACCACATCACTCTCCGGCTTTGTTTCTTCCTTTAGGTCAGGTACACCCATTGCAGCGACCGTGTCAAAAACACCGAGAAAGTCAATCTTCAAGTTGCTTATTTTTGCCTTCTCTCTTGCGACCACTGCAAACCTTCTGGCCAAGGCTGCTCCTCTGCTGAAACCGAAAACAAGAACATGGTCACCGTCCTTGTAGTGGTCGCGCAGGTTTTCAATCGCGGTTTTTAGAATCCTGCGAACATCAGGGTTGATCAATTTTCCAAACCAACCTTTGAAATCGGGCGCAAAAACCTTGTTGATCCATTTTCGGGGCCAGATTCCTTGCGTGCCGACCCCTGAGTAGTAAAAGCTCCGTTGCTGAGAATCCATCGGGTTCTTGATGGTGGGTTCATCTTCGAGGTTCCCTCCAAACAGAATATGCAGCTTGAGAATGTTGGTAATGCTCTCGTCTTGTGAAAAGTTGCCCACGTCCTTCGGGTCGTTGCCTGTGCCGTCAAAGCAAAAGATCAGTGTTTTTGCCATGTCTTGCCTCCTTGCGTAGTTTCCAGTTCCCTGTCGATTGGCGATTCAGCATCGCCGTCCATGACCGTACTGCTGGAAAAAATCCAATGTCAAGCCAAGCTCATGCAGTATTGGGAAACCTGGAAACAAGTGCTGGTGTTCAGTTGTGCATGGTGGTCAGTCAGCGGTCAATCGCACGCGAAAATCTTTGGTGGCTGACTGCGGTTTGGTCTGGCAGCATTTTGGGTCACGAAATTATGTAGGGTTTTGTGCTTCCGGGTGACACCCCTCTCCAGGCTGCTGTCACGGGCCAAGCAGGATTTTGCCGGTATGTCCTTTTGCCTCGAACAGCTCGTGGGCTGCGTTCACTTCGTCAAAAGTGAAGCGCTGCCTGTGAATGAGTGGTCTGAGTTTGCCCTCGTCGACGAGCTTGGCTACTTCTCGCAGGATTCCTCTCTGTTTTTCGCGACCGATGCCTGTGAGTAGGGGGATCAGCATGTTTTCCAGATGGATGCTGAGGCCGTGGTTAAAGGCGGGAGCAAGGCTGTGGCTCGTACGCGCCTGGATGCTGACTATCTGCCCTTTGTTTCGTGTGGCTGCAAATGAGCGATCGAGATTCTCTCCGCCGACCGTGTCAAATACGATGTCGAATCCTTGACCGTCGGTCAGCTCTTTTACGTATTCCTCCACGGTTTGTTCTCGGTAGAAAATAATTTCGTCGGCTCCCATGCTGCTGGCAATGCTCGCATTGACTCTGTTCGCTACCGTCGTTGCGACTCGTGCCCCCCTGATCTTGGCCAACTGGATGGCAATGTGGCCAACGCCCCCGGTTCCGCCGTGGATGAGCACGTGCTGACCGGGACTGAGTTTGGCCCGATCAATGAGACTTTCCCAGGCGGTAATGGAAACCAAAGGCAATGCGGCCGCGGAAGCAAAGTCAAGTGTGCGGGGCTTGTGCGCGACGAAACGTACGTCAGCGACCAAGTATTCAGCCAATGCACCGCCGCCAAGCCCCTTGAAGCCGCCGGCGCAGGCGTATACCTCGTCGCCGGGTCGGAATTCCACCACTTTGGCACCAATCTGGTGCACGACACCAGCGACATCGCTGTGCAGAACTGCAGGCAATTCGGGACCGATGTCCAGACCCAGGCGGAGTAACTTGTTGTCAATGGGGTTCAGGCTCGTCGCCTTCACCGCGATCAGAATCTGCCCGTCGGCAGGCTCTGGAACGGGAATTTCGGCGATTTCAAAGCGGGCATCAGCCCCGTAGCTTCTGGTGATGTGTGCCTTCATGGTTTGGGGCTTTGCCATCGTGCAATCTCCTGGTATCTGCCGAATCCGACGCTGCCCTGACCGGCAGGCATAGGACCAGGGATTTTAACCCTGGGGAGTCTTGTTGTCAGACCGGGCAGCATTGCACGGTTACACTTTTCTCAGTATTTCGGCATGATGGCAATCATCTTGGTCGATGATTGACCATCTTTCAGGTAGTGCAATCCGCTCGGTCGACTTTCAGCAGGCAATTTTGTCGGTTTTCCCTGCCATTCATGCACAGTGCCATTCTCCTCATGCGCAAAGTCGGCTTTCCTGATGCCTGCCATGACCTGTATGCTGCCAACGAACGCGCGCGGGCATGACTATTGCGTGGGCGAAGAACCGCAACGGGACTGTTATGTTGCCAAAACGTGCGCGGGCATGGCTATTGCGCGGGCGAAGAACCGCAACGGGACTGTTATGTTGCCAAAACGCGTGTGGGCATGGCTATTGCGTGGGCGAAGAACCGCAACGGGACTGTTATGTTGCCAACGTGCTGGGGCATGGTCCCAGGTCAGCAAGCTGAAACCCGGATTTCTGAGTATGCTGCCAACGCGCGGGGGCATGGCCCCAGGTCAGCAAGCTGAAACCCGGATTTCTGAGTACGCTGCCAACGCGCGCGGGCATGTCACAGTTGCGACATGGTGAGTGCAGTCCAGATGTCGGCCTCCTTCCGGGCAACTTCTTGCCGCCTGTTGAAAGCGGGTTTCCGGGTTTGGCTGGCGCACAAAGACACCTGGTGCCACCTGTGCTGAAGGAGTTGAAACGACCATGAACCGCGATAAACTTTCGCAGGAGAGTGGAATACAAAACTTAAGGATTTTTGTCTACGGCACACTGATGAGGGGTTGCCGAAACTACAATCGTTACTGTCGTGGTGCACTGCAAATTCAGGAGGTCAAGGTTCGCGGCCGCCTTTATGAATTCACATCCGATATTCCGGTCCTGCGGGTACCAGGCGAGGATGTTCTTGCCCATGGAACTTCCGACCCTTTGGCGGACGTGGCCACTCAGGAACGTTTTCACGAGCAGTCCATTTCACAAAGCAATCCGATTCCAACAGTTGCTCAACCGAATCGCTGGCATCTCGTCCCCGGGGAGCTTCTCAGCTTCGCCGGCCCGGCATCTCGTCTTCCTGATATTGACCGCCTGGAGGGATTTCGTCCTGGTGGCTCAAGTTTCTACAAGCGAGTCCTGGTGTTGGCGCGCGGTGAACACAAAACCATGCTGACGGCCTGGACATACGTGGCTGGCAATCTTTTGAGAAAGCAACTGTGCAATAACTGAGCTGAACGACGCCCGAACCGAGAGGACAACAGGTGGCATCCGCACCATTTCGAAACCATGCGCATTCCAGACATTGCCAACAGTTTGCGTGCCGGTATAAAGGGGGTCACAACTGGCAGGCGCTCTGCCATCCCATTCAGTCCACTCCAATCGGAAATCCATAGTCCAGCCATTCTTTTCCTGCCGGGGAATGCCGAGACAGCATCTGTAATTCTGCTCCCGACCCGCTCAGCTGAACCAGGCAAGGGAGCGTCCCTGAGTTTCGGGTTTTAACCGTCACGCCATTCGTGACTGATTGACGGGCAGTGTAAAATCGGCGTGCCTGGCAGAAGTGCGGTTTGTCAAGCGCAGTGACGGATGACCCGTCGCAGCAAGGTTTAGCACCACCTCTTCGCGCTTGACAGCTGTCTACAGCGACCGCAGGGCTCTCGGCAGTGCGTTTCGTCCCATTGGTGTCTTCGACAAACAGATTGCCAAAGCCTATGTTGCATTTCTCAATTCTTCGTTCGGCGTGATACAGTTCCTCAATCGCCGCAGCAAGACACTAACATATCCCGCCTTCGAAACAGGGCACTTGAAGACCATACGACTGCCCGATCCCGACAAAGTCGACATCGACAAACTTGTAAGGGTGTTTGAAGAAATCAAGAATGTACCGCTCGGCAGGTTGCGCGATTGCGTAACCGATCAAGTCCGTAAAGCCCTTGACTATGCTGTGGCAGATGCCCTCGGCGTTGACCGCAAATTGACCGGCCAGTGGAGAGAGTGGCTGTCTAAGGAGCCCACAATCACAGGCAAACGCTACGAAGGCACGTTCCCTCCTTACGAGCGTGCATATTCCCTAACGATGAAAAGGGATTCAAGCTACGAGTCGGAAGGAGTGTCAGGTGGCGGCCTGAGGTCATCATCCCAGGCCGGTCATGAGTCGTCAATGCCGGCTGCTGTCGTTGTATGACGCGACATAGGGGATAGCGAGCGGAACCAGAGCCATCACTGTGACGCATGGCTTATATTGCAGGATCTCTTTTACCTGCAGTTGCCTGGTTGGCTGTCGTTTACATCGCCACGGGATTATGATTATAACGGGCTGAGAGCGGGTATCGCTGCATGGATTTCGCTGAGGTGCTGGCGGAAAACTTGTTTTCAACGAATTTTGAGGAGTGATCGGTATGAAAAAAATAAGACCATAAGTGAGTTATATGAATGCTTGGACAGCAGTGAACCGCGCCAATAAGCTAGGACTGGGCTACAGTGCAATGTCTGTGATGAAGCAGAGCCGATCATCTGGTCAAATAAAATCCGGGTACTCCTCCAGCAGGCGTGGGCCTCTGGCGCAGTTGTTGCACCTTGTCAGATGGCTGTAGATCGCCTAGCTATCGCGAAAAAACCCGGGAAAACCGGTTTGAGCTTTTGAACATGATAGAGGATGAAATTCGCACCAGCTTAGACCCCTCGAACAAAGAAAAATACGCAGCAAATGGTTTGTCGCCTCAAGATGGCAATGGTCAACTTGAGCGCGACGAAAAAGCTTCTACAGCGCGTCGTGCAATATGGAAAGAAGGTCAGCCACCCGGAGACATTCCAGCAGCAATAGGGGCTGCGCTCAAATATGCCGAAGAGAATATTGAAAACCGGCGGGTCTTTCTGGATGCCCTGCATCGTGTTTTTCTGGAAGCCGCCAGCAATGTCGAGTGTCGTGGTGATGAAGTTGAGCCTGTAGAAGACCCCTTGTTTAAAAGTGTTGACGACCCGATTGACTATAGCAGCAGACCACGGTTGAAAGGAGCAGACCGGCAAAAAACTGCGAAAGAGCGTAAACTTGCCGTGAAAAATGAATCCCGTAAATTAAGACAGCACCCAGAGAGACAATCTCCGGTCGGTTTTTCCAAGCTCCGGGCAATGTAGTCTTCGGGTCTGCCCCCGCGGGTGGGGTACCGACTTTTCTTAGCCGAGCAGTTCCGTTTCCAATATCGGTCTCCCCCCGCGCGGGCGGGGGCGGGTTTATTACGCGAATTTCTCTACTCGAAAGGTGGGGTCTTCCCCCGCGCGGGCGGGGGCGGGTGTAATCTTTGCGGATTATCTTGCCCAGGGAAGGGTCTTCCCCCGCGCGGGCGGGGGCGGGTGTAGTCCTTGCGGATTATCTTGCCCAGGGAAGGGGTCTTCCCCCGCGCGGGCGGGGGCGGGCGCCACAAAACAACGACTTGGAACCCGAACGAAAGGTCTTCCCCCGCGCGGGCGGGGGCGGGTGATTGAGTCTAAGTATTTCACTAAGGCTGGGCGGTCTTCCCCCGCGCGGGCGGGGGCGGGTTGAAGCACTGCATCGGGCTACAGGCATTGAGCGGTCTTCCCCCGCGCGGGCGGGGGCGGGCAAACCCGTCTGATCTTCCGCGCCTAGAGCTGCGGTCTTCCCCCGCGCGGGCGGGGGCGGGTATCATTCACGGTGGTTTTCTTACCACAAGGGGGGTCTTCCCCCGCGCGGGCGGGGGCGGGTTTTGTCAGCTCAGTCTCTTTTTCCACAGCAGGGGTCTTCCCCCGCGCGGGCGGGGGCGGGCCTAGAAACAAAAACCCCCTGACCGTCGAGGTTCGGTCTTCCCCCGCGCGGGCGGGGGCGGGCTTTTTAATGCCCTGGCGACCGCAATGGGGAAGGGTCTTCCCCCGCGCGGGCGGGGGCGGGTTTTGTTCCCACGGCAGTCCCAAGGGATCGCGGTATCTTCCCCCGCGCGGGCGGGGGCGGGTTTTGTTCCCACGGCAGTCCCAAGGGATCGCGGTATCTTCCCCCGCGCGGGCGGGGGCGGGTTTCTGGTCATTCTGGTTGAGCTAGGGTACAAAAGGTCTTCCCCCGCGCGGGCGGGGGCGGGGGTGCCGACTTGACAACCGACCTGTGCTGGATGTTGCCACTGGGTCTGCCCCTGCGGGTGGGGTGCGACTGACCCCCGCTTGGGGGTTCTATTAGCAATTGAGTTTGCGAGCCTCCAGATGGCGTGCCCGGATGTCTCAAAACACTCCCAATCGAGGGGCAACGGGGGGGAAATCGGTTTGGCCGCCACAGGCAATTGCGCGGGGAGCCAGTCACAAAGCCGGTTATTTCCCTCACAAGCCACACCAGATGGGGAAGAGTTCTGAACCGCCTGGCATGCAGTCACGAGCTGCGTCACAGTGGATGTGATTCGGCCTGATGGTTGAAAAAAAGCCGTAGAGAACGACCAGAGCTTCAGTGCTGACAGCTTGTCAGTGCGGAGCTCCCGCAACTCAGATACAGAAACACCATCCTGCGATTGCTCGGAACTCACTACTGGTCGATGGTCCGAATAAGGTACGTGCCTCCCATTCGCTCAGGGAACCAGAACGACCAGATCTTCAGTGCTGACAGCTTGTCGGTGCGGATCCCCCACAACTCAGATACAGAAACACCATCCTGCGATTGCTCGGAACTCACCATTGGTCGATGGTCCGAATAAGGTACGTGCCTCCCATTTGCTCAGGGAACCAGAACGACCAGCAATTTTGCGATGTTTCCTTGCCGGATTTTCGTTCGAAAGATCTCGGCCTTGGGTAGACAGAATGGTGGGGGCACTGCTTTTTTTGCCAAACGGGGACCTGAAAATGTCAGGACAGGTGCCCGTTTTTTGTTTTTTGATGCTGAATGTCTTGATGGCAGGCCGGTGATGCAGGCACCCCGCTTTTTCCGTGACGGCAATGGCAACCTTTGCTTTTCTTCTGAAGAAAAACCCCATCCACTATGGATTGTTCCTGCGTAGTGTGCGGGATATAAAAAACCGCTGCGCGCGCTGTACGATTTGATAAATATTGTTCCTGTGCATGTGCGGGATATAATTCAGACGGATTTTTAGCGAACCGGAATGTTTTCGGCTAACTGATGTCTTCATGAAGAGAACAGACAATCTTGAATTCATACGTCCAGACTGGCCGGCGCCCGGAAATGTTTATGCCTGTACGACCACCCGTGAAATCGGCAACAGCGACGGTGATCGTGACGGTTTTAGTTTGGGTTCAGTCCCCGGGGTCGAGTGGAAAATCGTGCTGCATAATCGGCGATTATTGGGACAGACCTTGAATTTGTCTGCCGAACCTCGGTGGTTGAAACAGGAACACGGCAACAAAGTCGTCATGGTCGGCCAGGACTCTTCTCGGATGCCGTCGGGAGACGCGAGCGTCAGCTTCAAGCCGGGTCAGGCATGCGCGGTGCTTACGGCGGACTGTTCCCCAGTGGTTTTGTGCGCCCAAACCGGTACCTCGGTTGCGGTCGCCCACGCAGGGTGGCGTGGTCTTGCTGCTGGCATACTGGAAGCGACGGTGCAGGCACTTGGTGTGCTCCCGGGTGGGGTGCTGGCGTGGATAGGCCCGACTATCGGGCCACGTGCGTACGAAGTTGGGGATGATGTGCGTTCTGTTTTCGTGGATGCAAACGAGGACGATGCACTGGCGTTTCTGCCAAACAATACCGGAGCATGGCTTGCAAATCTTCCCTTGCTTGTCCGGAACCGGCTGATTCGTGTCGGCGTCAACAGCATTTATGGGGGAGACCGATGCACTCACACGGATGCGGAGCGATTTTTTTCTCACCGGCGCGACGGGCAGTGCGGGCGTATGGCAACGGTGGCGTGGTTTGTTTGAGCTTCGCAAAGCCTGGTTGAAAAACCTCCGGTTTCAGTCATAGTGACAAACGCAGTATGAGCCCCGAGCGCGTCACCGCAAAACTTTCACAGGCACTGGGCAAGGCGCAATCCATTGCCCTTGCTCGCGACCATCAGTTCATTGAACCATTGCATGTTTTGCATGCCTTCCTTGAGGACGACCGGTCCTTTGTGTCACAACTTGTGCAACAGGCTGGTGGTGATTTAGGAAAGCTGCAAATGAACAGTGCCCGGGCACTTGACGACTTCCACAAGGTCAAAGGACAGCTGGGAGAAGTTCACGTATCGGCACAACTGACGAGAGTTCTGAATCATTCCGAGCAGCTCGCACAAAAACGTGGAGACCGATTCATTTCCAGCGAAATGTTTCTTTTGGCCGTGTTGCAGCTTGGTGGTCGCGAAGCGGCACTGTTGTCCGCTGTGGGCTTGAAAGAAGACGCCCTGGTAAAAGCGATCGATACGCTTCGTAAAGGTGGACAGATCGACACCGTTCAAGCTGAAGATCAGCGGCAGGCACTAAAAAAATACACCATTGATCTGACTGAACTGGCTGCCAAAGGAAAATTGGACCCAGTGATCGGTCGCGACGACGAGGTGCGGCGAGTGGTGCAGGTTTTGCAAAGGCGCACCAAAAACAACCCGGTCCTGATCGGAGATCCTGGCGTCGGGAAAACTGCGATCGTTGAAGGCTTGGCACAGCGCATCGTGAATCGTGAAGTTCCGGAAGGACTGGTTGGAAAGCGGCTGTTGTCTTTGGATATGGGGGCGTTGATTGCCGGCGCTAAATATCGTGGAGAGTTTGAGGAGCGGCTGAAAGAGGTGTTGAAAGAATTGGAGCAGGAGGCCGGTAACGTGGTGCTGTTCATAGATGAAATCCACACCATGGTGGGTGCCGGAAAAACCGAAGGTGCCATGGATGCCGGGAATATGCTCAAACCGGCACTGGCTCGTGGTGAGCTCCATTGCCTGGGGGCTACGACGAGAGATGAATATCGTCAGCACATTGAAAAAGACGCGGCGTTGGAGCGGCGATTTCAAAAGGTGCTGGTGGTCGAGCCTTCGCAAGAGGACACCATTTCAATTTTGCGCGGGCTCAAAGAACGTTACGAAGTTCACCACGGGGTGGAAATCACGGATCCGGCGATTATTGCGTCGGTTCGTTTGTCGCAACGCTATATTACCGACCGACGCTTGCCAGACAGTGCGATTGATCTCATTGATGAAGCGGCATCGAGTATTCGTGTTGAGATGGATTCCAAGCCGGAGCGGCTTGACAGGCTTGAGCGGCGACTCGTCCAAATGAAAATCGAACGGGAAGCGTTGCGTAAAGAAAAAGATGAGGCTTCGCGACAGCGGCTTGCGGACCTGGAAACAGGAATAGGGCAGCTTGAAAAAAGTTATGCAGACCTGGAAGAAGTGTGGCATGCAGAAAAAGCCGTGATGCAGGGAGCGGCACAACTGAAGGAACAGTTGGAACAGGCGCACATAGAGTTTGAAAAGGTACGGCGTGAAGGCAATCTGGCGAAAATGTCCGAACTGCAATACGGACGGATACCCGAACTGGAAAAGCGGCTGGTCAGTTCTTCCGTGCCGAATGGCAATCCAGACGCCATGATCAGGAGTAGCGTTGGCGAGGCTGAAATCGCCAGTGTCGTTGCACACTGGACCGGCATCCCCGTGCACAAAATGCTGCAGGGAGAAAAAAAGAAATTACTGACAATGGAAAGCGCGTTGCAGGAACGTGTCATCGGCCAGGCCGAACCTGTCAAGGCGGTTTCAAATGCGATACGGAGGGCCCGCGCCGGATTATCAGATTCCCGCAAACCGAACGGATCTTTTCTTTTTCTGGGACCGACCGGCGTTGGGAAAACAGAATTATGCAAGGCACTTGCGACTTTCCTGTTTGATACCGAAAGCGCGATGGTGCGCATCGATATGTCCGAGTTTTCGGAGAGGCATTCGGTGGCGCGCATGATTGGAGCCCCACCTGGTTACGTGGGCTATGAGCAGGGGGGCTATCTTACGGAAGCTGTACGCTCTCGGCCATATTCAGTTGTCCTTCTGGACGAGGTGGAGAAAGCGCATGCCGACGTTTTCAATGTTCTGTTGCAGGTTCTGGATGACGGCAGGTTGACTGATGGATTGGGGAAAACGGTAGATTTCCGAAATTCTGTCATTGTGATGACCTCGAATTTAGGAAGTGAACTGATCGGTGAATTTGCTGCCGGACACGAATATCAAGCCATGAAAGAAGCGGTTATAGACCGGGCGCGCGCTTTTTTCCGTCCTGAGTTTGTGAACCGGATTGATGAAATGCTGGTTTTTCATGCCCTGAGCAGGGCTGATATTCGCAAAATCTGTGCTTTGCAAATCGCCCGATTGAACGAACGTTTGCAGGAACAGGACCTGTCGCTTGAAGTGGAGGATAGAGTGGTTGAACTGCTTGCCGACAGGGGATATGACCCGCGATACGGAGCCAGGTCCCTGCGCAGAGTGATCCATAATGATCTTGAAAATCTCCTTTCGGAAAAATTGCTCAGCGGGGCGTTCATGCCGGGACAGGTCATAGAAGTAGGGTGTGACGAAGCTGAAAATTTTACATTGCTCGGACGTAGCGACTGAAATACGCGTAACGGTACAGCCCGGTTTTTTGAAGTTTTTGCAGACTGTGGCAGTTTGCGTTTTTCTCTAATTCGTGGTGCAATACGCGACGAGGTGTGATTACAGGCCTTCCCAAATACATATGAGGGTTTAACCGATTTACTGCGGAGTTTGGACATGTCGGGAATTTACAGACTGCTTTTTATTTTTGTTTTGACGGCAAGTGTATCAGCGTGTTCCACCCTGTTTGACTGGGACATGTCCGGTGATGAAGAGTACGAGGAGGAATATTTTTCCGAAGAGGAAATGGATATCCCGGACGAGGAAGTGATTTACACGGAAGAAGATGTAATTTATGTGGATGAAGACGGCAACGTAGTGGAAGTGGTAGTGGAAGAAGAAGTTTTGGATATTGACGACTACGGGGATGGTCCGGACAGCAGCCTCGGCATGACGCAGGATGCGGTGCCTGCCGCCACCACAGTCTATTTTGACTACAAGAAGTTCACCGTGCCGGCTTCCTATATTGGCGAGTTGCAAAGGCATGCTGAGTACTTGCGCGTGAATCCGTCTGCGGTTTTAAACATTGCCGGCCATACAGACGGAGTTGCTTCTCGGCAGTATAACTACGAACTCGGTTTGCGCAGGGCGAGCGAGGTTGAAAACCTGATAATTGGTCTAGGTGCGCCACGCGGCCAGCTTTCGGTAGTTAGTTACGGTAAAGAGCGTCCGGTTGTACCCGGTGCCGGTGAAGCTGTCAGTTCTTTGAACCGGTGTGTGGTACTGACGTATAACTGACGGATTTATCGGGCCCGGAACCATTCCGGGAGTGCCTGTATGTGGTCGGTGGCGTAGTGGTTGTGCTCCGGTCTTCAAGAGAGTCCCTTGTCCGGAGGGAGAGTGGGGGGTGGAGTTGCACCAGGAAAAATGTAGGGACGAGGTGTTTTGGTATGGCGCATAAAGGTGCTCCTGTTTTCGCGCGTCGAATTCTTGTTTTGGTCCTGTGTATCCTTGCGGGCACAGTTGTCGGTGCTCCGTCCACTTATGAAAATCTAAGCTTCGGAAAGCTGATGCCTGTTAACCATTACTGTGTTTGGCAGGAATCAAAGATTTTTTGCGCCGGTGAAAACAGCGCCGGACAAGTCTCAAATCTGCCGGCCGGTTATATTCCAGGTTTGGTAGAAACCGCCAGTTTTGCGCACAGTGCTGTTAAAAAAGTCGTTGCCGGGGAGCGCAATTTTTGCGTGCTGCTGGAGAACGGCAGTATCTGGTGTTGGGGGGATGGCTACTATGGGCAGCTGGGAACCGGGACAGTCGACTCGCGTTCGCTGCCACATGTGTTGCGCACGCCTGAGGCGGAACTGTTTACAGACTTGGACGCGGGTCGGGATCACGCGTGCGCCATTGCCGAAGAGGGCAAGGAAATTCAGTGTTGGGGTTACGGTATTTTCGGGCAGGTTGGAGAGCGGGAGAGAGAAACCAACACGGTCCCTCAACCCGTTCCTTTCCCTGATGGAGTGGAGATTGCCACTGGCCTCGGTCTGGGTGGACATCACGCCTGCGTGGTTTTTGAAAACCAAAGCGTTGCTTGCTGGGGGAATGGCCATGAGGGACAGCTTGGTTCCGGTCAAATTCGCAGCACCCGGCCGCTGTCGGTGGTTGGCCTGGGCGGTGTGGGCCACCTGGGCGGTGTGGGCCAGGTTGATGCTGGTTACAACTTCAGTTGTGCCCGCCAGGCTAGTGGTCTTGCGGTGCATTGTTGGGGGAACGGGGACTATGGGCAGCTGGGCTATGGCAAACGTGAAAGCAGCACGAATCCAGTAGCTGTTCAGTTGGATTTACCCGAAGGTACGACGATTGTTGACATTGTGCTGGGCAGCCTGCACGCCTGTATGCTGTTGTCTGACGGCGAAATGCGTTGTTGGGGTTATGGCATCGCCAGCCAATTGGGTTTGGACCCTGCGGATGCTTCGCGAGTTTCCACTCCAGCTCAGACGCCAGTGCCGCCCGGTGAAGCTGGTGCAAGTGATTATTCCTGTACCAGGGTCGACGAAACAACGGTTGTCTTCTGTATGCGCGGTACTACGGAGACAGTAACTTTAGAACTCCCGCGAGGCACCACGATTACCCAGTTTCCCGCGGATAATTTTTCCTCATGCGCATTGGTGAAAAAGTGCGATTTGTCTTGCCCGTCGAGCAACCCCGAAACAACGCTTGCGGATCAAGAGCGTTGTTTCGGGGTTGCTGATGACCGGTTGTCAGGTCTCAGTGATGCCGGATTTAGCTGTGACAGAGGGTCTTCTGAAACCACGTGTACTACAACTGCAGGTATGCAAGAAATTCAGTTGCCATTGAATGAAAATGAGATTGAAACTACGGTGGTTCAATTTCCTGCGCCGGAAAATCCAGCTTGCGCCGTAACAGCTTCGCAGGATCCTGATGATGGTGGGGGCTATTATTGCCGACCGCCTTCAACAGGTGAAGAGCAATCCCCGAACAGTGATATTGACATTGCGGCATCTGCCAACCCTTTGAGAGTGTTGAAATCCGATGGTTCTCCGTACCGGTTTTTGAAAATAGCTGCCGGGGGTTTTTCTTCTGCCGGTCTTTCCGCAGAAAGCAGACAGTGGCTTAAGTGGGGCGAAGAGAATTTTCGGCCAGAACGCCTGCAGTACCAGTCAGGCAACTCTTTGCAGATAGAGCAGGAAGGGCACAGTGTGTTTTCGCTTTTGTCGGAAAGCGAACCGAAACCGGATTCGGTGTTTCTTTATGCGGTAAGCACCGGGGGCGATGTAATTTTTGAGCACAATCTCCGTTTTGCCGCCGGCGAAAATGTGTTGACCACCATTTTGCCTGAAACCGGTGTGGGGTACACGCTTTTTGTGACTGTGCACGATGAAAATATGAAAGTCCGGATCGTGACGGATCTTCCTTATTTGGAGGATGCCGGAACTTTGAGCATATTGACGGCTTTGCAAGGGGACAGATATTTTCATCTAAAAGCCAGTCGCGGGCCGGTTGTGATACGGGAAATCACTGTTGCGGAGTACAAGTTGGAGTTGGTTAGCAGCACCGATCAGCTGCCCGCAACGGGTTCAACGTTACAAATCCACCTGATCGGCACAGCTGGGCTTCAATCCACTCTGAAGTCCGGCACAAACAACTTGCCGGTAAAGAGCAATCAAATTCTGCGCCTTGATCACGAGAGCGTTGATTACTACTTTGCAGTCAAGCCTGTTGTTGGGAATGAGCACTATGCTTTTTCAGTTCGTCTTTTGCCATTGACAGCAGCCGGTAAAAAATCGCCCTACACTAGTTGGTGTGTTCTGGAGTCGGAGCAGGTGAACTGTGCCGGCAGCAATCAAAGCCGCCAAATCAGTTCCAGGCGGGTCTCGTATTTCTCCGGGCTGATTCCGGTCATGGATTCCACAGAGGTTGTGGCCACGGCGCTTGGCGAAGATTACATGTGTATTCTGGGTGGCGATGGGGGTATTCAATGTCGAGGGGATAATCGTTCCGGGCAACTTGCCCAGCCTTTGCAGACCACGCCGCTGGCAGAATTCGTCCCGGTGTCGCTTGGGGATCGACGGGCGATAGAAGTAGTGGCAGGCACGGCGCATAGTTGTGCTTTGATCAGTGACGGCAGCGTCTGGTGCTGGGGAAGGGGAAATTATGGGGAGCTCAGTGGTGGAACGACCGTTTTCAGCACACCCGTTCGGGTACAGCTTCGGGATGACCAGCCTGTTGTCGGCCTTGCCGCCGGGTCATCCCACAGTTGTGCGCTTATGCTTGATGGAGAGTTGTATTGCTGGGGAAGCAATATGGAGCAGCAATTGGGGAATGCTGTGGTCAGCGCAGAAAACGCCCATCCGGTTTTTCGCCTCAGTGTGGTTCCAGTGCGCGTGGGGTTTGGCGAATTACGGGTTGAACAGATTGCCGCCGGGTCGAATCACACCTGTGCCCTGGCAAATGACCGCGGGGTTTGGTGTTGGGGCGATGGCAGTGCCGGGCAGCTCGGTACCGGGGTGTTAAGCGACAGTCCTTTTCCCAGTCGGGTTCCCTTGCCGGAAGATGCGCTTGCAATCGCCGCCGGTGAGTTGCATACCTGCACCTTATTGGACAACGGAGATGTCTGGTGCTGGGGTGGCAACATTTTCGGAGAGACGGCGAGTGCAGGAATGACGATTTCTCTTTTCCCGACGCTTGTGGAATCTCTGCCGGAGATGGTCGTGGGAATAGCGGCAGGGGGGCGGCTGAGTCTGGCGACCCTGAGTGATGGAAATTATTTGCTTTGGGGAGAGGCCAGGCCGCTGAGAAAAGCGGGCTACGAGCTGGCAGCACTTTCCGTGGATGACCGGGCGCGCGGTTTTTCGCTCACAATCCGTGCAAGTATTCCGGAGGCGGTGGTACAGCAATCCTCACGCCTGTTTACACTCGAAGCAGTCGCAGGAGCCGGTGTGCCTGTATCAAGCGAGGATGTGAATTGGCCGGCGGGAAGCACTTCCGAAGACCTGAAGTTTACTTTGCCGGGGTCACCCGCCTCCCAGGGCCTGGATAGAATATTTTTTGATTCGGAGCCTTTGCGGCTTAGTCTGGTCGGCGGGCGATATTTTGCTGGCGCGAAACTGGAGCTCAGCGGCGAAAATCAAGTCCGCCTGACCCACGAGCTCTCGTCAATCATTGTTGGCGATGTCCCCTCTTCCATTCGTGACCGGGTAGTGGTAGCAGGGCCCAAGATAGACACTACGGTTACTGTGTACTTGGCGACGAGCAGAGCAACCATCGCCTCTTCCCCCTTGCGGTCCGCTAAAATAAAATCAACTGCTACAGTCGCTGAGGTAGTGCTTGAGTACAGCATTGAACTCTCAGCAGTCGGAAATCAAGCAGATCCTGAATATATCTGGTATTGCGTGGGCGAAGAACCGCAACGGGACTGTGTCCAGGCGCTCCGGGTTTATACCTTGGCAACTCCTCCGAAAGTGAATGAGACGCGGACGGGACTGAGTGAAGATCGCTATTTCATTTTACGAGTCGATACGGCAACGGTCACGCTTGAGGAAATCATGGCAGGGGAGTATGCATCCCGAGACAAAAGCGTATCCCCAGAAGCAACCACCGGCACCATGTTGTTGCACTTGATTTCAAGCCATCGGGAGACAACGTTCACTGTTACTCTGGACAAGGGAAGTGATATTTCTGTCAACAAAAGCTACTGGGTGCACAGCATGGAGGTGCCGTTTAGGAGCAGCCATCTGTTGTCTATACGGCCGGGAGACAAAGACAGCGACTACGCACTGACCGCCAGGCTTTTGCCGGCGATTACTGTCGGCCGTGACGCGACTGCCAGACAAACGCTGGCAGTGGATGCGGGACGCACGCACTTTTGCGTCCAACACAGTACAGCGCGGGCTTATTGTTCCGGCGCGAATGAATTCCGACAAATTGCCGACCTTGGTGCTCAGTTTCTGCCGGCGCTGGTTCAATCAGAGTTCGTGGAAAGTCAGTCTACGCCTATCGTGTCGGTCGTGGCTGGAGGGGGGCACAACTGTCTGCTCCTGGGTAACGGAGAAATACAGTGTCAGGGGCGTATCAGGCCAGCCGGAAACGCGCTCGAATCCACCACCATCGCCTTGCCTGAGCGTGCGGTGGACGTAGCTCTGGGAAGAAACCACGGCTGCGCGCTGGGGGTAAGCGGGCGTATCCATTGCTGGGGAAGTAACGACCTGGGGCAGTTGGGTGACCTGCTTTCGAACTCGGATACTCAAAACTTTTCCCCGACATTGCCTCAGATGATGTCTTTTACGTCTGTGTCTGCGGGTGATTCGCATAGTTGTGCCCTGTCTTTGGTGGGGAGTGTATATTGTTGGGGAACTTTTGCTTCGACATCCTCCGAGGTGCTTTTTTCGTCGGTTACAGTGACGATTGCCCGGGAAGTAAAGGACATCACTTCCGGTGGGGACCATGCCTGCGCCCTGACTTCAGGGAATCAGATTCTTTGCTGGGGAAGTGATGTACGTGGAGATTTACCGCGTGATTTTGCAACTCAGGGCCCCTTGATTCCTGCTGTAGTGGTATTTCCGACAGAGACAGGAAAGGTGCAAGCCATACAAGTGGTTGCTGGTGCGGCGCACACCTGTTCTTTGACAACGGCGGGAGACACTTGGTGCTGGGGTGCAAATGAGCAGGGCCAATTGGGTGATGGACGTCGACTGACGAGACCTGGGCCGGTAAAAGTTGTGTACTCAGATGAGGAAGGCTTTACGATGATCGCAGCAGGGGGAGAGCGCAGTGCCGGGGTTTTGTCGGGTGGCGAGGTTCTGATTTGGGGAGAAGGCATCCCCTATCCTGTACTTGCAAATTATCAGCTGGCATCTACAACTGTGGGCGACGTTAGCGTGCCCGGCGCGTTGACATTCACGTTGCCAGTCAATGCTTTGTCTGCAGAGGGACTGCGCGCTCTGGTTGTGAATGCCAATGGAGAAATTTTGAGCGATCGTCCCGTTGTCGACGGACAGCGCCCCTTGTTTGCTTTTCCTCATGGTGCTGAGGGACAATTCCCATTCCATTTGGTGTTGAGTGCCGGCCGGCCAATCAATGGTGCTGGTTCGGATAGCAGGTATGAATTGGAAGACCGTCAAAGTGCGCCTGGTGTTTCTTTGCGCGTCATCCTGCAAGGGGCTTATCGCAAACAGGACAGCCCCTGATTTTCCCTGCTGAGACGAGGACAGCAGGGCATCGAGAATGCCTGGTTCAGGTGGTTTCCTTTTCCCGGGCGGTAGGGACGACCTGAGAAAAATCTGCTATTTCGAGGAACAATGCCTGCAAACCGCCTAGTAGCGCCAGGCGATTGTTGCGCAACTCCCGGTTTTTACACATCACCAGCACGTCGATAAAAAACCTGTCAAGTGGGTCACTCAGGTGTACAAGCTCCCGCATGGCATCAAAATATTTGCGTTTGATGCACAACTTTTGAATTTTCAAAACACAGTTTTTGTAACAGTTGTAAAGTTCTTTTTCAGCTACCTGTTGAAACCGCAGCGTGTCGACTGTGGTGCCCGGAGCTTTGCGCACGATGTTCCGAATGCGCTTATTGATTTCCACTAGCCGGACGGCTTCAGAAGATCGCATGAATTGCTCGAGTGCAGACAGCCGCTGGCTGGCGTCATAAAAGTCGGAAGGCATGTTGGCGCACACGGCACTGACGTGGGTGCGAGGCGAACCGCGATCCAGGCACCAGGTCCTGAATCGTTCGCAAAGGAAAATTTTCGTTTCACTGCCTTGGTCCGGGAGCCCCATTTTGCAAAAGGCTTGTTGCGCCTGCGCAAGCCAGTATTCGATTGAAAGATGGATGCCTCGCTCCACCAAAATATGCAGAATGCCAAGTGCCACCCGGCGTGTGCCCAAAGGGTCACTGGAACCGGCCGCTTTGTAACCCGTGGAGAAAATACCGACCAGGGTGTCAAGGCGGTCAGCGAGTGCGAGGGAAATTCCGGCCGGAGTTTCCGGCAATGTGTCGCCGGACTGGCGCGGCAAAAGATGCTCGCCTATGGCAGTGGCCACTGCCGTCGGCAACCCGTCGCGCAACGCGTAGTGCTTGCCGATGGTTCCTTGCAGGGTGGGGTATTCCCTCACCATATCGGTCAGCAGATCGGTTTTACACAGTAATGCTGCTTCGTTTACCTCGCTGGTTTGTGCGCCGCATATCGGAGCAAGTTGACTGGCCAGAACAGAAACACGTCGGGTTTTGTCTGCCAAAGAGCCCAGTCCGGTTAAAAACAAGATGCCGGACAGACCCGGGCGACGGTCGGCTAAAGATTTCTTCCCGTCCCGTTCATAAAAAAACAGTGCGTCTTCCAGGCGGGGGCGGACGACTTTTTCATAACCGGCGCGAATGCGGGCTGGGTTTTTGCTTGCCACGTTCGCCACGATAATGAAGCCAGGCATCAGTTTCCCAGTGTGATCGCTGATGCCGAAGGCTTTTAATGTTTTTTCCAAGGTTTCTAAAATGACTTCGCGAGGAAGGGACAGGAAGCGTTCGTCAAAACCCCCTCCCACCACCAGCGGCCATTCAATCATTGCAGCCACTTCATCCAACAGTTTTTCAGATTCGCGCAGGCAACCCCCCGCGTTCATGGCGGCGATACGCGCGGCGTCAAGAATTTTTTCACGCCGCGTGGCAGGGTCAATCTCAACTTTGCCTTGCTCTCTCAAAACGCGTTGATAATCGTCCGCTCTCGGGAGTGGGAGTTTGTCAGGGCAATGGTGGATATGCCCGCGTGTACAGCGACTCGCCTGCACCCCGAATAATTCCATTTTGATTTCTTTGACACCGTAAAGTACACAAAGCCAGCGTACCGGACGAACAAACTCAAAGGGATGTTCTCCCCATCGCATTCTGGTATGCAGATGCAGACTCTGTATCGCCTTCTTGAGCGCTGTGGGGAAAAGCACATCAATTTTCAAGCCCGGAACCTTGACATCGCAAACCAGTCTCCCGGTTTTTTCATCGCGTATCAGCTCATCGGGCTGAACATTAAATTTTTTGGCAAAGCCAATCGCCGCTGCTTGCACGTGACCACATTCATCAAAAGCGGTTTCCAGAAGCGGGCCCGAAACCCGCTTCTTCATTTCGTTTTGGGCTGCTTCAAGTTTGTAAAAAAGCACTGCCAAGCGGCGCGGAGTGGAAAAGACCTTTTTGCCTGCAAACGCAAGCCGTGCATCTTCACGCAAGGCTTGCCTCAGTTTTTCAGCCAGTGTGGCAGCCAGTTCGTGCTGACAGGCTGGTGGTAGCTCCTCGGTTCCAATTTCAACAAGCAAGGTTTCGGTTTTGGACATCAGGACGATGTTTCACGACACATGCGGTCATACAGCCCGGCAACACTGCTTGCCATGGAACGCGTTCGCAACACGTACTGTTGTCGTTCAATTGCCGAAATCGCGTGGCGAGAGTCCAGCAAATTGAAAGCATGGGAGGCCAGTATCGTTTGTTCGTACGCCGGCAACGCCAGCTTTTGTTCAATGAGAAGGAAACAGGTTTTTTCGCATCGACTAAAACTGTCTTGCAAGTCTTCTGTGTCGGCAAGCTCAAAGTTGTACGCGGATTGTTCCCGTTCATTGCGCTGAAACACTTTTCCGTAAGTCAGCGTCTCGCCGCCAAAACCGGCACCCCAATCCAGATCGTAAATACTGTTTTTGTCTTGAATGAGCATAGACAGACGTTCAAGGCCGTAACTGATTTCTCCGCTAACCGGCCGACATTCAATCCCTCCAGCTTTTTGAAAATACGTGTACTGGCTCACTTCCATGCCATTGACCCAGACTTCCCAGCCATAACCTACGGCTCCCAGCGTGGGAGATTCCCAATTGTCTTCAACGAAACGAATGTCCTCACAAAGGGGGTCAAATCCCACCGCTTCCAGTGAATCCAGGTAGAGGCGCTGCATGTCTGCGGGGGAAGGTTTTAACACGACCTGGAGCTGGTAATAGTGTTGCAATCGATTTGGGTTCGTACCGTAGCGGCCATCATTTGGACGTCTGCAGCCTTGTGAATATACACATCGCCAGGGGTCCGGGCCCAGCGAACGCAAAAAAGTAGCTGGGTGAAAAGTAGCCGCGCCCATGGGCAAGTCATAAGGCTGCATCACCACACATCCCTGCTTTTCCCAGTAGCCGGTCAGTGTTTGGATAAGCCCTTGAAATGTTTTAGCGTTTGGCATGGCGAAGCGCCTCTATCCTGTCTGGCAAGTCAAAATGCAGATTAAAACCAAGCAGCAATACGCGTGCGAAAATCTCTGCAAGCCATGAATGATTCGGACAATTTCTGTAATGTGGAGTGAAATCAGCCCACAGATAACTGAAGCCGGATTTTACACCAGGACACAGGTTGCGGCTTTTCCAGCCCTGCATGTCGGCAAGAGGAATTTCAAGGCACAGATGCTCCCCGTTCCCTGCAGCGGCCTCTCTGCAAATAGTTTTTTCAGCTTAACCCGGTGTCGACTGTTCCAGAACGGGGCGCCGGTTTGCTTTTACGGCTATTCGGGAGCCTTTTCCGTGAAACGCGAAGTTTATTTGGGTGGTAGATCAACGATGGTTTTTTCGCAAACTTCTGCGGCGAAACCGATGGTTTCCGACAAAGTCGGGTGTGGGTGAATGGTCAGGGCTAGGTCCTGTGTGTCGGCACCCATTTCCAGCGCGTGTGTCGCCTCGGCAATGAGTTCCCCGGCATGGTTGCCGACAATGCCAGCTCCGAGTAAAAGACCGCTGTCGGGTTCGCGAATGATTTTTGTCAGACCTTCACTGCGTGCCATGCCGAGTGCGCGGCCGCTTGCCGCCCAAGGAAAGGTCCCGGTTTCAATGGGAATATTTCGTGCTTTCGCATCACTTTCGCTTAATCCCACCCAAGCGATCTCTGGATCAGTGTAAGCGACTTCCGGAATGGCGTATGGCATGAAGGAACGGGTTTTCCCCGCTATGACTTCGGCGGCCACTTTGCCTTGGTGTGAAGCACGGTGCGCCAGCATGGGACCTGGGGTGACATCGCCGATTGCGTAGATATTCGGAACGTTGGTGCGCAATTGTTCATCGCAGGGGATCAAACCGTTTTTAGTGGTTTTTACACCTGTCTGTTCCAGGCAAAGCAAGTCGCTGTTTGGGAGGCGCCCAACGGCAACCAGCAATGCGTCAAACATCTCTTCGTGTTGCTCTTCACCATGTTGCCAGGATGCAAAGAGTCCATTTTGTTCCACTTTTACGGCAGTGACTTGTGCGTTCACCGACAGGTTTTCGTATCTCCTTTGTATCCGTTTTATCAATGGGGCTGCCAAGTCCGGATCACACCCCGGCAACAAATGTCCAGTGGCCTCAAGCAAGGTGATTCTGGTACCCAGCGCGTCATAGATACACGCCATTTCCAGACCGATCACACCGCCGCCGATAATTAGCAGACGTTTGGGTATCCGGCGAATATCGAGAGCGCTCGTGGAGTCTAGGATGCGTGGATCATTCGGCATAAAGCTCAAAGTGGCGGGACGAGAACCGCAGGCAATGATGGCGGTTTCAAACTTCAGGCGTTGCTTTTCGCCTGCCGAGGACACACAGAAAAGTTCGGTGGGCGAAATAAAAGAAGCCTCGCCTTGTAACACGGTTACTTTTCGCAGTCTGGCAAGTTTCGCAAGTCCTCTTCCCAGTTGGTTCAGCACCGCGTTGTTCCGCTCGTACAGTTTTTCCAGATCCAGGCGTGGTTTTTGAAAGTCCACACCAAAAGCGCTGAGTTCTTCACATTCGGTGATGACACGGGCGACATGCAAAAGCGTTTTGGATGGAATGCAGCCCATGTTCAGGCACACCCCTCCGAGTTGCCGATAACGCTCCACGATGAGGGTTTGCACGCCTGAATCAGCGGCTCGAAACGCAGCACTATAACCGCCTGGCCCACCGCCAAGCACCACGAGCTGCGTTTCAATGGTTGTCACAGAGACCACTTCCCCGGGTCAGTCAGCAGGCGGCAAAAATGAACGAGGAATCACGCAGCATTGGCATCAGCGATGACACGGGCGACATGCAAAAGCGTTTTGGATGGAATGCAGCCCATGTTCAGGCACACCCCTGCGAGTTGCCGATAACGCTCCACGGTGAGGGTTTGCACGCCTGAATCAGCGGCACGAAACGCAGCACTATAACCGGCCCACCGCCAAGCTACCACGAGTTGCGTTTCAATGGTTGTCACAGAGACCACTTCCCCGGGTCAGTCAGCAGGCGGCAAAAATGAACGAGGAATCGCGCAGCATCGGCACCATTGATGACACGGTGGTCATAGCTGAGATCCAGTGGCAGATTCCTGCGTGGGACGAAGCGTTCCCCGTCCCAGACTGGCTTGACAAAAATCCGCGAAACGCCAAGTACCGCAACTTCCGGGGGTGCTACGATCGGAGTAAAAGAAATGCCACCGATGTTCCCTAGGCTGGTAACGGAAATACATCCTCCGTCAATATCCACGCGCCTGAGTGAGGCGTTGCGAGCCCGTTCACTCAGTTCAGCCAGTGCGCCGGCAATTTCAAAAATGCTTTTCTGGTCTGCGTTTTTCAATACTGGGCGCATCAGTCCATGGGGGGTGTCAACGGCAATCCCGACGTGGCAATAACGTTTCATGGTGAGTGTCATGGTTGCTTCATTCAGGGATGAGAGGAATTTTGGGAACAGCGTTGCTGTCACGGCCAGCGCCTTGATCAAGAAAGGCAGAATGGTCAATTTCAAACGTTCCTGTTCTGCTTTGGGTTGCAAAGATTTCCTTAGGGTTTCCAGCACTTCCACGTCTGCTTCGTCGTGCTGTGTCACGTGTGGGATGGTCAGCCACGCCTGCCTCATTTTTGTCGCCGTGATTCGAGGTATACGTTTCAGTTTTACGGTTTCAATTTCTCCGAAACGGGAAAAGTCAATTTGTTTTTCACTGGGTGGATGAGACTCAGGTTTTTTGTCGCTGAGCTTCGCTTTCACAAAACACTTAATGTCTTCTTTGAGAATGCGCCTTTTTGGGCCACTGCCATTGACTGCTCCAAGGTCCACGTTCAGTTCACGAGCGAACAGGCGCACAGCCGGACTGGCGTGTGGTTTTTGCGTTGCGGTTTTCGGCATCTCTGGAGGGTCGGGTCGGATCGCGGGTTTGGGTTTTTGCAACGGCGCTTCGGGAGAGGAGACCTGAATTTCACTGCCTGCGACTGGCGTTTTTTCAACCTGCGTGTCTTCAGTTTCAGCACTTTCAATCACGGCAAGCAAATGTCCTTCCGCAACCTGTTCCCCAATCCGGACCAGAATTTCCGAGATTTTTCCGCTGACCGGCGACGGGATCTCCATGGCTGCCTTGTCACTTTCTATGGTCAAAATGGAATCATCCATAGCCACGAAATCGCCCGGTTGCGCCAAGAGTTCAATGACTTCCACAGTGTCGTAATCTTCTATGTCCGGCACGCGTATTTCGTGTCTCATCCCAGTGAACTCCAAGGGCGGTCTGTGTCTGACAGCAAGCGGAATCCAGTCACCCGCTTTTCATCGGCTTTGTGGGTGCAAGGTGTCGGTGGCCAAACCATACTTGTCAATGGCTTTGCTGACCTGCCTGTGTTCGCCTTGGTTTTTCTCGGCCAGTCCATGCAGGGCGGCAACGACCACGTGTTGTTGATTGACTTCAAAAAAAGCACGCAAGGCTTCACGTGTGTCTGAACGCCCGAAACCATCGGTGCCGAGTGCCTGGAAAGGCGCCTCAACAAAGGGGCAGATCTGATCCGCGTGTAAGCTCATGTAATCGGAAATGGCGACGATTGGGGCATCGCAGTCGGCAAGGCACTGAGCGAGGTATGAGCGACGTGGTTCCTGTTCCGGGTGCAGCCGGTTATAGCGCGCGGTTGCCATGGCTTCGCGCCGCAACTCCGTGAAACTGGTTACGCTCCAGACATCAGTGTTGACGCCCCAGTCTTCAGCGAGTTTTTTGGCTGCTTTTATCGCTTCCCGTAAAATGGCGCCGCTGGCCAACAGGCGCACTGTGGGACGAGCTTTCAAAGTACCTTTTTGCAAAAGGTACATGCCTTTGCAAATCCCTTCTCTGACATTTTCCGGCAGTGGTGGGTGCTCGTAGTTTTCGTTGGCGGTCGTCAAGTAGAAAAAGACTTCATCCCGATTTTGAAACATTCTTTCCAGGCCGTAATGAATGATGACTGCCAGTTCGTAGGCGTAGCAGGGGTCATAAGATATACAGCTGGGGTAGGCGGAAGAAAAAACGTGGCTATGGCCATCCTGGTGTTGCAGGCCTTCTCCTGCCAGAGTCGTGCGTCCGGCGGTGCCCCCGATGAGGAACCCGCGCGCTCCCATGTCGCCGCCCGCCCACGCCAGGTCGCCAATGCGCTGAAACCCAAACATGGAGTAGAAAATATAAAAAGGGATGGTTTCAATGCCATGTGTTCCAGCGGAAGTGGCACTGGCAAGCCATGACGAGAAAGCTCCGGCCTCGCAGATCGCTTCCTCGAGGATTTGTCCCGATTTGTCTTCTTTGTAAAACATGATCTGGTCGATGTCCTGCGGCTGGTACAGTTGTCCCACTGAGGAATAGATGCCCAGTTTTCTGAACAGACCTTCCATGCCGAATGTGCGCGCTTCATCGGGAACGATGGGAACGATATGTCTGCCGATTTGTTTGTTGCGGCACAGTAGCGTCAGGATGCGGATGAGCGCCATGGTGGTGGAAAAACTACGTTTGCTTCCCGGCACAAGGAGGGGGTCAAAAACATCCAGAGTCGGCAATTTCAATGCCGGAGCGATGTGATTTGACTGCCGCCTTGGCAACCAGCCACCCAGCTGATCTCGTCTTTCTTTGAGGTAGAGGAATTCTTTGGTGTCTTTGGGCAATTTCAAGTACTCCAGGTTGGCAACCTGTTTGTCTGTGAGCGGCAAGTCGAAGCGATTGCGCATGTTGAGCAACGCGTCGTGTCCCATCTTTTTCTGCTGGTGCGATTTATTTGCGCCTTCTCCCGATTCTCCCATGCCATAACCTTTGACGGTCTTTGCAAGTATGACGGTTGGTTGCCCGTGATGATTTGCGGCCTCGAAATACGCGGCGTACACTTTATGTGGGTCGTGCCCACCGCGGTTTAATCGCCAGATGTCTTGGTCAGTCATTGTCGACACCATGGCTTTCAGTTCTGGGTATTTTCCGAAAAAGTGCTCGCGCGTATACGCTCCGTCGCGGGCTTTGTAGTTTTGAAAATCGCCATCCACTGCTTCTTCCATGCGCTTGAGCAAAAGGCCATGGTGGTCTTCTGCGAGCAGGGGGTCCCAGTACGAACCCCAAATGATTTTAATGACATTCCATCCGGCGCCGCGGAAGACAGACTCCAGTTCCTGGATAATTTTGCTGTTGCCGCGCACCGGTCCATCCAGGCGCTGGAGATTGCAGTTCACGACATA
This sequence comes from Candidatus Oxydemutatoraceae bacterium, assembly GCA_965237985.1. Taxonomy (GTDB): domain Bacteria; phylum Pseudomonadota; class Gammaproteobacteria; order Poriferisulfidales; family Oxydemutatoraceae. The sequence continues at coordinate 1,008,557 of OZ250161.1, read as the reverse complement.
AATGAGATTGTCGAGTTTTTCCCTGCCGGCAAGCGATATGCAACCGAGTGATTCAGGCTCATCCATTTCTCCGTCGCCAATGAAGGTCCATATTTTTCGCTCCTTCATGTCCAACAATTTTCTGTCGTCCAGATATTTCATAAAGCGTGCCTGGTATATGGACATAATCGGACCCAGCCCCATCGAGACGGTCGGGAACTGCCAGAATTTTGGCATCAGGCGAGGATGGGGGTAGGACGACAGCCCCTTCCCGTTTGTTTCACAACGGAAGTTGTCCAAGGTTGCTTCATCGAACCGGCCTTCAAGAAATGCACGAGCGTAAATGCCGGGAGAGGAGTGCCCTTGGATGAAAACCAGATCACCTCCCTGTTTTGCATCGGGAGCTTTGAAAAAGTGATTGAATCCGACATCGTACAGTGTCGCGGCAGACGCGAAAGTAGCGATATGCCCGCCGATACCGGGGTTTTTTTTGTTTGCCCGTACGACCATCATTGCCGCGTTCCATCTGGTAATGGCACGGATTCTGTGTTCAATGGCCGGGTCGCCTGGCATGGGTTGCTGGCGCTCCAGAGGTATCGTATTCAGGTAAGCGGTATTTGCCTGCCATGGCAAATTTGCACCGAGTCGCCGGGAACGGTCAAGTAGTTTTTGCAACAGGTAGTGGACACGTTCCGTGCCCTCCCTCTCGACCAGAGAATCCAGAGAACCCAGCCATTCCTGCGTTTCAAGCGGGTCCTGATCTTCCTGCTTCACTGTGATTGTGCGGTGGTTTTCTGGGTTGTGACTTTAAAAATCCGGGATTTGCGGAATATATTCCACATTATTTCCGACGGTTTCTTGATTGTGCCACAGGTTGCTCGCGCATCTGTCGTATTCATGACGGTGCGAGGATGGTTTGTGGTGCTGGTTATCAATTTGACATCCAAGTGTTTTTACACTAGGGTGCAGCGAAGGTAGTGTGCAGTGGCGAGGCGCGCAATAGGGGTGGTTCCCAATGAGCGCCGTTGGGGATTGGGGTGTCGTGCATTGTCGGTGATCGTTTTCGTTATTTGACGGGACTCTATGCGTGACTTTGTGGTGGTGATCGATGTTGCTGTTGGAAGGGTGTGACCTTGGGATCTTCAAAGGCTGTCCGGGAATTGATTGACAGACTGACCCAGCATGATGCGGAACTTGCCGCCGTGGATCCTGATGTCGTTTTTTGCAATTCCTGTGACTCCGGTTCCTGACAAGGGAACTGGAAACCAGCTCATGAAATGAATCAGCCTGACGCATCACTGATAGAGCCCCCCACAGAATCAACGAGCGTGCGTGGTGGTGAGTTCTGGCGGCGGACAGACTTGTGGCGTGGCTGGCTGCTTTTTGTCGTGATGTTGGTGTTTTTGTCACTGTTAGCAGCCTCGCTGTTTTTCTGGCCACAGTTGCCGGCCCCGGGAGGCGAAGATTTCTTTCTTTCTTTTCCATTTCAGGCCGTTCTCGCGGTGTCGCTTTTAGCCACCTTGTTACTGCTTGGCTATTTGCTGGCGCGAGACCTGCTTGTGCCCGCCCACCATGTGCGCAACTGGTTGATGAAAGTCCACGCTGGAGATCTTTCCGCGCGCTTGTTCGTGGCGAAAGGCAACGGGGTATTTTCCAAGATGGAAGGCGATCTCAATACCATGGTGGAAATGCTGGAATCGCAAAGCAACAATGCCAGTGAGCAGCTTAGCATTCACATGGAACACGTGGCAGAAAAAACCCGTTTTCTCGCCATGCTGTACAACTTTGCCACCGAAATCAATACAAGACGTGGGTTGAATGATTTGCTGTCCACCATGCTGTGGACGCTTGAAGATGTACTCGGGATTGATCGTGTCGTCATTCGCAAAAATTTTGGCGGCGGACAAATGATGAGATTGGCTACCAGAGGCGTGTTCATAAAAGACGAAAATCGCCTTCTTTTATCCATGGACAGTCCCTACCTGCAGGATGATGAGCAACAATCCAGGCTGGTTTTGCAAATGCTGACGCACGGTGTGTTGATTGGTGTGTGTAGCCTGTATCTGAAGGAAAAGCTTTTTGCCAGGAGGAAAGAACTTGCCGGGCTTTTTAGCAGCGTGGTGCGGCATTTCGGGATGGCGATTGAAGCCTGTCGACTGGACGAGGAAAGCAACAGACTCCTGATACTGGAGGAACGCGCCCGTATTGGGCGGGAAGTGCACGATTCTCTGGCGCAAACCATCAGCAGCCTTCGCTTCCAAGTGTGTACTATGCACCGTCACGTGGAAAAAAGTGAGCATGAAGTGCTCCCCGAAGAACTGGGCAGACTCGACGCCACGGTCAAGACTGCTAATCTGGAAGTGCGAGAGCTTATCGAGCACTTTCGTGCCCCACCGCTTGCGCAAAAAACCATGGGGCTGACACGCTCCCTTGGTGACATGCTGGAACGTTTTCGATATGAAAACCCGGGCATCCGTTTTTTTTTCCACAGTGCGGGGGACGCAACAGAACCGCCTGAAGAACATGTCACTGAAGTGCAAATGATTTGCCAAGAGGCACTGAACAATGTTGTCAGGCATGCCGCGGCGAAAAATGTACGCGTTTTTATAGGACAACCCTCTGGTGACCAGCGTGTTGTGCTGGTTGAAGACGATGGTGTGGGGATGCCAGGGGCATCGACTTCAGTTGATGGCAGTGTCAGGGGGCATTACGGAATGAGCATGATGGGCGAGCGAGCGCGTGCTATTGGTGCCAGATTGGACATTGATAGCGAGCCTGGCGAAGGGGTTTGTGTTCGACTGGAATATACTGTGTCGGAGGGCGGTGCGCCGGGCCTGGAAAAGCCATTTGCAGGCGTGTCTACAGTCAGGCGCGTTCAGATAAATGAAGACAAACTACATTGACTGAGGAAGAGAAATGACAGACATCAGTGTGGCCATCATTGATGATCACTCCCTTTTTCGGGATGGTTTATGTCGGATGCTGACGCAGCATGGTATCCGTATTTCTGTTTCAACCGGCGAAATAGCAGAAGGAATACAGCACATTCTTGAAGAACCTCCGACTGTGGTCCTGATTGATATCAGAATGCCGAAGCAGGACGGAATAGATGTACTGAAAACTCTGCACAAACAAGCTTGCCAGGCGATATTGGCGATGCTGACCACGAGTTGTGATCCAGAAGATATGGCGGAAGCATTGAATAACGGTGCGCAGGGGTATTTGACGAAGAACATGGACCCAGACCAGTTTGTCGAGGCAATCCATAGTCTCTTAAAAGGAGAGAAAGTCATTCCCGATGAGATGCGCGAAAGTTATGAATTGATCAGGATGGGTGTGGTAAAAGGCAGGAAGGCCCTGTCCGAAAAACTGACGCCACGTGAAAATGAAGTGCTGAATTTACTGGCAGAAGGGCGTAGTAACAAAAGCATTGCACTGCTGTTGGAGATAGCCGTCGGTACAGTGAAACTGCATGTCAAAGCTGCGCTCAAGAAACTTAAAGTACACTCGCGTGTTGAAGCGGCGATTTTGGTAGTGGAGCATAATTTGCGGTCTTCTGGTGGGCGACGAAAAGACTGAACCCTGGCGGACGCGGGCAGGTAGCGCATGATTTCAACCTTTGCGTGTCGTCGTCATGAGCCTGTGGCGATGCTGGAAGAACAGGTGTTGACTGCAGGATAACAATACTCTTCTTGGCAGTTTCCAGGCTTTTGTGCCACGATGCCTTTGGTGGTTTTCGGGTCGGGGGTTTACTGGCTTTCAACATGTCGATTTGTCGTTTCACTCGGGCAAGTATCGTCGCTCTTGCTGGAGCATCGGAAAATATACTTTAGGGTCTGCTGTTTGTGGTGCCTTCAGAATCAATGGTGATGGATGGGCCATCCGAAAATTCTGCTTCCATGCCTGTCTCCGATTTGGCAAGACAGCAGGGTGTGTCAGAGAAAAATGCCTGGTGTTGGGATTCCAGTTACGGTAGCAGGGAAATCCCACAGCTCAGACGACTGAGAATGGTGATGGTGGAAAATGCCAGGCAGAAAAAGTTGCAGGCCAAAACGGCACTGGACAGCAGGGCGAAAGCTGTGGTAAAGGTCGTTTTACAATACGGGTCGGCAACTTGACAGGCGTACGCCAAGTGGGACTGAAATGCTCCTGCCCCCACCTGAATCCGGCTTGCGCCCCGATGCAATGAACCTATCGCTTCCCGTGAGGGCCTGCCTACGCCCACATCAGTCGCGCGCGACACTTTGCGATGGGGGCGTGGTGAATTTCGGGCTGATATTTTCCATCTCGCGCTTTGCAGGCAACACGAAAATGCCAGGTGTGGTCGGTAAAAGAAGGATGACCCGCGCAAGCTACGCGACCATCGGAGGAGGCGATGCTGTCTATCAGAGCTTGGACCGGGACTGCCGTGACCTTCAGCTTCTACAGTATGGCATCAGGTGCAGAAATTCAGACTTGATCTGACAGTTACCCGTTTATCAGCAACCGACTGTCAGGTTAAGTTTAGTTCAAGAACTTTTCCTTCCAGATTGATTTGCCGTCGATGAGAGTTTCCATCGGCGTTCTCCCACAGCACATTTTGCCTTGGTGAGTTCGTTGAGTATTGTATTTGATGAGCCATTTGTCAAGATCAATTTGTAATTCTTCTATCGATTGATAGATTTTCTTACGCAGGGTAACTTGGTAAAACTCATTGAGAAGGGTCTTGTGGAAGCGTTCACAAATGCCATTGGTTTGCGGTGACCTGACTTTGGTTTTGGTGTGCTCAATATCATTCAAAGCCAGGTAGAGCTGGTAATCATGTTGGTCAGCTCGACCACAATATTCTGTACCACGGTCGGTGAGAATCCGCAGCATGGGAAGTGCTTGTTCCTCATAGAACGGCAACACACGATCATTGAGCATATCAGCGGCGGTAATCGGCGTTTTGGTGGTGTAGAGCTTGGCATGAGCGACTTTACTGTAAGTATCAATAAACGTCTGCTGATAGACTCGGCCAATACCCTTGAATGTACCCACATAGTAAGTGTCTTGCGAGCCCAAATAGCCAGGGTGGGCTGTTTCTATCTCACCACAGGCCTGATCGTCATCTTGTTTGCGTTCCATGGCAGCGACTTGAGGCTCAGTAAGAATCAGGCCTTCAGTGGCCACTTTATCGGATAGTGCTTTGAGTCGATCTTTAAGGCAAGCCAGGTTATGGCGTAACCAAATACTTCGTACGCCCGTCGGCGAAACAAATGTCCCCATTTTGCGTAGCTCATTGCTGGTTCGGGTCTGCCCATGGGCAGGTTCTTCCAGAGCGTATTCAACGACGATGGATTCAATCGTAGGATCAACTCTATTTTTGAGGTTCGGGCTACACCTGTTTTGATCAAAAAGTGCTTCAATGCCACCTTCATCATCAGCGGCTTTGTATCGCTAGAAAGTATCTCTAGATAAGCCCATCATCTTGCAGGCTTTTGAGACGTTTCCGAGTTCTTCAGCCAGATTGAGTAGGCCGACTTTATATTTAATGACTTTATCGTTAGTATGGATCATGAGAGTTACCTCTTTGTTTGGATATTAATATTGCAGTTACATCTAAACGGGTAACTCTCACTCAATCAAGCTTCGCTGCGCTCAGCTTGATTGAGTGATGTGTCAGATTGGGTCTAAACTTCTACAATTCAGGAGAAAGGGATCCTTTTCATAAATTTTCCCTTTTACGCGCAAGGTGATGCAATTCTCCCATCGCCATCGACGCGGGCATCAGCCTGCCCACTCAAGACGCACGACCAGCCTCGCATGTCTCCGATTTTCTGCAAAATATCTTCCAAGAGCAAAGTTTTGTCATCTTGCCCGCTTTTTTGTCATTCATGTTCAGGTCACGGGGCTTTTGTCATCCGGTATTTCCTTGAGCTTAGATTTATCGACGTTGTCATGGTGTTTGGTGTTCTGTGAAATGTGACGGTGAGGCGCCTTGTCTGCTGACTCAGGAGACTTGGCCGGGTGATTGTGGTGTTCTTGTTTCGGGCTGTCTTGCTGTTTTCTCTGATCGCGTTTTTCGCTTCCACAGTCTGTTTCGTTTCGTTTTTTGGTCTGCAGTCTGTCCGAAGTTTCTTTCGTTTTTTTCTCGGGTCGAGCATGGACAGAATGTTTGGTGACGAGCCGTTCATCAGCTGGTCCCGGTGTTCCCCCGCGTGCTTCCCATCCAGACCGTTCGGCAAAAGGCTGCGGGCTTTTTCTGGTATTTTCTGATTCGTTTTGCCTTTTTCTGTGCGACCAGTCCGAGTCTCTGTTCGTTCTTCTTTCAGGGTTCGCTCTTCTTTCGGGGCGAGCACGACCGGAATATTCAGAAGCGAAGCGCTCACCGGTCGGTCCCGGTGTTCTCCCGCGTGCTTCCCATCCAGACCGTTCGGCAAAAGGCTGCGGGCTTCTTCTGGTATTTCCTGATTCGTTTTGCCTTTTTCTGTGCGACCAGTCCGAGTCTCTGTTTGTTCTTCTTTCAGGGTTCGCCCTTCTTTCAGGGCGAGCACGACCGGAATATTCAGAAGCGAAGCGTTCACCGGTCGGTCCCGGTGTTCTCCCGCGTGCTTCCCATCCAGACCGTTCGGCAAAAGACTGCGGGCTTCTTCTGGTATTTCCTGATTCGTTTTGCCTTTTTCTGTGCGACCAATCCGAGTCTCTGTTCGTTCTTCTTTCAGGGTTCGCCCTTCTTTCGGGGCGAGCACGACCGGAATATTCAGAAGCGAAGCGTTCACCGGCCGGTCCCGGTGTTTTCCCGCGTGCTTCCCATCCAGACCGTTCGGCAAAAGGCTGCGGGCTTCTTCTGGTATTTCCTGATTCGTTTTGCCTTTTTCTGTGCGACCAATCCGAGTCTCTGTTCGTTCTTCTTTCAGGGTTCGCCCTTCTTTCGGGGCGAGCACGACCGGAATATTCAGAAGCGAAGCGTTCACCGGCCGGTCCCGGTGTTCTCCCGCGTGCTTCCCATCCAGACCGTTCGGCAAAAGGCTGCGGGCTTCTTCTGGTATTCCCTGATTCGTTTTGCCTTTTTCTGTGCGACCAGTCCGAGTCTCTGTTCGCTCCTCTTTCGGGACGAGCACGACCGGAATATTCAGAAGCGAAGCGTTCACCGGCCGGTCCTGGTGTTCTCCCGCGTGCTTCCCATCCAGACCGTTCGGCAAAAGGTCGCTGGCTTCTTCTGGTATCCCCTGATTCGTTTTGCCTTTTTCTGTGCGACCAGTCCGAGTCTCTGTTCGTTCTTCTTTCAGGGTTCGCTCTTCTTTCGGGGCGAGCACGACCGGAATATTCAGAAGCGAAGCGTTCACCGGCCGGTCCTGGTGTTCTCCCGCGTGCTTCCCATCCAGACCGTTCGGCAAAAGGTCGCTGGCTTCTTCTGGTATCCCCTGATTCGTTTTGCCTTTTTCTGTACGACCAGTCCGAGTCTCTATTCGTTCTTCTTTCAGGGCGAGCACGACCGGAATATTCAGAAGCGAAGCGTTCACCGGCCGACCCTGGTGTTCTCCCGCGTGCTTCCCATCCAGACCGTTCGGCAGGTCGCTGGCTTCTCCTGGCACTCCCTGATTCGTTTTGCCCCTCGTTGTGCGACGAGTCTTGGTTTCTGTTCGCCCTTTCTTCGGGCCGGTCACGGTCGGAATGTTCATCGCTGAGTGGTTCACCAGCTGGTCCAGGTTGTTCGGCAGGTCGCTGGCTTCTTCTGGCACTTCCTGATTCGTTTTGCCCTTCGTTGTGCGACGAGTTTTGGTTTCTGTTTGCCCTTTCTTCGGGCTGGTCACGGTCGGAATGTTCATCGCTGAGTGGTTCACCAGCCGGTCCAGGTTGTTCGGCAGGTCGCTGGCTTCTTCTGGCATTACCTGATTCGTTTTGCCCTTCGTTGTGCGACGAGTTTTGGTTTCTGTTTGCCCTTTCTTCGGGCTGGTCACGGTCGGAATGTTCATCGCTGAGTGGTTCACCAGCTGGTCCAGGTTGTTCGGCAGGTCGCTGGCTTCTTCTGGCACTTCCTGATTCGTTTTGCCCTTCGTTGTGCGACGAGTCCTGGTTTCTGTTCGCCCTTTCTTCGGGCCGGTCACGGTCGGAATGTTCATCGCTGAGTGGTTCACCAGCCGGCCCTGGTGTTCCTTCAAGAGTTTCTTCCACCAGTGTTGCAGCAGCAGAGGGTTCCGAACCTTCTCTGGCGGCTTCCGTCTCATAAAGTGCGAGCACGTCTTCCCGCAAAGACATTGTGGTTGCAAGCATATTTCCGTTTTCAAGGTAGGTGCTTTCCCCGGTAAGATCAGAAACCACCCCCCCGGCTTCAGCAACCAGTAATGCGCCGGCTGCCATATCCCACGCTTTCAGCCCGCAGGACCACCACCCGTCCAGTCTGCCGGCAGCCACATAAGCCAGGTCCAGGGAAGTGCAACCACTCTTGCGAGTCTCGGCAAGCTTGGATATTAATTTTTTGGCTTGATGTTCATAACGACCATCAAGCGACTCCTCCCAGGCAAGCCCGATGCCAAAAATGGCTTCAGAAAGACCAGCACGTTCCCTGGTTCGGATACGGTGTTTGTCAATCCAGGCACCGCCACCTTTTGTGGCGGTGAACAATTCGTTGCGCACAGGGTCATAAATCAACCCGACCAGTGTTTCGCCATGACGCTGCAAGGCTATGGATATTGCAAAAAACGGCAACGCACGGACAAAGTTTGTCGTGCCATCCAGTGATTTAGCCAACCACAGATAATCGCTGTCAGGAATGCCGACCTTGCCAATTTCTATGCCTAGAAGCGCATGTTGCGGAAATGCTTCGAGCAGTGTTTGAGCGATTTCCTGCTCGCATTCCAGTTTCGCCTCATTGATCAGACTGATTTGATATTTTTTCCTGGCCCCCAATGGTTCCAGACGGTTCAAGCAGCGAACCAGAACTTTTCCGGCGCTGAAGACCGCACGTGTGGCGATGTTCAAATATGGTGACAGCTGCATTTTTATACCTGAGTAGGGGCGAGTCCGTGTATGGTTAAAGAGAGGTGATTATAGCCTTGAATATTGATGGAATGTATGTCGTTGCCTAGTTGCCTGCGGCACGTTTCCTTCCGTCGCGAAGCCAGGTTTTCTGTCGGGGCAAAGTGCCTGGCAAAGCTCTGGGCATCCATTCTTGTCGAAGGGCCAGGCTCTTGGTTCGCCGAGGGTGAGACGTCAAGCAGGTTTCTGAGATCGGTCAGCCTCTGAAGGTGTCTTTCCAATCGCGTACGTACGCAAAGACCGCAACCGGTGAGGAAAAAGTTTTTCCGGTGCGTTGCTCAAGAGCTGATACAAACTCAGGATTGTCAAAGCGCAGGAACGGATTCGTTTCTTTTTCTGTTTTTAGAAAGAAAGGCACAGTCGGCACGCCTCGCTCTCGCAAATTACGTGCCGCCAGGTACCGCTTTTGCAGAGACCGATTTTCTGGTTCTATGGCTTTGGCAAAAGCCATATTCGCCAAAGTGTATTCGTGGGCACAATAAATTTCGGTGTCATCCGGAAGAGAACGCAAGCGAATTAAAGAATTATGCATTTGCTGCGGCGTCCCCTCGAAAAGGCGGCCACATCCGCACCCGAAGAGAGTGTCACCGCAAAACAGCTTGGAATCTCCGTGCCACGCAACATGGGTGCTTGTGTGTCCCGGAACAAACAGGATGTCGAATGTGCAGTCGAGGCACTCAACAAAAACCGTTTCCCCTGCTTTCACGGTTTGTGTCACGCCGGGAATGCGTGTATCGTCTGTCCCATAAACGACGACTTTTGGGAAACGAGCGACCAGATCCTCTATCCCCCCCACGTGGTCAGCATGATGATGGGTGACAAGAATCGCTTCCAACTTTCCGCGGTGCACGGCCAAGGCTCTCAGGATCGGTTCTGCGCTTCCAGGATCCACAACCGCGTACCGCGGGCTCGAACCTGTATTCAGCAACCAGAAATAATTATCTGAAAAAGCCGGGACGGGTCTGACATTCAACACAGTTGCGGGGCTCTCGGCCTCTGCCTGCTAGGGGTTACGGAAACTACTGTTTCTTTCGGGTTGATCTATGGTGACAGTGGATATTGCGTGCTTGTAGACCAATTGCGTTGTCGCTGACTTCAAACACAGGACTGTGCTGTCGAAAGACACAATTTTCCCGCGTAACCTTATACCATTTATGAGGTAGACACTGATGTGAGTTTGCCTGTCAAGCAGACCGCTCAAAAATGCGTTTTGACTTGCTTCTTCCATTTTCGCCTCTGATTTCATGTTCGTTATTAGCCGGACTAACGCGATTCTCTCATTGTAGTTGGTTTAATCGCGTTTTAATAGTGTTACGGCATAGCTCCGAAGTGCCTTCTCCTGGCCTGGGAGCGCTCTTTGGAGTTTTTTGCCACTGTATTGATACAGCCTTGTTTCTCGATGGCAGGGAAATCTGACCGCGGCTGAGTCCGCCAACCAGGTTTTCCTGGCTTGACGACCGGGGTCGCTTTGCTGCATTTCTGAAATGCTCTGGTCAGTTGATGATGGAGATTGTATTGTCGTTGCAGGTCAGCATGCGCAGGTATAATGGTGCACAGGCGTGCGAGCCTGAAAACGCCGGTGTTCGGGTTTTATTTTCAGGGACGACGGAAAATCTTTCGTAAACGATGGTCCTGTAGTTCAGTTTGGTCAGAGCAGGGGGCTCATAATTTACAGGTACATGCAGTACAGTTGGAAAAGCTAGTCTTAGGGGGCCTGTAGCTCAGTTGGTCAGAGCAGTGGACTCATAATCCATTGGTCGGAGGTTCAAGTCCTCCCGGGCCCACCATCCCCACTAGCTATGCGGCTTTCAGCCATTTTCTTGTGATAAAAATCTCCGGTCTTACTAAATTATTTTCCAGTTTAAGGTGCAATCCAAAGGCTGACTTTTCCTGACGTAAATCACCCTATTCCAGAGCCCTCGGTTTGTAAGGGCTCTAACATCGTACCGATAATCGTGTAAGTTTCGGAAAATTCCTTAATTTGTATTAGTTGGCATCCAGTCTTGGCAACGTTTTAAGATTTGCTCTCGTCTGAATGGCTGCTTGGGATTAGAGAGCTGCCGACTGCGTGCTTGGATAGTGATAGGCTGAAAAGTGCCCAAAGTCGCCCCACATCGCATGAAAGTGAGTAGCAACTTTCGGCCAGGAATGGACCCCCAGTCTCCATATCCACCTTCCAGTGCCAGCTAAATACTGATAGGCGGTTAGTCATCGATCGATCCATTTCAATGCGGCAGTCATCTTGGGGGTTTAGGATTTTTTGGTTTGATTTGGGTTAGAAAAGGGAGTTTATATTTCCTCGTATAGACGTCCAGGCGGATGGCCGGTTGCGAACGGGGAGCAAAGAATTCCTGGCCGGGTCTCATAGGACTGCCCGAAACTTGTCATATTCTGGTCGAGAAGTACTATAGTCCAAACTTGCTTGTCGGAAAAAAATCTGAAAAACTGGTGGAGATTATCAATATCCTTGCCACTGCTGAAAGAACAATATCAACATTGGTATGGTTCAAAAAAGAATTCCTTCAGTGTACTGTCAGAGAATGCCACGTTTCGACAAGTGATGATTCACAAGGCAATGGCATCGTCCTAATAGATGCAGATGTGAACGTTATAGTTCTATGTGAGGTTTGCGATGTGGCCTCATCAAATGCAGGGCAGAACAAGAAGGAAAAGAGTGACATTAAAAACCTTGGATGTGCTGATGGGGTTCCAAGGGATAATATCAGACGCTTTATTTCAACCGCGCCAGAATTCTCATTAGTGCTAACTTCAGATAAAAGAAAATGGAAAAGCATTCCTTACAGGTACCTAACACATCAGACAAATATACCAGACAAGACAGTACTTCTATAAATTAGGGATCTTGATGCCCTTCCAAATAACTGAAGAATAGAGTACGGCAGTGTTAGGAATTTTCTTGTATAAATCCATGAATCAGGCCTGAGTACTTTACCCATCCTAAAGCAATATTGTTTTTGGGTCATGACAAATTAAGCATGTTTAAAAACATGATAAAGTATTGTTATGACAATGAAAAACAAATATGTAATTCGTTCAAGAATTTCTGAGCATAAATTTAGAGAAATTATTCGCTATTTTTCTTTGGATTTGAACGCCGTTCAAATCCAACAATTAACAAAGTTAAGTAGACAAACCATTAATCAATATTTAAAGGCAATTCGCAAGCGGATTGCCAGAGATTCAACCAACCAATCTGCCCTATTAGTGGGACAGATTGAAGTTGATGAATCTTACTTTGGGGCAAAAAGAGTCAAAGGTGTGCGTGGTCGTGGCGCCAAAGGTAAAACCAAAGTATTTGGTTTATTAAAACGCGGTGATAAAGTTTATACTGAGATTGTTCCGGATTGCACTGCACCGATTTTAACCAAGATAATTAGAGGTAAAACAAGTATAGATAGTGTTATTCATTCTGATGGCTGGCGTGGGTATAATGGTTTAGTAGATTTTGGTTATAAGAAGCACTTTAGAGTTCATCATGGTGAGAATGAATTCGCCAGAGGAAATTCTCATATTAATGGCATAGAATCATTTTGGGGTTATGCAAAAACTAGGTTGGTAAAGTTTAAAGGGATGGACAAAAGTACATTCAATTTACATCTTAAAGAATGTGAATTTAGATTCAACAATCGCAAGCAAAATCTTTACAAGATTTTGCTTGGAATATTCAGTAAAGAGCCGCTTAACTTGTCATGACCCTTGTTTTTTTTATCGAAACTCCGTTGCTTGTTGAAAGCGCCCCAATTATTGGGGTGGTATGTATGTAACCAAAATACTTGGCTTGCCATTTCATTCAATTATTGAGGCGAACTCATCAAAGCACCTGATGATTTTGTCGCGTATCGTCCCAATAGCTTCTTTTGCTTCGTTCCCTTGAGTGAACAAAATTTTTGGCGACAGTATTGATAATTCACCACGCAAGTACCTTTTGCAATTCTTGAACAAAATCGCATTTGCTTTTTTTCTTTGTACATTATTCATGCAGCATTTTGCCGCATTAGCATGGGCAAAATATTTTCTCGTTTCTTGAATTTTAATGTCTGGGTCGAAGTGCTTGAAAATGTACCATGCCAATTCATTTGTTCGAAACCAATGCTTATGCTTGGGCAAAGACAATATATCCCTATCTACTTCTTCCTTTTGCCTAACAGGTAGTGGAAGCCTATTTTCATTGCATTTGATGCCACTCCCAGAATCCAATGATAGAAATAATAATCGGGGCAGTAATTTCGCCTCATATCCAGTGCTGACAAAGGCAGATTTTGGGCCTGTGAATGTTGTACAACTATCTTGGCGTTGTTCCTTTATGTTCGCAGGTAAAGGATGTTGAGAGAATTCCGTTTTGTCTGTAGTAATTTTGCAGATCTTCGATCATGTGATTTTATTGCCTAGTGCCCAAAGCAAGGGTGGAGAACATCCGCCAGTCTATGCTTGTTACACCTTTCTAGTTTCATCGGAAAACTCGATTTCATAGTTATCACCACCCCATAATATAACGTTTCCAGCCCATTCTTCTTTACGATGAGATGGCGCATTCGATGATGGGAGAAGTTTACTGGTTGACGGGCAAACACGATGCGGCGATTGCGGAAGGCGAAACTGTTTTGAGACTCAACTCACATTGCACCTATGCCTACGAGCTTTTCGGCACCGTTCATGCTAACTAGTGGATCAGCGAGCTATCAACGGGCTGTAGAGTACTTGGAGCATGCAATAATCCGCTTGAGCCCTAACGGTCCCTGGCTGCAATTCTATTTTACTTACCGCGGCGTTGCCGAATTTTTCAACGAAAACTATGACGCGGCAATCGACTGGTACAATCGGTCAATCCAACGAAACCCGGGCAATGGTTCTGTCTATCGTAGGCTGGCAGCCGCGTTGGCGTTGAACGGAGAGCCTGAAAAGGCAGAGGCCGCTATCGGTGATGTGTTACGTTTCGAGTCGCACTGCTCGATATCCGATATGCGCCAACATCTCAGCCAAGCATTTCGTCACCAAAGCGATTTCGAAACCCATATGCGTGGGTTACGACCAGCAGGCCTGCCTGAAGAATAAGTACTTGCCTATCAGGACTGAGCGCAATATCAATGCCTGCCTTGCACTCCGAGGCGTTCAGTCAGGTGTAGAAGTTTAGACTTGATCTGACAGTTACCCGTTTATCAGCAACCGACTGTCAGGTTAAGTTTAGTTCAAAAACTTTTCCTTCCAGATTGATTTGCCGTCGATGAGAATTTCCATCGGCGTTCTCCCACAGCACATTTTGCCTTGGTGAGTTCGTTGAGTATTGTATTTGATGAGCCATTTGTCAAGATCAATTTGTAATTCTTCTATCGATTGATAGATTTTCTTACGCAAGGTCACTTGGTAAAACTCATTGAGAAGGGTCTTGTGGAAGCGTTCACAAATGCCATTGGTTTGCGGTGACCTGACTTTGGTTTTGGTGTGCTCAATATCATTCAAAGCCAGGTAGAGCTGGTAATCATGTTGGTCAGTTCGACCACAATATTCTGTACCACGGTCGGTGAGAATCCGCAGCATGGGAAGTTCTTGTTCCTCATAGAACGGCAACACACGATCATTGAGCATATCAGCGGCGGTAATCGGCGTTTTGGTGGTGTAGAGCTTGGCATGAGCGACTTTACTGTAAGTATCAATAAACGTCTGCTGATAGACTCGGCCAATATCCTTGAATGTACCCACATAGTAAGTGTCTTGCGAGCCCAAATAGCCAGGCCAGGGTGGGCTGTTTCTATCTCACCACAGGCCTGATCGTCATCTTGTTTGCGTTCCATGGCAGCGACTTGAGGCTCAGTAAGAATCAGGCCTTCAGTGGCCACTTTATCGGATAGTGCTTTGAGTCGATCTTTAAGGCAAGCCAGGTTATGGCGTAACCAAATACTTCGTACGCCCGTCGGCGAAACAAATGTCCCCATTTTGCGTAGCTCATTGCTGGTTCTGGTCTGCCCATGGGCAGGTTCTTCCAGAGCGTGTTCAACGACGATGGATTCAGTCGCAGGATCAACTCTATTTTTGAGGTTCGCGATACGCCTGTTTTGATCAAAAAGTGCTTCAATGCCACCTTCATCAGCAGCGGCTTTGTATCGCTAGAAAGTATCTCTGGATAAGCCCATCATCTTGCAGGCTTTTGAGACGTTTCCGAGTTCTTCAGCCAGATTGAGTAGGCCGACTTTATATTTAATGACTTTATCGTTAGTATGGAACATGAGAGTTACCTCTTTGTTTGGATGTTAATATTGCAGTTACATCTAAACGGGTAACTCTCACTAAATCAAGCTTCGCTGCGCTCAGCTTGATTTAGTGATGTGTCAGATTGGGTCTAAACTTCTACAGCTTACCGGAGTTTATTAAGCAGTTTGGCACTGAGGAGCAATGTCACGACGCGCTTTTTAAGTGGCGATGGCCCAATGGCTTCAAATGTCCGCAATGTGGGTACAGCAGTCACTGCATTATCTCCACTCGAGTTGTATATCAATGCCACCGCTGTCATCGGCAGACATCAGTGATTAGCGGAACCATTTCTGAGTACACCAAGTTACCGCTAACGACCTGGTTTCTTGGAATGTATCTGCTGACACAATCCAAAAATGGTACTTCAGCACTGAGCATGAAGCGTCAGCTAGGCATCGGCTATAATGCGGCCTGGCGTATGAAGCACAAACTGTTACAAGTGATGAAGGAGCGTGATGATAGCCAGCCATTATCCGGGCATATTCAAATAGATGATGTCTACTGGGGTGGCCAGCGCCAGGGAGGCAAGCGAGGTCGCGGAGCGTCAGGTAAAACGCCATTTGTGGCAGCCGTACAAACGAATGAGGGAGGGCGCCCTATCGCGATGAGAATGACGAAATTGAAAGGGTTTAGAAAAGAAGAACTGGCTCGATGGTCACAACGGCACTTATCTGCAGGTAGTCATGTCGTATCGGATGGATTGTTCTGCTTTAGGGCTGTTGAGAAGAGTGGATGCCAGCATGGAGCGATTGTAACGGGTGGTGGACCTGCCTGTGTTGCGATAGAAGCATTCACCTGGGTTAACACGATGATCGGTAATGTCAAAAATTCAATGCACGGCTCTTATCATGCGGTCAGTGACCGGCACCTACCTCGTTACCTGGCGAATTTTGTTATCGATTTAACCGCCGTTTTAATCTTGAGGACATGATTGCACGACTCGGATATGCAGCAGTTCGTACACCGCCCATGCCTCAACGCCTTCTAAGCCTGGCTGAAGCTTGGGGGTAATCAGGAAATAAAATGACCCTAACCCCAGTAAACTAAGCGGCTTCCAAATTTTGGGCGCAAGTAATCTGAGACCACGAATCAAACGCACGTTCTCTGAAGAATCGATAATGTTTTGCCTTAAGTGATTGTATAATTTGGCTTGTTAAGTTGACAGTACTCCCTTACTGGCCGTTTTGTGCATACGACTTGAAACACTATCCAGGACCCCGCATGAATGATATCCACCCGTTTCGTATCGGCATCGCCGATTCAACGCTCCAACACATTCGTAACCGCGTGGCACAGTTTCCCTGGCACGAAATGCCGGACGACGGCGGTTGGGACTACGGTACCAACCTCGATTACCTGCGGGAATTCTGCGCATACTGGGTCGATGAATACGACTGGCGCAAACACGAGGCCGAACTCAATCGCTTTGCCCATTACCGGGCCGGGGTCGACGGTAT
Source organism: Candidatus Oxydemutatoraceae bacterium (assembly GCA_965237985.1). GTDB lineage: Bacteria > Pseudomonadota > Gammaproteobacteria > Poriferisulfidales > Oxydemutatoraceae. Next base: position 991,854 of record OZ250161.1, on the reverse strand, counting down.
CGATCTGCACTTCATTCACGAGCCGGGCAGCGGGCCGGCGCCGTTACCATTGATCATTTCGCATGGCTGGCCGGGATCGGTGGTCGAATTCGTCGACATTATCGAGCCACTCGCGCCTCCCGAACGCTTCGGCGGCAGTGTCGACGATGCTTTCGAGGTAATCGCGCCGTCCCTGCCGGGCTTCGGCTTTTCAGGGCGACCGCCACGCCCCTACGGTCCGCGCAAGATGGCTGACCTGTTGCATAAGCTGATGAGCGGTGTTCTCGGTTTCGACAGTTATCTCGCACAGGGGCGACTGGGGCGGCACTATTTCCTCCTGGCTCGGCTTTGACCACGCGCCGACCTGTCGAGCGATCCACATCAACATTATGACCATGCGTCATCCACAGGGCCCGCAGGGAGCGGCGGAGCAGGCCTGGGCCGAGCAATTCGAGCGCGACCAGGTGATGCTGGACGGTTACCGCACGCAGCAGGCGACCCGCCCGCAGACGCTGAGTTACGCGATGATGGACAGCCCGGTCGGTGTCGCCGCGTGGTTGCTGGAGAAGTTCCACGACTGGTCTGATCTTGATGGCGATGACATCGAGAGTGTACACAGCAAGGATTCGTTACTAACCAATATTATGGTGTACCTGGTTACCGGCACCTTCAATACGGCGTCGTGGATTTACTACGGCCGGCGCGAGGAAGGCGGGCGTATCCTGTCGCCCGACGGCAAACGCGTCGAGGTGCCGACCGCGGTGGTGCTGTTCCCGGCGGAAATGCTGTCCTTGCCCCCGCGATCTTATGTCGAACGCGTAACAACATCACTCACTGGAGCGAAATGCCGCGTGGCGGACACTTCGCCGCACTGGAGCAGCCGGCGCTGCTGATCGAGGACCTGCGCAATTTCGCCCGTAGCCTGCGCTAAAGGGCTGGACTCCGCGGCTGAGCGCGCGAGGTGAAATGGAGGCTTGTTCGGCCTGGTACTGTTGCGAAAATACAGATGCTTCCATAATCCCCAGCCACCTGCAAATACGGTTACTTACCACCAGACAAACGTTTATCCCTACTATCCCGTGATTTCTGCGTGAGTTACGATTCAACTCCAGGCCTGATCACTTGTTGGTAAAACGGTCGACAGTCACTTGTTTTACCACCCGATACAATTTCTTGAAAAATCGATACAATCGAAGACAGCCTGTGATATAACGGCGTTCGGGGTCGAAAACCTTATTAAAAAGGCAAACTCGGTTCTAGTTTAATAGAGACTAAAAAATCTAAATCAGAGGAGCAAAAATGAAAAAAATTATTGGTTTTATTCTAGGAAGTATTGTTGCCGTTAACTTAGGTATGTCAGCTGCAAATGCCGCAGCCGATGAAGTTAGAATTGCGTTCTTTTTAGAATGGGCAACGCCAAACCAGGAAGCAAAAATTAAAAATGTTTTTGATAAGGCTTTTGGGGTACCTGTTAGGTGGACTAACTTTGCCACAGGCGTTGAAATGACTGAAGCGATGCTTTCAGGTGATATCGACATCTCATACTCACAGGGTATGGCACCCTTTGTAAATGCTGTTAACGCCAAAGCTCCAATCAAAATGGTAGAAATTGCTGTTACTTATGGTATGGGTGGTACCACCTGCGTTGTTGACAAAAGCATTTCAAAGGCAAATGCGGATGACCTGGAAGGTATGAAAGCTGCCGTTCCACTGGGAACAATGGCTGACTACGTTTACCAGGAAATGATGAAAGTCTTAGGAGTTGATGCATCAAAAATCCAGGTTGTTGATATGGAACCAGCCGATGGAGCCGTTGCTTTAATTGACGGTAACGTTTCTATGGCTTGTTTGTTTGGTAAAAACTCTATTGATAAAGCTTTGGAAGGTGGTCAGCTAATTATGACTGTAAAAGAAGCCTATGACTCCGGTATCACTGGTATTGATATTACTTCTGTTACTGATAAGTTCTCAAAAGAAAATCCGGAAATGGTTAGAACTTTCATAGAAGTCAACCAGGAGTACAATGCTAAATTTGCCGGCGGCAAATCTGATATGGCATCCATAGCCAAAGACGCTGGCATGACACTGGATAAAACAAAGAACCAGATGTCAGGATTTGGTTTCCCAACAGTCAGTGAGCAAAAATCCCAGTATTTCAATAAAGGTGGAAAAATCATTAACCTTCTGGATTACATGGGCAAAATGTTTGCTTCCACTGAAAACCCAGCACTTAAAGACTACTCTAAAGTAGTCGATACTTCTTTCCTGGAAAGTTTGTAAGAAAAAATAGTATTAAAGAAACAAACAGGCACCAATTTATTATTGGTGCCTGTTCTTTATGTGGTAAATAATCAAATTATGAGCGATTTAGTTTCTCAAGATCTCAATATGATTTTCCCATCTGTTAAAGAGGAAACTGTGCATGCGCTCAAAGATATAAATTTCACACTCAAGCAAGGCGAGTTGTTATCGGTTTTAGGCCCTTCAGGATGCGGAAAAACCACGCTATTAAATATTACTGCTGGTTTTTTAAGACCCACTTCAGGAAAAATCAGCTTAAGGGGAAAAGAAATTAATGGCCCCGGTGTTGAAAGAGGAATGGTGTTTCAACAAGGCGCCCTGTTTGAATGGTTAACAGTCGCTAAAAACGTAAACTTTGGTTTGCGCATGAAGAAAGAAGATCCAGCTGAAACTGCAGAAAAAGTTGAAGAATGGCTGGATATTGTCGGACTAAGTGGGTTTGGTGATACACCTACTTATCAACTGTCTGGTGGCATGCAACAAAGAGTGGCCCTCGCAAGATGCCTGATCAATAATCCTGAGTTGATTTTAATGGATGAACCGTTAGGCGCACTCGATGCACTAACTAGAGAAAAAATGCAGTCTTTAGTTTTAAAAATATGGAAAGAAACCGGAAAAACAATCATTCTAATTACTCACTCGGTTGAGGAAGCCTTATTGTTAGGTGAACGGTTATTCGTCATGGCGCCAAGACCTGGACGTATACATAAAGAGTACCAGCTCCCTTTTGCATCGATGGGTTTATCAGGTGATTTAAGGATAATTAAAAATGATCCGGAATTTGTATCCAAGAGAGAAGAAATTCTGACGATGATCTGGGATATGGAAGAAGAAATAATGGGTAAGGAAAACTAAAATGGTTACCGGATCTATCGCTATTTTACTTGTCCTGGCTCTCATAGGTTCGATTTATTACGAGTCCAGATTAGTAAAAACTGAAAAAATAGATGCTGTATTTGGAGACCCGGATAGAGCCAAAGGCGGTATTCACTGGATAATCGCTGGCTCCAGCACCATTTTATTATTGTGGCTGTTTTTTTCATGGGACATTGCAAAGTCTTTTTACCCAGACTCTGCAAATGAATTGTGTCAAGTTGCAAAAGTAAGAGAATCTTTGGTTGGCATAAAATATGTTTTTCCAATAGACGAAAGACAATTAAAAAGTACCTCTGTCATCGATCGTGAAATAGCAATCATCAATGATTACAAAAAAATAATTCAAAAATCAAAAATACAAAACTCAGATAAAGATAAATTAATTAGCTTGCTCAGTGAAGTCGAGTTAATGATTGCCACTTTAACTAATGAAAAATATTTAGATCCGGAAGTTAAAAACAAAGTAAAAAATATTGCGGACAGAATAACCCGCTTAAAGGAAGACTTTGTAAAAGCAAGCTATCCACCGATAAAAAGCGCCAAAGAAGAAAATGAACGACTTGAACTGTTAAAAAAGCAAACTTCATGGGGAGAAACCGGGATGGAAATCCCTCCTCTTCCAGAAACAAAAACTGGTTTAAAATTTGATGCCGCAGCTAAGGAAATTAAATTAATTGCCGAAGATTTTTTTGAAATTAAAAACAGGAATCCAATATTTCTTGCGCAATTTGAAAAAATAAAGAGCGGAATAAAAAGTTTCAAAAATAATTTAAATGACGACCAGGTATTAGAAAAAGACTATATCAGACAGGTTAGCAAAATTGCAGGCAGGGTAGCGAGAGCAAATATCTTCCCACCAGAGGTATTAGATTCCGTTCATCAATCAATAGTAGAATTTGACGAAGTTCAAAGAGAGGAACAGGGCAGTATAAGCGTACTTGATGCTTTGTTATTCCCCGGCGGAACTATAGTTGCAAGTGGCGATGTTTGCAGTGAACAAGGACCAGGTAGATGGTTACCCAAACCGTCTGACACATTTAATATTTTTGTAAAACTTTTAAAACCAAGTGAAGGATATAAAAATGTCCCTCTCATCTGGTATGAAATGATGGGAGTAAACCAGATAGTCGGATTTATAACGCCTGACTGGATAGCAGACATAATTCCTGGAAAATATCCAGTCCATGATTCAGATGGAAAAGTTAAACCCAATCTGAAGAGTAAAGTTTTAGATATCGCAACCGGAGATTTCAAGGCTTTTGAAATCCCCATTCCCTCAGGACATATCTGGGATTCTTTTTTGAGAGTAATATTAGGCTTAGGCCTCGGTATTATATGTGGTGTCCCTTTAGGATTGTTTATGGGGTTATCAAGATTTGCAGCCGGTTATTTTGATCCAATTGTAGAACTATACCGGCCTGTACCGCCACTCGCATGGGCTCCTCTAATTATTACAATATTTGGAATAGATAACTCTGGGAAAATTTTCCTGTTATTTATGGTCTCTTTTGCAATCATGGTTATATCAGCAAGAGCAGGGGCATCAGGAACACAGTTATCGAAAATACACGCAGCTCATTCATTGGGAGCCTCGAAATGGCAGATACTGAGAGAAGTAATATTGCCAAATTCATTACCTGAAATATTAACAGGAGTCAGGGTTGCAATTGGTGTTTGTTGGGGAACCCTGGTAGCTGCAGAATTTTTAGCTGGAACAACGGGTATTGGATTTGTTGAAAACGTTGCAAGAAAATATTCGCAATATGAAGTTATATGGATCACGATATTTGTAATGGGAATGCTAGGTCTTTTATTTGATATTGGGATGAGAAAAATAATTAAAAAAACTATTCCATGGCGTGGCAAAGGTTAAAAGTGAAGCAGCTCACATGCCGAGGCGTCTAAAACTCACTTCATATTACTCCTCATTGACATGGTCTCGTTCGAACTGACTGTATCCCTTGATTTGAGCCATGTCTGATGTGGGATTTTCCTATAATTCTGACCCAGGAAGATCCCAAAATGAAGCGAAAGCGTTATTTCCCCCGACTGAGAAGTCTTTCCAGGGTAAAGGCATCATGCCGGTGAGATTCCGACCAGGCCATCTGTTTTAGAGAATCCATTTCGTTTCCGACGTCTCGGGATCGGTCGGTGTCGGTTCGGGACTGGATCGGGTTCGAGTCAAGTTCGAGAGGTATTAATTCGTTAAACGTGTTGGGTTTTTCCCATTCCTTTGGCCCGATTTACCGGTTATTTTCGGATAATCGGGGTACATATTACAACCAGTCCAATCGACAAGGGGATCGGAGTTTTGTCGTTCCGCAGGCATCAAGCTAGAACAGGCAGGAGATTACGTTATGGGATTGAATTATAGAAGATTTGGTAATGGCCCCGTACTGATTTTGCAGCACGGTTTTTTAGGTGGTTCAGGTTATTTTGCGCCGCTGATGACAACCCTTGGCCATACCAATGACGTCGTCGCGCCTGACTTACCCGGGTTTTCCCATAGCGCGAACGAGGGTGTGGCCGAATCGATAGAGGCATATTCTCGTGCCCAGGTAAAACTGTTGGATTCACTCGGAATAGACAAATTTTCGATCCTGGGTCATTCGATGGGTGGAATGATTTCACTGCAGACAGCACTGGATAATCCTGACAGAGTTGAAAAACTCATTCTCTATTCCACGGCTAGTTCGGGGGAGCTCCCCGAAAGGTTTGAAACCTTCGATGAAACACTGGAGAAAGTCAAAACACAGGGCGTAAAAAAAGTGGCAGAAAAAGTCGTGGCCAGCTGGTTTTATCGACGTCAGCAAGACCCGATGTACCCGCTTTGTATGGAATCCGCGGAAGCTGCGACCAGCGATGCGGTATCAGCCAGCCTGAAGGCTTTTTCACACTGGAATGTAACCCACAGGCTGTCTGAACTAGACATGCCGACGCTTGTGATTGCCGGCGACAAAGATCGTTCTTACCATCTTAGCGGCATCATCGAGCTGGCGAGAAATATTAAACACGCGCAATTGTGTGTACTACCACAGTGTGCACACTGCGCACACCTGGAAAAGCCTACTGTTTTCAGTTCGATAATTCAGGAGTTCATGATTTACAAACAAGACGGTAACCTGGCTCCTGGCTAATATTCCTAACATCAAGGGACCGTTCCGGAATTTCGTTACTGCCAAACTTAGCTCGATAAAGCAAAAATAGTACTGTCAACTATCGGTTGCTGAGAAATCGATCATTTCAAATATGGCAATCGGTCGATTAGTCGCAATAGTTAATAAGAATCAATCGAGACTGGTAAGAGTTTGGTCCTATGAAGCTGATTGAATCGGGTTAATTTTCCGTTACTACCGGAAATCAGGATTCCGGTACGAACCAGGCTCCGACTGGTAACGATATTGGTAAGGGTAAGAATGAAAAGTCGAGGATAGCCTGGTAATCCGTGGGGTTCCCGTCCCGGCGATGTAATCTCATAATTTACAGGTACATGCAGTACAGTTGGAAAAGCTAGTCTTAGGGGGCCTGTAGCTCAGTTGGTCAGAGCAGTGGACTCATAATCCATTGGTCGGAGGTTCAAGTCCTCCCGGGCCCACCATCCCCACTAGCTATGCGGCTTTCAGCCATTTTCTTGTGATAAAAATCTCCGGTCTTACTAAATTATTTTCCAGTTTAAGGTGCAATCCAAAGGCTGACTTTTCCTGACGTAAATCACCCTATTCCAGAGCCCTCGGTTTGTAAGGACTCTAACATCGTACCGATAATCGTGTAAGTTTCGGAAAATTCCTTAATTTGTATTAGTTGGCATTCAGTCTTGGCAACGTTTTAAGATTTGCTCTCGTCTGAATGGCTGCTTGGGATTAGAGAGCTGCCGACTGCGTGCTTGGATAGTGATAGGCTGAAAAGTGCCCAAAGTCGCCCCACATCGCATGAAAGTGAGTAGCAACTTTCGGCCAGGAATGGACCCCCAGTCTCCATATCCACCTTCCAGTGCCAGCTAAATACTGATAGGCGGTTAGTCATCGATCGATCCATTTCAATGCGGCAGTCATCTTGGGGGTTTAGGATTTTTTGGTTTGATTTGGGTTAGAAAAGGGAGTTTATATTTCCTCGTATAGACGTCCAGGCGGATGGCCGGTTGCGAACGGGGAGCAAAGAATTCCTGGCCGGGTCTCATAGGACTGCCCGAAACTTGTCATATTCTGGTCGAGCAGTACTATAGTCCAAACTTGCTTGGCGGAAAAAAATCTGAAAAACTGGTGGAGATTATCAATATCCTTGCCACTGCTGAAAGAACAATATCAACATTGGTATGGTTCAAAAAAGAATTCCTTCAGTGTACTGTCAGAGAATGCCACGTTTCGACAAGTGATGATTCACAAGGCAATGGCATCGTCCTAATAGATGCAGATGTGAACGTTATAGTTCTATGTGAGGTTTGCGATGTGGCCTCATCAAATGCAGGGCAGAACAAGAAGGAAAAGAGTGACATTAAAAACCTTGGATGTGCTGATGGGGTTCCAAGGGATAATATCAGACGCTTTATTTCAACCGCGCCAGAATTCTCATTAGTGCTGACTTCAGATAAAAGAAAATGGCAAAGCATTCCTTACAGGTACCTAACACATCAGACAAATATACCAGACAAGACAGTACTTCTATAAATTAGGGATCTTGATGCCCTTCCAAATAACTGAAGAATAGAGTACGGCAGTGTTAGGAATTTTCTTGTATAAATTCATGAATCAGGCCTGAGTACTTTACCCACCCTAAAGCAATATTGTTTGGGTCATGACAAATTAAGCATGTTTAAAAACATGATAAAGTATTGTTATTACAATGAAAAACAAATATGTAATTCGTTCAAGAATTTCTGAGCATAAATTTAGAGAAATTATTCGCTATTTTTCTTTGGATTTGAACGCCGTCCAAATCCAACAATTAACAAAGTTAAGTAGACAAACCATTAATCAATATTTAAAGGCAATTCGCAAGCGGATTGCCAGAGATTCAACCAACCAATCTGTCCTATTAGTGGGACAGATTGAAGTTGATGAATCTTACTTTGGGGCAAAAAGAGTCAAAGGTGTGCGTGGTCGTGGCGCCAAAGGTAAAACCAAAGTATTTGGTTTATTAAAACGCGGTGATAAAGTTTATACTGAGATTGTTCCAGATTGCACTGCAGCGACTTTAACCAAGATAATTAGAGGTAAAACAAGTATAGATAGTGTTATTCATTCTGATGGCTGGCGTGGGTATAATGGTTTAGTAGATTTTGGTTATAAGAAGCACTTTAGAGTTCATCATGGTGAGAATGAATTCGCCAGAGGAAATTCTCATATTAATGGCATAGAGTCATTTTGGGGTTATGCAAAAACTAGGTTGGTAAAGTTTAAAGGGATGGACAAAAGTACATTCAATTTACATCTTAAAGAATGTGAATTTAGATTCAACAATCGCAAGCAAAATCTTTATAAGATTTTGCTTGGAATATTCAGAAAAGAGCCGCTTAATTTGTCATGACCCTTGTTTTTTTTATCGAAACTCCGTTGCTTGTTGAAAGCGCCCCAATTATTGGGGTGGTATGTATGTAACCAAAATACTGGCTTGCCCTTTAATTCAATTATTGAGGCGAACTCATCCAAGCACCTGATGATTTTGTCGCGTATCGTCCCAATAGCTTCTTTTGCTTCGTTCCCTTGAGTGAATAAAATTTTTGGCGACAGTATTGATAATTCACCACGCAAATACCTTTTGCAATTCTTGAACAAAATCGCATTTGCTTTTTTTCTTTGTGCATTATTCATGCAGCATTTTGCCGCATTAGCATGGGCAAAATATATCCCTATCTACTTCTTCCTTTTGCCTAACAGGTAGTGGAAGCCTATTTTCATTGCATTTGATGCCACTCCCAGAATCCAATGATAGAAATAATAATCGGGGCAGTAACCTCGCCTCATATCCAGTGCTGACAAAGGCAGATTTTGGGCCTGTGAATGTTGTACAACTATCTTGGCGTTGTTCCTTTATGTTCGCAGGTAAAGGATGTTGAGAGAATTCCGTTTTGTCTGTAGTAATTTTGCAGATCTTCGATCATGTGATTTTATTGCCTAGTGCCCAAAGCAAGGGTGGAGAACATCCGCCAGTCTATGCTTGTTACACCTTTCTAGTTTCATCGGAAAACTCGATTTCATAGTTATCACCACCCCATAATATAACGTTTCCAGCCCATTCTTCTTTACGATGAGATGGCGCATTCGATGATGGGAGAAGTTTACTGGTTGACGGGCAAACACGATGCGGCGATTGCGGAAGGCGAAACTGTTTTGAGACTCAACTCACATTGCACCTATGCCTACGAGCTTTTCGGCACCGTTCATGCTAACTAGTGGATCAGCGCGCTATCAACGGGCTGTAGAGTACTTGGAGCATGCAATAATCCGCTTGAGCCCTAACGGTCCCTGGCTGCAATTCTATTTTACTTACCGCGGCGTTGCCGAATTTTTCAACGAAAACTATGACGCGGCAATCGACTGGTACAATCGGTCAATCCAACGAAACCCGGGCAATGGTTCTGTCTACCGTAGGCTGGCAGCCGCGTTGGCGTTGAACGGAGAGCCTGAAAAGGCAGAGGCCGCTATCGGTGATGTGTTACGTTTCGAGTCGCACTGCTCGATATCCGATATGCGCCAACGTCTCAGCCAAGCATTTCGTCACCAAAGCGATTTCGAAACCCATATGCGTGGGTTGCGACCAGCAGGCCTGCCTGAAGAATAAGTACTTGCCTATCAGGACTGAGTGCAATATCAATGTCTGCCTTGCGCTCCGAGATGTTCAGTCAGGTTATTCCGAGTGGTCTCAGTTGGGTCGTTATACGACTCTGGTCAATGGAATTTGAGGGTCTGTTTTTCCGTCTTCTTGACTTTGACTTCTTATCTTTTCTGGATCGAGGGATACTGCTAAGAGTTTGGTCTAAAAAACCTGATTGAATCGGGCTATTTTTCCGTTACCACCGGAAATCAGGATTCCGGCACGAACCAGGCTCTGACTGGTAACGAAACCGGTAAGGGTAAGATTGATAAATGGCTTACACCCTGGCAATCCGTGAGGTTCCGATCAAGTTGACGTAATCTCATAATCCTTTGGTCGTAGGTTCGAGTCCTGCCAGACCCATTTCAGACATTTGGCGTTCTCAGTTTTTTGTGTTGGGGGTTTGTTCCTGGTGTATTGCCGACAATTTCCTGACGACTGTCTCTACCACCGCTTTTTTTTCCTCTTCACTGAGGTTGGCCTCTCGGATTCTGTGGTAGAGTTCCTGCAACACGACGTCGCCTTTCATGCTGTCAGCGCTTTTTTGCATGCCTTGTGCCAGCAGTTGAGCAATCATTGTGGTTACAGAACCGTAAAGAGCGATGCCAAAAAGCATTAAAACAGCAGCTATCCCCCGCCCCAATGGACTCACGGGGTAAATATCCCCGTAGCCAACGGTCGTTATTGTGGTAATTGTCCACCAGAGTGCGTCTGCGAAGTTGTGGATGTGCGACCCTTCGGCTTCGATTTCGGCCTCATAAACTAATTCAGAACCCAAGACAACGACGAGCACACCAAGCATCAAAGTTGTGTACATCGTGCCGGCGAGAGGATTGCGGAAAAGGTGCTCGATGATACGTCCGAAAGAACCGATTCTTCTGATGATGGTGATCAAGCGAAAAATGCGAATCCATCTGCTCCACTCGACAAAGGGGAGCAGAAAAAAAGGAATGCAGCTCAGGAAATCAATCCACCCCCAACGCATAAACACCCATTTGTTTGTGCTGCGTACGAAGCGGAGACAAAAATCGGTAAAAAGCAAAGCACATATGACCGTGTCCAACGTCAGCAGGATCGTTTGGGTGGACTCGATAAACGTGTAGAAAGAAAGTAAAAACAGAGGAAGCAGAGAAAACGTCAGAATGTAAAGGACAAAAATGTTCCATGGTGTAGGTATTTCGAAAGCCTGTTGGTCTCTGGGGTGATTGCTCATCGTTTGCCGCGCAGGTACCAGCAGGCTCAGCCCAGAGAATACTCCCGGGTGGTGACTGCCAAACTACGCGCCCGGTATTCTAAAGGAAACCTGTCCGGATTTGCGGGTTGGCGGTATCGAACCTTTTCCTGCTTTCCAACGGCAACTCGAAGTGCTGGCGCTTTCCGCAATTCCTGTTTGCATAATTTTCTCGCTTTTGCGTGGTCCTTTTCTCCCCTACACCGTTGCCTGAGATCTTTCTTGAAAAGACGGGGTTGAGTGTCTGAAAGCAGCTGGTGCTCTCTGTGCACGAAATTTTCTGGCAGCAGCATCCTGCTGTACCCTTTGGCATCCCCAAACTCGGATGCTGGCTGTGAAATCATGCCGAATACGTGGATGCTTGCTGGTGGAGCGTAGTCTCCGTGCGCGTGGCAGTGCCCACGGACACCTTGGCGTTTCGGCTGAGCCAGCCGCGTAGTCTCCGTGCGCGTGGCAGTGCCCCTCGATGTGTTGTCTAGCTGAAGCAATTTGAAGCTTAGTCCCCGTGCGCGTGGCAGTGCCGCCACCGTTTCATTATGCCCGAGAACAGACAAGCGCAAGTCCCCGTGCACGTGGCAGTGTCCCCATGTTATGTGTGAACGTGGGAAAAGGGTATGCATAGTTACCATGGCAGTGTCGCCATGTTACGCGTGAACGTGGAAAAAGGGTATGTGTGGTGCGCGTGGCAGTGTCCCCACGTTACGCGTGAACGTGGAAAAAGGGTATGTGCAATCCCCGTGCACATGGCAGTGTCCCGCGCGGCTTTACAAGTTCCGGCCGGCCCCGAGTGTAGTCCCCGTGCGCGTGGCAGTGTCTTTTTTGGAGTGAAACCATGATCGGATTCAGTGACTTTTACAATTTGGCGACCTCTTCCCACGCGGGGATTTATGAAGTTGATGCTGATAAAAACCTGGGGTTCGGTAAAAACAGAAACGAAGAAACCGGGCGAGCACGTGTTTACGATGCCCTGTTGCAGTCTCTGGAAGGGGATCCGGAACTGTCGGCGCGTCCGGAAGTACGGAAGGTGGTGGCCGAGATTTCCGCACTGAAAGAGGCAAATGCGCCGGTGATCGCCCGGGACGTCAGAAAATGGCAAAGGCAAATTCAATCATATATTTCTTTCGGTGCCGAGTGTGTGGCAGGTATTCCGGTTAAAGAGGGTGCGGGCGCGCCAATCAACAGTAATCCAGAGCTTTCTTCGGCACTGGCTGCGCTTGAATGGGAAAAGAAGAGCATGCCTAATGGATCCGATGAAGATGTTGTACAGGCTTACAGGGGTCATTTGGAATTGGCGTATGAGAGGTTCTCTCGTAATTGCAAAAATACAGTTCCCGAAAGATATCAGGGAGATTACAGCACTCGGGTCATGGCACTGTCCGGAAAATTAGTCACAGGAACCCGGCTGGGCAAGGATTCTGCTGATTTAAAAAAAGATTACGAGGAACTTGTGAAAATCCTGGGAGAATACAAGAGTGGCACCGCCGCATTGTCCCATGACATTCACCGTCAAGAATTTGCACCGGAGGAAGCCAAAGCCAACGATAAAAACGACTCCGGGCTGAGCCGTGAAGTTTTGGGGCGGGCGTCCGAAGCCATCGATATTTTTATGGTGGCGAATGGGGGTAATGACTCCTCAATTATGAAAGGGATCTTTTAGTGCTTCGGACGTGAGCACATTTCGGATTCCTGAGTTCGCGAGATCCAAAAGCCAATCCCAGTTTACGGCTCCAGCAACTCAAACTCGCCTTGAGGGAGATGGCAGACAGTGTAGGCAATGTGGATCCTGAAGGTAAATGGTACTACACGGGGAGCGAACAGAAAACTTTTGTACGAGGGGGGGGCGGAGAAAACTTGCGCCTTACATCACGTTTAGAACCTCGTTTCATACCACGGTCTCGGGGAAGGTGGAAAAAAGTAAAGGATTTCTTCTATCCACGTGGTGCGATTAAAGAGAAAGAACGGGTTTCAAACGAGTTGCGGAAAATGTGTGAGGAAAGTGCGATGTTCAAGCCGGACTTCGTAAAACAATATTGGGTCTAAACTTCTACAAATTAGCGCCTATTGCCTGAATTTCTACATCTTACAGTATGGTCCCATCAGATCTCTGACCGTCTTGTACAGTCACTCCCCTCGTGCCCCAGACATCCCTCAAAATCCCCGCCTCGTTGCACCACCCAGATACACCCTGATACGCAGTTGCCCCTGCAAACCCACGTCCGAGAGACCAATACCCTCCAGTTTCGGAAGTTCATTGACACTGCCAAAGCTCCAAATGTCTGGGTCCCAACCATTGTAGGTAACAGAATCTTTCGGCAGCAGACAGGTCGCATCGGCTATCGTCGGACAGCTCCAGTCACTCCCCCCGTGCCCCAGACATCTCCCAAAATTCCTACCTCGTTGCACCACCCAGATACACCCTGATACGCAGTTGCAACGACGCCTCCGCAACCCGAACCCGAACCCGAACCCGAACCCGAACCCTGTCGCTATCGGCCGAAACACTGTTCATGAGAACCACGTCAAAGAACGTACCTTCTGTACCCCACGCTCCGGGCATGATAGTAAGTCTCGCACTGGAACCACTTGCCGTTGCGGTCATGCCATTGACTGAGTCAAAATAGGCAAAACCCTTCAATGCGGGCGGCAGTCCTGAAAGCGACCAAGTCAAGGTCGCGTTCACTCCCGCAGAGGCGGCATCGACCGCCTCAAAAGCCAAGGTCGTGCTCCCGGTTTCGGGGGCAACCCGCACTGTTCGCTCGCCGAGACCCCCGATATATGGTTTGCGATTCAAGTCTGGGTTGGGGTTGTTTTTCAATTGCGGCAATTCGGTTTCACTGCCAAAGTTCCAAACATCCGTGTTCCAGCCATTGTAGGTAACAACATTCATACAGGGCACGCTGGCCACCACGCTGGCCATCGTCGGGCAACGCATCTGCTCGATACTGCGTGGCTCTCCGAGGTTATTGTTCGGCCCCCTGGCGTGGTAGCTGCGGGAGACATTTCCTCCTGAGTTCACCCCCACCAGACCGCCGACATCATCATTTCCCTTAACCGAACCCGTCGCAAAGCTGTCTCTGACGCTTCCTTGCTCGTTCCACCCCACCAGGCCGCCGGTATATAGATTTCCCTTAACCGAACCCGTCGCATAGCTGTTGCTGATTGTTCCACCGTTGTACCCCGCCAGGCCGCCGATATATTTTGTGCCCGAAACCGAACCCGTCGCAAAGCCGTTGCTGATTGTTCCACCGTTGTACCCCGCCAGGCCGCCGATATGTATAGTTAGCAGGCCGCCGAATTGTATAGTTCCCTTAACCGAACCCGTCGCATAGCTGTTGCTGATTGTTCCAAGGTTGCGCCCAACCAGGCCGCCGATATATGCTCGTGCTGAAACCGAACCCGTCGCGGAACTATCCTCAATCGTCCCAACACTGTGACCAACCAAAGAACCCACGTAACGGTTACCGGTCGTGCGCGCATCCACCAGTATCACGCCCCGTATCGTCGCTCCTTTCTCTAAAACCGAAAACATACCGACATTGCTAATTTCGGGACGGCCGATAGTCAACCCGGTAATCACATAGTCGTTGCTGTTCACGAAAGAACCAGAAAATGGATCATTCACGGACCCAATAGGCTCAAAGCCGGCTCCGTTGTTCCAAGTGCCGGTCGGGCTCGCGTCAATATCAGCCGCCAATACGTAGTGGGCAGACAAATTGGAATCCATGTCCTGTAGCTGACAGCGCGCCCAGATCTGATAGGGACTGTCTCGACTTCCGTTCCTGTCACCCTGCCTGTCCATCAGGTCCTCACCATTGCCCACGCACACCGGAACAATGTTGACAGTGAACGTGGAACCTGGTCCCGCAGGGTCTGTAACCCGCAGCACAAAACTGCCAACATCATAATTGTCCGATCGCGTCAAAAGCACGCTGACGCTGGTTCCCTGTGACGCAGCTTCAAGTGGACCAACAAACTTTGCAAAGCTTCCGATCGACATCATCGGATCACCGTCAACAAGAAACCTCCACTCCAGGCGGCTGTGATCACCGGGAACTGTGACGTCCGCTGTGAAAGTCAGCAAGGCAGTGGATGCACTCTCCCTCACATCCTGATTCAGTACATTGCCCTCAAGTCCAACTATCACCGGCGGTTGCGCCTCCACAACCCGAACCCGAACCCGGTCGCTATCGCCCGAAACACTGTTCATGAGAACCACGTCAAAGGACGTACCTTCTGTACCCCACGCTCCGGGCATGATAGTAAGTCTCGCACTGGAACCACTTGCCGTTGCGGTCATGCCATTGACTGAGTCAAAATAGGCAAAACCCTTCAATGCGGGCGGCAGTCCTGAAAGCGACCAAGTCAAGGTCGCGTTCACTCCTGCAGAGGCGGCATCGACCGCCTCAAAAGCCAAGGTCGTGCTCCCGGTTTCGGGGGCAACCCGCGCTGTTCGCTCGCCGAGACCCCCGATATATGGTTTGCGATTCAAGTCTGGGTTGGGGTTGTTTTTCAATTGCGGCAATTCGGTTTCACTGCCAAAGTTCCAAACATCCGTGTCCCAGCCATTGTAGGTAACAACATTCATACAGGGCACGCTGTCCACCACGCTGGCCATCGTCTGGCAACGCATCTGCTCGATACTGCGTGGCTCTCCGAGGTTATTGTTCGGCCCCCTGGCGTAGTAGCTGCGGGAGACATTTCCTCCTGAGTTCACCCCCACCAGACCGCCGACATCATCATTTCCCTTAACCGAACCCGTCGCAAAGCTGTTGCTGATTGTTCCAATGTTGACCCCCACAAGGCCGCCGACATTAGTTTCAGTAGTTCCCCCCCAAACCGAACCCGTCGCGTAGCTGTTGCCGACCGTTCCCTCGTTATCCCCCACCAAGCCGCCGACGCGTGACCCCCTCCCCAAAACAGACCCGGTCGCATAGTTGTTGCTGATGCTGTTGGAGCCAGCGTGAAATCCCACGAGACCGCCGACATTATCATTTCCCGACACCGAGCTAGTCGCGTAGCTATAGCTGATGCTGCCCTCATTACCCCCCACCAGGCCACCAATATCATTATTTTCCCCGGAAACTGGTCCTGTTGCAACGCTGTGTATGATCCTGCCACTTGAGTTATTGCTGCCCACGAGACCACCGACCCGAGAACCCGTGCCGACAACCTTGCCAGTCGCGTAACTGCCACTGATGTAGCCCAAGCTGTATCCCACCAGACCGCCGACATGCTCATTCCCCGAAACCGTACCCGTAGCAGAGCTCCTGCTGACGCGACCAGCGTCGTCGTTAAGTCCCACGAGACCGCCGACGTTTTTATTTCCCGAAACCGCCCCAGTCGCGTAATTGTTGCTGACAAAGCCCGCGCTGTATCCCACCAGGCCACCGACCCGAGAACCCCTGCCGTCAACCTTGCCAATCGCGTAACTGCCACTGATGACACCGCTACTGTGCAAACCCACCAGTCCGCCCACGAAGCCATTTTCTTGGGCGAGGGTTCCAGTTACGGTCCCAGTCGCGTAGCTGGCGATGATGGAACTCGTATTCTCCCCGACCAAGCCACCGACCCGGCTGCCTCCTGTTACTGATCCAAGCGAACGGCTGTCTTCAATGGTGCCACCCTGGTTCTGGCCCACCAAGCCGCCGACCCGAGAACCCGCGCCGACAACCTTGCCAGTCGCGTGACTGCCACTGATGTTGCCCAAGCTGTATCCCACCAGTCCGCCCACGAAGCCATTTTCTTGGGCGAGGGTTCCAGTTACGGTCCCAGTCGCGTAGCTGGCGATGATTGAACCCACATTCTCCCCGACCAAGCCACCGACCCGGCTGCCTCCTGTTACTGATCCAAGCGAACGGCTGTCTTCAATGGTGCCACCCTGGTTCTGGCCCACCAAGCCGCCGACCCGAGAACCCGCGCCGACAACCTTGCCAGTCGCGTGACTGCCACTGATGTTGCCCAAGCTGTATCCCACCAGTCCGCCCACGAAGCCATTTTCTTGGGCGAGGGTTCCAGTTACGGTCCCAGTCGCGTAGCTGGCGATGATTGAACCCACATTCTCCCCGACCAAGCCACCGACCCGGCTGTCTCCTGTTACTGATCCAAGCGAACGGCTATCTTTAATGGTGCCACCCTGGTTCTGGCCCACCAAGCCGCCGACATGCTCATTCCCCGAAACCGTACCCGTAGCAGAGCTCCTGCTGACGCGACCAGCGTCGTCGTTAAGTCCCACGAGACCGCCGACCCGACTATCTCCAGAAACGATACCGGTCGCTGAGCTGTCTAGTATCGTCCCGTTGCTTCTACCGACTAAAGAACCCACGGAGTTCTTCCCGGTCGTGCGCGCATCCATCAGGATCACGCCCCGTATCGTCGCCCCTATCGCTAAAACCGAAAACATACCGACATTGCTAATTTCGGGACGGTCGATAGTCAACCCGGTAATCACATAGTCGTTGCTGTTCACGAAAGAACCAGAAAATGGATCATTCACGGACCCAATAGGCTCAAAGCCGGTTCCGTTGTTCCAAGTGCCGGTCGGGCTCGCGTCAATATCAGCCGCCAATACGTAGTGGGCAGACAAATTGGAATCCATGTCCTGTAGCTGACAGCGCGCCCAGATCTGATAGGGACTGTCTCGACTTCCGTTCCTGTCACCCTGCCTGTCCATCAGGTCCTCACCATTGCCCACGCACACCGGAACAATGTTGACAGTGAACGTGGAACTTGGTCCCACAGGGTCTGTAACCCGCAGCACAAAACTGCCAAAATCACCTCTGCCACCCGGCCGTTCCAAACGCACGCTGACGCTGGCTCCCTGTGTTGAACCATCAAACTGTATGAGGTCTCCGACCGATGTCGTCGGCTCACCGTCAACAAGAAACTCCCACTGCAGGCGGCTGTGATCACCGGGAACTCCAACGTTCGCTGTGAAAGTCAGCAAGGCAGTGGATGCACTCTCCTTCACATCCTGATTCAGTACATTGCCCTCAAGTCCAACTATCACCGGCGGTTGCGCCTCCACAACCCGAACCCGAACCCTGTCGCTATCGGCCGAAACACTGTTCATGAGAACCACGTCAAAGAACGTACCTTCTGTACCCCACGCTCCGGGCATGATAGTAAGTCTCGCACTGGAACCACTTGTCGTTGCGGTCATGCCATTGACTGAGTCAAAATAGGCAAAACCCTTCAATGCGGGCGGCAGTCCTGAAAGCGACCAAGTCAAGGTCTCGTTCACTCCCGCAGAGGCGGCATCGACCGCCTCAAAAGCCAAGGTCGTGCTCCCGGTTTCGAGGGCAACCCGTACTGTTCGCTCACCGAGACCCCCGATATATGGTTTGCGATTCAAGTCTGGGTTGGGGTTGTTTTTCAATTGCGGCAATTCGGTTTCACTGCCAAAGTTCCAAACATCCGTGTTCCAGCCATTGTAGGTAACAACATCCATACAGGGCACGCTGTCCACCACGCTGGCCATCGTCGGGCAACGCATCTGCTCGATACTGCGTGGCTCTCCGAGGTTATTGTTCGCCCCCCTGGCGTAGTAGTAGCTGCGGGAGACATTTCCTCTTAAGTTCACCCCCACCAAGTCGCCGGTCTGCGTATTTCCCGAAACCGAACCCGTCGCAAAGCCGTTGCTGATTGTTCCACCGCTGTTGAACCCCACCAGGCCGCCGATATATAGATTTCCCTTAACCGAACCCGTCGCAAAGCCGTTGCTGATTGTTCCAGCAACGTTGCCCCCCACCAGGCCGCCGATATATAGATTTCCCTTAACCGAACCCGTCGCATAGCTGTTGCTGATTGTTCCAAGGTTGCTCCCCACCAGGCCGCCGATATATCTATTTCCCGAAACCGAACCCGTCGCAAAGCTGTCTCTGACGCTTCCTAGATAGTTCACCCCCACCAGGCCGCCGATATATGCTTGTCCCGAAACCGAACCCGTCGCAAAGCTGTTGCTGATTGTTCCAAGGTTGCGCCCCACCAGGCCGCCGATATCTAGACTTCCCGAAACCGAACCCGTTGCGGAACTATCCTCAATCGTCCCTAAACTGTAACCAACCAAAGAACCCACGTAAATGTTACCGGTCATGCGCGCATCCACCAGTATCACGCCCCGTATCATCGCCCCAGACACCAAGTACGAAAACAGGCCGACATAACGCATTCCGGGGCGGTTGATGGTCAGACCAGTAATCACATGGTTGCCGTTGTTCACGAAAGAACCAGAAAATGGATCACTCCGGGACCCAATAGGATCAAATCCGGTTCCGTTGTTCCAAGTGCCGGTCGGGCTCGCGTCAATATCAGCCGCCAATGCGTAGTGTGCTGTCAGGTTTGAGCGTATGCCTTGCAGTTGGCAGAGCGTCACCACTTGATACGGAGAACCCGGGATTCCGTCTCCTTCAAGTGCTGGACAATCAGTTTGGGCAAACGCAGGCTCCGCAGCCCAAAACAAGGCAAGCAACGCTATGGCAACACGCACCATGCCCCTAAAATTAAGACCTTACTACGGATAAACAAATCCCATGCATGACAAGACCTCAGTTCTTCATAACACTGAATGCTACACGAGAACCGGCTATCTATACCAAGGAGCAACGCAGCAGGCTGTAAATTCTCCGCTGGGCCAACACTCACCTTCGACATCTACGGGCGCGAGTCTGTCATGAAAAGTACTCCAAAGTCAAGCTCATCGACCCTGTGCGCGACCAACACGGTAAAACGCTCAGATTCGCGGTTCAATCCCGCTGTGCTTCCCTGCCGAAACCTGCAAGCCAAGAGGAAGCAAACGGCACAAAAACCGACAGGCTCCAATGTACTCCCCAGGCGCGGGCGGGTTGTTCATAGCCTGCGCACAGATTTTTTCATTGCGGAAAGTACTCCCCAGGTGCGGGCGGGTTGTTCATAGCCTGCTGAATCGGGAACCAGACGCCAAAGACCTTATGGTGTACCTGGAGCCGGTGTTGCAATGGCAACAGTAAAAAACCTGAAGGAAGCAACGGCAACATCCGGCACGGGTCGGTTGCCGATTTTGCGAGCACAGTCTTTCCTCGCTTTTACGCAAAGCAGACAGACTGGGTTTTACGTCAGCACAAAAATCTTCCTAGTTGCCCTCCAACCCAGATCTGCTGCTCTCTGCTGAGGGTTGGTTGCTCAACAACTGGCTCTTCTGCCAAAGAATGTTCCAGAAGATC
Source organism: Candidatus Oxydemutatoraceae bacterium (assembly GCA_965237985.1). GTDB lineage: Bacteria > Pseudomonadota > Gammaproteobacteria > Poriferisulfidales > Oxydemutatoraceae. The sequence continues at coordinate 971,460 of OZ250161.1, read as the reverse complement.
GGGGTCAAACAGGCGGAAATCAACAAGAACCCCACGCTCTTCTTCATACACACACTTAGTCTAAACTTCTACAATTGAACCCTTCAGACCAGGAATTGAGACTGTGTTTTTCGCGTGTTTTGCCCTTGGCTATTGCCGGGGATGAGCGTGAAGCTCGAATGGTTCGTGTTGAAGAGTCCGATCCTGCTTTGCTGGAGGGGCGGATACGCCATTTCGTTGAAAAAGCAATTTGGGGACGCTATGTCCGCGAAAACGAGGTCTCCAATGCGCAGCTGTAAAATTTCCTGCTGACGTGATCTGATCCAGGAGAAGTCGGTTGCCTGTGATTTCCCCGAGCGGAACGCGTGTCACCCCGATAGCTTGAGTGGTGATTGTCGTGCATCGAAAAAACTCGATGGATACAAGTGCTGTTTTCTCTGTTTCCAAGGAAGTGGTACGGTCTCGTTGTTTGCAACACCTCCCTGGATGGTGTCGACGAATGGGATCTGCCCAAAGAACCGGGGGAAGCATTTCACCGGCACAGTTACTTCCGTTTTTGTCGGAACAGGGCCGCCAGTGGTTTCTGGCCAGGGTCTCTCACTGGAGGGCACCTTCTCTCCAGGCAGGTGACGCCCGGAACGGTCAAGCGTGTCCGAGCATCTTCGGTGATCAGGGGTTCGCTTCAGCAGGATAGCGCAAAGCACCTGTAAGTTCTGACAGGGAGGTCATTTCTTCCTGTTTCAGGTACTCGAGAATTCCCCGATTGATTTTCTTGGGCAACAGGCCATCTGTAGACAAGCCGGTGCCCAAACCCACAGCCGTAGCACCGACCAGCAAAAACTCAATGGCGTCTTCTGCACTGACAATACCACCTTGACCAATAATCGGCGCACCGTGTGGCTTACAGACCTCATAAACTGTTTTCACTGCCAGCAACGCTATTGGCTTGATGGCCGGTCCCGAAAGTCCACCCTGAACACTGGCCAAAACCGGCTTTCTGCTTCGGATATCCACGGCCATGCCTGGTATTGTATTTGTGACGGCGAAAGCATTGCTTCCGGCCTCAAGACAAAGTTTCACTCCTTCTGCAAGATTGCTGCTGCTACTGGAAAGTTTGGTGATCAATGGCTTTTCCGTGACCTTGCGGCATGCTGCGACCAGGCGCGCAGAAAAACCCCAATCCTGACAGAAATCCAGCCCGGAGCCCTTTGCATTGGGACAGGACAGGTTAATCTCAATCCCGTCAATGGCAGTGTCTTCAAGTTTCTCCGCCAGTTTGGCGTACTCCGATATGGAAAAACCGGCAATATTCGCGATGTAGCGCGTTTCTTCAAATTTCAGACCGCCTAGAATTTCGTGCAAAAAATAACCTACACCGGGATTTTGCAGGCCGATTGCATTGAGCATCCCGGCCGGGGTCTCACACAAACGGTGCGGCTGGCTTCCCACCCTGGGTTCAGTCGTCAAAGCTTTGAGACAAACAGCCCCAACGTCACAATTCGTGTACCCTGCTATACGCGAATACTCGTCACCAAAGCCGACGCATCCTGACAGCAAAACAATCGGACTGGCAAACGGGATGCCGCAAAAATCCAGTTTCAGCAATCGTTCTCTATCTTCAGTCATCTTCCTCACCTGCAGATCATGCGCTTTTGCGCGCCAGCAGTGTTGCCACCGCCTCGCGCGGGGACTTCCTTCCTTCCACAACGTCCGCTACCGCAAAACAGATTGGCAAATCCACGTGATATTGGTCTGCAAGGTGCCGGGTTGCCAGTGCTACGGATACCCCCTCAACCACCTGCCCGATTTCTGCAATTGCTTTTTTTGTTTCGCCACCTTGAGCAAGCAAAAGCCCAAAACGACGATTGCGCGATAGATTCCCACAACAGGTGAGAACCAGGTCTCCCATACCAGACAAGCCGTAGAGCGTTTCTTTTATAGCCCCCATCGCCACAGCCAGTTTGGCAATCTCGTGAAGACCACGAGTGATCAGCGCCGCGCGCGCGTTCGCTCCCAACCCCAAACCATCTGAAATCCCGGTGGCAATGGCCAGAGCATTTTTCAGTGCCGAAGCGACTTCCACTCCGATAATGTCCTCGCTGAAATAAATCCTGAAATTACAATTACTGAAATATTTCCCGGTTTCCCGCGCCATATCCAGATTGCGAGCAGCAACCGTGACCGCAGTCGGTTTTCCAGATGCTACCTCTGCTGCAAAAGAAGGACCACACAAGCTGCTGCGACGTCCTTCGGTACCCAGAATTTCACGCAGTATCTGGTGGGGAACCCGGCCGGATTCACCATCCAGACCTTTGGCGGTTCCGACAAGAATTTTTTTACTTTCCTTTCCGAACCATGGTGCGATTTCCCTTGCCAGTTCCGGCAAAGCGGCAACCGGCACAGCCAGGACTGTGACGCTGCTATTTTCAAGCACACCGTGCAGGGAGTCATCAAAAAATATATTGTGAGAAAGTATCTGTCCAGGCAAATAGCGCTTGTTTTCGCGTGATTTCACCAATTCGTCCAGCCGCCTTCTATCCCGCCCCCACAAAAGAACCTCGTGCCCGTTGCGGGCAAGCAGGACAGCAAGGGCAGTTCCCCAAGAACCTGCCCCCAGAACTGAAAGACGGGTCAAGGGGTCAGTGGCACATGCGAGGAGATTGCATCTCCTTAAGAGCCTCCATTCGTTGCTCGTAGAACAACTTGAAATTGACCATGCCCAGGAGAAACTGCGGGAACCCAGCTTTTGTCACTACGTCAGCGACAGTCTGTCTGAGAAAAGGAAAAAGTATGTTGGGGCACTCCATGCCCATAAAAGCGTCCACACTCTCGGGATCAGAGGGCTCTTTTAAAATAAATATGCCCGCCTGACAAAGCTTGAGTTCGAAAGCAGTCTTTTGCTGACATTTGGCAACAATTTTGAAGCTAAGCGTTACTTCGTAGAAAGCCTTGTCTTCATTGACTTTACAATAATCCGCTCCGAACTCGATTTCCAGATCCGGGTGCCATTGTTCGTAATCAAAATCCCGGTTATCGGCGGTAGATAAGGTCATATCCTTGACGTAAACACTATGCAAATCGACGCATACATCTTTCATGATCATTCTTGACTCCCTATTGGTGGATTCTTCAGTCCCAATGCACAATCGTCTGTCTGAGCTACCTGTTTCAAACCTGAAGCAGACCATCAAGACGGCCATCCCGTCCCCATTCCACAAGCTCTTCGTAGCCACCAATGTGAACAGTATCGGCAAAAATTTGTGGCACCGACCTGCGTCCGTTGCTCCTCTCAAGCATCTCCTGCAAGCGGCCGTGTTCGACACCATCTACTGAAATTTCCGTGAATGAAATTTCCCGTTTCTCAAGCAGGCGTTTTGCCCGCCTGCAAAAGGAGCAGTTTCGTGATGAATAAATTTTAAATTCAACCATTTTTTTCTTTTCTGACTACGGGCAGGTGGGCCTGTTGCCAGGCAGCAAACCCTCCTTTCAATTTATAGACTTTGGCAAACCCAGATTTGTGCAAAAGCTCACACGACTTTTCAGATTTCGTTCCGGTTGAACAATATGCCACCACCGGAACATCATGCTTCATTTTAAGCGTGCCGACCTGATCCGCCAATGTTGATGCAGGCACATGCCTCGAGGATTTGACATGCCCGGCTGCACGCTCACCCGACTCGCGCACGTCAAGCAACACCGCTCCTTCATGGTTCAACAGCTTTACCATTTCGTCCGGGTTGATCTCTTTGTGTTTCCTCGAAATACGACTGAATTCGATGGTAAAGATGAAAAAAATCAGCGCGACAGCTATCCCGAACAACACCAGATTCTGTTGAAAAAAGACCCCAAACTCGGCCACGCCTTCAGTCCCCAAAAACAAACACCAGATTCAGCAATTACCCAAGATCACCAGCTGAAAAATCAGCGCAGGTCCCACGGAGCAGACCCGGCAAAAGCCGTTCGAAGGATAGCACAGTTTTTCCTCGGGCGGAACCAGCGCGGTGGCGTTCCTGGAGGACTCGGCACAAAAAAAACTGCTGCCATCGGTGCGACTTTTTGCTCCCCGAAATTCTCCAAAAAGCCCGGCGGATTGTTGGCAATTCACCTTCGATCATCGCCAGTGCATCTGGTGTCAATGACAAAGTTGTTCCCGAAGCAACATAAAAACTTGTCATCTTTTCGCAAAGCTGCCGAAACACCAGCGTCAAACCATTTGCTGAATGTTGCATCATTTTTCTGACAACCTGGAAAGCCACGCCGGAACCCGCCAACAACATCTATGTTTTTTTACTTTTCCAAGACACAACCCCAGATACGGTGTTGTACTACGCAAAACTCGTCCGGTTCCGGAGGGGATAGGCTGGCTGGAAACATTCCAAGAGGAATCAGATGACATGATCCAGTGGCTGAAATACACCTTGTACAAGCTGCTGAACTGGGTCAGGAACCAGGACCACCTCAAACTATTCTGATTTCCTGAGCAGTTCAAGGGCTGGACCTGCTCATCAGGGTTTGTTTTTCAAGTGGATTTCGGCAGTTTTTACCGGCAGGCCTCCGTGTTTTTATGACCATGAAGGAATGGGTGCCGATCCGGAAAGCCATTGCTGAGCAAAAGCTTTTTGGCACTTTTTACACCCGCTACCAGCAAGTTTTTCACTCCAACTTGAGTAATGCGAATAATTTTCATGGTGTTGGTGCCGCCATGGACGCCGCGCTTGTCGCCTTTGGTCACAATCGTCAAATCACCAACGTTGGCAGCACAGCGTCCGAGCAGAGCGGCACTTACTTCCTGGTCAAGCTCGACGGGTTTTTTATCTTTCCCGCTCAGAAGGTTGGGATAAACGCCACGACTCGGTGCTGCTTTTCACTCTGTTTTGGTAATGCGAATAATTTTCATGGTGTTGGTGCCGCCATGGACGCCGCGCTTGTCGCCTTTGGTCACAATCGTCAAATCACCAACGTTGGCAGCACAGCGTCCGAGCAGAGCGGCACTTACTTCCTGGTCAAGCTCGACGGGTTTTTTATCTTTCCCGCTCAGAAGGTTGGGATAAACGCCACGATACAGCGCTACTTTTCGGCAGGTTTCAATGTGCGTGGTCAACGCGTAGATGGGTATCGAGGAACGTGTCCGCGACATCCAGAGCACCGTGGAACCTGATTCTGTCAAAGCAGCAATGGTTTTTACCTGCAAGACCGTAGCGGTATGCATGGATGCGGTGGCCACCGCCATATCAATGCGTTCAATATTCTCCAGTCGCTGGTAATCGGATTTACGCCCGATGATGTCACCTTGCTCTGCTCCGGCACATATGCGACTCATGGCTTTCACTGCTTCAATCGGGTGATCACCGATGGCACTCTCGGCCGACAGCATGACCGCATCTGTCCCATCAAGAACTGCGTTGGCGACGTCTGAAATTTCCGCACGTGTCGGCACCGTGCTGTTTATCATGGACTGCATCATTTCAGTGGCGGTGATGGCAATGCGGTTTTTTTCACGGGCGCTGCGAATCAATTTTTTTTGGACACCGGTCAACACCGCATCGCCGATTTCCGTACTTAAGTCGCCGCGGGCCACCATGATGCCCTCACTTTCCTGAATGATTTCATCGATGTGGGTCAGTGCCTGTGCCCTTTCTATTTTTGCGATAAGCGCTGCTTTACAGCCTGCTTTTCGCATCAACATTTTTGCCTGCTTAATGTCTTCCGCGTCTTTGGGAAAAGAAATGGCCAGAAAATCGACACCAAGTTGCGCCGCCAAGACCACATCCCGACGATCTTTTGCAGTAATCGAGGGGGCAGACAAACCACCGCCACGCAAATTGACTCCCTTGTTGTTCGCCAAGACACCAGCTTGGATGACTCGCGTCACGATGGCCGAATGGTTCACCTCGCGCACTTCCAGGAGCACACGACCGTCATCGAGCACCAGCACATTTCCGGGGTGCACATCTTCAGCCAGCTGGGGGTAAGTAATGCCCACCCGGGATATATCACCATCATTTTGTCCGACGGTGGGATCGAGGGTGAATTCCTGACCTTCTACCAGATGCACTTTGCCATCCCGGAAACGTTCGGTGCGAACTTTCGGCCCCTGCAAGTCTCCGATGACTGCTATGTGGTAGTTCATTTTTCTCGATATTTCGCGCACCAAGTGCATTCGCTTCGCATGTTCGTGCGCTTCGCCGTGAGAAAAATTCAGCCGAACTGCATCCACGCCACTTTCGATCAGTGCCTGAATGGTTTGTGCATCGTCTGTGGCAGGCCCTAAGGTGGCGATGATTTTGGTCTGCCGCAGCGCTTTTCCAGCGGAAATTTCAGTCATTTTCAGATTTTAGCTTGAACATTCAAACTCCTTTAACGCTGCCAGCCTGCCATCTTTCATGAACTCCAGAAAAGCCCCTCCGCCAGTCGAAATATACGAAATACCGGTGCTGCCAAAAACTGTCAGTGCGGCCAGAGTGTCACCTCCTCCTGCCACTGAAAAAGCGGAACTGGAGGCGATGGCATCGGCTACGGAGCGCGTACCAACAGCAAAACGGGGATCTTCAAAAACACCGAGCGGCCCATTCCATAAAATGGTTCTGGCACGGGCAATCAATGTCGTGTATTTCTTGATGGTTTCCGGCCCAATGTCCAGGATCATGGAATCGTCTTCGATTTGGCTGCACTCCCTGAACTCCGGGGGCGTGCGCGATTCAAGGCTCCTTGCGCATACTGCATCCACAGGTAAAACGAGCGGTTTTTTCCGGCGCCGCATTTTCTGCATGATCTTTCGTGCCTCGCCAATCCATTCTGCCTCGTATAGCGAAGTCCCAATCCTGCATCCGGATGCAGCCAGAAAAGTGTTGGCAATACCTCCCCCGGGAATCAGAAAGTCAGCCTGATCAGACAGGGCATCGAGAACACTGAATTTAGTGGAAATTTTGTTTCCTCCGACGATGACCAGCAAAGGTCGCTTCGGGTTACGCCTGGTTTTCTCCAAGGCTTCTATTTCGGCGCAAAGCAGAGGGCCGGCACTTGATATCGGGGCATAACGTGCCACTCCACAGGTAGAAGCATGGCTGCGGTGTGCCACGGCAAAAGCGTCCATGACAAACACATCACCGAGCCTAGCCAGACTTTGTGAAAGCAGTGGGTCATTTTCCTTCTCTCCGGCATTGAACCGGACATTCTCACACATCACGACATCGCCGGGCATGGTGTTTACTCCATCCAGGTAATTGCTGACAAAGTCTACTTTTCTGGCAAGCAGTTTTTCCAGTCTTCGCGCCACGGGGGCGAGGCTGAATTTCGGGTTCGGTCTTTCTTTTGGTGGGCGCCCCAGATGCGACAGCAGGATTACCGCCGTGTTCTGTTGCAAAATCTCGCGGATCGTGGGCAGGCACGCCTTGATACGCTGGTCATCACGAACGTCACCATTCATGGGAACATTCATGTCAACCCGCACCAGAACTTTCTTCCGGTGGAGATTGACAGTCTTCATTTCAAGCATCAGGACTTCGCGCCACGGGAACTCGTTATGTGCCGATGTTTGTCATATACCCCGCCAAATCCAGCATGCGGTTGGAGTAACCCCACTCGTTGTCGTACCAGGAACAAACTTTCACAAGCGACCCACCAATGACTTTCGTCAAGGTCGCATCGTAAATTGAAGAGGCAGGGTTGTGATTAAAATCGCAGGAAACCAGAGCTTCGTCGGAAAATTCCAGGATGCCTTCAAGCGTACCTTGTGTGCCATCTTTGATGCAGGCGTCTACTTCATTTTCGTTTGTGGGCTTCAGGGAATGGAAAGTCAGGTCCACCATGGAAACGTTTATTGTCGGGACTCTGATCGCGTGGCCGTGCAGTTTTCCCTGTAACTCGGGGATCACCAGCCCGACGGCGCGTGCCGCCCCGGTCTTGGTCGGGATCATGGAAGTCGTAGCCGACCGTGCGCGGCGCAAGTCTTTGTGATTGGCATCAATGAGAACCTGGTCGTTGGTATAGGAATGCACGGTCGTTATCAGACCGCAATCAATACCCATTGAATGGTGTAATAACTGGGCAACGGGGGCGATGCAGTTGGTAGTGCAGGAAGCAGCCGAAACCACTAGGTGCCCAGCTTCAAGCTGGCTATGGTTCACTCCCCAAACGACAGTCAGGTCGGCACCGTCACACGGTGCGGAAACCAGAACTTTTTTGGCGCCGGCCTGCAGATGTTGTGCGGCTTTGCCTCGCTCTGTAAACTTGCCGGTGCAATCCAGGACAACATCTATGTCCAATTGTTCCCACGGCAGTCCCAAGGGATCGCGGTACCTCAGAAACTCGATCTGATCTCCATTGACACACATGTTCCCATTCACAAGACTGACATCCGCATCAAAACGTCCGTGCGTTGAGTCAAAGCGTGTCAGATGCAGCCCGGTTTCCAGGTTCATCGTGTTGTTGATCGCAACCAGCGAAAATTCGTCGTTGCGTTTGTATTCGTACAGCGCTCTCAGAATGTTTCTCCCGATGCGCCCGTAACCATTAATCGCCAGTCTGGTGATCATCCGCACTTTGCCACTCCCGTAAAACCACAACCCAAAAACCCGGGGGAAACAGATCTCATTCTGTCCGCCTCGTGGCAAGCTTTTTTTGCACCGTGTCCACCAGGTTTCAAAACAACAGGAGAACTAATTCGCACGGACAGTAACCATCTCCAAGGCAAGTTTGCAAACCTGTTCGGAATGGAGACCAAAGTGCCTGAACAACTGGTCAGCCGAAGCCGACATGCCAAAATCGTTTACCCCAACGACGATATCGCCTTTCTGGGTATAACCCCGCCACAAAGCAGTTACGCCTGCTTCCAGGATCAGGCACTTTACCCCGGCGGGAAATATCATGGACTGCCAGTCTGCATCCTGCCTTTCATAAATTTCCAGACAAGGCATGGATACCACCTGAACCAGATACCCCTGACTTTTGAGGTGTTCCCAAGCTGCCAAAGCGAGTGACACTTCAGAACCAGTAGCGATAATGTTCAAGTTCGGTTTGTCAGCACAGGGTCGGAGGATATATCCGCCGCGGCTGACATTTGCCAATTGTTCTTCAGAAAGCGCATTGGCAGGTAGTGGCTGACGTGATAAAGCCAGTGCGCTCGGCCCTTCCCGGCGTTCAAGCGCTGCACACCAGGCGCAAAAAGTCTCAGCCGCGTCACACGGGCGCCAGACATCAAGGTTGGGGATCAGCCGTAGTGCGGCAAGATGCTCCACTGGCTGATGTGTTGGGCCGTCTTCCCCCAGACCGATGGAGTCGTGCGTGTAAAGAAAAATCACTTGCAATCGCATCAGAGCCGCCATCCGTATGGCGTTTCTGGCATAGTCGGAAAAAGTCAGAAAGGTCGCAGTGTATGGCATCAGGCCACCATGCAGCGCCATACCGGAAGCAATGGCTGACATGCCAAATTCCCGCACCCCGAAATAAATGTAATTGCCCGCTGATTTTTCTTTTGTGATCGGCTGTGTTCCCGCAAATATCGTGTTGTTCGATTCGGCCAAGTCTGCCGAACCACCGATCAGCTCGGGCAACAAGGGACTAAAAGCCGCCAATGCCCGTCCGGACGATTTGCGGGTAGCTTCGCCTGCTGCCAGAGAATTGGCGGTGTGGATCAGAGTTCGTTTTTGTTTTTCCCAGTCATTCGGCATGCGTTTCGCCATGCGCCGGGTGAATTCCGTTGCCAATCCAGGAAAAGCTTTCTCATACGCGGCAAATAATTCACGCCAGCGTGCTTCTATTTTCGCTCCGGCTTCACGTGCGTCCCAAGCATCATAAATTTCCCGAGGGACTACGAAGGGTGGATGCTCCCAATCCAGTTGCCTACGTGCGGCCGCGATTTCTTTTTCTCCCAGCGGCGCGCCGTGACATATGGCGGTTCCCTGTTTTTCTGGTGAACCAAAACCAATGATGGTTTTGCAACAAATTAACGAAGGTTGCGTTTTTTGTGCGCGGGCGGCGACGATGGCATCCTGCACGTCTGTATCGTTGTGTCCGTCGACATCAGGCACTACATGCCAGCCGTAAGCGGCGAAGCGCCCCGGAACGTTCTCGGTAAACCAGCCATCTACCTTGCCATCAATAGAAACCCCGTTGTCATCGTAAAAAACGACCAGCTTGTTCAGCCCGAGTGTTGCCGCCAGTGAGCAGGATTCATGCGATATGCCTTCCATCAGGCAACCATCCCCAATGAAAACATAAGTGTAGTGATCCACGATCGGGAATTCTTCCCGGTTGAAAGTGGCCGCCAGATTTTTTTCTGCCAAAGCCATTCCCACCGCGTTCGCAAGTCCCTGGCCCAACGGACCGGTCGTTGTTTCAACTCCCGTGGCGCAATCGCGTTCTGGATGCCCTGGAGTACGGGAGCGAAATTGACGAAAATTCTTCAGTTCCTCGAGCGACAGGTCATAACCGCTGAAGTGTAACAGTGCATAAAGCAGCATCGAGGCATGACCATTGGAAAGCACAAAACGGTCCCTGTCAGGCCACTGTGGGTTAGCCGGGTTGTGGCGCAGGAAACGGTTCCACAATACTTCGGCAATATCTGCCATGCCCATTGGAGCTCCCGGATGTCCTGAACGTGCAGACTGTACAGCATCCATGCTGAGCACACGCAAAGCATTAGCAGAGCGTCTGGAAGATAAACCTGATTTCACCTGTTTGGATGTACTTTCAGTAACTGACTGTAGGGGACGGCTGAAGCAGGTTCGATTGTACCCGGCAGAAAATGTTAGTCAATTGTGGGGGTCGTCCCAAGGTGGAAAATTCGGTTTCTTCCAGGACGAAAAGGCCGCTTCATGCGGGGATAAAATGCGGAAAACATGGTAAGCATAATGGGCTCCTTCAGTGAACTGGACATTTTCGGTAGTCTGCCGGCAGTTTCCATGGGTTTGATAACCAGACATCGATTTTTTCCGTGGCAGTACCGCACAAAGCCGTGGACAGGATGGTAATCTTTCTGTTTGCCAGGAATGATCCTCGTCTCCCGCCCTTTGGGTTTTGTACATCGCCTTTTCGGCGAAGGATTAATGCTTAAAACCTGGAAACGGTATTGTCCAGAAGCCCAATGTCTTCCTTTTTCTTTTCCAGTAACACAAAAATGGCGTGACGCTCCAGTTCCTGCAAATCAAAGAAATCTGGCACATGATTTCTGGGAATGATGTGCTGGTGGCCTTTGGTGACCGGGAATGAGTCTGGATTTGCATGGCAAAACACGTTTTTGTTTTCTTCAGGAGGCAGGGTCGTCTGCCTGGCTGTTGTGTAAAAAAGGCAACTCATGATGTCTGGTTTTCAAACTACCGTTGCGTGTGTGAATGGGGGGATTGTCGGAAGGACGAGAGTGTCTGGCACACCATGGTTTAATGGATGCCGACAGGCATTATCCGGGTTCTCCTCTCGTCATGTTTTATAGCTTGAGGATCCAAAACCAGAAAGCTCTACGTAATTTCAGTGACAGCAGCGGAACCCGCTTTTTCGAAGAGAGTAAGCAGCGTGATGAACTGACAGACATGGTTTATGCATATTTTATTGCCTGGAAATCCGCCAGTCTTCCATGAAATTCAGACATACGATTTTTTTACTAAAGCATATAGTCAACGAAAGAATTTCCAGCGAACAATTTTTTATTACCACTTTCTTTTTTGTCTGGTCCATACCCAAAGTAGATACGCCAGTTCATCTTCCTGACCAATACCACCATGTCATATTGGAAGTAGTCCGACAAATTTGGGCCATGGGGTCAAGGTATATTTTCACCCTTTCAACAAAGGAGAAATAGACTATGGAAAAATAATGTAGATTCCCGTTGGATTTCAAGCTTCCGTTGAAAGAATTGCGCGCCGATGAAATCACTCGGGAGTTTGTCGCCAAATGTCAAGCGTACTCCACACCGGTCGGCAACTGGAAACAGTTTATAGCATGCTTTAGCGGTTTGCGGCAGGCAAGGAATGGCATCGTGTTCACTACGGGGGCACATTCACAAGCTTTATGCCGAGAGCGGCGGACCGATGCAGACACACGACTTTTCTAGCTGACAGGTTCAATCCATGAGTTGACAGGAGCATCAGGCGAGGGTCCAACCCCATCACCCAAAGTTTGTCTTGGACCGTCAATGCCGAGTTGTCGCCCAGCGGCTCCTTGCCTTACGACGTAGCGAAAAGGGATGGCGAGTGGAACCTAGACCAGCGCACTGATGAACACTTGGACAAGTTGTATTTCAAGTCCCCACCCGCTGTTACTGGCAGCCGCCAGATGGTTCGGTATCGGTAATGTCAGGGGCTTGCCGTGAGTCGAATCGAGTGTGGCTATTGTTGTCCGGACCGGCAGTGTTCTCCCGCCTGCCCCACAGGCCTCATCCTGAGTGTCAGGCCTGCCGGTATCTTTTGAGAATTGATCTTCTGAGAGACATGGCAAAGCAGCAGTCGGTCAAAGCCCATCGGTGTCCGGTATACGGCGTCAGGTACCTCTCGATGCGACGAGGGTTCCTATCCCCGTTTGCCGTCATCTCGACCAGGTGGGCCCGAAGCGAATGTTCTGGCACGGCGAACGCCCTGAACAACCCCTGTTGAGGTGCTGTGAAGGGGCACTCAGACACAAGGTCAGGTCCGAGATCTTCAACACCGACTTTCAGGTCGCCAATTTACCAGCCGGACATTTAGCGAACGGGGCAGACGAGGGGTGTCCGAATTGCCACGGCCAAGGGTGCTGGATGACCAAGGTCACCCGAGAGAAATTCTGGTGCCCCCTCAAATACGAGAAAATCCTACCGGCAAGAATTGAAGGACGGCGACACCTCTGGTCGTGCTGTCGTTGACTGGGGCGATTTCTGCAACCAGGTCACACTCAGCTATCGTCGGGTTGAGTCCTGTAGGATGTTTAGCGAAAAGCCAGGCCTGTGGATACGCTGTATGAAATAATGACAGGAGGAATCAGGTAGCGCGCTCAAGCAGTCGGGATACATATTGAGCAAATATCTGAACTGCCTAAAGAACCGGGACTACCCCGTATAGTTGGTCTTGAGTCAAGCGAATTTCGTTGCGAACATGCTAAATTGCACCTCGCATCGATCACTACTTCCACATGACTGAACGTAGATCCATGTGCCGCCTCAAAACCCCTGCTGATTCTGTTTTTTGGCTGTTGAACAGCCGCTGTGATAGACTGGCGTGATTGGATGAAATGAACGATGCTGAGCCTTGAAACTTATTATAGAGTATCGGCCGGCCAGATGGCTGGACAGCTTGACTTGACTGACAGCAATGAACTAATCGCGACGAGGAAGCTGAACTTTCAGACCTCTGCCATCTCCTCGGACAATTTGGCGCGTAAGGAATTTTGCAGGTGTATTCTGGAAAATCACGACCATAGTGACGAGCATGTCATGGCTGTTTCAAAAGCTTTGCAGAACAACACAGGAAAACCCCTTCTTGCGCGTGAAGTGATTTGGGCAAGGGCACAGTTGAATGACAGCAGCGGTTATCGGAAGTTGAAGTGGTTAAAAACGAAAAAGAAAACGGTAGTTGATGAAATGCAGGACAGTATTGAAGCAGTGCTACATGCTAATGTCCAGAAAATAAACACCGGCACCTTAAGAGAATTAGCCAATTTGTCTGAACGAAACAAACCCCTCTATTCTTTGGCTGTATTGGAAAAAAAAATGAACCGTAATTTTTTGGCTGCAGATGAAAAATCCGGTCTGCGTTCCGAATACTATCTGTTGTGTAACTCGTTTTGGGGAGCGGATGGATTGCTCTCGAACACAAGTTCTCTTTCGCAGCTGAACGCAGACGAAATGGATTTGCTGGTCCGGGCAGTTACCGGCTTTCTGCTTCTGCAGGATGCCGATTCACAAACAAGGGAGAGCATCCTCATAGAAAAAAGCGTCAACACACTGCAAGACGTGCTGGCAGAGTGCGAAAACAGAGACATTGAGTTATCTGAAACAGCGCATGTGCAGGCTGGGATGGTGCTGGATGGCTGTGAAGACATGTCGGGAAACACAGATTTTTCCTTTTCGCAAGGCTTTGGTGACAGCATGCTTTCCTCTCGGACGATCAGCCGAGAGGAAAGAAGCAGAGCTATCTTCCATAGTATGGGGAAATGGTCTCCAGCCTATCGTCTATTTTCGGGCGAAGTTCGTTCCAAGAATTTGCAAAGCAGTGAGAACCCTAACCATATACTTCGTCTACACAATCTAGATGGAATCAGACATATAAAACTTGTTTCGTATAAAGGACTCAAAGGAAAGTTAAGAAAATTCTGGGATTGGCTCAGCCGCAATGGTGTCCGGCAAAACCGGGCTGTTTACCGCGAATTGAAAAAAGCCTGCGAGGAATCAAAAATGTTTCGGAAAGACAGTTTTGACAATGAAATCTGGCGACCGGCATTGGAAAAAGCGGGAGTAAAGATCGGCGGTCCATTAAAATTGCAGGAAATGGAAAAAATCTTCATCCAGGTCAACCAAGTCGCGATAGGAAAGGGCTTGGCGAATATCGACGACAGCTATGGTCGTTGGTTGCCATACCGGCCACATGATGGCAGGAGAGCATCAAAAGACATTCTCCTGTCCCAACTTCCAAGCGAGCAGACAGACGAGAGTTCATTTGAACTAAACGAGCTCAGCACTGCCGATCTGTATAAAATCCGCAATCAGGCGATTGCCCATTTTGTGTTGTTATTCGACCCCTATCTGACTGGCAATTTGTCTAAAAATATTCCGGACAGCCCTTCGCCAGAAGAAATATTAAGAGAAATGTTTTCTGAAAAAGTTGCGAAAGCTTGTGCCGGAAAATAGTGCCTGTTCCTGGAAGCGGATCTGGAGACTGTTCCGGCAGCAAGGTTCCAAGGTTCCTGTAAAGACAAATGCCAGGAAATTCCGAATGGCCGGGTGACATCATCGTGTATCCCGGAAAGTCGCGGTCCGAATGCACAACACTTCGTGCAACAGGGTAGCAGGGCAAAGTGGGGAAAAATCGAATTGAAAGCACACAGCGGCCCAGTCGCCTGAAGGTGAAAAGTTAATCACGGTGGCCTTGCCGACATTAAGGATCTCAGCAGACCGAAGACGAGAGAGAAATTCTTTTGTCGCGCTCCCTTGCTTTGGGCACTGTTTATGCCGGTCCGTCCATTCCACTCCTGAACGAAGCAGGGGTAGAAAAGCTTAGGCGAGCAGCTTCAATAACTGTATTTTATTTCGCGACAAGTCAGCGATTGTGTAACTTGCAAGTACACCCATAAATGCTTGGGAAGCTCTGCTCAAAACTCCTTTCAGATGGCAGGCTGGCACCAAAGGACATTGATTAGCCAGACAATTTATGACTTGTAATGTCGGTTCGACATTTCGCACGACCTCGTCTACACGAATTTCCGTAGCGGGTTTCGCCAGACAGACACCTCCCTTTCGAGCCCGGCAGGTGGTGACATAAGCAAGCTTGCCAAGCTGGTGTACGACTTTAACAAGGTGGTTGCGTGACACGCCAACTTTTTCGGCTACGACATTTATGGTGGCTGAAGCTTCTGACTGGATCGACAGATACATAAGGGTGCGCAGTGAAAGATCGGTACATTTTATCAGTTGCATCTGTCACTAGCCTGCCGCACGGCAGTGTGAAACTCCACAGAAGCAGTTATAGAAACTGCTCACAGGGAACCATCGAGCACCCTTCCTAAAGAACGTTTTCGCGGTTCAGGCCGATGCTTTCTCTCGGTTGTTGGCAAGCGAGCGACCATCCATAAAAAGCAGGAGAGCCCAGAATAAAGCGAGCAGGGCAGCAAGAAGAATGAAGCCACCTCCCAGAACCCGTTGGTCTGCAAGAAAAAAATTGTTACACAGGCGGGTTGGAAAAATAAGATACAGCCAGCCAATGCGCAAAAGCATTGCCAGAAACTCGATTTTTACAAACGCTTTCCCGACGGTGCCCAACAGCGGCCAGCTCCAGGCTAGTGGCACACCTGCCAGACCCACCAGTGAAAAATACCTCAACATACCAATCCAGGGGTCCTCAATTGCCGAGTCAATCCAGAGAGGAATCATCCAAAACCCAAGTGTAAAGCTCGCCAAGACAATGCCGGCTATCCCCCCGGAATTCCACAAGTCCAGTTGTCGCCCTAGAGTCGGTTCGGAAAGCTTGCCTATGACCAGACCCAGCAGAACAAGCAGGGAGGTTTGCACAAAAGTCAGCATGGTCATACTGCTTTCAAGAATATGACGTACCGAAGGAACCAGCAGAAACAGGAAACCGACGGCAGCCCATATCCAATTATTCAGCTGCCTGCTTTGTGTTGCCACAGTGCCTCTGTCAATCCCTGCCGATCTTGCCAATCGAAAATACCCACGAGATTCCCTCTGTCAATCAGGTAAATCGCTGCGTTGTGTACATAGCTCCCATCGGCGGCCGGTAGCACCACCACTCCTGACTTCCTTAAAAGATCCTGTAGATTCGACAAGGAGTCCAGACGAAGACCCGCCCAGTTCACTGTATCGGCATTATGGTGTTGCAGGTACTCTCGCAGCGCTTCGGATGTGTCGTGCTCGTAGTCAAAACCCACGCTCAAAAACTGGACATCGTTTTGCAGTCCCATAACGCGAAAATCTTCTTGCAGCATTTTGAAAATTCTGCCCATGGTCAGGCATACGGTGGGACAACGGGTGTAGATGAAATCCAGAACAAGAAAACGTTTGTCGAAATCCAGAAGAAGATGCAATTTCCCATGTTGGTCAAAAGTGACCGGATTGGGCATGGCCACGGGGGATTCCAGCACGGCCAGGCGCCTTGCTCCCTCAGAAGTCCAAGTGCGAAAGTGATCAGTCGCGAACGCTAAAACACCACCTCCTGAAAGCAGTAAGGCCGCGCTCAGCGTTGCGCTGCGAATATTGATCAGACGGTCCTCGCCTCCTTCAGACTGAAGAGAAAGCGTAGTGTCAGCACAATGGTACCAAGCACCAGCAGGACCGCAAACAAAGAAGCCACTTTGTCCAATGCCAACCATTCGGGAAAATGCAAAGCCCACCGACGCGGTACACTTTCATGTCCGCCAGCGAGAAACATCATGGCAAAACCCAGTCCACCGCCGGCGAAGGCCCAGAATGCCGCGCTATCCAGTCGCGAGGAATTCGTGACATCACGCTGGGCGAAGTAGTACATGAAACCGAAAAACATCGCGACAAGTCCCAAGACCAGGTAAAAATGGAAATGGCCAGGCACCCACATCGTGTTGTGCATGACCTGATTCACAGAAATAGTAGCGTCAATAATGGACGGGATCACGCCAGCGGCCCACCCAAACATGGAAAGAAACAGCAATCCGCTGGTCACATCCCAACGAATACCGGAACGATCAACCAGCGTGAGAGCTCCGTACGCGGTAACAACCAGGATCGGGAAACCACTCATATATGAAATCACTTGACCTGCGATCAGTGCCCAGGTAGGCATGACAAAGTCCATAAGCAAGTGGTGGGGATATACGGTGATTACCATAAGCGTCGAAGCGGTCCAGGCCGCCAGAAAAATCCGGTTCACTTTCCAAGGGCGTTCGGTGTATTCCGGAAGAATTTCATATACGGCAATAACCGCCTGGTAAATTGTGGCGTTTATGAACACGTGACCAAAAAAATAAATCAGGTTTTTTGCCAACAAAGCGTCGAGCAGGAAAGACGGAAAAAAAAGATTCGTCAACATCAACACTAAAATAACCGCTCCGCCCAAAATACCGAGAGTGTTCACTATCACGACCATGGTCCCTGCCACTACAGATGCCGGCGGTGGTGTCTCCAAGTCGCGGCCGGCGAACAATTGTGGCCAGCCCAAAGATCGGGTAAAAGAGCCGTATTTGCTGATGATCGCACGCCCGACATCAAGATAAAAAAGCAGAAACCCCACACCAATGATCAACAAACCGAACATGTAGGAGGCAGCTCCAGCTGTTCCCCAAAGCCCCATACCGTGTGCCGGAAGCGGATAAAGGAAAGTCCAGCCGGCGGCAAATCCGCCCAAAAAGATGCCGCTGAGAATCAGGACAACCCCGAGTAAAAAAAGCGCCAAATTTGTCCAGAGAATTCCGACGCTCAACTTTATCTGCCTGTTCAGGAAGTACCACAAGATGGCACTGCCAGCGAGGCCTGATATGCCAACCATGCCGGCGCCGTGCGCGGTCATCAACTGATAAAACAGGTCGGCAGGAACGTTAATCCACTGTGCTTGTCCGATCCGCATGAGCAAACCGAACAACATCAGCAACAGGAGAACAACGGCACTGATGCCAAGGTAAGCCATGATTCCCCAGCGGGCAGACGGAGACAGCACAATTCCAATCGCGTTTGTTTTAGCCATGACCAACCCCTACGGCGATTCCGTTACGGTGAGATCGGAAACCATGAAATGATGCCCGAGTCCGCAATATTCCAGGCACAGCAGCTTGTAGGTGCCCGGGGAATCAAAGCTCATTCTGAGCTTGTTCACATAGCCTGGCATTGCTTGTGTTTGCCCCAGTAACTGCAAACTTTCATCGTAGACTCCAAGACCGTGATTGACATCATTGCTAGAGACATTAAATACGATGGGCGTATCCACGGGCACTTCCGTGCGACTTAATAGCCATGTCCATTGAACACCAGTCACGTCCACAGTTACCGGCGACGGTGCTCCGCCACCATGGGTTTCAGAGTACGGTAAATTGACAGTGCTGATTGCCGTAAGCACCCCCCCTAAAACAAGCAGGGTCCAGAAAAATCGTCGTCTCAGGGTGGACGCTTTGCTTTGTACCACCTCGTAGTCCGCGGGTTTTCGTGAGCGCAAAAAAACGGTCAGAAAAACAAAAAAAACCCCAAACACTAAAGCAAGACTAAGATACCAGGCAGTGTCGTGCATGGTTCATCCCTCCAGCCGATAAAGCAGTTATAACTCTCTTAGAACATGTATCAAAAATACATGTTTTTATTTTCATGTTGAAACTCACTGTCTGTCAAGTCCGTTTCGTACCTCGAATCGACGGCAGTCTTTGCAAAGGTGCTTAACCCTTCCTGACTGCGGGTAGTGTGGAAGCTGGAACTTTCCAGAACAGCAGCATGCCACCAGCAATAAACAGCAGAGATATTGAAAAAATGCCCCAGCGCGCACTGCCAGTAACAAGTCCGACATAACCCAGTAAAACCGGGCCAATGATTGTTGCGAATTTCCCGACCAGGTTGTACACCCCAAACAGTTGTGCCTTGCGGTCAGGTGGTATGAGGTAGGAAAACAGGCTACGGCTTTGCGCCTGTATCACCCCCTGAAAAATTCCGATTCCCAGTGCCAGCATGTAGAAATCAAAAGCGCTTTGCATGAGCGCCGCACCTGCAGAAATAATCACGTAACCGGTGATGGCAGTCAATATTGCCTGTTTCCCTCCAAAGCGTTCAGCGAAGTAGCCGTAAGCGAGGGTTGCCGGAAAGCCAACAAACTGTACGATCAGAAGAGCCAGAATGAGATCATTGGTCGAAAAACCCAGCACCTGGCCGTAGTTTACTGCCATGCGAATAATGGTCCCAACTCCATCGATATACAGCCAGTAAGCGACTAGGAACCAGGCTAGTTCCGGCCTTTGTGTCACTAAGGACAACGTTTGTCTGAACCGCTGCCAGCCAGTTTCAGAAAGAGGTTTCGCCTGACGCTTTGTTTTCGTGAACAGCAATGGGAGACTAAAAAAAAGCCACCACAGACCGGTTGCCACCAGGCCAAAAAGCATGGCATCAACAGGAGTAGCAAACCCGATTTCCTGGTAAGAGATAACGGCCAAAGCAAGCAGCAACAGCAGGATGCCACCACCGAGATAACCCAGAGCGTATCCAAATGCTGAAATCCTTTCGCGAGAGCCTTCGTCACTAACTTCCATCAACAGTGCGTCATAAAAAATGTTCCCAATCAAAAATGCGGAAGCCGAAAGCACAAAAAGTGCCAACACCCATGCGTGGTCAGGCAAAGGTAGAGAACCGAGCAATATGGTCGTCAGCGCTCCAAGACACACACTCGTCACTAACATTTGTTTTGTGTGGTTGTCGTAATCAGCAAAAGTTCCAAGAAAAGGACCCAGGAGCAACAAAATCACACCAGTCAGCGAGTTCGCGAGACCTAGTTCAAAAGTGGTTTGTTGTTCCGTGTTTCCTGTTGCCCAAAAGTCCCGGTACAGAATCGGAAAAAATCCGGCCAGAACCACCGTTGCATATGCCGAGTTTGCCCAGTCGTACAGCGCCCACGAAAAAACTCTGCTGTCCGACCTCGCAGGCGTTACCGAGGCAATGAAGTGTTTTTTGCGATTCTGCTGTTTCAAAGGGATTTATTTGATGCTCAAGACACAAACCCGTTCCCAAGAACCGCTATGCGAAACCAAGGTTGCCAAAGCGATGTGGAACGTATATCACCCCGAGACACTTTAGCCAATGCGGTGCTTGAGCGCTACCGCCAGCGAGTTCCCAGGGAAAGGGTCGTTTCCATCGCGACTGACTCCGCGCGGCGACGAGAACCTCAATGCAATACCTTGACGGCACGGGAACTCTCCACTTGTAAAGTGCCTGTAGTCCAGATTCAGTTGCATGCCACCAACCAAGATTCAATGAATATTGCTTTTTGCGCAACCACGGAAAGCGTCGTTGCAATCGTTAAGTCTCAACAATTTTTGGCGTTCCCGAGACATGAGGTTGAGACCGGCAAGGCTCATAGCTGCTGTCAAACAGGACACGGTCTTACTGAACCAAAGTTCGAGGAAACGCTCCCAAAGGCAATTTTTTGAAGCCTCACAGCCAGGCAGCCCAAAACATGTGTTGTGGAAAATCCTCGGCTGAATTGCCACGCCCTCTCCGGTCTGAAATTTGCCTGACTCTGGTCCCGCCGCTTCAGAAGGGCGCAGCGTGTCTCTTTTTCTGGCAGGGTGGGAAGGGCCTTATTTTTGCAGCCGTGCCGGATGCGGGTTCAGTGAACCAGACCACCCGGACACACTTTCAAACGTAATGTTTTGTCGCGGCGCGGTGCCGGTGGCAGGAGCAGGGGGGGCAAGGTAATGAAACGACGCGCTCCCGGCACTTCACCCACGGCGTTTTTAGCAAAGACCCGGCTGAATTGCCATGTCCTCTGGTCTGAAATTTGCCTGACTCTGGTCTGAGCCGTGCCGGAAGTGAACCAGACCACCCGGACACACTTTCAAACACAATTTTCGCGGTGCGGTGCCTGATTCTGGTCCCGCCGCTTCAGAAGGGCGCAGCGTGTCTCTTTTTCTGGCAGGGTGGGAAGGGCCTTATTTTTGCAGCCGTGCCGGATGCGGGTTCAGTGAACCAGACCACCCGGACACACTTTCAAACGTAATGTTTTGTCGCGGCGCGGTGCCGGTGGCAGGAGCAGGGGGCCCAATGGTAATGAAACGACGCGCTCCCGGTATTTCACCCACGGCGTTTTTAGCAAAGACCCGGCTGAATTGCCACGCCCTCTCCGGTCTGAAATTTGCCTGACTCTGGTCCCGCCGCTTCAGAAGGGCGCAGCGTGTCTCTTTTTCTGGCAGGGTGGGAAGGGCCTTATTTTTGCAGCCGTGCCGGATGCGGGTTCAGTGAACCAGACCACCCGGACACACTTTCAAACGTAATGTTTTGTCGCGGCGCGGTGCCGGTGGCAGGAGCAGGGGGGGGCAAGGTAATGAAACGACGCGCTCCCGGCACTTCACCCACGGCGTTTTTAGCAAAGGCCCGGCTGAATTGCCACGCCCTCTCCGGTCTGAAATTTGCCTGACTCTGGTCCCGCCGCTTCAGAAGGGCGCAGCGTGTCTCTTTTTCTGGCAGGGTGGGAAGGGCCTTATTTTTGCAGCCGTGCCGGATGCGGGTTCAGTGAACCAGACCACCCGGACACACTTTCAAACGTAATGTTTTGTCGCGGCGCGGTGCCGGTGGCAGGAGCAGGGTGAATAGGTTCAGATAGATGTGAGACTCCGGCGGTTACTCTGCAGCCCGCGAAGCGTGAAAAACGTGGACTCCATCTCCAGAGAACTCCCTATTGTTTCCAGCCAATAGCCGGCATTCAGGATGCCGGTTTCCGGGTTGTTCCAACGCAACTCCAGTTCGGCTTCCGAGTTCCACCTCACCTGCAACTGCGAAGGAGCAGCAGGAGGCAACGGCCGCAAGGCACGGTGAACCGGGAGGGTCTGTTCGTTGCACGAAATACCAGGTGCGGGTGCTCCAGCCGGAGTAGCTGCTCGCTCCCTGACACGCTTCTCCCGGTGCAAGGGGACACTGCAACTGCGCCAGCGTGCGGGAACAGTTTCTTCCCGTGCTGCCATCGCCGCTGCCCACGAGCGCAACCATACTGCCGCCGTCAAGCGCTTCTGCCGCATAATTCGAGGCCATGTCGCCACCTTCGTGATGACCCACCAGAATCCCTACCTGAACATTCCCGACAACCACTCCTGCCGCATAACTGTTGTGGATATTGCTGTGGATTTTGCTGTGGATTTTGCTGTGGATTTTGCTGTGGATTTTGCTGTGGATTTTGCTGTGGATTTTGCTGTGGATATTGCTGTGGATTTTGCTGTGGATATTGCTGTGGATATTGCTGTGGATATTGCTGTGGATATTGCTGTGGATATTGCTGTGGATATTGCTGTGGATATTGCTGTGGATATTGCTGTGGAGGCTGGTGTCACCACCCACCAGTTTCCCAACCTGCTCATTCCCACTGACTGACCCGGTCGCGTAACTGTTGTGAATGATGGTTTGAGAGTCTTTCCTGACCGCCCCCACCTGACACGAGACAAAACAACACACCCGGAATCAGCCATTCAAACCATCTGTGGTTACTGCGGTCACTTCTGGGCCTGCGCGTGGTCGCCCCCCTTGAATTAGGTTTGTTCATTGTGTTGGCTGCGGATTGACATGTGCAGCAACAAAAGAGAATACGAACTACCCACGGCATAAAATGCCCGCAACACCAGTTGCTCGTTTTTCTGACTGACACAACGTCCCGCTTGACGGTCTCTCGACTCCTACATTCATCGCTTTACTCTGGCGCCTCACCACGACCAAGCGCAGCGAAACATCACTAATGCGTCCATTACACAAGATGGCGCTCAATTCAGCAAGTCCTCACGAAGAATCATGAGGAATGCCGGCTTGTTCCGACGGACTTAAAACACCGGAAATGTCATTCATGTTTTCAACTTCGTTGGTGAGTTCAGTCTTGGTCTCTGGGGGCTGGACGCCGGGCAGGGTTTGCGTTTCCAGCGACTTCCAGGCCAAGCCAGAACCGAGAGTTGCTTCCCGCAAACCGGCGACCGGGCAGGGAATGTTTTTGTCGGGCACTTCGCCGGAAGGCTCCGCGACCCACGAGAAATGCCGGCTTCTTCCGACGGACTGAAAACACCGGAAATGTCGTTTTATGTCTCTGGCTTCGTTGGTGAGTTCAGTCTTGGTTTCTGGGAGGTGACCAGGCAGGGGGTTGCGTTTCCAGTGATTTTCGGACCAAGCCAGAACCGAGAGTTGCTTCCCGCAAGCCGGCGACCGGGCAGGGAATGTTTTTGTCGGGCACTTCGCCGGAAGGCTCCGCGCTCCATGAGGAATGCCGGCTTCTTCCGACGGACTTAAAACACCGGAAATGTCATTCATGTTTTCAACTTCGTTGGTGAGTTCAGTCTTGGTCTCTGGGGGCTGGCCGCCGGGCAGGGTTTGCGTTTCCAGCGACTTCCAGGCCAAGCCAGAACCGAGAGTTGCTTCCCGCAAGCCGGCGACCGGGCAGGGAATGTTTTTGTCGGGCACTTCGCCGGAAGGCTCCGTGGCCATTGCGCCGGCTTCAATATCTGGTCGAACTGTCTTATCTGCCGTGAGGAACACATCACAGTGTGCCCACACCACAGTGCGACCATGCCGTTCACGGCTTATATGATGGGTACCAATAGTCGGCACCGAGATAACCGCTGGAGCCAGCATCGTGATGATCACCGAAAGTCGGTATCGGTGAAGCTGATTCGATGGCAAAGTCTGTTACAGTGCCGTGCCAACACTGGCCAGGGAATTAAAATTCTCCCTTGGCTGGGTAGCGTGAACTTTTGACTGCACTTTCTGGTTTGCCCGTCTTGTTTCCAGGAAGAATCTTCTATGTTGCATATAATGATTTTGCAAAGCAGGACCAGAAACCAGCCCATTACTGTGAATAAAATGACCCCCCTCGTGGCAGGCAATCAGACCTGATCGTGACCCTGAATCATTCAACGCCGGAAATACTACGGGGAATTGAAGCAGTCAGCCCGGAAAACGCGTTGCTTGGTTTGCTGGAAAATTCTACTCCGCTGGTCATAAAAGCAGGTTTCGATCCAACGGCTCCGGATCTGCATTTGGGGCATACCGTGCTGATAAACAAGCTCCGCCAGTTCCAGGTCCGAGGACACATCGTGCATTTCGTAGTAGGAGATTTCACAGCAGGAATTGGTGACCCAAGTGGGCAGAAAACCAGTCGTCCATCGCTTCCCCTTGAAGAGATACGGGAAAATGCGGCCAGGTACCAAAAACAGGCGTGCCAAATTCTGGATCCGGAGAAAACCCGATTTTCCTTCAATTCGTCCTGGCTGGGCGGGCTGGGAGCAAAAGACGTGGTGAAACTTGCGAGTCTAAGTACCGTGGCGAGAATGCTGGAACGCAATGATTTCAGTAAACGATACGCGAGTGAGACGCCGATTGCCTTGCACGAGTTCCTGTACCCGCTTTTTCAGGCATATGATTCCGTGGTGTTGAAAGCAGATGTCGAAGTTGGTGGCAGTGACCAGCTTTTTAATATGTTGTTGGGACGAAGCTTGCAGAGAGAATGGAACTTTCGCCCGCAGGTGGTCGTAACCTTGCCATTGCTTGTGGGACTGGACGGAGAAAAGAAAATGTCCAAGTCTCTCGGGAACTCCATTTCCCTGAAAAGCACTCCCCAGAAAATGTTTGGCCAGCTCATGTCCATTCCAGATACGCTGATGTGGGACTACCTGGAGCTTTTGAGTTTCCGGAAGGAGGACAGCATTGAAGAAAGCAAAAAACAGGTGCGGGATGGACTGAACCCGATGATCGTCAAATATGGCCTGGCAGAAGAAATCACCGCGCGCTTTCACAGTGTATCCGTGGCACTTGCGGCACGCCGCGAGTTCAATGCACGTTTCAGTGAAGGCAAAATGCCGGAAGACAGCGAATGCCGTACTGTCACAATCGCAGACCCAGAAATTCCACTGGTGTTTTTGCTAAAAATGATCGGTTTGACCCGTTCGACTTCTGAATCTATTCGCGCTTTGCAGCAGGGTGGAGTGCGCATCAATGGTGCGCGTGTCGGCGACCGGTACCTGTGCATCAAAGCCGGGAGCAGCAATCTTTACCAGGTAGGCAAGCGACGCAGCATGCAGGTGACGCTTAAAATAGATGCGGCCTTCCCACCCTCGGACGGTACCTGATTGAACAAGTCGGTTGTCAAACCCTTGGGTCGCTGTGCCTTTGACTCGACACGAGCGATCGCAGGCGACAGTTTTCGGTTTGGCGATGCTCGTTTAGGATTTACAAATTACCGGTCCAGATTTCAGTTTTCCAAGGCACTGACTGCAACTGCGAATTCACTGCGTTTTTCTGCCAAGAGCCTGGGACGATAAGCGAGACAATGAATAATCGCGGTTCGAGGGCACCGTTCTGCTGGCACAAGCAATTCTTTTCGGGAGGCGCGTGGTCATTTTTGACCTCCTTTCTGGTTTATAGCATAAAGCTCCTGTACGCATGAATGATTGACCACGGGCAATGGATTTCATCTATCTGCATGACTTGTTTATCAAACAGCCAGCCATGGGCTTGTCCCGGTTCCGTGCCACATATCTGGATGCCGCACAGTGAATTCCGAAACCTGAACTTTGCTAATGGTTCCGTGAACATCATGTCGTGTTCCAGGATGACCCTCGTTTCCCTGTTCGTCGCGTACTTCTCCTGCAGACCATAGTGCGACATAAAGCACTCGATCATGGCAAGCCCGTGTTGGCCCCGTGTTTCCTCGTTCTGCTCCGAACCCGTCATCGCAGTTCAAACCATAGATCCGGAAAAATTCAGCGAACTTTCTCTGGCTGCCGCCGGAACAATTCCTATATTCCGACCCTCGCCATGCGCTCTGTCCGAGTCCAGGCAGCGGATAGCTCAACTCAGCGAATACAAATCATTAAGCAGGGTCAGGAAGTGTTTTTTGCCAACCATGTACCACACAACCAATTGATTCTTTTTAAGTAGCCTCCGGCTGCTGCACGACCGGACCACAAATATAAAAAACCCACGTTATCAGCAGAAAACCTATTCAGACAGATTTCTGGCATTTACTCCAGCAGGCTTTGTGTCCGACCGAAAAAATGAAGCTGCAATTGCCAATGCACCAGCAACAACAAAAGCAAACTGTCTGACGCGGGGTTTCCGTCGCACGTAGCTTCAACGAACCGTGATCCAAATCATCATTGCAACGTCGACCACAGGTGGTTTCGCACCAGGGACTGAAGACCCTGAATCAGATGATGGAGCTTTCTCTTGCCCACACTGCCGCCGACCGTCATCTGCTCCTGAGTTCAACTCTGGCACGCACTCTTTCCAGATATTGAGAACGAACCAGCGCCCCCGGCAGGATTTGAACCTGCGACTTCAGACTTAGGAGGTCTGCACTCTATCCGGCTGAGTTACGGGGGCGACCGGCGGGCAGTATAACAGTGCCTGCCACCAATCCACCCATATGCCTCCTGCTCGGGGCTCATACTTTCCTGGAAAACAGAAGGTTGTTTCCAGTGTGTCGCGACCATCAATCGTGACGCTGATACACCAGAACGGGCAACCCGTCGCAACAAGCGCTTCCTCAGCCAGGCACCACCCAAAAATTAAGCGGCGTGAAAGCTATACCGAGGGTGGGACTTGAACCCACACGGGTTTAACCCCACCGGATTTTGAGTCCGGCGCGTCTACCGATTTCGCCACCTCGGCATACCGTCATTGTAAATCCATATGCTGAAAGAAAAACACGGAACCCGGAAACCAAAAGCAATGAACGCTTTGCAAAATGAAATCATGGAACTGGCTGGGGAACCCGGCGTGTCCGATATCCATTTGCATGTCGGGCTGCCCCCCGCCTTCAGGAAAGATGGCAAGCTGGCAATCAGCAAACAGCTACCGTGCAGTCGCGAAACATTGGAACAATTTGTTTCCCTTCACCTGCCCCCGGCAATCAAAAAACGCTGGCAATCGGAACGCTCCGTAGACACCACCTTTGAACTCGGAGCATTCCGGTTTCGAGCCAACTATTATTTTGAAAACGGAAACCCGGCCTTTGTTTTGCGAAAAATCAACGCAGTGGTGCCGGATGTGGAGCAGCTTGGTCTGCCTACGGCGGCTTTACGCTCCATGCTGTTTTCTACCGGCCTGGTAGTCATTACTGGCCCTACAGGATGCGGCAAGTCTACTACATTGGTTTCGTTGCTTGAGTATCTGCTCTCGCAACGCACAATACATTTGTTGACCATCGAAGATCCCATTGAGCACCGGTTCCAGTCAACGCATTCAGTCATTTCCCAACGTGAAGTTGGAACAGACACTCGCGATTTCGCTTCGGCTCTGCGTGTTGCCCTGCGCGAAGACCCAGATGCCATTCTGGTTGGCGAAATCAGGGACCCGGAAACAGCGAGATTGACTTTGACCGCAGCCGAAACCGGTCACTTGGTATTGACGACTTTGCATGCCGGAGCGTGTACCACCGCACTCAGCAGGTTTGCCGGCCTTTTCCCCGACTCTGTGCGGTCTGAAATCCTTAGCAGGCTTGCCGACAGCCTTGTCTTGTTACTCAACCAGAAACTGTTGCCCCGGAAAAATGGCGACGGGCGAATTGCAGCGTTTGAATTTCTGCACGTCACCCCGGCAATTCGCACCCTCGTTCGGGAAGATCGCCTGTATCAGTTGCCAAACTTGATGCAAGTCTCCGGTACGCAACAGATGAGCAGCATGGAAAAAGCAGTTGGCAAGCTGCTTGAGCGTGGGGAAATCGCCGCTGAGCAGGCAGTGCCATGGTGAGGAGCCTTGCGAATCGGCTGAAACAAAAACCGGTAGCCATTGACAGATCCGAGCAGGACGTCCTTTTTGCCCGGCGACTGTACGCCAACCCGGCAATTCGCAGGCTCATTCGGGAAGATTGCCTGTATCAGTTGCCAAACTTGATGCAAGTCTCCGGTACGCAACAGATGAGCAGCATGGAAAAAGCAGTTGGCAAGCTGCTTGAGCGTGGGGAAATCACCGCTGAGCAGGTAGTGCCATGGTGAGGAGCCTTGCGAATCGGCTGAAACAAAAACCGGTGGGCATTGGCATATCCGAGCAGGACGTCCTTTTTGCCCGGCGACTGTACGCCAACCCGGCAATTCGCAGGCTCATTCGGAAGATCGCCTGTATCAGTTGCCAGACTTGATGCAAGTTTCCGGTACGCAACAGATGAGCAGCATGGAAAAAGCAGTTGGCAAGCTGCTTGAACGTGGGGAAATCACCGCTGAGAAGGCAGTGCCATGGTGAGGAGCCTTGCGAATCGACTGAAACAAAAGCCAGTGGGCATTGGCATATCCGAGCAGGGCGTCTTTTTTGCTCAGCGACTGTACGCCAACCCGGCAATTCGCAGGCTCATTCGGAAGAGCGCCTGTATCAGTTGCCAGACTTGATGCAAGTCTCCGGTACGCAACAGATGAGCAGCATGGAAAAAGCAGTTGGCAAGCTGCTTGATCGTGAGGAAATCACCGCTGAGCAGGCAGTGCCATGGTGAGGAGCCTTGCGAATCGACTGAAACAAAAGCCAGTGGGCATTGGCATATCCGAGCAGGGCGTCTTTTTTGCCCGGCGCCTGTACGCCAACCCGGCAATTCGCAGGCTCATTCGGAAGAGCGCCTGTATCAGTTGCCAGACTTGATGCAAGTCTCCGGTACGCAACAGATGAGCAGCATGGAAAAAGCAGTTGGCAAGCTGCTTGATCGTGAGGAAATCACCGCTGAGCAGGCAGTGCCATGGTGAGGAGCCTTGCGAATCGACTGAAACAAAAGCCAGTGGGCATTGGCATATCCGAGCAGGGCGTCTTTTTTGCTCAGCGACTGTACTCCGGCATACTAAAAACTGGTGGATGCACGTTGACGGTGCCAGATGATGCCTGGTCAAGCTCCTTTGCCAGGCACAGTGCCCAAACTTTGAGTCACCTGTTTCGTCGCCACGCCATGCAGGCAGGCACGTGTGTGTTTTCGCTGGCTGCCGACCAATGTCGTTTTGCCACCGTTGCCCTGCCATTCATGGGCACTCGGGAAATACGCAGACTTTTGTCGCAGCATAGTTTCTGGCGTGAGCATCTCAGCATTGAACCCGGAAATTTCGTTTTGAAATGGACACAACTTGGCCACAACGATGGGCGCCTGGCTCTTTTTCTTTGTGCGGCAGAACGGCGTTATGTGGATTTTTACAAACAGGTTGCGAAATATTTGGGTATAAAAATTTCCAGGACCTCGGTGGTCTGTCTGGAGTTTTTAGCGGGACTTTTTGAAAAATCTCCGTGCCAATGGATCCTCCCTGATCCGGCGGGGATGTGCCTGGTCAGTGTTCAATCCTCAGAAATTCGGGTGCGTTGTGTGCCGCAAGACAGCGCACTCAATTTTTTTTTGGTCAGGATCCTGATACATATTTTCTGAAAAAAATGGCCGAAGAAATCGAAAACTTCTTCCTTCACGAAGCACCAAACCAAAACGTGGAAGTCAAGATATTCCTTTTGAATGTTCCACTTGGTGATTGGTCTTCCGTCCTGAATGCAAGCCTGCCAAAACTGGTATTGCGAATCGTCCATCCTGATAAACGCACACAAAATGTTTTCACCGAAGGGACCCGGAATATTTCCCGCCCGATGCTGGCGGCCATCTCCGCCACACACCGGAAAAGTCGTAAATGGACATTTTTCCAGTCGCAGTTGCCATGCCTCAATTTCTCTCCGAATGAAAATAGCAGTGATTCCTGGAACAGACATTTTGCACCCCTGGCATCTGTTGCAACCATCATGCTCGGAACCTGCGCGGGAATTCACCAGTTGCTGCTTGATGAAAATGCGAAACTGGCGACGCAACTTGAACAACTAAGCCATACGCAGACTCAGCTTGCCAGTATGGAAACCACACTGGCGAACCGAGAACTCGAGCTCGGTTCAGATCGTGAAAAATTGCAAAACATCACCCGTCTAGAAACAAAACGCACAGTAGGAAATGCACGACTCAAGTTATTAAGCAAAGCCGCGCCTCAGGGGCTGTGGTTCAGATCTCTGTT
Organism: Candidatus Oxydemutatoraceae bacterium; assembly: GCA_965237985.1. Taxonomy (GTDB): domain Bacteria; phylum Pseudomonadota; class Gammaproteobacteria; order Poriferisulfidales; family Oxydemutatoraceae. The sequence goes on along the minus strand of OZ250161.1, from coordinate 941,151 downwards.
ACTGCGGGAAGGTGATTTCAAAATCGTCGGTGTCGCTGAAAACCACTCAATTCTGAATGTCTTCATTGAAAATCTGGAAAAAGAAAAAACCATCAAACAGGCCGTGCTGGAAAATATGGCAGTCAAAACCAGAACCCTCACACAAAAAACGGGAAATATGTCATTCCGGGTTCGAGGGAGATTTCAGGACATTCCGGGACCGTCGTTGTGAAAAAAACCTCTCAGATAAAACCGCGCCTCCTGGCTTTGTTGTTCCTGTTTGCGCTCAGCGCGCTTTACCTGTTGGCAGTCATAACTCCTCTGTTTTTCAGCAATGCGAAACATCGCGACTCGCTTGCCGAAGCGAGCGCTTCATCCGCGACACACGCAAGTCTTCGGGCGCGCCTGACGCAAACAAAAAATGCACTTTCTGAGACTGCGGCAATGACTGACGCGGGCATGCACCGTTTGTCTGCAAACGTCCCGCTTCATAAAACCCAGAAACGACTTTATGAGCTGGCTGTATCCTCTGGCTTGCGTCTAGAAAAATTGAAGTACGAAACACCACTTCCGCGCATAGATCCGGATGAGTCTGGAGAGACAGATGCCCTGATACATCTAGGCACGCAATTATCGTTGACAGGCAAGTGGCGGGACTACCTGGTTTTTCGGGAACGGATTGCAAACGAGTTTCACAAAATACAAATCCATGAAGAGCGCATAGAAACTCGCCCAGGCAAATCGGAACCCGAAATGCACCTGAATTTCACGATGTTCCGACGAAAAAGTGTATTGCAATAAATTTTTCCGATATTTTTCGGGCCCGGTTCTGGCATTGAGTTTCATGCCGGCAACAGCAGTTGATGATCCTTTCAGTCCCCAGTCTGAAAATCAAACAGCCCAACAGCTGGAAAACCACCCGGTACAGGCTTTAGGGATCATGGTGGTCGGAATAATGGGAATCCAAGGGCGCCTGATCGCCGTGCTGAAAACCAGCCAAGGTCATTTTCACGTTGTGAGCAACGGCGACATGCTGGGGAATGAAGGCATTGAAATCGTCGAGCTTGGCTGGCAAAGAATTCTCGCCAGACACAATGGAAGAATTCATCAATTGAACATCCCCCGCGTATTTTTTTAGGGGGGCTGCTCGGCAATGTACCAATACCGTGACTACTGCTTGAAACGAACCATCGGGGCTTGCAAGCCACCCGTTTTTCACTTCTATTCCAGCTTCGCTTTCGCAATTGCCACAGTGGTTTTTTGCCTGTTCGGGTGTTTGCGCATTCCCATAGAGGTGCGGCCGGAAAAACTGATCGTGATCAGCAGTGAACCGGCAAAAAAGGTGCGTACGGAACAAGAAAAGTCTGGTGATCAGGAAGTCCCCATGGAACGGAAAACGCGGCAGCCAAAAAAGATCGTGAAACGACGATTCAAACAAGAAAAAAAACTGAAACTTCTGTTCGGGATCAATCGAAAGTCTGTTCCACCAGATAGTTTCGCTACTCCGGAAAGAATCAAGTTGTCCGAACAATCGAAAGTAGAACAGCCCCGGCACGGCGGCCCACCAATATCCCTGTTTCTACAGGATGTTCCTGCTGACGTGGCGCTACGGGCACTCGCGTTTTTAGTGAAAACCAACATGGTGCTGAGCGAAAAGGTATCGGAGAAACGCCTGTCGTTGCGTCTGCATCTTGTCCCATGGCGAGACGTGTTTGCTTCTGTTATGGATATGCTGAACCTGCATAGCTGGGAAAGCCGAGGTGTGGTTCATGTCACGACGCATGCTGAAAAGAAATCTCTGTCCGCGGGGCAGCACATCACATTGCCGGGCAGCGACGAACTCCATGCCGAGTTGTTTCGACTCAGGCACAGTGATCCCACGCTTATGCGCAAGACCCTGCTCTCCCTTTTTGGTGGCAAAAACAAGGAAAACACTTTGCAGGTCGCTGTGGATGTTCCGACTCGTTCCCTGATTGCTAAAGGAAAAGCAAAAGAGCTGGCAATCGTGGCCGCCGTGATTGCGAAAACCGATGTTCCCCCCAAGCAAATTTTGATCGAAGCGTATATCGTGGAAGCAGGAGAAGATTTTGAATACAAGCTGGGGGCACGTCTAGGGTACAAAAAACGGGAGGGATCGGAAAATTTTTACCTTACGGGCACGGCCGGTGGCAATCTGGACGGCGATGGACCTCTGACCCTTGGTGATCACCGCAATCTGATTGTAAATGCGGCCGTTGAAGCTCCCGTCTGGGGGCTGGGGGTCTTGCTGGATCGACGTCGTTTGAAACTGGAATTGACCGCCTTGGAACGGGAAGGCAAAACAAAAATCATTTCCAGCCCAAAGATTTACACTTTGAATAACCAGGAGGCCATGATTTTTCAAGGCGACGAGGTGCCTTATGTTACGGTTTCTGACCAAGGCACGCGCACAGAATTCAAGCAGGCGGGTATACGCCTGTCAGTCACCCCAAGCATCATCGATGCCGAGAAAATGATATTGGACGTTGCCGTCAGCAAAGACACCGTCGACAAAAGAATCAGCAACCCACCCATCAGCCGCCGCGAAATACGCACCAGACTGCTGGCAAAAAACAATTCCGTGGTCATTATCGGCGGCATATTTTTCAAAACCGAGAACGACTCTCATACCTACGTGCCCATACTTGGCAAGATCCCTATTATTGGCAATCTGTTCGGCAGAAAACGGCACGCAAAGGACACCAGAGAACTGTTGGTTTTTATTGCGCCACACATCATTCCCTGAGCGACGATGCCGACATTGGCAAATCGAGAAGCATTCAAACTGAATACCGAAGGATCAGTTGTCGCCTTTGTTGAAAACATTTTGCAAAAAGCGCTGCAACACGAAGCAAGCGACATACACCTGGAACCATACGAGAAACGCTCCTGCCTGCGCTACCGAATTGATGGAGTTCTGCTGGAGGTGCCAACCGGGAATTTCCTGCGTGACATGTTACCGGCAGTCGTTGCCAGGATAAAAATCCTCTCCGCCCTCGATATTGCTGAACGGCGTCTGCCACAGGATGGAGGGTTTCGTTTTGAATGCCGCCATGGCACTACCGATGTGCGTGTCGCCACGGTCCCGACAATATTCGGAGAGCGTGTTGTGATGCGGATGCTGAAAGAACAGAAACAGACTTTTGATTACGCGGCACTGGGACTTCTTCCCGCTGACAGCCACTTCCTGCAAACCGCAATCAGCAAAAGACAGGGAATGATCGTGGTTTGCGGCCCAACCGGCAGCGGTAAAACCACTACGCTTTACACCATTCTTGAGCAACTCAACGATGGCACGCTCAGCATACTTACAGTTGAAGATCCGGTAGAACGGCGCATGAGCGGGCTTTCACAGGTTCAGGTACACGAAGCAATCGGACTGAGTTTTGCCCAGGTGCTGCGCGCTTTCCTGCGCCAGGATCCGGAAGTGATTCTGGTTGGTGAAATCAGGGATTACGAAACCGCGGACGTCGCTGTAAAAGCAGCGTTGACGGGCCATCTTGTTCTGAGCAGTCTGCATACAAAAGACGCTGCAACCGCCATTACCCGCCTAGTGAACATCGGCATCCCGCTGTATCTGGTATCCGCGGCAATCAACCTGGTTTTAGCGCAACGCTTGCTACGCACAATTTGTCCACATTGTAAAAAACCACAAGACATTTCAGAACAGTGGGTGCCACCGCCGGGATTGAAAAACCGCCAGGCATTTACCGGAACAGGTTGCAAACATTGCACATATACCGGGTATCGCGGCCGCACCGGAGTGTTTGAAGTGCTGGATCCGGCCAAAGCACGAAATGCGAACAGGAACGGTAACGTGGATCAAGTCCAGTTGGTCGGTGCATTGTCAGAAACCGGGTTTGAACCATTGCAACGCCACGCCTGGCAACTGGTAGTCGCAGGCAGGGTCAGCCTTGCAGAATACTGGCGGATTTTCGGCAAGGAAACTTGGTCTTGATGCCGTTGAAAGCAGCGCGATTGTCCGACAGTTGCCTGACGCCAGCGCACAACAGGCCAAAAAAAACTAACGACCGGTGGCTTTTGATGATTGGCAGACAAACGCCGCAGCAATCAAATCCGCTGATCCGGGCGCCAACACAATTCCATTGCGATGATGTCCTGTATTGAGAAAAAGGCCTTGAATGTCGGGATGCCGCCCAATAAAGGGTGCGGCAAGTCCGGGGCGCAAACCCGCCCACTGGTCAGATATTCTGTATGTGGAAAGAATCGGAAAAACGCCTTTGGCAAAGCGCTCCAGTTCAACGCGAGCTGCTGATGTCGGGGTGGTATCAAAGCCGGAATTTTCCAAAGTGCTACCGGCAAGAATCCGTCCGTCCGGTCTGGGGATTAAATATTTTCCACTCTGCAACACGATATGCGGCAATAGTCCTGGTTTTGCGCGGTATTCGATGATTTGTCCCTTCACCGGCCGCACGGGACACCATTTTTCTGCCGCGGGGATAAGCTGCCCAGACCATGCGCCAGCGCAAATCACAACGGCATCACCGCGAATTTGTTCTCGGTCACAAAGCAAACCACTGACCGTACGTTTGCGCAACAACAATTTTCGTGCCGGCAGGTTTTCACGAATACGCACTCCATAACCGGTTGCCAGCCGCGCAAGCTTGGCGATTAAATCCACCGGATCCACCTGGCAAATATCCGGCAGAAAAAAACTGTTGCCAGTGCGCAAACGTGGGAAAGCCTCACGAAGTCGTTGTCGCGGCCATGTTTCTATGGGACAGTGTTGCGACGCGGCCCACCTGCGCGCCATGGGATACTCCTCCCTATCCAGACAACACAAGCCCACTCGAGAAAAAGCCACTTTCACTCCCAATGCCGCCGCTTCGCGAAAAAACCTCCGGTACGAGTGCAGAGACTGACTGAACAGAGTATTTATTTCCCGGCTTTGCCGCCAAGGATAGAGCGGGCTCAAAATTCCACCCGCAGCTTGGCTCGCCCCGTCCCCTAGAGTTCGTTTTTCCAGCAAAGTAACCTGCCAGCCCAGCTTGCGAAGCCTGAGAGCCGTGAAAAGACCAAGTACGCCGCCACCCGCAACCAGACAATGGCCGGGTATTTCAAAACTCAATAAAAATCACCATAATTGAAGCCAACATGAAATGTTCATGGGCATCCCATTCGGTCGGGCCGCGCGCAGCAACTGAATTTTCTTCCCGGCGCACAACCAGCCCTGCGCAGGCAGGGGCCACAACTTCACAAAGACTTGGCAACGACTTCGGGTAGTATAACGAGGAAGTCATAAAAACTGACCTCGGAGTTGGCAAAACGGACCATGAACCTTAGGTTAAACGGATACCACACCGAATATTCCCAAGAGCTGACACTCCGGGAATTGCTTGGTGAACTGGATCTCGAGGGGCAACTGTTTGCCACCGAAGTCAATCAGGCGATTGTACCTCGCGATGAATACGGACAATGCGTTCTCAAAGATGGTGATGTGGTTGAAATTGTCCGAGCCATTGGTGGCGGCTAGTGGAAAGTTCTTCGCTTTTGCCACGTGAAATCTTGCCTGCCAAAGCTCCGGAGGCCTACGGGGGGCATGGAAAACACCAGAAATTGCCGGCGACTGAAAAACTGATTATTGCTGGGAAGTCGTTTGCATCGCGCCTGCTGATCGGGACTGGAAAATACCGAAACTTGAAAGAAACCAAAGCGGCGGTGCAAGCTTCGGGGGCAGAGATCGTGACCGTTGCCTTGCGTCGAATGAATTTTGAATCATCCGCCACAAACGAACCGGATTTACTGTCGACACTCAGCCCAGATCAGTGGTTCATTCTTCCGAACACAGCAGGTTGTTACACGGCGGAAAGCGCAGTTCGTGTGTGCATGCTCGCACGCGAACTGCTCGGACATTCTTTTGTCAAGCTGGAAGTACTTGCTGACAAAAAAACCTTGTTCCCCGATGTCATACAAACGTTGAAAGCAGCGGAGCTGCTGATCCAGAAAAACTTTCAGGTGATGGTGTATACCAACGACGATCCGGTTGTGGCTACACGATTTGAAGAAATCGGTTGCGTGGCCGTTATGCCGTTGGCCGCCCCTATTGGTTCAGGGCTGGGCATTCGCAATCCATACAATATTCTAAGTATCGTAGAGAACGCGCGGGTGCCGGTCATCGTTGATGCTGGTGTCGGCACCGCTTCGGACGCTGCTATTGTCATGGAACTCGGTTGCGATGGTGTGTTGATGAACACCGCAATCGCCATGGCCAAAAATCCCGTGACCATGGCTCATGCCATGAACCTGGCAGTACAGGCAGGGCGTGCCGCCTGTCTTGCCGGACGTATGCCAAGACGTCGCTTTGCCAGCAGTTCTTCGCCTGAAACAGGATTGCTCGACTGATCCTTCGCTCCAGCAAAATCTCCACTATTGCCGACCACGAAATTGTCAGCTGTGACGGCGATCCGGCAATGCAGGCATGGCAACCACAACCAGACGGCCATCGCTTTTTGCGCAGTTATGTACTCCGCGGCAGGCACCTCAAGAATTCCCAGAAAAAGGCTTGGGAAAAATACTGGGAAAAATACCGGCTATCGGAAAACTTGCCCATGATCATGAACAACTGGTCTACCACGGCCACTCCTCTCACGGTTGAAATTGGTTTTGGCTGCGGCGAAACTTTGATGTCGCTGGCACAAAATAATCCGGAAGAAAATTTTTTAGGGATTGAAGTCTTTCGTCCCGGCATCGCCCGATTCATGGCGCGGGCTGGAGAGCAGGGATTAAACAACGTAAAAATATTCCACGGTGACAGCAGAAAAGTGCTTGTACAATTATTGTCGGCGGGAAGTTGCGCAAAGCTGCTCATTCTCTTTCCCGACCCCTGGCCCAAACGTCGCCACCATAAACGCCGTCTGGTCAATCCGGATTTGTTGCCTCTGCTGACCCAGGTGCTTGGGAAAGGGGCCCTGCTGTACCTGGCCACAGATGAACGCAACTACGCTGAATATATGCTCGGACTCCTGAACAGCTACCGGCATTTACAAAATCTGTCCCGAAGCGGTGAAGGGTTTTGCAAGCCGCCGCACTGGTGGGTAACTACCCGCTTTGAAGCAAAAGGCATTGAGAATGGAAGAGCAACCTGTCACTTGCAGTTCCAGCGTGTGTGAAAGGCTGCTACTCAAGACCCTGTGTCTTCAGGGCCTTTCGTTTTCTGCCCGGCGACTTGCCTGTCAGCTGAAATTTTATTCACCGACAACTCGGTCTGGCGGTGTTTTTTTTGCAAAACACAAGCGCTGAAATCCTGTGCCCTGCAACTTTCCAGCGAGCATTTTGTTTCATCCATTTCAGATAATAGTTTCCAGGCATACTTCAGAGCATTTTCGCGATTCTCAAAAAGGGGATGCCTGAGTTCACGTTCCGTCAAAGCAGAGCGTTGCAGGATCCTGCGCAGGCGCGATTGTGGTCTGACGATCAAGAATTCGATCCCCGATTCGTGCAAGGTATCAATCAGCCTGCGCAACATTTCCTCTCCCGTGGCGTCCACGTCATTCATCGCGACCGCATCGATGATCATGATCCGTAACTCAGGCAGTGCAGACACCCGTTCCAGCACTCTTTCTTCGAAGTATGCAGTGTTGGCAAAATACAGGGAACCGTTAAAACGCAACAGCGAAATTTTTGGGCATGCCTGCAACAGCCCCGGACCTGCGTCCCCCAAAAAGCCATCCGGGTTGCGTGAAACAGTCACCATTTTCGGCCTCATGGTGCGGTAAATTTGCAATCCCAATGACAAGAGGATCCCCACCACGATCCCGTATTGCAGATGCGGCGCCGAAAGAATCGTAACAGTAAAAGTGACTAAAGCGATCACTCCCTCGAGTTTTTGCACACGCCAGGCGGAAATGAATGGCCGGATACGAATGAGACTGCCGACAGAGACCATAATCACTACCGCCAAAGTTGCTCGTGGCAAGTGGTATAAGCCCGCAGTCAGGAAAGCCAGTACCAACCCAACCACCGATGCCGTCACTACTGAAGAGAAACCAGTGCGAGCCCCGGTGGACAGGTTCAAGGCGGTGCGAGAGAAAGAGCCGGAAACCGGATATCCCTGAAAAAGACCAGCCACCACGTTAGCCGATCCCTGGCCAATCAAAAGCTGGTCTACGTCCATTTTTTGTCGGGTACGTGCCGCCACTATTTTGGAAATGGAAATTGCCTCGGTAAAGCCGGTCAAGACAATTACAAAAGACATGGTCAGCATGGCGGATATGGCAGAGAGGTTGATGTCCGGAATCTGGAAAGAAGGCAGTCCCATCGGCACCTGGCCAACCACTGCACCACCACCGTTTTTTTCGTATTCGAAAAACCAGGAAGCCAGCCCGGTCACTAAAACCGCGACCAGTACAGCCGGCACTTTTGGTGAAATTTTTTGCAACGACAAAATAATCAGCAAAGTGGAGGCGGCCATGAGCACAGGGGGCGCACTAAAATTTTCACCGATCGTCATCAAGGTGTTCCACAGCACTTCATAGTGCGCATCCGCAGAAATCTTTTCGACGCCGAAAATATCGCCAATTTGGGAAGCCACGATGGTGATGGCTACGGCATTGGTGAATCCCAGCAAAACCGGGTGCGAAAGAAACACTACCAGTCCTCCCATGCTCAGTACGCCCAATGCAATCTGAATGATCCCGACCATGATGGCCAAGATGGTTGCCAAAGCGATAAAAAGCATGGGATCAGCACCAGACAGGGGAGCAATAACTGCCAAAGTGAGCAACGATCCCATTGCAGTCGGGCCAGTAGCTAATTGCCGCAGTGACCCCATCAGGCCACTGGTCATGACCGGAAAAAAAGCTGCATACAGTCCCACATAAACAGGCAGGCCGGCCAATTGTGCATACGCCATTGCTTGCGGTATCAGCAGCATGGCAACCGTGATGCCGGCCAGCACGTCTGCCCGCAGAACACCAGGTTCACCGAGTTCCCGGCACCAGGCGCGAAAAGGCATGAAGCGGGAAACAAGAAAAGCAAGAGTGCTACGGATCAACTTCCCATTCCTGAAATTTTTGTGTCCTGTGCAATCCCATTTCACGCAAAAACGAGCGGAAAAGTCGCAAAGCGAAGTTCACTCGCTTCATTGCGGTTTTATAATCCACCTTGATGCTTGCCGTGAACAGCACCAGTGTTTTGCTGGTCTCGTCCGCCCAAAAGTCGCAAAGCGAAGCTCACTTGCTTCATTGCGGTTTTATAATCCACCTTGATGCTTGCCGTGAACAACACCAGTGTTTTGCTGGTCTCGTCCGTCCAAAAGTCGCAAATTCAGATACCATTTACAGTGGTGTAGCATATAGTTTGTATCGGCTTGCCAACAAGGAGGAACTGAATTGGAATACAGAAAATTGGGCAATACGGATTTGCAGCTCAGTTTGATTTGTCTCGGCACAATGACTTGGGGTGAGCAGAATTCCGAAAGCGAGGCTTTCGAACAAATGGATTATGCCCTGAGCCAGGGGGTGAATTTCTTCGATGCCGCGGAAATGTATCCAATTCCAGCCTCAGCGGATACCTATGGAGATACAGAAAGGATTATTGGCAACTGGCTAAAAAAGCGCAGCACCAGAAACCAGGTTCATCTGGCAACCAAAGTGGCAGGCCCATCCACCGGAATGTCTTTTTTGCGTGGAGGGCCACGCCTGACAAAAGAACAGATACACCTTGCCCTTGAGAAAAGTCTGGAACGTTTGGGCACGGAATATATTGATCTTTACCAAGTGCACTGGCCGGCACGTACAGCCAATTTTTTTGGCACCCTCGGCTACCCATACGATGAAGACAGCCAGGCTGACCGACTGGAAGATACTCTGGAAGCCTTGGCCGACGCGGTATCTCAAGGAAAAGTACGACACATTGGGATATCAAATGAAACCGCATGGGGTGTTGCGGCCTACCTGCGACTTTCCGAACAACGGGGATGGCCCCGCATCGTGAGTGTGCAAAATCCCTACAGCCTTCTGAACCGTTCTTTTGAGGTGGGCATGGCAGAATTTGCACACCGCGAAAAAACCGGGCTGCTTGCTTATTCCCCCCTGGGCTTTGGCGTGCTGACTGGCAAGTATTTACGGAACCAGAAACCAAAGAATGCGAGGCTGACCCTTTACCCCCAGTTTCGGCGCTATCTGGGTGCCAACTCCGTAGTGGCCACCGAGCATTATGTGGACATTGCCAGGGACGCAAACCTGGACCCTGCTCAACTGGCACTCGCCTGGGTTAATGGGAGGAAATTTTTGACTTCAAACATTATTGGGGCGACCACGATGGAACAACTGCGAAACAACATCGGGTCCGCAAATGTAAAACTGAACCAGGAAGTGGTTGAAAAAATAGAGAAGGTGCACACGGACTTCCCTTTCCCGGCTCCATGAACAGACGGTTCTGGGGTATAATGTCGGTCTTGGCTACCCCTTGTTGGGGCGGAAGCGTAACAATGAAGCGAGGTTGAGCTGGGATGCCGTCACGGATTCAAGGAGGGATACTATGACACACCACGTAATAGGAGCCAGAAATGCGACGCCGGGCGTGTCAGGTGGGAGATATCTATATCCAAAAGAAGGAGGACTTGCCGGTTTTCGGGAATCAATCGGCAAACTCAAAAGGCCGGCAAATGGTTTCACACCAGAACTGTCAATTGATAGAGACGGAAACCCACGTATTGACAAGGGACCGCAAGGACCGATCGAATGGGTCATATCCTTCATAAAAGACCTGATTTATCCCAATCTCCAAACTGAAACAAGGCAAAAAACATTGCGCAGCCTGGATCAGGCAATTCGTGAGGAGTATTTTCACCGAGGTGACCCATGTTCGGACTCAAATTCTTTTAACGTAAACGTAACTCAAATACAGAAAGAAGCTCAGCAAGCACTGGATGGACTCGGCAAGGCCGACGGTATAGACATACACGGTTACAATGAGATTCTGAAGAAGCTTGAAGCTGCGATCGCAAAACCTGAACAGCTGTCGCCTGTACCGCAAACGTAGGCTGCCAAGATAAAACCCAGCGGGCTGGTGTTTTGGGGAATGGCAGCCTGGCTTGCTTTGCCAGTGGTTTAGATCCCACCTCATGCGGGTTTCTTGGTCAGCGTCATCCCTTGGAAATCGGGAAGCCCGCCTGCTCACAAGCCGGATGCTGATTACAGGCTGCGATCACCCTGGCTTTATAAAACCAGCTGGGACCACACTCCCACAATGTACCGCTGTTGAAAACTTCCGGCCTTTCATGGCGGGCCACCACGAAACTGCTGTCTGGAAAATTTTCGCTTTGCCAACAGCTCCGCTTTCAGCGGAAAAGACTTTGTAGAAACCAGTTCTTTATTTATTTGATGCAATAAAAAAGAATCAGGTCTGATGTGCGCTCAACAGCTCGTCTACTGCGTGTGCCAGATCCCTGTATACCGGAACATCGCTCGGGAAACCAAGGCTCTTCACATCATCTTTCCCCTGTCCTGTCAAAACCAGCATGGGGCGCGCTCCAGCTGCTTTTGCGGCCAGAACGTCGCTTAACTTGTCGCCAATGAACGGTACCTCTGCCAAATCGACATTCAGCCTTTTGGCGATATTCAGCAGCATTCCTGGGGCCGGTTTGCGGCATTCGCAGCCGGCATCTGGCAGGTGGGGACAAAACGACAAGCCCGCTATGACTGCTCCTGTTGCAGCCGAATCAGCTTGCAGTTTCCCTTGAATTTCCGCCAGCTCATCCAGAGAAAGCAATTTCCTGCCCAAGGCAGACTGATTCGATACTAATGTCACAAACCAGCCACTCTGGCTAAGGCGTGCAATCGCCTCAAGACTGCCAGGCAATGCACGCCATTTGGAAGCTGACCTCAGGTAGCCAAGGTCCTCGTTGATGACTCCATCACGATCGAGGAGCAACAGTTTCATAAGAAATGGCTTTGCCGCGATCAGCTGCTGAATCAGTCGCTCAGCTGAAGTTGTTTGATCTGTTGGATCAGATCGCTGGCAACCTTCTTCCCGTCACCATATAGCATGCGCGTGTTCTCCAAGGTAAAAAGGCGGTTCTGAATCCCTGAGAATCCAGTCCCCTGGCCACGCTTGATGACGATGCAGGTGCCCGCTCTGTCGGCATCCAGAATCGGCATGCCATAAATAGGACTGGATTTCTCAGTTCTTGCATCCGGATTCACGACATCATTGGCACCGATAACCAAAGCTACATCTGTTTGAGAAAATTCGACGTTGATTTCTTCAAGCTCAAAGATTTTGTCATACGGCACACCGGCCTCGGCCAGCAGCACGTTCATGTGACCCGGCATGCGACCAGCCACTGGATGGACTGCAAACTTGACCGTTACTCCTGCTTCCTCAAGCAGCTGGGAAAATTCCCAAATTTTGTGTTGCGCCTGAGCGACCGCCATGCCGTAGCCTGGCACGACAATCACCTGGTTTGCATACGCCATCGCGGCAGCGGCGTCGTTCGCTTCCAAAGGCCGCATGATGCCATCGACTTCCCCGCCGACTTCCTGCACTGAAGTGCCAAAGCCGGAAAACAAGACATTTGCCAATGAACGGTTCATGGCTTTAGCCATCAACTGGGTCAACAAAGTGCCTGCTGCACCGACAACCGTCCCAGCCACGATCATTGCCGCGTTGTCTATTACGAAGCCTTCAAAAGCTACCGCCAGCCCGGTCAAGGCGTTGTAAAGAGAAATCACCACGGGCATATCGGCGCCGCCGATCGGTATGGTCATGGTGACTCCAAGTGCCAGTGCACCCAGGAAAAACAAGAAAATAAAAAATCCATGTGGCGCATCCGCGAACCCCAGGTAGGCACCGACCAGCAACAAGCTGACCAGTACCACAAAATTGAGGTAATGCTGACCTGTAAAAGAAAAGCTTCTTTTGACCAGGCCCTGCAATTTTGCAAAAGCAATCAGCGAGCCGGAAAAAGAAACCGTCCCAATGAGCCCCCCCAGCAGAGCCAGAACCAAAACTCCCGAACTGTGGGCATCACCAGGCATGACCACTTCTGAAACCATGCCTGTCAACGGCTGCCCACTCTTCATCAGCTCAAGAACTGCAATACAAGCCGCAGCACCGCCACCCATACCGTTGTACAGTGCCACCATCTGCGGCATATTAGTCATCTGCACGCGTTTGCCAGACACCCAGGCCAGCACGCCACCCAGCAGTATGGCGCTCGTGATAAGAAAGAAATTACCCAGTCCTGACCAGAAAAAAGTGATCAGCACTGCGCCGACCATGCCCAATCCTGCCCAAACGATGCCGCGCCTGGCGGTCACCGGCGAACTCATTTGACGTAGACCGTAAATGAAAAGAATTGCTGTTACAAAATAAACAGCTTGAACGACTATATCCACGAAGCTGTTTCCTTCAACCCGCCCTTTGCTTCATTATGGTTTTCTCTTGGCTCTGCTGAACATCTGCAACATTCTTTCGGTCACAACGTAGCCGCCAACTGCGTTTCCCGCCGCCAGGACCACACCCAGAAATCCAATCACAAGCTCGCCTATGCTGCCTGAATCAGCCTGTCCCAAAGCAACCATGGCACCCACCAGTACAATACCGTGCACAAAATTCGATCCGGACATCAACGGTGTGTGCAGAATTGCCGGAACCCGATTGATCACTTCGTAACCGGTAAAGGCCGCCAAAAGAAAAATGTACAACGCGGCGAGGCCCTGTATGGCTGCCCAGTCTTCAATCATGCAGCACCCCCAGCCATGAATTCACGAACCTGCGGATGCACTACCTTGCCATCATGCGTCAGGCAGGAACCGGCCAGGATGTCGTCTTCCCAGTCATGGCGGACCTCGCCCTCAGACATAAACAATCTGGCCATGTTATAAAAGTTTCTTGCCAGCATGTCACTCGCGTGTGTGGCGGCCCGAGCCGGCAAATTCAGTGGCGCGTGGATGGTGACACCGTTACTGTGGCTGATGGTTTTCCCAGGCTGGCTGAGTTCGCAGTTACCGCCGCCTTCAGCTGCCCCGTCGACTATCACCGAACCTGCGCGCATCATTTCCACCATGGCAGTTTGCACAATCACGGGTGACTTGCGATTGGGAATCGCTGCGGTAGTAATCACAATATCCGCCTTGGCGATATGCTTGGCCAGCAGTTCTTCCTGCTTTCCTTTTTCTGTAGCCGTGAGTTCCCGAGCATATCCCCCGCTGCCGCCGGCTTCCAATCCGGGGGAAATAAATTTCGCCCCCAGGGATTCAACCTGCTCTCGAGACTCGGGACGTACATCCTGAGCTTCCACCACGGCCCCCAGGCGTCTGGCCGTTGCAATTGCCTGCAAACCGGCAACACCCACACCGATGATTAAAACCTGAGCCGGTTTTATAGTCCCGGCCGGCGTGGTCAGCATCGGCAAAAATTTACCCAATAAATTTGCCCCCTCCAGAACCGCCCGATAACCTGCTATCGAGCGCTGGGAAGACAGTGCATCCATGGCCTGTGCTCTCGAGGAGCGCGGCATCAGTTCAAAAGCGAAACTGCTGATACCGTGCTCGCACAATGCCTCTATTACCTCCCGCTCACCCATGGGATTCAAAAAACCAACCAGCGTGCTGCCCTTTTTTAATCCCGAAACTTCCGCTACCGTAGGTGGGCAAATACGAAACAAGACATCCAGTTCGTCTGGTTCTTCGACAATCGTCGCACCAACATTCAGGTACGCGGCATCATTGTAATGTGCCGCTTTCCCGGCACCGGCAGGGATCAAAACCTCTGCTTTTTCTTTTTTTAATTTTTCTGCGATACCCGGCACCAGCGCAACACGCCGTTCATCGCTACGCACCTCATTATAGATGCCTATTTTCATCTCTTGTCTCGTTTAAATTTGACCTTCCCAAAACTCCGGGACGGAATCGGGAAACTTCGTTCAGTCGCGCCGCCTAAATTCTCCCTCAAGAAAATCTTTACGCTTGTTTTTTCTGCGAGAGGCCCTAAAGCCAAAACCACTCACGGAAAAGGAAGCGCGGCTTACGACAAGGCGGATGATAAACTCTCTGGTCAGGCGTAGCAAGCATAAAAGACCGAAGGCGTCGGTCATGAATCCCGGAACCAGCAAAAACACGCCGCCCATATGAATCAGCATGCTGCTTAAAATGTCGTGCGTGGGGCTACTCCCTTCCGCAAGGGAAGCGCGATAACGAACCACGGCTTGCCGCCCGTGATGGCGCAAGGCGTAAAAACCTGCGAAAGCACTGAACACACACCACAATACCGTAGTCAGTGCGCCGATTACACCGCCGATCACTATGAAGAGATAAATCTCGACAAGCGGTAAAATCACCATCATCAAAAGAAAAGTCATAATCCGTCTCTCTCCTTGATGTATTGTAACAAAGAGCAGGGCCTGTATGGCAAGCTGATATTTCAGAAACCAAACGCGGTGCAGTCGTCCAGGAGGTTTACCTTGGCGAAACACCGGATAGGCAGACTCATGCCAGACTTGGACAATATCCACTCTTGACAGAAAAACCACCGAGAATGCTGTTCAGGGACTTGCTTGCGTTTGGGGGGGTGAGCACTGTTCTCACGGGGGCGCGCCCGACGATTTCCAGGTGCTTTTGTGTTGTGCCACGATCGGGTCGGCACTCAAAGCTGGAATGCCCGGTCGCAAACCATTGCGTGGTGGGGTTTTCCGAAGCCACCGTCGCAATATGAAGCGACCTACCGTTGCTGGACACGATCCCCTCCGGGCACTGACAGGGGTGGTAACAGAACCATTGCCAGCGGAGTTGCTGCCGCCCCGCTGTTTTGAGCAACTGGCCAAATGCCTGCGGTTCACCTGCAAAAGAGACAGTGGGGTTGCCTTGGCGGATGGTTTCGAGTACCCCGTGTTCACTTCCAATCGCTCAGGAACAACATCATGGAAGCAGTGGGCTTTTGTGTCACAGGCTTCCTAAAGACTTCCAGTATGGAAATCACGAGCCTAAAAAGCGGACATTTCCTTGTTGGGCACATAAATGATGGGACAGATCGCCAAGCTCGGTAAAACCATGTTGTGTACAATCTAATGCAGTCTTTTCTGTGGGCAGCAATGAATAAGGGGCTGGTAGTCATCAAAACCACTTTTGCAAAGCGCGAGGACGCAGAGTCGGCCGCTGCTTTCCTGGTGGAGAAACAGGCCGTGGCCTGCGCGCAGATTTCCGGGCAGGTGTTATCTTTTTACCGATGGGAAAATGAATTGAAACGTGAGCATGAGTATGTTCTCAGTATCAAAACTACTGCTGAAAATTGCCGACGAGCTGTGGAATTGCTCAAGAAGGTACATCCATATGAGCTCCCGGAAATTGTATTTTCAGAAGTACGGGCTGACAGAGCTTACCAGGAATGGGTAGAGGCAGAGGTGCAGTGAAAAAAATCGCGGCTGTTTTTCTGCTTAGCTTCTGTTTTGCCAGCTTCGGTAATGCCGAGACCACCCTGCTGGAAAAATTGAAGACCCTGGCTGACCAGGAAAGTGAATTCTTGCCACCTGACGAAGCGTTTGTCTTGCGCGTCGAAGAAAGCCCTCAGGGGCATGTCGCTGATTGGCTGATCGCTGAGGGCTACTATCTGTACCGCCATAAAACCAGCATTGTTCCAGACCAAGGCGAGGTCACCATGGATTTTCCGTCTGGCAAGACATTGACCGATGAGTTTTTCGGAAAAGTAGAAGTTTTTCGAGGTTTCCTTTCCGTACCTTTTGAGGTGAGAAACACCGTTGCTAAAAAAATCGGGCTCACCGTTACTTACCAGGGATGCGCTGACGCAGGAATTTGCTACCCTCCCATTAAAAAATTTTTTACTGTCGCCGCTGGAACGAGCAATACACCTGCGGCACCGGTAATCATGCAATCGGAACAGAGCCAGGTTGCGGAACTGCTTGTCAATAGAAACATCCTACTGACGATCCTGGCCTTCATCGGTTTTGGACTACTGCTGGCTTTCACGCCATGCGTTTTACCCATGGTCCCTATTTTGAGCGGCATCATCACCAGCGGCGAACGCAAAACCACAAAAAGAGCTTTTACTCTTTCGCTGGCCTACGTTTTGGCAATGGCCGGGGTGTACAGCATTTTCGGAATGATCGTCGGGCTGGGGGGCGAAAACTTTCAAATCTGGTTTCAAAAGCCTGTAGTCATTTTTACTTTCGCCGCAGTATTTGTCATTCTGGCACTGTCCATGTTTGGCCTGTTTGAACTTCAGATGCCTGCTCGCTTGCAAACCCAGTTCGCTTTGCTGTCGAGCCGAAACAAGGGCGGCAGCCTTCCCGGAGCGGTGCTGATGGGTGGCCTGTCGGCACTGATCGTTGGGCCTTGCGTAACCGCGCCCTTGGTTGGAGCACTCCTGTTTATTGCTCGAACCGGTGACGCACTGACCGGTGCCGTCGCACTGTTCAGCCTCGGGATAGGAATGGGCATACCGCTACTGGCGGTCGGCACCTCTCTTGGCACTTTCCTGCCGAAGCCCGGCCCACTAATGGACCTGGCACGCTCCAGCTTCGGGTTCCTGATGCTGGGGGTGGCCTTGTGGCTACTCGATAGAATCTTCCCCGCACCCCTGACGTTGTTTTTTGTTGGTTGCCTGCTGATTTTTACAGGCACCTATGTTCTGGGGCTTCTAAAAACCTTGTCCCCCTCGCAAGGCTGGCTGAGTTTTGGTCGCGGTGTCTCACTGCTCACGTTGCTTTATGGCACCTTGCTGGTTACCGGGGCGGCCACGGGCGGACAGAGCCTGCTCAGGCCGCTGGTCATACCACAATCTTTCCAGCAACAAAGAAATCTGAATTTTCGAGCTGTAAAATCCACTGCCGCCCTGGCAATGCAAATTCAGGAAGCCGGACAATCCAATCGGGTGTTGATGCTGGATTTTTACGCCGACTGGTGCGTAAGCTGCCAAGAAATGGACACGTTCACTTTCTCCGATCCACAGGTTCAGGAGATATTGTCACATCTGGTTTTGTCCAAAGCGGATGTTACCGAAAACAATTTGGAAGACCAGAATTTATTGAAGAAATTCAACCTTTTTGGTCCACCGGCGATCTTGTTTTTTGACACCGAAGGTCGGGAGCTAAAAAGCTATCGACTGGTGGGCTTTCTCGGTGCAACAAAATTTATTTCACACATCAAGGCGGTACTAAATGCCAGGCAGAAAAAAATCTAGCGAAAAAACCCTCACTCTTAAATTGGTCCTGCTGATTTTTACAGGCACCTACGTTCTGGGGCTTCTAAAAACCTTGTCCCCCTCGCAAGGCTGGCTGAGTTTTGGTCGCGGTGTCTCACTGCTCACGTTGCTTTATGGTACCTTGCTGGTTACCGGGGCGGCCACGGGCGGACAGAGCCTGCTCAGGCCGCTGGTCATACCACAATCTTTCCAGCAACAAAGCAATCTGAATTTTCGAGCTGTAGAATCCACTGCCGCCCTGGCAATGCAAATTCAGGAAGCCGGACAATCCAATCGGGTGTTGATGCTGGATTTTTACGCCGACTGGTGCGGGAGCTGCCAAGAAATAGACGCGCTCACTTTCTCCGATCCACAGGTTCAGGAGATATTGTCACATCTGGTTTTGTCCAAAGCGGATGTTACCGAAAACAATTTGGAAGACCAGAATTTATTGAAGAAATTCAACCTTTTTGGTCCACCGGCGATCTTGTTTTTTGACACCGAAGGTCGGGAGCTAAAAAGCCATCGGCTGGTGGGCTTTCTCGGTGCAACAAAATTTATTTCACACATCAAGGCGGTACTAAATGCCAGGCAGAAAAAAATCTAGCGAAAAAACCCTCACTCTTAAATTGGTCCTGTTGATCATAGTTGCGACCATTGCCGGAGTGACACTGTATGACTTACCAGAAGGGAACCGCAAAGGACCGGCGGTGGAAGTTCCTGGACAGCTGGAAAACGAGAGTTTGATGGATTATGGAAAAACGGCTCCGAAATTTGCCATGACAAACCTTGATGGTCAGATCATATCCAGCAAAACTTGGGAGGAGAAAGTGGTTTTATTGAACTTTTGGGCCTCTTGGTGCCCCCCATGCTTGCGCGAGATCCCGGAGTTCAGCGATTTACGTGACCAGTATCACGAGCAGGGCTTCGAAGTGGTGGGGATTGCTGTAGACGAATCCGAAGCAGTTCAGGCCTTTCTCGACAACATGCCAAAGGTGAAATATCCCCAGCTTATTGGTTTCAGTGACGCCATTGCACTAGGCAGGGAACTAGGCAACGACTCGGGAGGATTGCCTTTCAGCGTCTTGATCGATCGCAACAATGTGGTGCGTTTCATTAAAAAAGGAACCCTGCACAAAGAAGTACTGCAGGAGCAATTGCAGAAACTGCTGTAGACCGTTGCCAAGCCACAAGTTCAGTGGCACGCGAATCACTGGAAAATCCGGGAAATTCCACCCGATTCCGATGGTTGTAGAGGAGTAGCAGAAACTACGGCCTGCCGCCCATGACATTGTGGCTTGGACAACGAAACTCGGCTTCGATAGCGGTATTTTTCAGCTGTTCCACCATTTTTTTAATGACCGCTGAATTCCTGAACCCGACATAACGCTCACCCGGCAGCTGGCGCATCAGGGAACCAGTTTCAGCCTGCAAGTAGTCTTTATAGCTCATAAGTTCCGCAATGACATCAATTTTGCATGCGCAGGCATACAGCATCGGTAGCGACTGTCCGGAGCTTCCCATGCAGGCGTAGACGTATTCAGCACGTGCCGCAGTTGGAAAATCATTGCCTTTGCCTATTGGCATGGGCAGTATCTCGTTCATGGCTGAACCCCCATTTCCCAGGATGGACTGTTTTTTCACCGACCACTGACCAGCCCAGAAGGTAATTCCAGCCGCAAAAAGGAATATCAACAGATATGTGAGTTTCTTCATGTCTTCATTAACCCCGCAGATCTTTAAAAGCGAGTTCCAGGTTCTCGGAAGTGAGGCCTTTTTCCTTATCAGCGGGGCTTGTGACTTTTATGCTGAGTACCATGCCTGGAACTTTGTCAGCTAAAACCAGCCGATACTCTCTATCTGCCAACCTGCCAGCCAGGTGCTTGGCTTCTTCACCGGCAAAAGGTTTTATCACGACGACTTTGGCTTTGGTTTTCTTGCCTTTGAAAACCACATCCACACCTTCCAGACTAGCATCATAGAAAGCCTCTCGCAACCGCGTTCGAATATAGAAGCGGCTGACTCCGGTTTCGTAAAAAGTTCTTTGCGTGTCCCACTCCAAGAAATACATGATCATCGGGTTACAGCAAAACTTGTTTCTGGTGTAGGTTTTTGGCCCCTGTATTGTCGGGAAAACCGCTTCTGTTCCACGCGAACCGTTGGGCCATAATTTGAACACTTCCAGCGTTGCCGAACTGTGAAAATTCACCCCATTCAAACTGTGGCCGCTAATGCTGTAAACCAGAGTTGTCGGGGAATTTATGTTCTGTAAATGCCGAGTGCCAAAAACCAGTTCCTGGGCTGGAGAAAGCTTTGAGTCTTCCTGTGAAGGTGTATTTCCTGCTTCTGTGGTCAAGGCAAAGCCAAAAATTCCAAAAAACAAAAGGCCGGGAAACCAAGAACGTGAAAGGGAATAAAGGGTCATTTATAATCTCCAAAATCGGGCATGACATGGGGTTTTTTCTTTTCCAAAGGATAGGAAAAAACTTCCCACTCGGGACTGCCTCCCGGGAACCACGCCACGTTGATGTAGCCAAACTCCAGCGCACGTTTGGCGGCATTCCAGGATTGCCAGCAATCCGGCAGGCAATAGAAAACGAGCTGGCGTTTTTTGTCGCGGTACGTCAGTGCTTCCAGTTCATTTTTGAAAAAATTCTCAAAATCCTGTGAAAGCCAGCCGTAGCCCACATTCGGCAACCAGATTCCTCCGGTAATCGTGCGCCGAGGTGCTGTGCGCCACAAACGATCTTTGGGAAAGTTTTTCGGTCTGCGGGCCGACGGAGTAACATCAATCAGCACCGGGAAAGCATTTTCGAACAGCTTTTTCAGCTCTTCGGCACCCACCACCATTGCCCCGTTCAAAGTCAACGGTGTCGGCGAAAAATAGTGGCTAGCCCGATACGTTGTGGGTTCAGCTATTTCAGCCGGAGCGGGGAGCGACATGAAAGCTGCGCAAACAATGAAATACACAAGAGGCACAACCCGGGCAACAAGTTTTATCTCATTGACCTGCCGATGCCTTTCAATAAGCCCCTTCTTCCTCGACAATTGGTACACGATATTCTTCCAACACCGAATTGATTTCTTGCCTTTTTGAACGAATAAAGCGATTCAGTCGCCGCTTCCATTGCAACTCGTTCGCCCGCACTCCCATCGTAGCTTGAAAAATCAATCTACCGTATTTTTTATTGTCGCCGAACAGAGGTTCAACATGCAGGGAATCATGCATGCCACCAAAATAACCAGCATAGGCACCCCATATCAACGCGACATCAATCTTGCCGCTTATGACATCGGCGATCATGAGCTTCGGGCTTTCATTCAAACCATATTTTGATACTACCGGGTAGGAAACAATTTCACGATACAGTCCGGTTTTCTCAAGTGACCAGGCTGGAGGCTCAGCGGCAACCACGCCCACTGTCAATGTCGCCATGCGCGTCGCCGCCAGAGACAGTGGTGGATTTTCCATGTCGTTTCTGTAGACCATGGAAAAAACAGAATAATACAAAGGGTTGGTATTCAGGACTGCCTCATGCCTGGGAGGCATTCCTATCACCACATCGCACAGCCGCCTGCGTAAAGTGCTTCTGATGAATCGGGTTATGTAGGTCTGGCGATACCAAGTGTAATCAAGCGGCACGCCCAGATCATCAGCAAGCATTTCGGCAATCCGATTTTCAAACCCTTTACCTTCGCTGTTTGAGAACGGCAGGTTCTTTGGGTCGGCACACACACGCAAAACTTTTCGCTCCAAGAGCTCGGTCGCTTGGTTTGTCGCTTGAACGACGGTGGACGACAAGAAGGCAAATAGAATCGCAAACAAACATACGAGTCGCCGGTATTTCAAGGTTCGATCAGCCAGATTTCTGCGCCGATTTTATGCACCCCTTGTAATCTGCATAACGTTCATTCTTGTCAATTTTTGGTCTTTGAATTTTTTGCAGTTCACCTGCATTCACCGCGTTGTCACTACGAGCTTTCAGGTAAGCGTAAATATGACCCAGTGAACACATCACCCCGTAGTGCCCACTAAAGGCCGGCATTCTTCCAGGACGGCCATCGGTCACGGTCTGGGTGAATTTTTTGAAGTCCAGGTTCTTCACGGACTCGGCCAGGCTTGGTGCGAAAGTACTGCCCATGGCACCCGGCCCATGACAGGTGTAACAATTAACGCCATACATGACGAAACCGTGATACGTAAACCAGTCTGTTGACCCGTCAGGATTTAACGTGTATGCCTTTCCTTTTTCCTGTGCTCCATCCTCAGAGGCAAACGAGAAATGTTGCACTCCCACAAAAGAAAGAAACAATCCCATCATGAGTAAAACATTTTTTAAATGCATCTCCGAACCTCAAATTGTTTTCAAAAAAATGGCGGCACCCAAACAACTTGGGTGCCGCCAACTCCAACTAGCCTTGTCGGTTGATCTGTAAATCAATACAAGAGCAACCAGCTAACCTCTTTTATAGTGAGAAAACGAACAGTGTCCCCCCTAATTTGACTAATTGCGACAGTCCGGCGTAGCCACCAACGGCACCCAAACCTGCCTCAGGTTCAGTAAGATTCGCGGCAAGTCCGATCCCGGCCCAACCACCAATGCCAGAGAACACCGCAAGGTGCTGTTTGCCACGGTAGCTGAAAGTCATCACGTTACCGATAATACCGGATGGCATTTTGAAGCGATAAAGCTCTGTACCAGATCTATCGTCTACTGCCTTCAGGTAGCCATCAAGGGTACCGTAGAAAACGAGACGACCACCCGTAGCCAGTGCGCCACTCCAGACGGACCAAGGTTCATCAATCGCCCACGCTTCTTGACCTGTTCCAGCATCCCAGGCAACGAACCGACCCATGTTTGTTGAACCGTCACCCAGAACCCGACCGGCAGGAAACATGGTCAACCGTGCATGTATGAAGGGACCGCCAGGGTAATACGGCTGAACTTCTTCACCCAAGGGCTCGTACGTCATGCAAACATGATTGGTTGGGACGTAGAACAGCCCGGTCAATGGAGAATACGCAGCAGGCTGCTCATCTTTGGAACCAAGTGCGGCAGGACAAACGTTAAGCGTGTTCACTTCCTCACCTTTGCCTTTTTTCCCGGTGCTGTACCTGGGGTCAAGGACGGGAAGGCCACTTTTCAAGTCGATCTTGGTGGCCCAGTTCACGGCTGGATCAAATTTCTCGGCGACGAGCAATTCACCAGATGCACGATCAAGCGTGTAACCAAAACCATTGCGATCAAAGTGAACCACCACGTCACGAGGCTTGCCTCTTACCATAACGTCATCAGCAAGAATCATCTCGTTGACGCCGTCAAAATCCCACTCATCGTGTGGGGTCATCTGGTAAACCCACTTGGCGTGACCGGTGTCGACATCTCTGGCAAATATGGTCATCGACCATTTATTTTTACCGGGACGAAGCGTCGGATTCCAAGAACCGGGGTTGCCACTGCCGTAGTACATCAGGTTCAATTTGGGATCGAAAGAATACCAGCCCCACGTAGTTCCACCACCGTGTTGCCAAAGCCATTCGGCACTCTTGGTAGGGCCGTCTTTCCACGTTTTGAGACTGGAATTTTTACCAACTGATTTCCCAAGTTCAGTGGTTCTTTTGTCCACCAGCGTATCGCTGTCCGGACCCATTGAATAGGCCCGCCACGCGAGTTTGCCGTCGCTCACATTGTAAGCGGTCATGTGACCACGAACCGCAAATTCACCACCGCTGACGCCGACCATCACTTTGTCGCTGAAAACGTGAGGGGCGGATGTACCAGTTGCACCTTCGGACGGTTCAGCATTTTTTACTTCCCACTCAACCTTGCCAGTTTTGGCATTAAGCGCCACCAGCCTGGCATCAGCACGATACAGGAAAATTTTGCCGTCAGCATAGGACAAACCCCGGTTGACATTGTCACAACACATGGTTTCCACAGTTGTGCGAACCACACCAGCCTTGGTCTTGTAGAAGACTTCGTCTGCGTGTCTGTATTCCCAGACGATTGCAGCACCCTTGTCCATATCAAGGGCATAAACAACATTGCTTGTGTTGTTCGCAAAGCCAGGGTTGCCGTTGCTTGGTGTCGGCGTGTGAACATACATCATGTTCCCGATAACAAGGGGGGCCCCTTCATGGCCGCGGAGCACTCCAGTTGAAAAAGTCCACGCAACTTTCAGGTCGGCCACATTGCCCTTGTTTATTTGAGCGAGTGGGGAGTAGCGCTGATTGTCGTAAGTTCTCGCCGGCATCACCCAGTTGTCCGGGTTTTTCTGCATCAGCAAAAGCTCAGTATTAGCCTGTGCGCTAGTAGGTAGGTACACAAACAGTGCAGCGGCCAAGCCCCACATAAACGGTCTAGCTTTCATAAAAATGTCTCCAAATTAAATAAACCCTTATTCCTGCCCAGCTATCCGTGCAGGCTAAGTGGTGGGTTTTTAACATGATTCACAAAGCCGTGTCAAGGTGCTGTTTGGGTGTGTGCGGCTAACACGACCAGGTCCGCTCTGTCCCATTTGGAGGTTCCATTGTTTGTGGTTCATGACTTCCCTGATGGAATATTTGTCAGCCAGGAGGAAGCAAATGGCACAAAAATGAACCAACTCCCGGGTGTTGTTTCGGAGACCGTGCCCAAACCCTCAAACGGAGCGAAATCCATAAACTTCATAGGCGCTGCTTTTATTCTGTCGGCAGTGGATATTTCTGTTTTGCATTGACACATCAGGCCACAGGAATTTTGCAAACAGGTCGGACGAAACCGCCTGTCGGCAGCGCTGCGAAAACAGAAGGCCATTTTTGCCCAAAGACTTTGTGACCTGACAATGCAGCTGAAAACGCCAGCCTGTTTCAGTAAAATCACCCGACCGACGCGCATTTGCACTCTGAGGTACCAAACGCTGCTCCACACTGCGTGAAAGTGGTCCGTTCAGGTAATTTGAGTGCCGGCGAAGGGCAATCCGTTTTTTTTAGGAGTTATGCGATGAATGAATATAAATTACATGAAACAGCGCAGAAAATGGTGACCAAAGGCAAAGGAATTTTGGCGATGGACGAAAGCCATCCGACGATTGAGAAACGTTTCAAGAGCATTGGCGTTCAAAGCTCGGAAGCGAGTCGCTGTACGTACAGAAGCCTGCTGGTAACCGCCCCGGATTTAGGAAAATTCATTTCAGGCGTGATCCTTTTTGACGAGACACTGAGAACGGTTGCAAGCAACGGTAAACGTTTCGTGGATTGCTTAAGGGAAGAAGACATCGTCCCGGGGATCAAAGTAGATCGGGGGGCAAAAGCCCTTTCCGCTTGTCCCGGTGAAAAAGTAACGGAAGGTCTGGACGGTTTGCGCGAACGACTTCAGGAATACCGTGGACTGGGCGCACGCTTTGCAAAATGGCGGGCGGTTATCACGGTTGGTGAGGGAATTCCCTCTCGGGCCTGCATGGCCGCCAACGCCCACGCATTGGCGCGTTATGCGGCGCTGTGCCAGGAAAGTGACATGGTGCCGATTGTAGAACCCGAAGTGCTTATGGATGGCACACACACCATCGATCGCTGCTACGAGATCAGCTGTGAAATGCAACAGTGGGTTTTTTCTGAACTGAAGCAACAAAATGTTTTTTTGGGAGGAGTGGTGTTAAAACCAAATATGGTGATTTCTGGTTCAGAATGTACGGAACAGGCAGATACCAGCGAGGTTGCGTCCCTGACGTTGCGTTGCCTTCGGGATTGTGTGCCGGTTTCTGTGCCCGGCATTGCTTTTTTGTCTGGTGGACTGAGCGATATGGTCGCCACGGAAAACTTGACCGCCATCAACCAGTTGGCTGCCGAGCAGGGTGGGGCCCCGTGGAACATCACTTTTTCCTACGGACGTGCTTTGCAACAGCCTGCCTTGCACGCCTGGGGTGGGAACAGTGAACACGTACAGGCCGTTCAAAACGTGTTGCTGGCGCGGGTAGAAGCAAACGGGAATGCGACATTGCCTGCCTGAATACTGAGGAGAGGAAGGGCGCCGCCGGAGAGTGGCGAGCAGACAAGAACCTGCCGACAAAGGCAGAGAGGTGTTGTGGAGAAATTGGGAAAGCTGTGCGGCGATTGGGCTGACCCTGCCGACATTGGGATGACAAAACCCGGTTTTTACGTGTGTTGTGCCCATGGTTTCGGTGTCAGGCCAGGATGACCACCAGAACAGCTGACGAATCAGACTGTCCGAACTATTCAGTCAGAGTTTCCTGAAAGCAGCCGCATGCTGAGGTCGGGTGCGCAGACATGTTTTGTGAGCGCACCAACGGACAGGTAGTCAACGTTGCAATCGGCAATTTCGGCCGCGTTCTCCAGGCTGATGTTCCCTGAAACTTCCACCACCGCTCGACCGGCGATAATCGCGACTGCTTTTTTGATTTCCGAAAGAGAAAAGTTGTCCAGCATGATGACTCCCACCCCGCAGGATAATGCCTCCTGCACCTGGTCAAGCGACCCGGTTTCCGTTTCTATACTTTTTCCAGGGTGGGCTTTTCGCATGGCTGCAACTGCCTGACTCAAAGTCCCCGAGAGGTGGATGTGGTTGTCCTTGATCAGGATGCCGTCATGGAGCCCATGGCGCTGGTTGACCCCGCCACCACATACCACTGCGTATTTTTGAGCAATGCGCAGACCCGGGAGTGTTTTACGGGTGTCGGCAATGCGCGCTTTGTTGCCGGCAATCTGTTTTACATATCTCGCGGTAGTAGTGGCGGTGGCAGCCAGCGTGTGCAGGAAGTTCAATGCGCTTCGCTCGCCGGCCAGCAGCGCGCCAGCAGCACCCTGTACGGTACACAGACAGGCTTCAGCACGAAAAGTTTCCCCATCTTTTACCGACCACTGTATTTTCGCCTGCGGGTCGAGTCGGCGGAAAACCGCTTCGGCCCAGAACATTCCTGACAGGACGCCATCATCAAGTGCGACCACAATGGCCTGGGTGGTGTGGCGGCCAGCTATGGCAGCGCATAAATCCTCGTTGCATACATCCTCTGCCAGCGCGTCGCTGACATTTTTTGCAACTGCCGCGTCCAGTTCGGGACCATGGTGCCCGGGTCTGAACATCAAGCTGCCGAACACATTGCGCGGTTTGGGGAAAGTTTCAGGCATCGAAGGCCAGGCGCAGTCCAGAGAATATATGTCTTTGCTCCGGCGTGTAAAAATTTCTGAAACTGGGGCGCGTTAATTCCTGCGCGGTGTAGGGACTTGCACCTTTGAGCAAGTAGTGTTTCCCGTCAAACCCGGCGCTTGAGTATTCATCGTAGGGAAAAGCCTTGTAGCCCTGATAGGGGAAAAAAGTATTGGCGCACCATTCCCACGCTTTCCCGAACTGAAGCACACCCGCACGGTTCGCTGTTTCCCATTCACTTTCCACTGGCAGGCGAGCGCCCGCATATTTTGCGAATGCCGCCGCTTCGAAAAAACTGATGCCACTCACCGCCGCCCCAGCTTCCAGGGCCTGCCATCCCGAAGGGCCAACCGCCCCCCAGGCATTCTTTGCAATCTGGCACCAGGTATGAGGAGATGCCGCCTGCACTTTTGCGAGCCACCGCCAGCCCGGGGGACTCCAGAATGGTTTTTTCCGGTAGCCACCTGCTTTCATAAATCCTAAAAATTCGCTGTTGCTCACCGCGGTGATATTGATTGAGAATGCTTCCAGAAAGGTCGTTTGTTGCGGGAATTCATTGTCAAAGCCCCAGGAGTCATTGCCTCCTGTCACCTGATTGCCGGCAGGAAAGTGTTTTGTGTTTTTTTGTATGGGCGTCGGTTCCAAGGCAGGAATTTTGGTAAAGGCACCGCGTTTGGCTAAAACCAGTTCCCGCTCATTTTGAATCATGATCATGGTTTCTAAATGCATTGCATGGTGCTGAATTAAAAATTTCAGGAGGTAATCGTTTTGCAACAGCGGATGCCCGGCCTGTTCATCTACTATCCGGTACAACAGTTTCACATTGTTTTTTTGCCGGGAAGCCACTTCTGACACCAGGATCGGAAATGGCGGCAGTCGATTTCCACGAAGGAACTTTACGCTTTTCCAAGGCAGATGGTCGGCGTGGGAATTTTTTGTGTAGAGACTGTCGCCAAGTATTCGTTCACGTAGCCAGAGATCTTCTATAAATAAAGTATGGCGCAAATGCCAGCCGACCGGGCTGAGTTCCGAGCGAAACTGTTTGCGAAAAAACCGGTCACCGAAATCCAGAACAATCTCGAGCAGGGATTCCTGGAGTTCTTCCAGGCGAGCGATAAGTTGACTGCCGCTCACAGAGTTGCCAGCCGGGCTTCGGGGGCGGCGTAATTCCGAATGGTGAGACAGTGTCCAGAGGGAATGCTGTGCCAAGTGCCACGTTCAGAGAAAGGTTCCGATGCCACCAATATGGAACCCGGAGAAAAACCTTCTGCGGCATCAGTCCAATACAAGGTTGGGGCTTCATCTTTCTGAGCATGGCGAAGTGCAACCACCTGCCTGCCATCAGTACATATCAGGTTCAGTAGAATCCTGTGCTCCTTCAGGTGCCGTCGGCACCACCTGACGACTTTTCGCAGTGCTGGTTCAAGGGTATCCGGGCGGGTTTTGGAAAACTGACAAAAAAGTGCAAACAGGTATTCTGAATCAGTCAATCCCTTGATGTTTGCGGTGATTTCCGGGCTGAGTTCAGCCAGTATTTTTGTTCGGGGTCCGTCATTGAACCCTTCAACAAACCCGTTGTGAACGAAAAGATAGTGACCGTGGCGGAAAGGCTGGGTGTTGGCCGGAGAATGCCACCCCCGCGTGGTGATGCTACGGACCATTGCCAGCCACAGGGGGGCCGTTAAAACCGTGCTGATTTCCGGCAAATTGTAATCGTTCCAGATTGGGGTAATGGAACGATAAATTGTGGGTCTGCCCAACTCGGGATACCAGCCAAAACCAAAACCATCGGCGTTCAATTTCGCATAACTCATTTCCTGCGGTTGCCAAGACTGGGCGTAGAGGCTATGATCCGGGGCGATCAGGAATTTCTCCAGGCTGGTTCTATTTCCAAAGTAGGCTGCTAGGCGGCACATAGTCTTGGTGTGGTGCTCACACGGGGATAGGTTGGTCTCGGCAATCATACATTGACTTCAATGAATTCAGTAGTGCGCCGGGGC
The DNA here is from genome assembly GCA_965237985.1 of Candidatus Oxydemutatoraceae bacterium. Classification (GTDB taxonomy): domain Bacteria; phylum Pseudomonadota; class Gammaproteobacteria; order Poriferisulfidales; family Oxydemutatoraceae. Next base: position 911,852 of record OZ250161.1, on the reverse strand, counting down.
CTCTACAGAAATGTGTTGTGGGTGTTGACAGCAAAGTCCGCTCTCTCGTGGTAGAGCCGGCACGTCCGATGAATACCATTGCCGATGATGTGCGCGACAATCTGTTTTTCAACCCCCGCTCGCTGCCTTCCAGATATTTTTACGACAATCTGGGGTCGCGCCCGTTTGAACGTATTTTCAACACGGAGGAATGTTATCTTGGGCGTGCTGAAAAAAGAGTTGCTGGAATCCAACGTGGCTGAGGTGCTCAGTTCTGTGGGCCCCTCCGGCACATCATCGAATTTGGCAAATGAATTCAGCAGTGCGCCAGGTGCTTCTATAGAAATGCGTTGTGGGTGTTGACAGCAAAGTCCGCTCTCTCGTGGTAGAGCCGGTGCGTCCGATGAATACCATTGCCGATGATGTGCGCGACAATCTGTTTTTCAACCCCCGCTCGCTGCCTTCCAAATATTTTTACGACAATCTGGGGTCGCGCCTGTTTGAACGTATTTGCAACACGGAGGAATACTATCTTACGCGCGCTGAAAAAGAGTTGCTGGAATCCAACGTGGCTGAAGTGCTCAGTTCTGTGAGGCCCCGGCACATCATCGAATTTGGCAGTGGCACGGCAAGGAAAACCCGGATACTTTTGAAGGCCTGCGAGCAGGAAAACATAAAATGTGAGTACTGGCCCATGGACATCTGCGCCGACATGCTGGAATCCGCAAGCTACAGTCTGGCGCAGGAGTTCCCTTGGCTTGAAATAAACTGTCTGATAGGAGATTTCCATGCCGGTCTGGACAATATATCCCTGCCTAAGGGTCGCAAGCTCGGCGTTTTTCTCGGCAGCACCATCGGCAATTTTTCGCATGAAGAGGCAGACGAATTTTTTGCTGACATCCGCCAGCTGTTTTCGTCGGGAGACGGTCTGCTGATTGGCACCGACCGTGTCAAAGCCCCCGAAATTCTCAATTCTGCCTACGATGACAAAGCTGGTTTGACCTCACGTTTCAATCTGAATCTGTTGAATGTGCTCAATCGGGAGCTTTGTGCGGACTTTTCCGTGGAAAACTTTTGTCACCGGGCATTTTTCAACGACAAAAAGCTCCGGGTGGAAATGCATCTTGCCACGCTTCGGGACCACCGTGTCAATTTTCGCTCCCTGGGCCATTCGATCGAATTCAAAAAACAGGAAACGATCCGGACTGAAATCAGCAGGAAATACACGGAGGACTGTTTGCGCGACATGGTCAGCCGCTCCAGTCTCGAGCTGGAAAAGCTTTTTTCTTCAGAAAACGAATATTTTTCCCTGGTCCTGGCGACGGTGCCCTGATCACGGGCAATCCACCTGGACAGTTTTACTTATCCGAAGCGTCCAGTGATGTATTGCTCGGTCAGTTTGTGACGGGGATTTCTGAACAGGGATTTCACATTTCCCACTTCGATAAGGTGGCCAAGGTGAAAATAAGCCACCCTTTGAGAAACCCTCGCTGCCTGTTGCATGGAATGGGTAACGATTACGATTGTGTATTTTTTTCGTAACTCGTTGATCAATTCTTCCACTTTTGCTGTGGCGATGGGGTCCAAAGAAGAGCATGGCTCGTCCATGAGAATGACTTCAGGATTGACGGCGATGGCGCGGGCTATGCACAGTCTTTGTTGTTGCCCTCCTGACAGGGAGGTGCCTGGCAGATCAAGCTGCCCGCCGACCTCATCGAGCAGGCCGGCTCTACGCAAACTGTTTTTCACGATTTGGTCAAGTTCCTCTGGTCCATTTGCAAGAGCGTGCAGACGGGCACCGTAGGCCACGTTGTCATAAATGGATTTGGGGAAAGGGTTGGGTTTTTGAAAAACCATCCCCACTTTTTTACGCAGTTCAACCACGTTCACTTCCGAGTTGTAAATATCTGTTCCGTCAAGTAACAGCTGCCCGCTCATCCGACAATTCGGGATCGTGTCGTTCATGCGGTTTATGCACCGGAGGACAGTGGATTTTCCGCACCCGGAAGGACCGATAAAAGAGGTCACCTGATGGGAACCGATGTCAATGCTGACATCGTGAACGGCGGGTATTTCCCCGTAGCTTACGCAGATATTTCGCAAAGAAACTCGCGGATTTGAAACCGTCGTTTCACCAACCACTTTTGTGGTCACAAATTTTGTCTTCCTGCCCATCTATACGAAATGCTACCAGTGTTTTTCGAACTTTTTGCGCAAGATGACCGCCAGACTATTCAAGACTCCCAAAAGCACCAGCAAAACCATGATGGTTCCTGAGGCACGTTCGGAAAAACCACGTTCCGGGCTGTCTGACCAAAGAAAAATCTGCACGGGCAGGCTGCTGGCCGGACTGCTGAAATTGGCTGGCGGATCCACAATGAAAGCCACCATGCCAATCAGCAGCAAAGGCGCGGTTTCGCCAATTGCCTGGGCAATGCCGATGATGGATCCGGTCAGCATGCCCGGCATGGCGAGTGGGACGGCTTGGTGAATGACCACCTGCATTTCTGAAGCCCCGAGTGCGCGTGCAGCATCACGGATTGACGAGGGAACTGATTTCAAGGAAGCGCGGCTGGCAATGATGATGGTCGGGAGTGTCATTAGCGCGAGTACCATGCCGCCGACAAGCGCAGACGAACGTGGCAATCCGAAAAAATTGATGAACACAGCCAACCCCAGTATTCCAAAAATGATGGAAGGGACTGCCGCCAGGTTGTTGATGCTGATTTCAATCAGGTCGGTCAAGCGATTTGTCGGGGCAAATTCTTCCAGATAAACAGCGGTCGCTATGCCGACAGGGAATGACAGAAGAATCGTGATGAAGATGCTCATGAACGAACCTTTCAGCGCACTGAAGATTCCCGCATTTTCTGGATCTCGCGAATCCCCGTGTGTTAAAAAGTTTGTGCTTAAATGTGTTTCTATCCTGTCGCTTGCTACCAGGCGGTCGACCCAGGGAATGAAGTCACCACCTTGACAGTCGGCAGTTGCGGGGTTTTCCTGCCCCCCGGGATTTTTCGCAAGGCAATCCACCCGGGCACCGGCCGTAAACCACATCGGGAAATTTTTGCCGCTGAGCCCAGGGTTTTCCTGGATGTGGTCTCGCAATTCGAATGGGGCGATGCTGCTCAGCATTCTATACAGTTTCTGCTTCTCTACACGAGATTTGACATTGGGAAACCTGTTTGAGAGGGCCTCATGAACTGCTGTGCGATAAACATGGATTTCAGTTCCTGTTTTGTCCTCCAGGCGGATATCCAGCAAAATACTGGTTTGCACGAAAGCACCGTAGCCTTTGGAAAAAATAATGAAAAAAAGAACGACCAGAAAAGCCAGTGACAAAGTGATGGAAAAAGCTCCGTAAAACCTGAAGCGTTTTTCCGCAGCACAGCGCTTGGCCAGCAGCATGGAGCGTGGCTTCTGTCTAGTCATAGAGCGTCCGGTGTTTCCTGACAATATGCAAAGCCAAGGCGTTCAGAATGAATGTCACCACAAACAAAGTCATGCCCAGCGCGAAAGCGGCGAGTGTTTTTGGGCTGTCGAATTCCTGGTCACCTACCAGCAGAGTCACAATTTGCACAGTGACAGTGGAAACAGACTCCAGCGGATTGGCTGTCAAATGTGCCGCAAGCCCCGCTGCCATCACGACGATCATGGTTTCCCCCACAGCGCGTGACACTGCCAGCAAAATGCTGCCGACGATCCCGGGCAAAGCTGCCGGCAGCACAACCTTGGTGATGGTTTCGCGTTTCGTCGCTCCAAGCCCATAAGAACCGTCGCGCAAATTCTGGGGAACGGCTTTGATCACGTCATCGGAAAGTGAGGAGATGAAAGGAATGATCATGAATCCCATGGCGATGCCTGCGGAGAGCGCATTTTCCGAAGAAGTTTCAAAACCAAAAAAAGTGCCCACATCCCTGATGAGTGGGGCAATCGTCAGTGCCGCAAAAAAACCATACACAACAGTGGGAACGCCTGCCAGAACCTCAAGCATGGGTTTGAGTATCTGCCTTAATCGCTGATCGGCATATTCAGAGAGATAAATGGCGGACAACAGGCCTGTCGGTACGGCAATGAGCATGGCGATCAGGGAAATCAACAGGGTCCCGACGAACAAGGGCACCGCCCCAAAGGAGCCGGATGCCCCTATCTGGTCTTCGTGTATCGCGGTTTGCGGGCTCCAGTGTGTACCAAAAAAAAATCCGATCGGTGATATTTCTGAAAAAAACATCAGGGTTTCAACAAACACTGAAAGCATGATGCCAAGGGTGGTTAATACCGCCACCGTGGAACAGCCGAAAAGAAAAATTTTCATGAGTTTTTCAACGCTTCTCTGGGCTTGCAAACCGGGGCCGATACGAGATAGAGCCCAGGCAAGACACAAGAGGAATGCCACCGTCAGAAAAATTCCCAAAACCATCGTGTTGCCGGACTCGAAGCGCAGATACGATGCTCTGATTTGTTCGAGTTCGGGGGACAATGGCTGGCCGCCATCCGTCAATTTCTTGATCGTGAATTCCCGCTGAAAATCGGGCATTTCCTCCGGCAGACTGACGGCTGCGAATTTATCCAGCAGGTAGGGCTCCAAAACCGTCAACCACACCAGGATGATGAGCAGAGATGGCAGGGAGCACCACAAAGCAACATACCATCCGTAAAAGACTTTGTTACATTCGAGTCGGGCTGTTGTTCGTCGATCCAGTTTTCTGAGTGCGCCACGATAGGCCAAGGCGGACAGGAGGAGAACGATTAAAGTCAGGGATACGGTTGTCATTCCTGGGTATCGAAAGTGTGCGTGTTGGGGTCTGGCAAAATTATTTCAGGATAGATTGCTCTAAAACAACATTGTCGTTGGCGGGCGATTTTACAACCATTGTTTCGCAGGGGCAAAACGCGCCACCTCAGCCAGGTCACGTATTTCAGATCCACATTCGGACAGACCCTGGATTCGATTCACCAGTCTGAAAATGACTTTCTGGATTCCTGAAGCAAAGAACGACAGAGATGAGGGTGCGCGGTTTTCGGCAAAGTGAATTACAGAATGAAGGCTGTGGCTAAAATCATCGGGGTGCCCGCGGGAACGACCGGGAGAGGCCGCGATGTCCCGTAGCACCCGTCGCCAATTGAAAAAGCAGCATTGCTCCAACAGTGGTCCACTTTCTGTTCGCCTGCCACCGGCAAACCAGCGTTTCTCTGTCTTGGAATGTGTTGCGGTGGCAGAAAGTCCCGCCCGGCTCCGGTGAAGACGGACGCGTCGGTAGTGTGAATTTTCGTGAGCAGAGTCGAATTCGTTTCGATTGCCACTTTAGTCCGGCGCGGCCGCAACGTTTTGTTTGTGACCGGGCTCTTGGGTGACGGGCGGTAATGGCCGGGAATCTGGTTTCCGAATTTCCCTGGTGTTCCTGGCAACGCTGACCCATGGCACCATTGGGTCAAAAATGCCTTTTCCAGGAATTTTCTTGCCAAATTAACGGTTAGAAATTTCTTCATGAACTGGAAAACGCCAGGTAGTGGCAGGTACTGGTGGCCTCGACACAACTAAAACCACCTGTAATCCACATGACGGAACCGATGCTGGCACAGATTTTGCTCTGTCAGGTTCATGGGCATGATTATGGGCGTGGCACTGCCAGGCCGCGAAGGGAACACGGGGCAGGAAATGAGGCAGCTCAGGCTGTTTTTATGCACGCAGGAGGTGATGTTTTGAAGGCGTATTCACTTGTCTGTTCTCGGGCATAATGAGACGGTGGCTCGCTGTGGCACAGCTCGGGAAATGAGCAAGTGGCGGAAGGTGCTTCTGGTTGTCTGCTCATGGTCGCGCCATCTCCGACAGGACGATGAGTAAAACTAAAAAAACGCGGCGTCGCCTGGGGGTGGTTATGGACCCTGTTGCCGGCATCAAAGCGGCGAAAGATACGACGCTGGGTTTGCTGGATGCAGCACAAAGACGCAACTGGGATCTTTTCTATATCGAATGTGCTGATCTTTATTTGCGCGATGGGGAAGCCTTTGCGGCGGGTTATGATTTCAATGTCTCATTGACTCGGGGCGAGTGGTGCCGAAAAACAGAGCGGCGTGAAGCGGCACTGAGCTTGTTTGATGCGATTTTGATGCGCAAGGACCCGCCGATCGACACGGAGTATTTCAACGCCTGTCGCATACTCTCCTTTGCTGAAGATGCTGGTGCGTTGGTGGTCAATGCTCCCGAAGGTTTGCAGACCGCAAATGAAAAGCTGCTTATGCAACGTTTTAGTGATTTGGGGCCGCCGACTTTAGTCAGTGCCAATGTGAAACGTTTTCAGTCTTTTCTGGCTGAGCAGTCGGCAATTGTTATGAAACCGCTTAACAGCATGGGAGGGGATTCTGTTTTTGTGCTGCGCCAAGGAGATGAAAACGTTGTCGCGATTATTGAGAACATGACCTTGAAGGGCGGGCGAATGATTATGGCGCAGCAGTTGATACCGGAATATCGCAGTGGCGACAAGCGCGTCCTGTTGGTCGCCGGCAATCCTGTTCCAGGTGCTTTGCTCAGAGTTCCGGCGGCGGGAGAATTTCGTGCCAACCTGGCTGCAGGAGGGATTGGCAAGAGTGTCATGCTGGATGACAAGGATCAGGAAATCTGTGCACGGCTGGCACCGGTTCTGGAAGAAATAGGGGTTTTGTTTGCCGGCCTGGACATCATCGGAGGCAAGCTGACGGAGGTCAACATTACCAGTCCTACCGGCATGCGTGAAATCAATTCGGCTTTTGGATTGGACATTGGCAGTGTGCTTTTCACGGCGATCGAGGAGCGTTTGCCGGAGGGACGATAATTGTTCGAGAACGATATGCGACCGGAGGGCAAGGCGATGGCATTTGATTTTGGACTCGCTCGCGTGGGGGTTGCTGTGGGCGACGGTAAGATGCACCACGCCCAGCCCTTGGTCACTTTGCGTGCCAGGCGTGGTTGCCCGGACTGGCGCGGTTTGTCTTCCTTGGTTGCGGTTTGGCAACCGGTGATCCTGGTGGTTGGCCGGCCGGGGCCGCAGTCGCAAAGTGCCTTGTTGTTTGGGATAGATTCCTTTGCCAGCGGGTTGCGCCAGCGGTTTCCGCATTTGCCACTCACTTTTTCCTCCGAAGACTACACCTCAACTTTTGCGTATTCACTGCTGCTTGAAAAACGCACACGCCTCCACCGGCGTAGGATCCGTAGGGGTGATATTGATAAAATAGCGGCGGCTTTAATATTGGAGAGCTGGTTTTCTGCCGGGGGCGAAAAGTGATTTTGGAAAACGCTGAAGTGTTGGTGAAGCGGTTGGGCGACCAGCTTGCGCCGGCAGTGGCAAAGCATGGTGCCGATGCCTTGGTCATGCTGGGTATTCATACCGGCGGCGTGTGGATTGCTGAGTGCCTGCATGCCAGGTTTGCGCTGCGTTTGCCTTTGGGAACGCTCAATATCAATTTTTACCGAGATGACTTCAGTCGCATCGGTTTGCACCCGCGCATTGAACCTTCCGAAATTGCTGTTTCCGTTGATGACCGGCATGTCGTGCTGGTGGACGATGTGCTCTACACAGGCAGGACTGTGCGTGCGGCGATGAACGAAATTTTTGATTACGGGCGTCCATCTTCCATCAAGGTCGCTATTCTGGTAGATCGCAAAGGACGTGAGTTGCCAATTTGTCCTGATTTTTGTGCGACAACGGTGGATTTGCCGGCCGAGCACAATGTGGAATTACGTGGCCCGGATCCTTTGTCGGTGGTCGTAATATGAGCAACAGACATTGCCTGGTTTTTTGGGATGCCTGCCGGCGTAGCCAAGCCAAGCCTCGTTTTCAGGTCGGGACAAGCCCGTGAATGCCAGGAAGAGCACGAGGGTGGCGATGATGGAATTTTATGGAGCGGTCACCGCAACAGAACTGCAGCGTCCCTACAGTGCCGCCGGTGTTGCTGCCGGCTTTCCTTCGCCAGCGGACGATCACATCGAGGTGGAGCTTGATTTGAATCGCCATCTGATCAAGAACCCGGCCGCGACGTTTTTTGCCCGGGTCAGGGGCAATTCCATGGTGGGCGCCAGCATACATGATGGGGATTTGCTGGTCATAGATCGCTCTCTTGAGTGGCGCGACGGTCAGATTGCAGTGTGTTTCGTAGATGGCGAATTCACGGTCAAGCGCTTGGTGAAGAAACAGGATGGCTTGTATTTGATTTCTGCGCACCCGGACTTTGATCCCGTCAAAGTAAATGAGGATGAGGATTTCCGCATTTGGGGCGTGGTCAGCTACGTTATTCACAAGCCGGGTGGAAATCGTTAAAGCCGCGCGGGAAGGGTTCCCTGGGCAAGACATGTTTGCTTTGGTGGATGGTGACAATTTCTACGTTTCCTGCGAGCGCATTTTAGTCCTGCGCTACAGGGGCGTGCGGTTGTGGTTCTCTCCAACAGTGATGGTTGTGTCATCGCCCGTTCCGCCGAGGCCAAGGTGCCGGGTATTCCGTTGGGGGCGCCGTAATGCAGGTAGCGAAACTTGTTTCGGCACCAGGGAGTGGCGAAATTCTCGGCGAACTTTACTTTGTATGGCGACATCAGTCAGCGCATGATGGGGATTTGTTGGTCATGGATTGCCCCCTTGAGTGGCGCGGCGGTCAGATTGCAGTGTGCTTTGTAGCTGGGGGGGCGCGGCCAGACGCTTGGTGAAGAAACGGGATGGCTTGTATTTGATTTCTGCGCACCCGGACTTTGATCCCGTCAAAGTAAATGAGGTGAGGATTTCCGCATTTGGGGCGTGGTCAGCTGCGTTATTCACAAGCCGGGTGGAAGTCGCTAAAGCTGTGGGGAAAGGGTTCCCTGGGCAAGACATGTTTGCTTTGGTGGATGGTGACAATTTCTACGTTTCCTGCGAGCGCATTTTAGTCCTGCGCTACAGGGGCGTGCGGTTGTGGCTCTCTCCAACAGTGATGGTTGGGCATCGCCCGTTCCGCCGAGGCCAAGGTGCCGGGTATTCCGTTGGGGGCGCCGTAATGCAGGTAGCGAAACTTGTTTCGGCACCAGGGAGTGGCGAAATTCTCGGCGAACTTTACTTTGTATGGCGACATCAGTCAGCGCATGATGGGGATTTGTTGGTCATGGATTGCCCTCTTGAGTGGCGCGGCGGTCAGATTGCAGTGTGCTTTGTAGCTGGGGGGGCGCGGCCAGACGCTTGGTGAAGAAACGGGATGGCTTGTATTTGATTTCTGCGCACCCGGACTTTGATCCCGTCAAAGTAAATGAGGATGAGGATTTCCGCATTTGGGGCGTGGTCAGCTGCGTTATTCACAAGCCGGGTGGAAGTCGCTAAAGCTGTGGGGAAAGGGTTCCCTGGGCAAGACATGTTTGCTTTGGTGGATGGTGACAATTTCTACGTTTCCTGCGAGCGCATTTTTAATCCTGCGCTACAGGGGCGTGCGGTTGTGGTTCTCTCCAACAATGATGGTTGTGTCATTGCCCGTTCCGCCGAGGCCAAGGTGCTGGGCATCCCGATGGGGGCGCCGGAATACAAGTACCGAAACTTGTTTCGGCACTACGAAGTGGCGAAATTCTCGGCGAACTTTACTTTGTATGGCGACATCAGTCAGCGCATGATGAACGTGCTGGCAGGACTGGCTCCAGCGCTTGAAGTGTATTCAATAGACGAGGCTTTTCTGCAACTTGGAGAGGAGTCTCCGAAGGCCGGCGTGGATTTTGCCAGAAAAGCTGTTTGGACACTGGGACGTTGGCTTGGCCTGCCGGTCAGCGTGGGCGTCGGGCCTACCAAGACTTTGGCCAAAGTCGCTGTCGGCATCGCCAAGAAAAACAACACTCCCGTGGTGCTTGGCGAACGCGATGCCGTGCGGAGAGCTTTGCAGAAGTTGTCGGTGCGAGAAGTGTGGGGTATCGGCTCACGTGTTGCGCGCAAGTTGGAGAAAGACGGTATCCACTCTGCACTGGATTATGCGAGTGTGTCGCGAGATTGGCTAAGCCGTCATTTTTCCGTTGCGCAGCTACGCGTGCACCAGGAATTGCAGGGAGTGTCCTGCCTGCCGCTGGCAGTGGCTCGGACGCGCAAGTCAGTGTGCTGTACTCGTACGTTTGCCGACGCCGGTAAATTGCGGGACTGGCAGCCGCTGTCGGAGGCGGCGGCCGTTTTCTGTGCGCGCTGTGCGGAAAAACTGCGGAGATCGAAAATGCTTGCTTCTGTGCTCCAAGTGTTTGTCGAAGAGGCGGAGCATGCCCGCGACCCGGCAGGCAAAACTCGAACTTGCGTATTGCGCTTGCCGGTGCCAAGTGATGACATTTTAGTATTGACGCAAGTTGCCCGGCAGGCGCTGCGCCGTATTCATCATCAGGGCAGGCCATGCAACAGGGTGGGTGTCATCATGGCTGGCCTGATACCACGTTCCCAAACCCCAGGCGAAATGTTTTCTGTGTCAGGGGGGAGGTCGCGTGCTCGGCTCATGGAAGTGTTTGACAGTATTAATTCCATATGGGGTCGAGGGACGATCAAGAGTGCGGCACAAGGTTTTGGTGTACGTGCCTGGGGAATGCGCCAGGCCCATCTTTCGCCGAATTACACTACGCGCTGGGAACATTTGCTCGAGGTTCGTGGCTAGACAAATGGTGAAAAATGCACAGCCAAGCCGCCACCGTCATTCTCTGCGCCGAATGAAACCAGGCGCTTTGCCGAGTGATGCCAGACACTACTTCCTTCTTGGGTTTTAGGTCCCGCACGCTTTGATCATTCGGGCTGTACAGTGGGGTTCTTGTCAACCAAGGCTTCTTTACTGCCAGATATTTCTTTTGATTCCGGTGCCTCGGATACGGGGCGGAACTCGCTAAAAGGATTTCTGACGTTTTGTTGCCCGCGGCCAGGTTGTTGGCAAGGATGCCGAGGTATCCGTTGACTGTTTGACAGCCTTGGGAATACCCTCGCATGATGTCTGGCGGTGGAGTGATTCCGGTTGAGGGCATGCCTGGCAGTTGGCGGATTAAAGTGCATCTGCAGGTTGTGCAGGAGCTTGGGTCCTGTCGTTTCGTGCGGCTTTGTTCCTGCCGGGTCGACAGTAATTTGGCGTGCAGTTGTCGGGCATGCAGGTTTTTACAATGGGTCTGTCATGTGTACTCAAATTGTTCTAGTATGCCCCTTGGTTCGCGCTGGCCTGCGCCTGCGGATTGCCAACGTCTGATTTTTTGACCACAGATAATTATGGTAGTGATACGTTTAGCCAGGAAGGGTGCCAAAGGAAGACCTTCCTACAGCTTGGTTGCAACTGATTCCCGCAAGCGAAGAGACAGCGGATTCGTCGAGCGTGTTGGGCATTTCGACCCCATGGCAAACTACCTGGACAAGGATAGGATGAAAATCAAACTGGACAGAGTGGATTACTGGTTGAAACAGGGTGCGCAATTGTCCGACCGGGTCAAGGCGTTGCTTCGTGAATACAAAAAAATCCACGCTGCCGTTTGACTCGCGTAATACTTCTGGTGATGTAGCTCCCGGACAACTGGGGCACGTCGGTCAGGTGGTGGTGGTCGGCAAAATAGTGGGTCTGTTCGGCCGTGAAGGCAAGGTGAAACTTGTATCTTATATGGAACCTCACGAAGGCATTTGTGAATTGTCTTGTTGCGTTCTGGGACAGGAACGGCGGCATTTCAAGCTGGTCGGTGTGCGTGCTCACGGTGTCGGATTTGTGGCGCAACTGACGGGCATTGAAAACCGCGGGGCAGCCGCGTGTCTGTTGGGTGAAGAAATCGCCATTGATGAGCACAGCTTGGGGGCGATTGGAGAGGGCGAGTATTATTGGCACCAGCTTTCGGGCATGCGTGTCGTGACCCGGGACGGAGTTGAACTGGGCGAAGTCAGGGGGTTATTCAGGACTGGGGCCAGTGACATCATGGAAGTTTGCCGGGATGGCATGCCGACTTTGGTGCCTTTTGTCTGGTCGCGCTACGTGCTGGATGTTGATGAAGCGTGCAATTGCATCACGGTGGATTGGCAACGGGATTGGTGATGCGGATTGATGTCATTACGATTTTTCCTGAAATGGTTCACCATTTCGTGCGTTATGGGGTGTTGGGGCGGGCACTGGAAAGAGGCTTGCTGATGGTGGAAACGTGGAACCCGCGAGAATATGCCCCGGATGCGCGCAAAACCATTGACGACAGGCCATGCGGAGGTGGGCCCGGAATGGTCATGATGGCCCCGCCGCTGAACAAGGCTTTGTCGGCGGCGAAAGCGCGCCAGCGTGGCAATTTTCGAACGATTTATTTGAGCCCCCAGGGGCGGAGTCTGGACCAGAAATTGGTCAATGAAATGGCGACTCGTGACGGGCTGATATTGCTTTCGGGACGTTACCGCGGAGTGGATGAAAGGGTGCTCAGTCATGTTGATGAAGAACTTTCCCTGGGTGATTACGTGATCAGCGGCGGTGAAGCTGCCGCCATGGTGGTGATTGATGCCGTGGCGCGCCAAGTGAAAGGAGTTTTAGGAGACGAGGATTCGGCCCGGCAGGATTCGCTGGTAAACGGGTACCTGGATTGCGCGCACTATACGAGGCCGGTCGAATATGAAGGGCAGATCGTTCCAGAAGTTTTGCTGTGCGGGGACCACGAGAGAATCAGGCGCTGGCGCTTGAAGAACGCGTTGGGGAGGACCTTGGAGAAACGTCCAGACCTGCTTTTGAAATGCGATCTGAATGTAGAAGAAAACGCTTTGCTTGGTGAATACGCTGCCCAGCATGCTTTGCAGGAAGTTTTGGCTGATCAGCCGCAGAAAAAACATCGGGAGGTGGTTTTAAGTGAACAATCTCATTGAAATGATTGAAAAGGAAAGTTTGCGGGATGACCTGCCGGAATTTTGTCCGGGCGATACGCTCGCGGTGAAAGTGTGTGTTCGGGAAGGCGAACGCGAAAGAATTCAACTCTTTGTCGGCAATGTGATTGCCATAAAGAACCGGGGGCTGAATTCGTCTTTCACTCTCAGAAAATTGTCGCTTGGTGTGGGGGTGGAACGTGTTTTCCAAACGCACAGCCCGGAAATCAAAAGCATCGAGGTGAAACGCCGTGCCAAAGTCCGCCGCGCCAAGCTTTACTATCTCAGAGGCCGGACCGGCAAAAAAGCTCGCATCAAAGAAGATTTGGGCAAGAAGCGGCGAAAAACAGTTTAGCGGGTGTCGTATAACGGTTATTACCCCAGCTTCCCAAGCTGGTAACGGGAGTTCAATTCTCCTCACCCGCTCTGTTGTCTTTCCGTGCCGAGCCAGGTTGTTGTTACGCCTTTCCCTCATTGGAGACTTTGTCTGTCCAGTGAGCGGGGGCTTCTTAAAAGCGTCAGGTGGAGTTTCAATGCGGACGGCGATAACGGGGGCGAGAGACCGGACCGGGTTTTGAAAGAGACCAGGGATTGGCTGGAGTGCTATTTCTCCACCCCGGAAGATTGTTTGAACGGATACGTGGTGTTGCACGATTTTTTGCCGCAAAGATTGGTGTCCGGGGGCTACTTCAACCTGGTGTTGCATAAAATTGGCACTCTGCCTGTGGGAGTTGTCTGTACCTATGAGGGGGTGTTAAAACTGGCTGCGAAGATGTATGTTTCCGGTGCACGTTATGTGGGTAGCGCCAGAGGAGTTGGAATGGCCTGTGCTTCAAATCCGTTTGCCTTGCTGATACCCTGTCACCGTGTGATTGGGAGTGGCTGGCTGGGGGGGTACTGCAAAAATGTGGAAGGCGATTTTGTCGTTTTGAAGCGCGATCTGCTGAGGCACGAGGGATTTTTGTTTCCGGAACCGGGAAGGTGAGTTTTTGATTCAGTTTCAGGAATTTTTAGACTTGACCGAGGGATGGATTTTCAGTTCCAGTTGAGCGGTCTGAAAAACGGCTTTAGCGGCTCGGTTTTTTGCCTTTCAAGTGACGAATGAGGAGATAGATATGCACAATAGGAAGTTCAGTTTGGTCAGGGTGAGGTGGCTGTTGGGTACTCTGTTTTTAGCTGTACCGATGATGTCGTCTGTTTTTGCCGATGAAACCTGCCTGTCGCCATACATGAAAAAAATCACCGGGCAGGAAGACTATGTTTATGTATGGACTTTAGGGAAGGAAGGTGTGGGGGACGGACAGGACAAACTGGTTACCGTTGCCGTGAACCCAAACTCTGAGGATTATGGAAAAGTCGTTAACAGCTTGTCCGTGGAGGGCCGGAACGAGGCGCACCACTCAGGGTTGACCGACGACCGCCGGTTTTTGTGGGCTGGTGCTCTCGACACGAACAAAATTTTCATTTTTGATATTTCATCAGACCCGCGCAAGCCAGGTCTGAAAAAAGTCATCAACGATTTCGTGGAAAAGTCTGGTGGTATGGTGGGTCCGCATACGTTTTACGCATTTCCTGGGAAAATGATGATCAGTGCTTTGTCCAACGATAAAGATCACCATGGTCGGACCGGGCTGGTGGAGTACTCCAATGAGGGTGAGTTTGTCGCCGCACACTGGTTGCCGACAACGAAGTATCTGCGCGGGGCGACGCAATCTGGAAAATTTGCAGATGGTTACGGGTATGACATCCGCGTCTTGCCTCGCAAAGGGATCATGCTGACCTCGTCTTTTACGGGTTATGACAATTACATGACGGCACTTCCAGAATTGTTGAAAAATCCTGAAGCCATGGCGCGTTTTGGCAACACCATGGTGTTGTGGGATTTGCATACTCGCAAACCCAGGAAAGTTCTCGATGTGCCCGGAGCGCCGCTTGAAATTCGTTGCGCCTGGGGTGCACTCAACAATTACTGCTTTACCACCTCAGCTTTGACATCGAAAATGTGGGTGGTGTACCAGGACGAGAAATCCGGTAGATGGAAAGCCAAAGTCACCGCTACGATTGGTGATGTTGGGAATAAAGAAAAGTTCCCCCTGGGGACTGCTTTGCCGGTCGATATTTCCATCACTGCCAATGACAAAGGGCTTTGGGTGCAAACCTTCCTGGATGGGAAAACCCGTTATTTTGATATCTCGGATCCTTTCAATGCCCGACAGGTGTATGAACATGTGATTGGTGCCCAAGTCAACATGGTCTCACAAAGCTGGGATGGCAGGCGTATGTACTTCACTTCTTCCCTGTTGTCCAACTGGGACAAGACGGGTGAAGACGATGAGCAGTTTTTGAAGGGTTATGCCTGGGACGGGAAAGAACTGAAAGAAAGATTTGCCATCGATTTCTACAAAGAGAAACTGGGGCGTCCCCACCAGATGCGTTTTGGTGCATACTCACTGTATGAGCTCACCAAGAAACAGAAAGAAGGGGGCAAATTGAAAGTCAGCGCTGCGCGTTGACGGTACCCGATGTTTTTGGGTATATGATGTTTTTTTCAGGTCCCGGTGAGGGGTTTGGATCTACCTCGTGAGGAAAGAATGAGTGCAGTGGAAAATATCGTGGGTCTTGGGGACGCGACAAGAAATTTCCTTGGTTCCAGAAGGAACATGTTGATCGGTGGTCAGTGGGTCGAATCCGCTTCCGGCAAGTGTTTTGATGTTAAGAATCCGGCGACCGAGGAAGTCATTGCGAGAGTTCCCGAAGGCGAAGCCGAAGACATCGACCGAGCTGTGAAAGCAGCTAGAAAAGCTTTTGAAAGCGGCCCATGGGCAAGCATGATGCCTGCTGAAAGAAGCAGGATCATCTGGAAAGTCGGAGATTTAATCCTCGAAAACCTTGAGGAACTGGCACAGCTCGAGTCGCTTGACAATGGGAAGCCCGTCGCAGTTGCTCGAGCTGCTGATGTTCCTTTGTCAGCCGACATTTTTCATTATATGGCCGGCTGGTGTACGAAAATCAAAGGCAGAACCATCCCGCTTTCGGTTCTCTACACGCCTGGGGCTCAATACCACTCTTATACGAGAATGGAGCCCATTGGTGTTGTGGGACAGATCATTCCGTGGAATTTTCCTTTGTTGATGGCATCCTGGAAGCTGGGTCCGGCATTGGCATGTGGTTGCACGGTGGTACTGAAAATTGCCGAGGAAACTCCGTTGACAGGTTTGCGTCTCGGTGAATTGCTTCAGGAAGCAGGCATTCCAGACGGGGTTGTCAACATCGTGTCTGGATTTGGTGAAACAGCGGGAGCTTCACTGGCTGCGCATCCTGGTGTCGACAAGGTGGCTTTCACAGGTTCCACGGAAGTGGGAAAACTGATTGTGAAAGCCGCTTCCCATGACTTGAAAAAAGTGAGTCTTGAGCTTGGCGGCAAGTCGCCAAACCTGGTACTGGAGGATGCCGATCTGGAAGTGGCAATTTCCGGTGCGGCGAACGCGATCTTTTTCAATCATGGACAGTGCTGCTGTGCCGGGTCCCTGCTTTATGTTCATAAGAATCACTACGAAGAGGTAGTGGCAGGCGTGTCGGACATTGCTTCTAAAATCAAGGTGGGACATGGTCTCGCAGAGGACACTGAGATGGGGCCAATGGTTTCCGAAATCCAGTACCAGCGTGTCGGCGGTTACCTTGAATCCGGATTGGGAGACGGAGCTAATGCCGTCGTTGGTGGCCACCAGAACTCCGGTAAAGGATACTTTATCGAACCGACGGTCTTGACCGATACCACTAGCGATATGAAAGTGGTCAGGGAAGAGGTATTCGGGCCGGTGGTGGTGGCTGCACCTTTCAGCGGTGACGAAGCAGCGCTTATTGCCCAGGCGAATGATACGAACTACGGTTTGGCGGCAGGAGTTTGGACTAGTGACATCTCCAAGGCACACCGAATTGCGGCCGGTTTGAAATCCGGGACCGTTTGGGTCAATTGCTATAACATCTTTGACTCTGCTCTGCCTTTTGGTGGCTATAAGCAATCCGGATGGGGGAGAGAAATGGGTGAGGAAGTTTTGGGAAATTACCTGGAAACCAAGGCGGTTACCATTCATTTGACCTGAGTTCCTGTTTTTCCGGGCAGGGGGCGTTTCCAGTTTTGAAAATTGTCCCTGCTCTGGTATGGCTGGTGCCAGAGAGGAGCCCAGAGGAACCATTGCTTCCTGCCCGATCCTTTTCTTGGATGATTGTCCGGACTACAGACTGATGGTTTCAATGGCGGGTTTTTGCCAGAGTGCCGTGGAAAAGTATTTTTCCATCGCAAGGTCTTCCAGCGACGGTTGTTAAAAAACCGGAAAAACAGCTCATTTAGACCCAGTGACGGTTTTCATCGACAAAGATTTTTTTGACTGCTGTTTTTGCTGCGGCGAAAGCAGGAATGGATTTTATTGTGCGGCGTCAGGTTTGAGCATGTGTACCAGGGTGCTTGTTTTTCGTGTCTAGGTTGACAGGCATGTTGTTTTCTGACAGTTTGACTTCAAAACCGGGGGTGAGCGTTGAAAACTGATTCAGATTGGCGACTTGTGACAGAAACGAAAGAAAAATTTGATTTGGAAAGTTGCGAGCGGATGTACCGTATGTCCATTGAAAAACCGGAGGTTTTCTGGGGAATACACGCCGTCCGTTTTTTAAGCTGGCAGAAAAAATGGGATAAAGTTCTGGATTGGAACGATGAACTGAAGTCTGCAAAGTGGTTTGAAGGTGGACAACTGAATGTTTCCTGGAATTGCCTGGATCGGCACCTGGAAAAGCGCGGAGACAGACCGGCAATTGTTTGGGCAGGGAATTCACCCGGTCAGACCCGGACTTTGACTTATTCCGAACTCCATGTGCTGGTGTCGCGTCTGGCAAATGTTTTGCTCAGCCAAGGCATCAAAAAAGGAAGTCGGGTTTGTATTTATATGCCCATGGTTCCTGAATCGGTTGCCTGCATGCTGGCGTGTGCCCGGATAGGTGCCGTTCATTCAGTGGTGTTTGGTGGATTTTCGCCGTTGGCACTGCGCTCAAGAATACTGGATTCAGATTGCCGAATGGTTTTGACAGCAGACGAAGCGCGACGCGGCACTCAAACCGTGCCGCTGAAAAAAAACGTCGACGAGGCACTGGAAAAATGCCCGGATGTCAAACAGGTGATCGTGCTTAAAAATACCGGCGGGAAAGTCTCCTGGCAGGAAGGACGTGATTTGTGGTTTCATGAATGGGTGGAAAAGGCTTCTCCGGATTGCCCGGCCGCCGTAATGGAAGCGGAGGATCCTCTTTTCATTCTTTACACTTCCGGTTCAACGGGAGCCCCGAAAGGGTTGTTGCACACAACGGCTGGCTATCTTTTATATGTGGCCATGACCCATTACTACACTTTTGATTACCATGACGGCGAAGTGTTTTGGTGCACGGCAGATATTGGCTGGGTCACCGGGCACTCCTATTCGGTGTATGGCCCGCTTGCCAACGGGGCTACCAGCCTTATTTTTGAAGGAATTCCTACTTGGCCGGATGCTTCACGCTTCTGGCAGGTGGTGGAAAAACACCGGGTAAATATTTTTTACACGGCGCCTACCGCCATTCGTGCCTTGATGCGGTTCGGTGACGAGCCGGTTAAAAAATGTGACCTCTCCAGCTTGCGGGTTCTTGGCACGGTGGGGGAGCCGCTCAACCCGGAGCCGTGGCGCTGGTACCATGATGTGGTTGGTGGTGGTAGATGCAAAATTTCGGATACCTGGTGGCAGACTGAGACTGGAGGCCACATGATCACTCCCTTGGCAGGTGTTTCAGCGATGAAGCCGGGTTCTGTGGGCAAACCGTTTTTTGGAATAAAACCAGCGGTTGTCGACAGGCAGGGCACCGAGTTGTCGGGAGCTTGTGCGGGGGACCTGGTCATTCTGCACCCCTGGCCGGGGCAGGCGCGCACGATCTATGGTGACCATGAACGTTATCGTGAAACGTATTTCAGTCGCTACCCGGGAAAGTATTTTTCTGGAGATGGCTGCCGCAGAGATGAAGAAGGTGATTACTGGATAACCGGGCGTGTGGATGATGTCATCAATGTTTCAGGCCACAGAATTGGTACAGCTGAAGTGGAAAACGCATTGGTTTTGCACGAAAGCGTTGCCGAAGCTGCGGTGGTTGCCATCCCGCATGCTGTCAAGGGACAGGCGATTTACGCATTCGTGACTTTGATGTCTGGGATCGAGGGAGGCGCGGACCTCAAGGATTCCTTGAACGCGATGGTTTCCGAGCAGATCGGAGGCTTTTCTGTACCAGAGAAAATTCAATGGGCACCGGGTTTGCCAAAAACCCGTTCCGGAAAAATTATGCGCCGCATCTTGCGTAAAATCGCCGTGAATGAACTGGAAGATCTGGGGGATGTGTCGACACTTGCTGATCCTTTTGTTGTCGAGGAACTGGCGGCAGTCCGAAAGCAAAGCAATTAGAACGGTTGGCGAGCGGCCGCTTTTCCGTGTCTTTGTTGAAAAAAACGTGTTCGTCCGAGCGCAGCTCAGCAAAGCTGTGGAAACACTATCAGAAAACGATCTTTTTAAGGGTTGGAGGCGAACCTCCAACCGGTTCCTTTGTGATTTTAACAGCGGAAAACCCTTTTGGAAAAATCCGCCGTGTTCCGAAAAGCGGAGTTGCCACGAAATGGTTTCTGTCCGGCTTCACTCGGCACGTGCCGGTGTTCTGCCTGACAGCCTGTTCGCGAGATCTCCGCCACAAAGAGCCTTGTTTTGCCTGCAAAATGGACAAGCATGGTGCGTATTTCCTGGTTAAAAAACTTCGGCAGAATGCTTTTTTCCGTGTCAGTTCAGGGATCCTCTATCTGGAACCCGGACCACCGATGCGGCACTTTTCCGTGGTGCGAATCGGCAGTTTTGCAGGCAGGTTGTTTGATGCCGAATGCCGGCGTTGGGGGGAAACGTGTTAATATGGCCCCATATCGTGGCGATTGTGCAAGTTTTTAGGGTCACGCGTTCAGGGACGGAGGAAACATCAAGTGGTTTCAGGTATTCAAGATCTTTTTGACAGGTATTCCAGTGTTTACAGTGGCTGTGGGGGCATTGGCGCCGATTCTGGTGCACAAAATCGGCAAGCGTTGAAACAGGCGCGTGAAACAGAGTTGCGTGTTGTCCGCCCCGGAAATGAATCATCATTTGTGGTCAGAACAGTTCGCTCCAGAGGGTGGTTTTTTCGCAAAATTTCGTACCTGCTTGTGCGCATTGCCCCTGCCATGAAAAAAGGGCAAGAAAATGTTTTGCGGAACAGTTATGACAATTTTGAAAAAGATATTGTCGCTGCATTAAGCAGCAGAGCAGGCTCTCAGACTGATCTAAAAACGTCTAAATTCAATGAAATGATCATCGCAGACATTCAAGAGCGCAAAAACGAAATGAAGCCCCTGTCGTCCTATTACGCCAAGGAAGTGCTTCAAAAAGTGGCTACCAGTGTGAATGCTGCAGGTCAGGGTGGCGATCTTCCTCGACAGGCACAGCAGGTTTTTATCCGAAGTTCGCATGCCACTTCCGCACCTGGTTGCGCAGATTTATTTACGAACACCGACATGCCAAGTCCGTGGTGGACGCTTGCCAAATTTGAGCATGACCACCCTTACGAAAGCGACCTGCAACCGTCACTGAAGGAATCATTGCACGCAACGGAAAAATACACTCAGAATTCTTTCGAAATCAAACATAAAGTGCTCATGGAAAATTTTGACGGGCACCCGCTGACCGTTGAGAATGATCTGCCGGAACGTTTCATGGCGGAGCATGGAACACGCTTGAAGTATTTGATTGCGAAGTTGGTATTGCAGGAGAGTTCCAGCGAACTTTTGAAAAACCCTGACCGTGCGCTGTTCTTGAAATTTTACAAAGGTCTTCCTGACCGTGCGCATGAACTTGCCAAAACAGCGTTTCAGAAATACCAGCTGAACTGCTTGGCAGAAGCCAATCCCGACTTGGCAGTGTCACTCGCTCTTGAACAGGAGAAAAGGGAAAACGACGCGGTTATCAGCACCAGCTATTCTCATCTTGATTTCAGTTTTCTTGCCTGAGTTCTGACAACAGCCCGGCAGCGGTTGAACGGAGATACTCCAGGCGAGGTCATGTCCACTCGAACCCCGGTCGCAAGAGTTGTGGAAAAGCGGCGACTGATTTATCTGTTTATCGGAAATGGCACACCGGTTCCACCGGTCCCGCAGTGGCCGAGAGGGTTGCCGGCAAGGTATTGCTGGTGGTATTCCTCAGCCGGGAAAAACATTTCCAACGGGACAAGTTCGGTAGTGATGGCCCTCCGGCCACTCCGGTAAAGGGCGACCTGATAATCGTTTCTTGTCCGCTCCGCCGCGTTTTTCTGTTCATCGTCAAGAAAAAAAACAGCTGAGCGGTATTGAGTCCCAATATCGTTTCCCTGTTTCATGCCTTGTGTGGGATCGTGCTCCGTCCAAAAATGCTCGAGCAGATTTTCATAAGAAATTGTCGCCGGGTCGTAAGCGACTGCCACAATCTCACAATGTCCCGTGCGCCCCGTGCAAACACTTTTGTAGTTGGCATGAAAACTGTTGCCACCTGCATAACCTGTCATGGTCCCATGTACCCCATTCAAGTGGCGGAACATTTTTTCCGGCCCCCAGAAACAACCCATGGCGAAAACAGCCGCTGCAGTGTTTTTCGGAAAACTCGCTACAAGTTCCAGAAATTTCTGTCCCAGTTCCGGATGTTCTGTAGCATGGCGGATACCGGTATGGTCGTGGAAAGGTCCTGGACTGTTCATGGTTTCGACGCAGAAGGCAACTTTGACGGCATACCGGTGCAGCCGACCGCAAAATGCCGGAACACTCGAAAACTGATCAGGCTTGATTTTTGCAACATGGCTGTTGGCATGGGTCCCTGGCCGGGTGTGCATCGACTAATAATTCGGTGTCTTTCGTTTGAAGTGCACCGGACATCGGCCCCGGCTGGTACCATTCCTCTATAATAACCGCCGTTTGGTGCATGGGGTAGTTCGTTGCCCTGTTGTGTTTGGTTTTCCCGCGATTTTGGGAAAGTTTCCCCAGGGAGTTTCAGTCGGTGCAAAAAAAAATACTGGTTCCAGTTGCTGTTGTCCTGTTTTCCGCGACCTTGTCTGCACTTGCTTATGTGCTCTTTTTTCAGGTTTTGCCGGCGGCGGTTTTGGGCTTATTTTTCGCGGTCCTGCCATTGTTCGTGCACAAGGTCGTGCCCAAAATCCACGTTTTTTCCATCTTGGAAATGACTGGCTTTGTGCTGTTGTTAATTGTGGCGGCTGTAACCTCGTACCTGGCTTATGCCCAGGCACTGAGCGGGGCAAGCATTCCTTTCCAGTCGACATTGCCTTTGTTGCTCAGCACTGTGGGGCTGTACGCTTTTTACCTGTTGCTCAATCGGGTTGCGTTTGAAGGTCGTGAACTTTCGGTGCCAGAAAAATTGTCCGCGCTTTTTTCCGGTCCGCCCCTTCTCTTGACGTTGGCGATGGCGTTCACGGTCAGTGCCTATGTTCTGCTGGCCCTCAATTATTTGAGTTTTTCTCTACCAGAGTGGAAATTTTTGAGCGACAAATTTCTTGAGCGTGGTGTGATCCCTCCGGTGACTTTGCTGTTGTTCAGCTGGGGCCTCTTGTTGCTGATTAACAAAAGTTATTTTATTCGCCAGGAAAACCGTGCTTTAGCAAAACCTGAACGCGATCACCAATCCACCCTGTTGGGGAGCTTTTATCAAAACATGCAGGAAAGTGGGCTTAGTGAGCCGGATTCTTACTTCGAACTGGTGTGGAGAAAGTCAGCGGATTTTTATGTCATCCCCCGCTACTTGAATTGGGCGATTCCGATTCTGGGATTCATTGGCACCGTTTTGGGTATTTCCCTGGCAGCCGACGGCATTCAAAGAATTTTTAACAGCGGGCAAGGCCTTGCGCCGCTTTCCAGTCAACTTGGCAACGCCATTTCGCCATTGGGCATTGCTTTTGATACCACTTTGATCGCACTGTCTTTGAGCGTGGTATTGATGCTTTTTCAAACGGTTTTACAGCGCTGGGAAGACAACCTGATCATGAATTTTGAAAATCGGATTCGCAACCTCCCGATGAACGATATGTAGCTTCGTGCCTACGCAAAAAAGCGACACCACACAATCCTCACTACAGGATCAGGAGCGCAACAATGCACCAATGGTTTCTGTTTTCGGCGGTGTGTTCGCGTTGTTCCTGGTGTTGTTTTTACTGATAAACGTTTTATCCCAGGCCAACCTGGAGGAAAGACTGGGGACATCGGCCGTCGACGAGGGCTTGTATCGTATTGGCTGGGGAAACAGTGGCGAAGGCTACGTCGTGATCGCTTTTCCCGGTGAACTGAGAATTGTTGAGACGGCTGAAGTCATAGCGGAAAAAGCAATCTGTTCACCGGCAGGAGCTTTCAGTCGCTACGTGACAAAGCTGTACGCACAAAAAAAGAAACAACTGATTTTTGCGCTTACCGAAGGCAGTGTTCGTACCATGGCCACGGCACGAAACTGCATGTTGCAGATTATGCCCGGAAAGCTTCTCACGGTTGGCTGGATTGTGGCAAATGACGAGCTGCTAAAATCCGTCTCGCTTGATGATATTCCACCCTACATCAAGAAGGTCATTGAGTGAAAAACCGCAGTTTGTTTCCTGACTTCGGCGGCGTGTTTCTGGCCGATATACTGGCCAACGGGATTGCCATCATCATCATTCTGATTTTGATCGTGGTGTCGGTGGGCCATGAAAAGGAAGTACAGCGTCTGGAGCAGATTGAAGACATGTCGGTGCTGTTGAGCCGAGAAATTTCCACTTCCGTGGTGATGAATGCCTTGCCAACGAGCCCACCGGTGCGACTCCATCACTATGACCGGGACAGACTGGACCGCAACCCGGATGAGAGCTTCATGCCGATTCTGGAACTGCATACAGACTATATTCGCAATTATTACGATGGCAGAACCATCTCGCGCCGGGAATTGCTGGAAGCAGACAATGTGCTGGACCATTATCTGCAATCTCTGGGGCGTCAGCGCCTCGAGAATCTGCGCATCGATGTCTACAGCATAAAACTGTTCTACATTGTCATGTCTATTTTCAAAGCCCATGGGCACTGGCCAAGACACTGGCACTTTTTGGGTTACGGGAACGAAGGTCTGCAATTACACGATGAAGGGCAGTGGGTGGCGGAACTGTCCAAGGAAGCAGTGGACGAGGAGCCGGAGCAAAAGGAGGACGGAGGACAAAATTTCCCGGGTGATATTGTCCCGGGAAGTGGCAATGCCATCGGAGCTGACGATGTCGGGCAGGAGCGTGAAAACGGAGACTGGGAATTATCGTTTGCCATTCCGGATGATCTGGCAGTGGATTTGCCGCCGAGTGAATCCGGACCCGCATATCCCTTCGATGGTCAGCAGCCCTTTGGCGAGCCCGGAAATGGTGACAACAGCGAGGAACCGGATATCAGTGATTTACCTGCCGGCTCGGTGTCCGAAAGCG
Organism: Candidatus Oxydemutatoraceae bacterium; assembly: GCA_965237985.1. Lineage (GTDB taxonomy): Bacteria > Pseudomonadota > Gammaproteobacteria > Poriferisulfidales > Oxydemutatoraceae. The sequence goes on along the minus strand of OZ250161.1, from coordinate 887,526 downwards.
AAACGGAAAGACAGCGGCTCAGCGACAGGATGTTCTCGGCCTTCAGTGAAACGATGCGCGGGCGTTCTGGTTCGGGGAATCGCTCGAACCAGCGTGCCACTGATCGGATGCGGTTTCGCACAGCCAGCCCAGAGCAACCTGCCGCAGACCGACCGGGCATGATTGTCAACGTGAATCTTGATTTCCTGTCTTTGTTGGTTGCTCTGTTCAAGTATATGGAGACGGTTCAAGACGAAGCGGACAGCACCGGTCATACACGCCTTCCGGAGTACGACATCGGGAGTGATTTGTTGCCCCTGATCGCCAGGCCGCCTGCTTTGAACAGTACCGAAGTGACTTTCTTTGCAAAGTTGTACCAGGTGCTGAGAAGCGAACTTCCGGAAAGCCAGGAAACGATTACCTTGGGGTTGGAAAAGCGCAAGGGTTTGGGGCAGAATTTACTGGCTCTGCAGCCCAATCAGCGGCTGCATGAAGCGGTTATTTTGAAAAACTTTTTCCAGCCTGCAGCGGCTTTTTTCCCGAAAGAAGTGGCTCTGCGTATCCGGGTCGGGCTTTATCCGGAGATTTACTCGGGACTGGAAATTTCAGTCAAAGAAAATGCTTTGTTGTTGATGCCGGCTCGACAGAAAAATCCCAGCGAACTACGCTGGCGCGTTATTACCATGGTTAACCCACAAAAAAATGACTTCATTACCGCTTTTGTTTATGCGGCGGTTGCTCCGGACGGTCGGCTACTGCTTGCCAGCGAGGAAAATTTTATTTATTCCTCGAAAGCAGAATTGCGCACTAAATATCCCACTACCGTGTTGCGTAATGAGCAATGGACAACCATTGCCTACGGAGGGGCTTCCTTGTTTTTGCTGCTGGGCAGCATTTTTGGTTTGTGGAGAAGTTTCACGTGAAATCCAGTTTTGCCATGTGGAAGAAAGTTTCGCTCGCGGGCCTGATTGTGTTTGTCGCGGCAATAGTCTTGTACAAGCTTCACCCCACTTTTTTTCCTCCCGGTCTAGAATCAATCACTATCAACGCGATGCCGGAGGAGGAGACGCCGGCAACCCGATTCGATCGCGTGCTGATCGAACATCTCATGGGCTTCGTGGAAAACCGATCTTTTCACCACGTGTTTTCTGACGGGGTTCAGAAATCGGATATTCTCCGTTTGTGGGTGGACCGTTGCGAAGTGAGCCAGGGAAACTTCCAGAGCTTTGTGCAATGGGAAAAACTGTCTTCTCCGGGAGTCAAAATACAGGTTTCTGGACAACCACTTGGCTGGAGCTACAAAAGCAATACGCGTGATCACGCAATCAGCGGCAAGCTCACTGCTCCGGCGAGCGGTGTGACTTTTTACGATGCCCACGCGTACTGTAAAGCGATTGGTGGCAGACTCCCTTACCGAGACGAGTGGACTGCTGTTGCCTCCGGGCTTGAAGAGCGCCTCTACCCGTGGGGGAATCAGTTTACCGATGCATCCTGGCCTTACCGGGACCGGCGCCTGAATGCCGCGCAACGTTGCGGTGTACATCCGCAGACCGACACGCCGGAAGGAGTGCACGATATGGGAGGGAATGTGGCGGAGTGGGGACAAAATCATGATGTCCCACCGAAGCCGGTAATCCTTGGTGGCAATGCCTACGATCGGCCCTATGAACTTTATGGCCTGAACCTGTTGAATCGCTATGCCCCGATCAGATATCGCTCACCCTACGTGGGTTTTCGCTGTGTTTATGATGCAAAGCCGCCGCGTACCACCCCCTGGCACAAGGCATTGGAAACCGTGATATTCCCGGCTGGACAGTACAGCACGGGCATTCCTGAAGGCACCAGAGCGGCTAATTACATTTTAAACTTCCCAGCAGAGGAGTTTGATGAGATCAGGAACATCATTGGGCCGGATGGTGGCGACGAGAACAGGGTAGTACTGTTTATGGTTCATGAAGTCAGCCGTAGCCAGTACCGGAATTTTTTACTGGATCCCTTTGCACAACTGGGCATATATGCGGATAAAAACGAGCCGGATGTTCACACTTATGTGCCGGACAACTGGTCACAGCAGATGGACAATCCTGAACTGCCGGTTGTGGAAGTGGACTGGTGGTCTGCCAGTGCTTATGCAGCCTGGGAAGGTGGGCGTTTGCCGACCAGTGAGGAATGGGCGATTACTGCGTCCAATCGAGGTGAAACACTCTATCCATGGGGGAATGAATTCCAGCCTTCCCCGGCGTTGACCGGGGATGCCGGACTGAACCAGCCGGCAACGCCAGGGAGCTGGTCCGGGGATAAAACTCGGGAAGGGATATACGATATGGGCGGCAACGTTTCCGAATGGACAAAAAGTGCTTGGGTGGGAACAGCCGTTCCTACTGTCATTGCTAGAGGAGGAAATTTTCTGTTGCCCGGCTTCAAAACCGCCGGCGTCGATTTTGTGAACCACTTGCCGCCTGGTTACCGCTCACCGTCGGTCGGTCTGCGGGTGGTTTTTGACGGCAGGAATTTCCTGGACTTTTAATCAAGCGGCAGTGGTGCAGGGGCTTGCGGGTTTCCATCGGGATGCCTGAGTGGGAACAGTCGCTCCCACTGTCATTGTCAGAGGAGGAAATTTTCTGTTGCCCGGCTTCAAAACCGCCGGCGTCGATTTTGTGAACTACTTGCCGTCTGGTTGCCGCTCACCGTCGGTCGGTCTGCGGGTGGTTTTTGACGGCAGAAATTTCCTGGACTTTTAATCAAGAGGCAGTGGCGGCTGGGCTTGCGGGTTTCCATCGGGATGCCTGACGACTGTCTTCGTCATCGAAGAGCATGGTCGGTCGGCCTTTTTGGTCAGCTGCCATCTCCCGTGTCTTTGACAAGCCGGGTCTGCTCTGCCAGATGAGCAAGCCATTGTTTTGCGGCAGTGGCGTTGCTGGACACTGATCTGGCTTTTTCAAATGCTTTTTTCGCCCGTGCCAAGTGTTTTTGTTTCAGCAGAGCCACGCCTAACAAAAGGTGTGCATTTCCAGCATCTACCAGTTTGCCTTTTCGCAAAGCCTCGCGTGTTGCTTTTTCGCTTTTCTGCCACAGTCCCCTATCGATAAAAAGTTGTGCGAGGCGCAAATACAATTGCCCGTTCCGGGCAAGCTGTGCTGCGCGTTCAAGCGCCAATGCAGCCTGGCGGTCATCACGCGCGGCGTGCCATGCCAGAAAAAGAAATTCCAGATTGTCACCATTGTTTTTCAGCGCGCCATTTTGTATCGCAGACTGCAACAGTCGGGCCGCTTGGAAGGGGCTTCGATTTTGCAAACGGAGTTTGGCAAGCTGGAGTAATTCGGCAGATTCGTTCAGCATTCCCGAAGCGTAAAGCCCTTCCATCAAAGCCAATTGATTGTCGGGTCTTGCCAGCGTTCCGTACAGCGCAGCTAAGGCCAAGACATAATGTTTTTTTTGATAGTTGGAAACGAGTTCGCTGAGTGCGGCTCTCCTTCCTTCGTGGTCGGCCAGCTCGTGGTAGACCGTATTTAGAACCAGCCACAGATTTTCTGGAACTTTTTCGCCGCGGCTGCGGATTTTGGAAATTGCAGACTGTACGTAGAACAAAGCTTTTTTCGGCTGTTCCTGTTGGAGATATGCTTGGCCAAACAGGATTGCGTCCGCGGATGTCAGTTCTGAAACAGCTGTTTCCAGTTCCAATGCCCACTTTATGGCTGCCGCGAAATTTTCCATATTGAAATGCAGGCGGCTCAAACTGCGCAAGGTGCCGTTGCGCAAAGCGGGTGGGAGACCGGACAACATCATGAGTTTCCCGTAGCTGCGCGCCGCATCTTGATAGCGTTCCTGCAAAATGTAGCCGTAAGCATCCAGGTTCCACAGCTGGGCTTTTGCATAGGCATCGAGGCTTTTATTCAGCAAAGAGGCCAGCTGTTTGTGGCCGGCTTGGTATTTTTTCGCCTTGAACAGTTCCTGCACTTTTGTCAAAGTCTCAAAAGCCTGTTGTCCTGTCGTCGGCATGTTTTCTGTGGTGGCAAAAAGTGTCGCGGGGAAAAACAGAAAAAGCAGCAACAGCGCAAAACGCATCGCGCGTCCAGGCTTCAGGCCTGCGGGCTTGCTGGAACCGAGGCGTGATTCAGTGCTCAGTGATCTGGAAAACAAAATTATTCTTCACTCCAGAGACACCTACCGGGCGGCCATCCAACATGCGCGGCCGGTAACGGAATTTTTTTGCGGCACGGCGAGAAGCGGCGTGAAACAGTTTGCTGTCGCAACGGTTCTCGAGTACGCGCACATTCTCAACGGTGCCCGAGTCGGTTACGGTGTATGCGACCATGCAACTGCCTTCGATGCCGCGTGAAAGTGCTCGTGGCGGGTATTCCGGGGCCACTTTCAGGATTGGAAAATAGTCGCTGTCAGCGTTGGGATGGAAGGCGGCATCATGCTGAAGCAGTGTGTGTTGGAAAGTTGGAACCTTTATTTCCATTTCCTCAGTGGTGGGCGAGCGGGTAGGCGTCAACGGCGGCAGTTTTGGTGTGTTTTGTGATATTCGTTGTTTTTTTGGTTTGCGGTGTTCTCTTGACGTTGGCAACGGCGTGGGTGTCTGGTGAGTGAAATCCAGTGACAGGTATTTCTGAACTTCCTTGGGCAGGTGGTGTTCTTCTGTGACGATTAAGAAATTCATGACCCAGAAAAGCGTCAGCACGACGCCGGCAGCGGGGATGAAGGCAAGCAAAAGACGAGCGGTCATGGTGCAGCAACGAACATTTTGTTCACCTCAATTCGCTTGCAATTGCCATGCTTTTCACCCCGGCCAGGTGGGCCGCGTCCATGACTTTCACCAAGGTGTCGGCATGGGCTTTTCGGTCTGCCTGGATTAGTACCGAACCCAAGGGATTTTCCGCACGCAGGCGCTCAATATAGGCGTACAACCGGTCGGGTTCGACCGCCTGTCCGTTGATCCAGATCATGTTGCCAGCGGTGATGGTGACCAGAATATCCGCCTGTTCCAGAGTTCGGGTGCTTGTTGCCTGAGGTCGGTGGATTTCAATTCCTGCTTCTTTGACGAACGTAGCAGTGACGATAAAGAAAATCAGCATAATGAAAACGACATCGAGCATCGGGGTCACGTTGATGTCGAGCTCGTCGTTTTTTCTTTCGCGTCGCATCTTCCTCATGATTCCGGTTCTCTGGCAATTTTGTGCCTAAGGGGTGGGCCGCGGTTGATGGTTGCCGTCAGGAGTTTGCTGAACTGGTTTTTTTCGTGTTCGGCACGGGCGGAAAGCCAGGCACTGAAGCCCAGGCCGGAAAGCGAAACCACCATGCCTGCCATAGTGGGAATCGTGGCATGGGAAAAGCCGATTGCAATGTGTTTGGGGCTGCTGTTGCCAAAGGTTGCAAGCGCCTCAAAAACCTGGATCATGCCATTCACCGTGCCCAGCAGGCCCAGCAACAAGGCCAGGGTTACGCAGGTCCGGATCAACGGCAGGTTGCGTTCCAGAGACTGCGAGACTTCGGAAAAAAATTGCGCTTTCAAGTGCCTGCTGTGCCAGGCGGAGCAGACATTGTCGCGCGGCCATGCGGCCAGTGTGGTTTGCACCATGCGGGCGTGAGCTGCCTGAAAATATATTAGGCGCTCAAAAATCAGGGTCCAAAGCAGCAGTGCGACACCAGCGATAAAAACCTGGACTACGCCGCCCAACTCAAAAAAACGTGCCAGTGTTTCAAACAGGGGAAGCTGTTGATACAGCCAACTCATCCAATGGGAAAACAGGTTGTGGAAAAAATTATTTGCCTGCGGCATGTGTTGCCAGCATGCCCATCGACTGTTCCTCCAGGATCTGTGCCAGGCTCTGGGAGCGGCTTGAGAGCAGGGTGTGGAGAAGAATGACCGGAATAGCCACGCCAAGCCCCAGCACTGTGGTTACCAGTGCCTGCGAAATGCCGCTCGCCATGTATTCTGGTTCTCCAGTTCCAAACAGGCTGATGGCCTGGAAAGTCACGATCATGCCGGTCACCGTTCCCAGAAGTCCCAACAGGGGTGCAATAATGGCAACAATTTTCAGAAATAACAGGCCGCTGTTGAAACGTGGTGTTTCTGCGAGAATGGCTTCATTTAATTTGAGTTCCAAAGCCTCCACATCGAAATCTCGATGTTGGTGGTAAACGCGCACAATCCTGCCCAGTGCATTGTCGCCCGTTTCGTGGAAATTTTTCATTTGCCGGCGCAGGTGAACCGTGTTTATTGACAACACCAACAGACGTGCCAGTGCCACCAGCAGAGCAACGAAACCGAGCGCGATGATCATGTAAGCAATTATGCCGCCTTGTTGAATGCGTTCCAGGAGGTCTGGTTCCTGCACCAGGGCCGACAGGAGCTGGCCGCGCAAGGGATCAATGGCAAAGGGAAGCAGTCCAGAATCAGCGTTTTGCAATTCCCGTGCCAGCGTCGGCATCCCTCCGCCGGGCTGGCGATCCAGTTTGACATAGCGATTGTTTTTGGGGTCGTGGCGCAGGTATTCACCATCGGAAATGATATTGAAGATCCCGATCCTCAGCACTGTTTGTGGCAAAGAAGTGCCGTCAGCCAGTACCACGTCCGCTGTCAAACGTTCCACTTCTCCGGACTCGAGCATTTCACGGCTGATTTCACCCCATAATGTTTCCATGTCTTCGACCGATGCCAGCTGTCCGGGATGTCCCATTTTTTCAATCAAGGTGCTCAGGAAACGCACACGTTCCGGGTGCTGCTCATTGAGCAGGGAGTCTTGGAAACGGCTGCGCATGTCGCCGGCCACTTGTTTCAAAATCCCGAATATTGCACCCGTGGTCCCCAAGTGCCGGTTCAATAAAATTTCCAGTTCGCTTATTTTCTTTTCGTTCTGGGCAAACCTTTGTTCGAGTGTGGCGGAATTTTTTTCCGCCGCGCGCAGTTGTTGTGTGACTTCGGCGAGCATTTTGTTTTGTTCGCTCACGGTGTTGCGGAATGTCTCCAGACGTTTGGCATTGGTTTCTTCATCGTTCTGGTAGGCATCTTCAAGTCCGCTGAGCATATCGGGTAGCGAGAATGCCTGCGCAGTCGGGACGCAGGCCAAACACCATGACCCTAAAACGATGGCGGCAATATCTGCAGCTCGCATCAGCCGGGTTCTTTTATTGCGGCAGGAATTGGCACGATCAACAGGTCCGGTGCCGCCTGACGACGAGCAATACGCAAACCTTGTGTGACTGAGCGTAGGTAGAGTTTATCAGCCAGCGTGCGCCATTGTCCGGCCTGACGATCCCAGGTGCCGCATTGTTTTCCATCTCTTGTCTGGTACAGCAACGCAATTCTGCCGATGCGCAAGATATTTACCATGCGGTTCCTCCCGGCCAGCACAAAATCCTGTTGATAGCTTCCGAACGTTCTGCCGTATTCTTCTTCTCTTTGATAGCTGGCGAAAACCTCGCGGAATTTATCGGCCACGGTTTTGTCGGGACGTTCCAGGAGTGCGTAAAGGGATTGAATGTGTGCTTCCCGCTCGGCTTTCAAGAAAGGCATGTCCGCGCCGACAAAGCGTTCCAGAGCTTCGGTCATGCGCAGCAACAGCGGCAAGATGCGTTTTTCCAGCGTCGCTGCATTTTCCAGCGAAGTGCTGAAATTGTGGATTTGCGTCGACTGAGCTTTTACCTGCGCCTGCAAAAGGCGATTGTACAAATTGGCATACTCCAGTTCACGCAACTTTTGTTCATAATCCGTGAATGCTTTGTGTGCTGCGTTGGCCAGGCGGTCTACCTGTTTCTGTACCGCGGCACTTTCCTGCGCTTGTGCCTGGCCGATCTGTAAAATACGTTGCAAGTCGTTTGCACCTGACGCACCGCCGATGGCGACCAGCAATAAGCAGGTAAACAGGGCACGCATTGGGGAAAACCTGCGGTGCAGTTTCATGGTCTGTGCCTGAATGCGCGTCGGGACAAAATTCCGCCCAGTGGCTATCAGGAAAACCAGCAGGAGAATTTTGCTATCTGGTTTTTATAGTCCCAGAACATTGGCAACGACGTGCCGCAACGCATCCGCTGTTGCTTTTGTGTTTTTGATGGTTTCATCCAGGTTTCGGGTTACGATTTCTGGGTCCTTCAATCCGTGCCCGGTCAATGTGCAGACAACTCGGGCTCCTTTTGTTATCCGCCCGGCGCGTTCGTCTTTCAGTAGCCCTGCCAATGAAATCGCTGAGGCAGGTTCACAGAATATTCCTTCTTCGGTAGCAAGCAGGCGTTGTGCAGCAAGGATTTCATGATCTTCGCAAGTTCTGAACCACCCTCCGGATTCTCTTTCCGCTGCCAGTGCCTGACCCCAGCTTTGTGGATTACCAATACGAATAGCCGTTGCCACGGTTTCCGGATGCAAAACGACCTGCCCGGAAACAATGGGTGCAGCGCCGCTGGCCTGATAGCCCAGCATTTTTGGTCGGGACGTGGTGGTAACCGGTGCCTTGCGGTAATGCGAACCAAAAAAGGCTTGCGCTTTTCTGGTGCCTTCTCCTTCTTTGCCGGCCGCTTCGGTGTACCCCATCCAGTAGGCACTGATGTTTCCGGCATTTCCTACCGGCAGGCAGTGATAGTCCGGGGGCTCCTCCAAAACTTCCAGGATCTCAAGAGCGGCTGTTTTCTGGCCCTGGAGACGATACGGGTTGATGGAATTTACCAGCACCATCCCGACCTCGTTCGCCACCTCACGCACCAGCACCAGCCCGCGATCAAAATTTCCGTCGATTTGCACTACGACGGCTCCGGCGGCAACTGCCTGTGCCAGTTTTCCGAAAGCGATCTTTCCCTCCGGAATGACCACAAACGCTTTCATGCCAGCCCGTGCGGCGTAAGCGGCTGCCGAAGCCGAAGTATTTCCCGTTGAGGCACAGGCAATTGCCTGTTTCCCTTCATGTTTTGCCTGTGTGACGGCCACAGTCATTCCGCGGTCTTTGAAAGAACCGGTGGGGTTGGCCCCTTCGAATTTCACATAGATTTCAATGGGATTACTGAAATGCCTGGGTATGTGTTTCAGTTGCAGCAATGGAGTGTTGCCTTCGTTCAGACTGACCTCCTGCACCCCTTCGGGGAGCGGCAGGCAATTTGAATAACGTGTGATCAATCCTGCTTGTATCATTTAATTGAAGGCACCTCAAAACTGAAATTATTGCCGGTAGCGCGGGGTGGCGTTCCGGCAACGTACTTCCAGGTGTACACTGTCAAAACACTCCTGATGGGCAGGCGAACTGCAGAGGAAAATCCAGCCGGCGCAGGAATCTGTTTCGTGGCTCAGGGTGATTGGCACGCGCCGGCAAAGCGTCGGTATCGCGGCAGGGTGCGCGTGTAACACTCATCATGGTTCTTCTTCCACACGGATGCTGATGGTCGAAGCCAACACATTTTCCAGTCCATCGATGGTTTGCAAAGCCGTCCGCAGGCAACTCTCTTTCACTCGGTGGGTAAACATGACCAGATTGATTCCTTCATGGGGATGGCCACGTGAATCTTTTTGTAAAACCTTTTCGATGCTGACCTTCGATTGGCCTAAAATTCCGGTAATCGAAGCCAAGACTCCCGGGTTGTCACGTATGAGCAAACGCAAATAAAAAGCAGCTTCCAATTCAGTGATGTCGATGATTGGAATATTTTTCCTGGCATCATGTTGAAACGCCAGATAGGGAACACGGTTGTTTTCGGTGGAGTGTATGTTTCTCGCCAGGTCAAGAATGTCTGCCACCACTGCTGAGGCTGTGGCTTCAGAACCGGCTCCAGGCCCGCAAAAAAGCATGGTACCTGCCGCGTTGCCATGAACGGACACCGCGTTCATGACTCCTTCAATGTTTGCTAAAAGATGTCTGTCCGGAACGAGCGCCGGGTGCACACGCAACTCAAGACCAGCCGCGTTGCGTTTGGCGATTGCCAGGTGCTTGATGCGATAACCAAATTCTTCGGCGTACGTAATGTCAGCGGCGTGAAGTTCCGAAATGCCGGAAACCGATACTTTCTCGAAATCCAAAGGGATACCGAAGGCAATGGCTGCCATGATTGCCAGTTTGTGTGCTGCATCAATGCCGCCAACGTCGAATTTCGGATTTGTTTCGGCGTAGCCACGGCGCTGTGCGTCGGCCAATGCGTCGGCAAACTCCACTTTTTTCTCATACATCTCGCTCAAAATGTAGTTGCAGGTTCCATTGACGATTCCGCTCAGCTGATTTATCCGGTTGCCGGCGAAACTCTCACGCAAAACTTTGATGATGGGGATGCTTCCGGCAACCGCGGCCTCGAAAGCGACTTCCACTTTGCGCCGGTGCGCAGCCGAGAAAATTTCTTCTCCATGTAGAGCAATCAACTCCTTGTTGGCAGTGACAATGTGCTTGCCGGCGTCGATGGCCTTGAGCACCAGCCCGCGGGTTGGGTGGCAGCCCCCCATGAGTTCTACGACGATGTCTACTTTCGGATCGAGCACCACTGCTTCCGGGTCACTTAGCAGCTGCAAATTCTCAAGTGGAATGGGGCGCGGGGCACGCACATTGCGCACGGCAATGGGGCCCGGTTCAATATGAATTGCCGAACGGCGCAGGATTTCCGTACGGTTGCGCCGCAAAATCGAAACCGTACCGCAACCGACGGTGCCTAGCCCAAGTAGTCCCAGCTTGATTTTCTTCATGATTTCAGCTGCTATGGTTGCGTTGTGACAATATCTTGAGAGGGTCAAGCGGCTTTCCTCTAAAGCGTATTTCAAAATAGAACACCGGACGGTTCCTGCCGTCTGTTCCCATGATTGCGATCAGTTCACCGGCCTTGACGAAGGCGCCTTCTTTTACCAAGAGCTGGCTGTTCAGTGCATAAGCGCTGAAATAATTGGCACTGTGTTTGATGAGCAGCAGTGCCCCGTAATGCCGCAGGCCGCGGCCGCTGTAAACCACGTGGCCACTGGCGGCGGCGTGAACTCTGTTGTCCGGGTCGCCGGAAATTTTAATTCCGTTTGCGTGTTCAGAGCGGTTGAATCCGGCAATCAGTTTGCCGGTGGCCGGCCAGCTCCAAGCCACACCATGATGCCATGCGACAGTTCTTTCCAGGCGGGAGTGGTTTGTACCCCTGGTTTTAGCGGGAGATTTTGTCGCTCCACTTTGATTTGGAATGGTTTTTCGTTTACCGGCAGCGGTGTTTGCGGTGGAGACTGTTGTCTTGTTTTTTGGCACCTCGTCTGCCGGATGGAATGGTTTTACGGTCTGGTTTTTGGAAAGTGATTTTGGTCCGGACGTGGGGAGAACCGGGGATGGTTTAGAGGCGGGCTGAGAGGGTTTTTCATTCGCTTTTTCTGGGGCTGCTTCTGCCACTGGAGCCACGGCGGGTTGCACTGGAAACGGGGGTTCGTGTTCGGAGAAAATCCCCAGACTCAGGAGTTGTTTTGGGTAAATCCGATACGGGGACACGATTCCGTTCAAGGTTGCCAGATGCTGATAATCCATATTGTGTAACCAAGCAATGGAATATAGCGTATCGCCTTTCTGGACAAGGTGCGTTCTCTCCTTTTGCTCAGTGGGTTCTACCAGTTCGTAAGTGTAGTATTGGTCGCACGCCACCAGCAGGATAAGTGACAGGGTGGCAGGCAGCATGGTGCAAGCACGGCGGAAAGCCCCCGTCAAAACGAAATGCAGGGTAGCCATTTATGGTGAAGAAAAGCCCAGCTGAAACAGGACGAAAGCCACTAGGATGCCTACGACTACCCAGGCTGACCAGTGCGGTGCGTGCTGCAGGTACGGCAGCAGTTTGGGGCCGAGATATCGGCTTAAAACCGCCAGCACAAAAAATCGCATCCCCCGCCCCAGAAATGATGCCACAATAAAAACCGGAATGCTTTGGTTCATGACGCCGGCGGTGACGGTGAAAACCTTATAGGGAACCGGAGTGAAAGCAGCGAGGAAAATTGCCCAGCCACCCCAGTCATCGAACCAGTTCCTTGCTTCGAGATAATGGTTCCACCAGCTGCCGGCCTGCAAAGCGCCTTCAAACCAATGGAATGCAAAGGCCCCTGCGAAATAAGCTGCCATGCCCCCCAAGACCGAAAACACCGTTGCCATAAGGGCGAGGTACAGAGCCCGTTCGGGACGAAACACACACATTGGTACCAGCACCACGTCTGTAGGTACCGGAAAAAATATCGACTCCGTAAAAGCCAAGGCGCACAGGTACCTGTTGGCGTACCTGTGTACAGACCAGTATTGTACGACCCGAAACAGTCTGTTCACAAAAGCTGTCGATTCAGGTTCAAGGGAGTTGCGTTGCCTCAACCGTCCACGAAAGGCACGAACTTGACTTTCTCGCATCGTTTCTCGCGCCAGCCCAGGCGGCTTCTTCGTATGACAACCAAGTGCTGGGTTTCGTCGCCGATGGGTGCAACCAGCAGGGAAGGAACCGCCATTTGTTCAAGGATCAGGCGCGAAACTTCCCGCTCAACGGCCGCCGTGATGATAATTGCTTGGTAGGGGGCGTACTGTTTCCATCCGAGCGTACCATTCCCCTTGCGAAAATGCACATTGGAGCAAGCTTGGCTGCGGAGCACCCGTCTGGCGTTTTGAAACAGAGAATTCCTCCTCTCTACAGTAAAAACTCCGGTGAAAAGTTTGGCAAGCACCGCTGCCTGGTATCCTGACCCGGTCCCGATTTCCAGCACTTTATCATCGTAGCCATCGCTGATGAGCATTTCCGTCATGCGGGCGACGATATAAGGTTGCGAAATCGTTTGTCCCGAACCAATTGGCAAGGATTGGTTTTTGTATGCCAGATTACTGAGCTGGGGATCGACAAAAACATGTCGGGGTACGCTCGCCATTGCTTCCAGTACTTTCCGATTCTGGATGCCCATGTCACTCAGTTTGGCCACCAGATTGTGACGGCTGTGCGCGAAGTGATCCGTTTCGTTCAGGTGTCGATGGACCAATGCTTCAACCATTGTCCGACGGCCGGGATCGACAGGTGACAGGTCAGATCCATGCCCAGAGGAGTGACTGAAATGCGTCCATTGTTGATGGCATCAAAGTCTGTGCCTGGGCCGGAGTCCAGCCGGGCTCCCACGTTACCTGCCCAGTAGATCTCCTGGCCACGCGAGTCGTGGTCACGCCTGACCGGCTCCGCGGCATGACGACTGCCAAGGCGCGATGCCTGGATGCCGTCGAGTGCTTCAACAGCAAGGTCAGGGACGTTGACGTTCAGGATCACTTGAGCCTGCGATTGAAACCCCGACAGTTTTCGCACCAGATGCGCAACAAAATGTCCGGCCGTCGCAAAACAACGCGACGTAGCAGCGGTGGCGGAGACGGCTATGGCAGGCAATCCCAGGAAACGTCCTTCCATTGCGGCGGCCACGGTTCCCGAATACAGCACATCGTCTCCCAGGTTTTCGCCATGATTAATGCCGGAAATCACCATGTCGGGACGCCTGCCATTCAGCAGCCCTGTCAAAGCCAGGTGGATACAGTCGGTCGGCGTTCCATTGACCACATAAAAGTCCGGTTCCAGCTTTCTGACTCTTAAAGGCCGATCGACCGTTAAAGAATTGCTGGAGGCGCTGCGCTCTTGGTCGGGAGCCACGACCGTTACTTTTGACACGGTGGCGACGAGGCTTTCGCGCAGCACGCGCAGTCCCTCGCTGTGATAACCGTCATCGTTGCTGACTAAAACATGCACTTGCTTTGCGGAAATTCTTGCAGGATGGTAGATCGAAACAGCTGTCTCGTCTGTTCACCGTTGCGATGGAAACAGTTTGCCTGCTTGTTTCTGGCTTTGTGGTCGTTGTTCCCCCATATTGCAATTATCGCTGAAATTTCCAGTAGTTTCACTTTCTTCTGTTCAGTTGAGGAAAGGGGCATTTTACAGGTGTGGACCAGCGGGTGTGTGGTCGCGTCCGGCAAGGGATATATGGCCAAACATCCTGTAAGGCATGGTGGGCTCGCCCCCTCCTGTGAACCCCCGTTGTGAAACCCGTAGGATGTCAGGCATCTCAACTTGAAAGTCGTCCTGCTTCTGGTACAACGCAAAAGTACTTGGCTGCCCAGCTTCCTCCCTGAAGCCCGTGTCCAAAACCCACACGAAGATGCACCTGTGAAGCTTGTAGCCGATGTTTTGTTGGGAATTTACCCGCCATTGCCTGCCCTCGCATCATTTGTCATGCCCTGCCGGGACAAAAGACCGGCATTTTTCATGGGTTTCCTGCAAATCAGTGCGGTCGATGAGGACAGCGTGTGGCCACCTGGGCGACTTGGCATGCCGGCCGCAATGATCAAGTTCTGACAATCTCAAAGGTCGTCGGAATCAGCACTCCTCCAAGCCCATACCGACAGTGCCATTTCCCTCGGTTTTTGATCGTTTGAAGGCTGTCGTGAACAGTGGGGAGACGAAAGGGGGAGGGGAGGCATGACGAATGGATTTCTCTTGTGCCGTCGATTTGCCGATACCTTTCAGTGGCAATACCGTTGCAGTCAACTTCTTCGGTCATTTCAAGGGATCCTTTGGTCACGCCACAAACTCTTGACGGATCGTTCGTTTGCTGATTGCTCCACGACAAATATCCCGAATGCAGCCCTTCGTGTTGTGCCAGCAGTTTCCTGCCTGCAAACAGGCAGTCACTGGTGTCCTGGACATTGACAAGAACTCCTGTCCGTCGACACAGGCAGTGACAAGAGACTGTCACTCCGCAGACAACGGCGTACAAATCCCTTTTTCTCTCAGAAGTGGACATTGCCGTCTTGAGTCTACACACAGATTGTGTAGACAACGACAAACGCAGGAATTGTTGTTATGCTTTCGCACTTGCAATTCGTTCCTGAACGAATAGTATTATTGACCCGAGGTAGCACAAAGGGGGGGTGTGGTCAGGATGAACGGCTACGGGGTGTTGATTGTCCCGTGGGAAGTTCATATGTGCCGCCACATCATGTGTAGGGATGGGGCATCCAATTATGGTCGGCGGCACGAAATTTGAATGGATACAGAAATAAGAATTCCGATATTGTTGCAAGCTGTTGCAGCGCTGCTTGTGTTTTTTGGGACCTTTGCAGAAGTGTCGGCGCAAGGTGCCGGGGGTCAGATACAAGGTGATACGACGCCACCGTTTGTGGTGGGCGGACCGGTACAGGTGCGAGCAATCGCCGCGGATGGCACCACCGTGTTGCTGTCGTTTGCAGCGACAGACGACGGCCCGGGAGATGCGACGAGTCTGCGGTGGGCTCTGGCGAGCACGGCCGGCTTAAGTGGTGGGACGGCGGAATTTTTTGGTTCTGAGCAAGGGACCAACGTTGCAATCGTGTTCATGCGTACGCCCGGTTCAACAGTATTGGGTTCTTTTGTATTAAAGGTCGCGGATGATTTTTCCGCAACCACGGTTGTTGTGAATCTGATGTATGGTTTTTCGCCGGTAATAGAGGATGGTGCAGTCTCTGTAGAACGGGTGGTGTACGATGAAGACACGCAAGCCAGGGTGCTTTTGACGGTCAGCGATGAGGATACCGCACCTGGGCAACTGTCCTGGTCCTGGATGGGTGACATAAGGAAAGACAGCAGCGTGACTTTTGTTCTGGCGAGTGGTTTGACCTCGGCGACAGCGAAAGGGAGTACGGTAACTGTCTCGTTTGAGCGTCCCGCGGGTTTAACGGTTGGGGAGAGTATCGTCGTTGAAGTCAGGGATCCACAAAACAATACAGCTCGTGTGACGGTGGAATTTCGGCATGTTACGAGACCCCCTGCCATTGCTCCGGTCGTTCCCAGGCTGATGTTTGCCGGTGGTGGTGAACTGTCGGTACCCTGGTACATAGAGTTTCCCATTATTTCCGACGAGCCCATTCGTACCGTGACCTTGACTGTAAGTGTGGGGGGTAAGTGGCTGACAGGAGCCCAGAGTTCCATTACAGTTGCTACGATCGCGGAAACTGAAAAGACATCCTCGTACCTGATTACATTTTCTCCACTTTCCGAAACGGTGAGTGGCGCGGTGACTTACTGGATTGATTACGCGGATCGTGCCGGTAATCGCGGGGTTCCAGTGGCACCTGCCAAAGTATTGACGCTGGAACATACGAACGGTTGCGGCGTTGCCGCAGGTGGGGAAATCTCTTGCTGGGGAGGAGCGTTTCAAAATCCCGACATTGATGGCGGTGCGGGCCTGCCGCCTCCGGAAGGCAGCGAAACTTTTTTCGCGATCAGCAGTGATGTAGGGAATATTATAAACTCCAACTACTGTGCGCTCACGGGTGCTGCTAAAGTCGTCTGTTGGGGTAGCGGATATATAACGCAACCCTTTCTTCCCGGTAGTTCTTACCGGTCGGTGGCATCGGTGTTCAATGGAGCCTGTGCCGTGGAAAGCGCGGAGGCGGGTGCTCCAGGGCCAATTGTCTGTCGGAAGGTCGAGCCTCGCTTTGAAGACCCACCATCTGGTGACTTTCTTTCGGTGACAGGGGGGAGTAGCAGTAGTGCCTGCGCACTGGATCGGGAAGGCAAAGCGTTTTGCTGGGGTTCGTCGAGTGCGATCAATAGCCCACCGGCTGACAAGCGCTTCAGCGCCTTGGCCGTATTGACAACTACGGGTGCCTGTGGGATCGAAATAGAAGAGGATGCCAGACCGGGTGGCAGACTTGCGTGCTGGGGGGAGGTGCCTGGGGACGGGGACATTCCGATTCCGGTTGGACGTTTTTTGAACATCACTGCTGCTACCTCATCCTACTGTGGAATCACTGTTGAGCACAGAATGCGCTGCTGGGGAAAGCCAAATCCTGTTCAGTATGGGAGTATGGCTTTTCCGGTACCCTCTGCCGACACCACACTGACCGCTGTTGCTTTGTCTGCAGCAACAGGAGGTGGAAGATGGGCATGTGCTCTCAATCGCTTCGGTCATGTACAGTGTTGGGGACCTTCCCCCGACACTTATGGGAGATTGACGGGTGCATCGGGAAGATTTTTTGGCCCCGTCACCAATTTGGAGCCACCGATCATCAGTAGCCTTCGACAGGCCGAGTCCGAGTCTTCCGGGCGCATTACCCGTTTTGATTTGCATTTGAATTTTTCGGGAAGGGTTTACGTCAATTTTGTGCAGGAGGGTGGAAGTACACCGACAGCTGAGGAAGTCGTGCGCAGAGCGAAAACGGGATCCTTGTTGGCACTGCGTCGGACATTCGAGTCAGCAGGATCTAAAACCCTGAGGTTGCCATATCTTGGAGAAGGAGATTTTCGAGCTTATTTTGTTACGGAGAATATTGTCAGTTCGCGAATATCGGCTACTCCATATCGGATCGCAGCGCAGTTTTCGGGTCTTGAACCTCCGGTATTGTTTGCTGGCAGGGGCGCGTTGCCAGGGCCACGGAATGCGAGACCTTTGTACGCCAAGCTTGGTGAAAGATTCAGCATGGAGTTTCCAACAGGCAGTAGCGAAACCCGGGTCACCCCGACAATCTGGATAGGTGGTAGACCGGTACCTGATGCGGCAGTCGTGAATCGACTCGCTGTGCAAGATGACGGTTCCTTCGTTGTGGTCGTGGAAACTACGGTCAGGAAAGGTTTCCAAGGTGCCGTAACTTACCGGATCGAATATGCGAATCAGAAAGGCGTAGTAGGTGTCCCTGTGTTTGCACCGCAGTACATCGCCGGTGGTAGAGATTTTTATTGTGTGCTTTTGTTTGACGGGACAGTGAAATGCTCTGGTGGCGGCAATAACTTTAGTAAGAGTAAGCCCGGTTATGGTGAACGTTTTACATCTATTTCTGGTGTTTATGATCAAGTTTGCGGAACCAGATTTGATGGCACGGTTCGTTGTTGGGGGGATGGGGTTCCGCTTCCTGCTCCAGTGGGGAGTTCTTTTCGAAGCTTTGCAGCGGCGGCCGAGGTGGGCTGCGGTCTGGATGTCCATGGTCTGGCAGAAGGGTTCTGTACCCAGCTACTGAGAATCAGGGTAGATGATTTCAGTCAGTCCGATGTTTATCACGATCTGGATATTGAATTGCGACAGCCTTGCGGATTGAAAACAAACGGGGTGGCAGAGTGTTCCACGTTTGCAGGACGGAATGGCGAGTTCAACCGTGGAGGGGGGGCAGGGAAAACATTGAGTGATCACCTGGATTACATGGTTGTGCCACTGGGTGAAAACGCTGTATGTGGCGTAAAAAGAGACGGTAAAACATTGATTTGCTCAGATAACTATCTGGCTCCTTTACCGCTTGGAGAACCATATCTGACATTTGTGACGCACAAGACCGGGTCCTGTGGCATAGCACTTGATGCTTCCGGGCAGAACGAACTGGTATGCACAGGGGGGGCAGGTCTGGAGAGTACGAAATACGTGTCGGTTGGTCTTTTTCTCGCTTATAGAGATGCCAAGGCCTGCGGCATTACCAGACTGGGCGATGTTCACTGTCAGGGGGATCTTCCTAAATTGGAACTTGATGGCCTGCAAAAAGTAGGTTTTTATGTAGACGGAGTCCCTCCAGAGGTACGGAAAGAGGCTATTCCGGGAACATTCAGGAAAACCGTGACCCTGTCCTTCGTTCTTTCCGAGCGTTCCACTGCATACATTGTGTTCACTGACGATGGCGATTTGACTCCGGCAACGGTAATCGCAATAAGCGAGCCGCAGCGGCTTGATACGGATGACCGTCATGCTTATGTGTTTACCGGCACACGTGGAGTAGGCAAAATCACGACTGCCCAAGATTACTTTTTTTATGTTGTTCTGGAAGATGAGGTGCTTAACCGTTCGTTTTTCAGTCGCACCATTCGCGAAATTGGCGTCCCTCCGAAGATTGACGGTGATGTCCTGGTGCAGGAAGTAAAACCCAAAGAGACTCGCGCCGAGCTGATTCTGAGCGCCAGCGATCCAAACCAGAATGAAGGTGAATCGTTGTCCTGGTCATGGACGGGTGATTTGCCAGAGGGCACGACTGTGGCTTTTGTTTTGGCGGATGGTTCCCGGTCATCAACGGCTCAGGGAAGCACGGTGACCGTGTTGTTCCAGCGTCCTGACGGGCGTTCAACTGTGGGAGCCACCATCGTGGTTACCGTCGCTGACCCGGAAGGCAATACAGATTCCCGGATGGTGAAATTTGAATCCATTGCCAACCGGGTTCCAGAGATTGTTGGTGCCGTTGATGGGCAACTGGTGCGTGGGACTGAACGAAATTCTGATTCCATGCGACTGACATTTGCGGCGCGAGACGCTGATCCGGGAGACGAGATGGACCTGTGGTGGACTTTGAGCACAGCAATGTTAACCAATGCGAGAGCGGAAATTTTGGGTTTCCGGCAGGGAACGACCATTGTTGTACGGTTCGTGCCTGAGGCCGGTTCATCCGCGTATGGTTCTCTCGTATTGAGTGTTTCAGATCAGTTGTCCACGGTCATGGCTACAGTGAGCCTGATTTATGGTCTTCCTCCGGAGATAGAGAACGGCGGAAGTTCCATTGTGCGGTTGATCTACGCCAAACAAACGCAGGCCACCCTGCGTCTGACTGCGCGTGATCCGGATACCGGTCCGGGGGGCTTGATCTGGTCAATCGCAAGTGATGCATCGTTGGGGACGACTGCGGTTTTTGTTGCCGGTGAGGTCGAGTCATCGACCATGCGAGGGGATGAGGTGACCGTGTTGCTCAAGCGTCCTGACCGGCGCTCGACTATGGGATCCACGATCGTGGTTACCGTCACAGATCGGCAAGGCCACTTCGACAGCCTGATGGTGGTCTTTAGAGCCGTCCCCAACAGCACGCCGGTTATTGTGGTGGGTGGCGACGAGCAACAACAAATACGGGTGATTGTTCCTGAAGAGGCTTCGACTGCGTTGCTGGCATTTGCAGCGCGAGATGATGACCCGGGACATGGGGCCGATCTGTTGTGGACCTTGAGCACAAACAGCTTAAGCAGTGGGGCTGCAGAATTTTATGGTTCTGAGGCTGCGCGACGAGGGACCAGTATTCAAATACTGTTCACACGCACAACGGACTCAACGCGGTTTGGTTCGTTGGTATTGGAGGTTACTGATGAGTTGTCCACAGCCACGACAACTGTGAGTCTGATTTATGCTTCTCCCCCGGTGATAGAGAGCGGCGGAAGTTCCACGGAGAAGCTGATCTACGCCAGTCAAAGGCAAGCCACAATACGTCTGAGTGCGCGCGATCCGGATGGCGACGCGGAGTTGTTGTCTTGGAAAGTGTCGGGTGACCTTCCGCCGAGAACGACCGCGATTTTTGTTTTGGCGGATGGTTCCCGGTCATCAACGGCTCAGGGAAGCACGGTGACCGTGTTGTTCCAGCGTCCTGACGGCTCAGCGGCTGGGGTCAGTCTGGAAGTCGAAGTGAGGGATGCGGATGGTGACATGAGTCGCATCACAGTGATGTTCACATCTGCTGCCAACCAAATCCCAGTTATTGTCAGTGGTTCAACGGCAGTCTGGGTTATTTCTGCCAGTCATTCGTCCGCACTGATGACGTTCAGTGCCACGGATGGAAACGATGTCGACGAGGCAAACTTGGAGTGGTCCTTTGTGGATCGTTCCAGTTTGCTCGGTGGAACCGTGAAATTTGATGGCACTAAAATTGGCAAGATTGTTAAAGTGCGGTTTACGCGTGGGCCTTCAGCGAAACCGGGTGGCTCGTTCACATTAAAGGTTACAGATGGCTTGGCGGAGGCGACAGCAACTGTGCGGCTGGAGCAGGACACAGAGCGTTTACGCGTCAGAGCGTTTTTGGGCGGTGCAACCCGCTGATTTCTCTTGCGTCGCTTTGCCTTTTCAATGTTGGTCGGGGTGGAGTCGCTGTGCTTGAACGCTCCTCTGGAGGGCCACGGGCTGCCTGACTTTTAGAGGTGGCGTGCAGGGGGGGCATGGTTTGATTACGGGGCTACGGGGCAGCGTGAAATGTCACTGTGTCTGAGAACGGGTTCTCACAGAGGCGGATTGTCGACAGAACCAGGCCCTGGATGGCTGGCGTGTCAAAATCGCACGCTCCTTCGCCAGCTGCCTGGGCAAAGTTATGCCTGTTGTAGTTTGAGCGAAGTTGAGTTTATGCAGTAACGCAAACCAGTCGGCTGCGGCCCGTTAGGGAAAAGGTGCCCCAGATGGCAACCACAGTTTGAACATACCACTTCAGTGCGGTGCATCCCTATAGTGGCATCTTCCTTGGTGGCAATCATTGCTTTCTCCACAGTGTGACGAAAGCTCGGCCATCCGGTTCCGGACTCGTATTTAGCTGACGAAGGAAAAAGCGGCTTCCCGCAACATTTGCAACAGTAGATCCCGGATTTTCTGCAATCCCAGTACTTTCCTGAAAAAGCCGGCTCAGTCCCTTTCAGCCGACAAATGTCGTACTCTTCCTCGCTTAGCTGTTCGCGCCAGTGCGAATTTGTGTCAGTAACCCCGGTCTTCAAAATCTTGCGGGTAAAAACCATCCTGGCGCGATTGATGTTTCTGTTCTGTGGGTGGGGTACTCATCGTCAGGCGTATTTTCCCTCTGCGATCAATTTCCAGGACATGCACTTCCACGGTATCTCCTTCGCTCAGGACATCTTCCACTTTTCCGATTCTCTTGCCCCCGCCTATCTGTGATATGTGCAACAGCCCGTCCTTGCCAGGCAACACAGTGACAAAAGCCCCGTATTCCATGATCTTGGCAACCCGCCCGGTATAGTCCACTCCCACCTCAACTTCCGCGGTCAATTCCATGATGCGCTGCCTGGCCTGTTCGGCGGCTTCCGAATCAGAACTGGAAATGACGATGGAGCCATCATCACTGACATCAATTTCAGCCCCGGTTTCTTCAATAATTGAGCGAATGACAGAACCGCCTTTACCGATGACGTCACGAATTTTTTTCGGGTCGATTTTTAGATGAGTCAGGCGCGGCGCATAAGGCGAGAGTGTGGCTGATGCGTCAATTTTTTCATCCATGCTGTCCAGGATTTCCAGGCGGGCTTTGTGGGCCTGCTCCAGAGCGGCGCGTAATATATCAGCCGAGGTGCCGTCCACCTTGATGTCCATTTGCAACGCGGTAACCCCGTCTCGGGTTCCTGCGACTTTGAAGTCCATGTCCCCGAAGTGATCTTCATCGCCGAGAATATCTGTCAAGATGGCAAACCGGTCTCCTTCCAGAATGAGACCCATAGCTATTCCTGCCACTGACCCCTTGGTGGGTACGCCGGCATTCATCAACGACAAGCTGGTCGCGCATACCGATGCCATGGAGCTGGAGCCGTTGGACTCAGTTGTTTCGCAAACTGTGCGCAACACGTATGGAAACTCCTCTTCACTTGGCATCACGGATTCAAGCGCACGTTTTGCCAACTGTCCATGTCCTATTTCCCGGCGCTTGGGAATTCCCATGAAACCTGTTTCGCCGACACAGTACGGTGGAAAATTGTAGTGGAGCATGAATCGATCACGTCTTTCGCCTTCGATCGCGTCAAATATTTGAGCTTCTCTGGCAGTGCCCAGCGTTGTGGTAGACAGGACCTGCGTTTGCCCACGTGTAAAGAGCGCACTTCCGTGGGCACGTGGCAACAGACCCGTTTCCATGCTGATCTCCCTGACTGTGCGTGTGCTGCGTCCGTCAATGCGACTTTTCCCATCAAGTATGCGGTTGCGCACACATTGTCTTTCCATCCCCTTGCAGATCCCTATGGCCGCTTTTTTCAGGTCTGCATCATCTGCGCAATCTCGCTCCACTTCGCTGTACATTTCCTCCAAAAGAGTTTTGCGTTCCAGCTTGTCCGTTTCCAGGTTGGCCTGCTCAATTCGCTCGGCATATTTTTCGCGCAAGGTTGCCTGCAGTTCCTGATCAACAGGTTTTGGCTGCCAGTCCCATCTTGGTTTGGCGGCCTCCTGTGCCAGTTCGCTGATTGCCGTAAGCGCGGTCTGCATTCGTTCATGCCCGAAAATAACTGCGTCAAGCATTCGCGCTTCGCTGAGCAAATGCGCGCTCGCTTCGACCATCAGTATTGCTTTCTCAGTTCCCGCCATGACCATATTCAACTGCGACTTGGCAATTTGTTCTGTGGTTGGATTGAGAACAAACTGGTCATCCAGCATGCCGATTCTCGCCGCACTGAGCATGGCTTTTACGGGAATGCCGGAAAGTGCCATCGCGGCTGAGGCACCGAGCATGGCCGGAAGGCTGGCATCCATTTGTTGATTCAGGGAAAGTACTGTGGCGATGATTTGAATTTCGTTGTAAAAGTCCTTGGGAAACAGGGGGCGAAGTGACCGGTCTATCAACCGGGAAGTCAGAATTTCCTTTTCGCTTGGTCGTCCTTCGCGTTTGAAAAAACCGCCAGGGATTTTTCCGGCAGCGTAGCTGCGCTCTTGGTAATTCACCGTAAGCGGCAGAAAGTTCTGATTTGCCAGCGCTTCACGTTTGGTGGTGACGGTGACCAGCACAATGGTTTCTTCCATGTCTACCCACACGGCTGCATCCGCCTGACGGGCAACGTTTCCGGTAGAAAAGGTGACCTGATGGCCGCCATAAGTGAAGCTTTTCTCAAATTTTTTCAAAACTGACACCCCTCAGGTTCTGAGGCCAAGCACTGAAGCGGCCTGTTTGTAACGTACCAAGTCTTCAGATTTCAAATGGGCTAACAACTTGCGTCTGACATTGACCATTTGCAACAGTCCCCTTTTGGAATGATTGTCATTTTTGTGGACTTCGAAGTGACCACTCAGTGACTTGATTCGTTGCGTCAGAAAAGCAATCTGCATTTCCGGTGAACCGGTATCATTTGGGGAACGTGCGAGCACGCTGAAAATACTTTCCTTTTCCATATCTTTCGGCATCCTTCGGGAACCTCTAAATCTAATCTAAAATAAAACAAGGCTAGAAACTGCAAACAGTTCCTTGTGTGCGGCATCTAGATTCGATGCCGACCCCATTGTAATCGTGCCTCTTGGTGAACACAAGCACAGTTGCAGCACCGTTTCCAATTTTTCCCTGACTTCTGTTGCCGGCCACAGGACAGTTCGGAAAACAAAAGCGATGGAGATTGTCGTCTGTCGTCGTCGGGACCTTGTGCCTGTGGTCCATCTCCTTCTGGAAGTTGCAGCACCGTTTCCAATTTTTCCCTGACTTCTGTTGCCGGCCACTGGACAGTTCGGAAAACAAAACTGATGGAAGTTGTCGTCTGTCGTTGTCGGGACCTTGTGCCTGTGGTCCATTTCCTTCTGGAAGTTGCAGCACCGTTTCCAATTTTTCCCTGACTTCTGTTGCCGGCCACAGGACAGTTCGGAAAACGAAAGCGATGGAAATTGTCGTCTGTCGTTGTCGGGACCTTGTGCCTGTGGTCCATTTCCTTCCGGAAGTTGACCCTTCGGCGTTCTCCCTGCATTTCAATTTCGGCAGACACAACGTGTCATGGGTGTGGAACGCCAGCCTCATCCTGGAAAATGTGGTGGCTGCAGCTCACTTGTTTTGGCCATGTCGGGAGAGCTTTTCGCTGAAGTGCGAAACCCTCGGGCAAGCGGTACGTGCCGCTCATTCTGCCAAAGCAGGTTTTCTACTTGCCATTTTTCGCTGTTTCATTCATCCTTCGCACGAAGCCACCGACAGGTAGTCGTGGGCTGTTTTCGTATTCACGTTCAGCAGGAAGCTGGATGTACCACCCAAAACCACATCGAAATGGAAAGAAATCTCGTAATTGTTGAGTCCCCTGCCAAAACGAAAACCATCGGAAAATACTTGGACAAAAACTACGATGTGATGGCGACTTACGGCCATATACGTGATCTCGTGCCGCGTGATGGAGCAGTCGAGCCGAAAAACGATTTCAACATGAATTATGAAATCAGAAAGGATGGCCTGAAACACGTCAATCGGATATGTTCAGCAGTCAGGCGGGCAAAACGATTGTACCTGGCAACCGATCCGGATCGAGAGGGGGAAGCCATTGCCTGGCACCTGTGCCAGATACTGAGAGAGAAAAACTTGCTGAGTGGCAAGGAGGTGTATCGCGTGGTTTTTTATGAAATTACCCGGCGAGCGGTGAGAGACGCGTTTGCCAATCCCCGGGTAGTGCTTGATGACCTGGTGAATGCCCAACAGGCAAGACGTGCTTTGGATCACCTGGTTGGTTTTAATTTGTCTCCGCTCTTGTGGCGAAAAATCCATGCGAATCTTTCAGCCGGAAGGGTGCAAAGCCCGGCTTTGCGCCTGATCGCGGAGCGCGAGATCGAAGTTGAAAACTTCCAATCGCAGGAATACTGGTCTATTGATGCCATTTTGAAAAAAAATGGCGATGAATTTCCCGCGTCTCTTGCTTTGGTGGACGCTCGGAAACTCAAGCAATTTGATATATCAGGACAATCCCAGGCGCATGATTTGAAAGCGCGTTTGCTGTCGGGAGGCAAAGCGGGTGTGGCGGTTACGAAAATTGACAAAAAAGTCCGCCTCCGCAATCCTGCGCCACCGTTTATGACTTCCACTTTGCAACAGGATGCGGTTCGCAAGCTGGGTTTTTCGGCCAGCAAAACCATGCGTGTTGCCCAGCAGTTATACGAAGGAGTGGAAATCAAAGGCGAGTCCCTGGGTCTCATTACTTATTTGCGTACGGATTCGGTCGTGATTGCTCATGAAGCAATCATGGAAATTCGAGACTTGATTGCTGCCGATTACGGTCGCGGATGCCTGCCGGAAAAACCGCGGAAGTATCGCAGCCGTTCAAAAACCGCACAGGAAGCCCATGAAGCAATCAGGCCGACTTCGGTAAATCGCAAACCAGATTCGCTTTTGAGAGTCTTGGATAGAGACCAGCAAAAACTGTATGAAATGATTTGGAAGCGGACTGTGGCTTGCCAGATGGCGCCAGCGATATTGGACACAGTGAGTGTGGAGTTGTTATGTCCGGAAGAGTTGGTTTTGAAAGCAGGCGGCTCGACAGTACGTGAGCCAAATTTTCTTTTGGTGTACGCGGAAGGTCGTGACAGGGGAGAAGGTCCGGTCGGAAAAAAAGATGAGGAGCGTAAATTGCCGCCCTTGGTCAAAGGCGAAAAACTGGCGTTGAAAACTGTGCACGCAAACCAGCATTTTACCGAGCCACCCCCACGCTTCACTGAAGCGTCACTGATCAAAACGCTGGAAGAGTATGGTATTGGACGTCCTTCAACCTATGCGTCCATCATTTCGACGTTGCTCAATCGCAAATATGTCGAGCTCGAGAAAAAGCGTTTTATGCCGACTTCTACGGGCCGGGTCGTGAACCGCTTCCTGACGGAACACTTCGAACGCTATGTGGACTACGGTTTCACTGCCAAGTTGGAAAATGAACTGGATGAAATTGCCTGTGGCGACAGAAATTGGCGAGACGTGCTACGAACATTTTGGTCTCCTTTTGAAGATTTGCTGCGTGAAAAAAACGGCTCAGTCAGTCGGCAGGAGGCATTGAATGCCCGTGAACTGGGGAATGACCCAAAAACCGGACGAATGCTCAGCGCACGCATTGGTCGTTATGGGGCGTATCTGCAATTGGGCACGAAAGACGATGTAGAGAAGCCCTCCTTTGCCAGCCTGCCACCTGGATACAAGCTGGAAACCATTACTTTCCAAGAAGCGTTGGAACTTCTGAAGTTCCCGCGCAAGCTGGGCGAAATGCCTTCTGGAGACACCATCGAAACGAATTACGGTCGGTTTGGCCCCTATGTCAAATATGGGAAACGGTATGTTTCGCTGGGCACCGGTGGGGATCCCGGTGCCGTCACTTTAGACGAAGCGCTGGCCTTGATTGCAGCAAAAGAAAAAGCGGAACGAGAGCGGGTCATTCAGGATTTCAAAAATGCATCGATACAAGTTTTGAAAGGGCGA
The DNA here is from genome assembly GCA_965237985.1 of Candidatus Oxydemutatoraceae bacterium. Classification (GTDB taxonomy): domain Bacteria; phylum Pseudomonadota; class Gammaproteobacteria; order Poriferisulfidales; family Oxydemutatoraceae. The sequence goes on along the minus strand of OZ250161.1, from coordinate 860,749 downwards.
TATGGGCCTTATGTCACGGACGGAAAAACAAATGTCACAGTCCCCAAGGAAATGGCTCCTGCTTCTTTGACGCTTGCGGCCTGCCAGAAACTCTTGGAGTCAAAATCTTCTAACTGGACTCACGGCAGCAGCAAATCCCGTAAAAGTACGAAGAAAACTCCCCGAAAGAAGTCGTAACGCCTGTAGCCCGCGCCTCTGCTCCGGGGAATAGTCACTATTGACGTTTTCTGACCTGTTCACCGCCATGCAGGTGTTGTGGCTGATGTACCACTTCTGGAAACCTGGCCACTGGTGTCGACATTAACGGGGCGGTCCTGCGGGCCTGGACAAATTCTGGAGTAAAGGTCAGTGGCGTTGGGATTCCCTGTCTGTTTTTCGTTGCTCCCGTTTTTTCACCTGCTTTTGCGAAAGCGTGTGAGGCCCGGTCGCCCGCATGAACCGTGCCGTCTTTCAACAGGATTTCACGGCTCGGGCCACACCGTTTGCTCCCCGGCAGTCTCTTTTCTCTACAGCATTCCTGTTCTGTCGTGCCCCTTCCACGCCAGAGCGGCGTAAACCGCGGCACTTTTTCTGCCAAAAATCCGCATCAACACTCTGGTCTTTTCCGCCACGCAAAGGTTCGGCTCATCGGCCGAGCAGTTGGTGCTCTGTCCACGACAGCAGCGGGGTTCCTGCCTCCTCCTTTCACGTAGCCGGCCAGATCACGCTCTGTCCACGACAGCAGTGGGGTTCCTGCCTCCTCCTTTCACGTAGCCAACCAGATCACGCTCTGTCCACGACAGCAGTGGGGTTCTTTCTGCCCTTTTTCACCATTTTGCACGATTAGTCCTTCGCCGGGCCGGAAAGCCCGATGTTTTTTTACTGGCTTCTCATCGTCAATTTTCATGTCATTTTCCTTAGTCATCAAGCCGGAAAGTGTGCGGCTTTTCCCACGGGTATTCCTGCCTTGACCATTGAATCACGGGTGCGCCCTGAAGTATCGCCTGCAAACAACTGCCCAAAGCCAGCCCGCCCTGGTTCATCCCATTTCGTTCCCGACAAGGTTTCCCGGTACCTGCGCCACCTGTCGACCATATCTCTTGTCCTGGCGGTTCAGGTGTGCGAAATATAGTTCACATTCTGACCGCTATGCCACGTGCAGCAAGGTATTGCTTGGCTTCCCGTATGGTGTGTACTCGAAAATGAAAAATACTGGCTGCCAGGATGGCATCTGCCTGCCCATCGATGACCCCTCTGGCCAAGTGTTCAAGGTTTCCGACTCCCCCTGAGGCAATGACCGGTATTTTTACGTTTGTGCTGACGGTGTGCGTTAATTCGAGGTCAAATCCTTTTTTGGTTCCGTCTCGGTCCATGCTGGTCAATAAAAGCTCCCCGGCACCATAGCTTGCCATACGTTTTGCCCACGCCACGGCATCCAGACCGGTTGGTTTTCTGCCGCCATGGCTGAATACCTCCCAGCCGGTGTTTACAGGGCTTCCGTCCTGCTGGCGTGCTCTCGCGTCAATGGCTACCGTGATGCATTGGGAACCGATTTTGCTTGCCAGTTCCTGGATTAGCTCCGGGTTTTTCACTGCGGCGGTGTTGATGGAAACTTTGTCGGCACCGGCATTCAGCAGGTCTCGGACATCCTGAAAAGTACGCACCCCACCGCCAACGGTCATGGGAATAAATATTTCCGCCGCCACCCGCTCAACCACTTCGAACATCGTTCGCCGTTTTTCGTGGCTGGCGGTGATGTCCAGGAAAGCCAGTTCGTCGGCACCTTCTTCATCGTAACGCCGGGCGGCTTCGACAGGATCTCCGGCATCTATGATGTCGACAAAACGTACGCCTTTGACGACCCGTCCACCGGCCACGTCCAGGCAGGGGATGATGCGCTTGGTCAGCAAGAGATTTCAGTGAGAGGCCTTGCCATGCCGGTCTGCGTAACGTTGTGCTTTTGCGTAGTCCACAGCCCCGTCGTACAGGGCGCGCCCGATAATTGCTCCGGCAATACCAGTCCTTCGCTGCTGACAAAGTACCTCGATGTCACGCATGGAAGTAAAGCCCCCGGAAGCATAAACCGGCAAGTCCACCCGCGATGCGAGTTTTACCGTGGCCGCCAAGTTGATCCCGAGGCGCATTCCATCTCGGGAGATGTCCGTAAAAACAATGGCCGCCAATCCTTCAGTGTCCAGATTTTGTGCAAATTCAAAAGCATTGTGCTCGCTGAGTTCTGACCAGCCGCAGACCGCCAGCGTTTCGTTTTTCGCATCCAGCCCGACAATGATGCGCTGCGGATGTTTGGCGCAGGCGCCAGCCAGGAAATCTGGGTGTGTTATGGCGCGCGTGCCGATAATGATGTATTCCACCCCGCAGTCCAGGTAGTACCTGATGGTTTCTGCATCGCGTATTCCTCCGCCCACCTGGATGCTCAGGTCCGGGAAGTGTGAAGCGATGGCGGCGATGATTTTTCTATGGGCTGGGTTCGGTTTGCCTTGGGTCGCGCCGTCCAGGTCAACGATGTGCAACCTTTTGGCTCCACTTTCGACCCACCGTTCCGCTGTGGTTACGGGATCATCTGAAAACACGGTGACACAGTCCATTTTCCCCTGCCTGAGACGAACGCACTTTCCGTTTTTCAAATCAATAGCCGGTATCAGCAGCATGCTCAGGTCGGTCCTGCCCAGTTTGCGAAATTGTGTAGAAGACGTTGACCGGCGGCAGAACTTTTTTCTGGATGAAACTGCACCGCGAAAATAAAATCTCGAGCTACGGCACTTACCATCTTTGTGCCATAGTCGGTTGTGGCAAAGACCAGGTCCTCCTGTTTGAACAGGGAGTGGTAACTGTGGGCAAAATAAAAAAATTCCTGGTCTCTGATTCCGTTCCACAGTGGATGATGAGCGCATTGCGACACTCGGTCCCAGCCCATGTGTGGAACCTTGAAATGGTTTTCTCTCGGCAGGCTCTGGGACAGGTGTACGCTTTCACCGGGTATGGCGCCGAGGCATTTGGTGCCATGGTTTTCATGACTGAAATCCAGCAGCACCTGCAGCCCCATGCAGATACCGAGCAGAGGCCGGGTTTGTATTTTTTCCCGAAGCAGGGGGGCTAATTTGTACTTGTCTAAAGCTTTCATGCAGTCTTCAGCAGCGCCTTGGCCAGGCAAGACCACACGGTCTGCCCGTTCCACTTCTTTCGGGTTGCAAGTGACCGTCACCCGAGTGCCGACGGGGGAAACAGCAGTCAAAGCGTTGTATACGGAACGATGGTTGCTCATTCCGTAATCGATGACCGCGATCGTGCGCATAAAAAAGGTTTTTTACAGTGTTCCCTTCGTGGAAGGAATGTTCCCGCCCATGCCACGATCGTGGGAAACCGCAACACGTACTGCTTTGGCAAACGACTTGAAAACCGTTTCGGCGATGTGATGACAGTTGCGTCCTTTCAAACTGTCAATATGCAAAGTCGCACGGGCGTGGTTCACGAAGCCCTGGAAAAATTCTTTCAACAAATCCAGGTCAAACCGGCCAACCCGTGCCCGAGTGAATTGCACATTGAAATGCAATCCGGGCCGACCGGAGAAATCGATGACAGTTCGTGTCAAAGCCTCGTCCAAGGGGGCGTAAGCGTGTCCATATCGATAAATGCCTTCCCGTTTGCCCAAGGCTTCGTGGAAGCCCTGACCCAATACGATGCCCACGTCTTCTACGGTATGGTGATCGTCGACCTCCAAATCCCCTCTTGCGCTTAAGTCCAGGTCCAGCAAGGCATGTTTTTTGAATTGTTCCAGCATGTGTTCCAGGAAAGGAATTCCGACCTTGATGTTTCCGCCGGCACTGCCATCGAGATTCAGTTCGAGTGAAATTCTGGTTTCCGCTGTGATGCGGTCTATTCTGGATTTGCGCTCGTTCACGCGTTATGCCCGGCTGTGGTCCTTGAAGGTGTCGATAACCGCATGTCCCACAAAAACTGCAACTCAGCATTCGTGCGCGGTTACCGTGCCTGATGATAACAGACCCGCAACGGCATTCGTATTCCTAAAAGATTGTTGCCCGACATCGTGTCGGAATTGATGAGAGAATTGTCTGTTTTTTTGCCGACAACTTCTGCGTGAAAACGTGGCCCAGGAACCCAGGTTTAAGGTGAAGATGCCGGGCCAGGGAATTCAAGCTGCCACCGGCAAGGGGGCAGTGATGTGCCAGAACACCTTCCTGTTGAGGCAGGGTCTAGCCTTTGTTGCCAGCAGACCTGCTGTGAGTGGTTTCTGGGTGGGGTGAGTGCGTGTTTCTGGGGCAGGCAGTGTGAATGGCTGGTGCCGATTGCCCCTGTAATGAGAGGTGTTCTGGTCGTCGTTCGGTTGATTCTCCAGCAAAGGTTATGGATTGGCTGTTCCCAGTATGGGTTGAGTGTTTGTCTGATGCGTGGCTTGCAGATATGCGGGATGACTTGCGGTCGCCGTGTTGCTTGGTGAGCATTGGTTTGGGCAGGGAGGCAAGGGACAAGACCGGGCAAGTTTTGCTGTTGACTGAAAACTATGGCTTCCACGAGAAGATCAGGAAAGCCGTGCACGCGCGGTTCCTCACACGAGAAGAAGGAAGAGTGATGCTCTTTTGCTCGCGGGAGCAACAGCGGGCGGGTTAAATGGGAAGAAGTCCGGAGTGCGTGTAGACAAACGGAGAATCCGTTCATGGATGTGATGAGACGAGTCTTGGGCTTCAGGAAAACCCGGTGTCGGGGGCTTTTCCAGTACTCACATCTATTTGTGTTTTGATTCCCGGCGCCCTGGTGAACCGGTTCATGTTGAAAGCTTGGCAATGGTTGGATTTTGTCCGGGAATGCTTAAGTGGGCGAGAATTCCTGCGGATGAACGGCGTGGGGGCAAAAAAGGGCTCGTTTTGCATCTGCTTCCCGACCCAAAAACTCCAAAAATGTACAAGCGGCCAAAAATTACCTTTTCACCCAGGCTTAGGCAACTCGCCTGTCATTCGTTGCAGGGGGCACCGCCGCCGACAATGAATTGAGATGCTGAGTAGAATGGTATCGTCGCTGTGGTCGAGTCAGCGGAAAGTCCTGCTTTGCAGGAGAGAAACTTGCATCCTGTAATAATTGCTCGACAGGTCCTGTACTTGACAGGTCCTGTGGATAAACAGCATAATCCCCGTCCCTTCTTTAAGGAAGGAGGGGTACCCAAGCGGTCAACGGGGGCAGACTGTAAATCTGTTGGCTTAGCCTTCGTAGGTTCGAATCCTACCCCCTCCATCGCGGTGGTGTGCATAGCTAGCTGATGAGACATGTTTGAAGTTCTATCGGTGCCTGGTTCCCCGGGCGGCGGTCGGTTTCGCGTCGTGCGGGTGTAGTTTAATGGTAGAACCTCAGCCTTCCAAGCTGAAAGCGGCGGTTCGAATCCGCTCACCCGCTTAGTGTTCTGTTGTTATTCAGGATTGTCGGAAAGGCGTTACCCCGAGCCCATATAGCTCAGAGGTAGAGCACTTCCTTGGTAAGGAAGAGGTCGCCAGTTCAATTCTGGTTGTGGGCTTTCCATTGTGCCGGTACTGAGTGTGGCGGGCTGCGCTGGGTGCTGTTGGATTTTGAGGACTTAAAGTGGTCAAAGAAAAATTTGAGCGGACGAAGCCGCACGTAAACGTTGGGACGATTGGCCATGTTGATCATGGCAAGACGACGTTGACGGCGGCGTTGACGAAAGTGATGTCGCAAAGTTACGGTGGCGGGGTTACGAGTTATGAAGAGATCGACAATGCGCCGGAAGAGCGTGAGCGGGGGATCACGATAGCGACGGCACACGTAGAGTATGAATCTGGGAATCGTCACTATGCGCATGTCGACTGTCCGGGTCATGCGGACTATGTCAAGAACATGATCACGGGTGCGGCGCAGATGGACGGAGCGATTTTGGTAGTGAGCGTGGCGGACGGTCCGATGCCGCAGACGCGTGAGCACATTCTGCTGGCGCGCCAGGTTGGAGTTCCGCACATTGTGGTGTACTTGAACAAGCTGGACATGATGGAAGATGAGGAGTTGGTAGAGTTGGTAGAGTTGGAAGTACGAGATGTATTGACGAGTTACGAGTTTGATGGCGAGCGGACGCCGGTAGTGATTGGTTCGGCGTTGCGTGCGCTGGAGGGTGATGAGGAGCAGTGCGAGACAGTTCGGGAGCTGGTTGTGCAGATGGATGCGCATATACCGGTGCCTGAGCGCCAGATTGATGGAGATTTTTTATTGTCGGTAGAGGATGTGTTCTCGATATCCGGTCGTGGGACGGTGGTGACAGGACGGATTGATCGCGGGGTGGTACGGATAGGAGATGAAATAGAGATTGTAGGATTGCGGGAGACCCGTTGTGCGGTCTGTACAGGGGTGGAGATGTTTCGCAAGTTGTTGGATGAAGGACGGGCAGGAGACAATGTTGGTGTTTTGCTAAGGGGGACGAAGCGTGAGGAAGTAGAGCGAGGTCAGGTGTTGTGCCGCCCGGGCACGATCACACCGCATACCAGATTTGAGTCGGAGGTATACATTTTATCGAAAGAAGAGGGTGGCAGGCACACGCCGTTTTTCAAAGGCTATCGTCCGCAATTTTATTTTCGGACAACGGATGTGACGGGTTCGGTTGAACTGGGTTCTGGGGTAGAGATGGTGATGCCTGGGGACAATGTACAGCTTGAGGTATCTCTGATTGGGGCGATTGCGATGGAAGAAGGCTTGCGGTTTGCGATACGGGAAGGTGGTCGTACCGTTGGTGCCGGTGTCGTCAGCAAGATTTTGAACTAAGAATGCCGAAGCATGTCATGTTTTCACGCAGGCCAGTAGCTCAATTGGCAGAGCAGCGGTCTCCAAAACCGCAGGTTGGGGGTTCAAGTCCCTCCTGGCCTGCCATTTTCTCAGATTGTCGAATGTGGCGATAGAAGCAGGTACGCCTGGGAAGGGCATGGACCAAGTCAAGTTGGTCGTGTCCGTGTTGATGCTGGTTGCGGTATCGGTTTTATTCATGTATTTCTCGGAAGAATCTTTGCTTTACCGGGTACTGGGTGTGCTGATGACAGTTGGCGTTGCTGCCGGTATCTTTTTGACCACGGAACAAGGCAGAGAAACCGCGACATTTTTGAAGGCTGCGCGCATCGAGTTGCGCAAAGTGATCTGGCCGACACGTGCGGAAACCCTGCAGACCACGTTGATAGTGTTTGTTATGGTGTTGCTGGTGGCGATTTTTCTTTGGGCTCTGGATATGCTTTTGGCCTGGTTCATGGGCATGCTGATTCGCTGATGGGAGAAGTGGTGAAATCCAAAGACAATGGTGATAATGCAATGAGCTGGTATGTGATAAACACGCCTACCGGACATGAGAAATTGGTCATGAATTCCTTGTGCGAACGTTTGCGTGACAGTGATTTGCGCGACAAGTTTGGGGAAATTATGGTGCCGGTGGAAGAAGTGATAGAGGTACGTGGCGGGGTGAAACGGAAAAGCGAACGAAAGTTTTTCCCAGGCTATGTGCTGGTGCAAATGGAAATGAACGATGACACTTGGCGTCTGGTGAAGGACGTTCCGAAAGTGCGTGGCTTCATTGGTGGCCAGCCCGGCCACCCGGAGCCCATCCAGGAAAAAGAAATTACGAGGGTGTTGCAAGGGGTGCGTGACAGCGTCGACGAACCGAAGCCGAAAGTGTTGTTTGAGGCCGGCGAAATGGTGCGGGTTACGGATGGCCCTTTCAACGATTTTAATGCCATAGTGGAAGAAGTGTATTACGACAAAAGCAAAGTGCAGGTCTCAGTGCAGATTTTTGGTCGCTCGACGCCGGTTGAGCTCGATTTTACGCAGATAGACAAAGCCTGAAGAGTTGCTGAAAGAGCATGGCTAAAAAAGTACTGGCTGCTAAAATCAGGTTGCTTGTCAAAGCGGGTGAAGCCAATCCCGGCCCGCCTGTTGGCCCGGCACTGGGGCAGCATGGTTTGAAAATCATGGATTTTTGCAAAGCTTTCAACGAACGAACACAGTCGGAGGAAAAAGGGATGACTTTGTCTGTCGTGGTCACGGCATTTTCGGACAAAAGTTTCGATTTTGTCGTCAAGTCCCCGCCGGCATCCACCTTGTTGAAAAAGGCAGCCGGTCTGGAAAAGGGCAGTGGTGAACCGAACTCCAAGCTTGTGGGGCGTGTGAGCCGGGCGCAGATAGAGGAAATCGCGAACATGAAAATGATGGATCTGACTGCTGGCAGCCTGTCTGCTGCAGTACGAACGATTGAGGGTACGGCAAGAAATATGGGCATAGAAGTCGAATAGAGGAGCGCGCGGGGGGATCAGAAAATATGTCGGCTAAAAGTAAAAAAATGAAAGCGAAGGAGCGGGAGTTTGATCGCACTAAAAAGTATCGCTTGGGCGAGGCAGTGGCTTTGTTGAAGAAAATGCAGAAATCCAGGTTCGATGAATCGGTCGATATGAGTGTTGTGCTGGGCATCGACCCGAAAAAAAGCGATCAGTTTGTGCGTGGGTCAACGGTGCTTCCGCATGGGCTTGGCAAAGTGGTCAAAGTGCTGGTTTTTGCGGAAGGTAAACAAGCAGACGAGGCAAAAGCGGCAGGGGCGGACGAAGCCGGCTCCGACACTCTTGTTGAAGAGATCGAGAAGAACGGTTGCGCTTTTGATATCGTGATTGCTACGCCTGCCACGATGCCGTTGGTCGGCCGTCTGGGGCGTATTCTTGGCCCGGCGGGACTAATGCCCAATCCCAAAGACGGAACCGTGACCGACGACGTTGAAAAAGCAGTAAAAAACGCCAAGGCCGGTCAGATTAAATATCGAGCTGACAAAGGTGGTGTTGTGCACGGCAGCATCGGACGCATCAGTTTTTCAGAAACCGCCTTGGTGGAAAACTTCGGGGCTATGATCGCCGAGTTGATTAAAGCAAAGCCTGTTTCTGCGAAAGGAGCTTATTTAAAAGGGGTTTTTCTGTCATTGACGATGGGGCCGTCGATCAAGGTGGAGCCGGGTTTATGATGATGATGGGTGGTGAGAGACGTGATTTCAGGGGCGGTGTGCCGGCCGGGCTGATAACCGGGAGAATGGTTCTGTGCCTTTGAGTTTTGAACAGAAAAAAGCAGTGGTTGCCGATGTGACTGCTTTGGCGGGTACGGCGACCGCCATCATCGTTGCCAATTATCGGGGGGTGACTGCCCTGCAGTTTGATGAAATGCGCAAATCGGCTCGTGCACATGGCGTGGATTTGCGGGTTGTGAAAAACACGCTCGTCAGGCACGCATTGAAAGACACATCTTTTGCCGTTCTGGCTGAAAAAATAAATGGCCCGATGATTTATGCATTTGCGGGACCTGACCTTGGTGCTGCCGGTCGCTTGATGAAGGAGTACTCCAGTGAGATGGAAGCCCTGAATGTTTGTTGGGTTGCTCGAGATGGCAAAGTGACCGGCGACCAGAAAACTTTGGATTTTCTGTCGAATTTGCCGACTCGTGAAGAGGCTCTTGTTCAGCTTTGTGGAACCATGAAGGCCCCTGTTTCGAAGCTGGTGGGTACATTGGCTGAGGTGCCGGGAAAACTGCTGCGCCTGCTGGATGCTGTCAGGCAAAATCGTCAGAGTGATTAAACAGGCTCCTGGGAGCCTTGTTTATGATTTCGCAACCAAGCACACAATAGGAGAAAATGATGTCTGCATCAAAGCAAGAAATACTTGAATCGATTTCCGAGATGTCCGTGATGGATTTGGTGGAACTCATATCGGATATGGAAGAGAAGTTCGGCGTGTCGGCGGTTGCTTCCGTCGCTCCCGCCGTCGCAGGTCCCGTACCTGCCGGCGGCGAGGTCGAGGAGGAAGAACAAACGGAATTTTCTGTTCTGCTCGAGTCTCTGGGAGAAAAGAAAGTCACAACCATAAAAGTTGTGCGAAGCGTCACCGGTCTGGGTCTCAAAGAAGCGAAGGATCTGGTGGAAAGCATACCCGCAGTGGTAAAGGAGGGCATTCCTCGGGAAGAAGCCGAGGCGATTGGCAAGCAGCTTGAAGAGGCTGGTGCGGGTTTCAAAATTCAATGATGATCGGCGCGTAGTGACAAACGGTTCTTGGGCCCGCGAGCCGGGCTTCTCTGGTCCCCCGGGATACCGGCTGGATAGTGTTTTTCGGGGAGCGTCTTTGCGCTTGCAGGGGTTTGGTTTGGTCGGATTATTTTCCGGTTTGCAGAGGTTTTATCTGGTTTTCAGGGAGGAAGTATGAGTTACAGTTTCATTGAGAGAAAGTGCATCAGGAAAAGTTTTGCCAAGCGCCCACAAAAGCATGAGATCCCCAATCTTCTGCGTATCCAAAAGGATTCCTATGGCAGTTTTTTGCAACGCAACGTGCCGCCGGACGAGCGTGTTGATGCCGGACTTCACGGCGCGTTTACCTCGGTCTTTCCGCTCAAAAGCAACAGAGCTTACGTTGAGTTGCACTACTGTGGATATTTGCTGGAGGAACCCCGGTTTGATGTAGACGAATGTCGTCAGAGGGGAATGACCTACGCGCTTGGGTTGCATGTGGTTTTGCGCCTGGTTGTCTACGATCGGAAAGCCGGCCCGACAAAAAAGAAAATCAAGTATATGAAAGAGCAGCAGGTGTACTTCGGAGAATTTCCGCTGATGACTGAAACCGGCACTTTCATTGTCAATGGTGCTGAGCGCGTGGTGCTTTCACAGTTGCAGCGTTCACCGGGAGTTTCTTTCGAGCATGACAAGGGGAAAACCTACTCCAGTGGCAAATTGATTTACTCGGCGCGCATTATTCCTCGAAGAGGGTGCTGGCTGGATTTTGAATTTGACGCCAGGGACAGACTTTACGTTCGCATAGACCGGCGCAGAAAGCTTCCAGTGACCGTGCTTTTGCGTGCTTTGGGGATGGACAACCAGCAAATGTTGGACACGTTTTTCGAAAAAGAACACTACACCGTGAAAGGCGATGGGATCATTCTGAATATTGATTTTCAGCAGATGCTTTCCCAGACGATCAATTTTGATCTCGTGGTCGACGGGGAAACGATTCTGAAAGCCGGCGGCAGGGTGGCACGTTCTCACGTGCAGAAAATGAAAAAAGCGCGCCTGAAAAGGCACCCGGTCACGAAAGCCCACTTGCTTGATAAAGTCATTGCCGATGACGTCTGTGTGCAGGGCAGCGATGTGGTATGCCTGAAAGCGAATGAAAAAATAACTCCGACCTCGCTTGTGATCCTGCTGGCTTCTGGTGCGCGTACATTCACGACACTTTGTGTCAATGAGCTGGATCGAACGCCAAGTATTTCTTCGACTTTGCAGGATGATCCGACGACAAGCAAAACCCTTGCCCGGGCAAAAATCTATCGTGTCATACGGCCTGGTGATCCTCCCACCAGTCGTGATGTATGTGACAAGCTTTTTAACGGCCTGTTTTTACAAAGAGAACGTTATGACCTGTCGGAATGCGGCCGCATGAAACTCGATCTTGGGGTGGGCAGACACAAGGGTGAAGACGAAGTTGGCGACCTTGCCACTTCGACTCAGGAAAGGGACCCTTCCGTTCTGTGTTTGGATGATATCGTCGCGGTTTTGCGGGAGTTGCTGAAAATCCGCAATGGTGCCCGTAATTGTGACGACATTGATCACTTGGGTAACCGGCGTGTTCGCTCGGTCGGTGAAATGCTCGAGGAAGTTTACCGCAACGGCTTGAGACGTGTCGATCGTGCCTTGGGAGAAAGACTGGCCCAGGCCGAAAGTGACGACATGATGCCGAAAAATTTCATCAATGTGAAGCCGATCACCAGCATCGTCAACGAATTCTTTTGTTCAGGACAGTTGTCTCAGTTCATGGACCAGACCAACCCGCTTTCGGAAGTGACCCACAAGCGCCGCATTTCTTCTCTTGGTCCCGGTGGATTGACTCGTGAGCGTGCCGGGTTTGAAGTTCGAGATGTGCACCCTTCCCACTATGGTCGCGTATGTCCGATTGAAACGCCGGAAGGGCCGAATATTGGTTTAATCAGTTCGTTGGCAGTGTATTCACGGCCGAACAGGTATGGTTTTCTGGAAACCCCGTATTTTGTGGTTTCCAAATGCCGCGTTACCAAAAAAGTGGAATATCTGTCCGCCATCCGGGAAGGGAACTACGTTATTGCGCAAGCGAACACGCTTATGGATGTGCGAGGGAGGCTGACGGGGGAGTTCGTCAGTTGCCGCTACCGGAATGAGTTTGTTTTGAGAACCCCGAAGGAAGTGCAGTACATAGATGTTTCTACGAACCAGATCGTTTCGGCTTCTGCTTCTCTGATTCCGTTTTTGGAGCACGACGACGCCAACCGCGCCTTGATGGGATCCAATATGCAGAGGCAGGCTGTCCCCACATTGCAATGCGAAAAGCCGCTTGTGGGCACCGGTATGGAACGTGTGGTCGCCAAGGATTCCGGAGTGACGGTTCTAGCCAAGCGTGGTGGAACCGTGATGTCAGTGGATTCCACCCGGATCGTTATGAGTGTAAATGAACATGAAATCGAAAAAGACGGAGATGGGGCGGATATTTATCGCTTGACCAAATACGCGCGGTCAAACCAGGATACCTGCATCAATCAGCGTCCTCTGGTCAAAGTCGGCGATCGGGTGGAAGCCGACGACATTATCGCCGATGGGCCCTGCACAGATATGGGAGAGCTGTCGCTTGGCAGAAATGTTCTAGTCGCGTTCATGCCGTGGCATGGGTACAACTTTGAAGATTCCATCCTGGTTTCGGAGCGGATGGTGGAGGGCGACCACTTTACATCCATTCATATTGAAGAACTGACCTGCACAGCACGCGACATGAAAGTGAACCGTGAGGAAATCACCGCTGACATTCCTAATGTACCTGAGGGAATGATTTTAAAGTTGGATGAATCAGGTGTGGTTTATGTTGGAGCGGAAGTGGAATCCGGGGATATACTGGTCGGCAAAGTGACTCCCAAGGGTGATGCGCAGCTCGGTCCGGAAGAAAAGCTTTTGCGCGCCATTTTTGGGGAAAAAGCCTACGATGTTAAAGACAGTTCTTTGCGAGTACCGTCTGGCATGCGTGGAACCGTGATAGATGTGCGGATATTTACCCGTGAAGGGGAGGAAAGGGACGCCTGCGCCCAAGACTTGGCTATGGCTGACCTGGAGCGTATGGAAAAGGATATCAATAGCCGCCTGCGAATCCACGAAGATGGTATTTATGATCGGATACGCAAACTGTTGATCGGCGAAGAGGTGGCAGGTGGTTCCCCAGACCCTGAGTCCGGAAAGGTCGTGACGGAGAGTTACTTGAACAGGTTGCTGCGTAAAAAGTGGCTCAAAATCGGCCTGCGCAGTGAAAATGCCGCCAAAAAACTGGAAGAATTGAAAACGCGTCTGACAGCACACCAGACAAAAGCGGCTGAGGACCTGGGCAAAGCTCGAGATAAGCTGGAAAGGGGCGATGATTTGCCTTCCGGTGTCATCAAACGCATTAAAGTTCATTTGGCAGTGAAAAGGAGGTTGCAGGCTGGTGACAAAATGGCGGGGAGACATGGCAATAAAGGCGTGGTTTCACTTGTAGTTCCGACCGAGGATATGCCTTTCCTGGCAGACGGCACCCCGATAGATATGGTGCTGAACCCGCTTGGTGTGCCTTCCAGGATGAATGTGGGTCAGGTGCTGGAAACACACCTTGGCTGGGCAGCCAAAGGTTTGGGGAAAAAGATCGGGGATTTGCTGGACAGCGGCGCCACCCCCGCGAAATTGCGCGAACTATTGAAGGAGATATATAGTCTCGGCGACGGAGACAGTGGGGACATCAGTCGTTTGAAAGACGCTGAAATCATGCTCATGTCTGAAAATTTGCGCCATGGAGTTCCCATGGCGTCTCCGGTTTTTGATGGTGCCAGTGAACAGGAAATCAAGGACGCTTTAAAAATGGCAGAGTTGCCCGAAAGCGGGCAAACAAAGCTTTACGATGGGCGCTCCGGCGAGTGCTTTGATCGTGATGTGACAGTCGGGTATCTGTACATGATGAAATTAAACCACTTGGTGGACGATAAAATGCATGCCCGGTCTATCGGGCGTTACAGTATGGTTACGCAGCAACCCTCGGGAGGCAAGGCGTACTTTGGAGGACAACGTTTCGGTGAAATGGAAGTATGGGCACTTGAAGCTTATGGGGCCGCACACACACTTCAAGAAATGTTGACAGTGAAATCGGACGATATTCTCGGGCGAAATAATGTCTATCGCAATATCACCAACGACGATTTGCGTATCGAAACCAACGTTCCGGAATCTTTTAATGTGTTGACCAAAGAAGTTCGGGCACTGGCCCTAAACCTAGATTTTGATACAAAAAAGCGTGACGGCGGGCGGGGAACGGAATGAGATACTTGGCTAAACAAATCAGGCACCAGGAAGTACAAGGTGCTTTCGAGACCATCAGGATTGGTCTGGCTTCACCGGAGCACATCAGGTCGTGGTCTTACGGGGAAGTCAAAAAACCGGAAACGATCAATTACCGCACCTACAAGCCAGAGCGCGATGGCTTGTTTTGCGCGCGGATTTTCGGCCCCATCAAGGATTATGAGTGCCTGTGTGGGAAATACCGGCGTCCCAAGCATCGCGAAGTGGTTTGTGAAAAGTGTGGAGTTGAAGTCACTTTGTCGAAAACCAGGCGCGAGAGAATGGGACACATTGAGTTGGCAAGCCCAGTTGCTCATATCTGGTTTTTGAAATCCCTGCCGTCAAAAATCGGTCTCCTGCTCGACATCAGTCCCAAAAACCTGGAGCGCGTGATTTATTTTGAAAGTTACTGTGTCACGGATCCCGGAATGACAGACCTGCGCAAAGGTGAGTTGATGAACGACGACGTCTATGCCGAAAATATTGAGGAACACGGCGATACTTTTTCTGCAGGCATGGGTGCGGAAGCGATCTTGAAGCTTCTTGAGGACTTTGACGTGCTTCAGGAATCCATAAAACTAAAAGAGGAAATTACTGCCACCCGTTCCGAAACCCTTCTCAAGAAATTGTCCAAGCGGCTCAAACTGGTCGAATCATTCCTGGATTCACACAACCGTCCAGAGTGGATGATCCTGCAGGTTCTTCCGGTGTTGCCGCCTGATCTCCGGCCGCTTGTGCCCTTGGATAGCGGACATTTCGCGACTTCCGACCTGAATGATTTATACCGACGCGTGATCAATCGCAACAACCGTCTCAGGCGCCTGTTGGAACTGGGCGCACCAGAAATCATCGTGCGCAATGAAAAAAGGATGTTGCAGGAGTCGATTGATGCGCTCTTGGACAATGGTCGGCGCGGCCGACCGGTAACTGGTGCGAATAAACGGCCGTTGAAATCTCTTGCCGGCATGATCAAAGGCAAGCAGGGACGCTTTCGTCAAAATCTGCTTGGCAAGCGTGTGGATTATTCCGGGCGTTCTGTGATTGTAGTCGGACCGACACTGAAGCTTCACGAATGTGGATTGCCGACACGAATGGCATTGGAACTGTTCAAACCTTTCATCATTGGGAAGTTTCGCAGACGAGGGCTGATCAGTTCCAGCAGGGCGGGAAGAAAACTGGTGGAGAGTGAAACTCCCGAGGTCTGGGACGTGCTGGCCGAGGTGGTCAAAGAACACCCGGTACTGTTGAATCGTGCCCCGACTTTGCACCGTTTGGGCATCCAGGCTTTTGAACCCGTCTTGGTTGAGGGCAAAGCCATACAGTTGCACCCACTGGTTTGTGCCGCTTTCAATGCCGACTTTGATGGGGATCAGATGGCGGTTCACATTCCCCTTTCAGTGGAAGCGCAGATCGAGGCGCGAGTCCTCATCATGTCTTCCAACAACATTCTTTCTCCAGCCAACGGGGCGCCGGTTATTGTTCCTACCCAAGACATCATTCTGGGCCTGTACTACATGACGCGTGAGCGGATGGGTGCCAAAGGTGAAGGGATGATTTTTGCGGATCTTGATGAGATCGAAAAAGCCATGCAACTGAATGTGCTGGATTTGCATGCTGCGATTGAATTTCGCCTGCCGGATCGCAAGAATGATTCGCCGGGTAGAGTCAAAACCACAGTTGGTAGAGCTTTGATGCTCAGAATTTTGCCGGATGATCTACCTTTTCAACTGGTCAACCGAGTTCTGGACAAGAAAAGTGTAACGCGTTTGATCGATGCCTGTTATCGCACGAGTGGCATCAAGCGAACTGTGGTTTTTGCCGACCAGTTGAAAAACACCGGCTTTCAGTACGCAACCAGCGCCGGGATTTCTTTCGGTGTCGACGACATGATCATTCCAAAGATGAAAGCCAGTCTTCTCGAGGAAGCCAGAACGAAAGTCAGAAAAATCCAGTCGGACTATGTCAGTGGTGTGGTTACCGACCATGAGCGTTATAACTTGGTGGTGGATGTCTGGTTGCGCACCAGTGAGCTGGTTGAGAAGGCCATGATGGACGAACTCGGCACTGAAGAATTGAATATTCCGGGGCGAGGCAAATGTCAACAACGGTCGTTTAATTCCATCTTCATGATGTCTGATTCCGGTGCCCGCGGTTCGGTGACGCAAATCAAGCAGCTGTCTGGCATGCGTGGCTCAATGGCAAAGCCGGATGGCTCTATTATCGAAAATCCCATTACCGCCAGTTTTCGTGAGGGGCTGGACATGCACCAGTTTTTCATTTCGACCCACGGCGGGCGTAAAGGTCTGTCGGATACCGCACTCAAAACAGCCAATTCTGGTTATCTTACCCGCCGGCTCGTTGACGTGTCGCAAAGTCTGACTGTGGTTGAACATGATTGTGAATGCAATGACGGCATTACTTTGCAATCGGTCTTTCGTAATGGTGAAGTGGTGGCGGCGTTGAGTAAGCGAGTATTGGGTCGTGTGATTGCTGAAGATGTGATGGCCAAGAACAGCAAAGAAATATTGATTGCGAAAAATACCTTGCTCGATGAGAACAGCGTAAAGAGTATTGAGGAACTTGGTATTGATCGTCTGAAAGTGCGTTCCCCGGTGACCTGCGTTTCCCGGCGTGGTATTTGCGCGCTTTGTTATGGCAGGGATTTGTCGAAAGACATCTTGGTGAATATCGGGGAAGCGGTGGGCATCATTGCCGCACAGTCCATCGGTGAGCCAGGTACGCAGCTGACAATGCGTACTTTTCACGTCGGTGGTTCTTCCAGTCGTGCGGCAACAGAAAGTAGCCATCGTACCGAAAAGGACGGCAGGTCTCGCTATCACAAGATCCGGTTTGTTGGCAAAAAAGACGGAACTGCCATCGTCATTTCCCGCTCTGGTGAACTTCGCATTGTTGATGAACAGGGCAATGAAAATGAGCGCTACCTCATCCCGTATGGTGCCCAACTGAACGTCAGCGACAACAAGCAGGTCAAAGCGGGCACCATGGTGGCGGTCTGGGAGCCACACATTCATCCGATCGTTGCCGAAGTGAAAGGTAAAGTCAGTTTCGCGGACTTTGAAGAAGGACTGGCGACTGTGCAACGCGATGATGAGGCCACTGGTATCACCTCTCACGTGGTGATTGCCTCTTCCGTGTATTCGGAGAAGAGGCGGGTGATTCTGAGTCCGACGATTAAATTGGTCGACGCGCGCGACCGAGCCGTCAAGTTACCGGACGGTAGAAAAGCACTTTATCGCCTGCCGGTAGAAGCGATTGTGTCTTTGGCAAATGGAGACTTGGTGGAACCAGGAGACGTGATTGCCAAAGTGCCGGAAAAAGTGATTGAAACCAGTGATATTACCGGTGGCCTGCCGCGTGTGGCGGATCTGTTTGAAGCGAAGAGGCCGAAAGAAAGTGCCATACTTGCGGAATGTACGGGTATCGTCAGTTTTGGTAAGGAACTCAGAGGGAAATCCCGCTTCATAGTCAGCGGTGAGAAAGGGGAAGAAGCCACCATTTTAATTCCGAAAGTGCGGCAATTGAATGTTTTTGAGGGCGAAAAGGTAGAAAAAGGCGACTGTATTTCGAACGGAGAACAAAATCCCCATGACATTTTGAGGCTGCTGGGTGCGGAAGCACTTACGACCTACATGGTATGGGAAATACAAAATGTTTACCGTTTGCAGGGAGTGACCATCAACGATAAACATATTGAAATGATTGTCCGGCAAATGATCAGCAATGTCTCTGTGGTCGATCCGGGCGACAGCGGGTGCATTGTCGATGAAAAGATCAATTATGTGAACGCCTGCAGCATAAACAAGTCTCTGCTGGCAGCAGGGAAAGAACCGCTGAAGTTTGAGCGCGCGCTTTTGGGCATTACCAAAGCTTCTTTGATCACGGAATCGTTCATTTCTGCAGCCTCGTTTCAGGAAACGACCAGGGTGCTGACTGATGCCAGCGTTCGTGGTGCCCGGGACGAACTCAAAGGCTTGAAAGAAAATGTCATTTCTGGACGTTTGATACCAGCGGGAACGGGGTTTCCGCATTTTCCCAAGGAATTGAGTTTGACGGATCAAATTGCTCCTGATTTTGACATTGTGATGTCTGAGGGAGACTTTTTCAGTGAAGTCGAAAGTTCTGCTGAAATTCCTGCTTCCTCTCCGGATGCCCAGCCGTCCAATTCAGTCTCGGTGGAATAAATCATAGTTGCGGGAGCCAGGGCGAGAGACGCGCCACGGTTTCATTCCTCTCCTGCCAGGGATGGAAGGCTTGAAAAATTTCCGATGTGAAAATGCTTTTTTTTGGAGAGACCGTAATCCTCCGGATACGTCGGCAAGACGGGAACACGAGAGCGGTTCCAAACCGGCTTTTCTATCCAGGTTCCTGTGCATCAGGACTTCATGAAATTCTCGACGGCCGATTTGTGTGACACGCACTCGGAAAAAGTGCAACTTATCCGTCCGGGGTTTCGTCATTTTGGTGGCACTCGGGAGTTTTCTGGAACCATTCGTACGGTCAGTTGTTTTGAAGACAATTCCCTGGTACGAAAAATGCTTGAAGCCGATGTAAAAGCGTCTGTACTGGTAGTGGACGGGCGGGCTTCAATGCGTTGTGCGCTGTTGGGCGACCGGCTTGCCACACTGGCGACGGCAAATGGGTGGGAAGGATTGATAGTCAATGGCTGTGTCAGGGACAGCGCGACACTGAGAACTTTGCAGTTAGGGGTAATGGCGCTGGCTACGCAGTCGCGGAAAAGCCACAAAATACATGCCGGCGCTGTCGATGTGCCCGTCTTTTTTGCCGGCGTTTCTTTTTTGCCGGGTGGTTTTGTCTACGCCGATGCGGACGGAGTCCTGGTTGCCGTGGAAAAGCTCGAATCCAGGACTTGATGGTTCAATGCACCAGCAGCTGGTGCCCGTCTTTTTTGCCTGCGTTTCTTTTTTGCCGGGTGGTTTTGTCTACGCCGATGCGGACGGAGTCCTGCTTGCCGTGGAAAAACGCGAATCCGAGACTTGATGGTTCAATGCACCAGCAGCTGGTGCCCGTCTTTTTTGCCGGCGTTTCTTTTTTGCCGGGTGGTTTTGTCTACGCCGATGCGGACGGAGTCCTGGTTGCCGTGGAAAAGCTCGAATCCAGGACTTGATGGTTCAATGCACCAGCAGCTGGTGCCCGTCTTTTTTGCCTGCGTTTCTTTTTTGCCGGGTGGTTTTGTCTACGCCGATGCGGACGGAGTCCTGCTTGCCGTGGAAAAACGCGAATCCGAGACTTGATGGTTCAATGCACCAGCAGCTGGTGCCCGTCTTTTTTGCCTGCGTTTCTTTTTTGCCGGGTGGTTTTGTTGTGCCGATGCGGACGGAGTCCTGGTTGCCGTGGAAAAGCTCGAATCCAGAGACTTGATGGTTCAATGCACCAGCAGCTGGTGCCCGTCTTTTTTGCCTGCGTTTCTTTTTTGCCGGGTGGTTTTGTCTACGCCGATGCGGACGGAGTCCTGCTTGCCGTGGAAAAACGCGAATCCGAGACTTGATGGTTCAATGCACCAGCAGCTGGTGCCCGTCTTTTTTGCCTGCGTTTCTTTTTTGCCGGGTGGTTTTGTTGTGCCGATGCGGACGGAGTCCTGGTAGCTGTGGAAAAGCTCGAATCCAGGATTTGGTGGTTTGCCGGTGCTGGTGCCCGTCCGTTTTGTCGGCGTCTCTTTTTTGCCAAGCAGTTTTGTCTGCGCCGATGCGGACGGAGTCTTGGTTGCCGTGGAAAAACGCGAATCCAGGACTTGATGGTTCAATGCACCAGCAGCTGGTGCCCGTCTGTTTTGCCAGGCAGTTTTGTCGTGACTGACTCAGACTGGACTTTGGGCGCCTTCATGCCTGCGGAAATGAATACGATATGGTGTCTTCCGCCCGGTTTTACCTAGGCCTTCGGCGCCTGCCTGCTGGTCAAATGGATGTCCACCGCCACCCTGCAGTCAGGCGATTCGGTTCGTCTCTGTGTTAAACTTCGCATGGGTTTTCGGCAACGTGCCAAGCGTTAGCCTGAAGTTTTCTGTTGTTATTCTCTATGTCTGATTTTTCACGCAAACTGTTGCCGACTGATCTTGAAAAAATCATGCGCCAGTCCTACATGGACTACGCGATGAGTGTCATTATCGGGCGCGCTTTACCCGATATTCGCGATGGGCTCAAACCCGTACACCGGCGGGCGTTGTATGCTATGAATGAGCTGAAAAACGATTGGAGTAAGCCTTACAAGAAGTCGGCGCGCGTGGTCGGTGACGTGATCGGAAAATATCACCCGCATGGTGACTTGGCTGTGTACGAAGCGATCGTGCGTATGGCACAGAATTTTTCCATGCGCTATCCCTTGGTGGACGGTCAGGGAAACTTTGGTTCCGTGGATGGGGACGCGCCTGCCGCCATGCGTTATACCGAAGTTCGCATGACACGTCTCGCAGGTGAGATGCTTGCTGATCTCGACAAAGACACCGTCGATTTCATTCCGAACTATGACGGTGCAGAGCAGGAACCGGTGGTATTGCCGGCACGGGTACCGAATTTGTTAATCAATGGTTCTATGGGTATCGCAGTTGCCATGGCCACTTCCATACCTCCCCACAATATCCGGGAAACTCTTGGCGCAACCATTGCCTGCCTGGATAACCCGGAAATTTCTCTTGACGATCTTATCAGCCATGTGCAGGGACCAGATTTTCCTACCGGGGGGCTGATATGCGGCAGAGAAGTCATTCGCAAGGCGTACGAGACTGGTTCGGGAGTTATCACGGTGAGGGCGCGGTGTCATTTTGAGGATGCCGCAAGATCTGGGAGAACACGCATCGTGGTTACTGAGTTGCCTTATACCGTGAACAAGGCCCGTCTGGTGGAGCAAATAGCTGAGTTGGTCAGAAGCAAAAAAATTTCCGGAATTTCCAATTTGCGTGATGAATCGGACAAAGAAGGAATGCGCGTGGTGATAGAAATCGGGCAGGGAGAAATCGGCGGAGTGATTTTGAACCGCTTGTACCAGCGCACCAGACTGCAAATATCTTTCAGCATGAACATGATCGCGGTTGCCGCCAAGCGTCCCGTCATGGCCAGCTTGAAAATGCTGATCGAGCATTTCATAGAACATCGCCGGGATGTCGTGGTCAGGCGCACGATTTTCGAGTTGCATAAAGCACGGGCAAAAGCCCATGTCCTCGAAGGGCAGGCAGTAGCCTTGGGCAGCATCGATGATGTCATTGATCTGATCAAAGCCAGTGAAAGTCCGAGCGTTGCCAAAGAATCCTTGATGGCACGTTCCTGGCCGGCAGACGTCGTCCAGGAAATGATGCATGGGGAAGATGTCGGGGAGACCATGAATCCGCGCCTGGCGCGGCCTGAAGGTTTGTCTGATGATTATGGTCTGCGTGACGGTGTGTATCATCTTTCCGCAGAGCAGGCGCAAGCCATACTTGCGCTTCGCCTGCACCGTTTGACTTCGCTGGAAAAAAGACGGGTGGTTTCTGATTACCGCGCACTGCGACTGGAAGTTGCGAGGCTGAACCACATCCTTGCAGATCCTGACAAACTGACCGAGGTTATCCGCGAAGAGTTGAAAGCAGTGCGCGAGTCCTATACAGATGAACGTCGGACTGAAATCACGGGGGCAGTGGAAAATTTTAGTGAAGAAGATTTTATTGCCCCGGAAAAATTGGTCATTACCTTATCCGCCACGGGCTATGCGAAATCCCAGGCCATTACGAATTTTGTGGCACAAAAGCGTGGCGGTACAGGAGTTACGGCTACCAGTGTCAAGGAAGGAGATCGGGTGAAGGAAGTATTGCTTGCTGATACCCATGACACATTGTTGTGTTTTTCAAACATTGGAAAAATTTACTGGATCAAGGCATATCGATTGCCCCGGGCGGGACGCACTGCAAAAGGTAAACCGATTGTCAATCTGTTGCGTCTGGCGGCAGGGGAAAAAATTTCCGCGATTCTTCCCTTGCGCAATTACTTGCAGGGACGCTGCCTGGTGCTGGCAACCGCTGGAGGTATTATCAAAAAAACCTCTTTGGAGAGCTTTTCCAGGCAGCGGTCATCGGGCATTCTGGCAATCGTTCTGAATGATGGTGATGAAGTGGTCAGTGCCATAAACAGCGAAGAAGGGCAACACTTTATTCTGGCGAGCAATCGTGGGCGCTGCATCCGTTTCAATGAAAATAATTTACGGGCAATGGGGCGTGCTACCCGAGGGGTGCGCGGAATACGTCTTCGGGACGGTGCCAGAGCGGTCTCGCTACTTTGTTTTTCTCCACGAGAAAATGAAAATATGATGGTTCTGGTAACCAGTCGAGGGGTTGGCAAGCGCGTCAGGCTGGATAAGTTTCCAGTCAGAAACCGTGGTGGAATGGGGGTTCTTTCCATAAAGTTTGCTGGCAAAAATGAAAGTCTGGTGGGGGCTGCACTGCTAGATAGCGATGAAGATCTGGTTTTGGTAACAGCCTGTGGTAGTTTGATCAGGGCCCCATCGGCTTCGATTTCCATCCTGAGCAGGTACGCGAGAGGGGTAAGGCTGAAGCGCGTGGCAGCGAGAGATGGCATTGTCGGGGTGTTTTCTTTACCGGCCTTTAATGCTGATGGGCAGACCGATGATGAGAAAAGCACGTGAAAATCCGGCTGGAGAGAAACCGCGATAGCGTCTGCTATGGGATGAACCGCTTAGCGAAGACCTGACGGTGAACCATGATGTTTTGTCGGTAGCCCGATGTTCAGCGTTGTGTGAAAAGCAGTCTCGGCGGGCTTGTGCCATTTGATAAAAAATTGTCTTGCCGGACAGAACCGTCGGTCGGTATCCCAGGTGTCTTTGCTGTGACTTGCAATTGCGTGTTGTAGACCAGATGGTGATGAAAAACCGACTTCAGGAGCTACGCAAGGAAATAGACGAAATAGACGCGGATCTTCTGCGCATGCTGAATCGTCGGGCTTCTTTGGCAGTGGAAGCCGCCGAGGCGAAAAGCAGTGGCGACGAAGGTGTTGCTTCCTTCTATTGTCCCGAGCGTGAAGCTGCAATTGTTCGTAATGCGCTGGAGAAAAATCCTGGCCCTCTGGTGAGCGATTCAGTTGCCAAAATTTTCCGCGAGATTATTTCTTCCTGCCTCTCTCTCGAAGAAAAAATCGTGGTTGGCTACCTGGGCCCCCAAGGAACGTATACCGAAGAGGCTGCGTTGAAGCATTTTGGCCATGCCGTAGAGACGCAGGCCTACGATTCCATTGAAGAAGTATTTTCCGGCGTACAGCATGGCAAAGCGAATTTCGGAGTCGTGCCGGTTGAAAGTGCGGTTTTCGGCTGTGTCTCCAACACACTGGATTGCTTTGTAAATTCGCCATTGCGGATCAGCAGTGAAGTCGAGTTGAGAATTCACCACATGCTGCTTTCCAAGACCGAGAAAATGGAAAATTTGCACACGCTTTATGCGCATGAACAGTCTATTGCGCAGTGCCGGGTGTGGTTGCGCAAAACATTGCCCCGCCATTGTCGGCTGGTTCGCGTCAGCAGCAACGCGGAAGCCACAAGGTTGGCAAGCACTGACGAGGGGAGCTGTGCAATAGCTGGGCGGCGTGCCGCCCAGCGCTACGACCTTCGTATTCTGTATAAAAACATAGAAGACCAGAGTTTTAATGTCACGCGTTTTCTGGTGATCGGCGACCATCCCTTGTCCGCCCCGACCGGTTCCGATAAAACCAGCGTGCTGGTGACTTCGCAAAACTGCCCAGGTTCGCTTGTGGAATTGCTCAAGTCCCTTTCGGATCGTTCCTTGAGCATGGTGCGTATCGAGTCAAGGCCCGCGCGTCAGGGCCCTTGGGAATATGTTTTCTTTTTGGATATTGCGGGCCACTCCAGTGAATCTCCTCTCAAAGAAGCGCTGGTCGAACTGCAGGCGCGGGCATCCCTGTTTCGTCTGCTTGGTTCCTATCCCATGGCGGTTTCCTGAGTCCGTAGATCCGAAACCCCCTCAATGGCAGAAAAAAAATTTTCCGTGTGGTCGCTTTGTTGTGATGGTTTGCGCGACATCCAACCCTACGTCCCGGGCAGACCACAAAAATTGCCTCCGGATTTATCCGCCGAGGACGTCATTCAGTTGGCTGCTAACGAGAATCTTGCCGGCCCTTCTCCTCAAGTCATAAAGGCACTGGTGGGCTGTCACAATCATGTGCACCTGTATCCCGACGGTGATGCGTTTTTGTTGAAAGAAGCTTTGGCGGATGCGTTCCAGGTTGCTACGGAAAACCTGACGATTTGCAACGGGTCAAACGAGGCCATAGAACTGGTGGCACGTTGCTTTCTGGGGCCGCAGGACAATGCCGTATTTTCGCATCACGCGTTTGCCGTTTACGAGCTTGTGACTCGCGCCTGCGGTGGTGAGGTACGCCGGGCCAAAGCCAATCTTCCTGACCATGCCATGCCATTTGGTTGCGATGTCGCCCAGTTATTGCGCCAGGTGAACTCATCTACCAAAGTCATCTTTCTTGCCAACCCCAACAACCCGACTGGTACCTGGCTGGTTGAATCCGAATTGCGCGGGTTGCTCGATGCAGCACCGGCCGACACCGTCGTCCTGGTTGACCAAGCTTACGCGGAATATGTTTCCGACCCTTATTATCCCGATGCCAAGAAGTGGCTGGACAGCTATCAGAATCTGGTGGTGACCGGGACTTTTTCGAAAATCTATGCCTTGGCAGCTTTGCGGGTCGGGTACGCCATTTCCAGTCCGGGAATCGCTGATTTGATGAATCGAGTGCGGCAACCTTTCAACGTGAGTGCTTTGGCACAAACCGCTGCCTGCGCAGCTTTGTCTGACAAAGCGCATGTGCGCCGCAGTGTGAAACGAAATCTGCGTGGCTTGGAGTACTTGCGACAGGCTCTGGTCGGAATGGGGCTCCGGGTGCTTCCTTCCGTTGCCAATTTCCTATGTTTTAACGTTGGCTCACATGCCGCTGAGGTGTCGGATGCCCTGTTGCAACAGGGCATCGCCGTCCGCCGTCTGGAGAACTATGACCTGAGCTCTTACCTGCGAGTGACCGTGGGCTTGCCTCACCATAACGAAAAATTCGTGAATGCGTTGGTCGGAATTATGCTGAAACTTGCGCCTGCTGCCTGAACTTCAGGTTTTCAATTCTTTTGGCAATGACCGGTGGTGATGTGAAAGACAGAACAATTGGTATTTTTGGCGTTGGCATGATCGGCGCTTCCTTGGCGCTGTCTTTGAAGCGTGCCGGTGACGAGCGAGAAATTTTTGGGTTTGATCTGTGCCCCATTCCTTCTGGCATCGTCGATCGCCAACTGGACAGTTGTGAAACGTTCATCAAGCAAAGCGACCTGATCGTGTTGGCAGTCCCCTTGAATGCGCTCTTCGGTTTTTTTTCCACAGTGCGGGAAACCGTTGAAATATCCGGAAAAATTATCAGCGATGTGTGTAGTGTCAAACGGGAAGTCTTGAAAATCGCAAAACAGGTTTTTGGAGAACTCCCGCCCACCCTGGTTCCTGCACATCCCTTGGCGGGTCAGGAAAAAAGTGGGCCGGGATCGGCCATTGACAGCCTTTTTGAAGGTGCCGTGGTGGTTTTAACGCCGCACGAAAAAACCGCTGCGGATGCAGTCGAGCAGGTGCGGATGCTGTGGGAAGCAGCCGGCGCACGGGTAAGTCGCATGGATGCCAAAGAGCATGATCGTTTGCTTGCGGCAACCAGCCATTTGCCTCATGTGATTGCCTGTGTTGTGATTGACAGCGTGGTGTGCATGCATGGCGAGCAAAATGTTGTAGATTTTTCGGCTGGCAGTTTACGAGACGTTACCCGGATAGCTGCCAGTGACCCGGACATGTGGAGCGAGGTGTGCCATGCCAACCGGGATAATCTTGTAACAGCTTTGCGTAAATGTCGTTCCGGCCTCGACCGCTTCGTGGAATACCTGGAAAATGGGGATCTAAAGGGGATTGTCAAGTGTTTGAAATACGCGAACAAGCACCGGGGTGCACTCGGCTGGAAGGACAAATGACGCCTCAGCTTCAGTGCCTCAGCTCCTTTCCCGCTCGCGCCTTGGCAGGGGAAACCGTCATTCCCGGAGACAAGTCCATTAGTCACCGGGCACTGTTGCTCGGAGCAATTGCGCAAGGTAAAACCACGATTTTGAATGTTTCGGATGCGCTGGATTGCCAGACCACCTTGCGTGCCATTCAATTACTTGGCGTCCGCACGGAAACCGGAAAATCTCTGGCGGTCTATGGGAACGGTCGGCGTGGGCTTGAAGATCCCGGGAGTTATATTGACTGTGCTAATTCCGGAACCACCATGCGCCTGCTGTGTGGGATTCTGGCTGCACAGCGCTTTGCTTCGGAGTTGCGAGGTGATGCATCCCTGTCACTGCGCCCGATGCGTCGTCTGGTTGCGCCTTTGCGCATGATGGGTGCGAAGATTTCGGTTTCGTCCTCGGGTACGGCCCCGATTCAGCTCAAAGCCACGAAGAAATTGACTGGAATTCATTACCGAACCCCGGTCAGCAGCGCCCAGCTGAAATCGTGTTTGTTGCTGGCAGGATTGTATGCAGACGGTGTCACTACAGTTGTGGAACCGGTCGCGAGCAGGAACCATACTGAAAAAATGTTGCGGAATTTCTCTTGTGAAATAGAAACCGAACCAAGGCGGGTGCAATTGCGTGCTTCACAGCCTGAGGCAACCGTGGTTCATGTGCCGGGGGATTTTTCGTCTGCTGCTTTTTTTCTGGTTGCGGCGTGCTTGGTCAAGGGTTCTGATTTGTTATTGCGTGATGTCGGGATCAATCCCCTGCGCACCGGGGCATTGGCAATCCTGCGCCTGATGGGGGCGAATATCGAAGTCAGTGCCAGTCGGTTCCGTGGTTCGGAGCCAGTAGCGGATCTGCGTGCCCGATATGCGCCGTTGCGTGGTTTGACTATTCCTTCTGAACTGGTGGTGTCCAGCATCGACGAATTTCCGATTTTGTTTATCGCTGCATCCTGTGCGGTCGGTGAAACACAGGTACACGGTGTCGGGGAACTTCGTCACAAAGAAAGTGATCGCCTGGAAACCATGGCTCGTAATTTGCGCGCCTGTGGTGTCCGGGCACACAGTGTCGCTGATGGAATAACCATTCGTGGCGGAGGGATACGCGGCGGTGAGGTGTCGGCTTGTGGTGATCATCGCATTGCCATGTCGTTTCTGGTGGCTGGAGCAGTGTCTTCAGAAGGGGTGGTGGTAAAAGACAGTGAGTCTATCGGGGTTTCATTTCCGGGCTTTGTGTCAGTGGCAAAAAAATTGGGTTTTAATTTGAGTAGCACGTCATTGGGGACACGCTGTTGAGTACTGATGCGCCGGTGATTGCTATCGACGGTCCGGCCGGGGTTGGGAAAACGACGGTTGCCTGTGATTTGGCGAGGCGTATGAATTACCACATACTGCCCAGCGGTGCTTTTTATCGCTCAGCGGCGTTTCTGGCGGCACAAGAAAAAATTGCTGAACATGATTTGGAAAGTCTGATCGCCTGTGTGAAAACCATGCGCTTGGAGTTTGTTTTGCACGACGACAGTTTCACGGTTCGTTTGAATGGCAGGGAATGTGGTGAGCTGCTTTACGACGAAACTTGGGCGGACCCGGCATCCAATTTTGCCACGCTTCCTGGATTGCGGGCGGAATTGGTTGCCAAACAGAGGGCCTTGTGTCGACCTCCGGGTCTGGTTGCGGAGGGGCGGGATATGGGCAGCGTGATTTTTCCTGATGCCCGGTGGAAGTTTTTTTTAACTGCCAGCGTTGAGGTGCGTGCCAAACGCCGGTGGAAGCAGTTGAATGCGGCAGGCGGGAATGTTAGTCTTGGCGCGTTGCGCAGGGATCTTGCGCAACGGGACAGAAGAGACACGGACCGTCGGATTGCGCCGTTGGTGTCGGTACCGTTGGCGGTCAGAGTGGACACGACATTCCGGACTGTCGCACAAACAGTGCAGCGGCTTGTGGCTTTGGTGACAACAAAAGAGGATTGACTTTGGAAACGTTTCAAGAGATTTTTGAGCATAGTGAGATGCCCTCTGTTCAGGTTGGCAGCATCATCAAAGGCGAGGTGGTTGAAATCAAGGATGGTCTGGTGGTTGTGAACGTGGGTCTGAAGTCTGAAGGTGTCATTCCGGAAGAACAGTTCCGTAGTCACGGTGGTGAACCTGAGGTGGGTGAAGGGGATGAAGTGGAAGTGGCCGTGGATGCCATTGAAAATGGTTCAGGTGAAACCGTGTTGTCCCGATGGAAGGCCAAACGTGTGCGCCTGTGGGAATCATTGGAGGAACGTTATACGAACGACGAGATAGTGGAGGGGCAGATTGTCTCTCGGGTCAAAGGAGGTTTCATTGTTGATTTGGGTGCGATCCAGGCGTTTTTACCCGGTTCTCTGGTGGATACCAGGCCGATGAGAGGGGGACAACTAGGCAATGACAAGGGTTTTACTGATCTGGAAAACAAAGTCTTGGAATTCAAAATCATTAAGTTTGATGAAAAAAGAGGGAATGTCGTAGTTTCCCGTCGCGCCGTGCTGGAATTGCGCAATGCCGGCGAGCGAGAAGCCTTGCTGAAAGTTCTTGAAAAAGGCCAGATTTTAAAGGGTGTTGTGAAAAACCTGACAAGTTATGGTGCTTTTATTGATCTGGGGGGCGTGGATGGTCTTTTGCATGTTTCCGATATGGCGTGGAAGCGTGTAAAGCGCCCTGCTGAAGCGGTTACGGAAGGAGAAGAGGTGGAAGTCAAAGTGCTGGATTTTAATGAAGGAAAATCGCGGATTTCCCTAGGTCTTAAACAACTGGTTGCGGATCCCTGGGAAGGGGCGGGTGGCCGCTACCCCAAGGATACCCGCATGTTCGGTGCGGTAACCAGTGTGACGGATTATGGTTGTTTTGTGGAATTGCACGAAGGCGTTGAAGGCTTGGTGCACGTTTCCGAAATGAGCTGGTTAAGCCGGAATAACAACCCCCGGAAGCTGGTGACTCCAGGGCAGCAGACTGAAGTGATGGTTCTGGATGTAGACGAGGTGGCCAGACGCATATCGCTGGGGATGAAGCAGTGTCTGGAAAACCCGTGGAAGGCTTTTGCGCGTGAGAACCAGGGGGGAACGGTCATTGTTGGCAGAATTGAGAGAATTACGGATTTTGGGCTGTTTGTTCGTGTTTCAGGTGATGATGATGCAGGGATAGACGGGCTTGCGCACCTGAGTGATTTGTCGTGGACTGAGTCGGGTGGCGAGGCTATAAAGAAATACAGCAAGGGAGATCAAGTTACGGTTGTCGTGCTGGCAATCGACGTGTCTGCCGGAAGAATTTCGTTGGGCATCAAACAGCTTGAGTCGGATCCATTGTCTGAATACCAGGCGAAAAAAACCAGAAACAGGATTGTGAGTGGCACAGTTTTGGAAGTGGGCTCAAGCCACGTTAAACTGGACATGGAAAACGGCGTAAGTGGTTTGATTTCCGTTTCCGAATTTTCGGAACAAAGCGGATTGAAAATGCCTGAAGTCGGGGAAAAACTGGAAGCCAAGCTTCTCAATGTTGACAAGAAAAAGCGTGTGTTGAATCTTTCGGTGCGCGAAAAAGCCCGCGACCAGGAAAAAGAAATTTTGCGGGATTACGCATCCGCCGGGGTCTCTAAATCTTCCTCGTTGGGAGAGATCGTCGAGAACGCTTTAGAGAAAAGCCGGGAAAGCAGAAAAGGCGGCCCTTAAAACCAAATGCCGGGGTTTTTATGCCCAAAGTGAACAAATCGGAATTGTGCAGACGGATCTTGGAACGTCAAAAAGCAGAAGCTCTTGTTGGGCATTTGACGACCAGTGACGTCAAGCTCGCGATAAGCAAAATTTTTGAAACCATGGCAGAGAATCTGAGTATGGGCGAACGCATTGAGATCAGAGGGTTCGGCAGTCTTTTTCTCCGTGAGCGGAAAGCGCGTTGGGTTCGCAATCCGAAGACCAGGCAAAAAACCCTGTTGCAGGCACGTAGCATTTCCCGCTTTTCGGCAGGAAAGACCATTAAAAAAGCGGTCAGGGACCAGGTTCGCTCCAAACACTGAAACGGTCGTGTGGCCAGCTTTGCCAGTGACGGCAGTTTGCTTTTCTGAGTTGTTTGCATCATCCACCTTAAAAATTCCTGCCACCCGCAGAGTTCTGTATGGGAATAGCTGAAAAGCCCGGTATCGGTCGCACAAAAGCGCGTCTGTCCTGAAGAAAACATCTGCTGACGACTGATGATGGAATGGTTCTGGTTACTTTTGCCTTTAGCGGCAGCCAGCGGCTGGTTTTCCGCAAGCATGAAAAAAGCGGGAGAGATCGACCAGCCACGTATTCCGCCTGAATTTCTGCTTGGTTTGAACATGCTCCTTGACCAGAGGCATGAAAACGCTGTAGAGGTTTTCATCAAGCTCTTTGCTGTGAATACTGATACCGTGGAAACCCACCTGGTTCTCGGTAATCTCTTTCGTCAAAAAGGGGAAATCGAAAAAGCCATCAGAATCCACAAAAACATCATTGCCAGACCAAACCTTGATAGACAGCACCGAGCCAACGCCTTATTTGAAATAGGGCGCGACTATTTCACCGCCGGTCTGCTTGACCGCGCCGAAAAATTTTACCGTCTGTCTTTGTCCGAAAAAGACCGGCAGGTTGCCGGTGAAGCCTACCGACAGTTGTTGGTGTTGTATGAAATCGAAAAAGAATGGGAACAGGCAGTCCGCACGGCCGAAAAACTGGGGAAAACGTTTGACGAAGACTATCGGGGTCGGACTATGCATTACCACTGTGAAATTGCGGAGCAGGCACTGAATAAAAACGATGTGCGGACGACAAGACAGCATTTGCGAAAAGCGCAGAGATTGGGGGAACCATCGTTGCGTTGCACCACGTTGCGGGGGGATATGTTTTTCCAGTGTGAGGATTTTATCAGGGCCCTTGACTGTTATGCCGAGGCGTTTTGCAAACACCCGGAATTTTCTCATTACCTGGTTCCCAAAATAGAAATGTCCATGCACAAGTGCCGGTCCGAAGACAGTGTCGATTTTTTAAGAAAACTGGATCCAAAAATAGTTTCAGGCACGTACCTGGTCAGCTACTTCAAGGCTTTGCTGCTTTCCGGAGAAATTTTCCGGGCGGAGCAATTTTTTTCCGAGACGCTTGCCAAAGAAAGGATGCCGCTTGCCTTGTTGCGAGATTTTGTGCGTTTCAAGTTTCGTGAAAATCTCTTGCCGGAAGAATGCGAGACCTTCTCGACGGTTTTGGATTGCCTGGATGTTCTTTTGAAAAAATCTTTTGCTTTTGAATGCGCGCATTGCGGCTTTATGTCCCGCAACTTGTACTGGCACTGCCCAAGCTGCATGTACTGGGACACCATGACCCCTTGCGACACTTACGAAGAATAAAGATTCTTCGTCCAAGCCTTTCCCGCTTCTGGATGGTGTTTCCCTAATGGCACGTTTTTCCCGACGGAAGGGGGGCGGTGGTTTTTCACCATGATTGAAATCCCCTTTTAGCAGATCAGGTCGCAGTTTCGTTTTTGTGTCCCGCAACTTGTACTGGCACTGCCCAAGCTGCATGTACTGGGACACCATGACCCCTTGCGACACTTACGAAGAATAAAGATTCTTCGTCCAGCCTTTCCCGCTTCTGGATGGTGTTTCCCTAATGGCACGTTTTTCCCGACGGAAGGGGGGCGGTGGTTTTTCACCATGATTGAAATCCCCTTTTAGCAGATCCAGGTCGCAGTTTCGTTTTTGTGTCCCGCAACTTGTACTGGCACTGCCCAAGCTGCATGTACTGGGACACCATGACCCCTTGCGACACTTACGAAGAATAAAGATTCTTCGTCCAGCCTTTCCCGCTTCTGGATGGTGTTTCCCTAATGGCACGTTTTTCCCGACGGAAGGGGGGCGGTGGTTTTTCACCATGATTGAAATCCCCTTTTAGCAGATCAGGTCGCAGTTTCGTTTTTGTGTCCCGCATTGTTTCTGCCACCACAGTTGTGTGGAGTGGTTTTTGCAGAAATGCAATCTCGGCAGGCGAGATATTTGTTGATGCGAAAACGCAGTTTGCACCATGGAAACCCCGGGAAGGACTCCCGGGTTCAGTCATTAAAGGAGAACACCGTGAAAAACAAAATATTTTTATTCCTGATTTTGTCATTGCTGGCAGCCCCTGTTTTGTCAAAAATCAATATCAATTACGCCAGTGTGGAAGAACTTGCATCTGCGCTGAAATGGATCGGCGAAAAGAAGGCGCAGGCGATTGTTGATTACCGCAAAGAAAACGGCGATTTTTGTTCCATCGATGATTTGTTGAAAGTGAAAGGCATCGGTTCCAGAGAGGTGGAAAACAACCGTGCTTTACTGGTTTTCAGTTTCAGCGGCGATAAGAAAGATACGAAAGATTGTAAAAGTTCTGCTGCACCACGCATGCAGTCCGGTCAAAGCAATTAAACAAACGGGGGGAACCCCCTGTAGTGCAATATGAGAAATCGTCGCCAAAATAGGGTAGGTGCGCGAATGTAGCGAGATTGGCAACGGGATTGAAGAAACTTTTCTTTTCACCCAGTGCTTGGATGTATGCGGGTTTTCCGTGTTTGGAGAATTGCGTTACCGGGTGCAGACACGTGGCAACACAGCCGAGAGCGTCCATATCATGTCGGCTTGAGTCTTTACTTTCCCACCCTGAGCCATCTCGTGATAGCATGGACGACTCGTAATTTTAATCAGGACAGGGGTCCAGTTGGCGGCATCAAAAGTTAGAAGGGCGGTTTTTCCCGTTGCGGGCTTGGGCACGCGCTTTTTACCGATAACCAAGGCAAGTGCCAAGGAAATGATGCCGGTGGTCGACCGCCCGCTTGTGCAGTACGCGGCTGAGGAAGCGGTTGCAGCCGGGCTTGATAAACTTATTTTTGTTAGTGGGAAAAACAAACGGTCGATAGAAGATCATTTTGACAGGAACCTGGAACTTGAGAACCTGCTGGAAAGGCTGGGCAAAACCAAATCATTCCAGGCAGTTCGAGAAGTTTTGCCTGAAACCGTGTCTCTGGCTCACGTCCGCCAACCACAGCCCCTGGGTTTGGGGCATTCTGTATTATGTGCTGAAAGCTTTATCTGCCGCGAAGATTTTGCAGTGTTGCTTGCTGATGATTTGATCCTGCCTTTCGGCAACATAAACTGTCTGGAACAAATGCTCGTTGTCTACAATGAATACCGTACGAGCGTTATCGCCGTTGAGCGTGTTGCCAGTGCCGACGTCGGGAAATACGGTATTGTTGACGTGGAGCCCTTGGAAAAGGGAGTGTTTTCCGTGAAGGGGATCGTGGAAAAACCGCGTCCGGAAGAATCGCCTGGCAACCTGGCAGTGGTGGGACGTTACATTCTCAAGCCGGCGATTTTCGATTTTCTGAGAAGAAAAAGGCGTGGTTATGGTGGTGAAATCCAGTTGACCGACGCTCTTAACGATTATCTATCCATTGGTCGCATCATTGCTTATGAATACCAAGGTACGCGTTTCGATTGTGGGGACATGCTTGGCTACTTGAAAGCCAATGTTTCGCTGTCTCTGAGTCACCCGGAAATCGGTGCCCAATTCAGCGCCTTTCTAGTGGAGCTGATGAATGATCCCTCACGGTTTCACAAAGTGTGATCTTTTGGGTTCCTCTTGATTTCGCTCTGGTCGCGACATCGTGTTTCGTGGATTGTCATGAGTGATGTTACATGGGGCTGGCCTGGGTTTGGCAGGGATATTGTCCAGTGAGTGGTTTCAGTTCGGATGCACGTTTTCCCTTTTACTGGCTGCGCAGGCCGTGCAGTTGCATGTAGTTCAAAGTTTCTTCAACGATTCCGGCAGCATGCAGGCCGGCTTGGCGCAAAAGTTCTTCGCGGCTTCCGTGGTCGAGAAAACGGTCGGGCAGTCCCAGGTTTAAAACCGGTATCAGTTGCTTGTGTTTTGCCAAGCATTCATTGACCGCACTGCCTGCTCCTCCCGTCAGTGCCCCATCTTCCACTGTTACCAGCAGTGTATGTTGTGGCACAAGATCGACCAGCGTCTTCTCGTCGAGTGGTTTCACAAAGCGCATGTCAACTAAAGACGCTTCCAGTTCACCGGCCGCTTTCTCCGCTTCGGAAAGCGTACTGCCAAAAGACAAAATGGCAATGTCTTTTCCTTCCAGCTGTAATGCTGCCGT
Source organism: Candidatus Oxydemutatoraceae bacterium (assembly GCA_965237985.1). GTDB lineage: Bacteria > Pseudomonadota > Gammaproteobacteria > Poriferisulfidales > Oxydemutatoraceae. The sequence goes on along the minus strand of OZ250161.1, from coordinate 826,151 downwards.
CCCGATTGCCAACGTTTTTTCACTGGTCCACTTGGCAAGGCCCGGGCCTTTTCCGCGCGGATAACGTACGGCACACGGCCCCTGGTAAGTCAAGGCGGTGTTCAGCATTTCTGTTAATGCCAGTTCATTGCTCGGACACATGATCAGCATGTTTGGGATGCACCGCAAAAAACACAAGTCGAAACTGCCGGCATGAGTCCTCCCGTCCGGACCGACGAGCCCGGCCCGATCCACGGCCAGGATCACGGGAAGGTTTTGAATGGCGATATCATGGATCAGCTGGTCATACGCGCGTTGTAAAAAAGTGGAGTAAATGGCGACTACCGGCCGCAGCCCTCCTACAGCCATGCCGGCAGCCAGGGTTAAAGCGTGTTGTTCGGCGATGCCGACATCAAAATAGCGATCTGGGAAGCGCTTTTCAAATTCGACCAGGCCCGAACCTTCACGCATGGCAGGAGTGATGGCAACCAGTGTCGGGCAGGTTTTGGCCGCCCGGCATATCCAGTCAGAAAACACTTGCGTATACGTGGGTTGTACCGGGCCGGCACTTTTTTCAAGTCCACGATTCGGTTTGAAGCTGCCGACTGCGTGGTAGCGCACGGGGTCTTTTTCTGCCGGGGCGTAGCCTTTTCCTTTGTGGGTGATGACATGAAGCAGTTTAGCTCTTTGCGGGGCTGCCTTCAGATTACTTAAAGTTTTGACCAAGGAAGTTACGTTATGTCCGTCGACAGGTCCCAGGTATCGCACATTCATTTCTTCAAAAAGTGTTCCTGGAACCAGCATGCCTTTGAGATGTTCTTTAGTGCGCCGGGCGAGTTTGCCGAGTGGGGGCATTGGTTCCAGCAACCGCTTGCCGCTTTCCAGTGTCGAAACATAAATTCGGCTGGACAGAATGCGTGTCAAGTAATCAGTCAGTGCGCCAACATTGGGTGAAATGGACATCGTGTTGTCATTGAGAATGACCAGCATGTTCGTCTGTAGTGTCCCGAGGTGATTGAGCGCTTCGTAAGCCATGCCTGCGGTCATGCCGCCATCGCCTATGATGGCTACCACCTGGCGCTTGTCGTCACCGCGGAGCCGGGCAGCCTGCGCGATCCCCAGCGCGGCACTGATGGAAGTGCTGGAATGGCCGGCGCCGAATACATCGTATTCGCTTTCTTCGCGTGCCGGGAATGGAGCAAGTCCACCAAGAGTGCGCACTGTGCTGATGCTGTCTTTTCTGCCAGTCAAAATTTTGTGTGGATAACACTGATGTCCCACATCCCATATCAACTGGTCGTACGGAGTGTCATAAACGTAATGCAGTGCCACCGTCAGTTCGATAGCCCCCAAGCCGGCAGCGAAGTGCCCACCACAGCGGGAAATGGTTTCAACCAGGTAGGTGCGTAATTCCGCACACAGCTGTGGCAACGTTTTTTCACTCAGCACTCGCAAGTCCCTCGGGCAGGAAATTTTTGCCAGCAGGGGATAGTGTTTGAATTGCGTTGTCATTCAGTGTTCGCGACGGGCAATGTATTTCGTCAACATCCGCAACGTTTCTGCGTCTTCGCCCAAATCCGACAGTTGCGAAAGACATTCCTTTTCCAGTCTACTGGTTTCCTCGTGCGTCTTTTTTATGCCCAGCAGGCTTGGCAAACCAGATTTTTCCAGTCTGTTTTCCATTTTGTTTTTCGTCGTGGTTTCAGCAGATTTTCTCAGGTCTTTTCCGGCATCGAGCCAGTCGTCCCGGCTCTGGAAACACAGACCGATATTTCGGGCATAATTTTTCAGCGCCAGAACCAGGCTCGTTGCTGGCCGCAACGAGCAGGCCAGTGGCATGCGCACGCAGGTAGCAAACAACGCCCCGGTTTTCAGGCAATGGATATGACGCAATGTTTCCAGATCTGAAGGGTGGCTGGAGTAATAAATATCCAGTGCCTGTCCGGCACACATTCCCGTCCCGCCCGTGGTTTGTGACAGCAGCTTCAGTAATTTTATTTTTTGCGCGTTGTGTAGGGAGGAACTGTTGGCAAGGCAATTGAAAGCCAGGGCATGAATGGCATCTCCAGCGAGAATCGCAAGAGCTTCGCCGTATGCTTTGTGACACGATGGTTTGTCACGACGCATATCATCATCATCCATGGCAGGCAGATCGTCGTGGACCAGCGAAAAACAGTGCGCCAGTTCAACGGAGCAGGCAATATCCACGGCCAGCTGCTCCGGAATTTTCAGAAGCTCTGCACTGGCGAAAACCAAGGCCGGCCGGATTTTCTTGCCGGAGCCAAGCGTCGCATACCGCATTGCATCCGCGAGTCCGCAGGCTTCTGGAATTGTGTTTAAGTGGTGTTTTAGCGCGTGTTCTGTTTTTTCGAAACAGGACCGTAGAAACCGCTCACGAAGAGCTTCCTTCATCCTCTTTGTCCTGAAAATCCTCCAGAATTTCCCCGTCCTTCTGCACCATCAGGACTTTGACTTTTTTTTCTGCTTCATCAAGGATGGCGCGGCATTTCTTGAACAGCAACACTCCCTCTGAGAATTTTTCCAAAGCGGTTTCCAAGGTCAGACCACCGGATTCCATCTCTTCCACCAAGGTTTCAAGCCGGGACGTAGCGTCCTCGAAGCGATTTTCTGTTGGTGCCATTTTTCTTTTCTATATTTGCCGGAGCGGTATCTGTGCTTTTCTGCTTGTGTTGCGCTACCTGTTGCTTTCCGAGACCCTTATTCTATTATACGCATTGTCTTAGATTGTGCATGGTTGCCATTAGAAAATAGGGAGGACGACGACGTGACTTTGAGAGGTAGCAGGACTGAAGAAAATTTGAAGGAAGCCTTTTCCGGTGAGTCGCAGGCGAACCGCAGGTATCTGTACTTTGCGGCAAAGGCTGATGTAGAAGGCTATAACGATGTTTCCGCTGTATTCCGTTCTACTGCGGAAGGTGAAACAGGACACGCGCATGGGCACCTGGAGTACCTTGAAGAGTGCGGAGATCCTGCTACCGGCGAGCCGATAGGTGGCACCCGGGATAATTTGAAATCAGCAATCGTAGGGGAAACGTACGAGTACACCGATATGTATCCGGGTATGGCGAAAGCGGCTCGGGAAGAAAGCTTTGAAGAAATAGCGGACTGGTTTGAAACACTTGCCAAAGCAGAGCGTTCGCATGCCAACCGTTTTCAAAAAGCTTTGGATACGCTGGAAGACTAGTCGCTGATACAGTATCCGTTATCTCGGGTACGCGCTTAAGCAATGGTGCAGATCAAGGAAGGTAGCCTTGGGCTTCCTGAGCGTCATCCTTTGCGTTGGAAAGAAGGCGACTTTTATGACGAAGGGAAGCTGGACCAGGAGTTGCGGCGAGTTTTTGACGTTTGTCATGGTTGTCGCCGTTGCGTCAGTCTGTGTCGGAGCTTTCCCACACTTTTTGACCTGGTGGACGCATCCGCCGACTTTGAAGTGTCCGGTGTGGACTCATCTGCTTTCCCGGCGGTCGTGAATCAATGTTTTTTGTGTGATTTGTGTTTCATGACCAAATGCCCATACGTGCCTCCGCATGAATGGGCCATTGATTTCCCTCAGCTCATGTTGCGTGCCAAGGCCGTAGAACGCAAGAAAAAGCGGGCGAGTTTGCGTGACAGGCTGCTGTCTTCCCCGGGACAATTTGGCACTTTGGCTACTCTGCCTGTCGTGGGTGCGGTTTTCCGTGCCGGCACGACAAATAAGTACGTGCGCAAAGGTCTGCACCGCTGGCTGGGAGTGCATGAAAAATCGTACCTGGGAAATTTTCAGAAAAAGAAAACGCGCGAAATCCTGCCACCTCGAGATGATCCTGGGATGGTCGCGATTCCAGGCGAGGATACGCGAGCCAAGGTTGTGTTGTTTATCAGCTGCTATGCGAATGTCTGTGAAAGCTCGCTCGCGGAAGACCTGGTTGCGGTTTTCAGCCACAACAAAATATCCTGGGTTCTGCCGGATAAAGACATCTGTTGTGGCATGCCGAAACTGGAACTTGGCGACCTTCCTGAAATAGAGAAGTTGAAAGACCGGCATGTCGAGTTATTTCAAGGATTTCTGGATGATGGTTACGACATTGTCACGCCGGTAGCCTCCTGTGTGCTCATGTTCAAACAAACGTACCCGTTGCTTTTCCCCGATGATGAACAGGTGCAAAAAATAGCAAAGCATGTTTTTGATCCTTGTGAATACCTGATGTTGCGGCACAGAGCAGGATTGCTGAATATGCACTTCAAACATGATCTGGGCAAAGTTGCATACCATGCGGCCTGCCATACGCGGGTACAGAATGTGGGGCTGAAATCGCGTGATTTACTGCGCTTGGTTCCAAACACGGAAATTGTCTTGATTGAGCGGTGTTCCGGCCATGATGGCTCTTACGCCGTGAAAGTGGAAACCCGGGACAATGCCAGGAAAATAGGGCTTCCTGCGGTCCGGATTTTGGACAAAGCCAAAGCACAACATCTGGTAAGCGACTGTTTCCTTGCGGCCTCACACCTCAGTGATCTGTCCAAGGGAGGGTTGCCGCCGAAACACCCGCTGTCTCTTATGCGCAGGGCTTATGGAATTTGAGTGATGACGACTGTTGTTTCGAGAAAGGCGGGTGATGCATAAATGAGAAAACTTGAACCGGCGGATTTGCTGCCTTTGGAGCGCTATGCCCGGGAAAGAAAAACTTACCGCAAACGGATAATCAAACACAAAGCCCGGCGTACCGTGCGTCTGGGAGAAAACATTTCCCTGCTTTTTGAAGATCGTTTGACCATGCTCTACCAGGTCCAGGAGATGCTGCGCGCTGAAAAGATTTTTGAAGCGGAAGGTATCCAGGAAGAGCTTGCCACTTACAACCCGTTGATCCCGGATGGGTGTAATTGGAAAGCGACGATGCTGATTGAATTTCCAGACCGGAAGTTGCGGCAAATCCGCCTTCGCGAAATGCGCGGTATCGACCGGATGGTATGGGTGGAGATTGGCGGCTACAAAAAGGTTTTTGCGATTTCTGACGAAGACCTTGAACGCGAAGACGAGGAAAAAACTTCGGCAGTACATTTTCTACGTTTTGAGCTCAATCAAGAGTTGATTGACGGTGCCAACGCTGCCCTGCCTGTCCGTTTTGGTTGCGGGCACCCGCAATACTCAGCCCTTACTACGCTTCCCGAAGCGGTACGGGAAGCCATTGTGGCTGATCTCGGCTGAAAGCCAGGTGTTTCTGCAGGCCTGAGTAAGTCCTGCGGCTCAGTCTCGATTATCAGTTGTGCCTGCGAGCGCCCGCAGCTGCTACCGTTGTCGGGCAGGCCTCGTGGATGACGGCTTCTGGTTTGTTGTAAACCAGAAAGTTGGCTGCTTTGGCGCGTGCAATCATCACCATGTCAAGGTCTGCGGCTCAGTCTCGATTATCGGTTGTGCCTGCGAGTTGAGCCGCCCGCAGCTGCTGCCGTTGTCGTGCAGGTCTCGTGGATGATGGCTTCCGGTTTGCTGTAAACCAGAAAGCCGGCCGCTCTGGCGCGTGCGATCATCACCATGTCAAGGTCTGCGGCTCAGTCTCAATTATCAGTTGTGCCTGCGAGCGCCCGCAGCTGCTACCGTTGTCGGGCAGGTCTCGTGGATGACGGCTTCCGGTTTGTTGTAAACCAGAAAGCTGGCCGCTTTGGCGCGTACGGTCATCACCATGTCAAGGTCTGCGGCTCAGTCTCGATTATCAGTTGTGCCTGCGAGCGCCCGCAGCTGCTGCTGTTGTCGGGCAGGTCTCATGGATGATGGTTTCCGGTTTGTTGTAAACCAGAAATCCGGCTGCATTGGCGCGTGCGCTCATCACCATGTCAAGGTCTGCGGCTCAGTCTCGATTATCAGTTGTACCTGCGAGCGCCCGCAGTTGCTGCTGTTGTCGGGCGGGTCTCGTGGATGACAGCTTCCGGTTTGTTGTAAACCAGAAAGCTGGCTGCTTTGGCGCGTGCGATCATCACCATGTTCAAGTCACGTGCCAGTTCCAGCCCCATATTGGTTACCCCTGACCTGGACAGCAGTATCGGGACACCGATGTGTGCGACCTTCATGACGATTTCCGAAGTGAGGCGGCCGGTCGTGTAGAAGATTTTATTGTTTCCGGTCATTCTTTTCTGTCGCATCATGCCGGCAATAATGTCAGCTGCGTTGTGTCTGCCGACATCTTCAACAAAAAATATCGTTTGCGTCTCATTGCACAACGCACAGGCGTGTAATGCCCCCGCCTGCTTGTATACGGTTTCCCGTTTTGAAATCCGGTGCAACAATTCAAAAAGCACTGAACGTTTCAATGTGCGTTCAGGCAACCGGGTTTCGTACAGTCTGTCGAGGGAACTATCGAAAATACTGCCCTGTCCACAGCCGCTGGTAACGGTACGGCGTCCGGCATTGCGAATACGCTGCTTGTAGCTGGTACCACGGGTAGTGACTTTCACATGCTCCCGGTTCCAATCGACTTCCACTTTTTTGATTTCAGCGAGGCTGTCTATCAGGTGCTGGTTGCAGAGATAGCCTATGGCCAGTTCCTTCGGATACTCTCCCAAAGTCATGAGTGTCACCAGTTCTTCCCCGTTGACCACCAAGGTCAAAGGGACTTCGCCAACGACGTTCACGATCCGCTTTTCGCCATGGTGGTCGGTGACCGTGGCACTGGAAATCAAAGCAGGTGGGTCTGACTTCACCGAAAATTAAACCTCGAACAGCCGTGTTTTTCAGGTACCATCAGCGAATCCAAATGGTCGAAAAGTGGCGAGCAAAGCCGGCAGGAGCGTCAGTGACGCCAGAAAAGCAGTCAACATTGCAAGTCCGGTAAGCAAGCCAAAATAAATGGTAGGCAGGAAGTTTGAAAAAGCGAGCAAGGAAAATCCCATGATGATGGTCAGGGAAGTGTAATACACCGCTTTTCCGACACTGCCGTGGCAACGGTCTATGGTGGCTTGATAATTCCGCCTGTCGGCAAACTCCCGTTTGAAACGTACTACGTAGTGAATGGTGTTGTCCACCCCTATCCCCAGGGTAATTGCCGCAATGGTGATCGTCATCATATCAAGGGGAATCCTGAACCAACCCATAAAACCCAATACAAAAGTAGCAGAAAGACTGGTAGGCAGCAAAGCGATGATTGCCAGGCGCAGGGAGCGGAACAGAAGGATGAACATGAACAGCAAGGCGGTCAGCACCCCGGCCAATGTCAGTATCTGTGAGCGGTAGAGGCTTTGCAGCATGTTGTTGTACATGACGAACAGCCCGGTGGGGCGAAAAGTTTCTTCCGGTTTCGTCATTCCGGAAATTTTCTGTTTTACCTCGGCGATCAGTGCTTTGCGATTCAGTTGCTTGTCTGAGTCAACGATTCGCATGCTGAAACGAAGCTGGTTGCCATCTTCGGAAAGATAGGGCTTCAGCAAAATATTTTTGATGTTTTCCGGTAGTGCTTTTGTCAGCAGTGCGATTTCCAGTTCGTTCAATTCCTCACCTTTCGCCTGTTCAGCCAGTGTAATCAGCGTGGCGAGTGACACGACTTTGCCGGTTTGTGGCAATGCTTCCAAGTAGGCATGAATTTTTTTCACGCGCCGGATATTTTCTGGTTGCAACCAATAATGGGTTGCCGGACTGGCATTGAGTTCACTTTCATACTCGGTAAAAAAATCGTGGCTTTCATCCGGCACCGTGGCAGCTTCCTCGACCACTGCACCGTGTTTGTTGATGATGAGATCAAATGGTGTGGTGCCTCCTAACTGGCGATCTATTTCCAGCATGCCCTGGTGAATTTCCGTATCGCTTTTGAAGTAATCGATAAATCGGTTTTCCACCTCAAGCCTGCTGATGCCGACTGCGTTTATCACGGCAATTGCTGCGGCCGCAAACAAAATCGCTTTGCGCTTTCGTTTCGTGAAAATCGCGAGTGTGTGTGTCAATTTAGCAGTAAAATCTTTTGCGTCCCTCGGTCTTCTTTTTTTCAATAGTAGTAAAACAGAGGGGAAAAAAGAAAAAACAACGGCAAATCCGAAGACGAGTCCGATTACCATGAACCAGCCAAAATCCATTACCGGGCGTATCCCGCTCAACAGGAGCGAAGCGAATGCGACGAGGGTGGTGGCAGAGGTATAGAAACAGGGCCTGAACATGAAGCGGATCAGGTCACTGATCAATGCGCGGTGTGGTACAGCCGGGTTTTGTGCGACCATTTCCTGGTAGCGAACCGTGATGTGTATGACCATGGACATGGTGATGATGAAAAGCAGTTCCACAAAATTTGTTGAAACAATGGTTCCTGGCCAGTCCAGCCAGCCCAGCAGTCCAATGACCAGCGAGGTGCTCAGAATGCAGCAGGCAGAGGGTAAAACAACCCAGCGTAACTGTCGGAAAACAAATGCCAGTGTGGCAACCATCAACAGAAATGCCGCTACTCCAAAAACCAGCAGGTCGTTTTTCGCAAAGGAAATAACGTCGTTGCTGATCATCGCTGCGCCGCCCAAAAACATCCGGTTGTTTTTCCGGTAAATGGCCATGATTTCCCTGATCTTGCCGATCAGTTCGTGCTCTTTCGCGTTCTGGATTGTTTTTACTGCTGCAAATTCTTTGCCTAGATGCGCAAGTGCCTGCGCCTGCTCTTCATCCAGTTGCCCGGTACGCTTCAGTTCCCTCAGGCGTTCCCGTTCTTCAAAAAGCCTTTGATAGTTTTTGGGGGTTTGCATAAACAACAGAAAAGCGGCGGTTTTGCCGTCTTTGCTGACCAAGAGTTCACGGGACAGGGGGCTGTCAAGAAGTTCTTTCCGGGCAAGTTGCAAATCAACTCCCGGAGTTTCGATGGCCGGCAGTTCCCCGCCCAGTTTATTGAGAGGTATCCGATTCAATAAGGGAACGTCCAACAGGGAAAACACATTTTTAATTCCCGGCAGCGCTTCAAGACGGTTTTTGATGTTGTGGACAGTTTTTAATGTTTGCGGTGCAAACAAATCCTGTTCGGGAGTGAAAGTCAGTACCAGGAAACTGTCGTCGGCAAATTTTGCGACGGTTTTTCGGTAGAAAAACAGTTCATCATCGTCCTCAAGAAGCAATGCGTCTGCTGACGCATCCAAGGTGAAATCACGCACATTCCAGACTAAAGCAGTGCTCAGGAACAACAGCACAAGCAAAGTTCGCCAAGGGTGAGCAAGTACCAGGCGGTCATACATTTGCCACCAGGATGCTGTGCCGCTGCTCACTGAATCCCGGTTTGTGAAATTAGGTTTTGTTTTGCGAATGGGCACGAACGCGTGCCATTTTGACCGCGTTGCGGTGTACTTTGAGAATTTCAAAAGAATAACCATCAATCATCACGCTGGTGCCGCTTTTCGGAATGGTTTCCAAATATTCCAGGATGAGACCGTTGATGGTCATCGGTCCTTTTTCTTCCAGATTCCAGCTCAATTCCTGGTTCAAATCCTTGATGTGGTAACCCCCGTCAACAATAACCCCATCTTCGCCGTGCTGGAAAGCAAAGTCATAGGCGGCAGGATCGCTGGTGAATTCGCCTACCACTTCTTCCAGCAGATCTTCAAGTGATACGAGTCCTATGACATCTCCGTATTCGTTGACAACCAGCGCCAGGCGTCTTTTCAAGCGTTTGAAATCCAGCAAAAGGTGCAACAGCAGCGCTTGCTCGGAAACAAAAAATGGTTCACGCATCAGGCTCTTCAGTGTTTTTTTGTTCAGATAATCGTCAGCCATGGGCTTTAACACGTCACGGATGTGTACGAAGCCCAGTGGATTGGCAATGTCATTTTCGCATACCGGCAAAAGCGTGTAAATGGTATTGCGCAACTTGGCTTCAATGTTTTCCCACTTGTCCGCTAAATCCACACACACAATTTCGTTGCGCGGGATCATGATGTCCTTGACCGTTCGCTTTTCCAGATCGAGTATGCCCAGCAACATGGGATGGTTTTCATTGCGTGCATCCCTTTGCGAAGCACTGAGGGCGGCACGCAGTTCATCACTGCTTAAGGGCTTTATGGTTTGTGTGCTTTTTCTAAAGCCAAACAGGCGCAACAGAGAATTGGAAAAGCCGTTAATCAGCCAGACCAGAGGATAGGTTAATTTCAAGAGCGGGACAAATATCAGTCCAGCGGGAAGTGCCAGTTCCTGTGAGTGTATGGCAGCGTAAGTCTTTGGTGCCAGTTCTGCAAAAATCAAAATAGTGAAAGTCAAAACCCCCGTCGCTATGGCGATCCCTAAATCTCCAAAATGTCGATAGGCAACCAGTGTGGCGATTTGGGTAATGAGGATATTGGTCAGGTTGTTGAAAAGCAGTATGAGGCCGATCAAACGGTCGGGGGTTTCCAGCAGTTTCAGCACTCTTTTGGCACCGGCGTGATTTCTTTCTTTGAGGTGGGCAAGCTGGTAGCGATTTGCGCACATCAGGGCGGTTTCCGAACCTGAAAAAAAGGCCGACATGAGAAGCAGAACGAAAATGGAGAGGCACAATGTTGCCGTGGAAATTTCCTCAAAGAACATAGGAATCCGAACTGGCATTTGCCGGCACTGCCAGCAGAAATTCTAAAACGAATTTACTGCCGAAGTAAGCGAAAATCAAGAGAAACATGCCAGTCAGCGTGAAATGTACCGCGCGTTCCCCTCGCCATCCAAAGAAACTTCTGCCCAGCAACAGAAAAACAAAGACAAGCCAAGCGGAAATCGACAGGGTTGTTTTATGTACTAGGTGTTGTGCAAACAAATCTTCGTGGTAAAGCCAGCCACTTAGCAGCCCAGAAGTCAGAAATGCCATGCCCACCCAGACCAGGTTGAACAAAAACGCTTCCATAGCGTCCAGTGGCGGCAAGAAAAAGAGTAAGGCAGAGCTGTGCTTTGATTTCAACTGGTGGTTTTGAAAATACAGGAAAATTGCCAGTACCCCGGAAAAACTCAAAATACTGTAGGCAAGCAAAGAGCTCAGTATGTGAAAGCGGATCCCGGCATCGGGTGTGGTAACGAGGCTGGTGGCGTCGGCATCCAGCCAGTCGAGGACCAACAGGAAAACAACTAGTGGCACGATGGCCAGGCCGATTACCGCCAGGTTCCGGTAGAGGGAAGTGATGAGTGTGATGGTGGAAACAATGAAAGCCGTCAGTGATGCCGCCCTGAAAAAAGGCAGGTCTATTTGTCCGTGGACCATCATGGTTGCTCCCAGCACACCACCATGGGCAAGCAGTGCCGCCAGCCAGGATGCGGCAGTGCGCCAGTCAATTCCGGTTTCCCGTTTGCCTAATCTTTTGACAAGAAAAAAAAAGCAGGACAGGTAAAAAATGAAAGCGATTAAATACAAGGCCTGCATCAATTTCCGATCCAGGCAGGTGCGACTCTCTGTTTACGGTCGCATGTGACCAGCTGCACCTGGTCGGGGTGGGCTCATTGATTGGACCGTCAGCGTTTTGATTTTAGGAAACAGTATTGGCGTCCCAGACTTCAAGCAACTCCATGGCGAAGCTTTTTTGCCGGGATGGAAGCAATTGAGCGGCATTGGGCAGTTGATCAAAAAAACTGGTTTCTTCTTCAACGCTGTCAAGTATGGGGTTGAAGTCAGATGGTGCCTCCGCTGTTCGCTCAGGGGGCGTTTCCCTTCTAAGTTCTTCAGCGAGCTTCCTCATCGCTTCTTTGTTCAAAACGGTGCAGACAGCACCTGCCAGGTCACGCATGAATGTGGCTTTTTTTGTCGATGGCCACTGAAATTGTTCGAACAGTTTTTCGGCACAATCGTTAATAATTGCGCTTTTATCCGCCGAGACACCGCGGCCTTGTATCTCTTCTGTCAAAGCAACACACGCAGCCCCGATGCCGGGGACGGAACAATCCTCCTGCGCTGGTTGTTGATTGAGAACCCACTGAAAAATATCTGCAAGAACATCAGGAGACGAGTTCTTTTTCGCTTGAAAAATCTCGCGGAATTCCCGGAGAAGAGGGCCGCTTCGTTCCACTATAAATTGCTCCACTTCGGCGTCAATCCGGTCGTAAATCTCACCTACTTTAGCGGGTGGGTCTTGGAGAAGTTTTTCGGTCAACGAGAGAATTTTCTTAGCTAATTCTTCCTCGTATTCCTGGTTGGGAGTAATTCTGTTCAAGACGGCGTAATAATCACCCTCATTTTTTCTACCACCCGGCTGGATATCATTGCCTGTGACTTCATGGCTGACATCCTTTGCCAATCTATAAATCAAACGCTTATGAAAGATCTGGTTTTTCCTGCTTTTTTGGGCAATATCTTGCAAGATCGCATTTACGGCTTCGGTTTGCGATGTGGCGGCAATATCGTCTGCCAGTTTTTCAATTTCGTTTTTTGATGGTGGCAAACTTCCGTTGGTGGACATAGCTTGAAGTTTTTTACCGGCAATGTCTTGAATGCCCTCCATGTAGTCTTTTTCCTGCCAGTGCGGCTGCATCTGCTGAGCCATTGGGGGTTGCCATTTATACAGGGGGGGGAGGGGTCTGTACTGCTGGTAGGGTTTGGTCATGTCGTCACGAATCCCTTGATGCTCTTCATGTACCACTGTGCGCTCTTTGCGGATTTCCCCAATTCGTTTTCCCAATTCAATCTTTGATTGTTCACGGCGGATAGCATTTTCCGTTTTAGTAACGTCTTGTATTCGCAGTGGTGCGTTTCCTTGTTTTTCAGAAGTAGTGTCTGAGGCAAAGATTTCGATGTCGCTGTCGCTGTCGCTGTCGCCAAGTTGGAAGCGTTTGTTAAGCTCGGTAAGATAGGCGCGTCTAGTGTTCCGATTGCGTTTCTGGTACCAGCCGGTTTTTCTGGAAATCCAGAAGGTCAGCCGGCCAAAAACACTCTTTTTTCCTGAACGGTTTCGGACTCTCGCCCCATTCTTGCCAAATGAAATCTCAGCGTCCGGTGCGCCTGTTATAGAGTAAAACTGTGGCCCCATGTCTACTTTTCTCCCTTTCCTAGATGCTTGAATACCTTCCCGCCAGTATTTTAATGGTTGGCTTTTCCCCCATCGGCATCCCGTCGGAATGATAGCATAAACCGGGTTCAGTTTGGGATTTGCAGACTGTTTCGTCTGCTCTTGCATTATCCATCATAGCTTGTGGCAACCTGATGTTGGCAGTTTCATAGGTCTTTTGCCGGGGCAGTACGATTTTGATGGGGCCCGTGGGTTCTTGTGTGTGGGGTTGGGGAGATTTGCCGTGGCATGTGTGCAATGTTCAAATCTCGACAATAGCGAAAGCCATACGGTTCACTACTGCCACATGCATTCCTTAACCCACACCGACTGTGCTGTCTTTTCCGCTTTCTGAAATTTGCAGGTGTTTGTGAGCGACAGGGGCACAGGGTGGATGAAGGATGGGAAGTGCCGAAAGAATTTCTTTCTTGTCCCGCCGGCGCCCCTGCAATCAACTGTTTCGGTCAATGCAAGGACTCCGCTGGTCGTGTTGTCGACCCCTTGGTGGGTGAACTGTATGCCAATATTTCCCACCATCCAATATGCCGAATACGCCCCATCGCGCCCCATCGTGTTGTGCAGGCCGTTTCCTGTCCTCGCAACGAGGAGGCACAGGGTGGATGAAGGATGGGAAGTGCCGAAAGAATTTCTTTCTTGTCCCGCCGGCGCCCCTGCAATCAACTGTTTCGGTCAATGCAAGGACTCCGCTGGTCGTGTTGTCGACCCCTTGGTGGGTGAACTGTATGCCAATATTTCCCACACCATCCAATATGCCGAATACGCCCCATCGCGCCCCATCGTGTTGTGCCGAAAGGCCGTTTCCTGTCGCTGGTCGCAACTGAGGAGGCACAGGGTGGATGAAGGATGGGAAGTGCCGAAAGAATTTCTTTCTTGTCCCGCCGCCGCCCCTGCAATCAACTGTTTCGGTCAATGCAAGGACTCGCTGGTCGTGCTGCCAGACCCCTTGGTGGGTGAACTGTATGCCAATATTTCCCACACCATCCAATATGCCGAATACGCCCCATCGTGTTGTGCAGGCCGTTTCCTGTCTTTGCAACAGAGTGAATGCCCATCGACACGACGTCCTGTTTTTCATGCTCCACTGGTGATAAAACCCCTTTTAGCCGTGTCTGTTCCAAGCCCAAATGTTTCCAAGCGAAAATGTTCTCCGCCGCCTGTCTGGATTGAACAAGGCTTGGCAACCTTTCATCTTGGCGGGTGAGGCCGGGAAAACAGGGTTTTGCTGACTGCTTGTGTCGTTTGGACAGGATGAAGGCTGTCTCGTCAGGCGTTCCGGGAAACACCTTGTCCGTTCAGTCCTTATGAAACTCTCTGCTGATTGCCTGAGATGTTTCGGGTTCTGCTGACGATATGCGACACCTGAAACCGGTGCCGAAACAGCAGGCATGACACGAAGTCCATAGTGCCGAGTTGACCCGGAGAGCCTGTTATTTTCAGCATGTCAGGTGTTGGTTTGCGGCTACCCCATCCACCTGTTTTTGGTGTCTGTATTTCGTGCTTGGGGGACTGGTGTGGCAACAAGTGCTGAGTCAACCAAGCCGAGCAGGGTTTTGAAAAACAGCAGGCTTCTGTGCCATTATCAGAGAGTTGCTCAGGATTGCGTACGATTTGCGAGGAATTATGGGTATTGCAAACAGGAGGTATCCGGCGTTGTCAAGAAAAAAAGTGTTTCTGAAAACCTACGGTTGTCAAATGAACGAGTACGATTCCGGTCTAATTCTCGATTTGTTGCGTAGTTCGCACGGAATGGAAGCGACTGATTCAGCCGAAGAAGCGGATCTGTTGCTGATGAATACCTGTTCAGTGCGTGAAAAACCCCAGGAAAAAGTATTTTCTCTCCTGGGGCGTTGGCGCGCACTGAAAGAGCGAAATCCGAATGTCGTGATTGGCGTCGGTGGCTGTGTTGCCAGTCAGGAGGGGCAGGCGCTTTGTGAAAGAGCACATTGTGTTGATATCGTGTTCGGTCCGCAGACTTTACACAGGTTGCCAGCCATGTACGAGGCGGTGCACACCGATGGCGGCAAGATTGTCGATGTTTCCTTTCCTGCTGTAGAGAAATTTGACAATCTTCCTGAGCCTGGCGCGGCTGGGGGGGCGTGCGCATTTGTGTCGGTGATGGAAGGATGTGGAAAATTCTGCTCTTTTTGCATTGTTCCCTATACCCGCGGGCCGGAAGTCAGCCGCCCTCTTGTCAGCGTTCTGGATGAAATCCGGTTGCTGGCGACGAAGGGGGTGAGGGAAGTCACACTGCTGGGGCAGAATGTAAACGCTTACCGCGGGCGTGGGGATGCTTCCTTGGCAGCACCGAGGATAGTGAATTTTGCACTTTTGCTGTATCATGTCGCTGAGATTCCAGGAATTGAACGTATCCGCTTTACTTCGCCGCACCCATTGGAATTCAGTGACGAATTGGTTGCGGCATACGCTGATCTGCCGCAGCTCACAGACCATGTTCATTTGCCAGTGCAAAGTGGTTCCGACCGCGTGCTGACGCGCATGAAAAGGGGCTACACGGTTCTGGAATATAAATCCATTGTACGTAAATTACACAAAGTCCGGCCGCAGATGGTTGTTTCCACCGATATCATCGTGGGTTTTCCAGGGGAAAGCGACGCGGATTTTGATCAGACCATGCGCCTCGTTGATGAAACAGGTTTTGATACTTCCTATAGTTTTCTGTACAGCCAACGTCCTGGCACACCAGCTTCCCGGTTGCCGGATGATGTGTCTCTGGAAGTGAAAAAACAGCGCTTGAAGCGCTTGCAACGATGTTTGGGAGACCATGCGAAACGCATATCCGAAACGATGGTTGCTTCGGTTCAGGAGGTATTGGTTGAAGCGCTTTCCAAAAGGTCGGATAATGAACTGTGTGGCCGAACCGCAAACAACAAAATGGTGAATTTTCCCGCGCTACGCGAAGCAGAGGAAAACTCCTGTTCTGTGGGTAGCTTGGTGAAAGTGAAAATAAGAGAAGCATTGTCGAACACCCTGCGCGGTGAAATATGTGGCATTTGAACCTTGGCTGAGACTCTTGTCGTAAAATATCTGCCGTGAGTTACCGCTTTGATTTTTTTCTGGAACCCATTGATAACCCAAGCCTTGCGAACCTTTGCGGGCCATGTGACGAACACTTGCGTCGATTGGAGAGAAATCTGGGTGTCGTGATCAGCAACCGTGGTCACCATTTCTCGGTAACCGGCGTCAAAGATACTGGCAGGCGCACTGTGACAGTGCTGAAGGAGTTATACCGCTCTGCCGCACAGGAAAATCTTTCCGATGCGGATATCAGCTCGTGCTTGCAACGCCACCGCAACGACAATTCCCCAGTTGCAGACAACCGGCGGGATGAAACTGTTTTTGTTGGACAGAAGGATATTCGAACGCGTGGTACCAGGCAGGCGGAGTATGTAAGGGATATTCGTCATCACGACCTGGTTTTTGGCGTTGGTCCTGCCGGCACTGGAAAAACTTTTTTGGCGGTGGCTCTGGCGATTGAAGCTTTGGAGCAGCACTTGGTAAAAAAACTGATTCTGGTTAGACCCGCGGTGGAAGCTGGTGAACATCTTGGGTTTTTGCCCGGGGACATGGTTCAGAAAATTGATCCCTACCTGCGCCCCATTTACGATGCCCTGCATGAAATCATTGTTCCCGAAAGAGTGGAAATGCTGATGTCCTGCGGCACGGTTGAAGTAGCGCCACTGGCGTATATGCGCGGCCGCACCATCAGCCATTCTTTCATCATCATGGATGAAGCACAAAACACCACTCCGAAGCAAATGAAAATGTTTCTGACCCGTATTGGTGAGGGTTCGAAAGTAGTGGTGACCGGCGATGTTACGCAGGCTGATTTGCCACGCGGACAGGAATCTGGTTTGTCCCATGCCCTGCGGATTACCAAAAATCTTGGCGGTGTCGCGCACAAATTTTTTCAACGTGGGGATATTTGCCGTCATTCTTTGGTAGAGTTTATTCTTGCAGCCTATGAAAAGTCCGCCAGCGACAAGCCAAGTTAAAGTCTGTGTTCAACGGGCTTTGCCCGGCAAACTGGATTGCTACGAGATCCCTGAAGACCGGATGTTTGAGTGTTGGGCTAAAGCTTTGGCAAGTCAGGCTTGCGAGGTCTGCGTACGCATTGTGGGTGAGGAAGAATCCCGGGAATTAAACCGCAAGTATCGCGGATGCTCGTACGCGGCCAACGTGCTCTCCTTTCCTTTTGCTTCGCATCTCAGGTTTTTCCCGAACTATTTGGGTGACTTGGTGCTCAGTGCGCCGGTACTCGCAAAAGAGGCTTCAAGCCAGGGAATCCCCTTGGAAAGTTACTGGGCGCGTTTGTTCGTTCACGGTTTGCTTCACCTCCAAGGTTACGACCATCAAAGTGAAGAGTCCGCCGAAGTGATGGCGAAAATGGAGAGGAAAGCGCTGGCATGTCTCGGGCATGAGCAGTCATTGCTTGCCGGGAACAGTTCGTGAAGATACGGAAGAAGGAAGAACCCCCGCCTGGGCGGCACAGGATTTTTGGTTGGTTGGCTAATTTCTTTTTACATGACCGCCGCGAATTCCTCGAGTTCTTCAACAGCCAAGCACGGCGCGGTTTTCTTGACGATTTTTCGCATGCCATGGTCAGCGATGTTTTGCGCCTCCATGATCTCCGCGTCCGCGATGTCATGGTGTCGCGCTCACGCATGAAAGTGGTTTCACATTCGGCGAGTTATGATGAAATTCTGGCGACGGTAGTGGAAAATGGCCATACCAGATTCCCGGTCATCGCCGATGATCTGGATGATGTTGTAGGCATTCTTCTAGTCAAAAGCCTTCTGGGAGCCCGCGTGACCGGCAGTGTCAATGGTGGTTTTGATATTCGTGACTATGTCTGCCCGCCTTTTGTGGTGCCGGAAAGCAGGAGATTAAGTCGATTGCTTGATGGTTTCAAGCGGGCGCACACACATCTGGCAATCGTGGTGGACGAATACGGTGGCACCAGCGGGTTGGTGACATCAAATGATATTTTCGGGCAGGTCTTCGAGGATTTTGTCGATCGGGATGGTGCTCACGCACCTGCCGGTATCCGTAAGCTGGATGGAGGTCTTTTTTTGGTGGATGGGCTGATGTCGATTGATGATTTCAATCGCTATTTTGCTTTGCCAAGTAATGGAGAAAAGACCGAGACAGTTGGCGGAATGGTGGTCAGCCAGCTGGGGTGCCTGCCTGAGGGAGGCGAAAGACTTGAACTTGGTGGGCTGAGTATTGAAGTGAAAAACGCCGATGGGCGCCGTGTGCTTCAACTGGTCGTGACACAAGCTGGAAAATAGGCTGTGTTCAGAGACAACGGGATTGTTAACGCCGCAATGCCGGGCGGCACAACCCGGTGTTTGAAGTTTGATAGGGAGAGAAATTCGATGCGGAAGACTGTTTCTGCGGTATTCACTATCGGTTTTCTTTTGTGCTCTGCGGCGATATACGCTGGCGATGTGGGTGCCGGAAAGCAAAAGTCGCAAGCCTGCTTGGGTTGTCATGGTATTCCCTCATTAACCAACGTCTACCCGACTTACCACGTTCCCCTGCTGATGGGACAGCATGCGGCTTACCTGAAAGACGCCTTGCATGCTTACCGGAGTGGAAAGCGGGCGCACCCGACCATGCGGGCGCAGTCGATGACGCTTTCAGACCAGGACATAGAAGATATAGCTGCTTATTTTGCAAGCTTTGCGACCCCTGGTTCAGATGCCGCGCACGAACCGCCCGCAGGCATTGCGACTCATGTCAACAGCTGCAGCGCCTGCCATGGAGTGGATGGGAACAGTGTGGTCCCAAATTTTCCTCGCCTGGCAGGACAGTGGCATGACTATTTGTACCAGACACTGAAAGACTATAAATCTGGGAAACGCAAAAATCCAACCATGTCCAGTATGGCGGCGGTGCTTGATGAAGTCGATATGAAAGCGCTGTCCAGCTGGTTCTCAAGCCAGAAAGGACTGGGAACATTCGCCGTTGGAGATTTCAGATAGTGGGTTTTTGGGGCGGGCGGTTTTCTTCAGGTGTATGTGCTTTGATGGTCAGTGCGTGAACGGTACCGTTTCTGATATATTCGTTGACCACGGCATACACGGCGCGGTGGCGCTCGATGATGTTTTTACCGCTGAACTGTACGCTGCTGATGTGTACTTCAAATTTCCCCGCTTCGCCTTTGACCACCAGCGATGCGTCCGGGAAATGGGATAACAGCAAGGCGTGCAGTTTTTTTGTGTCCATTTTCAGACAGACCAGCTGCGGATTCCGGCCAGTCGCTTTTTGTCGTCGTTGACGAGAAAGGCTTGTAACAGGTCGGCCAGATGATTTTCAGGCAGATATTTGACCGAATTTCGTATACATACACGTACATTCTGGGTTGCCAAGATTGTGGTGAGGCCATTCTTCTGGATCCGGTGCTTGATACGGCCGATCAGGCGCTTGAAGTGGTATTTGATCTGGGTCTCCGTCTCGGTTGTACGCTCGAGACCCATATTCACGCTGATCATCTTACCGGTGCAGTTCGGCTCACATCCATTACAGATTGCAAAATCGCGGGTTCCACCATGGACGACATTCCCTGTCGGGATATTGGAGTGCGCGAAGGGGAAGCCTTCAGTTGGGGGAACATAGAACTTCATCCCTTGTTCACGCCTGGACACACTGATACGCACCACGCTTATTTGCTTGATGCCGGTGTGCACAAAATGGTTTTCACCGGCGATGCGCTGATGATCGATTCCTGTGGGCGAACGGACTTTCAATCTGGTGATGCCGGAGTTCTGTATGACAGTGTTCACGAAAAGCTGTTTTCTCTACCCGATGATACGCTGGTCTATCCTGGACACGATTATAACCAGCGTTCGGTCAGTACGATGGGTCAGGAGAAAACCCGTAATCCTCGTTTGGGGGGGAACCAGACGCGCGAGGGGTTTATTGCCTTCATGGATGCGTTGCAGCTACCCTATCCGAAAATGATTGATCTTGCAGTCCCCGCCAACAAAAAATGCGGCAAGTGTCCTGAAAACATCCCTCCCGGCTATCGCCGCCTATGCCAGCCTTTCGACCAAGGCTGAATCCAGCGACTGTTCAAAATATTGCCTGATTCCTGCCCGTCCGCATGGATTTTTGGCGCATCGCAGTCAGTACCGAATAGACCCAGGGCCAGACCAGTGCACTGACCAGTGCCACCGACCATAGCTGTTGATCTTCGGCCCCCACGTCCAAGATTCTCGCCGTCCAGAGCTTCAAGAGGAGACAAGGCATGAATATCACCCCGACAAGCAGACTTTGCTGAAGAAGCGTTTTGTTTTCAACGAAGCGATTGACACCTAAAAGCAGGTAGGTAAGCAAGGTGAACATCAAAGCATTCAGCCCCAGCAGAGGTCCGGACAGCATGTCGATTAGAAGCCCCACCCCCCACGCGAAACCGACACCGTATTTTTCCGGCATGCTTGTGCACCAGTAAATCGCAACCAGGGCAACCCATTCCGGCCAGTAAGCCAGGGCATGTTTTGCAATTGGCAGTGACGAAAGCAAAAACGCGGCCGACAAGGAGAAAATGACGGTGGAAACATGATTCTGCATCATGGCTGCGATGCCGAGGCAGTAATTTTGTCGTTTGCCACTTCTTCTGCGACCTGTTTCCACACCATAATGACTTCCTGCGCATGTCCCAGGTTGGCGTAAGGCCTGACAGTGACACCAGTAAAGCCAACCCCGGAATCGGGGAGCAGGTTGCTGATTTTGCCCACTGGGTAGCCACGTGGGTAAGTCATGTCCAGACTGGAAACCACTACTTTGTCGCCGATGTGCAATTCTGCATCTTCTTTAATATAAAGCAGGTCAATTTGCTGGACCTGCCCCACCCCGGCGGACAAGGCCCGATAGCCGGTGCGTTCAATTTCTACATTCATCACGTGACTGGGGTCTGAGATCAACATGACCGTGGAAGTGAAACGGGTCAGTGACACGACGCGCCCGGTAATGCCGGCACTGTCCAGGACCGCCTGCCCCTCGTAAACGCCGTCCACTTGCCCCTTATTCAAAGTGATGGTTTGTTGCAAGGGCGTCAAAACCGACTTCACCAGGCGTGCTGTTTTTATTCGCACCTTGGGTGATACGAGAATTTTCCCCATAAAACCTTCGTGATGCAGCTTGTCTCGCAGCTGGTTTTTCAAACCATCATGTTCAATTTTCAGTACATGGATTTGTTTTTGCAGCTCGTTTATTTCCAGTAGCAGTCCTTCTTGTTCGCTGAGGAGAGACCGCAAATGGCTGTATTTTTCATCAATGTATTCCACTCCTGCAAGGATTGTTTTTTTAGGGGTGCTGAGGAGATGGTCGAGTGGCTGTTGGTACAGCTTATGTACGAACATCAAGGTGAGAGAAAGAAGACAACACGCGGTAGCGTGTGGAGTAACGTCCTGGAATCTGAATATATTTTGGGTCATGACAAGTTAAGCGGCTCTTTTCTGAATATTCCAAGCAAAATCTTGTAAAGATTTTGCTTGCGATTGTTGAATCTAAATTCACATTCTTTAAGATGTAAATTGAATGTACTTTTGTCCATCCCTTTAAACTTTACCAACCTAGTTTTTGCATAACTCCAAAATGACTCTATGCCATTAATATGAGAATTTCCTCTGGCGAATTCATTCTCACCATGATGAACTCTAAAGTGCTTCTTATAACCAAAATCTACTAAACCATTATACCCACGCCAGCCATCAGAATGAATAACACTATCTATACTTGTTTTACCTCTAATTATCTTGGTTAAAGTCGCTGCAGTGCAATCTGGAACAATCTCAGTATAAACTTTATCACCGCGTTTTAATAAACCAAATACTTTGGTTTTACCTTTGGTGCCACGACCACGCACACCTTTGACTCTTTTTGCCCCAAAGTAAGATTCATCAACTTCAATCTGTCCCACTAATAGGGCAGATTGGTTGGTTGAATCTCTGGCAATCTGCTTGCAAATTGCCTTTAAATATTGATTAATAGTTTGTCTACTTAACTTTGTTAATTATTGGATTTGAACGGCGTTCAAATCCAAAGAAAAATAGCGAATAATTTCTCTAAATTTATGCTCAGAAATTCTTGAACGAATTACATATTTGTTTTTCATTGTCATAACAATACTTATCATGTTTTTAAACATGCTTAACTTGTCATGACCCATTTTATTGTTGGTCTGCAGGTTTTTCTAGGTCAGGAGAGTCATTCAGGGAAGCATCAGGAGTCGATTAGAAAATCGGTATGCCCGCTCTGCAGCATCTCCAGTACTTTCCCTCCCCCTTCGGCGACACAGGTCAGCGGACGCTCGGCGATAACCACCGGTATTCCGATCGAGTGCATGAGGAACTTGTCTAGGTCACGTAACAATGCTCCGCCTCCAGTCAATACGATTCCAGTGTTGGCAACGTCCGAACCGAGCTCCGGCGGTGTGTGTTCCAGTGCGGTGCGCACGGCGCTGAGGATTGTGGCCAGAGGCCCCTGCAAGGCCTCAAGAATTTCATTGCTGTCCAAGACAAAACCGCGCGGCACTCCTTCGGTGTTATTTCTGCCACGCACTTCTATTTCCAGCCTTTCTTTCCCGGGGAACGCGGTCCCGATTTTGTGTTTTATTTTTTCCGCGGTTGCATCGCCAATCGTGATGCCGTATTTGTGCCGCACATATTCGATGATGACTGCGTCGCACTTGTCGCCACCGGTTCTCACGGATGATGAATAAACGATGCCGTTCAAAGACAGCACGGCGACTTCGGATGTGCCGCCACCGATGTCCAGCACCATCGAACCTTTTGGTGCCTCGATGGGTAAACCAGCCCCGATCGCTGCTGCCACCGGTTCCTCAATCAAATACACCTTGCTGGCACCAGCCCCGCCCACCGATTCTCGAATTGCGCGGCGTTCTACCTGAGTTGCACCACAAGGGACGCAAACCAGGACTTTCGGGCTGGGATTAAACAGTTTGTGTTCATGCACTTTTCTGATAAAACCTTGAAGCATTTTTTCAGTGGTGTTGAAATCTGCGATCACCCCATCTTTCAAGGGACGAACTGCCCGCAGATTTTTGGGAGTCCTCCCCAGCATGACTTTGGCTTCACGCCCGATGGCTTCAATTTTTTCCGTTCCACCACTGTCGATGCGAATAGCCACCACTGACGGCTCGTTCAGTACGATGCCTTGGTCTTTTATGTAGATAAGTGTATTGGCTGTTCCCAAGTCGAACGCCAACTCATTGGAAAACAGCCCGAAGAACCTTTTCAGCATTGATATCCTCCTGAAAATCAGGTCCACGCAGCAACAAAATCAGATATCCACTCTGGAAATCTGAATCGCTGCTTTTCTTTAGCGTGCAACAGCATGCAGGTGATGATAACCCACAAATTTAGATAAACGGGCACTCCGATTCTAACAATTTGTATGAGTGCGTGACATGGTTTTTCTGTCGTTCTTGTTGCTGTTCGGCCATTACGGTGAAAAAAGCAATCAAGACGAGCAGGCGATGGTTGCAACCACCAGGAAAATGTATTGGTGTCAGGCGGGATTGCCTGACAAAACCGTCACCCGGGATCTCTTCGTGGTGTGTCGCGATTTTTTTGGCAGGAGTGCCTGGCGCACCGCGCCGCCGAGAAACACTTTCAGGCGCAGGCCCACTCCCGCCCGTCCAGAAATGTCGGTAAGCGCTTTTAACAGGGGGAGGGTACGAGTATTGCCTAAATACCAAGTGTCAGGTTCCCAACCAGAAAAAGTTGTCGCTCCAGCACACATTTCAGCAGAACTTGGGGGTTCGGTTGGACATTGTAGCTGTGCCAACGTACGTACACCACTGTTGCTATCTTTCTGGCCACTTCTGGCGCCGATGAGAATTGTATCCATACTATTGCCTGACGGTCCTGATGCGTAACTGTTGTCAATAGTTCCGAAGTTATGGCCGACCAGCGCACCGACATTAACATTTTCGGTGACCGCCCCCGTAGCGTAGCTATAGTTGATGCCTTCAGAGCGAGCAACGGTACCGGCGAGTCCACCTGCGTCTCCATTTGTTGCTGTGACTCTGTCCCCGTTGCATAGTTGTTTTCTATGTCGCCGCTGGCATAGCCCACCAGCCCACCCGCAGAATCATTCATTGCCATGACCGCCCCCGACGCATAGCTGTTTTTACGTCGCCGTTGGAATAGCCTACCAGCCCACCAACAGCTCTGGTTGCTGTGATGGATGCTGTCGCGTAACTGTTTGTGACGACACCACCGTTCAAGTTGCCAACCAGTGCGCCGATGTTTTCATTGCCAGTGACCGACCCGGTTACGGCACTGTTGTCAACAGAACCACCATCGTTCGCGCCCACCAGTAGAGCTGTGTCATCTTCGCCAAAAGCTTGTACGTTCAGCAGTACCACATTTTTCAGTGAGCCGTCCCTGCCAAGAACTGAAAACAAGCCGATGTTGTTTCTACCAGGAAGGTTGATAAACAAATTGTTAATTGTTCTGTCATTGCCGTCAAAAGAACCAGTGAAATTGCTGATGGGGAAAAGCCTCTGAACGCATTTTCTGCTCGATCCCAATTCCAGTTGCGAGTCGGGCTCGCGTCAATATCAATATCATCAACCAGTTGGTAATGCCGCGTGCTGGCTGAACTGATTCTTTGCAACTGGGAAAGTGTAGCGATTCGGTAAGGACTGCTGCTGGTCCCTTGGCTGCCGGCAAAACCATTTTGTCCAATACAGTCTGTATCGTAAAGATCTATTGGGTCACGCCGCAATATTGTCACCTTGATTTCATCGCTGGGAGAAGCATTGTTGTTACCAGTGGCAACTTTTATTGTGAACGAAGCTTCCTCCAGTTCGCCAAGTGTCAGTCTGAGTCTCACTCGGCTTTCACGGTTGCTTCCAGTGAATGTGGCTTCCGATCCCAATGTTAGGTCTTCAATGCTCCAGATTAACCCTGCCCACAGATTTATAGTATTCAGTTCTACCACTATTTCCCGTTCTTCAAATAGAATTCTTTGCGTCAAAGTCGCGCCTTGTGCAATGGTTACCATTGGTAGATTTGGTGAAACCACGTTCACCCGAAGCAGGTCTGAGTTGTCGATATGATCAAATACTTCGAGTCCAAAACTGTCGTCAGCTGTTCCTCCAAGGTCAGGGGCACGCAAGATATTCACCTGCACCTCTGAGGTTCCCGAGGTCACGGTGGAGTATTCATTACCATTGACGACGAAGCGGACTGTTGCCAAGTTCGTGCGGTTCGGTGTAATGGCCCACTCCAGTTCATCGAGGAATTCATCCTGGGCGATAGCACGCATGGTGACTTCTCGGATTTCCGGGTTTATAAAAAATGTGAGCGTGTTAGTGTTGGAAACTTCCCGCCCGGCAAATTCGGTAATGATTGGCGAGCTGTTGGGGGTCTCGTGAACAATTATTTGCACGTTGTCGAAAGCCAGCAATGGGTCTGTAACGGTTATTTCAAATTCTCCTGTCAGGGCTGAGCCGTCGGGACGTGCAAACAACAGCCGAACTGCGGGACCAGTCGTCGTGGTTGCAGTTGAACCGTCCACTATGAAGTCCAAACTGCTGCCGTAGAGTGCGTTTGGCAGTGTGGCCACAGACCACTGTAATTCCCTGACGTTGCCAGGCTCAGGGTCACTGGTGCCTAGGACAAGGGATACGGTGGTTCTTCCTTCAATAATTTCCAGCATTTGCGGTTTACTGCCCGCGATCAGGGGTGAGCGGTTGGGAATCGTTCGTACAGACACCCGAATCATGTCACTGCCTCCCGTTTCGTCAGCAACCTTAACTACAAAGGTGCCCGTTGACAGCGAACCAGGTAAATGCGAAAAAGTTACAGTCGTTATAGATTCTTCACTGACTGCACGGGTGGTCAGGCGCACGCTGGTGTTAGTGTTGGCAGGTAAATCAATTGACGACCAGGTCCACTGCAAATTTTCTGCCGGACCATCAAAATCTTGCGCCGTCAGCACCAACTGAACACTGTGGGTTCCCCGGGTATAAATATCGATAGTGCGATTCCGGTCACCAGTGATGGCAGGGCTCATGTCCGGTACCACGTTAATCGTAATAGTGTCAGTTCCATTTTCGTTCATGGCACGCACTTGGAGCCGGCCAGCTTCGGTAATCCCGTTGGCGGTATTGGACTCATACACCACAGTAACTTGTCTGCCTGTCGTTTGTTGTTCCTGCGCATTCGTATCAGTCAGAAAATACACTCGTCCATATTGTGGATTGCCAGGAAGTGTCCAATTCAGGGTCTGCCCGACAGGAGCACTTGCACTTATAGTCATTTTTTTGCTCGTGGTTCCGTAAATTACCCTGAACGTGCTTTCAAGAGGAGCAGAAATTACGGGAGGGGCGCTCGGATGGGATGCCGTGCGAAAAGTGGTGGCTGCCATTTCTCCGGCTCCAACCACATTTTTGGCTACTGCTACTAATTGGTACGTGGAAGGATAACCCAGACGCAGGAAGTTTACCCTGGCAGGAAAATTCGAAAATTCAAGTACAACTTCCTTTTCTTGTATTGGCACCTCATTTTGATTTCGAAAAATTTGCACAGAGTAGCGAAGATTCAATGCGATGTTGTCCACCTGACCCCCGTAGTCAGGGTTGTCAGGAGCACGTCCGTAACCATCGTTTTCAGGGGCTTCCAAAAATGCAATCAGTGACGACGCTCTGGTTGTGACTTGGGAGACTCGAGCTACCCCAGGGGAATCCAGCAAACTAAAAGCGCCAGTTTCCGGGTAGCCGGCAATACTGGTTTCTGATGCCCGGACGGAATAAGATACGACCTCGCCACCCGCGGCATTTTCACGTAAGGTTACCAGTAGCGTGTCACTGACGTGAAAAGATGTCGAAGCAGATTCTTGCAACGTCCCTTCAATCTCAAGTTCGTAAGCAATGGCGCCAGTGTGTTGCCAGCTTAACTGCAGGGTATTCGCGGATTGCCAGCTTGCAGCCAAAGCTGTGGGCGTGGCGGGAATATCAACCTGCGTCCTAAGCAGTGGTAAAGTGCGAGCACTGCCAAAATACCATAGACCAGTGCTCCATCCGGAATAGATTGTGGCCCCGCTGCACGTTTCATTATTGACCGGGGGTGCAGTTGGGCATTGTAGTTGTGTCAGGGTGCGTGCGCCACTATTACCTACTAGCTTACCTTCCTGAGAACCTATAAATTCACCCACCTGAGATCCTGTTCCAGTGGTCTGCCCGGACGCATAACTGTTTGTTATTGTGGACTCATTACGACCAGCCAGCCCGCCGACATAGTTGTTTCCAGTGACTTTTCCTGTTGCGTAGCTGTCACGAACAGTGCCAACGTTAATGCCCACGAGCCCCCCAATGTACGTCCCGAGTTCATCATTGACTCCTGCGGCTCGCCCCGTTGCGCGGCTGCTGGAGATACTGCCACTATTGCTACCAGCCAACCTCGCCGACAGAGATGTTTCCAGTGACGTCTCCAGTTGCGTAACTATTGGTAATGACAGCATTATTGATACCCACGAGACCACCCGCATTCCGTTCATCCCCAGTGCTGACTAATGTGAAGATGTTTCCTGCAGCGTAGCTTTTGTCGATTGTGCCTCTGGCATGTTGCCCAACAAGCCCACCCAGGATGCGCCCCCCGAAAACTGACACGCTTGCAGAACTGTTGCAGATAGTGCCGGCGATGACTATGCCTGCCCCAGTTCCATTTTGCCCCGTCAGTCTGCCAATGGTTCGTACTCCTTGGAGATTCCCGGTTGCGTGGCTGTTACTGATAGTGCCGGTATTGAATCCGACCAAGGCACCCAATTTTCGGTCCCCTTTTCCTTCTATATCTGCGCGGCTACTATGGATAGTGCTGTTGTTAACGCCCACGAGGCCACCAACAGCCACGTTTAATATGGTTACTGCGGCTACCACTGTACCGGTGTCGGTAACGATCAGCCTAGATTGGTACGTGA
Source organism: Candidatus Oxydemutatoraceae bacterium (assembly GCA_965237985.1). GTDB lineage: Bacteria > Pseudomonadota > Gammaproteobacteria > Poriferisulfidales > Oxydemutatoraceae. The sequence goes on along the minus strand of OZ250161.1, from coordinate 798,239 downwards.
CTTTCCCTTTTACAGTGCTCAATAGAGCCGCTCTCGTTATTACCTGTCAACAAGTCGACATTGTTATATCCTGTTACATCGGCACTCACTAATGCCACTTGTCTCAACGTTCCTGTTGACAGTACGGAATAACATGCCGACGTTTTCTTCACTGGCTCGGTTGATATACAAGTTGGAAATCTTTTTGCCGTTGTCGTCGAAAGTACCGGAAAAAGTGCTAAATGGGAGAAAAGCCTCGCGCAATACCACTAACAATATCCCACTCTTTGGTTGCCGCGGCATCGATGTCCATCATTAGCCTGTAATGTGCCCGAGGACTTGTACTAATGTTCTGCAATTGGCAAAGCTCTGTTATCAGGAATGGATTACCTTTTGTGCCGCCGTCAGTGGGGTTGGTTGTTGTCTCCAGGCATTTCTGCTGAGCGAAAAGCTCCTGTGGCGCAACCAATCCAAAAAATACCAGCAATGCTGTACGCACCAACAGCTTTGCCAGATTTCCGATTCCTGTTTCAGGTTTTCTGTAAATTGTCCCGCCCTTCGATTTCTTGCTCACAGCAAAAGCCCCCCAAACATGCAGCTGAAAGCACATGTTTTCACCGCCCACCCAGTCACCATAAAGCCCTCACCCCGGGAGCGCAACGCCCGGCGACCTGAGGCTAACACGTGCTCCAGCACAACTACCCCGCCAGGCATTTCAGCGCTTTTTTTGGTTCAATGGCGATTTTATTGACTGTTTTCCCGCCTTGTTGCTGCGCACATGGGTCCCCGTTTTTTCAAGAAACGCCAGTATGGCAAGTGCGCTTTTGTCGGGGGTGGTTTCCAAATGCGTTTTGTCCCCACCTGCAGCAGTTTGTGTCGCTGCCAAGGCACGCTCAGCGGCACTTGTTCCCCCTGGTTTGCGGATATATTTCACACGCTTTTTTATGGCTGACTTTTGCCACGACTGTGGCCTTTGGTCTGTGGTGAAAGGAACCGTCTCACTGGTGACGCATCCGCGCTTTGCCTGCACGTATGAAAAATGTGTCGGGGGGTCGGGGCCGGAAACCACAGCTGCGATTGCCGGCAATCGCAGCTGCAACTGCCGACGGCAACCGTGGGGAAGTGCCTGTGTAAAGTGGCATCTGTCCTGGTCGAGGGTGACTTGGATTACGTCGCTGACGACCGGCATTGCCAGGTGTCTGGCGAGCAGATAAGGCAACATGCCCGAACTTTCCGAGGCCCCTGCCTGTTTGCCACAAAGAATCAGGCGAGGGTGGCGGGGTTCAAGGTATGCGCCAAGCGCCATGACCACCTCGGCGGTGGCAGGAACAGAGACCACACGTAAAACAGCCAATCCCATTCCCAGATATTCACGCAAAACCGGATTGTCTGGATTGCCGGCATGCAAGGCTTCAATCTCTTTGTCGTTGCTGGTTGCCAGATTCAAGGCTATTTCCAAGGCACGTGCGTCCTGTGGCGAACGACAGGGCATCCCGCTGTCCACATGGCAGCTTTCGGAAAGCAGCACAAAAATTTCAGCCATTTTCTTCGCCCAGAGATTGCAACAGTGCCTGCATGATTTCCTGGGTACTGCCCACGACTGCCAGATCTGCGCGCTTCATCATGTGGCAGTTGCCATCAGTATTGATGGCCACCACGTTCTCACAATCCGCGATTCCCTGCAGGTGTTGTGGCGCACCGGAGATGCCCAAGGCAATGTATGTGCGTGCATTGGTGATCGTGCCGGTCGATCCCACTTGGCGATGCGCAGGCAAAAAACCTTTGTCCACCACCACCCGGCTGCCTCCTTCGGTAGCACCTAGCTTTGCCGCCAAAGCGTGATAGGTGTCCCAATCCCGTAATCCATCACCGGCGGCAAGAATGAATTCGGCTTCAGCCAATGGCACCTCGGCAGGGGGAGGAATAGAGACTTCGGTGCTCAAGAAAGCACTTTTCTGTTTTTCGGCCGATCCTGCAGCTATCGGACGTGCTTCGTGATACGTACCCTGCACAGGTGGGCAAGAGCCAGCAGCTGCAAGGATGACAAAAGGAGTTGGCATACGGATGCTTTCGCGCCCGCATTTAGCCAGCCTGGTGCAATGCTTCAAATCAGCCTGCCATACTGCGGTTGCCACCGTTGCTTTCAGCATGGAGGCAACCCGTCTGCCAAGATCTCCGCCGCGTTCCTGACTGTCAGGAAACAACACATGGCGAGGCTGCAGATCTGAAATTGCTGAACAAAGCCACCCGGCATCTGTATCGGGGCAGTAAGCTGCCCGGTCTTCCGGTATCACCAGCAGGCGGTCGGCACCGACTGCTCCGGGGTCGCTTGCCGGCTCACTGAAACACAGCATGCAGACCGCACCGCCATCTTTATCAGCAAGCTGACGTGCCATTCCCATCATCTCCCGGTCGTGCACACTGAAACGATTTTCCAGGCAATCTGGGACTGCCAGGATCTGGTACGCGGGTTCGGCGATGCGCTCTATGACCAAGGGAGAAGTTGCTGGCAACCGTGCCTCTGCCGTTGGCGTGACTGAAGCAGTCGCGCCATTCGCGTTGCGGCGAATGCGCAGGCGATTTCCATGTTGAGCCGCAACATTCAGCCCAGAACGCAGGTCCCGGCGCAAACGTCCTGAACTCATGGTTCCGTGGCGGCGAGCAGCAATTCGGAAATATCTTTGATTTCCGGTCCGGGAGCGGTTGCCCCTTCCAACATCACGGCGCAGTAAGGACACGCTGTGGCGACTATTTTTGCCCCGGTAGCAGAGGCATCTTCCATGCGCGTGTCGGGAATGCGCTTCTCTCCTTTGATGTCGGTCAAAGGGGCCCCGCCCCCTCCACCGCAACAACGAGATTTGGGACCTGAAAGTCGCATTTCCACAATGGAGGCACCCGTGGCACGCAATATTTCCCGTGGCGACGAAAACTCTCCGCTGTAACGTCCCAGATAACAGGGGTCGTGGTAAGTCACCGATACAGCAGCGGCGCCACTGGTGTTTTTCGCCAGAGACAAACGATTTTCCCGCAGCAGTCTGGCCAGAAAAGTCGTGTGGTGAACCACTTTGTATTTTCCTCCCAGAGCCGGATATTCTTTAGCCAGGCAATGCAGGACATGTGGATCAGCCGTTAATATCTGTGCGAAGTCATAACGATCCAGCACGGCAATATTGCGTTGTGCCAGAGACTGGAATGTCGCTTCATCGCCGAGACGTCGCGCCAGATCGCCACAGTCCAGTTCCTCTTCACCCAGTACCGCAAAACCCACACTGGCTTTGGTCAAAAGGCGGATCAGGTCGCGTAGGGTTTGCTGGTTGCGGAGGTTGAAAGCACCGTCCCCAAGCCAAAGCAGGACTTCCGCTTTTTTGACGTCGCGCATCAGCGGCAGATTCAGGTCTGTTGCCCATTCGCTGCGAGTGCGCAAATCCCGACCAGAGGGATTGCCGGTGATGCGGGTGTTCTCCAGGATTTTCCCTCCCGCGCCGGGAACCTGTCCTTTTTCCAAGATCAAAAAGCGTCGTATATCGATGATTGCGTCAACATGCTCGATCAGCATTGGGCACTCATGCACGCAGGCACGGCAGGTTGTACATGCCCAGATGGTATCTTCGGAAATCAGGTCTGGGACGATGTCGCCACTGCCCGCCGAGCGCGAGGGCGTGTGAGGCTGACCAGGGTGTCCGCGGCCTTTGTAGATATGGTGGGCACCAGGAGCGCCCAGTCCGGCAACCAGGTCCTGGATCAGTTTTTTTGGATTCAAGGGTTGGCCGACGGCAAAAGCGGGGCAAACCACTTCGCAGCGCCCGCATTGCACACAGGCGTCAAAACCGAGTAACTGATTCCAGGCGAAGTCTGGTATTTTCTGGACACCCAGTTTGGGTTGTTCCAGGTCCAACAAATTCAACGCGGTGGAAGTTGTGTTTTTTTGAAATCGTTCCGGTCGTGGGTGGTATGCCAAATGCAGGGCACCGGCAAAAGCATGTTTCATGGGGCCTCCCCATGCCATGCCGATGAACAGTTCAACCAATCCCCAAATGAGCAAGGCGATGGGCAAAACCAAGAGCATGTCATCCAGCAATCCGTCGCTTTGCAGAGGTGCCCTGGCGACGAGAAAAAACAAGCCTGCAAAGTAGGCGAAAAGACTGTAAGGAAGACGAGTAAACCGCCCGCCGGACAATCTTTGTGGCTGCGGCCTGCGTCGCTTGTGCACCATGACTATGCCCACTGCCATCACGCCCAATGCCGCCAGCAAAAGCCCCCTGAGAAAACCGCTTGTCGGCATGCCGACGGCAAGGAAAATCAGCAGAAGCAGCAGGGAAGCCAAGAGGCCTCCAGTGACCAGAACGTGCATGGTTGCCGCGTAACGGTCGCGTGCCATCACGTTATGTACATCCACCAGGTAGCGTTTTGGGATGGCCATGATCCCCTGTAAAAGCGGGACCTCGGCCGGTTGACCGCGCAACCAGAAACGAACGCGGAAAAAAGCTCCGGCAAGGGCGACCACGAAAGTGATCAGCAGTATTGAAATAATGAAAGTGCCGATCGTCACAGGTCTTTGCACAATCGCAGGGAGTCGTAAATGGAGGTGTGAATGTTGCGGCTGGTCAGTGCGTCACCGACCCGATACATGGCAAACAATCCTTCGCCACCGGTGGGTTGTGCTTGGTTGCCGAGCAATGCGTCGATATTGGTTTCGCCGTGATTTTTGGAGTATCCCAGCAATTCGCGATACAGTTCATCGACGGGCAGTGTGCCGTGCTCGACCACGACCTGGTCTACTTCGCGTTCTTCTTCGATGTGCGTGTATTCGTTGCGCAAAACAGCAATCAAATTGCTGTGTTCCGGGTAGACTTCCACGAGGCGCAAATTGGTAGAAAAAATCGTGTCGGCCGCGTAAAGAGCGTTGAAGTGAGGCGCGATATTGGTTGCTCCCAGTTCTTCACCCGGCTTGCTGTCAGGCGTCACAAACTCCACCAGGCTGCCTTTGCCGCAGAGATATTCGGCGCAGGACACCGCCTGGTGTTGACCGTTGTCATCATAAACCAGCACATTTTTCTTCGCAGCCACCTTGCCTTCCAGAATATGCCAGGTACTGTGTGCGTGTTCTCCTCCCTGAAACCAGCCTCGGCAGTTGGGTCTGCCGCCACAGGCAATGATGACCACGTCCGGCTGTTCGACCAGCACCATGTTGGCTGTGGCACGAGTGCTGAGACGCACATCAACGCCATGTCGGTACACCTGTTGTTCCAGCCAGCGGATAATGCTGCTCAAGGATTCACGCTTTGGTGCCCGGGCGGCAATGTTGATTTGGCCGCCCGGTTTTTCCGCCTGCTCAAAAAGGACCACCTTATGACCACGCTCAGCACAAACGCGCGCGGCTTCCAGCCCGGCGGGGCCGGCACCGATAATCACGATTTTGCACTGCGTTGACGCCATTGGTATTACGTGTGGCATGGTCGCCTCACGTCCGGTAGCGGGATTTTGTATGCACAGCGCGTCCTTCCCGATATAAATGCGGTCGATGCAGTAGCCGGCCCCCACGCATTGTCGGATGTCGTCCACGCGATTTGCCATCAGTTTTTTCACCAGATGTGGATCGGCGATATGGGCCCGTGTCATGGCAATCATATCCACATAACCTTCTGCGACTACGCGTGCTGCCGTCGTGACGTCCGGGATTCTTTGCGCATGAAAAACTGGAATGCCTGTTTCCTGTTTTATCGTGCCGGCCAAATGAATGTAGGGAGCGATTTTTGCCCACATGTCGGGGATGGCATTCGCCAGCGCGGAAAAATTGGCTGCCGACCCGCCAATGACATCAATGAAATCGATCAAGCCGCTTTCAGCATAGGTCTTGGCGATGTCCAGGCATTCATCGGGAGCCAGCCCGCCGTCGACCAACTCGTCTCCGGACATGCGGATTCCAATCACGAAATCATTCCCGACTTTCGCACGAATGGTTTCCAGCACTTCAATGCCAAAACGCATACGGTTCGGCAGTGAGCCACCGTACTGATCTGTGCGCTTGTTCACTGCGGGGGACCAAAACTGGTCGATGAGATGACCATGAGCGGCAGAAATTTCCACGCCGTCCAGGCCTCCTTCCTGGCAACGCCACGTTGCCAAGGCAAAATCATTTTTCACTCGCCGAATGTCGTGGTCCTCCATTTGCCTGGGAAAACAACGGTGTGCCGGTTCACGGATCGGAGAGGGGGCAACCGGCGACAGCCAGTCGGCGCAATCCCAACCTGTGCGTCTGCCCATGTGGGTGAGCTGGATCATCAGTGCGGCACCGTGACTGTGAACCCGTTTGGAAAAATCGCGAAATTCTTCAATGACGGAATCATCCATGCAGGCCAGCTGACCGAAGGCCGCGGGCGAGTCGGGGGATACGCAACAGGACCCCCCAAAGACCGTCAACGCCAAGCCGCCTTTTGCTTTTTCTATGTGATAGAGCTTGTAACGTTCAGTCAACCGTCCCTCGTTGGTATAGGCCGGCTCGTGCCCGGAACTCATGACTCGGTTTCTGAACGTCAGGTTTTTGAGTTGCAGAGGCTTGAACAGGGATTCGTACATGCGCTTTTATTTCAGGATGGTGGCTTTTTTGCGGCAGAGCACAGTTCTTGCTCAGTGATGTCGACAACCCAGCAGTGGCCACGGGTTCCCCGTGTGTCGGTTTCTGATCCGGTGCTGTTCACGAACCACAAACCGGGTGGTGTCTGCAAGCCTTGGAAAGTGCCATGTGCTCCATCATTGTGTTCTCCCCGATTCAGGAAACCCTGACTGGTGATTCTGACCGACCTCCAACTTTTGGATTTTCCGTCTGCCTGGAATCCGCAAGACCGGTACATTCATAATGTGCCATCCCCAGCTTGGGAAGAGGGTGAAAATTCCACTGCCCATCTTACGACAATAAATCAAAGACTCCTTAGGTCGTGTACATTCGCTGGCGTGGCTGCCACCGAATGAGTGGGAGTCGCCGGTCCACTCCAAATAGACAGGGGGTGCCAATCATTTTGAAATATCATTTCTTGCCCTTTCTTTCCGTGTTGCATCTGCTCTGCCGGCCGGTTGCGACTTTCGGTCTGGTTCTCCGTTGCTCCCGGTTCCTGAACAATCATGATCGTCGCCACCTTCCCCCAGCCATCTTCGGGTCGCCTGCCGGCAAGTCCTTGCCGGCCTCCACGAAAATCTTCTCGTCAAGGCCATGATTTTCCAACGGGGGGGGGGGATTGCTGCGCTCTTGTCCGCCACGAACTCACCGCCCAGATCGTGCTCACCAACCAATGCGGTGCATGGGGACGGTGCCGCACAGTTCGCCACTCTGAATCAGACCCATTGAACCCACGCTGGAGAAAGTTGATTTCGCAGCATTCGTTCCCCGCCAACCGCTGTTCGATTTCCGCTGGCAGTTCACTGTTGATTGTCATGGCAGCAAGCCCCAGTGCCCCAGCCCCCCTAGAAACCGCTGACAACGGTCCCGTTTGCGATAACGCCTGTCGTCCTGCTTCGGCATTTTTCGTTGTACAATCAATCGGAGTTTTCTGCCGTTTTTCACTGCCATATCAGCCCATAAACACAGCTGTCATTTGCTATTGCTTATTGCTTTCAGGTTATATATATTACCGCGTGTTTGCGGAATTCGCAGGCAATGATTGCCTTCCTGATCCCGCGTAATCTGACCTCCAGACCCAAGGAGAACACGAGATGTTCGACAGCAATGAAATCGTGAGTTCGAACCAAGTAATTCACAAACGCTATGTTCCTGTAAATCTTCGTTACAGCGGAGACCACGAGGCGAAAATGCTTCTCTCGCAACGGGTGCGAAAATCTCCTTACCATCATTTGTCTCAGGCTGCGGGATGCTGGTGCTACACCGTTTATAACCGTGTCTACCACCCTCGTGCCTATATTCCAAAGTCGGAAGGTGGTTTGTTCAAGGAATACGAATACCTGACCGAACACGTGACAATGTGGAATGTGGCGGTGGAAAGACAGATACAGGTAACCGGCCCGGATGCAGCCAAGCTGGTTGATTTGGTCATTACACGCTCGGTTGAAAAGGTTGAACCTGGCAAAGGGCGCTATGTGATTTTATGCAACCAGTATGGTGGCATTTTGAACGACCCTGTTTTGTTGCGGCCTGATGAAAACACATTCTGGTTTTCTTTGTCCGACAACAGTATTGGCATCTATTTGCAGGGCATAGCTGCAGTAAGTAGTCTGGATGTTGAGGTGTGGGAAATAGATGTTTGTCCAGTGCAGATACAGGGCCCGAAATCGAAAGCACTCATGACCAAGATTTTTGGTTCTGAAATCGGAGACATGCCTTACTACGGTTTGCTGAAAGCGGATATCGATGGTGTGCCGGTTCTGCTTTCGCGGACTGGTTTTTCGGCTGAACTGGGTTATGAAATCTATCTATACGAGGCCACTGTGAACGCTGACAAAATGTGGAACGCGGTTTTGGAAGCGGGCCAGGAGTTTAATTTGCATATTATTGCACCGGGGCACATTCGTCGCATTGAGGCTGGGATCCTTTCCTGGGGTCAGGATATTGATGTGGAAACGAACCCCTACCAGTGCGGGCTCGATTGGCAGGTGGACTTGAGCAAGGGGAATTTTATCGGCAAGTCTGCCTTGCAGAAAATCCACGACCAGGGAGTCAGTCATAAGCTGGCGGGGCTGAGAATGGGCGGCGAAAAGATTGATTGGTACCCGGCTGACTTTTACCATGTTTATGAGTCCGGTGAAATCGTGGGCTTTGTGACTTCCGCATTTTTCTCGCCAACGCAGGGTTGCAATATCGCTTATGCAATGTTGCCGACCAAGCTGTGTGCCATCGGGACCGAACTGACAGTGAGACTTGATGAGCAATATGCGAAAGAACCAGTGTGGGCGAAAGTGGTGGAGACACCTTTCAGAACACCAGAGTCCTTGGGTACCGGCCTGAAAACCATGTCGAAAAAACTCTAGTTTTTAGGGTGTAGGACTGGCATTGTAGGGAGGTGCAGTTTCATGGTTTGTGAACACTCCGATGTTCTGAAGTCATTGTTGCTTGGCAGTCGGCTGGAGATCTTTCCGATGTCGGGTATTGAGGAACGGCTGGTGTTTCTTTCTCCTGGCACGCAGGTGACTGTGGCTTGCATTGCTGGTAAAGGGGTCGATGCCACGGTTGAACTGTGCGAGACCATAAAAAAACTTCAGCCGGGTCGTGATGTCGTTCCACACTTGGCGGCGCGCATGATTCGTGACCGCCATCACTTGAAGCAGGTTCTCGCGCGCTGCAAAGAGATGGGTGTGTGCGAACTTTTTGTCATCGGGGGTGACGCTCTGAAGCCAAGTGGTGAATATGCCGCTTCGGCGCCACTATTGAAGGATATTGCCGGGCTCGGAGATGGTTTCAGAATCGGGGTGGGGGTTTATCCGGAACCTCACCCCTTGATTTCTCCGCAACTTCATGTTCAGGACCTGCTGGCCAAACAGGCTTATGCGGACTTCATGGTTTCGCAGGTGTGTTTTGACGCCGGTGTTCTCTGGCGATGGCTGTGTGATGTTAGAAAACAGGGGGTAAAGCTACCGCTGAAAATAGGGGTTGTGGGAACCATTAATACCGTGAAGCTGTTGGCCATTGCCATAAAAATCGGAGTCGGTGATTCCCTGCGTTTTTTGCGCAAAAGTCAAAACCTTCGTTCTGCACTTTGGGGGTTGAAATATGTCCCAGACAGCTTGTTGCGAGAGTTGGCGGCGGTGCTGGAAACTGAAACCGAAACGATCCAGGGCCTGCATGTTTTTACATTCAACCAGGTCCGGGAGACCGAAGATTGGCGCAAAAACGCCTTGCTGCAGTTTGCCACGTGATCGAAATCAGGGAATACGACTTTTCTACGAGAGAAACCAGGTGTCAGGTATATGGTTGCTCATTTTTCGTTGTTGACGACCTGATCCGGAAAGTGTTTCGCGGCGGTGTTTTGGTGGTGAGTGGATTGGAGCCGGTGCGCACTTTGACAAGAAGCCTGTGCCGACTCACAAAAAATTACTTTCCTGATATCCTGCCGATACATGCGCACCGCCGTTATTCTTGGGGCGATTTTTTTCAGCGCGCCCACTAGGCGCAGGAGCTTTGTTGTGCCGATTCTGGTTACCGGAAACTGTTTGCCGAGGCTTTGCTGACCTTGGGATTTGATCCGCATGATCTGTTTCAGGACACGATTGAGTTGCGCGTTGCGCCCCCCCGTGAAAACACACGGTGGGTCTGCCAAATCTCGTCTCCCTCCCCATCGTGATACTTGGGGAACAGGCTGGCAACAGCAAGTCAATTGGTGGGCACCGTTTTGGCCGCTGACCGCCATGCGCACCATAGGTTTTTATCCGGCCTACTGGCGGCTTCCTTTGGCAAACACGTCTGCCCACTGGTCACTCGGCAAATTCAGTGCCTCGGACAAGACAATCCCCCCGATTGCCGATGCCTATCCTGCTGTTCCGCAAGCCACTGAACTGCCGAAAACAAACATTCATCCAGTGGTGACCAGACCGAATGAACTGCTTTGTTTTTCCTCCGCTCACCTGCATGATTCCGTGGTGAATACAAGCGCCCAGGTGCGTTACAGTTTTGAAATCCGCACTTTGCGTGTCAGTGACATCAAAACCAGCAAAGGAACTCCGAATGCGGATTGTTTTACCAGCAAACCCGTATGGTGGGTTGCATGTCCGTGTTCTGGACGGTGTCAGACTCAAAGAAGTGTTGTCGTGACAGCTTACTCTCAGCCTGCAATTGAAATATTTTCTGGTGCATGAAGAAGTATTCTATTTTCAGCGTGTTGCGCAACGCCTGGAGTCGCAATGTTCATTGGCAACGCGCGTGGCGCAGCCCTGAACCCAAAGAGGAATACGATGTAGTGATAGTGGGCGGTGGTGGCCACGGACTGGCCACAGCGTATTATCTTGCCAAAGAGCATGGGATACACCGTGTTGCAGTTTTGGAAAAAGGCTGGCTGGGCGGCGGAAATACCGGCAGAAACACGACTATCGTGCGCTCTAATTATCTCTGGACAGAATCAGTCGGCCTGTATGAAAAATCATTGAAACTGTGGGAAAGTCTTGGCAGGGAGCTGAATTTCAACGTCATGTTCAGCCAGCGAGGCGTTTATAACCTGGGGCATACACTGCAAGACATGCGGGATATCAGGCGTCGGGTCAGCGCCAATATTCTCAACGGCATTGACAGCGAGCTCGTCACGCCATGGCAACTTCAGGAAGACATACCGGCCATGAAGGTTTTTGGACGCACCCGTTACCCGGTCCTTGGTGCTTCTTTGCAAAAACGTGCCGGGGTGGCCCGCCATGATGCCGTTGCCTGGGGGTTTGCGCGTGCGGCAGACGCGGCCGGCGTCGATATCATTCAGCAGTGTGAAGTGACTGGTTTTCGCCGTGACGCAGAGAAAATTCAGGGAGTGGAAACTACCCGCGGGTACATAAAGGCGAGCAAAGTCGGCGTGGTAGTGGCAGGTCATGCCAGTGTCTTGGCAAATATGGCGGAGTTGCGTTTGCCGATCGAAAGCCATCCCCTGCAGGCACTGGTGTCCGAGCCGGTGAAGCCGATTCTGGATACTGTCGTCATGTCCAACGCAGTGCATTGCTATATCAGTCAATCCGACAAGGGTGAACTGGTCATTGGTGCCGGAGTGGACGGGTACAGCGGCTACGGCCAACGTGGCAGTTTTCACATTGTTCAGGGAACATTGGCGGCCGTTGTGGAATTATTTCCGATATTCGGCCGCATGCGCATGTTGCGGCAATGGGGCGGTATCGTCGATATATGCCCGGATGCCAGTCCAATTATTTCTAAAACGCCGGTTGCCGGCCTGTATTTCAATTGTGGCTGGGGGACTGGCGGATTCAAGGCGACGCCAGGTTCTGGGTGGGTTTTCGCGCATACCATTGCCCGTGACGAACCCCATGCATTGAATGCACCATTTGCTTTGGAGCGTTTTACGACCGGGGCATTGATCGATGAGCATGGTGCCGCCGCAGTCGCTCATTGAGTGGATGCTGAAAAACCGAGCGATCTGTTTCGTATTCAGGTGCCTGACTTTTGTTTGCGGAGGCAAGGACTTTTTAGGGTCTGAAAAGGAAACATGCTGAAAATCAAGTGTCCTTGGTGCGGCGAGCGAGACGAGACCGAATTCACGTGCGGCGGGGAAGCCGAAATCGTGCGGCCGGGCAATCCCGAAAGCACCTCTGACGCGGCTTGGGCGGACTACCTGTTTATGCGCAAAAACCCAAAAGGCCTGCACCGGGAGCAGTGGGAGCATAGTTATGGCTGCCGCCAATGGTTTGTTGTGGAGCGAGACACGACGAGTTACCGAATCCTTTCCTGTCAGCCTTTTGAGAAACCGGGGACCTGATGAAAGAGCAAATCAACCGCTTGCCTGGACAGGGACGCATAGCGCCCGACAGCCCGGTTGAATTTCGCTTCAACAAGCGACTGTACGTCGGTTATGAGGGAGATACGCTTGCCTCTGCTCTGCTTGCCAATGACGTTCGGCTGCTGGGACGCAGTTTCAAGTATCACCGGCCGCGAGGGATCGTCGGATGTTGGTCAGAGGAACCCAATGCCATAGTGCAAATCGGCACTGGTGCGACGGCGATACCCGCCGCACGTGCCACACAGGTATCGTTGTATGAAGGCTTGCACGCGCACACGATCAAGGGGTGGCCAAGTACGAATTTTGATTTGCTCGCGTTCAATGATTTCATCGCTCCGTTGCTGGCGGCGGGTTTTTATTACAAAACGTTCATGTGGACTCGATGGTTATGGGAACAGTATGAAAAACTGATTCGCAAAGCATCCGGACTGGGCTTTTGTCCAATCCTTCCTGACCCGGACAGCTACGACCATGTCAATGCGCATTGCGACGTGCTGGTTGCCGGCGGCGGCCCGGCCGGTCTGATGGCGGCCCTTGCCGCCGGACGCAGTGGCGCGCGGGTGATTCTGGCTGATGAGCAGAGCGAGCCCGGAGGCAGCCTGCTGGCGGCTACCGGTTCGATAGCGTCCCAGAGCCCAATGCAGTGGGTAGGGGAAGTGCTTCTTGAACTCGCGGCAATGCCGGAAGTGACGGTACTGAAACGCAGTTCGGTCAGCGGCTATTACGATCACAATTTTCTGACCATATTGGAGGAGTTGAGTGACCATCTGGCACCGCGAAAGCGCCAAGGTGCGCGGTGCCGTTTATGGAAAGTGCGTGCTCGACAGGTGGTTCTCGCGCAAGGTGCCATAGAGCGCCCGCTGGTGTTTTGCAACAACGACCGCCCGGGCGTCATGTCGTCATCCGCCGTTGCCACTTATCTGAATCGTTACGCAGTGCGCCCCGGCACACGTGGTGTGATTTTCACGAATAACGACACGGCGTATCAGACTGCCATGGATTTGCACACCAGAGGGGTGGAAGTTGCGGCATTGGTTGATGTCCGTCGGACCGTAGCGACAGATATGAGGGCTGCCTTGCAGCGAAAAGGGATTGAGGTTTTGCCGGGACACGCGGTTTTTGACGTTGCCGGTCGGAAACAGGTCAAGGCGGCCAAGGTCGCACCATTGTCTGTTTCCGGGGATGCTCTGGAGAGCGGTTCCCGCTCGCTCGCATGCGACTTCATTGCGATGAGCGGGGGTTGGAACCCGGTGGTGCATTTGCATGTACAGTCGGGAGGAAAATGTGCCTGGGATGCAGCCAATGCCTGTTTTGTCCCCCTGTCTGCTTACCGGGAAAAATTGTCTGCCGGTGCCGGTAATGGGTCTTTCGGTTTGCAGGCATGTTTGCAACAGGGGCTTGACGCCGGCCTTGCCGCGGTTCGTCGTTGTGATTTCAACCCGTCATCGTTCTCCCCCCCGGTCACGGAAGAGCGTGCCACAGTGCCTTTGCAGTCATTGTGGCGTATGCCATCCAGGCAGGACATGGATCGTTGCCCGAAACAGTTCCTGGACTTTCAAAATGACGTTACGGTTTCCGACATCAGGCTGGCAGTCCGCGAAGGCTATGATTCCGTAGAGCATGTCAAACGTTATACAACGCTTGGTTTCGGTACCGATCAAGGAAAACTGGGCAATATCAGCGGTGCTGCCGTACTGGCTGACACTCTCGGCAAAGAGGTTTCCAAAGTTGGCACCACGACTTTTCGCCCACCCTATACGCCCGTGACTTTCGGCGCCATTGCTGGACGCGAGCGTGGCGAAGCACTGTTTGATCCGCAACGAAAAACCATTTTGCATTCCTGGCATGAACAAAAGGGTGCGGTTTTTGAATTGGTCGGACAATGGTTGCGCCCCCGCTTTTATCCGCGCGGCAAGGAAAGCATGTCTGTTGCTGTGCGGCACGAATGTCTGGCAGTGCGCCGCCGCGTCGGCATTATGGACGCTTCCACTTTAGGAAAAATTGAAGTACATGGGCCCGACGCGGCGGAATTTCTTGATCGGCTTTACCCGGTGGATTGTCGGAAAATACCGCTGGGGAACTGTTCCTATTCACTTATGCTGGGCGAAGATGGCATGGTGAAGGATGATGGGACGATCTCGCGCCTCGGTGATACAGCTTACTATCTGACCACAACAACAGGTGGTGCCGCGGCGGTACTGGATTGGATGGAGCTTTGGTTGCAGACCGAATGGCCCGAACTTCGTGTTTATTTGAATTCGGTCACGGAACACTGGTCGACGATGACGGTAACTGGCCCGGAAAGTCGGCGGCTTTTACAAATGCTGGGTTCGAATATCGATTTTGCCAACGATGCCTTTCCTTTCATGACCTTTCGCAGTGGTACCCTGGCGACTTTCCCGGTGCGGGTTTTTCGCATCAGCTTCAGCGGCGAACTGAGCTTTGAAGTCAACGTCGACAGCCGCCACGCACGGGAGATTTGGGATGCCCTGTTCCGTTGCGGGGAAACCTTTGACCTTAGGCCTTACGGTACCGAAGCCATGCATGTTTTACGGGCTGAAAAAGGTTATGTCATTGTCGGCCAGGAAACCGACGGGACGGTTGTTCCCCATGACCTTGGCTTGCAGTGGATGATCAAAAGCGACAAAGACTTTATTGGTAGGCGCTCCTTGTTGCGTCCTGATTGCCTGCGTAAAGACCGCAAGCAGCTTGTCGGTCTGCGCTCCCTGGATGGGGAATACGTGTTGCCGGAGGGTGCGCAACTGGCTTGTCTGCCTCTGGGGAAGAAACCGGTCGCCATTGAGGGGCATGTGACTTCCAGTTATTCCAGCCCGACTACAGGGCACCCGATTGCACTGGCTTTGTTGAAAAGAGGACGGGAGCGAAGTGGTGAAAAGCTGCTTGCGGTTTCTTTGCAATCCGACCCGGTCCGCGTTCAGGTAGTCAATTCGTGTTTTTATGACAGAAATGGCAGGCGACAAAAAATCTGAGCGGAAGTCCCTGCAGGCCATCAGCTGGAAGTTGCGCCAGGCTGTGCAGGAGCAGGCGCGAACTTCCCCGCATCAGGTTGCGCAGATAGTGCTTGAAAGCCATTTCAATATTGGCTGCATCACACTTCGAGGGCAGTCCACAGACAAGGGGCTGGCAACGCTCATTCGTGACCTCAGTGGTTTCGGTTTGCCTGTGAAAGCCAATACCTTTCGTGAAAAAAACGGTATGGTTTTATGCTGGATGAGACCTGATGAGTGGTTATGGATTGGTGATGCGGCTCAGGAAACCGCATTGGCGGAGCAGTTGCGCGCGGGTGTTGCTGAGCGAAAACTTCATGCGGTGGCCACGGCTGTCGGCGGCACTTATGCCTTGTTGCAGTTGTCGGGAAGAAAGGCCTCCGCCCTTTTGGGGAAAGGTTGCACCCTGGATCTGCATCTCCGCAGCTTCGCAATTGGAGGATGCGCGCAAAGCCTGCTTGCCAAGGCGCCGGTTTTGTTGTGGCGACCTGCTGCTTTGCCAGGCAAGCCTGCCTGGGAAATCTTGGTGCGGCGCAGTTTCAGCGAATATCTCGGGCTCTGGCTTCTCGATGCGGGGGAAGAATTCGGACTGCAGGCAAGGCTCTAGAAATTTTCGGATTGAAAGCCGGTCTGGTCATTGCCACGCTCTCGCCTGGAAATGGTCGAACACTTCAAAACAGGAAAAAAGTTGCCAGCCCGAGAAAGGAAGTAATGCCAATGACATCAGTAATCGTTGTCAGCAAAACGCTGCCGGCAATGGCCGGATCGATGCCGACCCGATGTAGAAGAACCGGAATGGCGACACCGGACAAGGCCGCGCAGATGAGGCTGACGACAATGGAACCCGCGATGATTACGCCGAGATGCGAGTCATTGAACCAAAGTGCCGTGACCAGACCAATTGCCGCTGCCCACAACAGACTGTTCAATGTTCCGACATGAAATTCCTTGAGAAACAAAAGCGAGATATTGCCTTTGCCGACATGTCCCGTCGCAATGCCGCGGGTCACCAAGGTTAGGGTTTGGCTGCCGGCAATTCCGCCCATGCTGCCCACAACCGGGATCAATATCGCAAGTACGATGGCTCTTTCCAAAGACTCCTGGAACAGACTGAGTATCCATGCGGCAAGGAAAGCAGTCAGCAGATTGATGCCCAGCCAGACCGAACGCCTGCGCGAAGCCACAATTGCCGGACTGAACAGGCCTTCATCCATGGAGAGACCGGCACCAACGAATTCCGCCTGGTGGGCTTCTTCCCGTATAACGTCCACCACATCATCGATGGTAATGCGCCCTAGCAACCCATTTTGTTCGTTCAGGACCGGCGCCGACAGCAGGTCGCGATCTTCAAAAGCGCGTGCGACTTCCGCCGCAGGTGCTTCGGGTGCGAAAGTTACGGCATCCGTTCGCATCAGATCCTTTACCGTCATGCTTTGATTGGCGGATAACAGGCTGGACAGGTCGAGCAGGCCGAGGTAGTGGTTGGTGTGGTCTACGACGATGAAGCTGTCGGTATGTTTCGGTAATGCTTTGCTGCTGCGTAGATAACGCAAAACAAAATCGACCGTCAATGAAGGACTCAGTGTCACTACGTCCACGTTCATCAGGCCTCCAGCCGTGTCTTCATCCCAAATCAGGATCTGTTCCAGCCTTTTGCGTCGCTGTTTTTCCATTCCCGCCAAGGCACGGTCGGCAAGGGTATCGGGTAAATCGCCCAACAGGTCGGCAAGCTGGTCATAATCCAGTGATTTTGTGGCGATCTGCAAATCTTCAAAACTGGTAACCTTGATCAGGTCGTCGCGAGTGGCATCGTCGACTTCAAGCAAAATTTTTCCTTCTTCCTTGGGTTCAACCAGGCGCCAAAGTATGTGGCGATTGGAAGTGGGAAGAGATTCGAGCAAATCAGCGACTTCAGATGGATGCATATTGTCCAGAAAATGTTTTACCTGGGCGAGCTTGCCGGAAGAAAGCCGGTTCACCAAGTCTTCGATGTGCAATTTTTTCTGCCTGTCCATTATTTGTCGCCGCCAGCTGTTTTTCATCCCACAGTAAAAAACAAAAAAGCTGGGTACCCAGTCGTTTCGCCATGCTCGAACCACTTGAAGCGGTCCGAGAGTCACATTGCGTGATTTCTCAAAGTTCCGCTATACGTTGAGAGAATTCAGCAGATCTTGCGGGCCTAAGGATGGTACTGCATTTTTTTCGCAATTCTCCAACATGACAGTTCAGTATGATTTCCTTGACTTCCAGAAGGTTGCTCGGGGGCGCACTGAATTCTCTTAGTCCCATGCCCAACAACAGGCGCGTGAACAGGGGGTCGCCGGCCATTTCGCCACACATGGCTACCGGGGTCTGGTTTTTTCTTCCCGCTTCCAGCACATCTTTTATGAGCATCAAGACACCGGGGTGCATCGGGTCATAAAGGTAGCTCACTTCATCGTCATTGCGATCGATGGCAAGAGTGTATTGAATCAGGTCATTTGTCCCTATGGAAAGAAAGTCGAGCATGGTTGCCAGGTAATTCGCGTATAAGGCGACTGCCGGCACTTCAATCATTGCTCCCAAGGGAATGTCTGCGGCGCATTCGATCCTGTCTGCCTCCAGTTCCTGGCGTGCCCGATGGAGCAGTTGATTGATTTGTGTTATTTCCTGTGAATTGGTCAACATGGGTATCAAGATTTTCACCGGGCCCAGAGCGGAAACTCTCATGATCGCTTTTAGTTGATCGAGAAACACTTCGGGTTCTTTCAGGGACCGCCGGATGCCACGCAAGCCCAGTGCCGGATTTGTTGCCAGTGCTCCCTGGTAATCCGGGTCAAACTCCTTGTCCCCGCCAATGTCTAGTGTACGTATGGTCACCGGCTTGCCGGCCATGGTTTTCACTATTTTTTTATAGACTTCGTACTGTTCATCTTCGTTTGCCGGTTCGTCCCGGTCGGCATACAAAAATTCGGTGCGATAAAGGCCTACTCCGTCGGCACCGGAGGAGCCCAGCGCATCAATTTCTGCATTCAGTTCCACGTTCGCCATGACTCTGATTTCGATTCCGTCCCGGCTGACTGCCTTGCGGTTGCGCAATTGCCGGAGGCTTCGTTTGCGACCTTTTTCCGCGGTGATTTTCTCTTGATATTCTGCAAATATTTCCGGGGTAACATCGGCGATCACGATGCCGTTTTTGCCATCGAGAATGACGGTTTCGTTTTCCTGTAAAAGTTGCCGCGCTCCATGTGTTGCAACCACTGCCGGGATATTGATGCTGCGCGCCAGGATCGCGGTGTGGGAAGTCACCCCTCCCAACTCCGTTATGAACCCCTGGACTTTGCAGTTGCTCAAAACCACCGTGTCGGCAGGCGTCAAGTCATCGGCGACAATGATTTTGCCCTCCAGTATTTGTTTTTCACTTTTTTTGATTGCCAGGTCTTCGCCAGTCAGGTGCCCGAGGATGAGTTTGCTCAGCTGAGTGATGTCATCCCCTCTGGTTTTCAGGTATCCGTCCGTCATAAGCTGAAACAAATCCAGCAACTTGTCATGCTCATGTTTCACCGCCCACTCAGCGTTACACTGTTCTTTGCGAATAAATTCCACTGGCGCTACTCTCATCGGTATGTCATCGAGCATCAATAAATGGGCATCGACAAAAGAAGCAACCCCCGGCGAAGTACTGATTTCCAGCGATGAACGAATATCTACGAGGTGCTCCCGCGTTTTTCGCAGTGCTGTGTTGAAACGCTCGATTTCTGCGTCTATGTCCGGTTCGGAAATGTCCCGTCTGCTCACTTCGACTGTCTTTCGATTCACGATGTGCACGGTCGCGATGACAATTCCCGGCGAAGCGCAGGTTCCTTTCAGCAACAAACTCATTTTTCGTTCCCGTGGTCTGAAGGGTTCACTCTGCTTCGTCGAACTTGTTGTGCAACAGGTTCAGGATTTCCTGGATGGCGTCCGCTTCATCTTCGCCGTTGACAATGAGTCGTATCTCCGTCCCAAAGGCCGCCGCGAGAGTCATGACTCCGAGGATGCTTTTGGCGTTGGCTTCATGACTGTCTTTGGCGATGGTAATATCGCATGAGAATCGGGAGGCCGTGGTGACCAGCTTGGAAGCGGCACGGGCATGGAGTCCCAGTCTGTTAGTGATTCTGGCTTTCTTTTCTATCATTTTTCAACTCCAGGATGCCCCGGTGCGCTCCTTCCGCCGCGGCTTTCGCCAAGGTCTCCAAGGGAAGTTGCGGTGAATGCAAAGTTTTGAGCAACATGGACAGATTCATTCCCGCAACCACGCGCACCCGTCTCGAACAAAATTGGGACGCAATGTTGCTGGGAGTGGAACCGAACAGATCGGTCAACACCAAGATGCCATCTCCACAATCCAGCTCGGCACAAGACCGTCTGGCTGACTGCAGCTGTGCCTCGTACTCGCCGGAGTGCAAAATCTCGCAAACCGATACTTTTATGGCTATGTCGCCGAGGATGTCCCGGGCGATTTTCAACAAGGCAGTACCCACTCCTTCGTGAGAAATGATCAAAATTCTAACGGCCACAGCAGGCAGCGCAAAGCAACAAGGCTTTCAGTTTTGTGTCCAGGCCGGCCCTGAAACAGCAGGCACGAACGAACCGATGGAGATTGTGTTTGTCAAGGGAAGGCGAGGTCACTGTTGTTCGAGGGATGCTTTCTGGCGTGCCGCCAGCAGTTCGTGTGCGCAGTGGCCTTTCTGCACCAGGATGTGGTTTCTCACGGCCGCTTCCACTAAAACCGCAAGGTTCCTGCCGGGAGCAACCGGCAAAGTCAGAAGTGGAATTTTCATGCCCAGCACGTCTTTTGTGGTGGTCGGGGGCTGCAGGCGATCTGCTTCCTGGTAGTGGTTCCGTTGAGTTTTTAGATCGATGATCAGTTTCAGATATTTGCTGTCCTTGATGGAACTGTCACCATACATTTTCTGGATGTCCAATACGCCCAGTCCCCGCACTTCCAGGAAATCTTTAATGACCGGTGGAGAGGTTCCGACGATAATATTCGGGGTAATGCGCGCAAAACGGGGGGCATCATCAGCGATCAGTCGGTGCCCTCTGGTCAGCAGCTGCAAAGCCAACTCGCTTTTCCCGACCCCGCTGTCACCGGACAACAGCACACCGGTACTGATCACTTCCATGAAAACCCCGTGCAAACTGACCTGCGGCGCGAACACCCAAGTCAAATAGTATTGAATGTCCGAGATGATCTGCGCTCCCGAAACCGGAGAACAGAAAAGCGCGATGTGGTGCTCATCGGCAAGCCGGGTGAAATCTGCAACAGGCGTGCAGTCATCTGCCACAACCACGACCGCGGTTTCCGGGCTGAACAGTTTGTTCAGTGCGTTTTCCTGTTCATCCTGACCGAGTGACTGGATGTAGCGCAACTCGGTGGTTCCGAGTATCTGTGCCTGGCTCTGGTGGATGAGATTGAAATATCCCACGAAACCGGCGGCAGGTTCCCCTTTCCGGTTGGTCTTGCTAAAGATCCGCTCAGCTCCTGAATGTCCTGCCACCCACTTCAGCCCCAGCCCTTCGCAGCATTCCTCGTAAAGTCCACGCACCTGAGCCTTGGATTTTGCCGCCAGGTTGTTCATGATTGGGTGTTGTCCAAGGCGTGCTCGATCTGTAGCTGATTATGTGACTGCATCAGTGCTTTTACACACTGAGCGTCTTGAAACCGGGAAGCCAGCCCCGCCAGCAGGTGCAGGTATTCACTGTGTGACTGACCGGGAACCAGTAGAGAAAAAAACAGTTTGACCGGCTTGCGGTCCGGGGCATCGTAATCAACTCCCGCCGCCGCACCCAAAATCGCCGCCACTGGTTGCAGAAGATTGTCCAGACGACAATGGGGTACGGCAATCCCGCTGCCCAACGCCGTGCTGCCCAGTTTTTCCCGGTTCAGCAGGCCGGTAAAAACCTCCTGCACCTGGATGTCGCTGCGGCCGTCGCTCAGCATCTCCGCCAGTGTTTCCAAAACCCTTTTGCGAGTTTTCAAGTGGACATCCAATCGCACTGATGAAGCACCGAGATAGCCGCTGAAATCCATTGTCAGCGTCCTTTGGCACGCGTAATAGGTTCGTGGTGGAAAACCTCGTTTTCGTGGTGGCTGGTGCGTTTTTCCTTGTGCTTGGCCAGCTGTCGTCCCAATTTATCCACAACCCTATCTGCTGCAATGTACATGTCTTCCGAATGTGCGGTTGCAAAAAAAACGGCATGTGCCGCAGCGACCGAAATTTCCATTACATGCCTGCGTTTCTCCATTTTGACCATGACGTGTACGGCAGCGTCTTTATGGAGGTAGGTGTCCAGGTTTTTCAGTCTGGAGATTATATGTTCCCTCATGGGGCCAGTAACCTCAACATGTTGCCCGTTTATTTGTAATTTCATAGTTTTCCTCGCTTTTCACTATGGTACTTCGCATTATAATCGCTGTGTCGGCTGTGTCGCACTGATGGTTGGCGGCAGGTAGGCCGTGGGATGTAGAATTGGGGCCGCAGCCGGCTCGTCCCGTGACTGTCCAAGGGCCGGGAATAACTGTCAAGCTTTTTATGACATCAGATACAGCAGAGAACTTTTTCCATTTGGCGCGTAACATAAAACTACTGGTTCTGGATGTGGATGGAGTGCTGAGTGATGGGCAACTGCTCATCGACGGGCATGGCAATGAGAGTAAATCATTCAGTGCCAGAGATGGGCATGGTATCAAGGAACTGCAGCAATTTGGCGTTGAAATTGCGATTATCTCCGGAAGACAGTCGGCAGCGGTTACAAAACGCATGGCAGAACTGGGGGTGGAGCGTGTCTACCAAGGCTTCGTTAGAAAAGGCGAGGTATTTGCCGGCCTTGCCAAGGAGTGCGGCGTGCGGCTTGAGGAGGTCGCGTGCATGGGGGACGATTTGCCGGACCTGCCGATGCTGCAGCAGGCGGGTTTTTCCGGTGCGCCGGCCGATGCCCACGAGCTTGTCAAGAAACACGTGCACTGGGTTTCGTATTGTCCGGGCGGGCATGGGGCAGTGCGTGAAATGTGCGAATACATCCTCCGTGCATCTTCACGCATGGACACAGTGGTTGCTCAGTATTTGAGTTGAACAAAAGGCCGGTATTTTTTCTCAGCTACCTGGCGTTCGCCGGACTGGCAACAGGGCTTTATGTTCTGGCTACGGGTCTTGGCCGTCCGCAGCAGGCAAACCAGAACCTTGTTTCTGAACCGATGGCAAGCGACATTCTATATGGTGTGAAGCTGAATGTTTACGATGCCGAGGGTCAATTGTTGTATCAGCTTCAGGGTAGCTCCCTCCAGCACCTATCTGGAAGCGAATTGCAAATTGAAGCAGTGAACGCGAAATATTTTCCCTTGCTCGGGGCTCCTACTGTTGTTCAGGCGGATACCGGAAATATGAACGACGAAAAATTGTTGCTTACCGGCAATGTTTTTGCCGTGAAAAAAAATCAGCAGGGCACTCCGACTGAAACTTTAGAGACCAGCGACCTGCTGGTCGACCACTTGGGGAAGTCTGCGAAAACAGAAAACAAGGCCGTGTTGCAGCAGGGAAACAATGTTCTGGAGGGGGTGGGTGCCGTGGTAAATTTCGAGACTGGAAAATTTCGTTTGCTGTCTTCGGTGCGCAGTTACCGTGAACTCTGATGAATAAATTTTCTCGGTCGGTAAATCTGATTGTCTGCCATTGTCTGCTGTCGGCGCTGTTTTTTGTCGTCTCTGTCCAGGCAGAAGATTCGCAAAGAAGAGTGCAGATTGAATCGGATTCTTTTGATTTTGACCAAGCAGATGGAGTCAGCGTTTACGAAGGAAATGTGTTGGTTCGCATGGGAAAGACCAGCTTGTCGGGTGATCGGGTTGAAGTCTTTTCGAAACAGGACGTGATAGAAAAAATCCTGGCGACTTCCGGCCCGAGCAAGTTGGAAACGATTACGAACAAAGGTGAGACTTTGACAGCGCGGGCGCAAAATATTGAAATCAATTTGGACCAGGACGTAATTTATTTTCGTGGCGAGGTGCGTATCGAAAATAAAAGCAGCAAACTCAGTGGTGAGGGCTTTGTTTACAACTTGGGAAACGACACTTTCAAATCGCTTGAAGGGACCGGTCGCGTCCGCTTGGAATTGAAGGGGGCGGAACGCAGGCCGCGTAAAAAAACCGCCGGAAAAGCTGCGCAAAATCCGCAAAAGACGCGATCAGGGAAAGTCCCCTTGATTCGGATCAGGAACCGTGATGGACAGACCTTCAAATCTGAAGTTTTGCGGAAAGTTGTTCGCAGAACGACCGTGCAACACAGCATGGAGCCGGTCGGCAAAGTCGGCGAACAACCATGAATGTCTCTTGAAAATGCGTCATCGTGAAACGGGCGCTCAAGGCAGAGCACTTCAGCAAGAGCTGCCGTGGTCTCCTGGCAGCGGATGATGTTTCCCTGCGCCTTGAAAGTGGGGAAGCAGTCGGTTTGGCCTCGACGTCAACGGAAAAAACCAAGATTTTTTGCCTGAATACAAGACCATGAAACGGGTGCTCAAGGCAGAGCACTTCAGCAAGAGCTGCCGTGGTCTCCTGGCAGCGGATGATGTTTCCCTGCGCCTTGAAAGTGGGGAAGCAGTCGGTTTGGCCTCGACGTCAACGGAAAAAACCAAGATTTTTTGCCTGAATACAAGACCATGAAACGGGTGCTCATGGCGGAGAATTCAAGCAAGAGCTGCCGTGGTCTCCTGGCAGCGGATGATGTTTCCCTGCGCCTTGAAAGTGGGGAAGTAGTCGGTTTGGCCTCGACGTCAACGGAAAAAACCAAGATTTTTTGCCTGAATACAAGACCATGAAACGGGTGCTCATGGCGGAGAATTCAAGCAAGAGCTGCCGTGGCTTCCTGGTTGTGGATGATGTTTCCCTGCGCCTTGAAAGTGAGGAAGCAGTCGGTTTGGCCTCGACGTCAACGGAAAAAATCACGATTTCTTGCCTGAATACAAGACCATGAAACGGGTGCTCATGGCGGAGAATTTAAGCAAGAGCTACCGTGGCTTCCTGGCAGTGGATGATATTTCCCTGCGCCTTGAAAGTGGGGAAGCGGTCGGTTTGCTGGGCCCCAACGGGGCGGGAAAAACCACGATTTTTCGCATATTGGCAGGCTTGATTTTTCCAGGCCGGGGTCGCGTGTTTTTGGACCATAAAGACATCACCTCCCTGCCAATGCACAAACGCGCTGCTTTTGGCATTTCCTACCTCCCACAGGAACCCTCTGTCTTTCGCAAGCTCAGCGTCGCGGACAACATTCGTGTTGCTCTTGAGACGCGTAATCACAAAAACAAAAACGTTCTGGAGCGGCAGCTTTCGGAACTTCTCGAAGAATTTCATTTAGGAGCTGTTCGCTTTTCTTTGGGTTGTTCTCTGTCGGGAGGCGAAAGGAGGCGCGTGGAAATTGCGCGGACGCTGGCATTGCGGCCATCTTTCATGCTGTTTGATGAGCCCTTTGCGGGGATAGATCCCATTTTTGTAACGGAAATACGAAATATCATGCAGCGTTTGCGGGACCGCGGATTGGGCTTGCTGGTGACCGACCACAATGTTTCGGAAACGTTACAGGCATGCGATCGTTCCTACGTCGTCGACCACGGAAAAATCATTGCTGCCGGCAATTCTCAGGAAGTGATGGCAAACGAACGGGCGAGGAAAGTCTATCTTGGTGAGCAGTTTGACTGGCAGGGGAAACGGGTCGGAACTCTTTAGCACCACCACCGCTCAGGCGCCTCGGAAACCTATAGCCCGGCGCGCAACAAATCGTGAATGTTCAAGGTGCCCAAGGGCTGCTTTTTTTCGCCCATCACCGGCAAAGCGTTGATGGCCTCTTTCTCCATGATTTCCAGGGCAGCGACTGCGAGTGTTCCCGTCGGGACTGTGCGGCACTTTTTCGTCATCACCTCACACACACGAGTGTTTTGCAGGTCAACGCCGCTGTCCAGTACCCGCCGCAAATCTCCATCAGTGAAAACACCTGCCATGGTTCCTTTGTTGTTCAGAACCAGGGTCATTCCCAGGCGTTTGGCAGACATTTCACACAGAACGTCAGGCAACAAAGTCTGCAAATCAACGCAAGGCATCTCGTCGCCACGGTGCATGATGTCGTCGACCTGCAAAAGCAGGCGGCGGCCAAGACGTCCTCCAGGGTGGTTGCGCGCGAATTCTTCGCTCGTAAATCCTCTGGCATCCAGGAGCGTCAAGGCCAGCGCATCTCCCATCACGAGTGACACTGTTGTGCTTGCCGTTGGTGCCAGATTCAAGGGGCATGCTTCCTCTGGAACCTTGAGGTTCAGGCACACGTCGACATTTTTAGCCAAAGTGGAATCCGGATTCCCGCATAAAGCGATTGTTGCCACTCCCCGACGCCTGAGGAGAGGAAGCAGTTTGGTGATCTCCACGGTTTCACCGGAATTGGACAAGAAAACCGCCACATCGGTGCTGATAATCATTCCCAGATCACCGTGGCTGGCTTCAGCCGCATGGACGAAAAAAGCGGGACTGCCAGTGCTCGCCAGCGTGGAAGCAATTTTATTTGCGATAAATCCTGATTTGCCGAGGCCAATCAGAATGATGCGTCCGCTGCAATCATGCAGGACGCGGCATGCCTGGACGAATTTTTCACCTAGTCGCGTACTCAGCGAAGCGACTGACCGGGCTTCAATATCCACTACCCGCCGCGCCACTTTCAGTGCTTTTTCTGGTAGAAATCCTTGTGCATGTATATCAGTCATTAGCAAGAAACGTCAGTTTTGGCAACTGGTACAAACGTGGCATGGCCTCAAGCAAAAGCGTGATTATAAAGCAGTAAAACATACAGCAGGTAACAGGCGAGCAACGCAGTTCCGGACGCTCTGGTCAACATCGGGTGGCGTTGACATAAGCAGAGCAATACAACAGCCAGCATGGTGACCCCCACCATGAATGCCGCGTCCCTGCTGAACAGTTCAGCAGCAAGATCGCTATGGTTGATCAAGGCGGAAACACCAATGACACCAAGCGCATTGAACACGTTGGAGCCAAAAATATTCCCCAGAATCATTTCCGAATTCCCGCGCTTGGCGGCGGACATTGATACTGCCAGTTCGGGCAGGCTGGTGCCCAGAGAAATGATGGTCAAACCAATGAATAAATTATCGATGCCCAGGATTCTCGCGACTTTTACGGCCGAATTGACCGATACCTCGGATGAAAACAACAATACGGCCAGGCCAAGAAGCAGCCATGTCCAGGCTACGGCGGGCCTGACTGTGGAGACATCATTGGGTGTCTGCTTGCCTGTAGCCCAGAGTTTCCGGTTTTTTTTCTTGACCATCCAGAAAATGATGGCAAACAGAATCGACAACAGCAACAGGCCGTCCGTCAATTGCAGGCGGTGGTCAAAAAGCACAAACACCGAAAGCAAGGTAACGCCGACCAGCAAAAACGATTGTTTGCTGGAAATGCTGCTGCTGATGACCACTTTGCCAGTCAGCATTGTCACACCGAGTATCAAAGCCAGGTTGGCAATATTCGACCCTAAGGCGTTGCCAACCGCGATATTTATTTCTCCGGAAAATGCGGCTATGGTGGAAACCATCAACTCCGGGGCAGAGGTTCCAAAACCGACCACTACGAAACCCAGCACCCACGGCGAGACGTGATAGTGCCGGGATATGTTCTCCGCTCCGTCGAGCATTTTTTCGGCCGACACCACGACCAGCGCCAAGGACAGTAGTAAAGTTAAAAACGATAACAATTCAAATCCAACTGTTTATATTGAGAAAACCGTCAGGGATTTTCCCAAGTTTCCTGTCGAGCAAGCCTGGCCGGAATGCGATTCCGGTTGACCTTGTTTATCGGTATCGGGGCTGCTGCTCCCACTTTTGACAAGTGTCGGCAGATGCACACCGCCACCATCAGCCGCCACCCGTTTGCCGGCTGAGAACATACGGGCCGCAACATTCTGTTTCAAGAGAACCGACACGGTTCCGCCAGTGTCTATGCCAGCTCGCCTGACAGCATTTGAAAGCACAGCCAATCATAATCATAAACCCAAACGGAACTAAGCCCGTGGTCCCCCATCCTGTATTTTTGTCCTGCCCGAGGGGGTATCATCCTGAACTGGAAGTGCACACCCACTTTGTGGCGGGTCGCCATGTTCAGGTGGAGGCACAGACGAAAGTCAATGGCGAAGCTTTTTTCCGGTGCATGATTACAGCATTGCAACCACATTGCCCGCGTTTTTTATTGCCTTCTCTTGCCAGGGCGCTTTACGCTACCAAGCGGTCAGGCTTGGCTTTTCCCGTGCTGTTTCAACCAACCATTTCTTCAGACCTTCACTTTTTGCAGTCACTTTTTTCAGTTTCCCGGGCGGTGAAGTTTTCCTGTTGGCGCAACTGAACTTCCACTGCCGGATGTTTTTCACTGATACGGCATGCTTGTCTTGCCAGGTCCTACGGCAGCAATCCCGGCCTCGCCCTGTTCCAGGATGGAAATCATCTGTTCTTCTGAAAACCGATTGCGTTTCATAATGCGAGCTCTCTGGTCGGGGCTTTGGAAAAGCCGGACAGTGACTGGTGGCCAGGTTCTTCCGTGTCTGCGGCGGGCGAGGCAGAGATACCCATTCGCGGCGCCTGGACGGTCGTCCTTGACCATTTTGCGTGCGGGGGTTTAGCATTATGGGCGGGTGCAAATCGGCCTGGTGCGTGGCGACTTTCAAGTGCTTTCTCGATCGGCCGATTTTCCTGGCTCAAAGGCCGATTTTTGGTGTCTCGTGGGGTGGTAGCTCAGTTGGGAGAGCGTCGCGTTCGCATCGCGAAGGTCGGGAGTTCAAGTCTCCTCCGCTCCATTGGTTTTGTTGGCAACGCGTCCGAGTGGTTCGTGGCTGATGGGCAGTGAATCGTTATGTTGTGGCTGAAAGCTTTGCACATCATTTTTTCCGTTACCTGGTTTGCGGGGCTTTTTTATTTGCCCCGTCTGTTTGTCTACCACGCCATGGCGCAGGATGAAATCAGCCTGGAGCGATTCAAAGTCATGGAACGCAAACTGTATTACGGAATCATGACCCCTGGCGCAGTGCTGAGTCTGGTATTTGGTTTATGGGTTTTATTGCCTTCTTGGGCTGTTTACAGCACTGGAGTCTGGATGTTCGCCAAACTGGCTACCGTCGTGCTGTTGCTTTTTTATCACCTTCACTGTGGAATTTTATTGAAGCGCTTTGCGAACAACGAAAACACGCACAGCCATACTTGGTACAGATGGTTTAATGAATTACCGGTAGCGGCCTTGTTCCTTATCGTGTTTCTGGTTGTGTTAAGGCCTTGACGCCAGAGATCAGCGGCTCCAGAACCAGGGTGTGAAAATGACCAGAAACGTAAAAATCTCCAGTCTGCCCAGCAGCATTGCCAGGCACATTACCCATTTCCCAGGAGCACTTAAAAGCGCGTAGTTGGTGCCGACTTCATTCAGTCCCGGCCCCAGGTTGTTCAACGCAGCAGCAGCTGCCGAGAAAGCACTGTCTGGTTGCAGACCGAGAGCCAGCAGGAAGAGCATGAGCGTGAAAAAAACCAGGATGTAAACGAAAAAAAAGCGCCACACGGAGCGCATGGTTGCTTCCGGAACAATTTTGCCGGCAAATTTCAATGGGGCTTCGGCTCGGGGATGGACGAGCCAGAAAAACCCGCGTGAACATTCCCTGATCAGGAGTCGAAACCGCAATACCTTCAGTCCTCCGGCTGTTGAACCGGCGCAGCCGCCAATGAAACTGACAAGTATCAGTAAATAAAGCGTAAA
This sequence comes from Candidatus Oxydemutatoraceae bacterium, assembly GCA_965237985.1. Classification (GTDB taxonomy): domain Bacteria; phylum Pseudomonadota; class Gammaproteobacteria; order Poriferisulfidales; family Oxydemutatoraceae. The sequence continues at coordinate 769,026 of OZ250161.1, read as the reverse complement.
ACCAGGCCAATAGCTGAAATCTGCGGTCACGTAACCGGTGGTGGTTGCAAAAGACACCGCTTGAAAAATCCCCTGCATCGTGGCTTCCCCAACGGCCAAAGTGTTGCTGGCAACCAGATAAAGAACCGTCAATACCGACACCAAAATCACGATGTGTAGAAAAGTTCTCAGTTCCCGGTCCGCCAGGTAAGGCGTCAGGGAACGCCGGCGAAAAAACATGAAATGCAAGGAGAAATTCGTGGCGGCGATGAGCATGAAAAAGATGCCGACGGTTTCTATCCAGACGCTGTCAAAATGTCCGAAATTTTCGTCATGGGTCGAAAAACCGCCGATTGCTATGGTGGAAAAGGAGTGGCATATGGCATCAAAAAGAGACATGCCGGCCAGCCAGTAACTCAAAGCACAGGTGAAAGTCAGGGCGAGATAAATGTACCAGAGCGACTGTGCCGCAATTTTTATGCGGGGGGTGAATTTCTGATCCCGAATCGGCCCTGGAGTTTCGGTTTTGAACAATTGCATGCCACCGACGCCGAGTACCGGCAAAATCGCGATGGCCAGCACGACGAGTCCGAGACCGCCAATCCATTGCAGCAAATGGCGATAGAACAGTAGGGCCCGGGGCATGTCGTCCAGGCCGTACAGTACGGTTGCCCCAGTAGTCGTCAGTCCCGAAAAGGACTCGAATATGGCATTGCTGACGGAAATGTCGGGATCATGATAGAACAGGAAGGGCAGGGCTCCATACAGGCCAAGAACAGTCCAGAACAGAACCACGATTAAAATGCCTTCACGCAAGGTCATGTTGCCGCACGCATTTCGTGCCGGCAGAAACAAAAACATGCCGCTGAAGAAGGTGATGGCAAAACCGACGAGAAAAACCCAGCCCTGAGGTTCGCTGTAAACCAAGGCTACGAGAGGAGGGATGAGCATCCCGCCACTGAAAAACATCAACAGGATGCCGAGGACCCTGGGGACCAGCAGCGAACGCATTAGAAAAACGTCGCGCTGACCTGGAACAGTTTTTCTACCTGCGGGACCAGTTTCTTGTTGCCGACAAACAAAATGACATGGTCGCCCGATTCTATGGTTGTATTTCTATGTGCCATAATGGTTTCGCCATTGCGCACAAGCGCTCCGATGACGACCCCGTCAGGGAAGTCGATTTCTTCCACCGTCCGTGAGACTACTTTGGAATTTTCCTGGTCGCCGTGGGCGATGGTTTCTATGGCTTCAGACTTGCCATGGCGCAGGGAATGCACGCTGGCGATATCACCGCGGCGAATATGCCGCAACAACGCGTCCACAGTGTCGTACTGGGGAGAGACCGCGATGTCGATCGTGCCGCTCTGGATGAGGTTGATGTAGCTGGGTCGACTGATCAGGGAAACGACTTTTCGTGCTCCCAGTTTCTTCGCGAGCATCGCCGACAAAATGTTGTTTTCGTCATCATGGGTCAGCGCGCAAAACATATCCGTGTTGCCAATGTCTTCCTGCTCCATAATTTCTTCGCTGGTGGCATCGCCACGCAACACAATTACCTTATCCAAAACAGACGCCAGATATTTGGCGCGTGGCTTGTCGCGCTCAATAATTTTCACGTGGTAGTTGTCTGCCAGGATTTGTGCCAGGTCTTTCCCGACATATCCGCCCCCGGCGATGATAATTTTTCGTGACGGATTGTGATTGTCGCTTAAAGCAGCCGTCACAGTTTTGGCGTGCGCTTTGGGGGCAATAAAAAATACTTCGTCGTCAGATTGCAGACGCAATTCACCGTCCGGAAAAAGCATGTGATTGTTCCGGTAGATGGCAACTACGCGGGCAGTGACACCAGGCAAGACATCATTGAATTCCCGCAAGGTCCGCCCTGTGAGCCGGGTGTTCCTCCCCAGGGTCGCCGCAACGAGCAACAATTTCCCAGCAGCGAATTCTACTACCTGCAAGGCCCCCGGGACCCCGATCAGTCGCGCCAGATGTTCTGAAACCAGTTTTTCCGGGCTGATCAGAAAATCAATGGGAATGGCATCGTTTTTGAACATGTCCGGGCGTTCGTGGTACGGGAGTGCACGAACACGGGCCACTTTTTTCGGCACGTTAAACAAGGTGTGCGCTACCTGGCATGCCACCATGTTGGTTTCGTCGCTTCTGGTCAGGGCAACGATCATATCGGCATCACCGGATTCGGCCTGTTCCAGGACGTGAGGGTGAGCGGGGTGCCCGATCACGACACGCAAATCGTTATGGTCCTGGCATTCTTGAAGTTTTTCCGCATCCGTATCGACGAGCGTGATGTCGTTTTGTTCCCGGGCAAGTATGGATGCTAAAGAAATGCTTATTTGGCCGGACCCAAGAATGACAATTTTCATGGCTGAGAAAAAGCAGAGACCGTGCCTGCCGGGATGGCCAGACCAGCGGTTTTCATTTGCCTGCTGAAATCACGGTTTTCTACAACCGCCGATGGGGCACAACTGAAATCACTGTGTGAATGGCGACCAGCATGCGGCTTGCAAGATAGGAGGGTAGGTGGGCTTATTTCAAGTCCTTTATATACCAGCCGGACGAAAGCAAAAAATTACCGGAAATCAGACTTTCCAACTGTGCACCCAGTGGCAAATTCATTCTTGGCACGGTCACACGGACACCGACGTACGGTTTCTCTAATGACCTGGCGATCTCTTCGGAGATGGCTGGAATGTCCCGGTAGTTTCCGAGGTATGCCAGTGCGGAGGCAAGTCTTTTGAACAGAGCCTGGCTACCATCAGGTAGATTTTCCACCAGGTAGCTTTCAGTTCCCGGCTGGTATTTCAAATGGCGTTTGATGCTGATGTTGACCAGCATTTTGTCCAACAGCCATTCCCGGTGCTCACGAATTTCTATATCAAGAACGAATTCCAATGGTGTCTCTTCGCGCAACAGTTTTTCGGCCCAGAACGGCAGGACGATTTTGGCTTTGGTGTGAACGTAAAGGGTGTCATGGCGTATCGGGTTCTGGATGCTGTCAATGGTTATGAAACCGGCGGCCTTCGTCGCAGTCGCGAACAACAGAAAAAACGCCAGGCCCGAGAGCGCGGCGATACGCGGCGTTGGAAAGAGGGCGACCATGTGGGGGAAAGAGTATAGCAGAAGCACCATCCGCCGGGCAGGTGTGTTCGTTTTAGGTAGCCGCGCAGAAACGGCAGGGACGGATGTACTACAACCTTGCGAAGTGTTTGTTTGTGCAAGGCTCTCTACTGTGCAGAACATTGGGAGATGCTGCACGCTCCGCCGTCCCTGGGGTGAGCCCTGAATGTAGCCCCATGCGAAACGCCAGCGATTTTGCAACGGAAGGAATGGGCGCCTGTTGTGCTTGCTCCAGGTGATACAGCAGGCCTGGTCAGTAAACAGCATATGGCATACAGTTCTGGTGCTGGGTAGTCAGAGGTCCCCGACTTTCTGATGTACGGTGCCCCCATGCGCACTCACCCCCGGCGGGTAAAGTAGTTGCTTCGCCAGCGCCACGACGGGTGGTAGATGATGGTGGCCGGTATGGCTGACAACTTTCTCTCACGATGGTGGTTGCGTCCAGATCAGCAGCGAAACCGCTGACAGCAAGCTTGTCAATCTAAGCTCGACGAGAACCAGTCGCGACGCAAAAATGCCTGTCAGCTACCAGCTAATTTCTTGCAGACCATTCCTCCCAAAAAACTGTGTTACATCCATGAATTCCATATCTGCTGTACGGATATTTTCATCACGGTTTGGCACCTATTGACCAATGTGGTGGATGTGATAGAATCCGCCACGGGGAGACAGCGGTCGGTTTCCTCCGCGCTTGGTTTTGTTCATCATCAATATGCCGTTGTTTGGTGTGGTAATAGCCCTGGAGGTTTTGGTGTGTTGAGGATCGTTGGTTTTGCTGCGTTTGTCGGTTCGTGTGTAAATGCTGACCTGGCAGGTTTTACAACTGTGGTACGAGCCGTCGCTGTTGCGCTTGTTTTGTTTTGGGCAGTGTCGCCTTCCGCCTTTGCACAAGTTGACCCACCCCCCCCACTATCCGGATGTGAGGATGAACAGCTTGAGCCGATAACAGGAAGGGGAACTTTGAATGACCCTTATGAGGTCGCGACGGTCTGTCAGTTGCAAGGTATTCATTTATACCTGGCAGCCCATTACATATTGATGGTCGATATTGTTGCGAGTCCCACCCGCACTTGGAATAATGGTGGGGGTTTTGTACCCATTGCGTTAGGCACGACAGATGGCGGCGGGTTCAGAGGTTCTTTCGTGAATGAAGACCGCCATGCTATTACCGGACTGACCATAAACCGTCCAAACCGAAACTACGTAGGATTGTTTTCGCGTTTGGAACCGGACGCAAAGCTGAACCGCGTGATATTGAAGGATGCGCGCACAACAGGACGCGATTTCGTTGGTGCTCTGGTCGGCATAAGCCAGGGGATGATACTGAACAGTTCTGTGACGGCCTCTGTTGTTGGACATGGTGTCAATGTTGGTGGTCTTGTGGGAAGAAACCGCACAGTTGCCAGCATTGGCAACAGCCGTGCGGCTGGTTCGGTGGAGGCGGTTGCCTCCGCTAAAAAAGTCGGAGGTCTTGTAGGAGATAACTATGGTCGTATAAGCACTAGCTATGCAACGGCTTCTGTTTCGGGAAATGATGATGTCGGCGGTCTCGTGGGCAGCAATAACTCAAGTGGCAGGATCATACACAGCGTTGCAACAGGACCAGTTTCCGGGGAAAAAAATAATATTGGTGGCCTGGTGGGGGGTAATGAGGGCAGCATCAGCTATAGCTACGCGACTAGTTCGGTGTCGGGAAATGATAATGTCGGCGGTCTCGTGGGATTTCACGCTGGCTCCAACAGCATCAGCAACAACTATGCGACCGGGCCTGTTTCGGGAAACAACCGGGTTGGCGGCTTTGTGGGAGACAATTTCTTTGGTACATCCATCAGCAACAACTACGCGACCGGGTGGGTTTATGGGGTTGATTATGTCGGTGGTTTCGCTGGTCAAAGTCAAAGCGCCAACGTTATCAGCAACAGCTACTACGTCAGGAGTCTTGACAATGGGTTCGGCTACCAGCGCACCTTTGCACAGTTGCGCTGTTCGATGCCTACCAGTGCGACCTGTCCGCTGTCGTCGGGGGTTCCTGTTACCTACGATGGCTGGGACACGAATGTTTGGAACTTTGGAAGTGCCACTGATTTGCCACAACTGAAAAGCAACGACAACCCGGACTTGAATCTCAGACCCTATATCGGGGGGCTTGGCGAGCGAGTAGTACGGGTGGGAACTCCTCCCAGTGTCACGAATCTGGTTTTAGAGGCGGACTATCCAGGGACTCCGAGAGAATCGGTAACTTTGACTTGGTCGCTTCCAGAATTGTCGCCTATACTGAGTGATTTTGTCTACTTTACTTTGGCGGATGGCACGACCACCACAACAGCACCTGGTCTTTTTTCGACCCTTTCGGTCACGGCTAATGCTGCGAGCACGAGCTTTTATGTAGTTCTCAAGAACAATGTCTCGGTCAACGGTGACCGGGTTCGGGTTCGGGTTGTGGAGGCGCAACCGCCGGTGATAGTTGGACTTGAGGGCAATGTACTGAATCGGGATGTGAAGGAGAGTGCATCCACTGCCTTGCTGACTTTCACAGCGAACGTTGGAGTTCCCGGTGATCACAGCCGCCTGCAGTGGGAGTTTCTTGTTGACGGTGAGCCGACGACATCGGTCGGAGACCTCGTACAGTTTTATGGTTCAACACAGGGAGCCAGCGTCAGCGTGCGTTTGGAACGGCCGGGTGGCAGAGGTGATTTTGGCAGTTTTGTGCTGCGGGTTACAGACCCTCTGGGACCAAGTTCCACGTTCACTGTCAACATTGTTCCGGTGTGCGCGGGCAATGGTGAGGACCTGATGACCAGGCAGACCGGAATCGGGAGTGCGAGCACACCCTATCGGATCTGGACGGTCTGTCAGTTGCAAGGTATTCAATTATACCTGGCAGCCCATTACATATTGATGGTCGATATTGTTGCGAGTCCCACCCGCACTTGGAATAATGGTGGGGGTTTTGTACCCATTGCGTTAGGCTCGACAGATGGCGGCGGGTTCAGAGGTTCTTTCGTGAATGAAGACCGCCATGCTATTACCGGACTGACCATAAACCGTCCAAACCGAAACTACGTAGGATTGTTTTCGCGTTTGGAACCGGACGCAAAGCTGAACCGCGTGATATTGAAGGATGCGCGCACAACAGGACGCGATTTCGTTGGTGCTCTGGTCGGCATAAGCCAGGGGATGATACTGAACAGTTCTGTGACGGCCTCTGTTGTTGGATATGGTGACTATGTTGGTGGTCTTGTGGGAAGAAACCGCACAGTTGCCAGCATTGGCAACAGCCGTGCGGCTGGTTCGGTGGAGGCGGTTGCCTCCGCTAAAAAAGTCGGAGGTCTTGTAGGAGATAACTATGGTCGTATAAGCACTAGCTATGCAACGGCTTCTGTTTCGGGAAACGAGGAGGTCGGCGGTCTCGTGGGCAGCAATAACTCAAGTGGCAGGATCATACACAGCGTTGCAACAGGGCCAGTTTCCGGGGAAAAAAATAATATTGGTGGCCTGGTGGGGGGTAATGAGGGCAGCATCAGCTATAGCTACGCGACTAGTTCGGTGTCGGGAAATGATAATGTCGGCGGTCTCGTGGGATTTCACGCTGGCTCCAACAGCATCAGCAACAACTATGCGACCGGGCCTGTTTCGGGAAACAAGCTGGTTGGCGGCTTTGTGGGAAACAATCTCTTTGGTACATCCATCAGCAACAACTACGCGACCGGGTGGGTTTATGGGGTTGATTATGTCGGTGGTTTCGCTGGTCAAAGTCAAAGCACCGACGTTATCAGCAACAGCTACTACGTCAGGAGTCTTGACAATGGGTTCGGCTACCAGCGCACCTTTGCACAGTTGCGCTGTTCGATGCCTGCCAGTGCGACCTGTCCGCTGTCGTCTGGGGTTCCTGTTACCTACGATGGCTGGGACACGAATGTTTGGAACTTTGGAAGTGCCACTGATTTGCCACAACTGAAAAGCAACGACAACCCGGACTTGAATCTCAGACCCTATATCGGGGGGCTTGGCGAGCGAGTAGTACGGGTGGGAACTCCTCCCAGTGTCACGAATCTGGTTTTAGAGGCGGACTATCCAGGGACTCCGAGAGAATCGGTAACTTTGACTTGGTCGCTTTCAGGACTGCCGCCCGCATTGAAGGGTCTTGCCTATTTTGACTCAGTCAATGGCATGACCGCAACGGCAAGTGGTTCCAGTGCGAGACTTACTATCATGCCCGGAGCGTGGGGTACAGAAGGTACGTTCTTTACGTGGTTCTCATGAACAGTGTTTCGGCCAATAGTGACCGGGTTCGGGTTCGGGTTCGGGTTGTGGAGGCGCAACCGCCGGTGGTAGTTGGACTTGAGGGCAATGTGCTGAATCGGGATGTGAAGGAGAGTGCATCCACTGCCTTGCTGACTTTCACAGCGAACGTTGGAGTTCCCGGTGATCACAGCCGCCTGCAGTGGGAGTTTCTTGTTGACGGTGAGCCGACGACATCGGTCGGAGACCTCGTACAGTTTGATGGTTCAACACAGGGAGCCAGCGTCAGCGTGCGTTTGGAACGGCCGGGTGGCAGAGGTGATTTTGGCAGTTTTGTGCTGCGGGTTACAGACCCTCTGGGACCAAGTTCCATGTTCACTGTCAACATTGTTCCGGTGTGCGCGGGCAATGGTGAGGACCTGATGACCAGGCAGACCGGAATCGGGAGTGCGAGCACACCCTATCGGATCTGGACGCTCTGCCAGTTGCAGGATGTGCGATCAAGCCCGCGTGCATATTACGAATTGGCGGCCGATATTGACGCGAGATTCGCCAACACCTTGAACGATGGAACCGGGTTTGCACCCATTTCGATCGATGCGGAAAATGGGTTTTCGGGTTCTTTCGTGAACAGCAACGACTATGTGATTACCGGGTTGACTATCGACCGTCCCAGCACGGATTATGTCGGTGTTTTCGAGTTTGGCGAAAGGGGCGACGATACGGAGCGTGATCCTGATGGATGCGCGCATAACAGGACGCGATTTCGTGGTGGTCTGGTCGGCTTGAGCCGGGGGACGATACTGAACAGCTCTGTGACGGCCTCTGTTGTTGGACATGGTGACCATGTTGGTGGTCTGGTCGGCTTGAGCCGGGGGACGATACTGAACAGCTCTGTGACGGCCTCTGTTGTTGGACATGGTGACCATGTTGGTGGTCTTGTGGGAGGAAACGGCAAAAATGCCAGCATTGGCAACAGCCGTGCGGCTGGTTCGGTGGAGGCGGTTGCCACCACAAGAGTCGGAGGTCTTGTAGGAGAGAACCATGGTCGTATAAGCACTAGTTATGCAACGGCTTCTGTTTCGGGAAACGAGGAGGTCGGCGGTCTGGTGGGCCGCAATAGACTCAGGTAGCAGTATCATATACAGCGTTGCAACAGGACCAGTTTCCGGGGGAAATAATGATATTGGTGGCCTGGTGGGGGGTAACGAGGGCAGCATCAGCTATAGCTACGCGACCGGCTCGGTGTCGGGAACTGATAAGGTCGGCGGTCTCGTGGGATCTCACACTGGCTCCAACAGCATCAGCAACAACTATGCGACCGGGTCTGTTTTGGGGAGGGGGTCACGCGTCGGCGGCTTGGTGGGGGATAACGAGGGAACGGTCGGCAACAGCTACGCGACGGGTTCGGTTAAGGGAAATGATGGTGTCGTCGGCGGTCTGCTGGGGGTGAACTTTGGAGGAAATGTCTCCCGCAGCTACTACGCCAGGGGGCCGAACAATAACCTCGGAGAGCCACGCACCTTTCGCAGCAGATGCGCTGCCAGACGATGGCCAGCGTGGTGGACAGCGTGCCCTGTATGGGGTTGTTACCTACAATGGCTGGGACACGAATGTTTGGAACTTTGGCAGTGAAACCGATTTGCCACAATTGAAAAGCAACCCCAACTCAGACTTGAATCTCAAACCATATATCGGGGGTCTCGGCGAGCGAACAGTACGGGTTGCCCCTCCCGGTGTCACGACCTTGGCTTTTGAGGCGGACGATGCCGCCTCTGCAGGAGTGAACGCGACCTTTGACTTGGTCGCTTTCAGGACTGCCGCCCGCATTGAAGGGTTTTGCCTATTTTGACTCAGTCAATGGCATGACCGCAACGGCAAGTGGTTCCAGTGCGAGACTGACTATCATGCCCGGAGCGTGGGGTACAGAAGCAGGTACGGGTTTGGGTTGTGGAGGCGCAACCGCCGGTGATAGTTGGACTTGAGGGCAATGTACTGAATCAGGATTCTTTGACGTGGTTCTCATGAACAGTGTTTCGGCCAATAGTGACCGGGTTCGGGTTCGGGTTGTGGAGGCGCAACCGCCGGTGATAGTTGGACTTGAGGGCAATGTACTGAATCAGGATGTGAGGGAGAGTGCATCCACTGCCTTGCTGACTTTCACAGCGGACGTCACAGTTCCCGGTGATCACAGCCGCCTGGAGTGGAGGTTTCTTGTTGACGGTGATCCGATGATATCGATCGGAAGCTTTGCAAAGTTTGTTGGTCCACTTGGAGCTGCGTCACAGGGAACCAGCGTCAGCGTGCTTTTGACGCGATCGGGCAATTATGATGTTGGCAGTTTTGTGCTGCGGGTTACAGACCCTCTGGGACCAAGTTCCACGTTCACTGTCAACATTGTTCCGGTGTGCGTGGGCAATGGTGAGGACCTGATGGACAGGCAGGGTGACAGGAACGGAAGTCGAGCACAGTCCCTATCAGATCTGGGCGCGCTGTCAGCTACAGGACATGGATTCCAATTTGTCGTGCATACTACGTATTGGCGGCCGATATTGACGCGAGATTCGCCAACACCTTGAACGATGGAACCGGGTTTGCTCCCATTTCGATCGATGCGGAAAATGGGTTTTCGGGTTCTTTCGTGAACAGCAACGACTATGTGATTACCGGGTTGACTATCGACCGTCCCGAAATTAGCAATGTCGGTCTGTTTTCACGTTTGGCAAAAGGAGCGACGTTACGAGGTGTGATCCTGATGGATGTGCGCACGACCGGACTCAACAACGTGGGTTCTTTGGTCGGTATAAGCAACGGGACGATACTAGACAGCTCAGCGACCGGTATCGTTTCTGGAGGTAGTCGGGTCGGCGGTCTCGTGGGACTTAACGACGACGCTGGTCGCGTCAGCAGGAGTTCTGCTACGGGTACGGTTTCGGGGAATGAGCATGTCGGCGGCTTGGTGGGCCGGAACCTGGGTGGCACCATTGAAGACAGCCGTTCGCTTGGATCAGTAACAGGAGACAGCTGGGTTGGTGGCTTGGTCGGGGAGAACCTGGGTGGCACCATTGAAGACAGCCGTTCGCTTGGATCAGTAACAGGAGGCAGCCTGGTTGGTGGCTTGGTCGGGGAGAATATGGGTTCAATCATCGCCAGCTACGCGATGGGTTTGGTTTTGGGGCGTGATGAGTTGTATGTCGGCGGCTTGGTGGGCCGCCAGAACCTGGGTGGCACCATTAAAGACAGCCATTCTCTTGGACCAGTAACAGGAGGCAGCGTGGTTGGTGGCTTGGTCGGGTGGAATACGGGTTCAATCATCGCCAGCTACGCGACTGGGACCGTAACTGGAACCCACGCCGGAGGAAAAAGTGGCTCTGTGGGCGGACTGGTGGGTTTTCACAGTGGCGTCGACATCAGGAGCAGTTACGCGATTGGCAAGGTTTTCGGCGCTGCGGGTTCTCAGTTCGTCGGCGGTCTGGTGGGATTCAGCTTGAGCGACATCAGTGACAGTTACGCGACTGGCGAGGTTGTCGGCGCGGGTTCGGCGGCCGTCGGCGGTCTGGTGGGATACAGCGCAGGCATTGTCATCAGGAGCTTTGCTACGGGTGCGGTTTCGGGGAATGAGGATGTCGGCGGTCTGGTGGGATCCAACGCAGGCATTGTCAGCGACAGTTACACGACCGGGTTGGTTTCGGGAAATAAAAATGTCGGCGGTCTCGTGGGGAGCAGTACTGGGAACACGACCATCCGTCACAGTTACTCGTTGAGCACGGTAACGGGAACTGAGGTTGACGAAAGTTTTGGCGGCCTCGTGGGGAGCAGTTCAAGCAGCATCATTGCCAGTTACTACACAGGCCGGGAGAACGATCTGGGAGAGTTTCGGACTCGGGTGCAGTTGCGCTGCCCGACGAGGGCCGATGCAAGGTGTCCGGAGCCGGATGGGCCTGCCACTTACGATGGTTGGGACCCAGACATTTGGGACTTTGGCAGTGGCAATGAATTTCCGAAACTGCGGAGTCCCGTTCTCCCGGACGTGGATGGGCAACTGCGTATCAAGGTGTATCTGGGTGGTGCAACGAGGTAAGAATTTTGGGAGATGTCTGGGACACGGCAGGAGTGGTTGTACAAGGCTGACTGAGACTGGCAGGTCAATTTGACAGGTGCCTGTCATCCAATCAGCCCGGTGGTGCCGGCAAGACCTGCAAGCATGGTCGCAACGGAAGTTTCGTTGAGACAATTTGACGGTAGACGGATCGACGGCGTGTCGTCAGTCGCATAGTGTTTGCTGTCGGGCACGCCCGGCACAATTTTGGGGGTTAGGCGTGTCGTCAGGTGCATAGCGCTTGCACCAAAAGTACTGCTGGCCGTGACTGCCACCAATCCTGCCCAGTGCGGGCCAATCTGAAGACCTGGGTATAACGCATTGGCTCGATCGGCGAACTCCTTTTTAATCGCTTGCAGACAAAGACGGCTGAGTTTGTGCTTTAGGCACCTCATTCGTTGTTCTCGCCTGCAGACAGCCAACACCACCGATACCATCTTGTTCTGACAATGCATCGTTTACGGCACCTGTCGCAACAGCAGCAAGCACCCCACGTTTTAGCTCATGCTGCTGTGCAACATCAGGGTTCCTGCGAGCAAGCTTGTCTCAGGACTTTCAGGCGCAGCAGCATTTACAGTGCCACGCTGAAGTAGAAGATTTTCATAATCTTTGGAGTAGATTCTGTCGCCAATTGCCTAAAAAGATAAAGAGACACAAACATCAGTTGCACCCTGCTGTTCGTTGCAGTCAGGATTTGCTGATGTGTCTGATGTTGAGAGGACGGGCCTGGCGATTCATTTTTGCTTCAGGATTGGGTAAACCAGATGGAATTCTGTATGATGCCTTTGGTTTCCAGGCATTGTCTTGGAGAGCCCAAGGACAGACTCCACAGGAGGAGGGCAAGGTTATTTTTTCTTGGTGCATTTCCTGCACTTTTTTCGGTCCAGCTTGTCCTGGTTATTACGATCTTGGTGATTCTGGTCGTGGAAGCGACTATGACGGGTGCCCGGTCAAGAAGGTCTTTGCGAGCAGTGGCTGGCTCGCGGCAGTGGACAGAGGGATGGATGCCTTCTTCTGGATGTCAGGCGATTCATGAAACCGCGTTGTGTCTGAAGCAATATTCCCGGCATGATGCATGGAAATGAAGATAATGGGGCACCCTCGGGAGCGAAAAACTGCTCACGGATCTGTTGTGCCTGAACATGCCATGAAGAAAAAGTGCCCGGTACGCAGGTACATCGCCTTCACCGCCGTCGTGCTCTGGGTGAACCTTTGCTCCCTGTCCTGTCTCGCTGCCGGCAGCTACTTTCCAATAGCCGATTTCATGGTCACCTATCGAGTAACGGAAGCCCTCTTTGCTGCCGACCTGGAGTTGAGCCTCGTCAGTTCCGAAAGTGGGCAGGTGATGACGCGGAGGCTCGTTCCGGCAGGTCTTTTTTCCCTGTTTTTACCTGCGGAAACGAAGGCGGGGAGCATGCGGTGGCTTGATGATCGCGTAGTGCCCTTGAATTACTGGGTAAAAGTCGGAAAAGATATCAGGGAGGAGCTTCATTTCGACTGGGAGAAAAGGATGGTCTCAGTTGACTACCGAGAAAACCAGCGCGAGATTCCGGTGTCCGTTGGAACGCTGGACGAGATGGCTATGCAGACACAGATTCTGGTGGACATGAAAAGCGGCGAATGGGGGCCGTGGGATTACCGGGTGGTTAGCAGAGGAGAGCTGAAAAACTATCGTTACGAGGTCGTCGGCGAGGAAACCATCGAGACGATTTTTGGTGAACTGCCCACATTGGTCCTGGTGCGGCACAAAGGGGGGAAAATAGACTACAGGTTTTGGTCAAGTCCTGCATACGATTACCTGCCGGTGAAGGGTGAGAAAATCGTCAACGACGAAGTCAAGTACGAAATGCGACTGAAGAAGTGGTCCGGCGTACATGCCCGGCAAGAAAGCCTCAACCACTAGTCGAGCCGATCTCTGTTCCCACCGTCCTGATCGTCCATTGGTTTTGAGCCCGTTGCCGGGTCTCTGACCGGTGGCCAGCGGATCGGGACGGGCATTCGGCATGTGGTTGGAGGCAAGGAGCGCATAATGGGCAACTCCACCGCATCGCTTCATCCGAGAACGAGACTGAAGGAGTGCAGCAACAGGAGGCGAACTTCAGGCTCTATGCAGAGTCAGGGCTTATCGTATTCAGGACCGTGAACGCGAGTCACCTGTAGAAATTCAGACTTGATCTGACAGTTACCCGTTTATCAGCAACCGACTGTCAGGTTAAGTTTAGTTCAAAAACTTTTCCTTCCAGATTGATTTGCCGTCGATGAGAGTTTCCATCGGCGTTCTCCCACAGCACATTTTGCCTTGGTGAGTTCGTTGAGTATTGTATTTGATGAGCCATTTGTCAAGATCAATTTGTAATTCTTCTATCGATTGATAGATTTTCTTACGCAGGGTAACTTGGTAAAACTCATTGAGAAGGGTCTTGTGGAAGCGTTCACAAATGCCATTGGTTTGCGGTGACCTGACTTTGGTTTTGGTGTGCTCAATATCATTCAAAGCCAGGTAGAGCTGGTAATCATGTTGGTCAGCTCGACCACAATATTCTGTACCACGGTCGGTGAGAATCCGCAGCATGGGAAGTTCTTGTTCCTCACAGAACGGCAACACACGATCATTGAGCATATCAGCGGCGGTAATCGGCGTTTTGGTGGTGTAGAGCTTGGCGTGAGCGACTTTACTGTAAGTATCAACAAACGTCTGCTGATAGACTCGGCCAATATCCTTGAATGTACCCACATAGTAAGTGTCTTGCGAGCCCAAATAGCCAAGGGTGGGCTGTTTCTATCTCACCACAGGCCTGATCGTCATCTTGTTTGCGTTCCATGGCAACGACTTGAGTCTAAACTTCTACAAGTCACCCGTTGTGACTGTGCGCTGATGAGTCCTCAGCTATGGCCTTGAATGTTTTGTCGTCCTGGGCTTTTGGGTAAAGGTGTGAGTGGTCCTGGGTTGCCGTTTTCGCTGTATTCCACTAGGTGTTTGTTCAACATTTTGCCAAGGCGGCAGGAACAGACATTTTTTCTTGAACGCCGCTTCAAGCTCGCTCTCGCTACCCATGTCAACTCATGAAAGGAAATTCGTGAAGGTGTTGTGAAGGTGTTGTGAAGGTGTGCTCATGAAGGGAGAAAGCCGTTGATGAAGTCGATGGCTTTCATGGCTTTGCCTCCCTCTGGTTGCAATTCATGAATTTCCACTGTACCGGTCCGGCAGGAAACCAGTAATCGTTTATGGTCCCTCATCATGCGCCCGGGGACAGTGTGCGCATCTTTTTTGGAAACAGTGGCGCGTCGGATGTGGATGCGTTTGTCGCCTGGGCTGATGGTTTTCGGGCAGTGCAGATGAATTGTGGCGGGTTCTCCTGAGGTATGCATCTTTCCGGTCTCGACGATGGTTTGTGCCACTGGCCGAGGGTTAAAGGCGTTGACCTGGCGGACTATGTGCTCGGCGCTACTGTTTTTCCAGTCTATCAGCGTTTCTGCTTTGCGCACTTTCGTGGCGTATGTGGCTCCTTCTCTGGCCTGTTCCTGTGCTTGTTGCAGGGCGGTATTCGGTTCGGCAAAGAATTGGTCCAGTAATTTGCATGCCATGACGGTGAGTTGTTCCTTCAGTTCGCCGGTCGTGGCTGCTTCGTGGATTGTCAATGGACGACTGGAAATGATATTGCCTTCGTCCAGGGCTTCCAACATGTGCATCAGGCAAACTCCGGTTTGTCGGTCTCCGGCGAGAATGGCGCGTTCTACGGGCGCAGCACCTCGCCAGCGCGGCAGCAGGGAGTAGTGAATATTCAGGCAGCCGAGTTTCGGTGTGTCCAATACGGCACGGGGCAGCAACACTCCGTAGGCGACCACGATGAAGAGGTCTGCAGAAAAGCTTGCCAAGCGATGTTGTGCTTCGGAATTCCAGGTGTCGGGTGTCTCGATTGGCAGCTGGTATTGCGCTGCCAAAGCTGCGGTCGGTGCCTTGTGGATTCGCAGTCGGCGGCCGCGGGGCCGGTCCGGGCGGGTGTAGACCCCGCAAATGTGGTAACGGCTGCCTTGTCTGTCCAAAAGGTACTGCAATACCTCTTTCGCCTGTGGTGTGCTACCGGCAAAGAGAACGCGCAGCATGACCGGCTCTTGGTGAGCGAGACTGTCTGTAAACGGTACCTAAGTTCTTGAAAGGCCGGTGGCGCTGTCATCTTGGCGACTTCTCTGACGCCTGGGTTTTTCTTTTTTGAACTTCTCCATCAGCCGAAAACGCTTGAGAGGTGACAGGTAATCGACAAACAGTTTTCCGTTCAGATGATCTAGCTCATGTTGCAGGCAAATCGCGGCCAGGCCACTGGCTTCCAGCTCAACGGCTTCACCATTGACATCCAGAGCATTGACCCGGACATGTTCTGCACGTTTGATGCTGGTCCGGAATTCCGGAAAAGACAGGCATCCCTCTGCCATGACGATTTCCCCTTCGGCATGCG
Organism: Candidatus Oxydemutatoraceae bacterium; assembly: GCA_965237985.1. GTDB lineage: Bacteria > Pseudomonadota > Gammaproteobacteria > Poriferisulfidales > Oxydemutatoraceae. Next base: position 753,114 of record OZ250161.1, on the reverse strand, counting down.
TGATGACCGGGTTTATCAGTTGCCGGGGGTCGTTTTTCTGATCCGATAAATCCATCACGATCAACGCCTTCCGGATATTGACCTGTATCGCCGCAAGTCCGATTCCTCCGTGGTAGTACATGGTTTCGATCATGTCGTCGGCTATTTGGCGCACTTCGTCGTTTACATGCTCAATTGCCACGGCTTTTTTTCGCAGTCTTGCGTCTGGAAAAGTGAGTATCTCCAATTTTGCCATCTCGTCCTCCGACCAAACAAAAAAACTCGGCAAGTCGATGTCACACTTGAGAACAGTATAACGCCATGTGCCCTGATGATGCCATGGCCTGGTTGCGTCTTCATCATGCCCCGGGCATTGGTTGTGTGACCGCCATTCGTTTGCTTGAGGCACTGGGTGATGCTCAAGTGGTGTGTGCGGCAAGCACTGAACAGTTGCGTGCCGCCGGTCTCAGCCCCGAAGCGGTGAAGAGTCTGCGCGCTTTGGACTCTGGGGTCTTGGCCAGAGATTTGAGCTGGTTGCGGAAAAGCAACCATCACTTGTTGCCTTACAACCATGAACACTATCCGCGCCTGTTGCGGGAAATTTCCGATCCGCCGCTTGTGTTGTATGCGGTCGGCGATGTGTCTCTTCTGAATCGTCCACAGATTGCGGTCGTGGGTTCGCGCCGTCCTTCGCCGGGTGGTGAACGAAATGCTAGAGAATTGACCACGGAGCTTGTCAGGTCCGGTCTGACGGTTACCAGCGGTCTGGCATTGGGGATTGACGCTGTTGCCCATCAGGCGGCTCTCAATGCTGGTGGCACAACCGTTGCGGTAGCGGGCACAGGGCTGGAGATTGTCTATCCGGCACGGCATCGAGGGCTGGCGCGTCGAATCGCGTCAAACGGCGTCCTGATTTCTGAATTTCCCTGCGATGCAGCGCCTCAGAAAAAGAATTTTCCTCGTCGCAACCGTTTGATGAGCGGCATTTCGTTTGGTGTGTTGGTGGTCGAGGCGAAGAAACGTAGCGGTACTTTGATTACTGCCCGTCTGGCTGGAGAGCAGGGCAGGGAGGTGTTTGCTGTGCCTGGGTCGATCATTAACCCTTCAGTAGCCGGTTGCCACAGGCTCATACAGGAGGGTGCCAAGCTGGTGCAGTCTGCGCAGGATGTGTTGGATGAGTTGCCGAACGTTTACGAAAAGACCAGGATGACGGCAACGCAGTTGGAGGTGGGCAATTCAGTTCCTCTTTGTGAACAAAGCCGTGCCGTTACCGAATATTCGACGCTGAGCCGGGGACAGGAAAATCTGCTTCAGGCGATACCTCATGACGAGGGAATTTTTGTGGATGCTTTGGTGGAAGCATCCGGGCTGGAGGTTTCGGAGGTGTCATCCCTGCTTTTGGGTTTGGAGCTAAATGGTTTTGTCGCCTGTAAAAACGGTGTTTACACTCGTATACAGTAAGCAGTGCCAGTCGTTGCCTAGAATGATCGGGATGGGTGTTTTCGGGCAGGGAGCCGGACACTCGCCGCCAGTGTGCGTTTGTGCCGGTATGCTTTATCTGTTGGAGGCCGTGACAAGCAACTTCTGAAAATTGTATTTTTTCGTTGTCGAGACAGGGAATGGCACGAGACGGACAGCTGTCGAAGGTGCTGTTGTCTCAGATGCCTTGGACGCCAAGAAAAAAGATAATAGAGGATCTCTCAAAAGGGATATGGTTTTATGACTATTGATTTATTCCCAAGTGGAAAAAGCGGCCGTTTCCGGTCGTGTGTCGTGGTGCCTGAGCGGGCCTTTTTCATGAGATGGGCTGCTGGCGCAACGAGCAGGTGATGGCGACTTTGGAAACCTTGGACGGAGTTGAGCGCGGCGTTCTGGCCAAGCTGGTGAAATTGAAAATAGATTCCATTGAGAGTCTGTTGTTTCATTTGCCGCATCGTTACCAGGACCGCTCTCAGGTTTGTCCAATCGGTGCTATGCGGCCCCGCCAGGAAGTGTTTTTCCAGGGAGTTGTGCTCGGCAGCAGGGTGATTTTTCGTCCTCGGCGTATGTTGGTGGTGACGATTGCCGATGACAGCGGGCATATGAATTTGCGTTTTTTCCATTTTTCTCCGACCCACACCAGAATGTTTAGGGAAGGCACCGTTGTCAGGGGGTACGGAGAAGTGCGCCGGCCATCATCTGTTTTGGAAATTGTCCATCCCGAGTGGGAATTTGCCAGCAAGACCGGTGCTGAGGAACCGCGTGACTTCTTTGTGCCGGTCTATCCTTTGACTGCCGGACTATACCAATACGAGATCCGGAAAATCATAAAAAAAGCACTCAAATGGCTTGATGGCAGCGAGGGTCTGGAGGAGCTGTTGCCGCCGATTCTGGCAAAAGAAGCGGGTGACATCAGTTTGAATCAGGCGCTTCACTATGTTCATTCGCCACCCAGGGATGCTGATATTGCCGTGTTGCTGGACGGAAAAAGCCTGGCGCATCAACGATTGATGTATGAGGAGTTGTTGGCTTTTTCTGTTTCCATCAAGTCTTCGCGTGCTCGGCTGAGAAAGCGCAAGGCACATGTTCTGGAGAGCAACAGCGAGCTGTCGGGAAAGTTCGAACGCTCACTTGATTTTAATTTGACAAGTGCCCAGCATCGGGTGATCGGGGAAATCGTTGAAGATCTGGGTAAATCGCGCCCCATGATGCGTTTGGTGCAGGGAGATGTTGGTTCGGGGAAAACGCTGGTTGCAGTCATGTCCATGTTGTGTGTTGTCGCGCAAGGTTTTCAGGCGGCGATGATGGTTCCCACGGAGATTCTTGCCAGGCAACATGGTGAAAATTTGAAAAAACTGTTGCGTCCGGTCGGGGTGGAGGTCAGTGTTTTGCTTGGCCAGCAAGGTGCCAGGGAGAAAAAATCGGCGTTGGAAGAAATCCGCACAGGCAAAGTGCAAATCGTAGTGGGAACCCACGCCTTGTTTCAAGGGGGTGTGACTTTTGATGACTTGGCTTTCATTGTCGTGGATGAACAGCATCGCTTTGGTGTGCATCAGCGCTTTGCGCTCCGCGAAAAAGGTCAAAGTGGTGATTACGTGCCGCATCAATTGATCATGACCGCTACGCCCATTCCACGCAGCCTGGCGATGGCTTTTTTTGCTGACCTTGATTATTCGGTGGTCGATGAAATGCCGCCTGGAAGGGTGCCAGTGAAAACCGCGAGTGTGTCTGAAAACCGTCGCGATGAAGTGATTGAACGGGTCCACAAAGCCTGTCTTGCCGGTCAACAGGCTTTTTGGGTTTGCCCGTTGATTGAGGAATCGGAAACGCTGGAATACCAGACGGTGAACAGCACTTTTGAAAATCTTTCGCAAAAAATGCCCGGAGTGGAAATTGGTTTGATTCATGGGCGAACGCAGGTTGGAGAGCGGGAAGAGACCATGGCAGCTTTTCGCGGTGGAAAAATTCAACTGTTGGTGGCAACCACCGTGGTGGAAGTGGGGGTTGATATTCCCGGGGCCACGTTGATGGTGATTGAAAATGCGGAACGTTTTGGGCTTTCGCAACTTCATCAGCTGCGTGGGAGAGTAGGGCGCAGTCATGTGCCCGGGTACTGTGTGCTGCTGTATTGCCCACCTGTTTCTGGCCGTGCACAACGTCGTTTGCAGGTCATGAGAGAGAACCATGACGGTTTTACCATTGCGCAGGAGGACCTGAAGCTGCGTGGTCCCGGCGAGCTCCTCGGGACCCGCCAAACCGGGGATATGCGTTTTCGCATTGCCGACTTTACCTGGGATAGTGGCATGCTGACAAAAATTCCACTCAGTGCCGAGCAAATCCTGAAGTCACACCCTGAGATCTGCGTCAGGCTCGTGGCACGCTGGTTAGGTGGTGCGCAGGAATACGCCAGTGTTTGATGCAGCTCGGGTTGATGAGCAAGAAATGCCAGGTGAAACGTTCTAATGCGTGCGGGCGGTGCTTGGGTGGAACGATTTTTCGTCCCAGTCAGCCGTAAATGCTGACCGGCATCGCGCCGCCGAAGTCTGTCCTCAGAAGCAGGAACAGCAGCTACGCAGGGTGTTGCTATAGGAAAGTCAGCCCGCGCCGGCCGTCTTTTTAGTCATGACAAGCAACAATCTCCGCCTGGCAGTCGTAGAAAAGCAGCAGGCCGAGGCCTGGAAACGGCCTGTGGATTGTGTGACATTGCTCGCCAGGAAGAAGGTGAGCATGTGAGCGAAAAAATTGGGCAGACGACAGGTCTATGAATCTATATTCTCTGCCAGCCGGGCCGGTGCTGGAACCGAAAGGTGGTGTGCGGAGCATGACATGGAGCGTTTGATGTGCGCTACCGCAGGCGGGGCCGAAACTTTCCTTTGTGAAAAAGGAAAGCTGTTGAAGCCGGCGTGGCCAGGAAGGGTGCTTTAGCGCGGCCGGCCGGCGCAGCGCTTATTTGTGACGGCGCGAGAAGGTCAGCTGCGAAGGTGCAACACATTCACCAATGTCTGTCAGGTACTGGAGACCTGGGTTATCCATCGCTTTTTTCTGCGTTTGCGCTTTAGCTTGCTTCTGGATGGTGCTCGCTTGTGCCGCCGATGACCGCCATATATTCTTCGTAAGCACTGCAGAGCCAGAATAATTCTTTAGCTTCAATCTGTGTTCCCAGTGGGTCAAGGCCTGAATCCGCCTTGTTTTTGACCCATTCTATGCGTTCCAGCGAGATCGCTTTGGCCTGAGAAATTCCAGGTGCATGGGGCTCGCGTACAAAGTCATCAAGTTTGTGGAACGCTTCCAGGAGTTCTACGCCAGGTACCCGTATTTTCACTTCATAAGGTTCCCGAAATTGAACATCCTCATGGCTCTGGCAGTGTTCCCATAGCATCTCGCTTTCTTGACTACCCACTGTCCTCCAGTCAAGGCGGTTCTGCATGATGTCGGTTGCCCCCCCCAATACAGTCAAATAATTCAGGATGTTGACTTTACGTTCCTGTTCCACGGGCATATCCATTCTCGCCGGTGTCTGTAGTTCCTGAGTGCCCGCCAACTTGTGCTCTCCTTGGTCTTCCGTCAATCCTGCCCTTTTGGAGCCAGGCTCACTGACTGCTTCCTGCAAGGCCTTGTTCAAAGCACGGCACACCCAAGCTAACTCCGTATTGGAGGGTAAAGAACTTCGAGATTTGTAAGGCTGCCTGGCACCTCCGTAATCGAAGCTCAGCAGTCCGGCCATACGCTTTTTTCCCACTGTTCTATGAAACTTTGAAGACTGCCAAACCTTCCCGGCATTGTCTTCATCGCACACGCGGGAGGTCTTGGTGGGTTCGGAACCGTTTCCCCCCGATGCACTGCTTCCCCCTTCCTCCAACCTGATCAATTCCAACATCAGGCGCTGATACTCACGTCTGTCTCCTCTGTTGACAGCACTTTCTATAAAATGAACCTTTCTTTCTCTTGCGACATCAATGAGTTTATTTACGGGGACGTCTCCCAACATCGATAATCGGTCATTGCGCAATTGTGTGACGTAGGACCTGTTGTTGCACTTCAGGCAATGAACCAGCCATCCCCAGAAAGACCCTGCTGCTTCGGTCACGTTCCGCTGGGTCCCGGGATCATTAGAGGCAGCTTCCAGTCGCAGCACCGCATAACGCGAATTTTCGGCACGAGCAAATGCCAAGCTCAGTTCGTTCATGATTTCCAAAAAGGCCCTGCTGCTCCGGTCACGTTCCGCTGGGTCCCGGGATCATTAGAGGCAGCTTACAGTCGCAGTACCGCATAACGCGAATTTTCGGCACGAGCAAATGCCAAGCTCAGTTTGTTCATGATTTCCAATCGCTAGAATTGACCGTTCACTATGAAAAATTGGTTGTTGCTGTTTTGCAGGTTGTTCTCACTGCTGTTGTGCAGTTCTCGTATGCTAGCACTAAAAAAATGTTCTTTATAAGCGGCGATGAGCCAGGCACTCTCGTTTTTTTTCAGTTCCAGATCAATCGGGCATTCTCCGTTGTGCAATTGTTTTTCGAGTTCGTTTAGCTGTTCCAACGAGATCTCATTTTCAAGCCTGTCGTTGTCGATGCGGACATGATTATCCAGCCTGATGAATGCACTGAGCAATCTGTCATTCGGCAAGCAAATTTGCATTTCCGGATTTGCCGTGCCGTCCGCTGGAGGGAAATCGCACAACTGGTTTAGAAAAAATTGACAATTGCCACGTGAACGTTGCCAAGTGAACAGGTTTTTTGCTCTTTCATATGTATTGTGCAAGGTCATGTAACGCAAAGGGGTGATGTCTGGTTCGGGAAACAGGTACCGCGTGTCAGTACTGTTTTTTGGTGACCTTTTCTGGAAAGTTTTGCTTGCCTGCTTAATGTCATCGTCAATCACACCCTGTAAATTCTTCAGTGAAATTTCTTCGGATGCGAGCTCGTTTTTGAAAGGAAGAACGTTCCCGCCGGATCTGAAGCGGACGATTTCCTGAATGGCTACTCTTCTGCCGGGTGGTGAGGTTTCGCCCCTTGCAGATAGTGGGCCGTGCGCCGCGTTTTGAGTATTTTCTATTTCTGTAATCAGTCGCAGCATCAAGTCATGATATTGCCGCCGTGATCCCTTGTCGATCGCCGTGTTTATTTTGTGCCTCAAGTCTTGATTTGCACCCGTGTCGGACTGTTCCTTTGCAACTGTCGCGAACATGGAGCGCCGATCACCTGCCAATTTGTTCCGATAGGACGAACGGCTGCATCTGACGCAGTGCACGACCCAGCCGAGAAAAGAGCCTTTCTCGCCCACAACTTCACTGTTTTTCGGTCCTTTCTGTAGGCAGGCAAACTGTGAATTTGCGACCTCATTGGAAGCATTTCTTCAATTCGATCATTTTATTACCCAGTCTGCATTACATTACATGATGGCCACAGTTTCAGCTCATGAACGACCGCTGGAGAAAAGTCACACCCCACCAAACGCTCGCCATACTTGCATGACACTTTCTCGGGCAAATCCGGAGATTCTGATTCGTTATATCAAAAAATGACTGCCTTTACACTGTCATATCATCCGGATCCCGGCAAACACCCTGTGCGGATTTGGTGGATTATGAAGCGGCGTGTCCGGTGAACCGTTGCCAGCAGAACTTTCGTCGGGAAGCCGGTTCGATGGTCTGGATTGCCCGTTGCAAATACGGGTCAGGTTACAGTGTGAAAGCCCAAAAGTCGGCAGGTGATTTTCCGGACCGGAAAATGAAAAATTCTGCGGCCTGCCAGGCTGGATTTCCAGATGGTTTTTTGAATTTGCGAAGGTGGCGAAAGATGCGGCTTTGTTCACTGATGCAACAGCAACAGGGAAGCCAGCAGTGCCACAAGGCATGCAATAGCGGCAGCGAGCGATATGTTGCCAGGCCAGAGTCTGGTTTTCTCGAATATGCACACGCGCCCGAAACTGCCGGCCCGAATCATGACCAGGTGCAGGTGCCGGTCGATGGCTGAAAAAAAGCGCACCATCCACAGGTAAGCGCGTCTGCCCCAGTGCCGGTATATCCAGTCAAGATCCAGGCTCAAGGTATTGGTTCTCCCCAGCAATGGCAACATGACAAAAAAAGCGATCATGGCGAAAAGAAGCAACTGCAATTGTGGGAGCACGTGGGGAAAAGTATAGGGAGTGAACACCGGTGGTTCGGGAAGCAGCCCGTACAGGAAGGTGGGAAAAACGCCAAAAAACAGGCACAGAAAGGAAAAAAACAACATTGCCGCGCACATGTTGGCCGGCGGATCATTGGCTTGCAAATGTGGCTTGCAATGAAAGAACACGAACCATGGGTATTTAATTCCGGCATGAAGAAAAACGCCGGCTGAAGCGGCGGTAAGCGTCAGCCACAACAGGAGATGCTGCTCATGCTGTACCGAATACAACATCAAGGATTTGGCGACAAAGCCGGAAGTGAGCGGCAGAGCGGATATGGACAGTGCTCCGATGATGCCGCACACCATGGTGATTTTCATGTGCCCGTACAGCCCGCCAAGCTCTGTGCATTTGCGTTTCCCGGTAACCATGCACACGCTGCCTGCCGACATCAGGAGCAGTGCCTTGTAAATGATGTGGGCAAAAGCATGGGCTGCCGCACCATCCAGGGCGATGGGGAAACCGAGGCCGACTCCGACAACCATGAATCCAACCTGGTTGACGATGCTGTAGGCGAGGATGCGGCGGATGTCATTTTCCAGCAGGGCGTACACAATCCCATAAAAAATCATGTACAGACCAAACGCGACAAGAATGGTTTCTCCCGGAAAAAAAATCAGCAAAGCAAATACTGCCGCCTTGGTGGTATAAACCGACAGGAAAACCATTCCGGAAGGGCTGGCTTCCGGGTAGGCATCGGCGATCCAGGAAGAAAATGGTGGTGCCCCGGCATTGATCAAAATGCCTGCCAGGAACAGGGCTCCGTACAAGGTATCCGCCTCCAGTACTCGGATACTGATGTTGCCGCTTTCTGCAATAAGCCCGCAAATTCCGGCAAGCAGCAGAGTTGTGGATAACAGGTGGACAAACACATAGCGCATGCCGGCCTGGTTGGCGGACTTGGTGCCGGCGGCAAAAATCACCAGGCTTGAGCCGATGGTCATGACTTCCCAGAAAATAAAAAAACTGATCAGGTCGCCGCACAAAACCAGGCCGGCAGCGCTGCCCGCGTAAAGTTGTGCGGCGCTCAGTTCCAGCCGATTGGCATGCCTGAAAGCGAAGAGGTTGCCGATAAACAGCGCCAACAAGAACGCGGTTGCAAACATTCGGCCATAAGGTTGTGGGTGATATGGAGCCAAATCAAAGCCGGCAAGCTCCCATGTCGGGTACACATTCGCTGCCGGTAGCCAAACCAAGATGAGCGCCAGCAATGGGAAAAGCAGCAAAACCACACCCCGTGAAGTCTGGGAAATAAATGGAATGAGAAAGGTGCTGGCAATCAGCAGTAAAGCGGGTGAGAAAGTTGGTGAATAGCCCGTTTCAAACATGTGTCGTTACCGTCATGGTTGACGAAAAAACCACAAACCCTGCCGCATCCTTCCTAGGTTTTAATTTTTGTCGCCGGGCTTGTTTTCATCGTAGTAATCATCCCGGCGTTTCACGAGCTTTCCGACCCCAAGGCTGATAAACACCAACAGCGCGCAAGCCAGGAAGCCATACCAGGAAAAGAATCCGTATTTGACAAAGCCTATTTCCAGATGGTATTCAAAAAAGTACTCGACGACGAAGAGAAAAAGTGCAACGGGCAGCAGGTAACGGAGAATCGAGTTTTTCACTTTATGGTTTCCAGAACCCGAACCAGTGTTTCGGAAAAAAAGAAAATTAGAAACAGTACAGCAGTAGGTATGAGCAAGGAAATTCGCATGGCGACAGGAGCTTCAGACAGTGGTTTCAGAGGAGTGCCAGAGAAAGCACGCTGGACAACAGGCAATAAAAACGCGGCACTCAAAAGTGAGCTGACGGCAAGCACGGTAAACGCAAAATAATCTGCCGCCGCCAAGGCACCTTGAAACAGCCAGAATTTGACAAAAAAGCCACCCAAAGGGGGTAAGCCAATCAGAGAAGCAGAAGCGATGGTAAAACAAGTCATGGTGACGGGCATGGCACGTCCAATTCCGTCCATTTGGCTGATTTTGGTGATGCCGGTCGCTGTTTGAATGGCACCAGCGGCAAAAAATAAAGTTATTTTTCCAACTGCATGTGCCACTATGTTGAATAAAGCGCCCACCAAAGCCGTCTGCAAGAGCGCAACACCCATGGTAATCAAAGACAACTGGCCAACTGTGGAATAGGCGAGGCGTTTTTTCAGGCTGTCTTGGTTCAGGGCGATCAAATAGGAGATTACAGTGGTGCTACCGGTTAAATAAATCAGCCAGTTGTTGTTGATTTGCGCCAGAAAGTCCAGCCCGAAAACGTAAATAAGAACTTTTGCAATGGTGAAAACGCCAGCCTTGACCACTGCCACTGCATGCAGGAGCGCACTGACCGGAGCCGGTGCGACCATGGCAGCCGGCAACCAGCGGTGCAAGGGCATTGTGGCAGCTTTTCCGACCCCAAGAATGAGCAAGAGTAAAAGCCAGTTGGCGTTGGTGGTGTCTGTGCAGCTACCGACAAAACCACCCGGGACAAAACGGAGTGTTCCGCATTGAAACCAGAGCCAGATTACGAAAGGCAGTAGAAACAGAAAGGAAGTCCCGACCAGCATGGCAAGATAGAGTCGCCCGGAATTTCGCGCCGCACGGGTGCCCGTATGGGTGACCAGAGGATAGGTGCAGAATGTCAGCAATTCATAAAAAACCAATAAACTGAGCAGGTCGCCGGCAAGTGCGACACCGAAGGTGCTGCCCACTGCCAAGGAAAAAAACCCCAGGAACCTGGTTTTTTCTGTCAATCGGTTGGCATAGAGGTAGGACAGGGAATACAGCATGCTCAGAGGCCACAGCACCGTAACCAGTCCGGTGAAAACCAAACCCAAGGGCTCCAGGGCAAAACTGATGACCAGCCCCGGGGCGATTTCCAGGAGTTCAATCCGTGCATCGGTTTCACCGCTGGCCAGCAATAATGCAAAAAGCGTCAAAGGCACGAAAGAAACAATGATGGTCAGCGAGTTTCTTCTCCCGGGATGTTTTTTCAATAGAAAAATTCCCAAGGCAGAGAAAAAAGGCGTAGCCAGGATCAGCATCGACAGCCAGGCCCCGTAACTCACAACGCCATCCTCATGAGTTCAGTGGTGGCATGTTTGGCAATGTTTACGATCGGCTCCGCATGTAAACCAAAAAAGAAATTTGTTCCGACCAGTATCCAGGTTGGAAGCAGCAGGGCCAGCGGGGCTTCCTGACGCACCGGGGCTGGCCCGGAACCTTGAAAACAGGCGGCCTCGACAAAACGCCAAAGGTAGGCAAGGGACAGCAGGGAACCCGCCAATATCACGACGATCAAAAACCAAAGTTCGGCATCGAGAACCGCTTCAATCAGATACCATTTGCTGATGAATCCGGCACTCAGTGGCACTCCTGCGAGGCTGAGACCGCTGAGAATAATGGCCGCCGTAGTCCATGGCATTCGTTTGGCAAGGCCGGAGAATTCGTCGATCCGGCAGGAATTCAGACGGTAGGTCACACCGGCGAGGGCAAGAAAAATGCTGCTTTTGATCAGTGAATGATTAAAAATATGGATGATTCCGGCACTGATGCCGCGCTCGGAAGCAAGGCTGATGGCCAATGTGATGTAGCCGATTTGTGCGACACTCGACCAGGCCATCATTTTTCTTATGTTCCTTTGCCGAAGGGCCGTGACCGAACCATAAAGAATGGCGATCACTGACAACCCGAGCAGCATTTTTCCCAATGAAAGCTTGGTCAGCACTTGATCAGAAGCAAAAACTCCGGCAAACAGCAAAATGAAAACGTACAGTGCCACCTTGGTGGAAGTGGCGGAAATGAAAGTTGCGACTGGAGATGGCGCGGTCGAATAGGCAGCAGGCAACCACTGGTGTACAGGGAAAAGTGCGAACTTCAATGCCAGGCCGGTGGCTATGAAGGCATAGGCCGCATAAACCGGCTGGCGGGCAGCAACACCGGGCAGTCGTTCGGAAATGTCTTGGAGGTTCAAAGTGCCGGTGGCGGAATAAATGAAGGCAATGCCGATGAGAAAGAAAGTCGCTCCTACCGACCCCATGATGAGATAGCGAAACGAAGCCAGAGTTGCGAGGCGGTCAGGGCTGGTGGCTATCAGCGCATAAGTGCAAAGCGAAGAGATTTCCAGGAAAACAAAAAGATTGAAAATGTCATTGGTTAGAACAACCCCCATGAGTCCTGAACAGCACAGCAGAAAGAGGGCAAAAAAGCGGCCAGCCTTCAGGTTCGGAGATTCTTTTGCCAGGCTGAGGTGAGCCCCGTTTAGAACCAGCGTGGCCAGCAGCGCTATCAGCGTCGTCAGCAAGGCGTTGAATGAGGTGACCCGGTAGGCGATACCCCATGGCGGGAGCCATCCACCGAAATGGTAAACCAGCGTTTCTTCGCCGGCCCCGTAGGTGAGAAAAAGCATTCTGCCGGCACACAGCAGGCAAAAAACCGCCACGATCTGTGCCAAGATGCTGGATAGTTTTGGCGATTGCAACAGTAGGCAAATGGGTGCGCAAATCAGCGGCACAGTGACGAGCAAAGCCGGCAGAACGGAAGTCACTTCTCGTTTTTCTTCAGCAAAGCTGTGATTTCATCCTCGTCAACCGTGCCCCACTGGCGGTCAGTACGCAGTGCCAGAGCGAGCCCCATCAGGGTCGTGGCAAATGCCACGACGATTGCAGTCAGCACCAACACATGCGGCAAAGGGTTGACGAAACTGTCGGACGCCAGTGACAGCAGAGGAGCTGTGGCATGGTGTTTTTTTCCGATCACGATGAATAAAACAAACACTCCGGTTTGAAAAATGTTCAACCCGATCATTTTCTTGATCATGTTGCCGTATGCCATAGTGATGTACAGGCCGACCATCATCAAAAATACGACCACCCAGTAAGGATAAAAATTGACAATGATGTCCGGCATCCCGGTCTGCTAAAAGTTTCTGAAGCGGTAATAGAGGCCGGTCACGGAACCGACAATGGTGATGCCGACGCCCAGCTCAACCAGGAATATTCCAATATGTTGTCCGATCAGAGGCTCAGTGGAGAGAAAATCATAGTCCAGAAAATTGCCCCCGAGCAGCATGGTGGTAAAGCCAGTTCCGGCAAATAAAAGCACGCCAGCACAACTCAGAATTTCGGCAACCCGGGCAGGCAATATCTTTTCCATCTTTTCCGTGCCAAAAATCAGACAGCAGAAAATAATGCCGACGGTAAAAATGATGCCTGCCTGGAAGCCTCCCCCCGGGCCAAGCTCACCATGAAACTGAACGTAGAGGGCAAACAGCAACACCGCCGGCGCGATCACGAAAACCGTTTCGCGCAGAAGCGGATTATCTATGACCAGTCGTCGGTCAGAAACCTTCAGGTCTGAATTACTTTTTGTTTTTTGCACAACTTTCAAAAATGGTGATGGCACCAAGCCCGGCAGCAAAAATTACGCAAAGCTCCCCAAGTGTGTCAAAACCCCGGTAACTCGCCAGCACAGCGGTGACCACGTTCGGTAATCCGATGTCTTGCATGGTGTTTTCCAGGTAATAGCTGCCAAGGTGTAAATGCGCCTGCGTGTCAGCACTGCCGTAAGGCGGGAAATCAATCATTGCGTAAACCAGGAGTCCGGCGGTTACCAGTACCAGAGGCAAGGCAAATATGCGGTGTTTGGCGACGCGCGAGTGATGTTCCCTGATATGCGCGATTGACCCAAGAAAAAACACCGTTGTCAGACCGGCACCGACGACCGCTTCAGTCAGTGCGACATCGGGTGCGGCCATGTAGGCATAAAGTACAGCAGCCAACAGGCTGACCAATGAGCTGATCATCGCCGACGCAAACAATTGACGGCTCAGCGTTACCAGGAGTGCCACTGTTGCGAGCAGTGAAAAAAACACGAGTTCGCCTGCAAACGGCATTGTTGCCCTTAATGCCTGGTTCTGCGCCCGTGATGCCGGGCTGCATGGCAGATTGCGTGGGTTGCGGCCGGCGTGGAAATCAACAGAAAAACAATAATTAGCCCCGCTTTCAGTGCTTCGTGTGTAAATCCCAAGTGCAGGATGACCGCCAGCAGTATTCCAGTGGCGCCGAGTCCATCGATCAGTCCTGCCGCGTGAATACGGCAGAAGAAGTCAGGGAGACGCAACATTCCGATGCTGCCAGTCAAAATAAAAAAAGCCCCGGTGAGTAAAAAGGCCCACTTCAGCCATTCAATCGCTGTTTCAATCACGTTTTGCCCGGCCGTTTTCCTGTCTGGAACGCGTCACCGTCAATTCGGAGCTTTCAAAAAAACGTGCGAAAGCCAGCAGGCTGACGAAGTTCACCAGTACGTATACCAAGGCAATGTCCATCAGGGGAAAGGCAAGTTGTATTCCTCAAACTGATATTCCTCAAACTGAAAGGCAAGTTGTACCAGTGCCAGTGTTGTCAGTACGCCAAAAGTGTTTATGGCCAGAACGCGGTCGAACAGGCTTGGTCCGCGCCAGGCACGCACCAGCACCAAAAGCATTGCCAAAGCGATGACGAAAGGCGCAACAACGGAAATCATGGTTCACGTCCTTCCAGAAACTGAAAGGCAAGTTGCACCAGTGCCGGTGTTGTCAGTACGCCAAAAGTGTTGATAGCCAGAACGCGGTCGAACAGGCTTGGTCCGCGCCAGGCACGCACCAGCACCAAAAGTATTGCCAAAGCGATGACGAAAGGCGCAACAACGGAAATCATGGTCCACGTCCCCTTCCAGAAACTGAAAGGCAAGTTGTACCAGTGCCGGTGTTGTCAGTACGCCAAAAGTGTTGATAGCCAGAACGCGGTCGAACAGGCTTGGTCCGTGCCAGGCACGCACCAGCACCAAAAGCATTGCCAAAGCGATGACGAAAGGCGCAACAGCGGAAATCATGGTTCACGTCCCTCCAGAAAAAGCATTTTCTGTTCTATTTTCTGAAAATCTGATTCCGTGTCAGCGTTGTGGCAGAGGACGTGTACTTCAGCACCGCTGTTGATGATGTCGGCACTTGCGGTTCCAGGCGTCAACGTGATCGAATTTGCGTGAATGGTAAGCGTCAAGTCACTACAGCGCTCCATTTTGACGGTAATAAATGTTGGGTTGATGTTCAAGTGTGTGCGGAGGATGGAAAACGCGACCCGCAGGCTGGAAACAAAAATGCGTCCCGCAAGCCAGCAGGCAAAAACCGGCAACCTGAAATAAAGACCGGGAAGGTGTGTGTGTGCTTTCGTGATGCCAAAACGGATCGCCAGCACAAGCACGAAAAAAGCACTGCCGGCCCCAAGAGCGAGCAACAAGGGGTCCGGCATGCCGGACATAAGCCCCCACAGCACGAACAACGAAAGAAAAATTAACAGCAGTCGATAATGTTTCAGTTTGACACTCCTATCCGAGCCGGTCTCTGTTCATTGGCGGAAATGATTTGAGAGAGTGGCAGTGGGGTATTTGGTTGAGAAAAACCCGGCAATACGAGGTGTCCTTGGTTCTTTGACCGGCTTGGCGGCTTGCTGAAGGGGTATTCTCGGTTGCTCGATCACCCTGCCTGATTTCTTCTGGAATACTTTCAGCCAGCCTGGCGACTGGCTGACTTTTTCGGCAAATCTCCTCTCGAGTCAACCCGATGAGCGCCGGATGTGGCTGGCTGCTGTCGGGGAAATGAATCCGGTCAGCGAGACTACGCTCAGCTGTATCGCTGTGCTCCAGCTCTTGCCGGTAGATTTTTTCGTATTTGCGCGGACAGCAGAAATTCTCTACGATGACTTTGTCAATGCAATACCTTCCGCCGGTCATGGACATCCGAATGCCTGCCATCTGCCACCATTCGCCAAAGGCCAGGCTGATAGATTGGTGCCCCAGCCTGGTATTGCAGATCTCAGGCTTGATATTGCGCCTGAGTGCTTCATCCGGCGCCCCAAAACCGAAGTGCCTATCCAAGGTGTTCGACAATCGCCACGCCACAATCCTGCTACTCTGCCAGCCGAGCATGACAATCATGGACAAGAAATCCAGGCGCATCGGGATATGCGTGAGGTCGGTGCACCAGACTCCTTGGCGAGGCCGCGTGACTGCCATGTTCTCTAGAACGCCATGTCCCGAAAGAGACCGGCAGGCACGGTGCCCGGGATGTGACTTTCTGGTGCGAGGTTCACGGCAGACCAGTGCCAGACCCATCCGGCACATCAGCAGCCGTCCCCGATGTCGGTCCACAGCAAGCTCTTGGTGTTGCCGGCAGCAGACCATCTGGCGGCTGCCCGTGAAATGGGCCTTGAAAGACAGCTTGTGCAGGCGTTGCCTCATTTTCAGGTTTTGCCTGCCATCCTTTTCAGCAGCGTCGTAAAGCGACGAGCGGCTGAGCGACAACAATCGGTATTGACGGTCTGGCTGTGGAGCTTGGAACTTGGCCTGATATTCCCTCCGGCTCATGTCTTGAGCTCTCTTTGAGCTAAAAAATCGTCTGCCACCCAGCTGAACCCGGCATGAAACTTGTGAGTGAACATGTGCCTCGTGATCTTTGCGATGGCGTTCTTTGCTGCCGGTAAATCTTTCACGCATGCTGTCTGCTGCCTGATGTTTCCACGTACCGATGCCGACACGGGATGCGCGGATGTCCGGCAAGGAGCTACTGAGTGCTTTGGCCGGCACGCAAAGCTCCCTTGGCTATTCGAAACTTAGAATTCGACGAGAATCTGCATCGTTTCCCACGGTCTGCTTCTCCTTTGTTGAAAGGGCGAAAATACACCTTGCTCAGGTGTTCAAACTTGTCGGCCCACCTCAACGTGACTGCGACGTTTTTCATCAGGAAGATATAGTCGCAAAGGTCTCAGTCAGTTATCGATGAACGGCACGTGGGCCACGTCCTTCCGCTCTGTGTAGTAATCGGGAATAGACAGCAGTGCCCGGTGGGTTGCCAATGTTGGCGACAGGCGGAAACTTTCCCGCAGCAGGCGTCTGGCCTGGTCCCAGTTTTCGCTTTGTACGTACAGACGCCCAAGACACAGAAGTATTTCCGGGTCTTTGGGTCGGTCCCGGTGCCATGTTTCCGCGTGCCTCAAACGCCCCTGCACGTTTCCTCCTGTTATCTGCCCATATCGGTCCAGGTATTCCCGGTTCCAGGATTTCTCGATGGCCTTTTTTAGCAGTCGTTCCGCCTCGTCATAGCGGCGTTGCGACACTAGGGCGCTGGCGTATTCACCCTGGAGGGCAAAGCGCACTCCTTCCTCGTAGCTGCTCCATGCACGGTTCAGATCCCGTTCCGCCGCACTGTCTTTTCCAATCGCGGCGAGCCGCGCTCGTCCTATTTCCAACTCGGTTTCAAACCGTTTCTGTGGTTGATTGTGATAGAGCGCCTGTATGCGTGGAATCAAGGGTTCCAGTTCCAGCCAGGTGCCGAGACGGCCGCAAAGATCGACCAGCAACTCCAGCACGTGAACATTTTGGGGTTGTTTTTCCAGCATATTCGCCAAGAAGTTTTTTGCCAGATCCAGCTGTCCTTCGGCAATATGCAATTCAGCCTGGAGAAGAGGCAACAGCATTTCTTCATCCACACTCGCTTTTTGCACGATGCACAGGTCGGCCCGGGTTCCTTTGGCATCGTTTTGTTTCAGCGCGCAGCGCGCGGCGTAGGTGCCCGCCAGGTAAGCGAGTTTTCGTTCGGATGTAGCACGGAGAAAGTGTTCGCGTGCTTTTGGCCACACGCCCTTGGCGTACTCCGTGAGACCCTTGTGAAAATCTCTCGTGCGTCGCCTGCTTGACAGACGTTTTTTGAAAGCGCCAATACCTGTCAGTTTTTTCACCAGAGTTACGACGGCATAAAACACCAGGAACAAGCCAAACAAAAGCAACAAGGCGGTCGAGATTTCCATGGTAACCAAGAGATCCCCTACGGTAATTGTTGCTGAACCGATGTTTTTGCCGAGCAGGCTGACGGCGAAAAGTAGCGTTGCCAGAACAAGAATGGAGAAAAATGCAATGAAGCTTTTCATGTTGGTTGCCCAGGGTTAAATGGAATGCCCGTTTTCAAGATTGTCACGAAGGATCTGAACCAGCGCGTAAATACGATCCACGCGCGCCAAGTCGGCGGCGAGCGAAATGTTTCGAATGGATGCCAGGTCGGCGTATGCCTCCGTTTGTTCCATTCCTGCAGATCTCAGAGAAAGCAGTGCGTTGTCAAGCCCTTGCCGCCACAGAATCAGGTCGTCGGACAGTAGGGCCGAGCGTGCCAGTAACAGGGAATTCACAGTCACGCCACTCAGCTGCTGCTGGTTTCCAGTGAGCCGTTTGATGGTGACGACTGCCGCAATTGTTTCACTCAGGGTTTGCTGCAGTTCCTGCCAGAAACTTTGCTTGTCTTTGCCTGCCGAACCGGTGCCGGTGTCTTGACCGTGCGAATTTTTCGGCCACCCGTTTTCCAGCACGGTATCCAGTCGTTGCAGGGCGGCGGCGGTGTTCCGGTACTGTTCATCTTGCAGGCCGCTTATTTCAACAGTCAGGGATTTCCCCGAGCTGGATATAAATGAGGGAGCAAGCTTGTTCAGCAATGAAATGGCAGTGTGCAGAGACACATTTGCTGCCCCCTGTCCAGCACCGCTCCGGGGTATTTCGTCCAAGTAGTGAAGTGCCTCGTTCAATAAAAATAATTGTCCTGTCGGGCTCTGTGTGGAAAAAGTGATTTGTTGATGCAAAGAGGAAATTTGCGATTCCAGATTGCTGACGTGATGTTCAAGATCAACCAGCATCCCGGTTTTCCTCCCCAGGCGATCAATCCGGTTTTTCAGCCTTTGCAGACGCGCGTCCAGCGCACCGCTTCGCTCAAGTTGTCGCTCGGCTTCTTCATTGATGATCTGTATTTCTTCGGCGTTTGTTGTAGATAATTTTTTTGTTTCCGAGAGATTCAGTTCCAAAGCCTCTATGCGTTTTTCTGCCTGCGTAAAACTGGCAGAAATGGTAGACATAGTCTGCTGATCCTTGTCAAACAGGGCTATTAGTGTGTCGAGCTTGCCGCTGAATACGGGATAGCCAATCCACGCGGCAAAAGCCGCAACGATTGCAACAAGCAGGAACACAAAAAGGAGAAATCGCCGCCATCTAGGACGCTTTTTAGCGCTTTTCGGAGCTGCCGCTTTGGCTGGCCCGCGACTTGCCGAGGCGGGATTTTTTTCAGGCTCGGCGTTTTTCTGGGTCACCATAGCTCGATAATTTGCAAGACCTGCTTCGAATTTTTCAAAATGAAAGCATGAAACCATGCACCCAGACACGTGCTTCACCATGTCTTGCGACCACAAAGGTATCACCTGAGACAAGAAGCACCGAGTGCATAGCCGGATGATAGCAGAAACATGTGTTCCGAGGTTTCGTCTGGCACCTTGTTTCGGAAGGTCCTGAAAATGTCGTTTCGAGGGCTAAGCAGAAATCTCAGTGGGTTTTTGGATCAGTCGCCAATGCCGACGGTTGGCGTGCCTGATGGCCACCGCGAATTCAACAAGCCTGCGGTTTGACCGACAGGGAGACTGAAAAAGACTGCGCTGCCCTGAGCCGTTGGTTCAGTCGTGGTGACGGTCTGGTCTTTTCGGTTGCAGGCAGAGCATAAAGGAGAGGAAACTGTCAAACCGGGATGAAAATGTCTGCTTCCGGCAGAATAAAAATATCGGGTATGTGGTTCCTGGATTTATCCCCCGTTTGCGTTCTGGGTTTTTGGGTGTGGCTTGCAAGGAGGGCGGCCGGTGGTTTTCAGGCAGCTTTGGGTTACGCCGACATCTTGCCGTACTCGGATTGAGAGGCCGACCGTCAAGCGGTTTCACAGTGCCCCTGGTTGCGAGTCATCATCGTGAAAGAAAGGGTCTCGTCGTGACCGGTGACGTTCATCCACCGTCGTGGTACCACACTGGCGGTTCAGTGCTCTTTCCCCCTGAAGTCGCCAAAAGTCAGGTTCCTGGCTGGAATCAGGACTGGCAGGACAGAAGGCGCCGGGGGGTCGTGGCCCCCAACCCAAGGTGCCAGGTTCATGCGTGTTCATCAGCTTTGCTGCCGATATGAGCGCATGGATGGAAAGAATGGACGGACTCACTGCGTCTTGTCGGAAGTAAAAAGGAGGGGGCGGAACGGAACTGGTTGTTGAGGAGATGCCACGGCAAGCGCTTCGCAAGGTGCGGAAACAGACATCAGTGAACACAGGAACCAGGGGGGTCAGGATGATTCGGCAGAGA
Organism: Candidatus Oxydemutatoraceae bacterium; assembly: GCA_965237985.1. Classification (GTDB taxonomy): domain Bacteria; phylum Pseudomonadota; class Gammaproteobacteria; order Poriferisulfidales; family Oxydemutatoraceae. Next base: position 733,334 of record OZ250161.1, on the reverse strand, counting down.
AAAGCGTGGTGATTTGTTGATCTTCATGCCCAAAAAGTCAGGTTCCTGGCTGGCATCAGGACTGGCAGGACAGAAGGCGCCGGGGGGTCGTGGCCCCCAACCCAAGGTGCCAGGTTCATGCGTGTTCATCAGCTTTGCTGCCGATATGAGCGCATGGATGGAAAGAATGGACGGACTCACTGCGTCTTGTCGGAAGTAAAAAGGAGGGGGCGGAACGGAACTGGTTGTTGAGGAGATGCCACGGCAAGCGCTTCGTGAGGCGCGGAAACAGACATCAGTGAACACAGGAACCAGGGGGAGGGCAGGATGGTTCGGCAGAGAAAAGCGTGCGACTTGTTGATCTTCATGCCCACAAGAGCTGCGACAAGTGATGGGTGGTGCATTGTGTGTGATGGCGGAAATTAAATTTTCCGACGGTTCATCCATCGTACTGACCGGTGCGGCGGAATATGTCACTTTGTGGAGGACGAGCATCCGCCGCTCATCAGAACCAGAGACATCTTATTGATTGCAGGCAGCTATTGTCGTGTGGCAGAGCCGTAAAAACCCCGAGGTGAAGAGAAATCCATGAATGGTTTTTCCTGTTTTTCCCCGCCGAAAGCAGAGATTTTCATTTTTACTTTGACGATCTGTATCACCAAACATTGACAAGCAGGTGCCTGGGAATACAATTTTTATGCAACGCGGGAGTAGCTCAGGGGTAGAGCACAACCTTGCCAAGGTTGGGGTCGCGGGTTCGAATCCCGTTTCCCGCTCCAAGACAGCCATTCCTTTCGGGCTGTTTCTGGGCCTCGGCGATGTTTTGCCGTTGCTCCCGGCTTGCTTGTGGAAAGCGGGTTCTAAGCCGCTCTTTTCTCTCGCCACACCAGCAGCAAATAAGAAAACATAGACCACAGTGTCAACGCCGCGGCGATCAGCAGCATCCCTTTTCCGATACTCAGCAAAGGGATGCCAGACAATGGGGCCTGATACAGCAACAAAACAATGGCTGTCATTTGCGCGACCGTCTTGGTTTTCGAAAGGTCTGAACTGGCCAGCACTCCCCGCCGTCCCAGTTCAGACATCCATTCGCGCAATGCCGAAACCACAATTTCGCGGCCAACGATTACCATCGCCGCAAGGGTGATCAGCAGATCCGCACTGTCGCCAACTATCAAAACCAGCGTTACAGTCACCATCAATTTGTCTGCCACGGGGTCAAGAAAAGCGCCAAAACGCGTTGACTTTCCATAGCGACGCGCAATCCAGCCATCCAGTGCGTCAGTCAATGCGGCAAAAAGAAAAATCAGCGCAGCGGCCAGCCGTCCCCAGGAAACAGGCAGCAAAAAGAAAACACAAATGAGCGGGACAGAAAATATTCTCGCCAAAGTCAGCAAGTTGGGAAAGTTCATTGCAATCCGGATATTTAATATTGCAGGGCTGTTTTGATTGCGTTTGCCAAGTGGGGGCCAATGCCGCTCACCGTGCGGATTTCATGGGTACTTGCTCGACACAGACCGCGCAGGCCGCCAAAGTGCTTGATCAGCAGTTGTCGTCGCTTAGGTCCTAATCCGTGGATGGATTCCAGGGTGGACTCTCCGCGCTTGCGTATCAGGCGGCGGCGGTGCCCGGTAATGGCGAAACGATGTGCTTCGTCCCGGATTCTCAATATCAGATGGAGCACAGGCAAGGGGACACGAACTGTGCGGACACCTTTTCCCGTGGAGATATAAAGCGTTTCCAGACCGGGTTTGCGTTGCGGTCCCTTAGCGACACTTAAAGTGACGATGCCGGACAGACCCAGGCTTTTCAGCACTTCGTCGGCACATTTCAACTGCCCCTTGCCACCGTCGATAATGAGCAGACAAGGCAGCCATTCTGGTTTTTTCGACAACCTTTTGTAGTGTCTGGTCAAGGCCTGTGTCATGGCGGCGTAATCATCACCTGGTGTGATGTTTTTAATGTTGAAGCGTCGGTAGGATTGGTGATCCGGGCCTTCCTCGTTCCATACCACGCAGGAGGCAACCGTTTCTTCACCCATGGTATGGCTCACGTCAAAACATTCGATGCGTCGTGGTTCGCTGCGTATGGCAAGGGCTTTTTGCATGTCAATGCGTTGCCTGTGAAGGTTTTCGCTGGTGAGAAGATGTGCCTGCAGGGCACATTCGGCGTTTTTACATGCCAGTTCCAGCCATTTTCGTTTTTCGCCGCGTGTTCCGGTTGAAAAGCGCACCTTGTGTTTGGCGGTTTTTTCAATCATGGTTTTCAACCCCGCTGAATCTTCTGGCTGAAGATTGAGTACCAGTTCGCGTGGGGCTTCTTGAGCAAGGTAATGTTGGCCAATAAAAGCTTTCATCACCGCCTCGTCGCGCACACCGCCTTCAGGTATGGTCGGGAAATAAGTGCGGTTGCCAATATTCAGTCCTCCTCTGATCTTGAAGACCTGGACGCAGGAAAGTCCGCCACTGCTTTGTGTCGCAATGATGTCCAGGTTTTCGGATTGTGAACGCAGGCCGCGCTGCTCGGAAACCACGCGCAACATTTCAATCTGGTTACGGGTTTTTGCCGCTTCTTCAAAGTGTAACTGCACTGCCGACTCGTCCATTTTCTCCACTAGGCGTTCTACCAGGCGCCGGCTGTTTCCGGACAGGAAATCCATGGCGTTTTGCAAGTCGGATTGGTATTCGTTTTTTGTGATCAGTCCGACGCAAGGCGCACTGCAACGCCGGATTTGATATTGCAGACAGGGTCGCGACCGGGATTTGAAAACCGAAGCATCACATTGTCGCAGGCGAAAAACCTTGTACATCAGATTCAGGGTTTCGCGCACCGCCTGGGAACTTGGGTAGGGGCCGAAAAACTGCCCTGGTGCTTTTCGGGATCCTCGATAAAACGAGACGCGTGGAAATTCGTCCTGTGTGGTGATCCGGATGTAGGGATAGCTTTTGTCGTCTCGCAAAACCACGTTGTATCGCGGTTTCAGTTTTTTGATGAGATTGCATTCCAGTATCAGCGCTTCTCCTTCGGTGTCTGTAACCGTGACTTCAACTGTCGCGATCCGGCTCGTGATCATGATGACCCGAGGGCGAACTTCCTGCTGTTTGAAGTAAGAGGAGACGCGTTCTTTCAGATTTTTCGCTTTGCCTACGTAAAGGGGGTTGCGCGCGCTGTCCAGCATGCAGTAAACCCCTGGTTTGTTGGTCAGTCCACGCAAAAAGCTGGTGGCATCAAATTTACCTGTGCCGGTCTTCGTCAATTTCAGCGTATCGGTGTTTCTTTCTTCGCATCTCATGTCTTTATGCTCTATTTTTTCAATCCCTGATGCTGTCCTTGAGTCCCTTGTTTTTGCTGTGAAAAAACAGGTTTCCAATCAGTTCTTTTGCTGAAACAAGACGGTAGGAGTTGTCAATATTTCAGCAGTGCAGACCCCCAGGTAAAGCCTCCGCCAAAAGCTTCCAGCATCAGGCGTGCGCCACGTTGGATCCGTCCGTCGCGAACCGCAATGTCCAGTGCCAAAGGAATCGACGCGGCGGAAGTGTTGCCGTGTTCGGCGATCGTAGTCACGACCTGGCTCATGGGCAATTTCAGTTTCCTGGCCGTGGCTTCTATGATGCGCCGGTTGGCTTGGTGTGGGATCAGCCAGTCTATATCAGATTGTTGAAAACCATTGGCATATAAAGTTTCGTCGACAATTTTCTCCAGGGATTGGACCGCCATTTTGAATACTTCCTTGCCTTGCATCTCAATATAGGGGCTGGCATCTGGATTTCCACCGGGGCCACGCGGGACGTGCAAAAGATGTTCGTGCTTGCCGTTGGCATGAAGGTGTGTTGAATAAATACCTGGGCAGTCGCTGGCTTCGAGGATGACGGCACCGGCACCATCCCCGAACAATATGCAGGTTGTGCGGTCGTTCCAGTCCACGATGCGGGACAATATTTCGGAACCCACCACCAGAGCGCGCGTGGCACCTTCCGTTTTGATGAAGCGGTTGGCAATATCCAGGGCGTAAATAAATCCTGTACAAACCGCCTGCACATCGAATGCCGGACAATCCGTAGTAATGCCCAGTGCTTTTTGTAACAGGCAGGCCGTGCTGGGAAAACACTTGTCCGGGGTTGTGGTGGCGACAATGATCAAATCAATTTCACGGTTGTCGGCAGCTTCAAAAGCCGCCAGTGCAGCCTGTTCTGCAAGCTGATGGCAGCTCTCGTTACTGGCGGCCAGGTGCCGTTCAGCGATGCCCGAACGGGCGAGTATCCATTCGTTGCTGGTATTCAGTGTTTTTTCCAGGTCCGCATTGCTCACGATTTTTTTCGGCAAATAGGAGCCGGTGCCGGCAATCCGCGCGTAGACCATGTGTTTATCCGGAAAGGATAGCTTCGAGTTTCTCATCAATCAGATCCGGGATGCGAGCGTCGGATTGGGCGCAGGCGATGTCAATGGCTTTTTCAAAAGCATAGGCATCGGCATTGCCATGGCTTTTGATGACGATGCCCTGCAGCCCCAGCAGGCTGGCGCCGTTGTAGCCACGCGGATCAAGAGAATTTTTGATGGGCTTGAGCAGGCTGCGCATGCCCATGCCATGCAACTTTGTCCACAGGTTCCTGTTTAGAATCCGCGAAATTTCGGAAAGAATCAGCTCCCCTACGCCTTCGGCACTTTTCAAAGAGATATTTCCAGTAAAACCGTCTGTCACCACCACGTCTACGGAGCCGTCAAAAATTTGTGTACCCTCAACAAAGCCAATGTAATTCAACGAAGCTTCGCGCAGTTGCTGATCTGCCTGTTTCACTTGGTCGCTGCCTTTGATCGCCTCCTTTCCTACGTTCAACAGTCCGACACTCGGCTTGGGGTTGTGGTCCACCGAAGCGCACAGAACCGAGCCCATGACTGCGAACTGAAAAAGGTTTTCGGCTTTGCAATCTATATTGGCGCCCAAATCGAGCATATAGGTTTTGCTTCGCTGGTTTGGCAGGGCGGTCACGATGGCCGGCCGGTCTATGCCTGTGAGCGTGCGCAATATATAGCGGGATATTGCCAACAGAGCACCGGTGTTACCTGAACTCACGCATGCACAGGCTTCTTTGCTTTTAACCAGTTCGACACATTTGCGCATCGAAGATTGTTTTTTCACACGCAGCGCAACCCCCATGTCATCGTCCATATCTATGGTTTCGCTTGCATACAGGCAGCGCAGACGTGGTGCTTTTTCAGCACCGTGACGGGCAAGCGCGGTTTTCAGTTCGTGTTCTTTACCAACCAGGATGAGTTCCAGGTTCGGGTTGGCCGACAGGGCATGCAAAGAGGCCGGCACGGTGGCCTCGATGCCGAGATCACCTCCCATCGCATCAATGGCTATGGTTGGCGGCATGCGATCAAAGACCGGTCACCAAAGCTGTTGCGCTGCGAGCCTCTAAAGGGAACCGGTTCAATCCTGATTATTCCTCGTCCTCCTCGTCCTCTTCTTCTGCCGGGATCGGAATGATTTCCTTTCCTCGATAAAAACCATCCGGGCCGACATGATGCCGCAAGTGGCGCATTCCAGTGGTTTGATCTTCCGACAAGGTAGGACTGACCAGTGCGTCATGCGAGCGGCGCATGCCCCGCCGAGAACGGCTCTTTTTGCTTTTCTGAACTGCCATAGCTGCCTCCAGGCATCCTGTTTGTTGGTGAAAGTCTTGTCAAACCCCGAAGTCTCCAAAAAGCTGTTCCCTTGGGCACGGTCCATCTTCGCACGAAGGTCCCACTCGGCAAAGCAGGAAAGCTGTAGGCGGAACTACGAGGGCTGGCTATTCTACAATGTATCCCGGAGAGGGGTATGCTGGTTACGATGTACATCTTCACGATTCAAGAAAGGTGGTAGACGGTGCGGTGATTGCAGCGCTGGCAGCTTGCCTGGGGGCACGTTTTAGGGGAACGAGCTTTGCGGTCACTGTCGTGCGTTATCGCGGCGGCCCGCCATGGATCAATGCGTGCTGGGCAGGGGGTCCTTCCTGGCACGCGGTTGCGCGGTTCGTTGAAAGCCTGGAAACGGAGGCAAAAAAAGTGGCAGGGACGAGAAAAACCTTGTTGTTTGCTGGTGCCGAAAAACCTGGTTTTCAGGTGGTGGTTCCTGCGGGCCGGGACGGTGTTGTTTTGGCAGGCACTGCAAAATCGCCCGTGCCTGTCTCAAATGTTTGCTTTGCATACGAATACTTTGGTTTGTTGCGTATAAGGAAGTGCGCGCGGGCCAACTGATGGTGTCAGCGCGCTCATTGGTCTTGGCTTCCAGTTCGAAGCCACGCCAAATGCTCTTGCAAAGATTGGGACTGCGTTTCGAAGTCCAGGCGCCGGACATTGATGAAATGTCGCACAGTGGGGAGGATGCTTCTGGACTGGTAAAACGTCTTGCGTATGAAAAGGCCTGTGCCGTGGTGGAAAATTATCCGGACGCGCTCATTATTGGTTCCGATCAATGTGCCTGTCTCGATGGGGTTTTCATCGGCAAGCCGGGGAATCACGCGAACGCCAGAGCGCAACTCAACCGGGTTTCTGGTCGCGTGGTTAATTTTCACACTGGTGTTTGCCTGCTTGATCCCGCGCAACAACGCAAGTGGGTGGAAAACATTGGGACGGAAGTCCGTTTTCGATCATTGTCAGAACAGGAGATTTTCAGTTATCTGGTTCAGGAAAAACCTTGGTCGTGCGCAGGCAGTTTCCGAAATGAACGCTTGGGCATTGCTCTGGTGGAACGTATTCGCTCTGATGACCCGAGTGCTTTGACCGGGTTGCCTCTGGTGGCCTTGTGCCGGATGTTGCGAGCGGCAGGGCGTACCATTCCCTGAACCTCCGTCCCCGCCGATTTGGTCTGGTTTCAGAATTTCCGAAGAGTTACGCTCCCGATTCTGCCAGTGCCGCGTGGAACGCCGGAGCGGCCCTACTGCAGCCTGGGCTTACTGAAGAGTTTGTAGAAAGCATTGAACAGCGCGCTGCTGAAATTGTCCACGAACTCTTCGACCAGGTTTTCATAACTTCGATACTCGACAATGGTTTTTTCCCCGATAATTTCTTCAGCCACGTAGCGGGTACTGCCAAAACCATCAATGAGACCGAGTTCCTTTGCCTTTTCTCCGGTCCAAATAAAACCACTGAAAATCTCACTGTCATCTGCCAGGCGGTCGCCACGCCCCGCTTTCACGCGGGCAATGAATTGTTGGTGGATTTCATCCAGTGCCTGCTGAATGTTGGCAACTTCAACTGGATTTTCCGCTTTGAATGGGTCCAGCAAGGCTTTGTGAGTTCCGGCGGTCAGTACCCGTCGTTCTATCCCCAGGGATTCGATCAGGTCGACAAAACCAAAGCCGGGAGCAATGACGCCGATCGATCCCACCACGCTTGCCGGGTCCGCGTAAATGGTGCTGGCGGCAGCGGCAACGTACAGGCCGCCTGAGGCACAAATATCGTCTATCACCACGTAAAGGGGCTTGTCTGGATGCAGCTTGCCCAAGTGTTTTATTTCGTCGTAGATTCTCCCGGATTGAACGGGACTTCCGCCGGGCGAATCAATTTCAAGAACAACCGCTTTCGAATTTTCGTTTTCGTAAGCTTCCCGCAGTGCCCTGTTTATATGTTCAGCAGATGTCGGCCCGTCAATAAAAATGGGTCCATGCAGCTTTATGAGTGCGGTGTGCGGCGAAGATTTCTCGCCACTCAAATACAGGGATTCGGAATATGGTTCCGGACTACGCACATACGCGACTACCAATATGATGAACAACAAGGTCCACAGTGTGCGGAAGAAAATACTCCAGCGGCGGGCTTTGCGGCGGTCTGCCACGATCATCTTCCCGAGTTCCGTAATTGCAAACTCCTGGTTTTTTTCCATTGGGGCTGGTCTCCTTGAAAACGGCTGTTGTTTCCCCTGGTACGCAACTGCGTCTCGTGTCTCAGAGGCTGCCGGTCAAGTATATCTATATCAGGCGGCCATGTATCTGTTTTGGCGGACCGGTTTGGTTCAAGCTTGCGGCGGTCTGCCACGACCATCCTCCCGAGTTCCGTAATTGCAAACTCCTGGTTTTTTTCCATTGGGGCTGGTCTCCTTGAAAACGGCTGTTGTTTCCCCTGGTACGCAACTGCGTCTCGTGTCTCAGGGGCTACTGGTCAAGCACATCTATATCAGGCGGCTATGTATCTGTTTTGGTGGACCGGTTTGGTTCAAGCTTGCGGCGGTCTGCCACGACCATTCTCCCGAGTTCCGTAATTGCAAACTCCTGGTTTTTCCCCATTGGGGCTGGTCTCCTTGAAAACGGCTGTTGTTTCCCCTGGTACGCAACTGCGTCTCGTGTCTCAGGGGCTACTGGTCAAGCATATCTATATCAGGCGGCTATGTGTCTGTTTTGGTGGACCGGTTTGGTTCAAGCTTGCGGCGGTCTGCCACGACCATTCTCCCGAGTTTCGTAATTGCAAACTCCTGGTTTTTTTCCATTGGGGCTGGTCTCCTTGAAAACGGCTGTTGTTTCCCCTGGTACGCAACTACGTCTCGTGTCTCAGGGGCTGCCGGTCAAGCATATCTATATCAGGCGGCTATGTGTCTGTTTTGGTGGACCGGTTTGGTTCAAGCTTGCGGCGGTCTGCCACGACCATCCTCCCGAGTTTCGTAATTGCAAACTCCTGGTTTTTTTCCATTGGGGCTGGTCTCCTTGAAAACAGCTGTTGTTTCCCCTGGTACGCAACTGCGTCTCGTATCTCAGGGGCTGCCGGTCAAGCATATCTATATCAGGCGGCTATGTGTCTGTTTTGGTGGACCGGTTTGGTTCAAGTTTGCCAATACTTTTTCAAGATCGGGTGGCAAGGGGGTTTCAAATCTTTGGTTTTTGCCTTCGTATTTGAAAGAAAGACCAGTGGCGTGTAAAAAAATGCGATGCAGACCGCTCTTTTTTAGGAAACGGTTGTGCATGAAATCTCCGTAGCGGCTGTCTCCCGCCAAGGGATGGCCCCAGTGAGCTGCATGAACACGAATCTGATGCATGCGTCCGGTGTGAGTCTGAACTTTCAGCAAAGTGTGAGCGTCACCTGCTGGTTCAAGCGGTGAAAAAGTTGTGTGTGCTGATTTTCCCGCACTGCTGACCCGGACCTTGGGGAGCGATCCGTCGCTTGATATTTCCAGTGGGGCGAAGATCTCCTGCTTGGCATCTACGCGGCCAAGCGCCAGCGCCAAGTAGTGTTTTTCAACCTGACCGCTGGCAAATTGCTGATGCAGGAGGTGGGCTTCTCGATAGCTCTTGGCAATGACCAGGCAACCGCTGGTGTCGCGGTCCAGGCGGTGCACGAGCCAGTGTTTTCCCGTGACCAGGATGCCGGCGGTTTCCAGCATGTCGACCAGGCCATAACCTAGTCCGCTGCCAGCGTGGACCGGGATGCCGGGAGGCTTGTTCATTATCAGGAACCCACTTTCCTCCGCCAAGACGTGTTTGCACAGCCAATCGAGGCTTTTCGCAGCAGTCTGACAGTGAGGCTTGCGTGCGTTGTGAAATATGGGGGGGACTCTGACCCGGTCGCCTCTACTCAATCTCTGGTAAGGCCTGCTGCGTTTTCCCAGCACTCTGACTTGTCCGTCACGAATGATTTTGTACACCAGGCTGCGCGGAATGCCAGGCAATAATGAAAGCAAGAAATTATCGAGGCGGCGCCCCACCTGATCGGCGTCGACCTCTACCTGCAAGACTTCCGTTTTCTGACCGGGAACTTTTTTGTCGCTTGCCAAGGTGCTACCTTCCATCAGCGGGGAATGATGACTGGCAGAAACTGCGCAGTCGCGGCACAGGCATTGATGCTACAAGTGACGCACACGTTATAAAAACGAAAACAGCTCCAGGAAATGTTTGGCGGATGAGTCAACCGCCAAGTGTTGGGTCATGGGGGAGGGAGAAAAACAGTGGACGAAGCGGGGATGTCGTCTTTTTGTAGTGGATTGTTCCACGGGGAAAATATATCGGTATTCTCATATTTGTTGGCATAGATATTCCCATACTCATCCACATAGGAACCATCATCAAGTTCCATCCTTTCTGCACAGGCACCAGACGCTAAAAGCAGCAGTAAAAGCACTGTTGTAATTTTCGTAAGTTTCTCGCTGAACAGGCGCAACAAACCGCCTCCCCTTTCAGGCTCAAATGCCAGTCTCGGGCTGGCTTCCGGGGTTCCGACCAAATCAGTCGGAACTGTATTGAAAAGGAGCTCCCAGACCAGATGTTCCGGAATGATCCCCGGTAGTGCCAGCACAACTGTACTCCAGATGTTCCGACTCATAAGCCGTAGTGGGCGAGCCAGGAGCGATAGCAAGCGGATGATTGAGTAATGTCACCGTTCCACCGTCTGCCCCATCCAATGCATTCATTCTGACGGTGCCAACGCCTTCTACGTCCAGCTCTCTTCGCTTGCCGTCTGAGTGGAAACGTATTTTTGCCGTATGAACTCCCATATTCTCACCCACAAGCCCGGCAATGACCGCAGGATGTCCGCCGGCCTTGCCGGTGAAAATTTTGGCAAGTGCATCGCCTTGTTCGGAGCTTGCATTCTCATCAATGAAGTAAGACATTTTTATGCCGCCGTTCGTCAAAAGCCCTGGGGCATCAAGCCAGACCGCTACATTCAGGTTTGCAAGATCAACCCCTCCCATGTTCCCTTCATTGATGTGCCAGGCGAGGTAGCCTTTGCAGGTTCCTTTGCTGGGTGGCTTGAGAAAAATGCAGGGGCAAACAACGTCGCAGTTGCAACATTCGAAAAATTCCCCGGTTAACTGCCAGTTTTCAGACATAATTTTTTGTTCCTCCATCTGTATTTGTCGTCACACCCTTCCGGACTATTCCCGGTCAGAACAGGCGACTGCCGCCGGGAGTGACAGACCGATCAACATTCTACTTTCCGTGTCCGTCAAAGCAAGCCCTGTTCAGTTCTGTACGACAACAGGATCCAGCCAATCACTTTTGCAGGCCGCAGCCAAAACCCTGAACGGAGGCAAACTCAGGAATTTCCTGTCCCCTGTCTTTAATTCTGTCGGAAGCAAATATTTTCAGCCAGGAGGAAAGCAGAAAGAAAAGGGATCAGCAGGCATTGCCTGTTCGTGAGCATCCGTTGTATCACTGTCGGAATGTCCGGCTGCTTTCAGATTTCTCAGGTCAGGCAACATGACTGATGAGAGCAGTGAACCCCGGGCGGTCTGGCATTCCGGTGTGCAACGGCCAAGTTCCGACAATGGCAAACCCCACGGTGTCACCGCGTCCGGAACAAAGCTGTTTCAGCAGTGTCGGCTGTCTCGTTTTTGGGCGTTTGGAGACTGTTCACAAACAGCAGAAATGACAGCTACCGGGGAAGCGTGACGAATGAGCTTCTTGCTTGCCCGCTGTCGTCTTGACGAGATTTTTCAGCACTCATGCTCACTGCAATCCACTTTCTTGGTCATTTCAAACGCTCGTCAGTCACGCCGGAAACTCCTGACACTCGGTCCCGGATCAATTTCAGATATCCATGCTTGTCAGTGATTCACGAGATTTTCGTGGTTTGAAAACCGCAGGATTTTAGGATAGATGCCGTAATTTCTCGACATTTCCAGGCCGGCAAGGTGAGGGAGGCAGGTCGTGGGCCACCTGCCGACGCTTCAGGTATCCTGGGTGGATGCTCGAGTCCCCTCCCCGGTGTGTTTCTTTCCGCTCACCCATGAACAGTCCCTTGGAGTCAGTGGTTTTTTGTGCCAGACTTTCCCTCCTGAGCAAAGGTCCCGGCAGGGAAGTCAAGGGGGGTTGAAAAGCGGACATTGCCAAGCGGGATAAAAATGAGACAAAGTGGAGCGAAGCTGATCATTCCGGACGCGCGTTGGGTGTGCAGTTCTTTGCAGTGAACAGCTGCCGTAGTAAAACAGCCGCATTGTCTGAGTTCAGTTCTGGTTCTGTGAGTGAGCACCTTGGACTTTGGTTGAACAGAGGTCGAAATTGGTAAATTTCCGAAGAGACAATTCGCATCAGGAGAGTTGGCAGGTGTTTTCTGGCTTGTTCGGGTGTCATATTTCAAAACCAGGTTTTTCCGGTACAGGAGGGCCTGGTGCAGGGCTTTTCCAGACAGGTCTGTGGTTCTTCATATTGGGGGCATTCCTCATGGCGCCCGCAGAAGGTGGCCAGGACCTTTCCTGTGCAACTACGAGATTTGATCACATTGCCACCGCCAGGTATATACACGATGGTGACACGCTGTTTTTGAGCGGCGGTGCAAAAGTCCGCATCATCGGGCTCAACGCACCCGAAATTGCCTACAAAGAAAAACCCGGAGAACCGCTTGGCAAGGAAGCCAGAGAGCATTTGAGAGAGAAAATACGTGCCTTGGAACTGGGGCTTGTTTTCGATGAAGAGCAAAGAGATCCATACGGACGCTTGTTGGCACACGTTTTTCTTCGCAGTGGAGAAAATCTTGCGGTATGGCTGATTCAGCAGGGCCTGGCACAGGCGGTGATCATTCCTCCCAACCTCAAATTTGCTGCCTGCTATCAGGATGCGGAGGATCGTGCGCGTGCGCAAGGGCGGGGTTTGTGGGCCCACCGTTATTTCGCAGCGAGGAACGCAACGCGTGTTCGTAAATCAGGCTTCATGCGGGTTATCGGCTGCGTGCGCAGGGTGAGTGAATCCAGGAAGGGGTTTTTTCTGGACATGGCAGCGGGTTTTGCCTTGTATGTTCCTGAGAACGCGGTCTGGTACGGTGACACTGCGCTTTCCAAGGTTGGGCTGATGCGTGCTTATCTTGGGAGGAAAGTCATTGCCAAAGGCTGGGTTTATCGGAAAGGACAAAAAAAACACCTGATGAAAATACTGCACCCAAACGCAGTGGAAACCGTGACAGAAGGTGGTTGCCAGAATTCTTATTTTCCCTGAAGATGACAAAATGACGACCAAAATCGACGGTCGTATGTGAAAGGAGGGTAAAAAAGTGGCGGATTTTGCGTTTCGGGGGTGCGCCGATGGTGGCCAGGCAGCAACCAGCCATGACGGTTCGCAGCCCAGGCTATGCTATATTACGTGGCGCTTCAACATGATGGATTTGGTGTGCGGCTAGTTGGCAGAGTGGTAATGCAGCGGCCTGCAAAGCCGTGTAGGCCGGTTCGATTCCGGCACTAGCCTTCAGGTTGCCCGGGTGGCGGAACAGGTAGACGCGAGGGACTTAAAATCCCTTGAGGCGGTGCCTCGTGCCGGTTCGATTCCGGCTCCGGGCACCGGTTCCAGCAGGTCTGTATTCAGGGAAAACTGTCGCCGGCACCAAGGATCGGTCCGGCTTCAGGGACCGAAATCCTCATTTCTGGTTGGTGGTCAATTTTGCCAGGATGATGATTTCTGGATGCCGGTTCATCAAAGTGGAGTGCTATGCACCCGTTTCAGGCGTTCCTGCCTTTTGAACCACCCGTTCAGAAGCCTCCTTGTGATGCAGGAAAATTAAAGTGAAAAAAAGGAACCTGCCCGAGCAGACCCGCGCGGCTTGCGTTCTCCCTGTTTCCCGGGCATAGCTTCACGAGTGGAAGCTACGTTAAAACCAGTGTTCCTTCGCGCGAAAGTCAGAAAGTCGCGTTCCAATCAACTCCCTTCAGTGCTTTCAATACAACCATCAAGGAGCGTGAAAATGCAACGCGCTCAATTTGTCGCATCCCACCCGGTGTCTACCATCTCTGAACCGATGTGATCAAACCAATCTTTTTTGTCAAAGCAATAGCTCAGGACGGCTTTCCTGAAATTTTCCTTAAAGTCTCCGGATGTCATTGTTGTAGAATCTTGGCCTTTTATTTCTGCAAAAAACTGTCCCATAATTCCGCTGGCCGCCTCATTTCTATTTCGTTTCTCTGTTTTTTCGTTGCTTTGACTCCTGAAGCGGGCGGTCGTGGCGAATCCTACATCGTTCATCACCTCCTGGGTTGCTTCGTAAATCTCTGGCTGACTCCAATCATGATTGTCTGCCAACCATTTCTTCGCCACCTCATCAAGCTTGGGCGTCTCGGGCCTGTTGGAGTGGGTGGTGACCTTGATGTCAGGTCTGGTTGCCGTTTTTTGTGGAACGGCAACACTCTCTTTCATGGCATCGGCCAGAACGTGCATTTGCTGACTATTCAATTCCTTCGAAGGCAGGTCGCTGTCTGCAACCAATTTTATTTGATCGGTCAACACCGTATCATTATCTACTTCAGTCTCAACAATAACAGTTTCCTGATCCTCGTCAACTTTTGTCGTGTCACTAGAAGAGGGTTCCAGGGCGTCCTGAAAATCTTCAAACGAACTCATTGAGGCATCGTAAAACGGCTCCTCAGAAGTGTCTTTCGGAGGAACAGGAGTGTTCTGTGCGTGGCGGCTGTCTTGTGTAGACGACGTTAACGTTCCATCGAGCTCTTTGGTAACCTGAGCTGCATGAAGTGGGGCGTCACTTTCCTGTTTTTGAGAGGATGTCGTATCCGTGCGTATTGTTTTTTCACCTTGGTCCTGCCAACCAGTATAATTGTCCGAGGTGCGTCTCTCTACTTCTAATGCACTTACATGACCAAGGTCGCTCACTCCAGAAGACGACATTGACGGTACAAAGGACGTATTGGAACGATAGTAATTGATTTCGGTATGTTTCGGGGCTGATGTCTCTTGCGGGGTAGATGTCTGTTCCGAGGCAGGTGCATTTTCCGGGGAAGGCAGGCGTTCTTCCGTACTTTCAATAGTCACATGTAATAAATCTCCATCCCTCGGGGGTAACGACTGGATTTGGTTGCCCACTACCTGTACATCGGTCGCCAAGGTTTCTGAATTGTCATTCAGTTGTCGAAGCAACTTCTTGATGTGCGACACCCGTAAAGTCCCCCCTTCCTTCCGCCATTTTTTGATTTTCATTTCGGCAAAATCTTTTTTCTTAGCATTGATGTTCTTGTCGCCATAAAAATCTTCGCTCAACCTGTCCCAGGCTGTATTACGGGGGGTATTTTTTCGCAATGGTGAAAAGAAGGCGCGTGCGCTGTCCTTAATCCAGCATGCCAGACGGTTGTGCCAGCGTTGACCATGCTGGACGGCTGTAAAACCTTTATCGCGGATACTGGTAACTTCCGCCAAGGGATTAACACCCGCAGCACTAGATAGACTTGAATACTTTGTTGTGAAACCGATCGTTCCCATTCCCGTATAACCTCATATTTTCAAAAACCGCTCGCGTAGTCACGCTACTATTGACCATTATACGACGTTCCGGTGAAAAAGTCGCTCTTGGGTTATGGCTGGTTTAGCAGATTGTGGGACAGGCCAGTGACCCACCGCTCAAACTCATGTCCGCCAGGAAGTAAGGATGCCAGGCGCGGGCGGGCAAGCTCCGATGACTCGAGATCGCAGCAACGATACCATTCAAGGATGTTGCGCGCGGGGCGGGGGCAGCGGGCGAAAGCCGGGGTGGGGTGCCACAAAGCGAAAGGATGCTACGCTCGGGCGGGGGCAAGGGTTGTAGAGCCGTTGCTCAAAGCGGGAAACGCCGGGTCTGTTCGTGAATCAGCTTTCGTCGGTGCCGGCTGTGTGCATGAGGTGAGTGAACCCGGCAAAAGGTTTTCCAGGTTTGGCGCCGGGCTTTGCTCGTTCCTGAGAACGCGGTCCTGGCATGATGAATCAGTGTGCTTTCCAAGGTCTGGTTGATGCCTGCCACCTTGGGCGGGAAGTCGTTGCCAAGGACAGGTTTTAGCAGCAAGGACAGAAAAAAATACCTAAAAATGCTGTGTTGCAAACGCAGTGGAAGCAATGGCCAGGATCGTTGTTTTTCTTGCAAATTACGAAGTGGCACCCAAAGTCGACGGGCGCCTGCAACAAGGATGGTGAAATGGTTCGGGTGACAGATTTTGCGTCGTCGGTACCGGTCAGTGATGACCTGGCAACAACCGACCATGACGGATTACGACCAGGCTGAACTGCTTGGCACTTGAATATGAGAAGAAGCGTTTTACCGAAAAATGGGTGCGTCCGGCGCGGACTGACCGGCAGAGTGGTAATGCAGCGGCCTGCAAAGCCGTGTAGGTCGGTTCGATTCCGGCACTAGCCTCAGGTTGCCCGGGTGGCGGAACAGGTAGACGCGAGGGACTTAAAATCCCTTGAGGTGGTGCCTCGTGCCGGTTCGATTCCGGCTCCGGGCACCGGTTCCAGCAGGTCTGTATTCAGGGAAAACTGTCGCCGGCACCAAGGATCGGTCCGGCTTCAGGGACCGAAATCCTCATTTCTGGTTGGTGGTCAATTTTGCCAGGATGATGATTTCTGGATGCCGGTTCATCAAAGTGGAGTGCTATGCACCCGTTTCAGGCGTTCCTGCCTTTTGAACCACCCGTTCAGAAGCCTCCTTGTGATGCAGGAAAATTAAAGTGAAAAAAAGGAACCTGCCCGTGCAGATCCGCGCGGCTTGCGTTCTCCCTGTTTCCCGGGCATAGCTTCACGAGTGGAAGCTACGTTAAAACCAGTGTTCCTTCGCGCGAAAGTCAGAAAGTCGCGTTCCAATCAACTCCCTTCAGTGCTTTCAATACAACCATCAAGGAGCGTGAAAATGCAACGCGCTCAATTTGCCGCATCCCCCCGGTGTCTACCATCTCTGAACCGATGTGAGTAACCCAATCTTTTTTGCCAAAACAATAGCTCAGGACGGCTTTCCTGAAATTTTCCTTAAAGTCTCCGGATGTCATTGTTGTAGAATCTTGGCCTTTTATTTCTGCAAAAAACTGTCCCATAATTCCGCTGGCCGCCTCATTTCTATTTTGTTTCTCTTTTTTTTCGTCGCTTTGACTCCTGAAGCGGGCGGTCGTGGCGAATCCTACATCGTTCATCACCTCCTGGGTTGCTTCGTAAATCTCTGGCTGACTCCAATCATGATTGTTTGCCAACCATTTCTTCGTCACCTCATCAAGCTTGGGCGTCTCGGACCTGTTGGAGTGGGTGGTGACCTTGATGTCAGGTCTGGTTGCCGTTTTTCGTGGAACAGAAACACTCTCTTCCATGGCGTCGGCCAGATCGTGCATTTGCTGACTACTCAATTCCTTCGACGGCAGGTCGCTGTCTGCAACCAATTTTATGGCATCGATCATCACCGTCTCATCATCCACTTCAGTCTCAAGCAAAATATCCCCCTGAGCTGGAGTCTGGGGAATGCGTCCATTTTCCGAGGATTGTCCCTGTACTTCCGCAAAACCCCTGCCAGCCAGTGTCGATGCATTGGTTTTCCATGCATCACTGCCAGCCTCCAGTTCTCAAAGCGACTGCACGGCGCGCGACTCACCCGCCAGAGCTCCTTCCTTGTTCCATTGTGTAATTTTCATTTCGGGAAATGTTTTTTTGCCAGTTGCAATACTTTGATCGCCCCCCGAACCCTGACTCAACCTCACCCAAGTCGTATTGTCGAAGGGGGCACTTTGTTGTGACGGTGAATAAAAGGGCTGCACGCTGTCCTTGATCCAGCAGGACAGTCGGCTGTACCAAGGTTGGTCATGCTGGGTCCTTGTGGAGTCCTGCCCCTTGTTTCCAGAAACCCTCGTCAGGTCTCCGATACCTGTCGTGCTGCGCGGACTTGAATGATTTTGAGTGAACTCGATCCGGCCCATTTCTTCTGTCACCTCCCTTTCAAAAAATTGTTTCCGCAAACAAACCGGAGCGGAACACGTGCAGGTCTTGTACATCACTTCCTGCCGGCTGTGTTCTGCGTCTCTGCTTCGGTGACACCCTCGAAAGCGAAGCTGAAGTCAACGAGCAAGGCTTGGTTGCTGGCTCGAATGTTCTTCTGCATCAGGCCCACCTAGTGTCGTGAGAAACGGAGCGGCCATGCCACTGCTGAGTGGAAGTTCTGTTCCCTTGACCTTTTTCGCTTTTCCTTTTGTGTAAGGATGGCCTGATTTGAGTAGTGACCCCGACTCTCTTCACAACCTGTATTGGCAAGCCCTTTCCGATTTCCCGAAAAATCTTCTCGTCAGGGGCATGGCTTTCCAGAAGGTGGAGAAACCGACACGATTCTTCGCGCCCGTCGCATCAACCTTGGGCGGACCCGTTGGAGTCGTGTCGGGAAATGGCTTGCTGGCCTGAAAGCAGATCAGAGTTCAATTAGGGTAGAATAGCTTTGGGCCGGAGTGAAAATGCCATTTTGGTTTCGGATATTTCACACTTGTCGGGTGTTGCGTGGTAGCTTGATTTTTGCCGGGAATCCAAGTACGGTGTAAAGACGCGTAGAGTGGCTGCGGTTTGGTGGGTTGCAAGGAGAGGTTTTTTTATGACTAAGCCCGTTTTATCGGTGCCAAAAATCAGGCACCGTAAGCTCTTGGGGAAGCTTCCTGAAACAGATGGGATCGAACCGTTGTTGCGGAGGATCTATCTTGCCCGAGGCATCGATACCGAAGAAGATCTGGATCACGACTTGAAGCACTTGGCTCAATACACGGATTTGCCGAACGTGGACAAGGCCTGCACCTTGTTGGTGGAGGCCTTTAAAGAGCAGAAAAAAATATTGATTGTTGGGGACTTTGATGCAGACGGGGCTGCCAGCACCGCTCTGTTGGTCAAAGGATTACGAAAATTTGGTTTTCAACAATGTGACTTCCTGGTTCCGAACCGGTTGAAAAAAGGTTATGGCTTGTCGAAGGAAGTCGTCAGTTTTCTGCTTTACAGTTCCTCGCCGGATGTGGTGATCACCGCGGATTGCGGTGCCACGAGTGTTGAAGGTGTGAAGGCACTGAAAGAAGTTGGCGTTCCCGTCATCATTACCGACCACGATGAATGCGCAGGTGAAATTCCAGACGCGCAGGCCGTGGTAAATTCTGCTCTTAGTGAGAAGACCAGGGAACTGGGGCTTGCGGGGGCAGGCGTTGCTTTTTATTTGCTTGCAGCACTCAGAAAACGGTTCATTGACGAGCACCTTTTTGTTGACCAACCGCCACGCTTGGATTGCTATCTGGACCTGGTTGCGCTTGGTACTGTGGCAGATGTGGTGCCATTGAACCGTAACAATCGGATCCTGGTTGCGCAAGGTCTGAAACGCATTCGGGCGGGTCGGGGCTGTGCCGGGATTCAAGCCCTGTTTGTGGTTTCGCGTGCTCGTGCTCGGCAGGCAGTGGCTTCGGACTTGTCTTATTGCATTGCCCCGCGCCTGAATGCGGCATCCTTCCTCAAAGATACCTCGCTGGGTATTCGCTGCCTGATTTCCGATGACCGCAGGATGGCTGCACAGTACGCGGCGATTCTGGAGGGAGTAGGCAGCAGCACGCGCGAGCTGGAAAGACGAATCAAGTCGGGTGCCAACCTGGAGGAGACCTGTGATTTGCCACCAGGACATGAAGTCAGCAATGCTTTGTGCATTTACAATCCCGAGTGGCCGGACGACTTCCTCAATTCCATAGCGTTTCGTTTAAAGTCTCAGTACCGTAAACCTTCAGTTGTGTTTACCAAGTACATGGGAAGCGTCTTGAGGGGGGTTGCCTGCTCCGTTCGTGGAGTACATATTCGGCGCGTATTGCGATGTATTGCGGATCGCAACCCCGACCTTTTGACGCACTTTGGTGGTCACGCCATGAGTGCAACCATGATGTTGCAAGAAAACCGCTTTGAAGAATTCAAAGACAGTTTTAATGAAGAAGTCACCACGCTCCGAAACGCGGGAGAATTTTTCGACACCTTGCTGAGTGATGGCCAGCTGGACGCATACAATCTGACTTTTGAAACCGCCCTTTCCCTACGTGAAGGCGGGCCCTGGGGGAGAGGATTTCCGGAACCGATTTTTGATGGTGTTTTTGATGTCTGGGAACGCTGGATAGTCGGAAAAAAGCACCTCAAAATGGTGCTGAGTCCGGACGGAGTAGATGAGCCGGTTTACGCCATTTTGTTTAACGCGCGCGGTCGCGATTGTATTCAAGACATGGGGAAAGTCCGTATTACTTATCGCCTGGAAGCAGATGAATTCAAAGGCCGGCGTGCGCCATTGCTGGACATTCATCACATTGAAGTATTGGCATAAGCGATGTTGGACACGGAATTTCTTTTTCGAAGACTAAAGAGTAGCAAAGCCCGCCTGGAAAAACTCAGGGGGTTGCTTTGATTACGAAAGCAAGTCGCGAAGATATCGCCAGGTTTTAGAAGACCTCGCCTCGTCCAAGGTTTGGACATCACAGGATGTAGCTCGTCAGCTGGGTCGCGAGCGGGCGGAACTCGAAAAAGTCATCCAGGTTTTTGACGCACTTGAAAGCCAGGTCGATGAGACCGGAGAAATGCTTGATCTGGTTGCTGATGAGCAGGACGCAGAATTCGTGGGCAGCGTTGCAAAGGACCTGGAAAAAGTAGAAAAAGAAATCTCCGACCTGGAATTCCAATGCATGTTTTCCGGGAAAATGGATGCCGGGAATGCTTTTCTCGAGTTGACTGCCGGTTCTGGAGGCACCGAGTCCCAGGATTGGGCGGAAATGTTGTTACGAATGTACTTGCGGTGGGCGGAAAGCCGAAGTTTTGCCGTGGAAATTACCGAGGCGACCTCGGGCGAGGTGGCAGGCTTGAAAAGCGCCACCGTGAAAGTCGATGGTGCCTATGCGTTTGGCTGGCTGCGCACGGAAACCGGAGTGCACCGCCTGGTCAGGAAATCGCCTTTTAGTTCCGGCAACCGCAGGCACACGTCTTTTGCCGCCGTCTTTGTGTCACCGCAAATCGATGATGAAGTAGAAATAGAAATCAGTCCCGCCGATACACGTGTTGATGTTTATCGCTCCAGTGGCGCTGGTGGCCAACATGTCAACAAAACCGAATCAGCGGTACGGATTACCCACTTGCCGACCGGTGTCGTCACGCAATGTCAAAACAATCGTTCACAGCATCGCAACCGGGAAACGGCCATGAAGCAGTTGAAAGCCAAGCTCTATGAACTGGAACGGCGCAAACAGCTGGAAAGCCAGAAAGAACTGGAGGATAACAAAGCCGCCATAGGCTGGGGCAGCCAGATTCGCTCCTATGTTCTTGACCAGTCGCGGATCAAGGATTTGCGAACCCAGCACGAAACCGGAGATGCCCAAGGAGTTCTGAATGGAGATCTGGACCCGTTCATGGAAGAGAGCCTGAAACAAGGGCTGTAGGTCCCCGTTTGGGAAATGAATTTGAACGAAAGGAGTGCCCTGCCGGGGGACGGAAATGCGGCGAGGTCCGGTCTGCTGTTCCGCTCAGTCGCGGCGTAATTTTTCGGAAAGCGCGATGGGGGTCGGGTAATTCAAGACCACGATATACGACGAGGAAATGAAACTGATCAGAATCCCCAACTGTATCAGTTGGGCGGTAGAGGAGCTGATCAAGGAGATTTGCAGTGCCAGGGTGGCAATCAACAAAGAAAATTCGCTGCCTTGTCCAAGGCGGAATCCCAGTTCCCTGGCGCGTGCTTTCTCTATTCCCATGCCAGTCCCCAAGGCCTGAAAAACCCATGGTTTCAACAGGGTGATCCCGATACCCAGCAAAAGTGCGGGGACGAGAATGTTGTGGACCTCCCAGAGGTTGATGCTGGCGCCCAGGGAGAAGAAAAATATGATCAAGAAAAAGTCGCGCAACGGTTTCAAGGATTCCGTGATGTAAAAAGAAATCGGACTGGAAGCGAGCGCAACTCCGGCGATAAACGCGCCTATTTCTTCGCTTACCCCCAGGCTTGCGGAAAGTTGCGCCATGCCGAGACACCATCCGATTGCCAACAGGAAAATATATTCCTTGATGCGGTCAAACCTTTTCAACAAAGGATAGAGCACAAATTTTTCTGCCAGGTAAGCAACGATGCCCAACAGGGGTAAAGACAAAAGCGGTATCGCCAAGTTGTTCTCGATGCTCGCTGACAACGCGTTTTTGTCATACACATTGAGCGCAACAAGTACAAAGATCGCCGCAAAATCCTGCAGCAAAAGAATCCGGATGATGTTTTCACCGGTTTCCCGGTGGTGGAGTACAGTGGTGGGCAGTAGTTTGATGGAAACAATGGTGCTGGAAAACATCAGGCTTGTGCCGAGCACGATGCTTTCGACATCATTCAGTCCTGCGGCTAGGCCAAAGCTGTAACCGAGCAACGCGAAGGCCAGAGAACTGAAAGCCGTGATAAGCAACGACGGACCGAGCAGTTTTTTTAGCTTTCCAGGAGGCAAATCGATCCCCATTAGAAAAAGCAAAAACATAATGCCTATACTCGACATCTGGCTGATGACTCGAGGGTCCTCGATCAGATTGAAAGAGAACGGTCCCAGTGCGACACCTATGAGGACGTAAGCGAGGATCAGCGTTTGTCTGGCGAACAGCGCCAACGTGGCCAGCAGTGCCGAGCCGGTGAAAATCAGGAAAAAGGCTTCTGCCAGACTTGTTTCAGGCACGACGATTGCTTAGTGCAGTACTGAAATCCAGTGGCGCACCGGGATCGGTGATAAGGACTGCAAATGCAGCTGGCAGCCAAGATTAGCGGTCAGGATGACTTCCGGGTCCTCCGCCAACAGTGCCTCGAGCTTGTTTTTCAGTAATTGCTCAGCAATATCCTGCTGGAACAGTGAGTAGTAGCCCGCCGAACCACAGCAGATATGTCCGTCTTTAACAGCCGAGACAGGCACACCCAAAGCATGCAGCAGTTTTTCTGTCTTGCCGCCCAGCTGCAGCGCATGTTGCAATGTGCAAGGCGAATGGAAAACAGCCCGCACCCGCTTTGCTTCAAGGTTTTCATGACCTTCCCGGGCAACGACTTCAGAGATGTCCAGGCACTTTTGGGAGACCACGCGCGCTTTTTCCTGCCATGACGGGTTGTCCTGAAAACACTGACCATATTCCCGCATCATGCTCCCACATCCGCTGGCAGTACTGACAATGGCCTCCGCGCCTTCGTTCAACAGCTTAAAAAGTTTTTCGATAGTGGCTTTCAGCAATTTTTCCGCGCGTTGGCGACGGTCGATATGATACGACAGAGCCCCACAACAGGTATTTTTCAGCTCAATCAATTCGATGCCGAATTTTTCCAGCACCAGTGCCAAGTGTGCGTTGATATCGGGTGCCACGGCACCTTGCACACAGCCTTGTATGGCGACCATTTTTCGCGGGAATTTTGTCGCTTTGAAACCGCTTCTCCGAGTGCTGGCACGGGGCGGGATTTTTCTGCCCAGATGCTTCGGCAACAAAGGCCGAAAGCAACGTGCCAAGAAAAGGGCACAGGCCATCCTGCGCGGGTAGGGCAAGGTTCGCACCGCAACCGCGCGCCGCACTGTTTCCAGGAAACCGCGTTTTATCCGGTCGGTGACCACTGGCTTGGTAATTTCCAGCAATTGCTGGAAATTCACACCTGAAGGACAACTGCTTTCGCAACTCCGACATGAAAGGCAACGGTCAAGGTGGCGCAAATGGGTCACTTCAGGTGTCTCTCCTTCCAGTATGTTTTTCATTAAATAAATGCGCCCGCGGGGGCTGTCAAGCTCGTTGCTTCCCAGTCTGTAAGTAGGGCAGGCCGAGTTGCAGAAACCACAATGTACGCACTTGCGGAGAATCTGGTCGGCCCGTGCCGCAAGTGCCGTAGGCAACAGGCCGCTTTGTAAACTGGTACGCATCGAATCAAACGCCCGGATAGAGTTTCCCGGGATTCAATATGGAAAGTGGGTCAAAAGCATGTTTGATGCGCTTGTGCAGATTCAACAGGCCGGGAGCAATGGGGTGAAAAACCGGAACCGCGCTTTGCTTCGTGCTCCTGAACAGGCAGGCGTGACCCCCATGTTTTTCCACGACCATGCGTACCTGTTGTGCGGGAATGTCTGTTGCCAGCCAGCGTAGCGCTCCGCCCCACTCAAAAGCGCCGCGCCCGGAAAGCCCGAGTGTCGGGCTGTGGGGAGCAAGCGATAACCGCCAAAGGGTTTTCGCCTGTTTGAAAAAAGGGTGTCGATGTTCTCTGATCTCAGACCAGAACCTCGGACCGTCGGAAATTTCATTCCCACCGATTTTACGCCGTGCTACCGCCACACTGTCCCGATGCCCGCTCAAGCGGAGAAAAAGTTGTTCATCGCAATGAAAGCTCGCAGTGATCGGAAACCCCGCATTGGTCCAAGTGCTTATTTTGTCGATGGCTTGCGTCGCATTCAGGTCAAGGCAGATGGTGCACTCTTTTTCCAGCTTCGGTCGCAAACGGATGGTTGCCTCAAGAATGATGCCAAGCGTTCCGCAGGCACCACACATCAGGCGGCTGAAATCGTAACCGGCTACGTTTTTCATGACATTGCCACCGAAGCGCAGCACCTCGCCACGACCATTGATGATCTGTACTCCGAGCGTCGCGTCACGCACGGCTCCGAAAGTAGCTCGTGCCGGGCCCGACAAGCCAGTGGCGAGGCACCCTCCAAGCGTTGCCGTGGCTCCGAAGCCAGGTGGCTCAAAAGGAATCATCTGTTGTTTTTCAGACAATACCCGCTCGATTTCGCACAGTGGCGTCCCACCTTTAGCGGTTAAAAAACTTTCCTGCGGATCACATTTCACGATACCGGAGTGGTGTCCCACCGGCAATGCTTTTGCCTCGATATTCTCGCCATAAAAAGCTTTGCTGTTTCCCCCGATAATTTGCAACGGTTGTTTTTTGTCGCCGGCTTCACAAACCTGTGCGATAATTTCCTGCTTCGGGCTGTTTGTCGAAAGTTGCATTTTTCAATTGGAAAACGCGCTTTTGCCAAGCGCCGCAGACAGCTGGAGCTGTCGCTGTTTTGTCATCGGCGCACGACTAAAAGCGCGGCAGTTCAGAATGCCGGGTTTGGCCACGGTGTACGTGCATCCTGCCGAGTTCCGCACATCGCCGCAACGTGGGAATGGCCTTCCCAGGATTGAGCAGCTCTTCCGGGTCAAACGCTTTTTTCAAATTGTGAAACTGCTCAAGTTCGGCAGTGTTGAATTGTCCACACATGGAATTCAGTTTCTCGACACCGACGCCGTGTTCGCCGGTGATTGAACCCCCTGCCTGTATGCTGAGTCGCAGGATTTCTTCTCCAAAGGCTTCCGCTTGTTCCAGTTCCCCCTGAACATTGGCATCGTACATGATCAGTGGGTGGAGGTTGCCATCCCCGGCATGAAATACGTTTGCGACTGACAGCTTGAATGATTGAGACAGGCGAGAAATTTCCGCGAGCACATTGGCAAGTTCCCGTCTCGGTATCGTTCCATCCATGCAGTAATAGTCGGGAGTGATGCGCCCGATAGCCGGGAAAGCTGCTTTGCGCCCGGCCCAAAGTTTTTCCTGGGCATCCTGATCCGTCGCGCGACGCACTACATAGGCATGGCATTCGCGCATGATTCCGCAGACGCTTTCGATCAATTCGCTGGTTTCGCTGGCACTGCCGTCGAGTTCACACAGCAGGATTGCCGCCGCATCCGTGGGGTATCCGATGTGTAAATAATCCTCCACGGCACGAATCGCGTTCTGATCCATCATTTCCAGCCCGGCCGGCACAATGCCGGCAGTGTAAATCTCGGCAACCGCCTGCGAGGCATCACCGACTGTGCGAAAAGCGGCCAGTGTCACGCATGTGGTTTCGGGGAGAGGCAGCAAATTTACGGTCACTTCCACTATGATACCCAGCATGCCTTCCGACCCCGTCAGCAAAGCCGTCAGGTCATACCCTGGGGCGTCAAGGCTGTTGTTGCCCAGTGTTATCAGTTCGCCGTCCACGGTGACGATTTTCAAGGCCATGACATTGTTGACGGTGAGACCATATTTCACGCAATGCACGCCGCCGGCGTTTTCTGCCACGTTGCCGCCGATGGTGCAGGCGATTTGCGAAGAAGGGTCAGGAGTGAAGCGGAGCCGGTGGGGAGCGGTAGCTTGAGATATGCGCGCATTCGTGACTCCCGGTTCGACAACAGCCAAACGGTTTTCAGGGTCGATTTTCAAGATTCTGTTGAGTTTTGTCAGCACCAAAAGGACTCCGTTCGCCAGAGGCAAGGCTCCTCCGGACAAACCGGTTCCGGCACCCCGAGTGACGATGGGGACTTTTGCCCGCCGGCACAAACGGACGACCGTTTGTATTTGTTGTAGATTTTCTGGCAGTACCACACATGGAGGCGTTTGCCGATACGCAGTCAGGCCGTCGCACTCAAAAGGGCGCAACGCAACTTTGTTGGACAACACGGACTGCTCGGGAAGCTCCTGCTGTAGTTCTTTGATGAGCGGTGCCAGGGTTTTCAATGTCAGCTGTACGGAGTTTCTATATTCGCTGTGCGTACGGGGATTTTATTGTTTTTTTATGTTCCCATGTCCGTCGTCACGGAACCGGCTTGCCTCGCTTCGGCGGCGTCAGGTGCCGGCTGACCGGCAGGCCTGATGACCGTGGCCCCGGCAAATCGCGCATGGAACTGTCGGAGCAGGACATTTTGATGATTGGTAAAACAAGAGGTCTTCTTTTATGGCAAAAGTGAAAATACATGCAGGTGATTTTTTAGAAGGTGATTCTAGTTTTAGTTTTGGTTCTTTATTTTTAAGAACAGAGAAAGAAAGTTTCTCAGGTGAATGTATTAATTTAACAGAGTTGGAAACTGTTGAGATTGCATCTGAAGAAAATGTCAAGAAAATGGGAGGCACAGTTGGTTGGGGTGTGGTTGGAGCATTAGTTTTAGGCCCTGTCGGTTTACTTGCTGGTCTTTTAATGGGAGGTAGAAAAAAAGATGTTACTTTTGTTGCAAAATTTAAAGATGGTAGAAAACTATTAGCTACAACAGACAGTAAAACATTTACTAAACTTCAAGCGGCTGTTTTTTAAGTAAAAATATAAATAATTTAAGTAAAAACAACTATTTATGACATAAAAATCACCAACTAAACACTCCAGCGGACTGGCTGCGCCAGCTGTTGAGTTCTAATGTTAGGCACTAAAAGGATATTCAGAATGCTCATTAACCTAATAATTTCAATAATAGCCTTTGGTTGCTCATTTACGTGCATGGGCTACGAAAATTATGTAGAAATAAAAAGCTGGCTCGTTGGTGAGTGGTTATCTGGCGTAACGCCACCTGTGAAAGTTCTTTAATTCATAGCTTTGTCATGATTGACCGAAAGATCTTTCGCAAACGCCTGTCGGACGTTGTGAGATCGTGCGAACTTCGTGGTTTTGAGTTTGATTCAGCAGCTTACCTGAAACTGGAAGCAGAGCGGAAAAAATGGCAGGTGGAGTTTGAAACCCGCCAGGCCGAAAGAAAGGCATTTGCCAGACAAGTCGCCAAAATGCCGCCTGAGGAACGCCAGAGTTATCTGCGAAACATGCAGCTAAAAAGCGTAGAGGCAGAGGGCATGGCGCGTGGCATGCTTGAGGAACTGGAGGCTTTGCTGGCCGGTGTTCCCAATCTGGTCGCAGAGGATGTTCCGCATGGCAGCAACGAGGACGCCAACCTGGAAATACGTAGTTGGGATGGGAAGCGCCGTTCCGATGTACCAAGCTCCCGCTCACACGGGTTCTTGGGCAAGGCTATGGGGATGTATGACAGTGTGGTGGCGGCACATATCACCGGTGCGCGTTTTAGCGTGCTTTATGGCGACCTGGCAAAACTGCAACGCGCCTTGTCTACTTTCATGTTAGATGTGCACACCACGGGACATGGCTACCAGGAAGTGTACGTGCCGTACATCGTGAATGGAACAAGCCTGTATGGGACGGGGCAGTTGCCCAAGTTCAAAGAAGACCTGTTTGCTTTGCAGGGTGACAGAGACTGGTTTTTGATTCCCACAGCAGAAGTTGCGCTGGCTAATTTGTGTCGCAATCAAATTCTGGATGAGCAGACATTGCCGAAAAAGTGGGTGTCTTTGACCCCCTGTTTTCGTTCCGAAGCGGGTTCCTCCGGAAAAGACACTGCCGGGTTAATTCGCCAGCACCAGTTCGAAAAAGTGGAACTGGTTCAGGTGGTTCATCCGGATCAGTCCTGGCAGGCCCTGGAAGAAATAACCGGCCATGCGGAGAAGATTTTGCAAATGTTGGATCTGCGTTATCGTGTCGTGACACTGTGTGCCGGAGACTTAGGCTTTTCCGCTGCCAAGACCTACGACATTGAAGTCTGGATGCCAGCACAAAATCGCTACCGGGAAATTTCCTCGTGCAGTAATACCATGGATTTCCAGGCCCGCCGACTCATGGCCAGATATCGCGACACTGCGACAGGCAAACCTGTTTTTGTGCACATGCTGAACGCTTCCGGGCTGGCGGTTGGAAGGACGCTTGCGGCGGTTATAGAAAACTACCAGCAAACAGACGAAAGTATCAGGATTCCCGAAAAACTGGTTCCTTATATGGACGGACAGGAATACATCAAGGGGCATGACAGCGTAAAAAATGCTTAGCGTGCTTTGTCGCCCATGGTTTTGCGGCGGGTATGGCCGATAAATGACAGCGCGAGTACTGCCCAGGCAATCACCAGCAAGGCACCGCCGATCGGGATCACGGACTTGATTTGCGGCTGTCCGAAAATGGCATAAAGGTACAGCCCGCCGCAAAACAGCAAAACACCGACGACAAACAGCCAGCCACCAAACCGCACCGACAGGCTGTTTTCCTGTCGTGCAAGCAGGCCGCACAGGACCAGTGCCAATCCGTGGTAAAGCTGGTATTCAATCGCCTGCTCAAAAAGCTCGACCGTGTCTCCTGAAAAACTGGAACCCAAGAGGTGGGTCAGCAGAGCATCAAGCAGAATGCCCGTTCCGCCAAGCGTGCACCCCATGGCAATGAAAGGGTCCCGCACGCGGCTTTTAGCGGCCACGCGTGCGGGAAGATTTATTCGTTACTTCCGAAAAACGAGAACAGGTTCAGCAGGTGCATGAACAGCACGTAAATATCCGCGTACAGAGAGACGGTCATCATAATGTAATTAGTCTCTCCACCATTGACCATACGACTGGTGTCGTAAAGGATCATGGCACTCATCAGCAGCACCACAGCTGCCGAAATCGTCAGCGACAAGGCCGGGATTTGCAGGAATATGTTGAGGAGTATTGCCCCGAGGGCAACCAGTAATCCGACAAAAAGAAAGCCAGACATGAAACTGAAATCTTTGCGGGTCGTGAGGGCGTATCCAGAAAGCCCCAAGAAGACCGCTGCAGTGGTGCCGAAAGCTCCAGATACAATTTGCGAACCATTTGGCAGTGCCAGGTAATAGCCCAGGATGGGTCCCAGGACATAGCCCATAAATCCCGTGAAGAGAAAAGTAAGTGGCAACGCCCAGACACTGTTTCTGACGGACGAGATCAAGAAGGGCCCGCCGATGAAGATCAGCAAAACCATCCACGGGTTCACCATTCCAACGCCGCTTGTCATCGCATACAGAGCGGCAAACGCACTCGTTGTCAGCGTCAATGCCAACAAAATGTATGTGTTGCGAATGACCTTGTTCGTTGCCAGGACCCGGGTCTGAGCGCGAACCGTTGACGTTTGTTCCATTATTCCTACCTCAGTTTTACAGACTCCCAATCCGGTGCCCCAATGGCACAAGGGGAAGACTGTCGCCTTCTAGAGTTGATACGAGTATAACGCAATTATACTTCCCATACAAAAGCCTTTAGCGCCTTCAGCAAGCTAAATTGACCGTCCGGAAATTTTGCCTGCCAGACATCTAAAACCAGCCTTCTGAGAAAGTTTGTTCAGCCCGCTTCAGATGCAAGGCGTCCCGCGTTCCGTCTCCGTACCACGGTTGCCAAAATTTTGCACCTTAAGGCGTCTTGGTCATCGTCCTAGTCATCCTCTACAGGTTTGTCTCCCCAATCTTTTACAGCGTTAAGATATTTCGAACTTTCGTGGTCTTCAATGTGATCCAAACCCTTTTCCATGACTGCGTTTACAGCACCATCCAGGCCATCAAGAAACCTGAACCACCATCCCGGAGATTTGTATAGTTTCTTTTCTTCAGAAATGTAAATGAGTTGTCCACTATGGCCGTAGCCCATGAAGCGTGAAGGAACGCGAGTGACAATGTCGTTGTTATTTTGAAAACGAAAGTAGCGGTCTTTAGCTTCCATGTTGAAAGTACGGCAGGTCGCTGTGCTCATGCAACGAGGTTGCCCGAATGTGTAAAGACCAGAAAACGGTTTGTCCTCATGAATTCTAATTGCCGCGGCAATGACCGTCAGTGCGCCACCCAGGCTGTGGCCCGCCAACCACATGGGCCGACGCTTTTCATCCGTGATTGCCTTAACTGACTTTTGAATTCCTGGCCAAACATGCTGGACTGCCTGATAGAAGCCACGATGGAACCAACCAACACCTGTGTGCGAAAAGCGTTCAAATTATCCAGCCAGTCAGCTGGTTCATCGGTTCCGCGAAAGGCAATCGCAATGTATTCTTCGTGCTCCACCACCATTGCCTGTGTGCTGCGCTCGTTAAAACCGACCACACGCACAAATCATTCGTCGTCCCTTTTCAAGGACGCAAGAATCTTTTCCTCGTCAGGCCTGTAATCGTTGTCGCTGACCTTCGTATAAACTTCTCCGGAAAAACGAGCCATCCAGTACGCATTTGCGTGATGATAGGTTGTTTTGTAAGGTCTTACTGGTTCCATTTACGCTCTCCTTTTCAAGTTTTAACAGTGCTTTCTGTGAACGGACACCGACTAGGGCACCCTGTGACCCCGGTGTAACTGATGTTTTGGGCCTTGTCAACCCCTTTAGGTTGCTGGTGCTTTGCATGGTTTGTCAGCTTAATTTTCAAGGTGTATTTCTGTTTCTTGATCACGTCGCCTGATTCCTCTTGGAATGCCTTCATCAAGCGTATTTACAGACCGGCCTCTTCGCCAAAACCCCTGGTGCCAATCCGGCGAGTGCCAGAATCTCTCTACGGTGAACCAGTTGATGCAAGATCCTCGGTCAGCCATGGAAGTCCAAATACCGGTTGCACGGGAACCGCTCGATTAAAGGGATGGTCGCTAAAGGCCACCTTGGTCGTCCGAAGGTGTTCGACGGTTGCCAGGCCAGATCCTCGGTTCGCCCAGCCTCGTGCGATTTCCTGTAAATCGTCCGGGTGGCCATTTTGATGCACTCCAGCATGACCTGCCTGCCCCCTGATTATTCTGCTTGATGCAAGATCCTCGGTCAGCCATGGCAGTCCAAATACCGGTTACCGGGAACCGCTCGATTAAAGGGATGATCGCTAAAGGCCACCTTGGTCGTCCGAAGGTGTTCGACGGTTGCCATGCCAGATCCTCGGTTCGCCCAGCCTCGTGCGATTTCCTGCAAATCGTCCGGGTGGCCATTTTGATGCACTCCAGCATGACCTGCCTGCCCCCTGATTGTTCTGCTTGATGCAAGGTCCTCGGTCAGCCATGGAAGTCCAAATACCGGTTGCCGGGAACCGCTCGATTAAAGGGATGATCGCTAAAGGCCACCCTGGTCGTCCGAAGGTGTTCGACGGTTGCCATGCCAGATCCTCGGTTCGCCCACAGCCTCGTGCGATTTCCTGCAAATCGTCTGGGTGGCCATTTTGATGTACTCCAGCATGGCCTGCCTGCCCCCTGATTGTTCTGCTTGATGCAAGGTCCCTCGGTCAGCCATGGAAGTCCAAATACCGGTTGCACGGGAACCGCTCGATTAAAGGGATGGTCGCTAAAGGCCACCCTGGTCGTCCGAAGGTGTTCGACGGTTGCCATGCCAGATCCTCGGTTCGCCCAGCCTCGTGCGATTTCCTGTAAATCGTCCGGGTGGCCATTTTGATGCACTCCAGCATGACCTGCCTGCCCCCTGATTGTTCTGCTTGATGCAAGATCCTCAGTCAGCCATGGAAGTCCAAATACCTGTTGCCGGGAACCGCTCGATTAAAGGGATGGTCGCTAAAGGCTACCCTGGTCGTCCGAAGGTGTTCGACGGTTGCCAGGCCAGATCCTGCGGTTCGCCCAGCCTCGTGCGATTTCCTGCAAATCGTCCGGGTGGCCATTTTGATGCACTCCAGCATGACCTGCCTGCCCCCTGATTATTCTGCTTGATGCAAGATCCTCGGTCAGCCATGGCAGTCCAAATACCTGTTGCCGGGAACCGCTCGATTAAAGGGATGGTCGCTAAAGGCTACCCTGGTCGTCCGAAGGTGTTCGACGGTTGCCATGCCAGATCCTCGGTTCGCCCACAGCCTCGTGCGATTTCCTGCGAATCGTCCGGGTGGCCATTTTGATGCACTCCAGCATGGCTTGCCTGCCCCCTGATTGTTCTGCTTCAGCACGTATCCACGTGAGTGTGTCTGTTCAACCCTTCAGCTTGCAGCTGTCTTTTTATGCTGATCGGCTTTACGCTCATAAAAGACACGGCGTTTTTCCAGATTGAAACAGGACAACAGAAAAGCCCAGTCCCGTGCAATTTCCCGCAAATAGTCAAAGCGCCCCGATGCTCCGGCGTGTCCCGCCGACATTTCCGTCCAAAGCAGAAGGGGGTTGTGATCAGTTTTCAATGCACGCAAACGAGCCACCCATTTGGCTGCTTCCCAGTAGCCTACCCGCGGATCGCACAAGCCAGCAGTGGCCAGGATGGCGGGATAGTTCTGCTTTCGGATGTTGTCGTAGGGCGAGTAGGCGGCAATCGTTGCGCGGTCTGTTTTGCTGCTGATCGGGTTGCCCCACTCCAGCCATTCTGGCGGAGTCAAAGGCAGGTCCGCATCGCACATGGTGTTCAAGACGTCCACGAACGGCACGTGCAACAGTGCTGCGCCAAACAATTCCGGTCGTTGATTCAGTACCGTACCAATCAACATGCCGCCTGCCGATCCTCCTTGGATTGCCAGCCGGTTTTTACTGGTGTAAGCAGTGGCGATGAGATGTTCTGCCACGGCAATGAAATCGCAAAACGTATTTTGTTTCTGCTTTTGTTTGCCGGTGAAATACCACTGGCTTCCTTTTTCTTTGCCGCCACGTACGTGCGCAATGGCATATACGAACCCGCGGTTTACCAGGGACAGGCGGTGCGGAGAAAAAGCCGCAGGCGTTATGTAGCCGTAGGCACCGTAGCCATATAAAAGCAGCGGAGTGTTTTTGTCTGGCCGAGTCCGCCGGTGGTAAAAAACACTGACGGGAATCTCTTCACCATCATGCGCTTTAACCATGAGACGCTCGCTACAGTAGTTTTTTGGATCATGGCCGCATGGTATTTTTTGCTGCTTGCGAAAAATCTTCCGTTTACGGCGCACATCGTAGTCATAAATGTGTTTTGGCGTGGTCAGCGAAGAAAACGAGAAACGAAAAGACCGGCTGTCAAAAGTGCTGGTCGCCAGTAAAGCAACGTTGCAGGCCTCATCTTTGAACGAGATTTCGCGGCGCTCTCTGCCATCCAGAATCACCAGGTACTGTTTTGCTGCCCGACGTTCCAGACACACGATAAACGTTTTGAAAACCAGAAAATCCTCAAGCAAAGCACCAGGCTCTGGTGTATAGAAGCGCTTCCATTTGTTGTCACCTGGCTGTTTTGCGTCACATTCCATCAGGTGGTAGTCCGCGATTTTTTCCGCATTGGTGAGTATGAGCAGCCGGCCTTTTTGTTCTGCCACTTTATATTCAAGGCCTTTTTGTCGGCTGCGCACCATTTGCGGTGGTTTCTTTGCGGGGAAGCGTGCGTCAATCAAATGCACTTCGCTGGTTTCGTGGTCATGAGCATTTATGGTGATGAAGCGCCGCGAACTAGTGCGTTGCAGGTTGATGAAAAATCCCGGATCTTTCTCACGGTACAAAACCCGGTCTGTTTCCGGTGGATTTCCGATCTTGTGCAACCGCACTTCGCAGGGGCGGAAAAATTTGTCCAGGCAAATGTAAACCAGGTGCCTGCTGTCGCTGCACCAGGCGAAATCGCCTGTCAAACCATGGAGGGTTGCTTCCCGGGTTTCGCCGCTTTCTATTTCGCGCACGTATAGGGTGTGGCTTTCCGCTCCCTGTGTATCGGCACTCCAGGCAAAAAGCTGGTGATTGGGGCTGTGTTGACAGCTTCCGATCTGGTAGTAGGGAAGGGCGGCAGCTTCGCGGTTGACATTCAGCAACACGGTTTCTCTGCTAGGTTTTGTGACCGGACGACGGCAGTAAACCGGGTATTGGCAACCTTTCAGTTGTCGAACGTAGTAGTGGTAGTTGCCATCCAGATCAGGAACACTGACGTCCTGTTCCTTGATGCGGCTTCTCAGTTCCTGATAAAGCCGTTTACGCAAGGTAGCCAGTGGTTTGAAAGCTTTCGCAGTGTCGCGATTTTCCGCTTCCAGGTGGTCACGAATTCGTGGCTCCAGTTTTTGTGGATCGCTCAGCACTTCCTGCCAGTTTTCGGCGCGCAGGCAATGGTATTCATCGTCCTGAGCTTTGCGTCGCGGGGACAGTTTCCGGTGTTTTTTCATCAGGCAAACTTGCGCAGAGTGTAACAGCAGGCACCCTCAGTCCTGGTTACAGAAGCTGCCAGCACAAAGCGCTTGACCGGAAATTCAATGACCGGGCAGTCTGCCGGCATCCGACAGCTTTCGACCTTTCTGAACAACGTGATGTCGGGATTGAAAGCTTTCGCAGTGTCGCGATTTTCCGCTTCCAGGTGGTCACGCACAGCTTGCTCCAGTTTTTGCGGGTCGCTCAGCACTTCCTGCCGGTTTTCGGCGCGCAGGCAATGGTATTCATCGTCCTGAGCTGCGCGTCGCGGGGACTGTTTCCGGTGTTTTTTCATCAGGCAAACTTGTGCAAAGTGTGGTAGCAGGCACCCTCAATCCTGGTTACAGAAGCTGCCAGCACAAAGCGCTTGACCGGAAATTCAATGACCGGGCAGTCTGCCGGCATCCGACAGCTTTCGGCCTTTCTGAACAACGTGATGTCGGGATTGAAAGCTTTCGCAGTGTCGCGATTTTCCGCTTCCAGGTGGCCACGCACAGCTTGCTCCAGTTTTTGCGGGTCGCTCAGCACTTCCTGCCGGTTTTCGGCGCGCAGGCAATGGTATTCATCGTCCTGGGCTGCGCGTCGCGGGGACTGTTTCCGGTGTTTTTTCATCAGGCAAACTTGTGCAAAGTGTGGTAGCAGGCACCCTCAGTCCTGGTTACAGAAGCTGCCAGCACAAAGCGCTTGACCGGAAATTCAATGACCGGGCAGTCTGCCGGCATCCGACAGTTTTCGGCCTTTCCGAACAACGTGATGTCGGGATTGAAAGCTTTCGCAGTGTTGCGATTTTCCGCTTCCAGGTGGATGCGCACGGCTTGCTCCAGTTTTTGTGGATCGCTCAGCACTTCCTGCCGGTTTTCGGCGCGCAGGCAATGGTATTCATCGTCCTGAGCTTTGCGTCGCGGGGACAGTTTCCGGTGTTTTTTCATCAGGCAAACTTGCGCAGAGTGTAACAGCAGGCACCCTCAGTCCTGGTTACAGAAGCTGCCAGCACAAAGCGCTTGACCGGAAATTCAATGACCGGGCAGTCTGCCGGCATCCGACAGCTTTCGGCCTTTCTGAACAACGTGATGTCGGGATTGAAAGCTTTCGCAGTGTCGCGATTTTCCGCTTCCAGGTGGCCACGCACAGCTTGCTCCAGTTTTTGCGGGTCGCTCAGCGCTTCCTGCCGGTTTTCGGCGCGCAGGCAATGGTATTCATCGTCCTGAGCTGCGCGTCGCGGGGACTGTTTCCGGTGTTTTTTCATCAGGCAAACTTGTGCAAAGTGTGGTAGCAGGCACCCTCAGTCCTGGTTACAGAAGCTGCCAGCACAAAGCGCTTGACCGGAAATTCAATGACCGGGCAGTCTGCCGGCATCCGACAGCTTTCGACCTTTCTGAACAACGTGATGTCGGGATTGAAAGCTTTCGCAGTGTCGCGATTTTCCGCTTCCAGGTGGCCACGCACAGCTTGCTCCAGTTTTTGCGGGTCGCTCAGCACTTCCTGCCGGTTTTCGGCGCGCAGGCAATGGTATTCATCGTCCTGAGCTTTGCGTCGCGGGGACAGTTTCCGGTGTTTTTTCATCAGGCAAACTTGTGCAAAGTGTGGTAGCAGGCACCCTCAGTCCTGGTTACAGAAGCTGCCAGCACAAAGCGCTTGACCGGAAATTCAATGACCGGGCAGTCTGCCGGCATCCGACAGCTTTCGGCCTTTCTGAACAACGTGATGTCGGGATTGAAAGCTTTCGCAGTGTTGCGATTTTCCGCTTCCAGGTGGTCACGAATTCGTGGCTCCAGTTTTTGTGGATCGCTCAGCACTTCCTGCCGGTTTTCGGCGCGCAGGCAATGGTATTCATCGTTCTGAGCTTTGCGTCTCAGGGACAGTTTCCTGTGTTTTTTCATCAGGCAAACTTGCGCAGAGTGTAACAGCAGGCACCCTCAGTCCTGGTTACAGAAGCTGCCAGCACAAAGCGCTTGACCGGAAATTCAATGACCGGGCAGTCTGCCGGCATCCGAC
Organism: Candidatus Oxydemutatoraceae bacterium; assembly: GCA_965237985.1. GTDB lineage: Bacteria > Pseudomonadota > Gammaproteobacteria > Poriferisulfidales > Oxydemutatoraceae. The sequence continues at coordinate 697,014 of OZ250161.1, read as the reverse complement.
AGTTTTCGACCTTTCCGAACAACGTGATGTCGGGATTGAAAGCTTTCGCAGTGTTGCGATTTTCCGCTTCCAGGTGGATGCGCACGGCTTGCTCCAGTTTTTGTGGATCGCTCAGCACTTCCTGCCGGTTTTCGGCGCGCAGGCAATGGTATTCATCGTCCTGAGCTTTGCGTCGCGGGGACTGTTTCCGGTGTTTTTTCATCAGGCAAACTTGTGCAGAGTGTAACAGCAGGCACCCTCAGTCCTGGTTACAGAAGCTGCCAGCACAAAGCGCTTGACCGGAAATTTAATGACCGGGCAGTCTGCCGACATCCGACAGCTTTCGGCCTTTCTGAACAACGTGATGTCGGGATTGAAAGCTTTCGCAGTGTCGCGATTTTCCGCTTCCAGGTGGCCACGCACAGCTTGCTCCAGTTTTTGCGGGTCGCTCAGCACTTCCTGCCGGTTTTCGGCGCGCAGGCAATGGTATTCATCGTCCTGAGCTGCGCGTCGCGGGGACTGTTTCCGGTGTTTTTTCATCAGGCAAACTTGTGCAAAGTGTGGTAGCAGGCACCCTCAGTCCTGGTTACAGAAGCTGCCAGCACAAAGCGCTTGACCGGAAATTCAATGACCGGGCAGTCTGCCGGCATCCGACAGCTTTCGGCCTTTCTGAACAACGTGATGTGAGGCTTGAAAGTGCCACTGCGAATGGACTGACACCGGCGCAGCTTCCGGCATAAATCATGACGGAATTTCAGCAGATTCAGGGGTGCTGTTTCAGGGCCTATCCAGCACAGTTCCGGCTTGGCAAAGTACCCAAAACGGTCTAACTGTACGGTGCAGGGCGCGGCACTCAATTCGGCGGCTGCGGCAATAAGACACCGCTCTGTCTCTGTGCTTACCGAGCCCATGAATGCCAAGGTCATGTGCAGGTTTTCCGCGGGTACCGGCCTTGCTCTTCCGGCGTTTATGGCATTTTGCGCATCCCGCAGTGCGGCAAGTGTTTCCGCATCTGGCCAAACTGCGAAAAACAGGCGTCGGTGATTTTTGAGCCGGGGTTTCACGTTTGCAGAGATGATGACATCCTGGAATAATGAAAAAGCGGGCCAGGTCAGGATTTCCCTAATTCTGACCAGGCAAAAGTTTTGTGGATGTCCCGACCGCGAACCAGGTCGACAGTAAGCTGGAGCTTGTCCGGCTGAAAATCAGCGGGTAGTGTTAGAACCCCTCTCAGCTTCTGAAAATACTTGAATGCGAAGTCTTTTTCGCCTTCGTAGACGTTTTTCAAAGTGGAATCAATTCGTGTTTTCGTGTCAATGCCAGCGATTGTGAACGCGACCCTCCCTTTCAACAAAGAAACTTTCTTCCCGGTTTTGCGCAGCACCAGTTCGACGGGGAATTTGCCGTTTTGCTTTTTTTTCTCCACGTTAATGGCAAAAATCGCCACACTGTAACCGTTCTGCAATTCCTCAGGTGCCATGACTTTGCGATAGAAATAAATGGATTCTTTGAGACGTTCTATTTCCTGCTCTTTTTCAAACAAATGTATTTTGACCTCAGCGGCGGTCTGCATGGACAACTGCAGATGGCGCCTGATTGCCGCGAACTCCGATAGAGCATTGGAGTTGCGGTCCTGATAGCCGTTGCCCAATGCAAGTTGATGAACAGCTCTGCGCAACTTTTCTTCGGACTGCAATTGCATTGACCGACCGGAAGTAAAACACAGCCAGCTCCAGAGAACGAGCAAAGCGATTGCCAGCAGGGTGCGCGGCAGCCCCCTGGACCTAAGTACGAACAGGAAAGCACTCAGGCGGGCACCTAAATGGGAACGGATCATGAGCAGCCGGTTTTCACGGCAAAACAGCGCCGGCACGCAACCCGGCCTGTTCGTCAAAACCAAACATCAGGTTCATGTTCTGTACCGCCTGGCCGGCCGCACCTTTCACCAGGTTGTCAATGGCCACGAAAATTTTTGCTGTAGTGTCGTGTGGCTGTTTGTGAATTGCCAACAGGCAGTCATTCAAGCCCCGTACCAGACGTGTTTCGGGGTGGGAGCCGGCCGGCATGACACGAACAAAGGGCTCGTCCCGATACGCTGCTTCGTACATTTTCTGGAGTTCGGTCTGGTTCAGGTCAGTAGAAAAATACAGGCTGGAAAGGATGCCTCTCGGGAAGGGCAATAAATGCGGGGTAAAACTCAGTTCCATGCTCCTTCCCGACAGCTGTTCAATCTGGGCAAGTGTTTCCGGATGATGGCGATGTCCGGAAGCTTTATACGGTTTGAAATTGCCATCCATTTCCGCCAGGAGCAAAGCCGCGTTCGCGCTCTTTCCAGCACCGCTGACCCCGGATTTACAATCCGCGATCAAAGTTGTACTGGTGACCGCCTTGTGCTGCAACAGCGGTGCCATCCCCAGCAGTATGGAAGTCGGGTAGCAACCAGGGTTGGCAACCAGAGACGCATCGCGAATGGCGTTGCGGTAGATTTCCGGAACACCATAGACTGCGGTTTCCAGCAACTCTGGACAAGCGTGTTCGACGCCGTATGCCTGTCGCCACGCTTTGAGACTGCGCAAGCGAAAATCCGCTGAAAGGTCAATGATCTTTACCGATGCATCCAGCCATTTTCCTACCTCGTGCATGGCGACCCCATGCGGGGTTGCGAAAAAAACGAGATCAACTTTCTGGTCGGCGACAGTGGGAGTGAAGCGTAACCCATGGGTATCGACCAGGTGCGGTAAAACGTCCGTCAATTCACGACCCGCCTCCCTGCGTGAAGACACCTCAATCAGCTGGACATCCGGGTGTGACAGCAACAGGCGCAGGAGCTCCGCTCCGGTATAGCCTGTCCCCCCGACGATTGATGCTTTAATCATGACGGCTCAATCCTTTTATGTACACACGAATCGTCGATTCATCATTCTGGCGGCGCGGAAAAGTGCTGGTCAGCCATGCGATCTGGAGGCATTTCGTTAACACGCGGGTTGCTTTAATGTAAAACGAGAGACCGCCCCCCAGGCACTGCAGATGCTGTGCATTATGCACAGGGCAGGCTTGATTTTCAGTCCTGCCGTCGTGCCAGACCTTTCCCCTCATTGTGAAAGCCAGGCCTTCGTTGCAGTGTTTTGTCTGCTTTAGCCGGGCAGGTCAGGGTGAGCAGAGTTGGCAGAGACCTGTAAATTATGAATACCCCGGCGGCGGAGACCACGAGATCTATTGCCCCCGCTGTCATCGGATGTGCGGAGCTTTCGCTTATGGAATTACGCCAGTGGTTCCCGACAGCTGATGAATGCGCCACACGGAACGGCAACTTTAACTGGGTGAGGCGAGGGGGAAGGTGCGCTGGAACCGGGGTCTGAAAATGATGGATGCCCGGGTCAAGGGAGACCAAAAGATCTGTTTTTCCCTTTCATCAGGTACGCGGAGCTTGTGCTATTTTTATGGAATTACGCCAGTGCACTCCCGACAGCTGATGAATGTGGTGCCCCGAACGGCAGTAAGGCCAGTGCATACCTTCAGGGCTTTCGTAATGCCGAATGCCTCGGTATGAGCTGCGCACCTCAAGCAAGGATGTCCTTGGCCCCAGCTTTTCATCACTCAGCAAAAAATGAAAAATCCGATGCCTGGCAACGGCTGGGAGCTTTTGCAATGGCAAATCGCGGGAGATTGCAACCAAATTATGGATAGATGCAGCAGGCGATAGATGCAGAAAATGGCGGATACAGCCATACCAGAAGTCATTGCCAGAAGTTATTTATGGACGATGACAGACTGCGCAGGTGGCAGCAGAGAGGTCAGACAGTGGTGGGTACCAGGTTGTAGTGATGTCGCTCTATTTTCCCAGCTATCGGTCCTTGCCATGGCGGTTGTGCGGGTCAGTCGCCCTTGGCAGGCATTCCCGGCCATGACCGTACTCCCCGCAGCTTTTTCGCCCACTTTCAATCAGTGGCGTCTGATTTTTCCTGGTTCTGAAATGAGTCGGGTCTGTTTATGTTTATCCTTGATGTATTTCCAGAAAGTGTACTGTCCATACAATTTAGCAATGACAAAACCGTGCCAGCCGTCCAGAAAACCCAACTTCAGAAAATAAAGCCTGAAAAATGTCCAACAGGGACTGACGAACGCCTTCACAACATTGTTTTGCCTGTAGTGCAGGGACGAATAATGATTGTGCTTGTTGATGAACTCATCTACGGTGTCGTAAGCCAAGTGAACCATGTGGTGTTTCAGTTTGGAGACCTCGCCATTCAACTGCACACTTTCATGCACTGGAAGCTCATTAAATCTACCCTTTTGGCGATTGAACAGGCGCAAACTGTAGTCAGGGTAAAGCCCGCAGCTTTTGATGTCTTTGCCAAAGAAACGGTTAAGTCTTGGCACCAGGAAGCCAGCGGATGGTGGGTTTTGCAAAGTGGCCAGTATTTCAGTTTGCAGTTCAGGAGTTATTCTTTCATCTGCATCCAGAACAAATACCCAGTCATTGTTGGCCAGTTCAACTGCCTTGTTTTTTTGCGCACCGAAACCCAACCAGTCCTGATGCCTGACCCGGGCACCGAGTCCTCTGGCAATATCACATGTTTTATCAGTGGAACCACAATCCAGCACCAGCACTTCATCGGCGAAACTGGCGGAGTTTACGGCATCGGCGACGAATGACTCCTCGTTCCTGGTAATCATGACAACCGACAATTTGGTCATAATCTTGATATCTCCATGTAAAATCTGTTTCCAAGCACCGGCATTCAGAGTTTATGATCAGACTTTCTGATTAAATCACTTATGTCGGGCACGTAACGCTTATATCGTTACCTGAAATCGGAAATGTGGTGAGTGCCGATGTAGTTTCTCTTTTGCGAATTATCCATTAGTTGAAACGCTCAATTAGTCCTAATCAACTGCTTGGATTTGTAGCACCAGGTACTGCACTGTAAAAGGCGTGCTGTATGCTGCTTTTTAAGGTGAATTTCAAATGTAAAGCAGATGTATAGAAATCAACAGCTTTAGTTTGCTGTCAGCTTTCTAATGAACAGTGTCACGGGTTTCAGCATATTCATAATTTTCTTACGTGGTAAATGATCTTTATAATAATAAAGTAGGGTCATGACAAGTTAAGCGGCTCTTTTCTGAATATTCCAAGCAAAATCTTGTAAAGATTTTGCTTGCGAGAAAAGATGGTTCAAAGTGAAACCGACAAAACTTATGGAACGCCTCAATGTGGTTTCTATCACTAAACTCCATGTGTTGGTAGGAACAGTCAGGAGTGAGATGGGGTTTTCACACAACAATATTCAACAGTCTGATTATGTTATTAGATGGACAAACAGTTCACAGCTGATTACTGCACCAAAAAGCATAAAGAGCAAGGAGATTACCGTGCTAAAAAGTATAAAAAATTCTGTTGCTAAATTTTCCTTTCTGCGCCGTCGACTCCTTTCTATTTATCGCTTTTGCTTAGGGTTGATGTCCCGGAGAAAGTTAAGCCAAACCTCAAATTTGAAAAACAATCCCAATCTCGCTGAATTTAACATAACATCACTTTTGTAATTATTTAGTCAACCTTGGATAAATCAAACTTCTGTTCAAACAGTAAGACAGCACTGGTTTTTTTTCGTCAAACTTCCTTCGGTTCCAGGCGGGTAGACACCGAGCCTGGCCAGTCGGTGTTGTCGCATCCGTCCCACTCTGTGATGGTACGCTTCGTCATGCCGCCGTCACTCCAATTTGTGTCGGCAGGTTTTTTCATATTCGAAAAAATGCCGAGTCCTTCCACGAAGACCTCACCAAGTCAAGGTCTCCGGCCAGTCGTGAAAGTCCGGATGCCCGCCACCTCCAATCGGTCGCCGAAGGCCAGGTTGGTGGATTGGGGAACCGGGCCGCCTTTGGTGACCCGACAAAAGATTTTCACATTGAGGAGTTCGTGATACTGGTGCACCAGAACTTGTCTGGCTGCTTGATCGCCTTATTTCTTAGTTTGGGCCACAAGGGCGGAAGGCAGTTCTGAAGCCCGTAACGTCCCTGCTGGATTGGCTCATGGTGAAAGAGTATGCCTCAACTAGGTAGTTAGACAAGTTTCATATTTGGAGCACATATATGAAAACTAACAGGTCTATTTTACACTCATTTTCTAACAATTATTTTCAGTTTTCTTACCGCAACCGCTATCCACGTTCCTGATGTATACTTTTTTAGGTAATAAAGAATTTTATTTATCAGAAATTTTATCAAGTCGGTTCTTTTGTCAGGTCGTGGAAAGCCAAAAGTAGTTAAGTCCTGATATTTCCAATAAAGTCTACGTCTTGGATCAATGCATCCCGCCTCCCATGGTTTGGTGTTTATATTGAAATGAATAATGAAAGGGTTCCTTCGTGCCTGTTTAAAATCCTCATCCGTATAGAATGTAAATTTATTATTTTTCGCTCTGTATAGAAGACACCAAAATGCGTTAAAATCCAGAGGCAGGGGGTGCCACTGTCCTTCGAAAAACGTGTTCAGAATGTCCTGATCCCGCAACTTCAGAACATTAAATCTTTTTTCTACAAAAGGTATTAATTTTTGATGGAATTCTGAATTTCTCATTTTCGATAAATTCATGAGTATAACACCGGCATTGAAATAGGGTGAAGTCTCCTTCATTCCTAGTTTTTTAAGACGCTTTTTGTGCAGGTGAGTCGGCTCCTCCACCGCCAATATAAAATTCTCCCCCATATCATAATTCCAAAGTTTCTCTATGTCACAAATAACAATAATGTCTGAATCCAGATAAATTACTTTTTTCACTTTAGGAAGAATCGTCGGTAGTTTTAACCTGAAGTAAGTTTCCAATCCCTGTATACCTCCCTGTAGTGGGAATGATTGGAATTCATCAATATTTATTTTAATAAAGCTAATGAAAGTGTGAGTGCGTAACTTACACAATAACTTCAAAGCATGAATACTTTCGTTGCTCATTTCTGAATAAAGTATATGAATATTTATTTCTCTTTTGCTGAAATTATTCGAAAGTAGTGAAGCAATGGCAGCGCCCGTATGAGGGGCGTAATTGTCATTCGTGGAAAATGCAATATGAATGTGCTTCTCTCGGCTCTTTGGCTCGAAGGAAAATTTCGATTTAACTGCAACCGTCGCAGGCATAACTCTCAGCACCCACGAAACTCAGTGGTCGACAGTAAACTTCCATGGCATTTTGTTGCCATGTTGTTGATCAATTTCACCAGCCACACTCACAGCTTGTTTAATTGTGTTTTAATTTGTTCTTGCAGAGAACGACGAATTTCTTTTTTCACATCTTCAAATTCCATGGAGTCAAACTGCCAATCAAAATTTAGTATATACAGACCACGCGCGCAACGCATTAAAGCTGACTCACCCATCTGTGTCAGTCGTTTTAAAAAGTGGGGAAAGGATTTGAATGCCCAGCTTGATGATACCATGCTGTACATTTCAAAGGGCGGCATTCTGCCACCAACATCCGCATAGACACTAAGCCTGCCATGAGAAGAAGATCTCATTTTGGGCATGAAAATAACTGGAATGCCCATCGCCCGGCATGGTAAGGCGCAGTGCAACCTAGTGGTAATAACTTTGTCAGCCTCATGTCTGTAGAGGTCCAACAGATGCTGAGCTGATTGCATATTGGATTGCTGCCCAGGATACAAACCACCCCATCTGTGCGTTACTCTCCGCACTTTGTCTTCGTCCATCAAATACTTTGGTATTCGTAAGGTATCGCCATCAACAATAAACAGTCTACCTTTGTGTTCAGGTGTGGGTCTTCTATCAAAAGTTAAAGTCAGGCATTTGCTAAAAAATGTACTTATACCTTTACTTCGTAGCAATTCTGCCGTGCTCCTGTCACGACACCCAATCGGCTCCCATTTCTTGAAGTGTTCAAGACATATTGGAGAAGTATAAAAGGCCCTGGAACTTTCCGTCCCTTCAATGTGGAAACTGAAATAAATTGGGATAATATCGTCCGAAGGAGGAAACGCACTTCCTCCATTTCTCCCAGGTCCAAAGAAGCCATTCATCAGCAAGACATGCTTGACTGAGCTGGAAAATTGGTTCAATTCATTTCGATCGATTATGGCATCGACACTTGGTAAGCAGCGAGCTGCTGCCATACTTTGAATCTCATCCCCATAATTCCCAGCACAGTGAGACCCCTGATAAAGATTACTATAGCCTAGGACGGCGTATTTTAAATCTACCATTCGGCTAAAACATGGTTTTTAAGAACTTGATATAGCGCAAATTCCCGATAGCAATTGTCTCCTGCCGACGTAACGCTACCCTCTTATCCACTCAAAAATAATTTGCTGAATAAAGGTGGGTCAGGCCAAGCAACCCGACTGCCCGTCAGTTTCTTCGCCGATAGACTTTTCTGTACTCAGCGGACCCCCGCACTCTGCCATGATGACGTCGACAATGCAACCCTTCATGCCAGAATGTGAATCTTGAAATTGCCGCCGTAACCAACCATTCGGTTAAGGATTTGGCTTTTCCAGGAGGATTGGTTGCCGCGCCTGCTGTTGGCGCGCGGTTATCCTTTGGTGTCCTCCAAGTTATTTTTCGGCTACCAGAGGAGCGGGACTTGAGAGGCAGTTTTATTCTTCCAGGTGTTCTTTTGTACAACGTTTCTACAGATTGACTTCGCCTTTGGGTGCGGCTTGCCAGTTCGTACTTTTCAGCTGAACGCCGCCAAACTCGTCAGCCGTATAGGTCGCCGTACCTGTTATCAGCCACGGTAATTCCTTGGCGTTTTCCACGACGAAGCCCTCAGGCGACTGACGGTGCAGTCGGTTTAGAGAGACAACCCGTCCAAAGTTGCGCCACTTCCAGATTTTTACTTGACATACCTTTTCAGCGAGCCGCAAAGCAACGGACAGCTGAGTGACAGCAGTGAGGCATTATTAATCCAGGGCCATGAATTTTGTGAACAGGTGCCCTGTTATGAGTGCGTTCTCTGCCAGCATACTCTTCACGCACTCCAGCAACTGTCCGATGTTTCCGAGTGCTGTATGGCGTGTGGCACACCTAGTGCTTGGCAACTAACTTCTGAATGGCCAAGCTGAAGCACAACGCTCCCAAAGCGACCCAAAACTTGAAATCCAACGTGAACCAACATCGTTTTTTCAAGGCCTATTTTTCCCATGCAGAGAAAGGTGTCGTTACGCATCGTTCTGTCACCCAAATCGTGAAACCACCTCAGACTTCAGGCAACAGAAATTGTATGGACCGCTGATGAACATTTGTGATTGCGGTTTATCCAGGGCGCGCCAGTTGGCCGGTACTTTCACAAGCTGTAAACGAGTCGCCAACTTCTTGCACAGGTTGGCACAAGGGCCAGGCTTGCCGAAGATTTTCGTGTCTGACAACAGGCCGTAATTCGCCGGGAAAGTCATGTCGGTCTGGTCGTGCAAAACCGGGCTGAGATTTCATTCACCCTAGCCAGTCGTCACAGAATGTCTCCGCCGAAAATTTTGGCCTCCAGCTTTGGGATTTTCATTTGAACCAATACTGGTTTCGCGATCGGGCAGAAGCACGCTGGAACACCTGTCCTTCTGGGAAACGCCATCACGAAGTATTACCGCACTGTTTACTCATGTTAATGGAGCAACTTTGTACAGCACAAGGATGTCCGTGAGTTTTTTTGCCACAGGCTTCACCTTTTGGCAAAAAGATTCCAGCGTGGGAGTTGTGGGTCCAAAAAGCGGACATCCCCGCCTTGGTCGTACAGGAAACTCACCAAGTCTGGAAAACCTCTGGTTTACAGTTAGAATGACGTGGTTGCAATTGAGCCAAAGTTCTACTCAAGATTTTGTTTTCAAGAGATTTCAATTTCTCCACCTTCGTGTGGTTTATTTGACAGTTTCTGTGTAGCTTTGAAATCTGACCACGGCACTAATTAGTATAACAAGATAGTGGTTACCCGAGATATGCGTGTTATTCCCCCCGTTTTCAGTGACCCGGATTATTTCGTACATTTTAGTATCCAAATAAAGGGCGTGAGTCATTACGTTTTTTTTCGCTCATTGGGTAGTACTGAACTGAAAGGTAATTTGGAAGCATATCTGTCCTGTGCTGTTTTGCCGTGTATGAAGGCTGGGGGTGGGGTGCTGGTTACAGAAGGTAAGATTGACAAGAAATTTCTTATTGGGCTGGAAAAGATCCAGAATATTTACTGCACCTGGAATAACAGTTTTAAACGGATAACGACTAAGGGTGAACACCGAGAACACCGAGAACCAGGGGAGCTTTCAGGAAAAAGGGTCGCCATGTTTTTTTCGGGCGGGTTGAATTCCTTTTACACACTTCTGAAGAATCGGGATATCATCACCGATTTGATCTTTGTTCATGGTCTGGATATAAAGTTGCCCAACATGAAACTCAGGGAAAAAGTGGCTGCGAAAATACATGAAATTGCTTCACACTTTAAAAAGAACGTTATAGAAATAGAAACCAATGTGCGTGAGTCCTTGGACGTCTTCGCTGAGTGGGAGGGAATGTCGCAAGGAGCTGCCCTTGCATCTATAGGGCATCTTTTATCCTCCGAGTTTCGCAAAGTTTACATTCCCGCGGCTCTGGCACATTCCAATATGGTGCCATGGGGGTGCCATCCCCAGGTAGACCCTCATTGGGGATCGAGTTCTCTGGAATTTATCTCTGACGGAGCAGAGGTCACACGTATGAAAAAGGTTGCTTACGTGTCAAAAAACGACAGCGCACTGCAGTACATTCGAGTGTGCAGCTCGAATCTTGATTCCAGATACAACTGCTGTAGATGTGAGAAGTGCGTACAAACCATGATCGGTCTGAAAATACAAAACGCGCTCGAAGGGTGTGCTACCTTTAAAAAAGAAATTTGTCTCGAAGATGTTCGCAGAATAAATGCTGCACTTGGGCTTTCGCGTTCACGAGCTCAAATTAATTTCAACGAGCTTGAGAAAGCCCCAGATAACGAAGAATTAAAGTGTGCCCTAAAAGAAGTGTTAGAGAGGCCGGAATGGATTAATATAATAGAACTCACGAGTGCGCGAATTTGGGTTAAAATCAAGGAATGGCGTCTGAGAAAAGTAAAAATATTCCTACAACGTACCCTAAAAAGGATTTTGCCAGTGAGGTTGCATATCTATCTGCGTAGGTTTTATCTTAGGGTTATGAGTAAATATCGGATACAAATTTATTGAGGGACCCCTGATGCTGGAAAGTTCAGTAACTTGGTTAAGGGGCATTCCAGACTTTTAGTCGCTCCATTGGATGCTTCCTACAGTATCCCCGCTCGAACTATATTTCAGCCCTATTTCTTCACAAATCCTACTCTGACCGTGTCGTTCTACTGCAGAGTGTGACCTATCACCCTTGTAGAAATCGCCTCAGCCAAGGGGCACGCTCAGCCATAAAACCGGCCTCCGGTTTTTGCAGGTAGATTTCTCGTGCCTCAAGAGTACCAGAATCGCTCCATGATGACGATGTCAACTCAGTGTTTCTGGCCACCTGCAAAAATCCCGACCTTCGCCGCCTGGTTCATTACTCTCTAAGACAGGCTGACAAGGTGCTCATCCTTTTTGCAGTTAGAGATCTCCTGGTTTTGCATAGTGCCTTATGCTGTGCATCAACTGGGAAACAGGTGTTTGGCTCCTTAGGCAATCATGGTATTGCTGGGTGACTCTTCATTGCGGAGTCACACACCGGAGGGGGCATCTGGGTGCTGCGGTTGGCACCGGCCAGGGTAAAATCCCCCAGCTTGATCGGAATGCGAGTGGTATCGGCACACCGGACCACGACCAGACTACTGACACAGGAAGATATAGATGGGGATCGGAATTTTATGGCGACTGGTCTCGTCGGTCTATTGTCTGTCTTTGCCTTGTTTGGGAGGAAATCTAATTCGTTCTGGTTTCCAGGCCTGCCTCAAGCAAGGGAGACACGGTTTCCTTTGTTTTCAAAACAGGTTAAAGATGTATCTTTTTTAACTTCTCTAGCAAAGAATGCTTAGAGAAATTGGCATTTTTATCGTATCCAAAACGTCGTAGTCGCTCGTTCCACAAGTGGATTGCATACGAGTTTTCCAGCAGGATTTCAAGGTATCCAGATGAAGTGTCGTCAAATATTGACATAAAGTCTCCGGGACGAACAGGGTAGAAGCAGTTAGGTGGCTTTGCCAAATGCGACATGTCAAATTGTTTCACCACATCAGTAAAACCTGCAGGTCCTCCACCTTCTCCCCAGCTGATATCACTCCTCTTCTTCTTCACCAGCATGCGAAAAGCTTTTCTTACAGTACCTTTAAGAACTCCACTCCGTCGAATCATATGGGAAAGCTTGTGTGGGCTTTCACATTTGTCCGCCATGTAACGCGATACTTTGTGTCCAGCTGGAATTCCCAATACGCTCGCACCGACAAGTTTTCTGGATTCACCTTCATAGGCAAATACAAGGTCCTCATTAAACAGAAAAGGCTTCAAACAGATAATGTCCATATCAACCCAAAAGTTGCCCTTTTGAAAAAGCAGTTCCCAGCGAAACCAGTCGGCAAAATGAGCGTAACTACCGCCATGAGTGGTAAAGATTTTACTCTCTTGAATGATTTCATTTGCATCTTTCAGCTGAGCTCCTTTTGGTACGCCCTTCACATTTTCATACGTATAAAGATGAAATGGGTGACCATTGTTCAAGAATGATGCTATGCACAACTGTTCCAGCTTCGATAGTTTACCACCTATCCACAACGCTTGAATAACCGGCATGTCCATAACCTTAACTATATAATGAGCCGTCAAGTGAGAGAATTATCTTTGACGGCTTTGGTCAGACTTTGGGTGATGGCGTTAAACCTTCATCTGGCGTTTCATGAGACTCATGCTTGAACTCCCGAGTAAAAAATCACCGTCCTCTAAAGCCGTTAGCTTAAAACTTCCATGGTTTTTACTACTCTTGCGCACTTTCAACAACCCAGTTCATAGCTTATTCAATTGCATCTTAATTTGTTCTTGCAGAGAACAACGAATTTCTTTTTTCACATCTTCAAATTCCATGGAGTCAAACTTCCAATCAAAATTTAGTATATACAGACTACGCACGCAACGCATTAAAGCTGACCCACCCATCTGTGTCAGTCGTTTTAAAAAGTGGGGAAAGGATTTGAATGCCAAGCTTGATGATACCATGCTGCACATTTCAAAGGGCGGCATTCTGCCACCAACATCCGCATAGACACTAAGCCTGCCACGAGAAGAAGAGCTTGTTTTGGGTATGAAAATAACTGGAACGCCCATCGCCCGGCATGGTAAGGCACAATGTAACCTGGTAGTAATAACCCCACCAGCCTCATGTCTGTAGAGATCAAGTAAGCGTTGAGCGGGCCGCATATTATACTGCTCTCCTTTATACGGACCATTCCAACAGTGTGTTACTCTTTTGTATTTTGACCTCAGCGGCGGTCTGCATGGACAACTGCAGATGGCGCCTGATTGCCGCGAACTCCGATAGAGCATTGGAGTTGCGGTCCTGATAGCCGTTGCCCAATGCAAGTTGATGAACAGCTCTGCGCAACTTTTCCTCGGACTGCAATTGCATTGACCGACCGGAAGTAAAACACAGCCAGCTCCAGAGAACGAGCAAAGCGATTGCCAGCAGGGTGCGCGGCAGCCCCCTGGACCTAAGTACGAACAGGACAGCGCTTAGGCGGGCACCTAAATGGGAACGGATCATGAGCAGCCGGTTTTCACGGCAAAACAGCGCCGGCACGCAACCCGGCCTGTTCGTCAAAACCAAACATCAGGTTCATGTTCTGTACCGCCTGGCCGGCCGCACCTTTCACCAGGTTGTCAATGGCCACGAAAATTTTTGCTGTAGTGTCGTGTGGCTGTTTGTGAATTGCCAACAGGCAGTCATTCAAGCCCCGTACCAGACGTGTTTCGGGGTGGGAGCCGGCCGGCATGACACGAACAAAGGGCTCGTCCCGATACGCTGCTTCGTACATTTTCTGGAGTTCGGTCTGGTTCAGGTCAGTAGAAAAATACAGGCTGGAAAGGATGCCTCTCGGGAAGGGCAATAAATGCGGGGTAAAACTCAGTTCCATGCTCCTTCCCGACAGCTGTTCAATCTGGGCAAGTGTTTCCGGATGATGGCGATGTCCGGAAGCTCTATACGGTTTGAAATTGCCATCCATTTCCGCCAGGAGCAAAGCCGCGTTCGCGCTCTTTCCAGCACCGCTGACCCCGGATTTACAATCCACGATCAAGGTTGTACTGGTGACCGCCTTGTGCTGCAACAGCGGTGCCATCCCCAGCAGTATGGAAGTCGGGTAGCAACCAGGGTTGGCAACCAGAGACGCATCGCGAATGGCGTTGCGGTAGATTTCCGGAACACCATAGACTGCGGTTTCCAGCAACTCTGGACGAGCGTGTTCGACGCTGTATGCCTGTCGCCACGCTTTGAGACTGCGCAAGCGAAAATCCGCTGAAAGGTCAATGATCTTTACCGATGCATCCAGCCATTTTCCCACCTCGTGCATGGCGACCCCATGCGGGGTTGCGAAAAAAACGAGGTCAACTTTCTGGTCGGTGACAGTGGGAGTGAAGCGTAAACCATGGGTATCGACCAGGTGCGGTAAAACGTCCGTCAATTCACGGCCCGCCTCCCTGCGTGAAGACACCTCAATCAGCTGGACATCCGGGTGTGACAGCAACAGGCGCAGGAGCTCCGCTCCGGTATAGCCTGTCCCCCAGACGATTGATGCTTTAATCATGACGGCTCAATCCTTTTATGTACACACGAATCGTCGATTCATCATTCTGGCGGCGCGGAAAAGCGCTGGTCAGCCATGCGATCTGGAGGCATTTCGTTAACACGCGGGTTGCTTTTATGTAAAACGAGAGACCGCCCCCGAGGCACTCCAGATGTTGTGCATTATGCACAGGGCAGGCTTGGTTTTCAGTCCTGCCGTCGTGCCAGACCTTTCCCTTCATTGTGAAAGCCAGGCCTTCGTTGCAGTGTTTTGTCTGCTTTAGCCGGGCAAGTCAGGGTGAGCAGAGTTGGCAGAGACCTGAAAATTATGAATACCCCGGCGGCGGAGACCACGAGATCTATTGTCCCAGCTGTCATCGGATGTGCGGAGCTTTCGCTTATGGAATTACGCCAGTGGCTCCCGACAGCTGATGAATGCGCCACACGGAACGGCAACTTTAACTGGGTGAGGCGAGGGGGAAGGTGCGCTGGAACCGGGGTCTGAAAATGATGGATGCCCGGGTCAAGGGAGAACAAAAGATCTGTTTTTCCCTTTCATCAGGTACGTGGAGCTTGTGCTATTTATGGAATTACGCCGCTACGCTCCCGACAGCTGATGAATGTGGTGCCCCGAACGGCAGTAAGGTCAGTGCATACCTACAGGGCTTTCGTAATGCCGAATGCCCCGGTATGGGCTGCGCACTTCAAGCAAGGATGTCCTTGGCCCCAGCTTTTCATCACTCAGCAAAAAATGAAAAATCTGATGC
The DNA here is from genome assembly GCA_965237985.1 of Candidatus Oxydemutatoraceae bacterium. Classification (GTDB taxonomy): domain Bacteria; phylum Pseudomonadota; class Gammaproteobacteria; order Poriferisulfidales; family Oxydemutatoraceae. The sequence goes on along the minus strand of OZ250161.1, from coordinate 681,541 downwards.
CTGGCAACGGCTGGGAGCTTTTGCAATGGCAAATCGCGGGAGATTGCAACCAAATTATGGATAGATGCAGCAGGCGATAGATGCAGAAAATGGCGGATACAGCCATACCAGAAGTCATTGCCAGAAGTTATTTATGGACGATGACAGACTGCGCAGGTGGCAGCAGAGAGGTCAGACAGTGGTAGGTACCAGGTTGTAGTGATGTCGCTCTATTTTCCCAGCTATCGGTCCTTGCCATGGCGGTTGTGCGGGTCAGTCGCCCTTGGCAGGCATTCCCGGCCATGACCGTACTCCCCGCAGCTTTTTCGCCCACTTTCAATCAGTGGCGTCTGATTTTTCCTGGTTCTGAAATGAGTTGGGTCTGTTTATGTTTATCCTTGATGTATTTCCAGAAAGTGTACTGTCCATACAATCTGGCAATGACAAAACCGTGCCAGCCGTCCAGAAAACCCAACTTCAGAAAATAAAGCCTGAAAAATGTCCAACAGGGACTGACGACCGCCTTCACAACATTGTTTTGCCTGTAGTGCAGGGCCGAATAACGATTGTGCTTGCTGATGAACTCATCTATGGTGTCGTAAGCCAAGTGAACCATGTGGTGTTTCAGTTTGGAGACCTCGCCATTCAACTGCACACTTTCATGCACTGGAAGCTCATTAAATCTGCCCTTTTGGCGATTGAACATGCGCAAATTGTAGTCAGGGTAAAGCCCGCAGCTTTTGATGTCTTTGCCAAAGAAACGGTTAAGTCTTGGCACCAGGAAGCCAGCGGATGGTGGGTTTTGCAAAGTGGCCAGTATTTCAGTTTGCAGTTCAGGAGTTATTCTTTCATCTGCATCCAGAACAAATACCCAGTCATTGTTGGCCAGTTCAACTGCCTTGTTTTTTTGCGCACCGAAACCCAACCAGTCCTGATGCCTGACCCGGGCACCGAGTCCTCTGGCAATATCACATGTTTTATCAGTGGAACCACAATCCAGCACCAGCACTTCATCGGCGAAACTGGCGGAGTTTACGGCATCGGCGACGAATGACTCCTCGTTCCTGGTAATCATGACAACCGACAATTTGGTCATAATCTTGATATCTCCATGTAAAATCTGTTTCCAAGCACCGGCATTCAGAGTTTATGATCAGACTTTCTGATTAAATCACTTATGTCGGGCACGTAACGCTTATATCGTTACCTGAAATCGGAAATGTGGTGAGTGCCGATGTAGTTTCTCTTTTGCGAATTATCCATTAGTTGAAACGCTCAATTAGTCCTAATCAACTGCTTGGATTTGTAGCACCAGGTACTGCACTGTAAAAGGCGTGCTGTATGCTGCTTTTTAAGGTGAATTTCAAATGTAAAGCAGATGTATAGAAATCAACAGCTTTAGTTTGCTGTCAGCTTTCTAATGAACAGTGTCACGGGTTTCAGCATATTCATAATTTTCTTACGTGGTAAATGATCTTTATAATAATAAAGTAATTTTCTTAACATAAAAGTTATAAGGTGGGTTTTTATATCAGGCCGTGGAACATGAAAAGTGGTCAAGTCCAGGTATTTCCAATATAGTTTGCGTCTTGGGTCATCAATAGAGCCGGCATGCCATGGCTTTCGACCTGGGAAATGAATAATAAAGGGGTGGTTTGCGCCTGTTTTAGATCCTCATCCGTGTAATATACGAATTTATTTATTTTTATTCCGCATAAATACCACCAAAATACGTTATATCCTGCAGCCAAAGGGCGCCATTGCTCTTCAAAAAACGAGTTTAGAATATCCTGGGGCTGACCTTTTAGCACATCATGCCTTTTTTCTACAAAAGCTGCTATCTTTTGATTGAACCCTGAGCTTCTCATTTTAGATAAATTCATTATCAGAACACCAGCATTGAAATAAAGTGAGAATTCCTTCATGCCAAGACTTTCAAGACTTTCAAGACTTTCTTTATTCAACTGGCTGGGCTCTTCAACTGCCAATATAAAATTCTCTTCCAATTTCTGGCACCAAAGTTTCTCTATATCGCCAAGAACAATCACATCTGAATCCAGATAAATAACTTTCTCTACTTTATCAAGAACAGTTGGAAGTTTTAATCTGAAATATGTCTCAAAAGCTTTTACTGCTCTATGCGTAGGAAATGATTGAAATTCATCAATGTTTATTTGCCAAAAATGAATGCAAGTATTAGCCCGTAACGTTTGTGTGCACGTTAGCTTGTGCATATTTTCATTACTCATTTTTGCGTACAGGACATGAATATTTATTTTTCTTTCGCTAAGAGTATTCGAAAGCAATGAAGCGATGGCGGCACCTGTATGTGGTGCGTACCGATCATCTGTTGCAAAGGTAATATGTATGTGCTTGTCCTGACTTTTCAGATAGTCGGGAAATTTTGATTCAGACGCAGTCATTATGGACACCACCACTATAACATGAAGTTTTTAGAGATAGCCAAAGTCTGGAATCATATCGCACTCTCCGTGGGTTTTAATATTGCAACGTTCCTTTTCAGAGCCCATTACAGACCAGAACCGACTGCGTAAACTTTTGGATCTATCTTGGGATAGTGCCTCACAGTTTAGTCAACTGTTTTTCAATCTGTACTTGCAGAGAGTGACAGATTTCCTTCTTTATCTGCTCCAAGTTCCAGAGTTTCAAACTGCCGATTCATTTCACGCATGCGGCACCTTAGTTTGCAATTCACAACTTGCTCAGCTACGTTTTAATTTGTTCTTGTAGAGAATGGCGAATTTTCTTTTTCTCACTTTCGAATTCCATGGTGTCAAACTGCCAATCAAAATTCAGCTTATATATCTCATGAACGGAAAACCTTAATGACTCCTCCATCTGTTTTAAAAAGTAGGGGGGAATTTGAACACCCAAGCTGAAGATATTTCTGAGCACTTCATAAGAGAGGTATTCTACCACCAACATCCGCATAAACACTAACCCTACCATAGTCATTTTTGCGCGGTAGCGGCATAAAAACAACTGGAATTCCCATCGCCAGGCAGGTAAAGCGCAGTGCAGCCTAGTGGTAATAACTTCAGTGGCCTCTATTTATAGAGATCGATTAACCGCTGAGCGGCACGCATATTGGCTCGCTGTCCCTGATACGATCCACGCCACTGGTGGCTTACTATTTGTACTTCATTTGCGTCCATCAAATACTTCGGTATTGATAAAGTATCCCCATCAACAATAAACAGTTTACCTTTACGTGGAAGGGCAGACCTCTTATCAAAAGTCAAAGTCAGACATTTGCTAAAAAATGTTTTGATGCCCTTATTTCCTAACAATTCTGCTGTTCCACGGTCTCGACACCCAATTGGTTCCTATTTTTTGAAGTGCTCCAGACATAAATGGGGAAGTATAAAACGCTTTGGAAGGTTCCGAGCCGGCAATGTGGAAACCGAAATAAATTGGCACAATATCGCTCGAAGGGGGAAAAGCATACTCTCCTGATCTCTCAAACGCAAAGAAGCCATTCATCAACAGAACATGTTTATCTGAGTTGGAAAATTGATTCAATTCATTTCGATCAATTACGGTATCGACTCCAGACAAGCAGAAAGTTGCTGCGATACTTTTAATTTCATCTCCATAATTCCCGCCGCCATCCCGCACAACGTTTTTGTAGCCCAAGACAGCGTATTTCAAATTACTCATTCACCCAAAAATAATTTGCTACAGAAATTGATTAAGGGTCATGACAAGTTAAGCATGTTTAAAAACATGATAAAGTATTGTTATGACAATGAAAAACAAATATGTAATTCGTTCAAGAATTTCTGAGCATAAATTTAGAGAAATTATTCGCTATTTTTCTTTGGATTTGAACGCCGTTCAAATCCAATAATTAACAAAGTTAAGTAGACAAACTATTAATCAATATTTAAAGGCAATTCGCAAGCGGGTTGCCAGAGATTCAACCAACCAATCTGCCCTATTAGTGGGACAGATTGAAGTTGATGAATCTTACTTTGGGGCAAAAAGAGTCAAAGGTGTGCGTGGTCGTGGCGCCAAAGGTAAAACCAAAGTATTTGGTTTATTAAAACGCGGTGATAAAGTTTATACTGAGATTGTTCCGGATTGCACTGCAGCGACTTTAACCAAGATAATTAGAGGTAAAACAAGTATAGATAGTGTTATTCATTCTGATGGCTGGCGTGGGTATAATGGTTTAGTAGATTTTGGTTATAAGAAGCACTTTAGAGTTCATCATGGTGAGAATGAATTCGCCAGAGGAAATTCTCATATTAATGGCATAGAGTCATTTTGGGGTTATGCAAAAACTAGGTTGGTAAAGTTTAAAGGGATGGACAAAAGTACATTCAATTTACATCTTAAAGAATGTGAATTTAGATTCAACAATCGCAAGCAAAATCTTTACAAGATTTTGCTTGGAATATTCAGAAAAGAGCCGCTTAACTTGTCATGACCCTTGATTAAAAAATAGAAGTGGAACAGCCCCCAGCCCTGCAACTGTCCTCCAGTCCTGTTGGTAGACTTTCTCGTGTCAGAGCAGCCCCCCACATCCTGCCACGATCACGTTGGCAATGCAACTTGCTATGCCAACAATATAGATCTTGATAACCACCGTTGAGGGTTTCGGACTTTGCGTTGTACCTGAGTACTTCATCTAGCGGTTCTCCAAACTATTTAGTGGCTATGCCAGAAGCTTTGGGGTCTCTTGCTGCGGACGGTAACCAAGTTAAATTAGTGTCCCGAGGAAGGTATTTTGGCGTAACAAAAGTATTAAACTTGTAGTGGAGCACCCATTCATCCACATGGAACGATTCTGCACAGCACAAAAAATGCCGACAAGTTTTTTTGTCATTGGCTTTATTCTTAGATAAACATTTCAGTGAAGCTTTATAAATGTGCGCCAGTTTAGTGAGCGCAGCGTCATTCTTGATTGCCAGAAACCTGTCACGCACTTTAATAACTGACTGCCGTTTATGGGTGTTAAACGGTATGGGATGCACTTGGTATTTAGCAGCGAGTTTCTGAATGGTCTGGTCGGAATGTAACGCCTCCATAGCTAACGGAACTAGAAATACAACGTGAATCTACATCGTTTTTTCAGAGTCTGTTTTCTTTTGTTGAAAGGGTGTGAATAGACAGTGACATGTTATACAAATTTATCTGGTTGGTTCATATGCACTTGTGTTGTCAGTTATTCCGGTAAAATGTTATGAGTCTCAGGGTTGAAAGAAGCGAAGAAGTTTTCAGCACGGCATTGATACCGTAATCCGTGTACAATTGCTTCTGAGATTAAGACTAGGAATAGACACAAGTGCAACAAAAGTCACGGTGGTCAGTTTGCCAAACAGCAAACGCATAAGTATTACAGATGCAACGTGTCCAAACCTTTATGAGCAGCTAAAATTACAGTATGGACTGCGTCACCGGTGGAAGCGCGCATAATGTGTTTTGAAAGTTTAAGTCGCAGTTTCATTACTTCAAAAAAAACACAAAGTCACGGGATTCTGAAAGCAATAGTCATTAAACATTGCCATAATACTAGAACCAGGAGGGAAACGAAATGGGCATTGACGTTCATGCATTAAATTTTTTGCTCTACGCAAAGAAATTTGGAAACTTGGGGAGGACCATCACAGTAGGCAGGCAGAGGGTTTTTTTACCTGACTCTGTTGTCCGGAATGTTATTTCCGCAAGCTCGGACTATAAAAATGACAAATATTGTGAACAACTCCTGACAAATTACTTTGGGGCTGATACTGTGGACAGTATTGACTTTTCTGATTTCGAGGGCGCAACAATAATTCACGACATGAACCTGCCTATACCATCAAATATTCGCGGACTTTATGATACTGTTATAGATTTTGGTAGCTTGGAACACGTCTACAATATACCTCAGGCCTTGAAAAATTGCTCCTCCTTATGTGCTCCTTGTGGACAGATTATTCATGTTTCGCCAGCAAACAATTGGTGTGGACACGGCTTTTGGCAATTCTCGCCTGAATTATTTTTTTCTCTGTATTCTGATCTGAATGGATACCGCGACACCGAAATCTTTTTGGCTGATCTTGCTGACGAGAAAAGATGGTTCAAAGTGAAACCGACAAAACTTATGGAACGCCTCAATGTGGTTTCTATCACTAAACTCCATGTTTTGGTAAGAACAGTCGGGAGTGGGATGGGGTTTTCACACAACAATATTCAACAGTCTGATTATGTTATTAGATGGACAAACAGTTCACAGGTGATTACTGCACCAAAAAGCATAAAGAGCAAGGAGATTACCGTGCTAAAAGGTATAAAAAATTCTGTTGCTAAATTTTCCTTTCTGTGCCGTCCACTCCTTTCTATTTATCGCTTTTGCTTAGGGCTGATGTCCTGGAAAAAGTTAAGCCAAACCTCAAATCTGAAAAACAATCCCAATCTCGCTGAATTTAACATAACATCACTTTTGTAATTATTTAGTCAACCTTGGATAAAATCAAATTTCTGTCCAAACAGTAAGGCAGCACTGGTTTTTTTTCGTCAAATTTCCTTCTGTTCCAGGTGGGTAGACACTGAGCTTGGCCAGTCGGTGTTGTCGCAGCCGTCCCATTCTGTGATGGTACGCTTCGTCATGCCGCCGTCACTCTAATTTGTGTCGGCAGGTTTTTTCGTATTCGAAAAAACGCCGAGTCCTTCCACGAAGACCTCACCAAGTCAAGGTCTCCGTCCAGTCGTGAAAATCCGGATGCCCGCACCTCCAATCGGTCGCCGAAGGCCAGGTTGGTGGATTGGGGAACCGGGCCGCCTTTGGTGACCCGACAAAAGATTTTCACATTGAGGAGTTCGTGATACTGGTGCACCAGAACTTGTCTGGCTGCTTGATCGCCTTATTTCTTAGTTTGGGCCACAAGGGCGGAAGGCAGTTCTGAAGCCCGTAACGTCCCTGCTGGATTGGCTCATGGTGAAAGAGTATGCCTCAACTAGGTAGTTAGACAAGTTTCATATTTGGAGCACATATATGAAAACTAACAGGTCTATTTTACACTCATTTTCTAACAATTGTTTTTTGGTCATGACAAGTTAAGCGGCTCTTTTCTGAATATTCCAAGTAAAATCTTGTAAAGATTTTGCTTGCGATTGTTGAATCTAAATTCACATTCTTTAAGATGTAAATTGAATGTACTTTTGTCCATCCCTTTAAACTTTACCAACCTAGTTTTTGCATAACCCCAAAATGACTCTATGCCATTAATATGAGAATTTCCTCTGGCGAATTCATTCTCACCATGATGAACTCTAAAGTGCTTCTTATAACCAAAATCTACTAAACCATTATACCCACGCCAGCCATCAGAATGAATAACACTATCTATACTTGTTTTACCTCTAATTATCTTGGTTAAAATCGGTGCAGTGCAATCCGGAATAATCTCAGTATAAACTTTATCACCGCGTTTTAATAAACCAAATACTTTGGTTTTACCTTTGGTGCCACGACCACGCACACCTTTGACTCTTTTTGCCCCAAAGTAAGATTCATCAACTTCAATCTGTCCCACTAATAGGGCAGATTGGTTGGTTGAATCTCTGGCAATCTGCTTGCGAATTGCCTTTAAATATTGATTAATAGTTTGTCTACTTAACTTTGTTAATTATTGGATTTGAACGGCGTTCAAATCCAAAGAAAAATAGCGAATAATTTCTCTAAATTTATGCTCAGAAATTCTTGAACGAATTACATATTTGTTTTTCATTGTCATAACAATACTTATCATGTTTTTAAACATGCTTAACTTGTCATGACCCTTATTTTCAGTTTTCTTAGCGTAACCACTATCCCCGTTCCTGATATATATTTTTTTCGGTAATAAAGAATTTTATTTCCCAGAAATTTTGTCAAGTCTATTCTTTTATCAGGTCGTGGAAAGCCAAAAATAGTTAAGTCCTGATATTTCCAATAAAGCCTACGTCTTGGATCAATGCATCCCGCCTCCCATGGTTTGGGGTGTATATTGAAATGAATAATGAAAGGGTTCCTTCGTGCCTGTTTAAAATCCTCATCCGTATAGAATGTAAATTTATTATTTTTCGCTCTGTATAGAAGACACCAAAATGCGTTAAAAGCGAGAGGCAGGGGCTGCCACTGTCCTTCGAAAAACGTGTTCAGAATATCCTGATCCTGCAACTCCAGAACATTAAATCTTTTTTCTACAAAAGGTATTAATTTTTGATAGAATTCTGAATTTCTCATTTTCGATAAATTCATGAGTAGAACACCGGCATTGAAATAGGGTGAAGTCTCCTTCATTCCTAGTTTTTTAAGACGCTTTTTGTGCAGGTGAGTCGGCACCTCCACCGCCAATATAAAATTCCTCCCCATATCATAATTCCAAAGTTTCTCTATGTCACAAATAATAATAATGTCTGAATCCAGATAAATTACTTTTTTTACTTCAGGAAGAACCGTCGGTAGTTTTAACCTGAGGTAAGTTTCCAATTCCTGTATACCTCTGTGTAGTGGGAATGATTGGAATTCATCAATATTTATTTTAATAAAGCGAATGAAAGTGTTAGTGCGTAACTTGCACAATAACTTCAAAGCGTGAATACTTTCGTCGCCCATTTCTGAATAAAGTATATGAATATTTATTTCTCTTTTGCTGAAATTGTTCGAAAGTAGTGAAGCAATGGCAGCACCCGTATGAGGGGCGTAATTGTCATTCGTGGAAAATGCAATATGAATATGCTTCTCTCGGCTCTTTGGCTCGAAGGAAAATTTCGATTTAACTGCAACCGTCGCAGGCATAACTCTCAGCACCCACGAAACTCAATGGTCGACAGTAAACTTCCATGGCATTTTGTTGCCATGTTGTTGATCAATTTCACCAGCCACAACTCACAGCTTGTTTAATTGCGTTTTAATTTGCTCTTGCAGAGAGAGACGAATTTTCTTTTTCTCACTTTCAAACTCCATGCAATCAAACTGCCAATCAAAATTTAGCATATACAATTCAGAAACGTAAAACATCAAGGCTGATTCCACCTTTTGTGTGAACCGTTTTAAAAAGTAGGGAAAGAATTTGAACGCCCGGTTTGTTGATACTATGCTATATTTTTCTAAAGGTGGCATTCTTCCACCGACATCCCCATAGACACTAAGCCTGCCATGATCATAAGAGCCCGTTTTGGGCATGAAAATAACTGGAATGCCCATCGCTCGGCATGGCAAAGCGCAGTGCAACCTGGTGGTAATAACTTTGTCAGCCTCATGTCTGTAGAGGTCCAACAGATGCTGAGCTGATTGCATATTGGATTGCTGCCCAGGATACAAACCACCCCACCTGTGTGTTACTCTCCGAACTTTGTCATCGTCCATCAAATACTTCGGTATTCGTAAGGTATCGCCATCAACAATAAACAGTCTACTTTTGTGTTCAGGTGTGGGTCTTCTACCAAAAGTTAAAGTCAGGCATTTGCTAAAAAATGTACTTATACCTTTACTTCGTAGCAATTCTGCCGTGCTCCTGTCACGACACCCAATCGGCTCCCATTTCTTGAAATGTTCAAGACATATTGGAGAAGTATAAAAGGCCCTGCAACTTTCCGATCCTGCAATGTGGAAACTGAAATAAATTGGGATAATATCGTCCGAAGGAGGAAACGCACTTCCTCCCTGTCTCCCAAGTCCAAAGAAGCCATTCATCAGCAAGACATGCTTGACTGAGCTGGAAAACTGGTTCAATTCATTTCGATCGATTATGGCATCGACACTTGGTAAGCAGCGAGCTGCTGCTATACTTTGAATCTCATCCCCATAATTCCCAGCACAGTGAGACCCCTGATGAAGATTACTATAGCCTAGGACGGCGTATTTTAAATCTACCATTCGGCTAAAACATGGTTTTTAAGAACTTGACATAGCCCAAATTTCTGATAGAAATTGTCTCCTGCCGGCGTAACGCTACCCTCTCATCCACTCAAAAATAATTTGCTGGAGAAACTGACTGAAAAAAGGTGGGTCAGGCCGAGCAACCCGACTGCCCTTCAGTTTCTTCGCCGATAGACTTTTCTGTACTCAGCGGACCCCCACACTCTGCCATTATGACGTCGACAATGCAACCTTTCATGCCAGAATGTAAATCTTGAAATTGCCGCCGCAACCAACCATTCGGTTAAGGGTTTGGCTGTTCCAGGAGGATCGGTTGCCGCGCCTGCTGTTGGCGCGCGGTTATCCTTTGGTGTCCTCCAAGTTATTTTTCGGCTACTAGAGGAGCGGGACTTGAGAGGCAGTTTTATTCTCCCAAGTGTTCTTTTGTACAACGTTTCTACGGATTGACTTCGCCTTTGGGCGCGGCTTGCCAGTTCGTGCTTTTCAGCTGAACGCCGCCAAACTCGTCAGCCGTATAGGTTCCCGTACCTGTTATCAGCCACGGGAACCCTTTGGTGTTTTCCACGACGAAGCCCTCAGGCGACTGACGGTGCAGGCGGTCTTGAGAGACAACCTGTCCAAGGTTGTGCCACTTCCAGGTTTTCACTTGACATACCTTTTCAGCGAGCCGCAAAGCAACGGACAGCTGAGTGACAGCAGTGAGGCATTATTAATCCAGGGCCATGAATTTTGTGAACAGGTACCCTGTTATGAGTGCGTTCTCTGCCAGCAACTGTTCGATGTTTCCGAGTGCTGTATGGCGTGTGGCACACCTAGTGCTTGGCAACGAACTTCTGAGTGGCCAAGCTGAAGCGCAACGCTCCCAAAGCGACCCAAAACTTGAAATCCAACGTGAACCAACATCGTTTTTTCAAGGCCTATTTTTCCCATGCAGAGAAAGGTGTCGTTACGCATCGTTCTGTCACCCAAATCGTGAAACCACCTCAGACTTCAGGCAACAGAAATTGTATGGACCGCTGATGAACATTTGTGATTGCGGTTTATCCAGGGCGCGCCAGTTGGCCGGTACTTTCACAAGCTGTAAACGAGTCGCCAACTTCTTGCACAGGTTGGCACAAGGGCCAGGCTTGCCGAAGATTTTCGTGTCTGACAACAGGCCGTAATTCGCCGGGAAAGTCATGTCGGTCTGGTCGTACAAAACCGGGCTGAGATTTCATTCACCCTAGCCAGTCGTCACAGAATGTCTCCGCCGAAAATTTTGGCCTCCAGCTTTGGGATTTTCATTTGAACCAATACTGGTTTCGCGATCGGGCAGAAGCACGCTGGAACACCTGTCCTTCTGGGAAACGCCATCACGAAGTATTACCGCACTGTTTACTCATGTTAATGGAGCAACTTTGTACAGCACAAGGATGTCTGTGAGTTTTTTTGCCACAGGCTTCACCTTTTGGCAAAAAGATTCCAGCGTGGGAGTTGTGGGTCCAAAAAGCGGACATCCCCGCCTTGGTCGTACAGGAAACTCACCAAGTCTGGAAAACCTCTGGTTTACAGTTAGAATGACGTGGTTGCAATTGAGCCAAAGTTCTACTCAAGATTTTGTTTTCAAGAGATTTCAATTTCTCCACCTTCGTGTGGTTTATTTGACAGTTTCTGTGTAGCTTTGAAATCTGACTACGGCACTAATTAGTATAACAAGATAGTGGTTACCCGAGATATGCGTGTTATTCCCTCCGTTTTCAGTGACCCGGATTATTTCGTACATTTTAGTATCCAAATAAAGGGCGTGAGTCATTACGTTTTTTTTCGCTCATTGGGTAGTACTGAACTGAAAGGTAATTTGGAAGCATATCTGTCCTGTGCTGTTTTGCCGTGTATGAAGGCTGGGGGTGGGGTGCTGGTTACAGAAGGTAAGATTGACAAGAAATTTCTTATTGGGCTGGAAAAGATCCAGAATATTTACTGCACCTGGAATAACAGTTTTAAACGGATAACGACTAAGGGTGAACACCGAGAACACCGAGAACCAGGGGAGCTTTCAGGAAAAAGGGTCGCCATGTTTTTTTCGGGCGGGTTGAATTCCTTTTACACACTTCTGAAGAATCAGGATATCATCACCGATTTGATCTTTGTTCATGGTCTGGATATAAAGTTGCCCAACATGAAACTCAGGGAAAAAGTGGCTGCGAAAATACATGAAATTGCTTCACACTTTAAAAAGAACGTTATAGAAATAGAAACCAATGTGCGTGAGTCCTTGGACGTCTTCGCTGAGTGGGAGGGAATGTCGCAAGGAGCTGCCCTTGCATCTATAGGGCATCTTTTATCCTCCGAGTTTCGCAAAGTTTACATTCCCGCGGCTCTGGCACATTCCAATATGGTGCCATGGGGGTGCCATCCCCAGGTAGACCCTCATTGGGGATCGAGTTCTCTGGAATTTATCTCTGACGGAGCAGAGGTCACACGTATGGAAAAAGTTGCTTACGTGTCAAAAAACGACAGCGCACTACAGTACATTCGAGTGTGCAGTTCGAATCTTGATTCCAGATACAACTGCTGCAGATGTGAGAAGTGCGTACAAACCATGATCAGTCTGAAAATACAAAACGTGCTCGAAAGGTGTGCTGCCTTTAAAAAAGAAATTTGTCTCGAAGATGTTCGCAGAATAAATGCCACACTAGGGCTTTCGCGTTTACGAGCTCAAATTAATTTCAACGAGCTTGAGAAAGCCTCGGATAACGAAGAATTAAAGTGTGCCCTGAAAGAAGTGTTAGAGAGGCCGGAATGGATTAATATAATAGAACTCACGAGTGCGCGAATTTGGGTTAAAATACAGGAATGGCGGCCAGGAAAAGTAAAAATATTCCTACAACGTACCCTAAAAAGGATTTTGCCAGTGAGGTTGCATATCTATCTGCGTAGGTTTTATCTTAGGGTTATGAGTAAATATCGGATACAAATTTATTGAGGGACCCCTGATGCTGGAAAGTTCAGTAACTTGGTTAAGGGGCATTCCAGACTTTTAGTCGCTCCATTGGATGCTTCCTACAGTATCCCCGCTCGAACTATATTTCAGCCCTATTTCTTCACAAATCCTACTCTGACCGTGTCGTTCTACCGCAGAGTGTGACCTATCACTCTTGTAGAAATTGCCTCAGCCAAGGGGCACGCTCAGCCATAAAACCGGCCCCCGGTTTTTGCAGGTAGATTTCTCGTGCCTCAAGAGTACCAGAATCGCTCCATGATGACGATGTCAACTCAGTGTTTCTGGCTACCTGTAAAAATCCCGACATTCGCCGCCTAGTTCATTACTCTCTAAGACAGGCTGACAAGGTACTCATCCTTTTTGCAGTTAGAGATCTCCTAGTTTTGCATAGTGCCTTATGCTGTGCATCAACTGGGAAACAGGTGTTTGGCTCCTTAGGCAATCATGGTATTGCTGGGTGACTCTTCATTGCGGAGTCACACACCGGAGGGGGCATCTGGGTGCTGCGGTTGGCACCGGCCAGGGTAAAATCCCCCAGCTTGATCGGAATGCGAGTGGCATCGGCACACCGGACCACGACCAGACTACTGACACAGGAAGATATAGATGGGGATCGGAATTTTATGGCGACTGGCCGCGTCGGTTTATTGTCTGTTTTTGCCTTGTTTGGGAGGAAATCTAATTCGATCTGGTTTCCAGGCCTGCCTCAAGGGAGACACGGTTTCCTTTGTTTTCAAAACAGGTTAAAGATGTATCTTTTTTAACTTCTCTAGCAAAGAATGCTTAGAGAAATTGGCATTTTTATCGTATCCAAAACGTCGTAGTCGCTCGTTCCACAAGTGGATTGCATACGAGTTTTCCAGCAGGATTTCAAGGTATCCAGATGAAGTGTCGTCAAATATTGACATAAAGTCTCCGGGACGAACAGGGTAGAAGCAGTTAGGTGGCTTTGCCAAATGCGACATGTCAAATTGTTTCACCACATCAGTAAAACCTGTAGGTCCTCCAGCTTCTCCCCAGTTGATATTACTCCTCTTCTTCTTCATCAGCATGCGAAAAGCTTTTCTTACAGTACCTTTAAGAACTCCACTCCGTCGAATCATGTGGGAAAGCTTGTGTGGGCTTTCACATTTGTCCGCCATGTAACGCGATACTTTGTGTCCAGCTGGAATTCCCAATACGCTCGCACCGACAAGTTTTCTGGATTCACCTTCATAGGCAAATACAAGGTCCTCATTAAACAGAAAAGGCTTCAAACAGATAATGTCCATATCAACCCAAAAGTTGCCCTTTTGAAAAAGCAGTTCCCAGCGAAACCAGTCGGCAAATCCAGCGTAACTACCGCCATGATAGGTGAAGATTTTACTCTCTTGAATGATTTCATTTGCATCTTTCGGCTGAGCCCCTTTTGGTACGCCCTTCACATTTTCATACGTATAAAGATGAAATGGGTGACCATTGTTCAAGAATGATGCTATGCACAACTGTTCCAGTTTCGATAGTTTACCACCTATCCACAACCCTTGAATAACCGGCATGTCCATAACCTTAACTATATATTGAGCCGCCAAGTGAGAGAATTATCTTTGACGGCTTTGGTCAGACTTTTGGTGATGGCGTTAAACCTTCATCTGGCGTTTCATGAGACTCATGGCTTGAACTCCCGAGTAAAAAATCACCGTCCTGTAAAGCCGTTAGCTTAAAACTTCCATGGTTTTTACTACTCTTGCGCACTTTCAACAACCCAGTTCATAGTTTATTCAATTGCATCTTAATTTGTTCTTGCAGAGAACAACGAATTTCTTTTTTCACATCTTCAAATTCCATGGAGTCAAACTTCCAATCAAAATTTAGTATATACAGACTACGCACGCAACGCATTAAAGCTGACTCACCCATCTGTGTCAGTCGTTTTAAAAAGTGGGGAAAGGATTTGAATGCCCAGCTTGATGATACCATGCTGCACATTTCAAAGGGCGGCATTCTGCCACCAACATCCGCATAGACACCAAGCCTGCCATGAGAAGAAGAGCTCGTTTTGGGCATGAAAATAACTGGAATGCCCATCGCCCGGCATGGTAAGGCACAATGTAACCTGGTAGTAATAACCCCACCAGCCTCATATCTGTAGAGATCAAGCAAGCGCTGAGCGGACCGCATATTGTACTGCTCTCCTTTATACGGACCATTCCAACAGTGCGTTACTCTTTGAACTTCGCCTTCGTTCATCAAATACTTAGATATTCGTAAGGTATTTCCATCAACAATAAATAGCCCACCTTTGCGTTCAGGTGTGGGTCTCCTATCAAAAGTTAAAGTCAGGCATTTGCTAAAAAATGCATTGACACCCTTACTTCGTAGCAATTCTGCCGTGCTCCTGTCACGGCACCCAATTGGCTCCCATTTCTTAAAGTGTTCAAGGCATATTGGAGAAGTATAAAAGGCTCTGCAACTTTCCGTTCCTACAATGTGGAAACTGAAATAAATTGGGAGAATATCGTCCGAAGGGGGAAAACCATCCTCTCCGTGTCTCCCAGGTCCAAAGAAGCCATTCATCAACAAGACATGCTTGACTGAGCTGGAAAATTGGTTCAATTCGTTTCGATCGATTATGGCATCGACTCTTGGTATGCAGCGAGCTGCTGCTAAACTTTGAATCGCATCCCCATAATTTCCGGTGTAGTGAATTCCCTGATAAAGATTACTGTAGCCTAAGACGGCGTATTTTAAATCTACCATTTGGCAAAAACATGGTTTTTAAGAACTTGGCACAGTGTAAATTCCTGACAGCCAACCAATTCCCATCGATGTTGCTGTAGAAATTGATTGAAAAAAGAAGGAACATTTCTGACCGGCAACTCTGCCCACCAAGCTCGTCCTGCGTCACTCGCGCGCAAGTCAGCGTATCACGGAGGCCTTGACCGCGCAACTCGCCATGCTTGCACGGAGATCCCGGTAACTCCCACTGTAACCAACTATTCGTTTTTAATGGCTTGGCTGGTCCAAAGAAATTATCTGCCGCCTCAGCTTGTGGTGCACGTTAATTTCCTGTCCCTTGGTGTCATCAAACTATCTTTTGGCTGCCAGAGAGGAAAAACGTGACTTAAAAGACAACTGTGCAAGTGTTGCATTAACTCCAGGATTTTACTCATCATACCTTTCTTGCCCAGCAGGGACGTGCTTTTTATCAGATGCTTTACCCGGCACATAAACCCGTGTCCTTGTACTAAAAATCCGCATCTTTCACACGAGGATAGCATCAAGTTTTGATGCGCTCCCCAGCAGCAGAGTTTTATGCAGATTATCACATTTTTTTGTAGCTCTACTTTTTGAATGGCCATCGTAACACTACCAAAATTCTAGACAATATCTTTGCGCATCTTGGAAAATAGTATTTAATGTAGTAAAAAGTTTTCAATAGCAGAAATTTTGTCAGGCCAATCATGGAATCAGGTTTTGAGACATCAAAATCCGTTTTTTTCAAATATTCCCAATAGCACTTACGTCTCTCATCAATACACCCGGGATTCCATGGTTTTGGGTGCTGGTTAAAATGAATAATGAAAGGATGTTTTCTGGCTTGGGCAGCATTGTCTTTAGTATAGAAAACAAATTCATTTTCCCTGCGTCTGTCACAAACATATGAATAAGAGTTATATGCAAGAGACAATGGGCTCCAGCACTCTTCGGAAAGAGCGTTAAGAATATCTTGATCCTGGTACTTGAGCACCCTGAATTTTTTGTGCACATATGCATCTACCTTCTGTTCAAATCCAATAGTTCTCATTTTGGCTAAATTTATCGATAAAACCCCACCATTGAAGTAGGGTGAATCATCCTTCATCCCCAGCTCTGCAAGGCGCTCTTTGTTTAAATGTCTTGGCTCTTCTACAGCTAAGAGAAGGTTGTCACCGATTTCCTCATCCCAAAGCTTTTCTATGTCATTAACTACAATGGTATCTGCATCTAAATAAATTACCTTGTCTATTTCGGAGAGAATCGTCGGCAACCTTAAGCGAAAATATGTTTCTACTGTGTGGTTACCTGTCAGCAAGGGGAAACATTTGAATTCCTCGGCACATACTTTCAACAGATTTATGTGTGTGTTAGAACGTAATCTCTTCAGATGCATCAGATTACACATGTTTGAATCACTGAGGCTTTGGTGAAGCACATGAATGCTTATGTTGTTGTTGTTGTGAGCATTCAAAAGTAATGAGGCTATGGAAGCTCCCAAATGTGGGGCGTACTCATCATTAGTCGCAAACGCAACATGATTCACGTCTGTTGTTTGTTCCGACATTTGATCTTGTACTCTTGTTTGACGTTGCGAAGTTTCTGTTTGGGTGCTTGAGCGTGCCTTCTACCGTTCTTGGAATATCCTTATAAGGCGTTTCAACAGGCTGACTTTGTGTCAACCTTTATGTGGGAACATCGTGGCCAGAGCCGCGTGCACCCTGTTTCTATTGTGAAAATAGACCGTTTGGTTATGGCGCGCCCATCCAGTCTCTTCCTGGCTTCCTGCCGGTAGACTTTCTCGTGTTTAGGCAAGCTCCTAAAGTATGCCATTGTGACTTTGTTTGTGCAACGTTCTAACTCAGATGGAAATTCTGGTAACCAACGCGATAACCGATCGTCTCATAAATGCTAGGCTGATAATCAACGAGTTACTCTTGGTTTAGAGGGTCTCGGGTTGAGTACGGCATCGGCACACCATGACTTGGTCTCATTTTCTGAATCCCGGTTTTCCCGGTATGAGGTCGAATAAGATACAGGAAGACCAAGTCCTCTGATGTGGCTTGTTGGTTTGAAGTTTTCAGCAGACCACCACCAAGTGCCCGAAGCGTGTTAGTCGCCGAACCTGATGCTAGGCCAATAGCGATTCCTCGGCTTTGCTGACGACTGATGGTTGAGGGGGACCTGAAAGACAACTCGTCCAGGTGTTGTGCCACTTCCAAGTTTTTTGCCCGCCCTACTTTTTCGATGCGTCGTACAGTAACATACGGTTGAATGACAGTAGTGGGTCGATGGTCCGAGTCAGAGGTGGGGTGAGGGACGGTTGACATCGACTTGGTGACTTAAGCAGATCACGGCTTGGTCTCTCGAGCCAAAAATTAGTGCTCCCTCACCGTAGCTCAATTTTTAGATTGACTTCGCAACATTGCCAAAAATCCAGAAAATATTTTTGCGCAGCCTGGGAAATAATCTTTAATAAAGTAAAACGTTTTCAATGTCAGAAATTTTCTCATACTAATCAAGAGATTGGGTTTCGGGACACTAAAATTGGTTTTTTTCGTATATTCCCAATAACGACCGCGTCTGGGGTCAATGCACCCAGGGTTCCATGGCTTTGGGGTCACGGTAAAATGGATAATGAAAGGATGTTGTCTGGCCTGTTTGGCATCGTCTTTAGTGTAGAAAATAAATTCATTCTTCCTGCGTTTGCGACAAACAGGTGAAATTGAGTTAAAGGCAAGAGGCAATGGGGTCCAACAGCCCTCAGAAAGGGCGTTAAGAATGTCTTGATCCAAAAACTTGAGCACCTTGAATTTTTTGCGCACGTATGAATTTAGCTTTCGCTCAAATTCAGGAACTCTCATTTTGGCCAAATTCATCAGTAGCACTCCAGCATTAAAGTAGGGTGAATTATTCTTCATTCCCAGATCTGCAAGGCGGCTTTCATGTATATATTTAGGGTCTTCGACAGCCAACAGAATGTTGTCACCGAGCTTTTCATCCCAAAGTTTTTCTATGTCACCAACAACAATGGTGTCTGCATCCAAATAAATCACCTTATCTATTTTGGGGAGAATTGCCGGCAATTTCAGTCGAAAATATGTTTCTATTGTATGGGCATCTGTTGGCGGGGGTAAGCTTTTGAATTCCTTATCACATATTTTCGACAGATTTATGTGTGTGTTAGAACGTAATTTCTTCAAATGCATCAGATTACGCTCGTTTGAATCACTCAGGCTTTGGTGAAGCACATGAATGTTTATTCTTTTGTTGCTGCAAGTATTTATAAGCAATGAAGCTATGGAGGCTCCCAAATGTGGGGCGTACTTGTCGTTAGTTGCAAAGGCAACATGAATCATCTCATTTGGTTGCACTGCCCACCTGACCTGTTTCCTTTGTCAAAATCGTCCCCGCCTGGTTATGGCGTGCTCATCCAGCCTTACTCCAGCTTCTTGCCGGTAGATTTTCTCGTGTTCAAGTTGCCTCTCAAAGTCTGCCATGGTGACCTTGTACCTCAGGGTGTCTTTCGGATCGAAGAAAACCTGGTGCTGGTCGTAACAGGTTGCGGTCGGTAAAACAGCATGTGCAGTTTGCTGGGAGTCATGAAATTATCTGCCGGTCGCACCGCAGCCTCTTTTGCTGACCGTAATAATTTGCGAGCTCCTTCCGGGCTAATGCCGTACGCCCAAGTACCTACAGAAGATCTGAAGGGGTAATAAACCTCGCGAAACGTTGATGGTAATGTATACAGAACGTGTTTTCTTCCTGGGCGTCGAAGCACAGGTTCGCCAAGGTGAATGAACTCCCGAAATCTGAGTGCCGGGACAGGTGCGCGAAACTCAGTGTCATCTTCCAGAATCATGATGGGTTCATTCAGTTCCACGCATTTTTTCCAGAGCAGGTAGTGCGAGGCAAAGCACCCCATTTCTGCCCGTGATGCGGATTCTCGGCCTGTACCCTGGTTAGGGTATGACCAGGTCAGCTGATGGCTTTTGAAAAATTCTTCCGAGTAATGTTTGTTGATTCCCGGGAAAATCTCCATGCCTTCTTGTGCATCAAAACGCTCAGCGCTTCGCATGCATTGCTTCGCTCCAGCCAGTGACTCCGGAATATCAGCGAGCGTGACGATGTATTTTTTTCGGAACTTGAATGGTTTCACGCCAGTCAGCCGACGTTGTTCGATGACGTTGCGGATTCTGTATGGCAAAGTCCACTGGTCCTGCATTGCCCCAAACAGGTAGAGTCGTAAAACCGTCGCCACTTCACGTGCCAAACCTGCTATGAGTTGCCGTTTCAGATTCCAACCTTGTGGTGTCCCCTTGATGTAGGCGAGTTTGAACCACCACCCGCGAGCTACATACCAATAAATGTTGGGTTTTTCATTGAGGTCTGCCCCGACCAGCACTCCCGCTTCTATCACCTCGTGTCTGTGTCGGTCTGAAAGGCATTTCCAGACGAGTTCACAAAAGCGTAAAAAATCTTTTAATAATTGCAGTTCAGTGCACCATTAAACGGTCTCACTTCACGCTTCATTGCCAATGGCAGAACCGTGCTCGTGGCGACCTGAGAGAGGTTGTGGGTAAAAAAAAGAAGCCGAAGCTTGATGAAGAAATGACGGTAAGGAAACACAATCCACAACCTGTTTTCAAATACTTGCCAGCTGATTATGGTGAGACACTCCGGACTGAATGGGAAGTCATGTCCGCCACCCCTTTCAAAGGGTTGAGAAACCACTGTGAATGCTCGTTCTGTGCCGTCTCCAAGCCTTGTTTCTGCCTCCCCTGAATGCTGGAATACGGTAGTGATTATAGCCAAAGTCTCCAGGCTGAAACAGTAAAAATTACCTGACCTGGTGAACTGATTGCTGCTACTGACGAATTACTGGCTGATGACAAATTGCGTCGGAAGGTTGGAAAAATGCATTAGCAGCAGCTCCACTGGTGACCTGGGTGGAGCAAGAAGGAAATCCCCTGTCTTCAAACAAAAAAGCGTTGAATAGAGATTATGATTAATGCGAGTCCCTGTCTTCCCAATCCGTATTGAGCCAGTTTCCTGTATTGCGCCCTTCGAAGTTCTGTCGGGCACATTGTCGGAAAAACCTAAAGCCGACGGCGAAGCTCTGCTAATTACCACCTGGTCTCGTGCATGCTTGAGTGAAGAGGTGATTCTGGCTTTCAGGATTGTCGGGCGGCTTGCTTCAGAAGTATTCCGCGTCGCCTGGTCACGCTGCCTGGTGCTTCTTCCAAGGCCTTTTCGTCAGCTGGTCTACGGGCTGTCCAGTTTTCAGTTCTCTTCTGGGGACCTCCCCGCGAGCGCAGCGTGAGGTATCACTGTGCAAATCGATCCATTCGGAGATGGCACGCCCAGCTGCAAAGCAGTCCCCCAGCACTTGCAGGCAGATTTTCCCGTATTGAAGTGGACGCCATGACTGCCCGGTAATGACCTCGCCAATGCGGCACACCTGGTCCACCTGGTCATCCCGTAGAAAACCGATTGACCACTGTCTGGAACCGTCTGGTGGAGGCCACGGTTGGTAAATTGGTGACTTGTGGGACAGTGTTGAAGATTTCCGGCTTCTCGTAATGGCCTGGTTCTTCGTTCAGCACGCAGAAACGGTTGTCAAAGGTGTTGGACAGTCGCCATGCCAGTACCGAAAACCTATTTCTCGGTTCAGCCTAAAAATTCCTGAATCTGAACCAAAAACTCATCTTCCCGGTTTCGGAAACAAAAATCCCCTGCCATATCGGGATGTACGCAATTTTGGTTCACCAGACCGATCCGGGTTGTTTGATTGTTCCCGAGAAAACCAAGGTCTCACATATGGACTATGGTCTGGTGCTCAAGATGTGACCCGTCGGAATGGAGCCTGGGGCAGATCGTTGTAGCCCGTCAGGTGCATCTGTGCCCCCGATGTCGACCCGCAGAATCCCCTATAGCTGCAGATGACAGAGCATCAGACGGTTGCCTGTGAAGGAGGCAGTGAAACACAACCCTGCCCAGGCATTGCATGAGCCACAAGGTTTGCCGGCTGGCGTCTTTCTTTCCGCAGTAAGGCGATGAGCAGTCCAGAGACATATAGTGGGCATTGTCAGCCCGGGTCTGGGATGGTGTGTTCGACTTTTGCCAGATGTTCCACGTGACTCATGGCTTGGGCCCCTGAGGAAAAGCTCTCGTTCCATCATCAATTTTCCGGTTTTGGCGTGAGTGAAGCTTTCTAATATGCGCCCCGTCGATGAGCGCGATCACGTTTCTGCCTCCAAGCCTTTCGCGCGTGCCATCGACTGCCTGACATTTCCGGTTGCCCACCTCATACCTGTGCGTGCAGGATGCACCTGACATCTGGTGACGATTTCACGAACTTGAGAACCGACCAGAATCTGGCATCGCGTAAAAAGTGCCTGGAAACCATCAACCGGACGTATTTGGAGACACTTCCCAAAAAACCGAACGAGGCGTAACTTTAGGACCCGTGATTGGTGTTTCTTTTCTGTCAGAAGCGGACCATTTTGCTTTGACAACAAGCACCCCTTGACTCTGTTGCGCGTTGGTGTTAACAACACCCCCGTCGGGCATGCTCAGGTGGTCCGTTTTAATTGACGAAGGGAGGTTGCATGGTTCAAAGAAGGGTTTCAGTTTTTTCTGTTTTGTTGTTGTTGTTGGTCTGTGGAGGCTGTGTGGGGGCTGTGTGGGTCCCTTTCCTCTGTATGAACCCGAAGTTAAGAAAGTGGATGACGGGAATTTGCAACAACTTGAAGATAGGATGGGATTATATAGTACGGCCTACCTGGCGCACGCGTCCGATCTGAGACGAGATAAATTTGAATTCCATGAGGGGGCGTTATTTGCCGGTCTGACGTCCATTGTATACGGGGGTATAGGTAACTCCGGAACCGCACTGTATGCTGGGGGTTTTGGTGCTATCTTTGCTGGCATCCCCCTGCAATATTCATATGCGAAGCAGGCAGCTAACTATGAAATGGCATCTAAGGCTATGGCCTGCCTGGCAGTTGAAGTGTCTAAAGCCCAAAGCTTACCCAAGACAGGAGAAGGCGAGAAATGGAGAAGACTATATCTTGCTGTCGCAAAGGAAAAGTTACGCGAGGTGAGGAGAAAATTGCATGATGATCAGGCAAAAATTGAGCTAAAAGGTCTAGAGGGTGGGCCGATCTTATCTAAAATTGTAGCCATAGTTGAACAGCATAATAAACAGAAAGAAATGCGTGACCAAAGTGGAGAAGACGCGGCACAAACGGCTAATGCAGTTGCTGCCCCTAAGTCAAAGACCTCCTACTCGCTTCAATCCAGACGCAGAATGCCTTTAAACGAAACAGTTCTTGATGTTATCGTTAAGCATATAGGAATAGTTATGACGGAACTGATGGAAGTGCTTAAGAAATTTCCTGACATTCCAGAAGCTATAGATGCGAAAAATACTCTTGCTATATTGATGGCTACAGATTTGCAGGCAACTCGGACAAAGCCAACTGAGAAAGAGAATAAGGTGATAGATCGGGTGTTGGTAGCTGTGATGTCTTTGTTCGAGAAGACCAGGAATGAGGAATATAAATTGGTGCTGGCAGCGTTCGAAGTGTGCTTTGCGGTCCCGACTGCGGCCCCGGCTACACCCCCGGCTACACCGCCGGCTACAAATAGCGAAACTTAAGGATTCGGAAATGCGGCAGGCCGAGCACTGTACCTGGTGGTGGTTCCTTCAGGCCGGAAGGGGGCGTGACGAGCATGGAAGGTCGGAAGGCCGCCAAGGTTCTGGGATGGGGGGTTTCCTGTGCCGAGCACGAGGCAGAAGGGAGCGGATGTGCAGAGAGGCAAAGCGTTGCGGTGGGCTGGTGCTTTTGGAGCGTGCCTTTGAAATCAGAGGGGCACTCGGGAACCAGTGGCTTGATTCAGTTCGGGAAGTGGGAGAGGCCAGTGCAGGTGAAAACTGGCAATGCCGCGCGAAGCGACGGGCGTTAGCCTGGACTTGACAGATTGGCAAACGGCAGTGGGCTTTTCTTGGTCCTCCCTGTGGAGAGGAGTCTCCGTTACTTGGGACTGACTCGTCCGCATCGGCGCTTGGGGGCTTTTTAGTCGACGCCAGACAGTTTGCCGTCGGTGCCCCTGAAAGTGTGGCTGATTCTTTCTACTTTGAACGGGAACTTTCCGGGTTGCAGTTCGTCTCCGGCAGGCACCCTGTACTCTATGACCACGGTGTCGTCTGGGATTGTCAATGACCAGAACTGTCCGCTATTGCCCGGGCCATTGCTCCTGTATTCGCCGACGGGTGCATATTGGCTGTTGTGGAGACCATAAACCGTGGCTGTCGTTCCCGGCGCCAGCGCAAAGTCTGTAAATCGCACTTTCAGGGAAATAGCGGCGGGGGAGCGAATCTGCGCCTGCCAGATGTTGATCCCGTCTGTTTCACCAATGCCCAGTTTGGCGTGCTCAAATGGGCAGCTCTGCCAATTCCCACGTAGGCTTTGCCTGGATCCTGCGCCAGGCGCCTGATTTCTTCCCGCTCCCGGGTGCTTAGCACCGGCAGCTCAAGCCGGGTCGCCAGGCGCTGGTAATCCCGGGTCGCCGTTTCTTGCGCATGGCGAATTTCAGTCTTGGGGGTGGGGCCGCAACTCGACTTCCATGCCTGGCATGCTTTGCGTACACGCGCTGGGTGTTGCAAAAAGCAGCACCGTTGAGATTAGCAGGCAACAGTTTCGGATCTTAAGACTCATTCAAGTCGGTTTTTTTGCTTGGTGGTGGTGGGTGTTAGAGGTGCTGTCCCTGGTGTCGTTGGAATTCTCCCCTCAATGGCTCGGCACGAAATACAAATTTTCTTTTCGGTATGGCTAGGGAAGGATGTGGCGCGACCCACAACAAGATCTATGGTAGTGATGGGGTCGCAAGCCCCATGGCAAGGTAGCTCGTTGCCACGCCATTTTGTGGCAGTCTGGCTGTCTTCATATCGGGGTTGCCAAGAGCAATGTCGGTTGGCAGTGCGATGCGGGTTGAGGTTGTGGCATGCGGTGGTATGGCTGGGTGATGGGGGTCGGCACGGTCGGTCGGGTGCAAAGCTGTTTTCCGGGAGCTATGTCTGGTGTTGGGGCATGATTTGAGGTTGGTCTTTGGCAACCAGATTCGATATTTCCAGCGCAAGCTTCAATGCTTCGCGCCCGGCCTGGCCGTCTACGCGGGGGACTTTGTGTGTCAGAATGCAGGACACAAAGTGGGCTATTTCGTCGCGCAGGGAGTCGGCTTTCTGGTAGCGCCAGGTTTGCGATTGAAAGGGTTCTCCACCTTTCTCCTTGCTCCGATACGCCTCCGTATAGTAATGATCCTTCATGTCAACGTGATGGTATCTGTTGTGTTCGAATATCCTCAGCTTTCTTTCCTGTTTCATGCTGATGCGGCTGGCCGTAATATTGGCGACGCAGCCGTTGGCAAAATGCATTCGGACGTTGGCGATGTCTGTGCCGGTGTTCAATACCGGGACTCCTTTGGCCAGCAGCGATGCCACCGGGCTGTTCACCAGGCTGAGTACATTGCTGAGGTCATGAATCATCAAATCCAGTATGACGTCGATGTCCACATTTCTGTTGCTGGGTGGCATCAGGCGGACGGCTTCAATGAACATAGGCGAAGCGATATTTTCACGCAGGTGGCAAAACGCTGGATTAAACTGTTCAATGTGTCCCACTTGCAGCAGGCAATTTTTCTCTCGCGCCAGTGCGATCAGGGCATCTGCTTCGGCAACGGAGGTGGCAATGGGCTTTTCGACCAGGACATGAATCCCGGCGGCAAGGCAGTCGCGGGCAACCTGAAAATGCGTGCCGGATGGGGTGGCTATGCTGACCGCTTTTGCTGTCCCCAGGAGTTCGGAGTAATCCGTCAGTGCTCGTGTGTGGCAGCGTTTCGCTATTGTTTCGCCACGTTCCGCGTCAACATCAACGACGGCGGCAAGGTTGCAGTTCTCAAGTTGCTCGTACTTCTGGGCGTGGTATTGCCCGAGGCGTCCCACCCCAATTACGGCGCATTGCAATTTACGCAAAACTAAAGCACCCCGGAGAGTAGAACCGTGCGGCTTCCTGGCACTGAGCAAATACGCATCAAACGTGGTGAAATGTTGCCTGGTTTCGGAAACCTGCTGATTGTGGGGGTGGACGAAGCCGGGCGGGGTGCTTTGGCTGGGCCGGTGATGGCTGCCGCGGTGGTCATTCGCAACAGGGACATTCCGACGGGGTGTCGGGATTCGAAGCAATTGACTCCCGGACAGCGCCAAAGACTTGCCGGATGTATAAAGCAATCCGCACAGGGATGGGGTGTTGGGTCAGCCACGGCCATGGAGGTCGACCAGCTCAACATTCATCATGCCAGTTTGCTGGCGATGAGACATGCTTTGGAAGCTTTGCAATTTGCGTATGAATGCGTTCTGGTTGATGGCATGCATTTCCCTGTGGCGGACTGTAAATGCTATGCAATTTGCGGTGGTGACGACCGGGTGGTGCAGATTTCGGCTGCTTCCATCCTGGCCAAAGTCAGCCGGGACGAGTTCATGCTTGATTTAGACAAGCGCCATCCGGTTTATGGTTTTGCTTCCCACAAGGGCTATCCTACCAAAGCGCATCGCCTGGCGATTCAGAAGTATGGTCCGTGCTCTTTCCATCGGAAGACTTTCAGGCTTTTGGGCTGATAAAATGGCTGATCACGCGGCAGATGACAGGAAATCAGCAATATGAAAGCAGGTAAAGTGACCTTGTGAACCTACTAAAGTGCACTTATATGCATACTTTCACGTGCATTCTGAGTATTTCGAGGGTTCCATACGCGGTGATGGGTTTGGCGTGTCCTGCTGACCTGGCAGGGAGGGCGGCAAACCGCGAGGCAAGCAGACTGCGAGGTGGCAAGCTGGTCACGTGCCCGGGCAACCTTTTTGCGACCGTGAAGTTTGGCGGCATGCCAAGAACAGGATGACAACAGGATGACAACAGAATGACAACAGAATGACAACAGACAGAGACTTTGTGCATTTGCGCGTACATTCCGAGGGTTCCATACACGGGGATAAGTTGGCCAGTCCTGTAGACCTGGCAAGGCGTGTGGCAGACCGCGGGGCAAGCAGACTGCGAGGTGGCAAGCTGGTCACGTGCCTGGGCAACCTTTTTGCGACCGTGAAGTTTGGCGGCATGCCAAGAACAGGATGACAACAGACAGAGACTTTGTGCATTTGCGCGTACATTCCGAGGGTTCCATACACGGGGATGAGTTGGCCAGTCCTGTAGACCTGGCAAGGCGTGTGGCAGACCGCGGTGCAAGCAGACTACGAGGTGGCAAGCTGGTCACGTGCCCGGGCAACTTTTTTGCGACCGTGAAGTTTGGCGGCATGCCAAGAACAGGATGACAACAGACAGAGACTTTGTGCATTTGCGCGTACATTCCGAGTATTCCATCAAGGATGGCTTGGCCTGCCCCGCGGATGTGGCAAGGCGGTCGGCAGAACAGGGGCGACAAAAACAGGATGACAACAACCACTGATTTCATGCATTTGCACGTGCATTCCGAGTATTCCATCAAGGATGGATTGGCCAGTCCTGCAGGCTTGGTAAAGCGGGCAGAAAACCGCGAGGTGGCAGGGTGGTGACGGACATGGGCAACCTTTTTGCGGCCGTGAAGTCTGGCGGGATGCTAAGAATAGGATGAGAACAGGATGACAATGGGGTGTGATTTTGTGCATTTGTCTGGCATGCACATTTATGAGTATTCCGAGGGTTCCATACACGGGGATGGCCTGGCAAGTCCCGCGGACCTGGCAAGGCGGCAAGCAAACCAAGGAGGCGACAGGGTGGTGACGGACCTGGGCAACTTTTTTGCGGCCGTGAAGTCTGGCGGGATGCTAAGAACAGGATGACAATGGAGTGTGACTTTGTGCATTTGCCTGGCATGCACATTCTGAGTATTTCGAGGGTTCCATACGCGGTGATGGGTTTGGCGTGTCCTGCTGACCTGGCAGGGAGGGCGGCAAACCGCGAGGCAAGCAGACTGCGAGGTGGCAAGGTGGTCCGTGCGTGGGGACTTTTTTTGCGGCCGTGAAGTTTGGCGGGATGCTAAGAACGGGATGACAACAGGATGACAACAGGATGACAACAACCACTGATTTCGTGCATTTGCACGTACATTCCGAGTATTCCATCAAAGATGGCTTGGCCAGTCCTGCAGGCTTGGCAAAGCGTGTGGCAGGCCAGGGTGGCAGGGCTTTGGCAGTGACCGACCTTGGCAACCTTTTTGCGGCCGTGAAGTTTTACCAGGCGGCCCTGGATGCCGGCATCAAGCCCATTATCGGTTGTGAAGTGCAACTTCAGTGCCAGTCGGGGGGTAAATCGCCTGGTGCCGTTGTTTTGCTGTGCATGAACGAAGCCGGTTACCGGAATTTGACGTGCCTGTTGACACAATCGTACCGTGAAGGTCAAACCTCGGACGGGCCGCGAGTCCGCTACGAGTGGCTGAAGCGGTTTTCGTCGGACCTGATAGTGCTGTCTGGTGGGATGCGTGGTGATCTGGGTCTGGCTTTGCAGCATGGCAAGCCGACACGTATTCAAAAAGTATTGGATTTCTGGCGGCGAAATTTCCCTGACCGTTATTACTTGGAAATTCAGCGCTGCGGCAGGCCGATGCAGGATGTGTATCTGGAAAATGCCTGTGCCCTCGCTGCTTCCGAAGGTCTTCCGGTTGTTGCCACCAACGAGGTGTGTTTTCTGGACAAAAGTGATTTTGAGGCTCATGAGGTGCGTGTCTGCATCAACAGGGGAGACAAGCTCAATGACGAAAAACGCCGTCGTGCTTACGTTGCCGAGCAATATCTGAAGTCCCCCAAAGAGATGTCTTTGCTGTTTCACGACTACCCGGAAGTCATTGAAAATACCGTGGAAATTGCCCGGCGTTGTACTTTTCCCATGAGTTTTGGCCGCATTTTGCTCCCGCAGGTGTCGACGCATGAAGATAAAGATGCCGAGCAGCATTTACGGGAAGAAGCGGGGAAAGAACTGGAAATCTTCCTGCGTGACTCAGAACAGGAAGAGAAGCGGGAAGAATACGAGCAACGCATGGCGTTCGAGTTGGAAGTCATCGCGAAAACGGGGTTTGCCAGCTATTTTCTGATTGTTTCCGATTTTGTGCAGTGGGCAAAACAGCATGATATTCCGGTGGGACCGGGCCGCGGATCGAGCGCAGGTTCTCTGGTTGCTTTTCTTGTGAAAATCACAGAAGTCGATCCCTTGCCGCACAAGCTTTTGTTCGAAAGGTTTTTGAACCTGGAAAGAATCTCTCCACCGGATATCGATGTGGATTTTTGCATGGACCAGCGTGATCGGGTCATTGAGTACGTGGTCGGTCGTTACGGGCACGACTATGTGAGCCAAATCATCACCTTTGACAGTTTGGCTGCAAAGGCGGTCGTGCGCGATGTGGGGCGGGTTCTGGGTTATCCCTATCCGCAGGTGGACCGGATCGCGAAATTACTTCCCTCGCAACTCAACATCAGGTTGAAAGACGCGCTTGCCAGGTCTCCCGAATTGAGAAGACTTGTCCGGCCCGACCCTTCCGGGTCAGGTCGGACCGTCAAGGAGATTTTTCGTTTCGGGTTCATGCTGGAAGGTCTGGTGCGTAACCCTGCCAGGCATGCAGGCGGTGTGATCATTGCGCCGGAGCCTTTGACCCATTACACGGCGCTTTATTGTGAGCGTGATCGCACGGGTGTTGCGACGCATCTGGATATGAACGATGCGGAAAAAATCGGCCTGGTGAAGTTTGACTTCCTCGGGTTGAAGACGCTGACCGTGATCAACAAGGCGGTAGCCATGGTCGCCAAACAGAAAAAAATACAGATAGACATCGCGACGCTCCCCCTTGACGATGCGAAGGTTTACCAGCTGCTGAGTTCCGGGCAGACTGCTGGTGTTTTTCAATTGGAGTCGCGGGGCATTCAGCAATTGAGCCGGCGACTCAGACCCGACTGTTTTGACGACCTGGTTGCCTTGGTTGCCCTTTATCGACCAGGCCCGCTGGGTGAAAGAGGCATGATTGACAGCTTTGTGCGCGGCAAGCATGGGGCGCAAATTCATTACCTGAACGAGACCCTGAAACCGATTCTCAAAGAAACTTACGGCGTGATTGTTTACCAGGAACAAGTGATGGAGGTTGCCCAGAAGCTTGCCGGTTTCAGTCTCGGGCAGGCAGATGTTTTGCGTAGCGCCATGGGCAAGAAAAAAAAGGATGTGATGAGAAGGCAGCGAAAGCAGTTCGTGGAGTCCGCGGTTGATCGCGGGCTGAGAAAAGACAAGGCGATCCAGATTTTCGAGTTGATTGAGAAGTTCGCACAGTACGGCTTCAACAAATCGCATTCCGTTGCCTACGCTTTGGTTTCTTACCGTACGGCGTGGTTGAAAACCCATCACGCCGCGGCCTACATGTCAGCTTTGATGACGACTACGACCGATACGCCCCGCCTGCTGGACTTGATTCATGAATGCGGAGGTTTGGACATTGTAGTTGAACCTCCAGACGTCAATCGCAGTGCCGTTGGTTTTTCCCCGTTGGATGAGCACACCATCCTTTATGGTCTCGGCTGCATTCGCAATGTCGGCAAATCCGCCATGCAGAAACTGGTCGATGAACGGGAGAAAAATGGCCCCTTCACTGACTTTCGTGATTTCTGTTCGCGTGCCGGCACCTGCCAGGAACGAATTGCCACGCTAAAAACCCTGATCCAGGCCGGTGCCTTGGATGCTTTTGGGCCAAATCGTGCGCAATTGTTGGCTGAGATGCCATACGTATACGGGCTTGCCTTGCAGAATGCCCAGGACCTGAGCAGCGGACAGGCAGACATGTTTGGTGCAGAACCTGCCCGGCAGGACCGCCCGCCAAGTTCGAAAATTGTGCCTGAACCGGCTTCCCGGGAGCTTGGGGAAATGGAAGAGAAATCCTTGGGGTTTCGCTGGCAGTATCACCCTGTGAAGGCATTGAGTTCCTATGAGCGCCGGAGATTGATGAAACATTCTTTTTATGAAGTGGCGTGTGGGAGTGTGGAAGGAGCTGTCCAGGAATGCCCTCTCGTGTTGGTCGGCGTTGTCGTGGGCAGGCCGGCCAGGCTGGAAGATGACCAGCGCACGATTTACTTGGCAAAGCTGGATGATGCGACGGGACAGCTGGACGTCGAAATTCCGGAGGGACTGTATCTGGAAAATGAAGCGCTTTTTGATTCGTCTGAAATTCTGGTCGTGGCAACAGAATCTTTGGCGGTAGATGGTGCCGCCAGGCGAAATCTGAAGGCAAAAGCCTTGTATACACTGGCGGGTGCCCGTGCGAAATACGGACGAAGTATTTGGTTTGCGGTCCAGGCGAACAGCGAACCTTCTGGTTTTTCTGACAGCCTGCAAAAAGTTTTGCAGCAGTTTTCCGCCACTGAAAAGGATGGTCTTGGTCTCCAGTGCCTGCTGCGGACAGAAACCACTGAAGTGCTCGTGGATCTGGGAGCAGCCTGGCGGGTACGTCCCTGTGAAGCACTGCTTTGTGCCTTGTGCAACATTAAAGCCGTTGAAAAAGTATCATTGAAATACTCGCGGCACTTGGGCACGTAGCAAAAAGCCCGGTTTCGCATTGCTCCCAGCGGCGAACAAAATTTTGGTTTTCCAGGGGTTTTGCGGGAGTGCGGGAACGCTGACGAGATTTGGTGGTTGTTATACATTTTCACGGCCAGTGCCGCTTGAGCCGTGAGGAAACTTGGTTGAACCGGGAAGAAACAATCTGATGGACTACTTGGATTTTGAAAAGCCGATCGTGGATTTGGAAACCAAGATCAATGAATTGCGTGCAATCACGGATTCGAACGACGAGCTGGACATTGAAAGGGAAATGGAGCGGCTACAGAAAGAATGTGACAAGCTGAAGGAAAGTGTGTACTCGACTCTGAGTTCCTGGCAGGTTGTGCAAATGGCGCGGCACCGGTTACGACCGCGCACTCTGGATTACATCAACAGGCTGTTCAGCGACTTCGAGGAATTGCATGGTGACCGGCAGTTTGCGGACGATGCTTCTGTGGTGGCGGGCATCGGGCGTTTCAACAATATGTCTGTTGCAATCGTGGGGCAACAGAAGGGTAGCGACACCGAGGAAAACCTCAAGCGAAACTTTGGCATGTGTATGCCCGAGGGCTACCGCAAAGCCCGAAGAATTTTTAAGCTTGCCGAGCGGTTTGGCTTGCCGGTACTGACATTCATTGATACCCCGGGTGCCTTTCCCGGAGTGGATGCGGAGGAGCGGGGGCAAAGCGAAGCGATCGCCGTGAATTTGCAACAAATGGTCGAGTTGAGGACCCCGATCATCAGTGTCGTGATTGGTGAAGGGGGTTCAGGTGGGGCACTGGCCATCGGGGTTGCCGACCGGGTTTTAATGATGCAATACGCCATTTATTCGGTCATTTCTCCGGAAGGCTGCGCCTCAATTTTATGGAAGGATGCCAAAATGTCCGAGCAGGCTGCAGAAGCTTTGGGCATTACTGCGCAACGCATCGAGGAACTCGGGTTGATCGATGCCATTGTTCCGGAACCTTTGGGTGGAGCGCATCGTGACTTTCCCAAGGCTTGTACCGCTCTGGGTGAACAGATTGCGGCGCATCTGGAGAAATTGAATGGCATTGAACTGGATTACCTACTCCAGCTGCGCTATGAAAAGTTGATAAAAGTTGGGGTTTTTGAGAAGGTTTGAAGTTTTTTTGTGTTTTCCACGATGATGCCAGGGTCCGGAAAAGTTGACTGTCATTCGGGCACTCTGGTTTCCGTGCTTGCTGTTCCTCGTGTTTGGTCTGTTTCTTTTCAAGATGCCTGGGGTGACGAGTACGGTGTTGAGCATGGGGAACGGTGGACAGGAATTGCACTTTGCTAAAGGCACGAAACCATAAAGGCACTTAAAATCTGATGTCGCGATTAACGGCATTACTGCAGGACAAGCTTTCGGTCTGGCAGTCTCGACATTGCTTTAGCGGTGTTGCCGTAGCTTACAGCGGCGGCGGCGATTCTCTGGCACTTGCTGACGCCTTGGCGACCTCCGGCTGGTTTTCGCAGCTGGCTCTGCGTCTGGTGCATGTCAATCACCAGATGCAAAAAGGTGCAAACCAGTGGGAAGAGGCATGTTGGCAAAATGCCCGCAACTATGGCGTTGAATTTAGCAGGATTGTGATCGACGAGGAACGGGAAAAATCGGAAAGTCCGGAAGCCTTTGCCCGCCGCGTTCGATACCAGGCTTTTGCTCGGGAATTACGACCTGCCGAGTTGTTGTTGTCTGCACACCACCTGTTGGATCAGGCAGAAACTGTGCTTTTACAGTTGTTTCGTGGGGCTGGTCCGGATGGTTTGCGTGCCATGCCGGAACTGGTACCCTTCGCGAAAGGGTTTCTCGGACGACCGATGCTCGGCATTGAAAAAGCGGTCGTCCGAGAGCATCTCCTGTCGTGTGGTGTGCAGTGCTTGGAAGACCCTGCCAACCACGACATGACACTGGACCGGAGTTATTTGCGACATCGGGTAGTCCCGCACATCAGGCGACAATGGCCGGGGTGGGAAAAAACCTTGGCGCGTACCGCGCACCATCTTGGTGATCTGGCGGATTTGGTGAGGCAGTATGCGCAACTGTTGCTGGCGGATTGTGAAAACCCGGATGGGACATTGAAAGTCCAGCCCTGCGTCCAGCACCCTGCGGCAATGCAGCGCGTCATTGTCAAGCAGTGGCTGGAACGTCGGAATTTGCCGTGCATGCAATATCGGCAAATGGAGCATTTGCGGCGGACGTTTTTTTCTGCAACTGAAGCACCTGCCGGCGCCGAAGTCTGCTGGGCAAAAGGGCGGGGGCAGGTTCGTCATTATCGCGGTCTTTTGTATGCACTCAAGGATGATTTGATTTGTGCCAAAGGGCTGCGTTGGATGTGGCCGGAGGGAGAGGACTTGCATCTTTCGGAAATGGGACGGACTTTGTCCCGGGCGAAATTACAGGCGCAATGTCCTGGTCTTGATTGCCGGTCTGCTTTTGAAGTTCGCCTCAGGTCTGGTGGAGAAAAATGCTTGCAAAAAAATGGAATACGAAAATATCTAAAGAAAATATTTCAAGAGTTTGGGGTGCCCCCATGGTGTCGCCGGCACATCCCGCTGATTTACAAAAACAATGAGTTGGTGCTGATTTGGGGAGTCAAAGCGTGCGCACAACGGGAAGTGACGACATGAGTGGGCCATCTCGTTTTATTTTTGTCACCGGGGGGGTGGTTTCGTCGCTCGGCAAAGGAATCGCAAGTGCTTCCATCGGGGCGGTCCTTGAAGCGCGTGGCTTCACGGTCAGCCTGACGAAACTGGACCCTTACCTCAACGTCGATCCCGGGACGATGAATCCTTTTCAACATGGAGAAGTCTTTGTCACCGCTGATGGCGCGGAAACCGATCTGGACCTCGGGCATTACGAGCGCTTTGTGGATTTCACTGCCAGTAAACACAATAACCACACTGCCGGTCAGATCTATGAGCGGGTTATCAGACGCGAGCGCAAGGGAGAATTTCTGGGAAGCACCGTGCAGGTGATTCCCCACGTCACCGATGAAATCAAGCTGGCTATTTTTGAAGGTGCCGGAGATGCCGAAATTGCCTTGGTGGAAATTGGCGGGACAGCAGGTGATATTGAGTCCCTGCCGTTTTTGGAAGCGATTCGCCAGCTGGGGGCCGAGATGCAAGGGCGAAGTGTTTTCGTGCATTTGACGCTGGTGCCCCGGGTTTCAGCGAACAATGAAAACAAGACCAAACCCACGCAGCATTCGGTCAAAGAACTGCGTTCCATCGGTATTCAGCCAGACTTGCTGCTGTGTCGAACATCGTGCGGAGAACTCAGCGTCGAAGAAAAAAAGAAAATCTCGTTGTTTACCAACGTGCCCGTGGATGCGGTCTTCAGCGCCCCTGATGTGGATGATGTGTATCGCATTCCGGTGAATTTTTACGAGCAGAAGGTTGATGAAGAGTTGATTGCGCGGCTCGGGCTCAAGTCCACCGCGGGCCCCGCTGACCTTGGTCGCTGGAAGCAAGTTATTGCTGAACGCAAGGCGCAGACCGGAGACGCTTTGAATATTGCCATTGTTGGTAAATACATTGGCAACCAAGATGCCTACAAATCATTGAATGAAGCGCTTGACCATGCGGGATTGAAATCCGGTAACCGTATCCGGTTGCATTACGTCGATGCCGGGGTGCTGGAAAGTCAGGGCACCGGGGTTCTTGATGCAGCAGACGCCGTACTGGTTCCGGGCGGTTTCGGCGCGCGCAGCATTGAAGGAAAGGTCCTGGCTACCCACTATGCCCGGGAACGCAAGGCGCCCTATTTGGGGATTTGTCTGGGGATGCAGGTGGCAGTTATCGAATTTGCCCGTAATGTGGCAGGGTTGTCGGATGGACACAGCACCGAGTTCATGGCCGAAACCACAGCTCCGGTCGTGGCCTTGGTGACCGAATGGTGTGGCCAGAATGGCAACGCGGAACATCGCGGTGAAAGTTCCGAAAAAGGAGGCACGATGCGGCTTGGCGCGCAGCAATGCCTTCTTGAACCGCACTCCCTCGTGCGGGAGCTTTACGGGCAGCCACAGATTAGTGAGCGCCACCGCCACCGTTATGAAGTCAACAATGGTTACCGGGACATGCTTAGCGCTGCCGGCATGCGGATCAGTGGGAAATCCCCCGACAACTTGGTGGAGGTTATAGAATTGGTGGACCATCCATGGTTTATTGGTTGCCAGTTCCACCCTGAATTCCAATCGACTCTGAGGCATGCGCACCCCTTGTTTCTGGGATTCGTGAATGCTGCAAAAAAGTATCGAAATCGTGGTGCAAGGGGATGATGTCATGACAATTTTTCGGAGGTGAAATTAGAAATGTCTAACGAAGTTGTCAGCGTATCAGGTTTGGACTTCAGTCCGGAATTGCCTTTTGTGTTAATTGCCGGGCCCTGTGTGATCGAAAATGAAGGCCTGGCTTTAAGCACCGCCGAGACTTTGCGTGGCACGTGCGAGAAGCTGGGCCTGCCTTTTGTCTACAAATCTTCTTTCGACAAAGCCAACCGGTCTTCAGAGAAAAGTTACCGGGGCCCTGGTGTGGAAGACGGCTTGCGTATTCTTGAAAAAGTAAAAAGAGAGCTTGGTGTGCCAGTGCTGACTGATGTCCACGAAGATTCTCCGCTTTCGGAAATCTCCGAAGTCGTCGATATTCTGCAAACTCCCGCTTTCTTGTGCCGACAAACCAACTTCATCCAAAATGTCGCTGCCTGCGGGTTGCCGGTGAACATCAAAAAGGGGCAGTTTCTTTCCCCTGGTGAGATGCCGGACGTGGTGGCAAAAGCGCATGCAGTCGGGAACCACAGAATACTGGTTTGTGAAAGAGGTTTTTCCTTTGGCTACAATAATTTGGTCGTGGACATGCGCTCTCTGGTCGAGTTGCGGGCCACGGGCTGCCCGGTGGTTTTTGATGCAACGCATTCGGTGCAGTTGCCTGGGGCAGGGAAGGGGGTTTCTGGTGGACAGTCCAAATTTGCCCCAGCGTTGGCAAGGGCCGCTGTTGCGACCGGTGTTGCCGCCGTGTTTATGGAAACGCATCCGTACCCGGAAAAAGCATTGAGTGACGGTCCCAACGTCATTCCCATGGAGATCATGGGGCGCGTGCTGGAGGACTTGCGTGCCATCGACGAAGTCGTGAAACCGCTGATTGCCTGTCGTGAGACTTGGGCCTTTCAGTCTTGCCAACAGAGGAATGACTTGAATGCATAAAATCGCCAGACTCGTGGCCCGCGAGATTCTTGATTCCCGCGGCAATCCGACCGTTGAGGCCGAGGTATTTACGGATACGGGAGCAGTGAATGAGCAGAGCCTCCATTCCTTGCCGGTGCATCACGCCGGTCGCGAGACACAGGCCTTTCAGTCTTGCCAACAGAGGAATGACTTGAATGCATAAAATCGCCAGACTCGTGGCCCGCGAGATTCTTGATTCCCGCGGCAATCCGACCGTTGAGGCCGAAGTATTTACGGATACGGGAGCAGTGAATGAGCAGAGCCTCCATTCCTTAGCCGGTGCATCACGCCGGTCGTGAGACTTGGGCCTTTCAGTCTCGCCAACAGAGGAATGACCTGAATGCATAAAATCGCCAGACTCGTGGCCCGCGAGATTCTTGATTCCCGCGGCAATCCGACCGTTGAGGCCGAAGTGTTTATGGATACGGGAGCAGTGAATGAGCAGAGCCTCCATTCCTTCCCGTGCATCACGCGGTCGCGAGACTTGGGGCTTTTGATCTTGCCAACAGAGGAATGACTTGAGTGCATAAAATCGCCAGACTCGTGGCCCGCGAGATTCTTGATTCCCGCGGCAATCCGACCGTTGAGGCCGAAGTGTTTATGGATACGGGAGCAGTGAATGAGCAGAGCCTCCATT
Organism: Candidatus Oxydemutatoraceae bacterium; assembly: GCA_965237985.1. Classification (GTDB taxonomy): domain Bacteria; phylum Pseudomonadota; class Gammaproteobacteria; order Poriferisulfidales; family Oxydemutatoraceae. The sequence goes on along the minus strand of OZ250161.1, from coordinate 644,490 downwards.
CCTTAGCCGGTGCATCACGCCGGTCGCGAGACTTGGGCCTTTTGGTCTTGCCAACAGAGGAATGACTTGAATGCATAAAATCGCCAGACTCGTGGCCCGCGAGATTCTTGATTCCCGCGGCAATCCGACCGTTGAAGCCGAAGTATTTACGGATACGGGAGCAGTGAATGAGCAGAGCCTCCATTCCTTGCCGGTGCATCACGCCGGTCGCGAGACACAGGCCTTTCAGTCTTGCCAACAGAGGAATGACTTGAATGCATAAAATCGCCAGACTCGTGGCCCGCGAGATTCTTGATTCCCGCGGCAATCCGACCGTTGAGGCCGAAGTATTTACGGATACGGGAGCAGTGAATGAGCAGAGCCTCCATTCCTTAGCCGGTGCATCACGCCGGTCGCGAGACTTGGGCCTTTCATGTCTCGCCAACAGAGGAATGACTTGAATGCATAAAATCGCCAGACTCGTGGCCCGCGAGATTCTTGATTCCCGCGGCAATCCGACCGTTGAAGCCGAAGTATTTACGGATACGGGAGCAGTGAATGAGCAGAGCCTCCATTCCTTCCGGTGCATCACGCCGGTCGCGAGACTTGGGCCTTTTGGTCTTGCCAACAGAGGAATGACCTGAATGCATAAAATCGCCAGACTCGTGGCCCGCGAGATTCTTGATTCCCGCGGCAATCCGACCGTTGAGGCCGAAGTATTTACGGATACGGGAGCAGTGAATGAGCAGAGCCTCCATTCCTTCCGGTGCATCACGCCGGTCGCGAGACTTGGGCCTTTCATGTCTCGCCAACAGAGGAATGACTTGAATGCATAAAATCGCCAGACTCGTGGCCCGCGAGATTCTTGATTCCCGCGGCAATCCGACCGTTGAAGCCGAAGTATTTACGGATACGGGAGCAGTGAATGAGCAGAGCCTCCATTCCTTCCGGTGCATCACGCCGGTCGCGAGACTTGGGCCTTTTGGTCTTGCCAACAGAGGAATGACTTGAATGCATAAAATCGCCAGACTCGTGGCCCGCGAGATTCTTGATTCCCGCGGCAATCCGACCGTTGAGGCCGAAGTATTTACGGATACGGGAGCAGTGAATGAGCAGAGCCTCCATTCCTTCCGGTGCATCACGCCGGTCGCGAGACTTGGGCCTTTTGGTCTTGCCAACAGAGGAATGACCTGAATGCATAAAATCGCCAGAATCGTTGCCCGCGAGATTCTTGATTCCCGCGGCAATCCGACCGTTGAGGCCGAAGTATTTACGGATACGGGAGCAGTGAATGAGCAGAGCCTCCATTCCTTCCGGTGCATCACGCCGGTCGCGAGACTTGGGTCTTTTGGTCTTGCCAACAGAGGAATGACCTGAATGCATAAAATCGCCAGACTCGTGGCCCGCGAGATTCTTGATTCCCGCGGCAATCCGACCGTTGAAGCCGAAGTATTTACGGATACGGGAGCAATGGGCAGAGCCTCCATTCCTTCCGGTGCATCCACCGGGAAACATGAAGCATTTGAGTTGCGCGATAACGACGCACACCGCTTTAATGGCAAAGGGGTGCGGTCTGTGATCAGGAACATTGAAACCGAGATTTCCCAAGCCTTGCTTGGCATGGATGTGTCCAAGCAAGAAGAAATTGATCGGACGATGATTGATCTCGACGGCACAGAGAACAAATCCCGGCTTGGCGGCAACGCCCTGCTGGCGGTTTCTTTGGCGGCAGGGAAAGCGCATGCCATGGAAATGGGACTTCCTTTTTATCAAAGTATAGCTGGAGAAAGTCCATTGAGCCTGCCGGTGCCGCTGATCAATATCCTGAATGGAGGAGTGCATGCCAGTCAGAGCATGGACATACAAGAGTTCATGATTATTCCGGTCAGCAGTGAAAGTATCAGTGAAGCACTGCGGGTCGGCGCGGAGATTTTTCACTCTCTACGCAGAGTTTTGGTTTTGCGTGGGTTTCGTACCACAGTTGGTGATGAAGGAGGATTTTCTCCACAGCTGGAAAGTAATGATGCCGCTCTGGAGCTTTTGCTGGAAGCGATTGGGCGAACACCCTACAAGGCCGGAAAGGATGTGTACATTGCCATTGATGCCGCCAGTTCGGAGCTTTTGCATGACGGCGGTTACTATTTTCGGTCCGAAAACTGCAAATATTCGGGAGAAGAACTGGTGTCTCGCTTTGAAAAATGGGCTCGTGACTACCCCATTTTGTCTATCGAAGATGGCTTGGCGGAAGAAGACTGGCAAAACTGGAAATTCATGACAAAAAAGCTTGGCGATCGCATGCAGTTGGTGGGGGATGATCTGTTTGTGACTAACCCCGCCATCATTCGGCGTGGCATTCGCGAGAAAGTCGCCAATGCCGTCCTGATCAAGCCAAACCAGATTGGGACTTTGACGGAAACGCTCGAAGCGATCCGCTTGGCGCATGAAAATGGCTATTCCTGTGTCATTTCCCACCGCTCTGGGGAAACGGAAGACATCTGTATTGCCGATCTTGCTGTGGCATGCGGTGCCAGCCAGATCAAAGCGGGTTCCCTGTCGCGAACTGATCGCGTGGCGAAATACAATCGCCTGCTCAGGATAGAGCAACGTCTGGGCGGCCGGACGAAATACTGGGGAGCCGAGGCGTTTAAGCGCTTTTTGTAGTGAAATACAAAAACAAGGCGAGAGCTTGGGGCATGGTTTTGAGCTTGGTCATGATGGCGTTTTTTGCGGGTCAGGCAATGTTGCATATTTGGGGGGAGAAGGGAGTTGTCAGAATTTTGGAAATTCGTTCTGAAATTGACAACATAAACCATCAGAACGCGTTTCTGGCAGATAAAAACCGTGCCTTGGAGCAGGAAATTCTGGATATAAAAGGAAACCTGGAGACTCTGGAACATGTCGCGCGTGAAGATTTGGGAATGATTCGCCAAGGCGAGACTTTTTTTTACTTCACTGAAGAAGCGACGGACCACCCTTCCGAAACCCCATGACTTTCTGGGGCATCGTGCCCGCGGCTGGAGAAGGTGCACGTTTTCACGCTTCGCCTCCCAAGCAATACCTGAAAATCCATGGCTTGACAGTCTTGGAACATAGCCTGAAAGCGTTGCTCGGGTTTGCCGCGCTTGAAAAAGTTGTGGTTGGACTGGCTGTTGACGACGCATTCTGGAAACGATGTGCCTGCGCCGATTGGGAAAAAGTTCTGGCTGTACCGGGCGGGAAGACACGGGCGGAGACAGTAAGGTGTGCCCTGGATGTCCTGGTGCCTACCGCCAGCCCCGGCGATTGGGTGATTGTGCATGATGCTGTCAGACCGGCATTGACGCAAAAAGCACTGCTTCATTTTATTGAAGCTTTGGAAAATGAAGAGATTGGCGGAGTGATGGGCAGCATCCCGAGCGATGCATTGAAACTGAAGAACGCGGAAGACAACGTGGCGCGTACTTTGGCAAAAGGCAGTGTTTTTCTTGCCGCCACTCCGCAAATGTTTCGCTTCTCTGTACTGTACAAAGCGTTGTCCCAGGCTTTTGAAAATGGCAGGGAGGTTGGTGATGAGGCTGAGGCCGTGGAATTGTCCGGACACATGGTACGGTTGATTGAAAGTGACTGTCCCAACCCCAAGCTGACCTACCGCAAAGACCTGGAATGGATCAAGACGCTTTTGCGTCCCCAGGAGAATTGAATGTTTCGTATCGGACAAGGGTTTGACGCGCATGCTTTCAGCGCCGGTGACCCTGTCTTTTTAGGCGGGGTGCGGATCTCGCATACAAGAGGGATTTCAGCACATTCAGATGGCGATGTTTTGTGTTACGCGGTCTGTGATGCGCTCTTGGGGGCAGCTACATTGGGCGATTTGGGGGAACATTTTCTGGCTACCGGCAAAGACCTGGAATGGACCAGGACGCTTTTGCGTCCCCAGGAGAATTGAATGTTTCGTATCGGACAAGGGTTTGACGCGCATGCTTTCAGCACCGGTGACCATGTCTTTTTAGGCGGGGTGCGGATCTCGCATACAAGAGGGATTTCAGCACATTCAGATGGCGATGTTTTGTGTCACGCGGTCTGTGATGTGCTCCTGGGGACAGCTGCATTGGGAGATTTGGGGGAACATTTTCCGGCCACCGGCAAAGACCTGGAATGGACCAGGACGTTTTTGCGTCCCCAGGAGAATTGAATGTTTCGTATCGGACAAGGGTTTGACGCGCATGCTTTCAGCACCGGTGACTATGTCTTTTTAGGCGGGGTGCGGATCTCGCATACAAGAGGGATTTCAGCACATTCAGATGGCGATGTTTTGTGTCATGCGGTCTGTGATGCGCTCCTGGGGGCAGCTGCATTGGGCGATTTGGGGGAACATTTTCCGGCCACCGGGCAATGGAAAGGAGCGGCGGGCTTGGAATTGCTTGGCCAAGTGGGAAAGCTTTTGGCAAATCATGCCATATGTGTCGTCAATGTCGATGCAACCATTATTGCTGAAGCTCCGAAATTTGCACCGCATGTGTCCCAGATGCGGCGTTTCATCGCCGATGCGGTGCACCTTGCTCCTGGATGTGTCAGTGTGAAATCCACCACCACGGACATGTTGGGCTTCACCGGCCGCAGTGAGGGTATTGCTGTGTTGGCAAATGTCCTGGTTGTGGAAAATGGTAAAAAGTAAGTCCGTAGCACAGCACAGCGTTGCCGCATTGGCGAGCGGCGGTGCTTTCGCCCGGGTGATTCAAAGTTTTCGCGAGCGGCCACAGCAACTGAGAATGGCTGAACTTGTGGCGACAGCCATAACGAACTGTGAAAACTTGCTGGTTGAGGCAGGGACCGGTATTGGCAAAACTTATGCTTACCTGGTTCCTGCCATTCTTTCCGGGAAAAAAGTCGTGATTTCCACCGGCACCAGAAATTTGCAGGATCAGCTTTTTTACAAAGACCTGTCACAGGTTCTTAAAATTTTGAACAAGCATGTTGATGTTGCCTTGCTGAAAGGCAGAGCCAATTACCTGTGCCGTGAAAGGCTGGACAGGGCTTTTGAACAACCGGATCTGTTTGACGGGCAAAACAGTGGTGTGTTTGCGGGGCTCAGGAAGTGGACATGGCAAACCGCGGATGGAGACATTGCTGGCTATGGTGGGTTGCCGGAAAAAGATCACTTGTGGCGTACGGTTACTTCGACCACGGAAAGCTGCCTTCGCAAGCAGTGCCAGAGGTACGACGATTGCTTTGTTGCGGGAGCCAGAAAGCGGGCACTGGATGCCGACCTGGTGGTCGTTAATCATCACTTGCTCCTGGCAGACATGGAACTGAAAGAGGAAGGATTTGGCAGCATTTTGCCAACGGCAGACACGATTATTGTTGACGAAGCGCATCAGATTGCCAAAATTGCCGATAATTTTTTCGGCACCCTGCTCTCTGCCAACTTGGTCCGGCAACTGGTTGCGGATGTTCAGGCACTGGCGGAACAACCGGAATCGCCGGTTTTTGATCAGCTGGAGACGCGCTGCAAAGCACTGCTGAGCACCGTCAATGAAATGGGAAAGGCACTTGCGAAACATCCGAAAAGCATTGCCTGGAACAAATTGCAACACGATAGAAATTTCGTCGAGGCGGCGGAAAAATTGTGCGACAGGCTGGCGGTTCTTCTGGAGGTGCTGGAACCAGCCAAAGAACATTCTGAAAACTTTGACAACGTTTTCAGAAGGGGGGCGGATTTCTACAGCCAGATGGAAGGGCTTGATGAAGCCCGTGACGATCAGGTTGCCTGGGTGCGGCACGAAAATGGAAAAGGATTCAAAATCCATCTTAGCCCACTGAGTCTGGCGCCTGTTTTGCGAACCTATCGAGCACAATACCAGGCCAACTGGATTTACACTTCGGCAACGCTGACAGTGGACGGGGATTTTGGTTTTTTTGCTTCTTCTCTGGGAATAGATGATTGTGCAAGCGAACAACTTGATTCGCCTTTTGATTATCGCCAGCAGGCGGCTCTTTATCTGCCTTCAAACTTGCCTCTTCCCGAATCGCGCGCGTATACGAAACAGTTGGTGAATGTTGCTGTTGAATTGGTGGAAATGTCCGGAGGAGGCGTGTTTTTTTTGTTCACCAGCCATCGCGCACTGAAGGAGGCCGCGAAGTTGTTGGAGAGTATGAAAAATTATGTGGTTTTGGTACAGGGACAGGCATCGAAGCGCCAGTTGATTGAACGTTTCTGTGCTGAACCCAAACCCATTTTGCTGGGGACTTCCAGTTTCTGGGAAGGAGTGGATGTCAGTGGTCCGAAATTGCGTTGCGTCATCATCGATCGTCTGCCCTTTGCTGCACCCGGGGACCCCCTGATGCAAGGGCGCAGGAAACAGGCGGAAAAAAACAGCAGGAACTTTTTTTTGGAATACAGTTTGCCGCAGGCGGTCATAGATTTGCGGCAGGGAGTCGGGCGGTTGATCCGCAGTGAAACCGACCGCGGTGTCATCATGATTGGTGACCAGCGTCTCGTTACCCATAGTTACGGGAAATGTTTTTTGAGCAGCCTGCCTTTGGCAATGATGGAGAGATTCCGAGAATTGCCGAAGCTGAAAAAGTATTTGCAATGAAGCTGCTGGCTCTGGATACGGCTACTCAACAGTGTAGTGTGGCAGTGAAAAATGGTGAGCAGGTTTTTCATCGTAGCAAGATGGGAGTCGCACACCACAACCGGTGTATTTTTGAAATGTGTGACGAATTGCTTCGTGAATCCGGCCTCGAGAAAGGAGATTTTGACGCAGTGGTTTACGGGCGGGGACCAGGCATGTTTACCGGGATTCGGGTTGCCTTGTCTTTGGCGCAAAGTCTGAGTTTTGCCTGGAAAATTCCCCTTGTTCCGGTATCCGATCTCGCAGCCATGGCACAGCAACTGATTTTTCGCCACCAGGCGGAACGGGCCTTTGTTGCCCTCGATGCTCGTATGGGTGAAGTGTACTCCGGTTATTTTTCGTGCGGAACGGAAGATGGTCTAGTGGTTCCAGATTCACCAGAAAGCGTGAGCATCCCGGAGGACGTGCTGGATCTGAGAAATTTCGAAGGGCCGGTCGGCGGCAGTGGTTTCAGGGAGTATCCAGCGCTTGTCCGCTGCCTGCGTAACGACGTAGTGCCGGATATGCAGCTGTTGCCGCATGCCAAAACCATGCTGGCATTGGCAGTCCGGGATGTGCTTGCCGGGAACACCCGCCTTCCTGGTGATGCTGTGCCGGTGTATTTGCGCAACCAGGTCGTCAGGCCCCGGTCATTCGCAAAACAACAGCAGAAGACTGAGTGATGGTCAAGACCACCATCCGGTTCCCCGACAAGACACAAAGACAGGCTTGGGAAACGGACCGTGTGTCCGATCAATTTGCGTGTCGTCATCTGTGACGATGGGGAATTGGAAAATCAGTTTTGGGGAGGCTTCGTCTGTAGCAGGGACCTCCAGGCACGGCGGCGGAAATGTTGACAGGGTCGCATTATGTTGAAACATCCGGATGGGTTGCCAGCGGATGAAGCAACACGCAAATGTTTGCCATAGAACCCATGCTGGCAATGCTTTTTCGCTGAGGAAAATTTTTACAGGCTGTGGAACCGGCACATGGGTGTTCTCAGGTTCTCTGGCGCAAGTATTTGTTTTCATGAAAAAGTTTACGGACAGAGGGCATTTATGGTATGAGCTCAAAAATTTACAAATAACAAGCAAACTGAATACACCCTGGATCAATGGGGGAGAAAATCCGAGATTTTGTGGAGGGGATTGTCGGATTATAAAGGGGGAGGGACGCTGGGGATGGTGATAAAAAACATTATAAAATAATTTCATCTCTAGAAAAAAGGATTTTTAGATGCGGGGGTTGAGAAAGGTCTTTGGGACTTTTTCGGAATTTTTTTCATGTTTCCAAAAAATTGCAAACAAAAATCAAGCCGCTACACTGTCCAAAGAGCCGGCGCCATCTCGTGTGTCTTGGAGTGCAGATACTATTAAAAGGGGGTCTATGCTAGAATGCAACACGGGGGGTTGTCGGTGTTGTAAGCACAGGGTCATTTTAGGGTACAGATATGGGAATTAGACTTGATGATCTAAAAGGTGCAAAGGATTTATCTGGTCACGATTTTGTCCTTAAGGGGAAGGGTCAGGTTCATAGCAGGCTCGAAAACTCCTACAATATCCGGAAATTTACTTTCTTTCAGCGCGTGGTTCGCTTCATTAAGCGCTGTTTTTCAAGAAATAACGACCGCTATATTATCAGGGAAATGCGTAGAAACGCACTGCTGGATTTGGAGAATTACCCCCCGATAGTGGATGCCTGCGATCATGGTTCTGTTTGCAATAAAGAGGTGAAGAAAGAAATAGAAGGGAGACTGACGGCGTTGCGAGAAAATGGCGGCAGTTCCAGGAAATTTTTCGTTGGAGTTCAGGAATTGGTGAAGTTTGTTGAAAACGAAGGGACTACTTTTTCTGGTTCTAAACGAAGCACGTGGACCAACAGAACGAATTCTCTGCGCACCAGAGAGTGTTCAAGATATATAAAAACTGATGGTTGGGATATAAAATTTGTTGAAGGACGGATAGAGGGTTCCAAAGTTCCCGGAAATGGAAATGATTCTTCGATAGACAAAATGTGTGGACGCGCAGCTTTGGATTGCATGACTTCTGTTCTACTTGCTGATGGTGAATTACAGCACTCCGCATACCAAGAGAATTCCGGGGAACACTTGGTTGATGACGCTTTGGCAGGCAATGCAGTGATGGAAAATAGGGAGCGTATGTCTACAGCCATGGCTTTTCTCAAATTTTTGACGGTAGAACCACATGGCAATAAAACCGCGGGTTTGTTCAAATGGTCAGGTCCCAATGACGTTGCTGAGACTGAAAAAAGCAAATTCATGGCAACAGCATTTTCTGGCATCGCGCAGCCCGAAGGATTTTCTGCTGATTCTAAGCTTCCCTGTCTCAGCATTTTGGTGCCAGAAAAAAAGTTGCAACAGCACGTTGTCAAACTTTTGGGCAAGTTTCCATATAAAGCAGGAAAAGGAATCGCGATTGATAAAAGGAAACTCCAGGTGATACTGAAAAATTCAGGTGGAGGACACGATTCTCTGACTAAGGCAGAGCAAAAATGGGTAGCAAAGGAACTGTTCAAGTTTGTAGAATAATGGGAATGGAGTTCGAGAAACCGTTGCTTGGTTTGTCTTGCGCTGAAATGCGTTACGGAAAGTGTTCTGCGAATGTCGCTGAGGTCAGCGTTGCTCCCAAAATGTGAAGCAAATTGCATTCATGTTGTTTCTTGCGCCACCAGCAAACAGCAAGTACTTTTGAAACCGGTGCGCTTGCGGTCGTGTTTTGCAGCGTTTTCCTGTTCGGGTCCGGGGCTTCGTTTCTTGGTCCCCGGGTGTTTTCTGTCCTCGCATTGTGACAGTCTGCCGTACCAATCGGAAGCTGCCGGGCAGAGTTCAGTCTGAAATTTGCTTGACTCTGGGCCACCTCGTTTCAAAAAAGCGCAGCGTGTCTCTTTTTCTGACAGGGTGGGCAGGGCTTTATTTTTGCAGCCGTGCCGGATGCGGGTTCAGTGAACCAGGCCACCCAGAAACACTTTCAAAGGCAATGTTTTGAAGCCCCACAGCGCCGGCGACCCAAAGCATGTGTTGTGGAAAATCCTCGGCTGATCAGCGCGAGTGGGTTTCCGAGGAAGGCTGAACCCTGTTGGCTGTCATTGAGACGTGGCGCAACCGGTGCTTCGCAGGGACCTTGTGGAAAGCGAGTCTATCCGTCGCTGCCTTTTATTTATAGACACTGGGCGAGAGTCCGGGAAAGCATGGCCGTTTTGCCACGTTCTACGCAGATATTGTTACAGGGTATTTCCTGGTGTTGTTTACTCGCCAGCGTGAGGATGGGACCTGGAGATTCTTTCTGTTCGGTGTGTTGGTGCACTCTGGTCGACCGGCCTCACAATTGCCGACATGACTTTCCGCACTCTGCCGGGCGTGGCTCGGATGGAGTGTTCCTGCAACTTGGCAGAAGACCGCCTCTTCCAGGAAACGGCCTGCAGAACTGAATCTGGAAGGACTGTAAAGACAAAGCAAAATGGCCGTTGCCAACTGTTTATTACAAAATCGCTGAAAAGGTGCAGGGTGGCGTTTTGCCATGCCGGTGGCCATGCCTGGTGGATGTGTTTGAAGCTTGCACCTTTCCCGGATGAAAATTTCAAAACTGATGCTGAATTTTTCCAGCAGTTCGTTCTGTTGCCGAGAACATAAAGTACTGGGAGCAACGATGAGAATGCGTTTCACGTCGGCCGGCAGCGACGACTTGCGAATCCAAAGACCTGTCCGCCGGTTCCATTTCCAGCTCTGCATGAATCTGACTTTCTCTTGCGCAGAAAAGACTTGCGCGGCACGCGGATAAAAACTCAAATCCGCGAGCAGCTGACGAGCCTTTACGGGAGGGAAGCTGATCTATCGGCACCACGCAGAGCACGGCAAGTCGGGAAAATGATCGCCACCGCAGGAGACGGGCGGCTTTTTTCATGATGGTGGTTGCGAGCAAAGTCGAATCGGTTGACTCCAGACATCTCAATCTGAGCAAGACTGCTTCCGGCATGACACAAAAGTACTTGAAAGCCGGCGATTGGCACCTTTGGCGACTCTTCCCGAAGCCCCAGATGGAACGCAAGTCATGAACCCCAGCCGTGGGGTGTCCAGCGTTTATTCCGGCAGAACCGTTAATTTATATTATTGCCAAAAACGGGGAGTTTTTATACTGTTTTTACGATTTTTTAGCATTTTAATGGGGGTTATGGTCAAAAAACAAATCTCAGCATAATACGGCAGAAGAGTCACTGGACGGTCTGTGGGAAACAAGCCGCTTTAACCAAAGACTGATTGATTCAAGATTGACCAATGGTTTTGGTTCCACATGCGACACGGGCGAATTTTCCAGATCTTTTGCCCGCACATTGCGGGCGGAAATTGCTGGTCGGAAAACAGGGATAGAGTATGATTGCCGACTGGCGCCTGTGAATAGGTTCAGATAGATGTGAGACTCCGGCGGTTATTTTTCTCAAGTGCCGGAAGGACAGTCTGCCCATCATATGTGGTTTCTCTGCCACCCGGGAATTAGAAACCACTGGGTGTTGCGCGGCATGAATGTCAGGTCATGATCTGATAGAAAACTGGAGGAAGTGCTTTTGCTGAAACTTGAAGAAATCAAAAAGGATGCCCATCTCGAGGGAGTCTCACATCTATCTGAACCTATTCAGATTGGCGACGATATAGCCAGTGTTTTTTATGTTGACCTCGAGGGCCAGCCTGGCACCCAGATGCTTTACCGATCCAGTGAAGCATCTTTAGAATCTGGTGAAATCCGACAGAACCTGGCCATTCGATGCGTCTGGAGCGGATTTTAAACTGGGCATGGAAGCCTGGCGCATCCACCCGGCACATTTGTTTGATCCAATGATGGCAGTTCACAGTTCCGACGTGGAACCGTTGCCGCATCAGATTTCAGCAGTTTACGAGGTCATGTTGCCGCGCCGTCCGCTTCGTTTCCTGTTGGCCGACGACCCCGGTGCCGGCAAAACCATTACGGCAGGTCTTTTGATTCGCGAGCTGCTGACGCGAAACGCATTCTCATCGTTTCTCCCGGTTCTTTATGCGATCAGTGGCAGGACGAATTGCAGGAAAAGTTCGGTCTCGGTTTTGAAATTTTCAGTCTGGAAAAGCGGGAAAACAGTTCATCAAGGAACTATTTCGAGGAACGGGACCAGATCATTGTCCGTCTCGATCAGATGGCACGGAACGAGGAATACCTGGAACAATTGAAACATACCGACTGGGACCTCATCGTAGTGGACGAAGCGGAAGGGTTGAGCGTGATTGAATATGGCATCACCGACAATTTGGTTCGCTTGGTTGTCAGTGGGTAGCCTGGTTTTTCATCCCAGCTTTTGGCGAAAGCTTTCTGGGTCAGTCCGTCGGTGGGCGTGTAAATCGGTAACTCCTGCTCCGGGTGCGCATCGGCTAAAAAGCCACGTTGTTCTGGACGTGTTGCAGCTGACCAAGGCGGTATTTCATTCCACCAGGCAAGCCGACACAGAAAACTTTGGCCGTGGATTTTAATGGCAAATTCCAAGACTATCGTTTCATCTGTACCGGTTTGTGATGTGGCAGAGGCAGCCTAGAACATCAGCCGACGTGGAGAACACACGGCAAAGAAGTATGCCCCTGTCGTTCATTTGCCGATGTGCCCCCAGGTGACCTTTGCAGAGAAGTTACAGGGTGTGACTGTCTGACAACCAGACCTTTCTGGCAGGGCTGACTTGTGGGAGTGTGGCCACGAACATCGTTGTATTCTGTGTTGCTTTCAATTATAGCTGGAAGTATGGTACGAACACATCGACAAAAATCACAGAGAGACAGATTGTTATGAAGATTTAGGACGGCACGCTTGAAATTTTTTTTTCAGAAAATCGGTACGGCAACTTTGAGGTAGAAAATGGGAGTGATGATGGTAATGCGGGGTCGTGCCTGTACAAAAAAGGCACTGTTTTTTCTTAGGTTGTTCATTGCGTACGTTTCAAATTTAGCCATACAATACCGGGAATGTGTAAAGCATGTTCGTCGGCAGATACTCATTGAACTGCTAGGGAAGAGCGGGTTGGAAAATCATGCACAGGAAGTTTCCGGCAGTCGTTCCTGCCTTTCTCAAGATGAAGAAAAAGAGCTTTCCAGAAGGAATCAATTCAATGCCCGTGTTTCTGGAATGCTGAAGTCGCGTGCCAGACTGATTGAGAGAGCTGACCTCAAGCGCGTGCCTGTCTGGCAACGGGACATGTCGGAGTTTGGAGACTTGCGCACAGACACGGTTCTTCTTCATCTTGCCAAGAACAATGCACAGACCAAAAGAAGTTGTTGCACTCCACCCGTTTATATCATCAAGAAGGTTGAAGCTTCGGTGTGTTCGCAGTACGAACTTCACGCACCAAGGGTTCTTGGCCCCGACATGGACGGTGAACTCGGCAAACGTTTCCTGACTTACTATACGTTTACAAGTCAAACTCAAGGGGAATCGAATGAGAAACCGTTTTACTGGGAATCTATGCGTGATAAACAGTTCAGTGTCACGAGAGCATATCCTGAGATTGGCTCTCGGCGCCTCCATTCTAGAGGCTGGAGTCTAAGGGTCCCAAAGGAGAGAACGATACAGCATGCCGCCTCATTATCTTATGCGGTCCGTGGGAAAAGCATAAGAGATGCCATTGATTTTCTGCGTGGACGGGATGAAAACGGCAGCGCTGAAGAAATGGATATTGCCAAGTAGTTTTGTGATTTCCTGTTACGAGGCTTGGGCGATGATTTTTTGTCGTCATAGTCTGAAATTCGACCGATACATCGGCCCTCTGTTTTTTTGAAAGAGAAGCAGGAGTGGCCAATGCTTGATCGTTTCAACCCAGCGACGCTTGACCGCCAGCTCACACCATGCTGGCGCACGACCGTGGGTCCGGCGATCGCTACGGCGCTTTCCGTAAAATCAAAAACAATGCCGCACCACTGCCGTTGGGCATGGGCGAAAAGAGAAGTTGCCCGGTTGAAAAGGGCCTGGTTGACCGATTGCCATACGCGGAGGTGTTGCAAAGCTGATGAAACGTTCCGTGCGCTCAATCAGCGGCGCTTGCACCAATTACGGGGTAAAAAAGAATCTTGAAGAAGTCAATTTGAGGTACGGAGAACTTATGTTTGAAGCAGCATTTAAAAGTATTGATGACATATTGTGGAAGGATGCCGGCTGTAGCAGTGAACTCGATTATATTGAACAAACATCATGGGTTCTCTTTCTTAAGTATCTTGATGACTATGAGACAGACAAAGCAAAGTCTGCAAAGCTTAATGGTGAAACCCACAATCGAATACTAAGTAAAGAATTTAGTTGGGAAACATGGGCAGTGCCGAAGAAAGCCGACGGCAAATTGGACTACAATGCAGCACTTACTGGCGATGACCTGCGCGAATTTGTAAACACAAAGCTGTTTCCTTATCTCAAAAGTTTTAAAACAAGTGCTGGGAACGCTAACACGCTTGAATACAAAATAAGCGAAATTTTTAGCGAAGTTTCTAACAAACTACAAAGTGGTTATAGCTTGCGTGAAGTTATCAACAAAGTTGATGAGTTACGATTCCTTAGCAATGACGACAAGCATGAGCTAAGCTGTTTGTATGAAGATAAGATACAGAACATGGGTAACGCTGGGCGTAACGGTGGCGATTACTACACGCCGCGCCCACTTATTCAAGCAATAGTCAAAATCATTGATCCAAAGATTGGTGAGACAATTTACGACGGAGCTGTGGGAAGTGCAGGTTTTCTGTGTGAAGCTTACGCACACATTCGAAGCAGCAAAGAACCATCAGCTAAAGAATTCGAGCAACTACAGAGACACACCTTCTATGCCAAAGAGAAGAAGTCGTTAGCCTATGTAATAGGTATCATGAATATGATTTTGCACGGTATTGAGATGCCTAATATCGTGCACACAAATACGCTTGCTGAAAACATCGCTGACATACAAGAAAGCGATAGAGTAAATATTGTCCTCGCCAATACTCCCTTTGGCGGCAAGGAACGTGCTGAGATACAGCAAAACTTTCCTATACGCACAAGTGAAACAGCCTATCTGTTCTTACAACATTTCATAAAAATGTTAAAAGTTGGTGGGCGTTGTGGTGTTGTGATTAAGAACACATTCCTTAGTAATACAGACAATGCAAGTGTCGCATTGCGTAAGCAGTTGCTTGAAGAGTGTAATCTGTTTGCTGTTTTAGATTTGCCTGGCCGCACATTCACTGGCACTGGCGTCAAGACCGTTGTGCTGTTTTTTACAAAAGGAAAAGCCACAGAACGTGTATGGTTCTACCAACTCAATGTTGGCAGGAATCTTGGCAAGACAAATCCACTTCATGAAAAAGACATGGAAGATTTTGTCGCCCTTGCCAAAACAAAGGCTGATAGTGATAACTCTTGGAGTGTAAACGTTAGTGTCATTAACAAGGACACTTGGGACTTAACCGTCAATAACCCTAATCGTGTTGATGAAACAGACACACGCACACCAAATGAGATCCTTAAAGAGATTGAAGAACTAGATGCACAAGCGGCAGCAGCATTAGAAAAAGTCAGGGGGTTACTATGAATAAATCGGATATTCGTTGGAAGCAACGCTTCAATAACTTTGTGCAAGCGTTCAGAACGCTCGAAGAAGCAGTTGAATTAGCGCAGCAACGCAAATTGTCTAATCTGGAAAAGCAAGGGATGATACAGGCATTTGAATATACGCATGAATTGGCTTGGAACGTTTTGAAAGACTATTTGGAAGAAATGGGGCATACCGGCTTAACGGGTTCAAAAGATAGTACGCGTTTGGCCTTTAAACAAGGGCTCATTCAATTAGGTGAGGCATGGATGGAGATGATAAAGGCACGCAACCAAACATCGCATACCTACAAGCAAGAAACGGCTAATAAGATTACCCAACAGATCCGAGATACTTTTTTTGGTGTTTTTCAAGAGTTTTCAAAAAAATTCACTTCGCTTTGCGACAATAATGGCTAATCAACTCAAGAGTACCGGCTTATCCCAGCAAACTGTGCATAAAATACACGCTGTTCTTGCCAAATCTCCTGCAATTGAAAAAGTAGTTTTATACGGCTCACGTGCCATAGGAAATTATAAGCACGGTTCGGATATTGACATCACCTTGTTTGGCACGGATTTAACCTTGAGCAACAGCGTGTATCCGCTTGAGGAGGCTTTGGATGAACTGTATTTCCCTTACACCTTTGACATCTCTATTTTTGCAGACCTGACCCATGCGAAATTGCGGGAACATATTGAACGAGTGGGGCTGGTTTTTTATAAGAAAATGGTTGTGAAGTGGAAGAAAATGAAGCTCGGCGATGTTTGCAAAATGTATCAGCCTAAAACTATTTCAGCAAAAGAAATGCTGGATGATGGTGAATATCCTGTTTACGGTGCAAATGGTGTAATAGGCAGATATAACAAATATAACCACGAAAAAAAGCAACTCCTTGTTACTTGTCGTGGCGCAACTTGTGGATCTGTTAATGTTTCTGTTCCGTTTGCATGGATCAACGGTAACGCAATGGTGATCCAACCAAATCCTAACGACTTGTCACTGCGTTATACGGAATATTTATTTCGTGGAGGAATGAACTTAACCCAAGCAATTACAGGGGCTGCTCAACCACAAATCACAAGGCAGTTACTTAGCCCAATCCAAGTTTCTTATCCACCACTCGCAGAACAAAAAGCCATTGTCGCCAAGCTTGATGCAGCGTTTGCCGAGATTGATAAGGCGATTGCGGCTGCTGAGCGTAAGCAAGAAGAAGTGGATAAGTTGAAGCAAGCGTTGCTGGCGAGTGAGCTTGGTATTGATGCTGAAGCGGTAAAGCTTGGCGATGTTTGCGTATTCCAAAGTGGATTGTGGAAAGGAAAAAAAGAGCCTTTTACGAAAGCAAATGTAATACGGAGTACGAACTTTACCGCAAGTGGCAAGTTGTCATTTGACGATGTTGCCGAGCTCTATATAGAGGTTAAGCAATTAGAGAAACGTCAATTAGAGTTTGGTGATATCATTTTAGAGAAAGCTGGTGGTGGTGACAAAACGCCAGTTGGGAGAGTTTGTATCTTTGAGGAAAAACACTCAGAAACCCCATATAGTCTCAGTAACTTTACGTCATTGATACGTATAAAAGATAAGGAACTGCTTGATTGCTACTACTTACATAAAGTCCTTTTCTTTATGTATATCAGTGGAAAGACTGAACCTATGCAGCGGCATTCTACTGGGATAAGAAATCTACAGATCACTCAGTACAAAGATATTCAGATACTTGCCCCACCCCTCGCAGAACAAAAAGCCATTGTAGCCAAGCTCGATGCAGCTTTTGCCGAGATTGATAACATTACGCAAGCCACGAATAAGCAGGTAGAGAACTATCAAGCTCTTAAATCCGTAATCCTTGCAAAAGAACTTCAAGCGAGGCAGTATGAACGAAGCTGACACACGAGCGGAACAAATAGATCCACAGCTTAAGGAGGCTGGATGGGTTAGTGGTGGCGATGTTCGTGTGCAGCGTGAGTACAACATTAACGCTGGCGAAATACGTGTCGGTGGCTTTCACACTGGGAAGCTTAAAGCGGATTACGTGCTTAGCTACAAAAATAGAAAGCTTGCTGTTTTTGAAGCAAAGAGTGATGCATTACATGTTAGCGAGGGCGGATCGCAAGCAAAGCTATACGCTCAGAAGTTGAGATTAGAAACCTCTTATGCTGCTAACGGTAAAGCCATCTACGAGATCTGCCTGAAGAGCGGAAAAGTAAGTGTGGTGGCAAGATTTTCCACTCCACAACAGAACAGCTGTGGAAAAAAACATTCACTCAAAAGAGCGAATGGATTGACTTATTCAACGCAATTCCTTTTGAAGATGTCAGTGGCACTAAAGACGTTCGTTACTACCAAGAAATTGCTGTTAACAACGTTATGGAAGCAATCGCAAATAAATACAGCGTGTGCTTCTTACACTTGCTGTTGGCGCTGGAAAGACGTTCATAGCTTTTCAGATTGCGTGGAAACTGTTCAAGAGCCGTTGGAATATACAAAAAGATGGAAAGCCTACGCCACGGATACTGTTTCTCGCGGACAGAAACATCTTGGCGAACCAAGCTTACTTGAACTTTGGTGCATTTAACGACGATGCGCTTGTCCGTATCAATCCAAGCGAAGTCAGCAAGAAAGGTGAAGTGCCAAAAAACGGTAGTGTGTTCTTTACCATCTTCCAAACCTTTATGTCTGGCGATGAAGGCAAACCATACTTTGGTGAATATGAATCGGATTTTTTCGACTTTGTAATCGTTGATGAGTGTCACAGAGATGGGGCTAATGATGAAAGCTCTTGGCGCGACATTCTCAACCACTTTAATTCTGCTGTGCACTTAGGCTTGACAGCTACGCCTAAGCGACACGACAACGTTGATACGTACGAGTACTTTGGTGAGCCAGTCTACAAATACAGCTTAAAGGAAGGCATACAAGACGGCTTTCTCACACCCTTCAAAATAAAATGCATACAAACTACGATCGATGAGTATATGTATACGGAAGATGACGAGGTGCTTGCGGGCAAAGTTGAAGAAAGACACGTTTACACAGAGCCAGAATTCAACAAAGACATTGAAATTGAGGCACGCGAACGTAAGCGTGTACAAGTTATGCTCGCAAGCATTGATAAAAATGAAAAGACGCTTGTCTTCTGCGCTAACCAAGCACATGCAGCAATGGTGCGCGACTTAATTAATGAAGAATCAGACAGCACATCAGTTGATTATTGCGTACGTGTAACAGCAGACGAAGGCAAGCTTGGCGAAATATTTCTCAAACAGTTTCAAGACAACGAAAAACCAATTCCAACCATTCTTACTACGAGTCGAAAACTAAACACTGGCGTTGATGCCGCAATGTAAGAAACATTGTTTTGCTACGTCCAATAAACAGCATGATTGAATTCAAGTAGATAATTGGACGAGGCACGCGTCTCTTTGAAGGCAAGTATTACTTTACTGTCATTGATTTCGTTAATGCTTATCGTTTGTTTAGCGATGCTGAATGGGATGGTGAACCTTTGGAGCCAGTTGGTGAAGGTGGCAACGATGGAGGAAGTGGGGGGCAAGGTGGCGAGACTGGCAACGGTGAGGGAGACAACGGAGACGGAGACAAACCAACTAAAATAAAAATAAAGTTAGCAGATGGAAAAGTACGCGAGCTGCAAAGCACATCGTCTACTCATTTTTTTGTAGACGGAAAACCTATGAGTGCCGAGGATTTTATAAAACACTTATTCGATACTCTGCATTTGCCAAAGCTTTTCGAAAGTGAAGAAAAACTGCGCGAGATTTGAGCAAGTCCCATTACACGTAGGGAGTTGCTTGCCAAGTTGGAAAAAGAAGGATGTAGCAAGGACGACTTGGTTCAACTACAAGAACTAATCAATGCTGAGAACAGTGACTTGTTTGATGTACTTGAATACGTCGCTTATGCGCGAACTCCAGTCAGTCGTGTTGCCAGGGTAGAAATGGCGCGAGGAAATATATATGCATTCCTTGATAAAGCACAACGTGAGTTCATTGAATTTGTCCTACGTAACTACGTGCAAGAAGGCGTAGATGAATTAGATGATTCTAAGCTTAGTACCGTTCTCAATGCGAAATATGGAAGCAATCATGCGGCACAGAAAGAACTTGGCAAGATTGAGCAGATACGAAGCGTTTTCATTGATTTTCAACAGCACCTCTACAAACAAGCTATTGGCTAAAAACAATGAGCGAATGGTACGACAGTCAACGCAAACCGTCATCAAGATGAGCACGCGGAGTTGACGGCCTTGGCCGAGTAGCGTGATGTTTCACTCTCTCGAAGCACGCGCCAGGTGATCGCGGAATTCCTGGAGCGATTGGTAGAGGCGAATCACAGCTCCCGTTGAAGTTTCGTGCAGCGAGCGGGGAGCGGTGAATTGGATGCAAGCAACCTTTGCCGAAACCGCCGACTTCTACCGCTTGGACGCTTCGCCAAAGCTCGACCCCAAGAGACGGTCGGGGCTGGGGCAGCACATGACCAAGCCCCGATTGGGTCTAAACTTCTACAACTAAACTTAACCTGACAGTCGGTTGCTGATAAACGGGTAACTGTCAGCTCAAGTCTGAATTTCTACACTTCATGGCAAGTCTGTTTGACGACGTGTCGGGCGATTTGCGGGTGATCGATCCGGGCGCACGGGGAGGGCTCAGCGCCGCGTTCATCGAGCGGCGAACGCATGAGGTTAGCCTGTTCAGCGCTCATTGGACTCTTGCCACGAGCACCCATCACGCCCACTCCACTGGAAACAGGATTGCCGCAGTTTTTTGAACCGTGGGGCTATCTAAGAGAACAGGCGTCATGGGAGTCAACGTAGTCATTGCTCGAACTATAAATAAGCTCTTTTTTGAGTTCCTTGCAAGGCGGGGCATCATCCTTCCACACCTTAATCGCCATTCTAGACGGAGTTGCTTGACAAAACGGCAAGTCATCGTTTGGGGCTCCCGTCCCCGTTTACAATTTTGCGTACTGGCGGTTTACCGGCATCAATTCTGGTTTTTCTGCTGTGGCATAACTTGCACATTGCTTGCAGGTCCACCATATCAAAGGGATTGCCACCGCCTCTCACCGGCTTCACGTGGTCAACTTCATTCGCCAAATTGTTTTTTTGATAGAATGGCGGTGTGTGGATGGTCATGTCAGCGGGTGTTTTTAGTTTAAGGCAATGGAACGTGGCTGAAGGCCTTGATGAGCAAAAGGAGGGTAGGTTGTAAATGAAGATTCAGGATGGTGCGCTTGAAAGTTCTGCAAGAAACTGGTTTGGCCAGTTCGAGATGGCAAACAAAGATGGTGCCAGCAGCGATAGAACGTGCTGCTACAGAAAAGGTACTTTTTTCTCTTGGGTTGCTCACTGTGTGCGTTTTAAATTTAGCCATTCATACCGTTACGACATAACGCAGGAGCGCCAACAGATTCTTTCAGAATTGGCTAAAGATAGTGTTGCGTCCCATACCCATACCACAGCGCAGGACAATGTTTCCCTTGGAAGGAGTAAATTCAACAATCTTGTGTCTCAAATGCTGAGGAAAAATGTCCCGCCGATTGTGGCACCGGATGATCTTCAGAGTTCAGAGCTGCAGGCAGTGCCTGCCTGGCAACAGCAAATGTTGGAGTTATCGGGCTTGAGGACCGACACTGTTTTTCGTCATGAAACTGGACAGGACCACGGCCAAGACAACGGTCAGAAAATAACAGCTAAATGCAAGCCCCCTCTTTATGTCATAAATAAGGTCGAATCTTCCGTGGCAGCGGGGTATGTGATGCACGCACCAGCTTTTTACGGTGGCGATAATGAGGGTGAGTTTTGTAAACGCTTTCTGACTTACTATACATTTGTAGTTGAAAAGACAGGAGAGGAGGATGAGAAGCTGTTTAATTGGGAAGCTATGGACAGCAGGCACTTCGACACCACGCAGGCATATCCCGGGATTGATGCTGCAGTTCTCCCTGATGACGGTTGGCAACTACGTGTCCCTAGCGAAAGATTGATTAAGTGTGCTGCCAAGCTAGCAGCCGCAGTCGAAGGTAAAACTGCAAAAGAAGCCTACAATTTTCTTGATAACCATGAAGGAGATGGCAGCACTGAGGAAAAGGAGGTTGCAAAAGCGATGAAGAAATCGTTGACTTTTCTGTCTTTCTCACCACTCAAGAGCACGCCGTAGGCCTCTGGCGGTTGCGCCCGGTGCGTCCGACTTGTTGGTAATGCGTCACCACTGAACCCGATGTCTGGTAATGAATGACGAAAGCCAGGTCCGGCTTGTCAAAGCCCATGCCAAGTACTGTTGTGGCAACGAGAACTTTTAGTTGATTGTTCTGTCATTTCAATGAATGACAAAAGCCACGTCCGGCTTGTCAAAGCCCATGCCAAGTACTGTTGTGGCAACGAGAACTTTTAGTTGATTGTTCAGTCATTTCAATGAATGACAAAAGCCACGTCCGGCTTGTCAAAGCCCATGCCAAGTACTGTTGTGGCAACGAGAACTTTTAGTTGATTGTTCAGTCATTTCAATGAATGACGAAAGCCACGCCACGTCCGGCTTGTCAAAGCCCATGCCAAGTACTGTTGTGGCAACGAGAACTTTTAGTTGATTGTTCAGTCATTTCAATGAATGACAAAAGCCACGTCCGGCTTGTCAAAGCCCATGCCAAGTCTGTTGTGGCAACGGAACTTTTAGTTGATTGTTCAGTCATTTCAATGAATGACCCACGTGGCTTGTCAAAGCCCATGCCAGTACTGTTGTGGCAACGAGAACCTTTAGTTGATTGTTCAGTCATTTCTCCTCTAAATAAGGTTTTTTCTTCTCTTCGGTGCTTCCTGAAGTACGCTTCAGCAGTTATTCCATTTGTTGACAACCAGACGGCCACCCTGTTCAGCGTCACGGACTGTCAGCGTGTAGATGATGCCACTTCCAGGAAGTTCAGGCACACGCTCTGCGAGTCAGACAAGACGCTGTTCACTTTTTGGCATACGAATTGTGGGGAGGCTGAGTGATGGACGGTCCAGCGTTCCTTTCAAGATTTGTAGTTCTGGACCGAGCACGGATTCGAGATCCCGCATAACACGTTCATTGGCTGTGGCAGTAGTGGCTGGCAGGGTGCGCGCTGTGCGCCCGAGCCGCCGATAATCGGGGCGAAAATCATGGCCCAGTCTGGAATGCAATGTGCTTCATCGACAACCAAGCCGGGCGGAGACGGTCAATGATGAACAGGATGGGGATCGACCCGATGCCTGAACACAGGTATAGTGCACAGGTATGACTAAGAAGGGAAAAGGGGGAGGAAAAGCCCATAGATTTGGTGGCGATTGGACCTCAGACCAAGCTGGAAGTCTTGGAGAGCTACCTTGGGAGATACACGACCGCGCTCAAGGACAAGCCCACCGCGGAGCGGCCCTTTCGGAAGGGATACATCGACGCGTTTTCTGGCACTGGTTACCGCGAAGCGCGTAGCGGGGAGGCAACTGCTCAGAGTCCCCTATTTCCCGACCTGGCGGAGAAAGAGCCCCAAGACCTACTCGACGGCTCAGCACGGTTGGCGCTGAAGACCGTGCCGCGATTCGACCGCTACATTTTCATTGAGCGAAACGCAAAACGATGCAGCGAGCTCGAGGCACTCAAGGAAGAATTCCCGGACCTCGCCAACGACATCTCGGTTCACCAAGGAGATGCGAATCAGGAGATCCAAGATCTTTGCAGCAGTGACTGGAGCTCCCACCGAGCCGTCTTGTTCCTCGACCCCTACGGGATGCAAGTTGAATGGGCGACCATCGAGGCGATCGCGAAGACGGAAGCGATTGACCTTTGGCTGCTCTTCCCCCTCGGCATCGCTGTCAACCGTTTGCTCACGAAGTCGGGTGACATCCCTGAGTCGTGGGAAAAGCGACTCAACCTTCTCTTTGGCACAGAAGATTGGTACGATGAGTTCTACGACAAGCAGACCACCACAGACCTCTTCGGCAACGAGCAGGAGCGCGTGGACAAGGTGGAGAGGGAGACCATCGGTCGCTACTACAACAACCGACTGAAGGACGTCTTCGCGGGTGTGGTCGATGAGCCAGGAGTTCTGCGCAACTCGGTGAATAATCCGCTCTACCACCTCTGCTTTGCCGCAGGCAATGAACGGGCCAGGAAGATCGCGCTGCGCATCGCGAAGCACCTGCTCAAGGAGGTGCGGTGATGGCCAAGGGCTCCGGCATCGAGTGGACCGAATCAACTTGGAACCCGGTGACCGGCTGCACGAAGATCAGCCCGGGCTGCAAGTACTGCTATGCGGAACGAATGGCCAAGCGACTCCAAGCGATGGGGCAGGCAAATTACGCGAACGGGTTTCAGCTGACGCTGCAGCCGCAGATGCTCGATCTTCCGCTCAGCTGGAAGAAGCCGCAGACCATCTTCGTCAATTCCATGAGCGACCTATTCCACAAGGACGTGCCGCTCGCCTATATCCAGAGGGTCTTCGACGTTATGCGCCGCGCGCACTGGCACCGCTTCCAGGTTCTGACCAAGCGCGCCGGTCGCGTCGTACAACTGAATGCAAGCCTCGAGTGGTCACTGAACATTTGGATGGGGGTGAGCGTCGAGACCGAGAAATACTACGCCCGGATCGATGACCTCCGCAGCACCAACGCGGAGATTAAGTTCCTTTCCCTCGAGCCTTTACTTGGTCCACTGCCGAATTTGGACCTCGACGGCATCGACTGGGTGATCGTGGGCGGAGAGTCTGGCCCGAAGTCCCGGCCCATGAATCTGGCGTGGGTGACTGACCTACGAGACCAGTGCTGCCGCGCCCGAGTGCCGTTCTTTTTCAAGCAGTGGGGCGGCAAGAACAAGAAGAAAGCTGGACGCGATCTCGAAGGCCGAACCTGGGATGAGATGCCGGGAGCGCCGGATGCCCGACCACGACCAAGGCAAAGAGGGTTGTCGGTTGCGTCTGCGTCCCCTTGACGCGTTGGTCAACCGCCGAGGGACACACCGAGAAGCTGGGCGAGGCGCGCCTTCATCTTCTCTCGACGAGCATCGTTGAATTCAAGAAATCCAGCGATGGCATCTGGAACGTCGTCCGCGAAGTTCCGGAGTTTCCACCCGGTCAACCCGTCTTCGCTGGTGAAGTGATCCCGCAGCCATTCCGCTGGCATCTTCGCAGACTTCTCCTGATTTGGGGTTCCCTCGAGGAGCTGGAGGTTCGCGATCCGATCTCGGCGTTCCTGAAAGGCAAGGACCTGATCTTCTGGAACACCCGCATCAAGAAGGCGCTTTCGGGTGAACCGTGACTTCGGGAAGATATGGTCTTCGTGGAAACGATTAGCCAAATCGACGCTCGGGTACAGTAAGGCCAGCACGGAGAATGTGACGCGGTTGCCGTACGTCTGGTCGAGCAGGCCGTCCAGTTCCTCCTCTTCGAAGCGAAGCGCCTTCCCTATTTTGGCAAACGCCGTATCCATTTGCTGAACTGGGAATGTGTCGGAATGAGCCTGGATCGTTGATCGCGCTGCTCGCAGTGTTGTGTCCAAGCCGCTGCCGAAGGTGCCAGTCTTCAGCAGTGCACGGGCGATCCATTTGCGTACGGCATCTCGATCGTCAGCAAAGGATCGACGTTCCAGGTAGCCCTCGGGCAGCTGCCGAGCGAGAAGGTAATAGGCAATCGGCACCAAGACGTTGTTCGCCGTCAACGTGCGGCCGTTGTAGCCGAAGCGAGAAGCGAGCCCGACCGCGTCGCGCAGTGCATCGGACATCTGAGGCCAGGCGCCTTCGATCTTCTCGGTGTTCTCACGTGTGAAATTCTTCACCTTGAACCCGACGTCGGAAATGTCCGCGAGTACGAGACAGGACTTGAGAACGAAGTCCTTGCTCAGACTGAATCCTTCGCCGGTACGGTTGAGGTCGTCAACGAGGTCGTGAATTGCCTGGCGCGCATCGATGTTGGTCCATTGGGCAGTGGCGATGCTCAACAGAAGGTCCGAGTAGCTGAGCTCGGTCCCGCCGCTGTTCACGCGAATGAAGATGTTCAAGACCTTGTCGAGATCCTGGTCTTCCTCCTGGTAGTAGTTGATCAGCGGCTTTTCGCAGATGACCTCGTACAGCTTGAACAGACACGTCTCGGGGTACTCTGGGTCGAGCAGGTCGTGCTCACGAAGGTACCGGTTGATATCGCGCAGGCTCTCGAAGCCCAGAACCTCACCGACCGGAAACCAATGGGCACCATCCCGCTTCTGGGCATCGGCGTTGGTGAGAAACCGAAAATCGTACTTGAGCTCGATCTCCTCGCCGGCAGTGGGCTGCAAGAGATTCAGGTAGAGCCGACGGCGTGGATAGGCATTGGGATTGTTCCGCCGTTTGTACTTCGCCTTGAAGGCGTAGCTGCCCCTGAGCCCGATGTGGAGCGACGTGAGACGCTGCTGGCCATCGAGAATGGTCGTGACTCCCTCGTCGCCGGTCAGATCAGCTGGTGGGTTATGGCGTTGGTCGCGCTCGTGGTAGTCGTCGAGGAACTTGTAGAAGGTGTAGCGACGACAGTGATCCCGGTCGACCTTCCAAAAGAGGAAGCTCCCGATTGGGTAGCCGCGCATGAGCGAATCGAAAAGGCGCGTTATCTGGTTCGTGCTCCAGATGAACTCACGCTGGATTGCCGGGAGGACGTACTCTCTTCGCCGCACGTGGTCGACGGCACGGCGGATGGTGATGGGTGTCTGGAATGCCATGCGAGTAACGGACCTTTCAGTGGATCGCTGCGCCAGCGCTCCATATTTTGCCCCACCGGACAGGCGGCTGGGGCCGGTTGGCACCGTGGGGTGCGCAATCTGAACCCGTGATGCGCCGAGAGGCGCTGAGTAACCTGACTTTCAAGATGAGAGGCATTCTCTGCGAATATGGACGACCAAGTCAAGCCGGGAGATGGGGGAGATGTGCAGCGCCATGTTGCCCCCGCGATCTCGCCACACACGCCGCCGTCCGCCCGCGGGAACCGTCCCTGGCCGTGGCCCCGTGAACGCGACACGGGACCACACAGGCGCCCACGTTCGCCCGCGCGTACCGTATCCCGCCGGTCTCCCGATGTAGCCCATGGCATCGACCACGGTTGCACCGGCGCCCGTCGATCCCCCCGAGCCGTTCACCAGTCTCTGTCGGTCTCTCCCCGGAGACTGGCGGTGCGAGGTTGTTCTTCGAATAATCCCGCGCCGGACAGCCCGTCCAGCGCGCCCACCTTCGCTCTCGGGCACAAACGGAGACTGGCGCCCGCGAGATGCGAACGCGCGCAACGCCGCGACGTGATGTTAGAAAAAGCGAGACCCGATCCCCTTGCTGGGGACCGGGCCCCTTAACCAAGTCGCCGAGTTTTTCTCGGCTGCGTAAAGATTGGCTCCCCGGGACGGACTCGAACCGCCGACACGGTGGTTAACAGCCACCTGCTCTACCAACTGAGCTACCGGGGAAGGTGGCGTGGCCACCGCTTGATTTTTGTTGCCAGTCCAGAAAACCAGTACTAGCAGGTGCGCAAAAGGGTAGCAATCCTGCCGACGCTCTTCAGGAGGTCCTTTTTGCTGACGCTGAAGGAAATGCGCAAGTGCCCGGGTTTGCCAAACGCTGTTCCTGGCACTATCGCCACGTATGATTCTTTCAAAATGTATTCGGCGAGTCCCACGTCATCATGAAATTTATCGGAATTCTCGATCACGCCACTGAAATCCGGGAAGCAATAGAAGCTGCCCTGTGAAGGGGGGCAGCTGACGCCGGGAATGCGGTTCAGTTTTTCCAGCAGGGTATCATGGCGATCTTCATAGCGGGCACGCATTTCAGCAAGAAAATTCTGCGGCCCTGAAAACGCTTCTCTTGCGGCTGCCTGTGCTATGGAGCTGGGATTTGATGTGCACTGCGACTGGACTTTTTGCATGCCCTGGATCAATGTGGTGCAACTGGCTCCGAAGCCGATGCGCCAGCCAGTCATGGCATAGGCTTTGGATACACCGTTCAGGATGACACAGCGGTCACGCAGTTCGGGGCAGACATTGATGATATTGCAAAACTTTTCCCCGCGGAAAACAATATGCTCGTAAATGTCATCACTGAGTACAACGATGCGAGGGTGTCTGAGCAAGACTTCAGCCAGTTCTTTTAATTCGGCTTCGCTGTACACGGCGCCCGACGGGTTGCACGGGCTGTTCAAAATGAGCATTTTTGTTCGGGGCGTGATGGCCTGTTCAAGCAGTTCGCCGGTTAATTTGAAGTGGTGTTCAAGAGACGTATCCACGACAACCGGTTTGGCTCCGGTAAGCTTCACAATCTCCGGGTATGACACCCAGTAGGGTTTGGGGAACACCGCTTCATCGCCGGGATCCAGCAGGGCCTGGCAGAGGTTGAAAACGACATGTTTGCCGCCACAGGACACGATGATTTCATTCGGTCGGTAATGCAGTCCGTTGTCTCTTGCCAGCTTCGCGGCGATGGCCTCGCGCAGTCTTTGTGTCCCCACGACCGGGGTGTAGCGCGTTTTGTTGCTGTCTATGGCTTCTTTTGCGGCGAGCTTGACGTTGTTGGGGGTGTTGAAGTCTGATTCTCCGGTAGCCATGTTGATTACGTCCTTTCCAGCATTGCGCATTTCTGCAGCTGCGGTGCTGATGACCAGTGTTTTGGACAATGCAACCAAGCTCAGCCGTTGTGCAAGTTGTAGCACCATTTATAATCTCCTGTTTTGTTGCCAAGCCACTTCTGTTGCCCACACCTTCGGCATGGTGGCCGCTTTAATCAAGACGGACCCGGATGCCGGATTATAGACCTTTCGTGCTCAAATCTGAGTATGCCATGGCGGGCGATCAGCCTGAAGCGGCCAGGGATTTGTGTCGGGGTCTGTCGGGAGGAATGTCTTTTTTGACCCTCCTGGGAGTGACCGGGTCGGGGAAAACCTTCACGGTTGCCAATGTTGTACAGGCACTGCAAAGACCGCTCATCATTCTGGTCCACAACAAAACCTTGGCGGCGCAACTTTATGGGGAAATGAAAGGTTTTTTTCCGGATGCTGCTGTTGAGTATTTCGTTTCCTACTACGATTACTACCAGCCCGAAGCCTATGTCCCGGTCAGCGACACCTTCATTGAAAAAGACGCTGCCATCAACGAGCACATCGAGCAAATGCGACTTTCTGCAACGAAAGCGCTTTTTGAACGATTCGATACGATCATCGTGGCCACCGTATCTTCAATTTACGGTCTGGGTGACCCGCACAAGTACTTGCAGATGGTGATCCATCTGGACCGTGGCGACCAGATGGATCAGCGGGATTTGCTGCGTCGTCTGGTCGAGCTTCAATACACCAGGAATGAAACTGAATTACGGCGCGGGACATTCCGATTGCGTGGCGAAGCAGTGGATGTTTTTCCTGCGGAATCTGCGGAACAGGCAGTTCGTGTCGAATTTTTTGACGACGAGATTACCAGGCTGAGCTCCTTTGATCCTTTGACCGGGGAAGTGATCAGCGAATCTCCCCGCCTTACTATTTATCCGAAATCACATTATGTGATGCCTCGTGCGGCCGTGCTGGAAGCGATTTCGAAAATCAAGGTGGAGCTTGAGGAACACCTGAAAGTTCTTCGAGCGCAGGGCAAACTTCTCGAAGCACAACGCCTGGAACAACGCACGTGTTTTGATTTGGAGATGCTGAATGAGCTGGGTTACTGCAAGGGCATTGAAAACTACTCTCGCTATTTCAGTGGTCGAGAACCTGGCGAACCTCCACATTGCCTGCTCGATTATTTGCCTGCCGAGGCCATAGTGGTTGTGGATGAAAGTCACGCGACCATCCCGCAGTTTCGTGCCATGTATCGTGGTGATTACTCGCGCAAGTCAACGCTGGTGACTTACGGTTTTCGTCTGCCTTCCGCTCTGGATAACCGGCCGTTGAAATTTGAAGAGTTTACGGATCTTTTGAAGCAAACCATTTTTATTTCCGCAACGCCTGCCGATTATGAACACGAAATGAGTGGGGTTGTGGTGGAACAGGTCGTCCGTCCCACCGGCTTGCTGGATCCGGAATTGGAGGTCAGACCGGTGGCAAGCCAGGTTGATGACGCCGTGTCGGAAGTCAAGGAGCGTGCCGCCCTTGGCGAGCGTGTGCTGATCACGACTTTGACCAAGCGTATGGCGGAAGATTTGTGTGAATATCTGCTGGATTGCGGCGTGCGTGCACGTTATCTGCATTCGGATATCGACACTGTGGAAAGGGTGGAAATTATCCGCGATTTGCGTTTGGGCTTGTTTGATGCGCTGGTGGGAATAAACCTGCTGAGGGAAGGGCTGGATATTCCGGAAGTTTCACGGGTGTTGATTTTTGATGCCGATAAGGAGGGATTTCTGCGTTCTGCCACGTCGCTTATTCAAACCGTTGGCAGAGCTTCCCGCCACGTGGAGGGAAAAGCTATTTTGTATGCCGACCGAGTTACCAGATCCATGCAGGCGACGCTGGATGAAACCGCGCGGCGGCGAGAAAAACAGCTCGCTTTTAATCATCGCCATGGCATTGAGCCGCGGAGCATTCGTAAAGCAGTGCGGGATGTCCTTGAGGGAGCTCGTTCAAACATACCGGGGGCGAAACAAAAACGGCGCAGGAAAGTCAGTGAGCCGTGGCGGGCAGGCAAAAGTATCGAGCAGCTGACTACCGACGAAGCGGTGGTTTTGATTGGGAAACTGGAAAAGAAAATGCGGAATTATTCGCGTCAGTTGAAATTTGAAGAGGCCGCTGTGGCTCGCGATGAGATCCGTACAGTCAAATCTCATTTGTTTGGTCTGGACGGTGAGGCAAGCCTTTGATGGGCAATCAGAGGGTTTTTTCCAGGTGCTTCGGTTTTTATGCAGCTTCGCGGGGCACCGGACAGGGGCGAGCTGCGTTTTTCTGCTGCGCCGGCGTGGGAGACTGGACCATTTTGCCCAGGTCAGGAAGTCGGCTGTTTATTGACTTCACTGCCGGGGGAGATGATTATCTGCCCTTTCCAGGGCGTGTAGCTCAGCTGGTTAGAGCACCACCGTGACATGGTGGGGGTCGTTGGTTCGAATCCAGTCGCGCCCACCAAGGTTTTGTTTATCGTGAAATCACCACGTTTTGCCGTGTTTCACAGGTGCTGTTTTTAGCGAGAATTTTCGTGTTTCATATCACTTACTCCGACCATGAACGAAAAGCATTTACGGAGCAGCTGACCGTTGCCGAAGCTGCCCGGCAGCTGTGGCCGAAAATTGCCCGCAAAGCCGTGGCCGCCTGTTTGAACGGTAAATTGATGGATACCTGTACCATCATTTCGGAAGATGCAAATTTACGCATCGTGACGGATAGTGATGCCGAAGGACTTGCGGTTGTTCGTCATTCCTTCGCGCATCTTTTGGGACACGCGGTCAAGCAGCTCTATCCAGACGCCCAAATGGCCATCGGGCCGATCATCGAGGATGGTTTCTACTATGACATCCACTATTCAAGGCCCTTTACTCCGGAAGATTTGCAAAACATCGAAAAGCACATGGTGGAACTGAAGCGCAAAAACTACGACGTCGTGCGTGAGGGGGTGTCCAGGGAGCGCGCCCTGGAAGTATTCAGGGAGCGAGACGAATACTACAAAGTTGAAATTCTGAAAGCGATTCCCGAAGGGGAAGCCATTGCTTTGTATCATCATCAGGAATATACGGATATGTGCCGCGGTCCGCACGTGCCGAATACACGCCATTTGCAGGCCTTCAAACTGACTCGTCTGGCTGGTGCCTACTGGCGAGGCGATCACAGAAACGAAATGTTGCAGCGGATTTACGGCACGGCCTGGCCGAGTGAGAAACAGTTGCACGATTACCTGCAACGCCTTGAGGAAGGAAAAAAACGAGATCACAGGTTGTTGGGCAGGAAAATGGATCTTTATCATTTTCAGGAAGAAGCGCCGGGAATGGTGTTCTGGCACGAGAAAGGCTGGCGACTGTATCGCACCATTGAAAAATATCTGCGTGAAAAACTGGATGCCAGTGGTTATCTGGAAGTGCAGACCCCGCAAATGCTGGACCGTAAACTTTGGGAGCGCTCCGGACACTGGGACAAATTCGGCGACGTGATTTTTGCCACGAAATCGGAGAAGCGCGACTACGTGATCAAGCCCATGAATTGCCCGGCGCACGTGCAGTTGTTCAACCGGGGGCTGCGCAGTTACCGTGACCTGCCGTATCGCATTGCGGAATTCGGGGTGGTGCATCGCAACGAACCTTCGGGGACTTTGCATGGTCTGTTGAGAGCACGGTGTTTTACCCAGGACGATGCGCACATTTTTTGCACGGATGAGCAGTTGCAAAATGAAATTGCGAAGTTGCTGGCTATGACTTTCACGGTTTACCAGGATTTTGGTTTTTCTGATTTTCGGGTGGTGCTTTCGACGCGTCCGAAAAATCGGGATGGAAGCGACCAGCAATGGGATATGACGGAAGAAGCACTGCGCAAAGCGCTGACCGACTATGGGCTGGAAATCGTGGAAAACCCAGGGGAAGGTGCATTTTATGGTCCGAAGCTGGAATTCATCCTCAAGGACAGTCTGCGCAGGGAGTGGCAATGCGGAACCGTTCAACTGGATTTTTGCATGCCGGGAAAGCTGGGGGCCAGTTATGTCAACCAGGATGGAAAACACGTGGTTCCCGCCATGATCCATCGTGCTGTTTTGGGCTCCATTGAGCGCTTCGTGGGGATCCTGATAGAGCATTACGCGGGCGATTTGCCCTTGTGGCTCGCGCCTGTTCAGGCGGTGGTGATGAACATTAGCGACGCTCAGAAAGCCTATGCTGAAACCGTGGTTGCGGCGTTGGCGGAAAAAGGCATTCTGGTGGAAGGAGACTTGAGAAATGAAAAACTAAACTTTAAAATCAGGGAGAACGCAATGCGGCATATCCCGTACATGTTGGTGACGGGTAATCGGGAAGCTGAAACAGGGTGCGTTGCTGTTCGTCTGCGTAGCGGACGAAGTCTTGGTATACTTACCGTCGATGACTTGATCTTGAGGATGTCTCGGGACGTGCGTTCAAAAAATTATTTTCCAAAGGAGGATTGCGAATAGGTACCCAAAAAAGAAACCGACTGAACGGGCAAATTAATTCGGTTCAGGTCTTGTTGATAGATGCCGGGGGGCTGAACAGGGGCGTGCAGAGGATTGAAGAAGCCATGCGCGTTGCACAAGAAAGCAGTCTCGACCTGGTTGAGTTGTCTCCTGATGCTGATCCGCCGGTTTGTCGGGTTATGGACTACGGGAAGTATCGTTTTACCCGGGAGAAGAAAAGTCAGGGTTCCCGTAAAAAACAGAAGCGAATGCAACTTAAGGAAATTAAATTGAGGCCGGGAATAGAGGAAGGTGATTACCAGACCAAACTGCGTAGTGTTTTGCGCTTCTTGGGTGATGGTGACCGGGTAAAAGTGACTTTGCGTTTCCGAGGAAGGGAAATGGCGTATTCAGAAATCGGAAAAGAAGTGCTGGAGCGGGTTTCACGTGATGTTGAAGGCCACGCTACTGTCGAGAAACCAACAGAGGCTGAAGGTCGCACCATGGTGATAGTTTTTGTTCCCAAAAAACGCCACAACTTGGGGAACGGGCGTGCCTAAAATGAAAACCAACCGCGGTGCGGCAAAGCGATTCAGGAAAACTGCGAGTCAGTCTTTTCGTAGAAAACATGCCAACACCAACCATATTTTGACAAAAAAAAGCACGAAAAGGAAAAGGCGATTGCGCGCTACGGTGGCAGTGGCTGACAGTGATCGGGCTGCACTGATTCGTTTGCTGCCGAACCACTGAATTAAAAAAGGGGAGATGAGAAATTGCCAAGAGCCAAAGCCAGGGTGGCCTCGCGGGCACGTCGCAAAAAAATACTGAAGAAAGCCACAGGTTATCGGGGAGCACGCAGTCGCACTTTTCGGGTTGCGAAACAGGCGGTCATTCGTGCCGGGCAATATGCGTACCGTGACCGCCGCCAGCGACGGCGGCAGTTCCGGGCGTTGTGGATTACCAGGATCAATGCTGCAGCTCGACAGTTCGGACTTTCTTACAGTCGTTTCATGGCGGGGCTGACAAAAGCGAAAATCACGCTGGATCGCAAGATTTTGGCGGATCTGGCGGTACGTGATCCGGAAAGCTTTGCGCGCGTTGCTGAAAAAGCGAAACTCGCGTTAGACTGAAAACGGCGGTTTCAGAGGGATTCCTCCCCACTTGATCTCCAGGCAGGCGATAACTCATGGACGTTCCTGAGGATCTGAGTTCGTCGGCGAAACAGGAGATTGAGCACCTCAAAAGCGTGCTTGAGAATTTTAGCTTCAAGCTTGAGCACGTTAAACGGGAGATTGATCTCGCCTGCGACTTGCACGCCTTGTACCAGGTGCGGCTGAAATATCTTGGGCGCAAGGGGGAGCTGCCCCAGTTCTTTGCCACTCTGAGGCGGCTGCCGAAGGACCGGAAATTGCAGTTTTCCAAAACCTTGAATCGGCTCAAGAAAGCTTTGACAGTAGCTTTCGATGAGAGAAAACTCTGGCTGACCAAGGAAGAACTGCACAAGAAGTCGCAGATTCTTGATTCTTTTGATCCGACGCTTCCCGGCCGTTTCCGGCCAAGAGGAAGTCTGCATCCCATCACTTTGGGGCTACGCAAGATTGAGGACTTTTTTTTGCGTCTGGGCTTCGTCATCAAGGAAGGGCCGGAAGTTGAAGATGAGTTTCATAATTTTGAGGCATTGAACATTCCGTCTGATCACCCGGCGCGTGCCATGCACGATACATTTTTCCTGGAAAACCAGAAATTGCTCAGGACTCATACTTCCCCGGTGCAGGTGCGCACCATGCTGGCCTGCCAGCCGCCGTCGCCGTTGAAAATCATCGCTCCCGGCAAAGTGTATCGTCGTGATTATGATCCCACGCACAGCCCGATGTTTCATCAGGTGGAAGGATTGGTCGTCGCCGAGACCGTCTCATTTGCGGATTTGATATTCGTGGTGAAAGGATTTTTGCGCGATTTTTTTGTCGATGAGAAACTGAAGATGCGTCTGCGTCCTTCCTACTTTCCTTTTACGGAGCCTTCTGCCGAAGTCGATATCTGGTGGGGTTCTGACTGGCTTGAAGTCTTGGGATGCGGCATGGTGCACCCGAACGTTTTCAAGGCAGTGGGCTACGATGAGCAACGCTGGAGTGGCTATGCTTTTGGGCTTGGTGTTGAGCGTTTGGTGATGTTGCGACACGGGGTCAAGAATCTGCGCAGATTCTTTGAAAACGATTTGCGTTTCCTGAACCAGTTCAAGGAGTGAAGCTTCCTGTGCATCTGGTCCAGCTTGTGTGCGTCTGGAGCGCTTGAAAAGCAATGCGTTTCGTAGTTTCCTGGTTACAGGAATACCTTGAGCCCTGTCTGGAGGAGTACCGGAAGCGACCATTGGACCCGGTGGAGCTGGTGGATGCACTGACGATGACGGGTCTGGAAGCAAAAATTGTTCCACCAGATTCGCATCCAGTCCCGAACGCGCCGGGTGAAACAGTGGTGGCGCTGGATTTGACGCCGAACCGCCCGGACTGCATGAGCATCTTGGGCGTTGCCCGCGAGTTCTGTATCGGTAAAGGACAGCGGTTTGTGCACACCGTCCCGGAGTTGCCGATGCCGACCGCTGACGATGTTTCACCTGTGGAAGTTCAGGTGTTGTCTCCGGACGCTTGCCCGCTGTACCGGTGTCGTGAGGTGCGCGGCATTGCCGGTGCGCGGAAAACTCCCGACTGGATGGCCTTGCGGTTGCGTACCAGTGGTTTACGCCCGGTCAGTCTGATCGTGGACGTGATGAATTATGTCATGCTCGAGTTGGGACAGCCTTTGCATGCTTTTGATCTTGACCACCTTTGTGCTAAAAAAATCTGTGTCGGTTTGGCGAATGGCAAAGAAGTATTTGAACTGCTCGATGGCCGTATGTTCGCGGTTCCTGAAGGCGCGTTGTTGATAGGGGACGGCGACAAAGGGGCGCCGGTGGCTTTGGCAGGGACCATGGGGGCGAAGCGGGCTTCGGTTCAACATGATACCTGCAACATCTTGATTGAAGCGGCTTTTTTTGCACCCCAGGTCATTCGAAAAATGGCGCGGATGCCAGGCTTGTACACAGAGTCGGCGCGGCGATTTGAAAAAGGGGTGGATTTTCAACTGTCGCAACAGGCGTTGGACCGTGCTGTCGCTTTGCTGGCGGACATTGCCGGCGGCAAGGTTGGCTGCAGCGCTGAGTGGCGAAGTGAAAAATACCTGCCAAGCCGGCAAGCGATTGTGTTGCGTCGTAAAATGCTTGATCGACGTTTGGGGTTGAAGCTCGCCCCTGAATGGGTGGGGGAGACTTTGGCGGTACTCGGTTGCGAAGTAAAAAGCGAGCTAAAAGGAGAGGGTGAAGAGTGGACTTGCATCCCGCCTTCTTT
The DNA here is from genome assembly GCA_965237985.1 of Candidatus Oxydemutatoraceae bacterium. Classification (GTDB taxonomy): domain Bacteria; phylum Pseudomonadota; class Gammaproteobacteria; order Poriferisulfidales; family Oxydemutatoraceae. Next base: position 608,908 of record OZ250161.1, on the reverse strand, counting down.
TCGTTTCGATCTGGAGATGGAAGTGGATCTGGTGGAGGAAGTTGCCAGACTCTACGGTTATGAACGGATAGGTGAGGTGCCAGGTGCGACGTTTTCTGTTGCTTCCCCGGACCGTCAGTCCCTGGCACGGATGCAAAGGCAACGCTCGTGGTCTGATGGTCTGGTGGGTTTGGGGTATTCTGAAGTGATCACCTTGAGTTTTGGCGCCCCTGATTCTAAGGTTTCTGGTTCTCTTGATCCCGTTGCACAGCGCATGTTCAAACTCGAAGCGGGACACGGCACCAACAGAAGCCGCGCAGATGAAAAAGAGGTGCCCCTTGAGAAAAAAATGGTGGACTTGTTAAATCCTTTGACTCAGGTTTCACCGGTCATGCGGGCAACGCTGTGGTTCGGGTTGATTGACGTGTTGAGCTACAATTTGAACCGCGGGGCAAAATATGCCTGTTTTTTTGAAGTCGGAAAAACTTTTACCATGGATGTGAGAAAAGATGCGCCAGGAGAGATAAATGAAGAACTGCTGTTGGGAGGCCTGGCGTTCGGTCCTGTCGGTGATGACTCCTGGAACGAAAAACCGCGTGAACGGGATTACTATGATGTCAAGGGTGACCTGGAAAGTCTGTTGCGGCCCAGCCTGAGAGATCTTGAATGGCAACCTTTGGATAGAAAGTATGCCAGCAGCCGCGGTCTGCTGGACAATAAAAGTGCTGGGGTCTATGTGCAAAACAAAAGGATAGGTATTTTGGGTGCCATGCAGCCGGAAATGGGAACCCCGGAGATGTTCAACCTGAACTTGTCGGGCAGAGACGTTTTCTTGTTTGAAATCTATCTGGATCAATTGCCGCCAACTCAGCACCGGGGCTACATGGAGGTATCCCACTTCCCGACGCAACGTTTTGATGTATCGCTGAGGGTACCTGCTGATCTGTCCTATGCCACTCTCTACCAATGCATCAAAGCCTTGGAAATTCCCGAATTGCACGACTTTTCTTTGTTGGATGTTTTTTCCGGAAAAGACATGGCTGAGGGAGAACGGAGCATGACCATCGCTTTTGTTTTGCAAGGCCGGAAACGCACGCTGACGGACACCGAAGGTGCTGAAGTCGTGCGTCGGATTGCCGATGATCTGCAGCAGAAGTCGGGCGTCAAACTACGGTACTGGATTTGACCGTCAAAAAGCTAACGCTGGCAAAGGTGCTGCAGGATGAGATTGGCTTGAGCCAGCCAGAAGCACTGGCTCTGGTCAGAATATGTTTTGAGGAAGCGGGGAAAGTCCTGGCAGATGGTGACAATCTGCATATCCCTGGAATCGGTCGGTTTTTGTTGCGTGACAAAAATGAAAGGATGGGGCGCAATCCAAAAACCCAGGCCCCCGCGGTTATCAGCGCGCGCCGTGTGGTAGTGTTTCGACCCGGTCCGAAACTGAAACAACGCATTGCCGAAAATGCCAGCAAAAGATAACTCAGAAGTCTTTGAAATGCCTCAAAAACTTTACTTCACGATTGGTGAAGTCAGTGACCTGTGTGGGGTGGAACAACATGTCCTGCGTTATTGGGAACAGGCATTTCCCAGCTTGCGGCCGAAGCGTAGACGGGGTGGGCGGCGTTATTATTCGCAGCAGGATGTGCTCCTGGTTCGAAAAATCCACGATTTGTTGCATTGTTGCCACTACACCATCAAAGGCGCGAACCAAGTGTTGTCTGGTAAAACTGAAACAGTTGAAAAAAGCTCGCAGAAAGCATTGTTGCGAGAATTGAGAAAAGAATTGGAAGAAATCGCTTTATTGCTGAAAAGCTGATTTGCGAGTGAGAGTGGAAGATTTGTGCGGCTGGTTTGGCTTCGGGGCGTGGCGCAGTCTGGTAGCGCACTGCAATGGGGTTGCAGTGGTCGGAGGTTCAAATCCTCTCGCCCCGACCACAACTTGATTTTTAGGTTCGGCAATGGTGGATTTTGACCTGGAGTTCTTTTTGTTGTTCAGCACCGTGTTGACCGGCCTGGTGGTTCTCGGGAATCGCTTATTGAGTTCGCCAGGCAAAAAGGGCAACTGGTTTATTGAACTGTCGAGGTCTTTTTTTCCGGTGCTGTTGATTGTTTTGTTTGCCAGGTCTTTTTTATTCGAACCTTTTCGCATTCCATCCGGTTCCATGTTGCCAACCCTGGAAATCGGGGATTTCATAATCGTCAACAAATATATTTACGGTTTGCGTTTTCCAGTGTTGCATACGAAATTTTGGGCCAATCGTTCCCCCCAGCGGGGCGACATTGTGGTGTTTCGTTTCCCGGAAGATCCCAGGCAGGACTATGTAAAACGTGTCGTGGGAATACCAGGTGATGAAATATCCTATCAGAACAAGAAATTATCTATCAATGGTGAGGCAGTATCTTATAAACTTCTCGGGAGTAGCATCCTGCCGGCACGTTCATCAGGCAGAGGGGGACAAAACGTGCTTCGCGTGCGGGAGAATTTGCCGGCGGCTCCGCACGATATTTATATCAACTCCTCTTTTCGGCAAAGGAAAACAAAAGATGTCTGGCTGGTGCCGGACGGTCGCTACCTCGTTTTGGGGGATAATAGAGACAACAGTAATGACAGCAGATTTTGGGGGCTGGTTCCGGAGAAAAACCTGGTTGGCAAAGCCTTCGCCGTGTGGATGCACTGGGACTTTGCTGGAGATGGCATCGATTTTTCCCGTATTGGCAGAGCACTGGAGTAGTGGCTTTGCTTTTTCCCTTGAAGTGAACGAAGAAAGCAGGTCGGGATTGCTGGAAATTCTCGGGTCAGGCAGGTTCGAGGAACCGTTGTTTCGCCAGGCCTTAACTCACCGGAGTGTGGGTGATTTCAATAATCAGAGGCTGGAATTTCTGGGCGATGCTTTGCTTGGGTTGCTGGTTGCCGAAATCTTGTATGAAAAGTTTCCCAAAGCCACGGAAGGAGAAATGAGTCTGCATCGTTCGGGATTGGTAAAAAGTTCGACATTGGCGGCTGTTGCTCGAGAACATGGCATTGACCGCTCGCTTGTGTTGGGGAAAAGTTTGGCGGGGAGAAGACCGATAGTGCCTGATTCCGCGTTGGAAGATGCCATGGAAGCCTTGGTTGCGGCGTTTTATATCACCATGGGGTTTGAGAAAACACAGGAGTTCGTGCGGCAGTTGTTCAGCAGCAGATTACAGACCCTGAGTTCCGGAACGGCAGTCAAGCCGAATAAATCCAGGTTGCAGGAATTCCTTCAGGCACGTGGTCAGGCTCTACCGACTTATATTGTTCTCGAGGATTCGGGGAGTGGGGAGGACCACTCTTTTTGCGTTGAATGCGTAGTGATGAGTAGAGAGATACGGTATTCTGCAGAGGCGAAAGGGAGAAAGAAATCCATGGCAGAAGAAATTTCGGCTGGTTTGGTCCTGGAATTGCTGTCGAAAAAGGAGAGAAGGGGAACATGACCCACTGCGGGGTTTTTTCGATAAGTGGCAGACCCAATGTTGGCAAATCCACCTTGTTCAACCGCTTGCTGAAAACGCACATTTCGTCTGTGACGTCGAAGCCCCGGACGACGCGCACTAACATCCGCGGTATTTGCAACGCCGATGGCGAGCAACTGGTCCTGGTGGATACTCCGGGCATTCATGCTCGCAGTAGGTACATGCTGGATCGGCTGGATATTGATAATGCCCAGTGGGCATTGGAAAGTGCCGATCTGGTGGTGCAAATGGTCGAGCACAAGCGCTGGTTGCCGGGTGATCAAAATGTGCTGGACCGCATCATCGAAGCCAAAAAGCCTTGTGTGCTGGTTTTGAACAAAGTAGACCTTCTGCGTGACAAAAGAGAGTTGCTCAAGACTATTTCGGAAGCCGCCGGTCGTCACGACTTTTCTGAAATCTTCCCTCTTTCCGCACTGCATGACAGTTCGCTCGCCGACTTTCAGGAACTGTTGATGAAGCGTTTGCCGGAAGGGGATTTTTTGTATCGGAAAAATGAGATCACGGACCGCAAACAGGAGGCGCTGGCCGCCGACATGGTTCGCGAGCAGTTCATGCGGGAATTGAAAAAAGAATTGCCCCACGTGATCCATGTCTCGACGGAACAGTTTGAGAGGAAAAACGATGTGTTGCATATTCATGTTCAGGTACTGGTGGAAAGAGCCAGTCAGCGCCTGATTTTGCTGGGCAAGGGTGGTGAACGCCTGAAGCGGGTGAGCATCAAGGCACGTAAATCCATTGAAGCCATTTCCGGCGAACATGTGTATTTGCGACTGTGGATCAAAGTTCGACGGGGGTGGCAAAAAGAAACTGTGGCACGTGTCGGTCTTGCTGGGATGTAAAGAAGAGTGGTCGGCGCACCATTCAGCATGGGCTTTATTGACCGGCGCGGTTATTTTTGAAAAAACACACTGGCTACCATAGTTGTTTTTGACCGGCAACCATGCTGGTTGCTGCATTTAAGGCATTACAATGAAAGTGCCAAGCTGGCGCAATTCCTGACCCCGGAATACGGACATCTCACTGTGGTGGCGCGCCATTCGAGACGGATGCTGGGAAAATCTCTGCAGCCCTTTATTCCGACCTTGCTGACCTGCACAGGTCGTGGTGAGTTGTTGAATTTGCGCAACCTGGATCAAAGCGGCAGGCAGTTGCTGGTCGCTGCGGAAGAAAAAATTTCAGGCATGTATCTCAATGAACTGGTTGTGCGACTGGTGCCGCGCGGTCTTGGCTCGCAGTCATTGTTTGACTGCTACGGAACTGCTTTACGGCGTCTGGGTTCCGGCCCATCTGAACAGGCTCGTGCGCTGCGCCTGTTTGAATTGAAACTGCTGGAATTGTCAGGGTTCATCATTCCTCTGGAGAGGGACTTCAAAACCAACGAACCTTTGCTCGCCGAACGTTGTTATGATTACGAGCCCGGCAAAGGCTTCAGTTTTCACCATGGTGCTACTGCCACTGCCGCCAGAACTGTGTTTAGTGGTCGAACTCTGCTTGCTTTGCGAGGTGATTTGCAAGAGCGCTCTCCGCAGATTATGCGGGAAGCGAAAAGTTTGTTGCACGGCATACTGGCTGAAAAATTTCGCAGGCGTCCCCTGCGTGTTCAGGAAATCATGAAAAAACTGCATAGTCTGAAAAATGCAAAATAGCCCGGTGCGTCTGGGGGTCAACCTGGATCACGTGGCAACCTTGCGACAGGCGAGGCTGACTGCCTACCCGGATCTGGGGCAAGCCATGCATTTGGCGGAGTCCAATGGTGCTGATGGCATTACTTTGCACCTTCGCGAAGACCGCCGACATATTCAGGATTGTGACCTTGAACTGGCACGTGAGCGGATTACCACCTCACTCAATATGGAAATGGCGGCGACGGATGAAATGCTGGGAATTGCGCTGCGTTTGAAGCCCGATTATGTTTGCCTGGTGCCTGAGCGACGTGAGGAGTTGACTACTGAAGGGGGACTGGATGTTTTTTCACATGCCAGCCAGGTGCGCAAGGTATGTGGGGCTTTGAACGAGGTTGGCATCAGGGTTTCACTGTTTATCGAACCGGAGCAGAAGATGATTGATCAGGCACAGCTCGTGGGCGCTGACTGCGTAGAGTTGCATACCGGAAAATACGCCGATGCCGTCGGCGGTGTACAGACCGGAGAATTCAATCGTTTGCTTGGTGCTGCCCGGCATGCGAATGCATTGGGTTTGACGGTCAATGCTGGTCATGGATTGCATCGCGACAATGTACGGGCAGTTGCGGGACTTCCTTTCGTGCACGAATTGAATATCGGTCATTCTATAGTTGCAGACGCAGTCTTTGTGGGCCTGCCTGAGGCAGTGCGCGCCATGAAATCTGCCATGGGTGGTTGACATGAGCCCGGGAATTTTTGGTATTGGCATCGATATTGTCAGCGTCAAGCGTATGCGTCGCCTCTATGCGCGCTACCGAGGACGTCTGGTGGCGCGACTGTTGCACCCGATGGAAATGAGTGGCTTCGAACGCAGTCCTGATCAGGCCGCATTTCTTGCGCGCCGGTTTGCCGCGAAAGAAGCGATGGTCAAGGCTTTGGGGAGTGGTTTTACCAGCGGTAGTTTCGCCAATGAAATTGCAGTTCTTCATGATGAATGTGGTCGCCCGCACGGGAGCTGGCCGGAAAAGGCATGCGCTCCATTGCCAAGCAAAGGGATGTGCATGCACCTGAGCATTTCCGGAGAAACAGGATACGCGGTGGCACAGGCTGTGCTGGCCAGGGAGGAGTAGGTTATGGATATTGATGCTTACAGCACGGAACGCTTGATCGGCAACACCCCGTTGGTTGCTTTGCAACGCATGGACACTGGTGACAGTCAGGTGCTGGCAAAACTGGAAGGCGACAACCCTGCCGGTTCGGTCAAGGATCGTCCAGCGCTTTACATGATTATGCGCGCTGAGGAACGGGGTACGATCCGCACAGGGGATACGTTGATCGAGGCCACCAGTGGCAATACCGGCATTGCTCTGGCAATGGTGGCGGCAATACGCGGTTATCGCCTGAAACTGATCATGCCGGAAACCATGAGCCTTGAGCGTCGTGCCTGCATGAAGGCCTATGGTGCGGAAATTATTCTCGTGTCCGAACAGGAAAGTATGGAAGGCGCCCGCGATTTGGCGGAGCAAATGGCTTCCCGTGGTGAAGGACATCTCTTGAACCAGTTTGCAAATCCAGATAATCCGGCGGCGCATTACGAGACTACCGGTCCGGAAATCTGGCGTGATACACACGGGGAAATCACGCACTTTGTGAGTTCCATGGGTACTACGGGAACCATTATGGGAGTTTCCCACTATTTGAAAGAATGTAACTCTGCGATTGAGATCATCGGCGTGCAACCGGCGGAAGGAACCCGAATTCCCGGCATTAGGCGCTGGCCAAAAGCTTATTTGCCGAAGATATTCGACGCCTCGCGCGTTGACCGTGAAATAGACGTGACGCAGGAAGACGCGGAAAACACCATGCGCGAACTTGCCTCCCGTGAGGGAATTTTTTGCGGGCCTTCTTCGGGTGGCTGTGTCCGGGTTGCTACGCAGGTGGCGCACGAGCAAAAAGGAGCTTTGGTGGTGTCCATCGTCTGCGATCGTGGTGACCGCTATATTTCCAGCGGGATTTTCCCATCATGAAGCGAATGGCTTTTGATATTGAAACCGTACCTGACGCGGATGCCGGAAGATTGCTTCATGATATGCAGGGCCTGGCCGACCAGGATGCGGTACGCGTGTTGGAGCATGTTCATGAACAAAAAACCGGAAAGCGTTTTTTGCCACCGCACCTGCATCGGGTGATCGCCATCTCTTTTGTGTTCGATGACGGGAAAAAGCTGCTTGTGGATTCGATAGGTGATGAAAATACTCCGGAGAAAGACTTGCTGCGAATTTTTTTCGTGCTGCTTGCCAGGCACAAGCCGCAATTAGTGAGCTGGAATGGCAGTGGTTTTGACTTCCCGGTGTTGCATTACCGTTCTTTGTTCCGGAGTGTAGATGCTTCCTTATACTGGGAGTCTGGGGACTCTGACCAAGCTTTTCGCTGGAACAACTACTACAACCGTTTTCACCAGCGGCATTTGGACCTCATGGACGTGTTGTCAGGCTACAGTGGTCAAAATCGAGCGCCTCTGGACGAGGTTGCCAAAATTATGGGTTTCCCGGGAAAGCCGGGTATGCACGGTGACCAGGTTTACGAGCTATGGCAAAACAGTGAGATCCAGAAGATCCGTAATTACTGTGAGTGGGATGTCTTGAATACCTGGTTGATTTACTTGCGCTTTGAACATACACGCGGTCACCTGGGGAAGGGTGAGGGCACGGCTTTGGATGAGCGCCTGGAAAAAGCGCTTATTGCTTCAGGTCAGGAACACCGCGAGGAATTTCTGCGGCGATTGCAGGCTGGAGCGTGGGTTAATCGCCAAGCAAATCAGTCATGACGCGGTAATAGATTTCGCTTAAACGTTCCAGGTCCCCTACGTGTACGTGTTCATTTATTTTGTGAATGCTGTCGTTTAGTGTGCCAAATTCAATCACTTCTGCTCCCGCGGGGGCAATGAAGCGACCGTCGGATGTACCACCTGCCGTTGAAGGCTGCGGCAGAATTCCGGTGACGCCTGCGACTGCTGTACACACTGCCTGTTTCAGCTTTCCCCCTCTGGTTAAAAAAGGTTTGCCAGAGGTGTGCCACTTCAGTTCGTAGTCCAGTTTTTCAGCATTCAACAATTGCACAACCCGGGCACGCAACTGCCCGTCGCTGACGGCGGTGGAGTAGCGGAAGTTGAAAGTGGCCTTCAGGGTTGCGGGAATGACATTGTCGGCTCCGACTCCGGCATGCGTTTCAACAATTTGCAGACTGGTTGGAGGGAAATCGTCGTTTCCCTCATCCCAGCTTTCTGCACACAGCTTTTTGAAAAATTGTGCTGATTCATGGATTGGGTTGCGTGCTTTTTCCGGGTAGGCGATATGTCCCTGTATCCCGTTTATACGCAGATAGCCGGTTAATGTACCACGGCGTCCATGCTTGATGCTGTCGCCGAAAGAAAGGGAACAGGAAGGTTCTCCGATCACACACCAATCTATTTTTGTGCCGGATTCCTGCAAGGTATCAACCACATGCTTCGTGCCATGCAAGGCCGGCCCTTCTTCATCGCTGGTCAAAAGCAATGCGAGTGAACCTCGGGATCGGAGCGGGGCAAAGCGTTCGCATGCTGTCGCCATTGCGGCAACGCCGCCTTTCATATCCGCCGCGCCGCGTCCATACAAGAGATTGCCTTCTATTGTTGCGTCAAAAGGTGGGTATTTCCATGCTGCCAGGTCGCCGGTCGGCACCACATCCGTGTGGCCGGCAAATGCCAGCAGTGGTGGTTCATTGCCCAGCCGTGCCCAGAGGTTGGACACGCCTTCGCAGTTCATGGTTTGAATGTCAAAGCCGATTTTAGCGAGCCGGTCCGCGATCAGGGTCTGGCAACCACAGTCCTTCGGAGTGACTGAGGGTTTTCGGATCAGGGCTTGAGTCAGTTCAAGCGTTTTCATTACTCTGACATGCGAAGCAGTTGATTTATACTGGTTTTTGACCTGGTTTTTTCGTCCACCTGCTTGACGATGACTGCGCAGTAAAGACTGTGTGAACCGTCTTTTGCCGGGAACGAACCGGGAACAACCACCGAACCTGAAGGGATACGGCCATATAGCGTGTTCCCGCTCCGGCGGTCATAAATCCGCGTGCTTTTCCCGATATACACGCCCATGGAAACGACGCTGCCGCGTTCAACCACGACCCCTTCCACAATTTCTGAGCGGGCCCCGATGAAACAGTCGTCTTCTATGATCGTAGGATTTGCCTGCAGGGGTTCCAGCACTCCGCCAATCCCCACCCCTCCGGAAATGTGTACGTTCTTGCCGATTTGTACACAGGAACCTATCGTGACCCAGGTGTCTATCATGGTGCCGGAGTCCACATAAGCACCAATGTTAACGTAACTTGGCATCAAAACAACATTTTCTGCGATGTAAGAACCTCTGCGGACTGTAGCTCCCGGCACCACCCGGACTTTTTCTTTTTGAAAACGAGCTTCGTCGTAGGACGCAAAGCGCAGTTCCAGCTTGTCAAAGAAACGGGTATATCCAGCTTCGAATACTTTGTTTTCCTTAAATCGGAAGGCCAGGAGCACGGCTTTTTTCAGCCATTGATGTACGTGCCATTCTCCGTTGAGTTTCTCGGCGACACGAAGCGTTCCCCGTTCCATGTTTCCCAGGCAATCTTCTATGGCGTTTCGGGCCGGGTGAGTGGTGTCTTCAGGCTGGATTGAGAGGCGGTTTTCATAAGCCGCTTCAATGGTTTTTTTTAACGGCTCTGTCATCATGGATCCTGATTTTGTTGACGATGAGGTGAACACTGAAAATTCCTTGCTTTCTTTAATGGAACTTTCAAATAGAACACGGCGAACTCCATTGTAATGAAAACTCTGCTTTATTGTGCAGTGACCGGGCTATGGAATCACCATCGGCACTGGGGAAATTGTAGTCCATGGGTGCCGACTGTCAGTCGCTCGTGAGAAAGTCAGAGCTGTTGTTGTACGGATGATGCGCAAAAATGACGTGGCTGCTGCGAAATGCCCGCTTCAATGGTTTTTTTAATGGCTTTGTCATCATGCAGCTTGATTTGTTGACGATGAGGTGAACGCTGAAAATTCCTTGCTTTCTTTTGGAACTTTCAGGTAGAACACGGCGAACTCTATTGTCAGGAAAACTCTGATGTATTGTGCCGGGATCGGGTTATGGAATCACCATCGGCACTGGGGAAATTGCAGTCTATGGGAGCCGACAGTCAGTCGATCGTGAGAAAGTCAGAACTGTCATTGTACGGATGATGCGCAAAAATGACGTGGCTGCTCTTCGAAATGCCCGCCTCAATGGTTTTTTAATGGCTCGGTCATCGTGCAGCCTGAACTTGTTGACGATGAGGCGAACGCTGAAAATTCCTTGCTTTTTTTTGGAACTTTCAGGTGGAACACGGCGAACTCCATTGTCGGGAAACCCCTGATTTATTGTGTCGGGACCGGGTTATGGAATCACCATCGGCACTGGGGAAATTGCAGTCCATGGGAGCCGACAGTCAGTCGATCGTGAGAAAGTCAAAACTGTCGTTGTACGGATGATGCGCAAAAATGACGTGGCTGCTCTTCGAAATGCCCGCCTCAATGAAGAGGGGGTTCTTCATTGAGGAATTCCTGCAGGCGGTACGCCGCTTTCTGGCAGACCTTTTCCTCCGGCACCAGTGCGATTCGAACGCGCCCGGCACCGGGGTCGCAACCCCGAACCATGCGCGATAGATAGGAACCTGGTAATACCTCCACGCCTTTTGTGCCATACAGTCGGCGCGTGAAATCTTCGTCTGCACAGCGGATATTCGGCCAGAAATAAAAACCCCCTTCGGGAGCGTGAAACTGAAAGCGGTCGGCAACGATATTTCTGAAGTTCTGGAATTTTCTTTGGTAAGCCGCCCGGTTTTCCCGCACATGCTCCTCGTCTGCCCAAGCAGCGGCACTGAGTTTTTGAAACAGGGGAGACATGGCGCAGCCGTGGTAGCTTCGATATTTTGCAAAAGATGCAATCAGGTGTGGGTCTCCGGCAACAAAGCCGGAACGCATGCCGGGCAGGTTGGAGCGTTTGGAAAGACTGTAAAAAGCGAGACAGCGGGAAAAATCATTGTTGCCCAGAAGCCAGGAAGCGTTGAGTAAACCCAGCGGCGGTGTGCCTTCGTCGAGGTAGATTTCCGAATAGCACTCGTCGGAAATGATGAAGAAATCATAACGGTGCGCGAGGCGAATCAGTTTTGTGAACATTTCCTGCGGCATGACTCGTCCACTGGGGTTGCCAGGTGAACAAGCATATATCAGCTGGCACCGTTGCCAGTCGCTTTCGCTCGCTTCTTCGAAATCAGGCAGAAAACCATTTTCAGCGAGGCAATTCAGATAAAACGGTTCTGCTCCGGCAAGAAATGCGGCTCCTTCATAAATCTGGTAAAACGGGTTGGGCAACATGACCAGCACATTTTCAGCGCTTTTTACCAAGCATTGTGCAATGGAAAACAATGCCTCGCGGGTCCCGTTTACTGGCAGCACGTGGTGTTCTTCAGTTATGGATACATCAGGCAATCCAAAACGTTTGCACAGCCATGAGGCACAGGCTGTCCGTATTTTTTCGCCCCCACGGGTTGAAGGATAGCTGGCAAGGCCGACGTTTCCTTCACGCAGCAGAGCGGCAATAAAAGCCAGTGGTTCGTGTTTTGGTTCCCCCAGTGAAAGCTGGATGAGGTTATCCGGACGGGGGATGTTTTTAAGCAATCCGGACAGTCGCTCAAAAGGATAAAGGTTGAGTTTTGCCAGCCCTGGATTCACTGTCGTCCCGCTTCGGATTCAGGAGCGCGTTCTTCCTGCCGCAAAGTCAGCACTTCATAGCCCTGTTCGGTCGCCAGGATCGTGTGTTCCCATTGTGCTGACAGGGAATGGTCTTTGGTGACCACAGTCCATTGGTCGGGCAGTAACCGGACGTGCCTTTTGCCGGCGTTGATCATCGGTTCAATGGTAAACGTCATTCCCGGGAGGATCTCGCTGCCGGTATGGCGGGTTCCGTAGTGCAGGACTTTGGGTTCCTCGTGGAATCCCAGCCCGATTCCGTGCCCGCAGTATTCCCGAACCACACTGAATCTCTCCTTTTCAGCGAAGCTTTGAATGGCATGCCCGATATCTCCCAGTCTTGCTCCAGGTGCAACCTGTTTTATTCCTTCCCACATGGCACGACGTGTGATTTCCATCAGGCGCCGGGCAAGCACACCAGGTTTTCCAACGGCAAACATTTTGCTGGTGTCACCGTGAAATCCATCTTTGATGACGGTGACATCGACATTGATGATGTCTCCGGCCTTCAGGTGCCTCTGCCCTGGAATTCCATGACACACCTGGTGGTTGACTGAAGTGCAAACGGACTTGGGAAAGCCCAGATAGTTTAAAGGGGCAGGAACGCAATCGAGCTCCTCGACGATAAAACGGTGGCAAAAGTCGTTGATCTCCTCCGTGCTGATCCCCGGGATGATTTTTCCTTCCAGTGCCTCAAGGACTTGTGCCGCCAGCTTTCCGGCAGTGCGCATTTTTTCTATTTGCCACGCGTTTTTGATCAAAGATTTAGTTGCCAATTTCTGAGTCTCCCAGAATAATCATTGTGAACCGCATTGTAACTTCAGAAGCAGAACAAGATGGCGGCGAAAGTGTTGCCGACAGGTGCGGCCCGCCGGCCGGCAGACTGACAATCCGGAAATAAAAGCATTCTTGCAAAGGTGTGTGTTGCCTGTGTTGTCATCGGCTACCTTTCACCTTGCTTTCTGTCAGCCACTGAAGTTTCTGAGTCGGCAGAAATTTTTATACAGGCCGGGGTAATCGTTTTTGCCCGGTCCCCGGGTGTGATTTTTTGCATCGAGGAAAATCATGAAGCTATCGCCACTGTTTCAGTTGCGCACACCGTCAATGAGACGAAGCGTTTTTAGGTGCCTGAGCGTTTCCGGGCATCACGAAAAACAAGGGCAGACCCGGTTCGGGACGACGCTTGACATCATGTTTGTTGCAGCGTCATGCCTCGGTTGGCGTGGCGGCAAGCAGGCGGAACTGCGGCCGGGGATTACCGAGGACAACACTGGAAGGCCACTTTAGTGCTTGGGCACGTCTTGTTCATTCATCAGAGCCCCGCGATGGTTCACCGACGGACATGGTTCGCCGCTTTGTTCCAAGTGGTGAGATGGATTTTCAGCAGGGGGAGGATTTGTCAAAAATACCGATTTTTACTGCACAGCCTTGACCAGGTAATCCACCGCGGCTCTTATGTCAGCATCAGGCAAGTCCGGACGGCCACCTTTGGCAGGCATGGCGTTAAGACCTTGTAAAGCCGCTTTGTACAAGGCATCCATACCGGTAGCGATACGTGGTTGCCAGGCAGTTTTGTCGCCAAACTTCGGAGCCCCGGCGATGCCGGAACTATGGCATACGGCACAAACCTGATCGTAGGTTTCTTTGCCGCGCTTTGAATCCACCGCCATATCACCTGGTACAGCGTCAGCGGTTTTTTTGGTCTGGCTTTCTGTCCCTGCAGCTGTTGGCGTCCCCTGTGCCGCTTTGATCAGGTAATCCACCGCGGCTCTTATGTCGGCATCAGGCAAGTCCGGACGGCCACCTTTGGCAGGCATGGCGTTAAGACCTTGCAAAGCCGCTTTGTACAAGGCATCCATACCGGTAGCGATACGTGGTTGCCAGGCAGTTTTGTCGCCAAACTTCGGAGCCCCGGCGATGCCGGAACTATGGCATACGGCACAAACCTGATCGTAGGTTTCTTTGCCGCGCTTTGAATCCGCCGCCACATCGCCTGGTACAGCGTCAGCGGTTTTTTTGGTCTGGCTTTCTGTCCCTGCAGCTGTTGGCGTCCCCTGTGCCGCCTTGACCAGGTAATCCACCGCGGCTTTTATGTCGGCATCAGGCAAGTCCGGACGGCCACCTTTGGCAGGCATGGCGTTAAGACCTTGCAAAGCCGCTTTGTACAAGGCATCCATACCGGTAGCGATACGTGGTTTCCAGGCAGTTTTATCGCCAAACTTCGGAGCCCCGGCGATGCCGGAGATATGGCATGCGGCACAAACCTGATCATAGGTTTCTTTGCCAGGCTCAACGTTTTTTACCCCTCCTGCAGCAACAGCATTGCCTGGCGGCAGGGCATCGCCTTCAGTCTTTTTTTCGCCCCCGCTCTGCGCCGCAGACAAGATGTTTGTTTCAGGTGGTGCGCCTGTATAGACAGCGCCCAGCGGCTTGATTCGCTCCTCGATTGCCATAACCTGCATGACACTGATGTCGCCATGTACGTCGGACAGTAACCGGGCAAGGATAAGAATCCCCGCCACTGTCACAATCATCAAAACCAGCAGAACAGAAAATTGTTGGTAAAAATGTTTGTCATCCATAAAGAAAGACTCCTTTCATGACTGTTATAATCGAGACCCGATTATAAGCACCTTCGGTCTTGTGTTCACTTTCCAGTTGCATGGGTTTGGACTTGCATCTTGTCAGTGAGTGCAGCGTCGTGTTTCGTGCGTCCGTAGCTCAGCCGGATAGAGCGCTGCCCTCCGGAGGCAGAGGTCGCAGGTTCGAATCCTGCCGGGCGCGTGCCGCGGTTTATGAATCCCGGAGTTGGTAATTGTACGCTTGCCAGACTCATGTGTTTCGAAATCGGGCTGAGTTTCGGTTCTTTGTGTGAGCTGCTTTGTAATGAAAAAATCTGTTTCTCAGGATGATTTGCTCCCCGTGCGACGAGCTTTGCTGAGTGTTTCGAACAAGAAAGGGATTGTATCTTTTGCGCGCTTTCTTTTCGAGCACGGGGTAGAAATTTTGTCAACCGGGTCCACTGCCAAAGTATTGCGCGCAGAGGGAATTAAAGTCGTTGAAGTCGGTGATTATACCGGCAGCCCGGAATTTTTTGGTGGGCGGGTCAAGACCTTGCATCCAAAGATTCATGGTGGGCTGCTGGCAGACCGGGTGCATCATCGCGCGGAAATGGAAGCTACGGGAATACAGGAAATAGATTTGGTGGCGGTTAATTTATACCCCTTCGTAGAAACCGTAGCTTGTTTTCCGAGTGATTTTCAAGCCGCACTGGAAAATATTGATATTGGCGGTGTGGCGTTGTTGAGAGCCGGCGCGAAAAATCATCAGTACGTGGCGGCATTGAGCAGTCCAGAAGATTACCCCGTCATCGAAAAGGCATTTCGGGAAAATTCCAACACTTTGCCGGGCAGTCTGCGCCGCCGTCTGGCTGCCAAAGCCTTTGCTGTTACTACCCGCTACGACGCCGAAATCAGTGACTGGTTCGCAAAAAAAGATGGCGCTTTCCCGGAGGTTTTTTCACCGTTATTTGTTAAAAAGAGCAAACTTCGCTATGGCGAGAATCCGCATCAGGCCAGTGCTTTTTATACCGACAGCAACAGTACGGGGAGCATGGTGCAGTTGCGAGGCAAGGAACTCTCTTTCAACAACATTGTGGATATGGATGTGGCATTGCGTTGCGTGTCACAGTTTGAGCAGGCAGCCTGTGTGATCGTAAAACATGCGACCCCGTGTGGCGCGGCTTGTGCGCAAGACCTGCAAAGTGCTTATGTTCGTGCCTGCGAGGCCGATTCGTTGTCTGCATACGGGGGAATTGTCGCATTTAACCATACGGTCGACGTGCCGGTTGTGCAAGCAGTGCTGGAGCGGCAATTTGTGGAAATAGTAGTGGCTCCGGGCGTAGCTGATGAAGCTTTGGACTGCTTTGCCGCCAAGCCGGCACTGCGTGTGCTGGCTGCCAAGGCAAATAGAGGAGGTTTTCAATATCGTCGTGTTGCCGGAGGCATTCTTGTCCAGGAAGAAGATGACGTGGACTTCAAAAACGAAGAGTTGCAATGCGTGACCAAGCGCCAGCCCGGAGATATGGAAATGGTGGATTTGAAGTTTGCCTGGCGGGTTGCCAAATATGTCAGATCCAATGCAATCGTGTTGGCAAGTGGGCTGTGCACAACCGGTATCGGAGGAGGGCAGACTTCCCGAATTGAAGCGGTACGATTGGCGGTGCAGCTGACGGCATCATTCGATCCGCCTCCAGTCATGGCCTCAGATGCTTTTTTCCCTTTTTCAGACGCCTTGGAAGTCGCCTGTCGGGCAGGAGTGACGGCGGTTATTCAACCGGGTGGTTCCAGGCGGGACGAGGAACTTGTGGCGACTGCTGATGCCTTGGACGTCGCCATGGTATTTACCGGGATTCGCCATTTTCGTCACTGATCGTGCGTTCGGTTCAGGTCTTGAAGCGGCGCGACCGACGGCGCAGCCATTACCATCGTTCGACCTGCCGCCGATTCCGGTGGCAGATGATTTTTTCCTTTTTTCGGATGGCTTCGCAATGAGCTGTCGGACAGGTGCGTCGCAGTCATCCGACCGGGTGGTTCCAGGCGGGACGAGGAACTTGCGGCGACTGCTGATGCTCAGGGTGTTGCCAAGGTATTTACCGGGATTCGTCATTTCCGTCACTGATCGTGCGTTCGGTTCAGGTCTTGAAGCGGCGCGACCGACGGTGCAGCCATTACCATCGTTCGACCTGCCGCCGATTCCGGTGGCAGATGATTTTTTCCTTTTTTCGGATGGCTTCGCAATGAGCTGTCGGACAGGTGCGTCGCAGTCATCCGACCGGGTGGTTCCAGGCGGGACGAGGAACTTGCGGCGACTGCTGATGCTCTGGGTGTTGCCATGGTATTTACCGGGATTAGCCATTTTCGTCACTGATCGTGCGTCCGGTTCAGGTCTTGAAGCGGCGCGACCGACGGTGCAGCCATTACCATCGTTCGACCTGCCGCCGATTCCGGTGGCAGATGATTTTTTCCTTTTTTCGGATGGCTTCGCAATGAGCTGTCGGACAGGTGCGTCGCAGTCATCCGACCGGGTGGTTCCAGGCGGGACGAGGAACTTGCGGCGACTGCTGATGCTCAGGGTGTTGCCAAGGTATTTACCGGGATTCGTCATTTCCGTCACTGATCGTGCGTTCGGTTCAGGTCTTGAAGCGGCGCGACCGACGGTGCAGCCATTACCATCGTTCGACCTGCCGCCGATTCCGGTGGCAGATGATTTTTTCCTTTTTTCGGATGGCTTCGCAATGAGCTGTCGGACAGGTTCGTCGTAGTCATTCAAGCGGGTGGTTCCAGGCGGGACGAGGAACTTGCGGCGACTGCTGATGCTCTGGGTGTTGCCATGGTATTTACCGGGATTCGTCATTTCCGTCACTGATCGTGCGTCCGGTTCAGGTCTTGAAGCGGCGCGACCGACGGTGCAGCCATTACCATCGTTCGACCTGCCGCCGATTCCGGTGGCAGATGATTTTTTCCTTTTTTCGGATGGCTTCGCAATGAGCTGTCGGACAGGTGCGTCGCAGTCATCCGACCGGGTGGTTCCAGGCGGGACGAGGAACTTGTGGCGACTGCTGATGCTCTGGGTGTTGCCACGGTATTTACCGGGATTCGCCATTTTCGTCACTGATCGTGCGTTCGGTTCAGGTCTTGAAGCGGCGCGACCGACGGTGCAGCCATTACCATCGTTCGACCTGCCGCCGATTCCGGTGGCAGATGATTTTTTCCTTTTTTCGGATGGCTTCGCAATGAGCTGTCGGACAGGTGCGTCGCAGTCATCCGACCGGGTGGTTCCAGGCGGGACGAGGAACTTGCGGCGACTGCTGATGCCTTGGACGTCGCCATGGTATTTACCGGGATTCGCCATTTTCGTCACTGATCGTGCGTTCGGTTCAGGTCTTGAAGCGGCGCGACCGACGGCGCAGCCATTACCATCGTTCAACCTGCCGCCGATTCCGGTGGCAGATGATTTTTTCCTTTTTTCGGATGGCTTCGCAATGAGCTGTCGGACAGGTGCGTCGCAGTCATCCGACCGGGTGGTTCCAGGCGGGACGAGGAACTTGCGGCGACTGCTGATGCTCAGGGTGTTGCCAAGGTATTTACCGGGATTCGTCATTTCCGTCACTGATCGTGCGTTCGGTTCAGGTCTTGAAGCGGCGCGACCGACGGTGCAGCCATTACCATCGTTCGACCTGCCGCCGATTCCGGTGGCAGATGATTTTTTCCTTTTTTCGGATGGCTTCGCAATGAGCTGTCGGACAGGTGCGTCGCAGTCATCCGACCGGGTGGTTCCAGGCGGGACGAGGAACTTGCGGCGACTGCTGATGCTCAGGGTGTTGTGGTGCGGTTTACTGGCATTCGTAGTTTTTGTTATGGATTGTGAGCCTGACTTGTGATGGGCAGCTTGAAGATATTGGTGGTCGGCGGCGGTGGGAGAGAACATGCCTTGGTGTGGAAGCTGGCCCAAAGCCCTTTGGCAAAAACCGTTTTTGTCGCTCCTGGAAACGCGGGAACCATGCGGGAACCCAAGGCGGAAAACGTTGCTGTTCGAGCGGAAGATGTCAGCGGTTTGCTAGCTTTTGCGAAAACACACTCCATAGATTTAACGGTTGTCGGCCCGGAAGTCCCTTTGTCACTTGGTATCGTGGATCGCTTCCAGAAAAAAGGACTTGCGGTTTTTGGTCCACGGCAAATGGCTGCGCGCCTTGAATCCTCAAAGGCGTTCAGCAAGCATTTTATGCGTAAGTACCATATTCCTTGCGCGGCCAGCGTGGTTTTTGAAAATCCGGAAGAAGCTCTGGCTTACGCTTCCAGACAGCCTTTGCCGCTGGTGATAAAAGCAGATGGCCTGGCAGCAGGGAAGGGGGTGGTTGTGGCAAGAGATCGTGTCGCGGTTCAGCAGGCGATTAAAGCCATGCTGATTGTTGGTGTTCATGGTGAAGCTGGAAAAAAGATATTGATTGAAGAATTTTCGCCCGGCAGGGAAGCGAGTTTTATGTGTGTGGTCGGTGGCACACGTTTTTTGCCTTTGGCGAGTGCCTGTGACTATAAAGCCCGCGATGAAAATGGGCGTGGACCAAACACGGGAGGAATGGGGGCCTGTTCTCCAGCCCCATTTATGGACCCTGAACTGCAGGAACGGGTAATCAAGGAAGTAATTACGCCAACACTTGAAGGCATGGTGACCGAAGGTTTCCCGTTTTTTGGTTTTCTTTACGCTGGTCTGATGATCCAAGAAAACAAAAATCCTGTTGTTCTTGAATTCAATTGCCGCCTGGGCGATCCTGAAACACAGCCGATCTTCATGCGCATGCAGGGCGATTTTCTGGAACTGATCCTGGCCACCCTTTTCGATAAAACTGCAGGTCTGGAACTGGGATGGGATGAGCGGGTTTCGGTGGGGGTCGTAATGGCTTCACAAGCTTATCCAGGAGAATACCTGCGGGGCGCGAAGATTGATAGGCTGGCAGAAAGCATTGCCACAGATTCACTAAAGATTTTTCATTGTGGCACCCAAGCGAGTCCCGATGGGCACATCGTGGCGTCTGGAGGAAGAGTTTTGTGCGTCACGGCCCTCGGCGCTGATTTTGCTGCGGCGAGACAGCGCGCGTATCCCTGTTGCGAAGCACACAGTTGGGACGGTGCTTTTTACCGAAAAGACATCGCCTTGTTCTGAGGGAAAGAGCGGTAGCCCGGGAAGGGTCAACGCTTCATTGCTTCAAAAAACTCTTTGTTGGTTTTGGTGGCTGAAAGTTTTTTCAGCATAAACTCCATGGCTTCACATTCATCCATTTGATTCAGGAACTTTCTTAAAATCCTGATTTTCTGTAACTCGTCTGGCTCGATCAGCAGCTCTTCGCGCCGAGTGCCGGAGCGGTTGATGTTGATTGCCGGGAAAACCCTGCGCTCGGTAATCCGGCGATCGAGATGAATTTCCATGTTCCCGGTGCCTTTGAATTCCTCGTAAATGACTTCGTCCATTTTGGAGCCGGTTTCAACGAGCGCCGTGGCGATGATGGTTAGGCTTCCACCTTCCTCCAAGTTTCGTGCGGCACCAAAAAACCGTTTTGGGCGGTGCAGTGCGTTGGCATCCACCCCACCGGTTAACACTTTTCCTGAAGCCGGCGATACAGTGTTGTGCGCTCTCGCCAGACGGGTGATGGAGTCCAGCAGGACCACGACATCTCGTTTGTGTTCCGTCAATCGCTTGGCTTTCTCGATTACCATGTCCGATACCTGCACGTGCCGTGTCGCCGGTTCGTCAAAAGTGCTGGAGACGACTTCGCCCTGTACCATACGGGACATCTCTGTGACTTCTTCGGGGCGCTCGTCTATCAACAGCACGATCAAATAGCACTCCGGGGAATTGGAAGCGATGCTTTGGGCAATGTTTTGCAGCATGATGGTTTTTCCAGCTTTCGGTGGGGAAACGATGAGGCCCCTCTGCCCTTTGCCAATCGGTGCCACGATATCAATGATGCGGGCGGTGATGTCTTCCGAGCTCCCGTTGCCACGTTCCAGTTTGAGTCTTTCTTCGGCATGGAGGGGCGTCAGGTTTTCAAAAAGAATTTTGTTGCGGGCGTTTTCCGATTGCTCACCGTTGACGGTTTGCACTTTCAGCATTGCAAAATAGCGCTCATCTGCTTTGGGCGGGCGCACCCGCCCCGATATGGTGTCGCCGGTACGTAAGCCAAAGCGCCTGATTTGGCTGGGTGATACGTAAATATCGTCGGGCCCGGCCAAGTACGAGCCTCCCTCGGAGCGCAAAAATCCAAATCCGTTCTGCAGTATTTCCAGAACCCCATCGCCGGTAATATCTTCCTGGTTCCGTGAAGTGGCCCTCAGGATGGAAAAAACAATGTCCTGTCGGCGGGCCCTTGAAAGATCTTCTATCCCTAGCTTTTCAGCGATTTCCAGCAACTGCGGCGCCGGCTGTTTTTTAAGTTCTGTCAAATTCATTTACGAAGCAAACTCCCTGATCAAAGTAGTGGGATTGAGAAGCGAAGTCCTATCAAAGTGCCAAGGCAATCGCGCTGCTTTTCTGAAGTGCAACCTTCTGCCCGCGTTTGGGAGCACCGGCCAGTGGATGGTAGCATGTTTCCGAGTGATGTGGGGATCAAATGGCTTGGGCGATAAAAGCCACCAGCTGCGACTTGGTCAAAGCTCCCACCTGTGTTGCAATACGATTTCCGTTTTTGAAAATGATGAGAGTGGGAATACCCCTGACACCATATCTTTCCGGGCTTTTTTTGTTTTCATCGACATTTAGCTTGAAGACTTTGAGTTTGCCCTCGTATTCCTGTTCAGCTTCCTCGAGAATTTTGGCAATCGACTTGCAGGGGCCGCACCATTCGGCCCAAAAATCTACAAGGGCGGCCACGTCGGACCCGAGCACCTGCTCCTCAAACGTTTCGTCAGTTGTGTGAACTATCATTTTGCGGTTTTGGGTACCTCCTTAAAACGAGTGAAACGCTTCGGTGTTCGTCAGCAAACCGGCTGAGGAACCAACTCTGTCAGGAAACAGTCGGGAGAACTTTTTATGTAGTCCGCTTGGCAGCGGCCCCATATCTCCTAAACTGCACTTTTCGATCATTTAAATCAACACGCACACCGCGCACCTGGGCGACACCATCCCGGTGCACCAGAGAAGCATGGCATGTGCACACGCACACCGCACGCACGGGCAACACTCTCTCGCTGCAGCAAAGGCGCCGTTCAAATTAACACGCACACCGCACGCATGGGCAACATCG
The DNA here is from genome assembly GCA_965237985.1 of Candidatus Oxydemutatoraceae bacterium. GTDB lineage: Bacteria > Pseudomonadota > Gammaproteobacteria > Poriferisulfidales > Oxydemutatoraceae. Next base: position 587,205 of record OZ250161.1, on the reverse strand, counting down.
CCTGCCGGTCATGGTAGCAAGCTGTTCATTGGAAAACAACTGCACAATGTTGTGCAGACTGGTTCATTTCAGGTCGATGTGTCCAAATGGAAAATCAACCGGCATATAGTGCCAGGTCAGCGGCATAGTCATCTGATAAAGTTCCTGTAACGACCCTGCTGTTGTTGTAAAAGCCTAGATGGTCGTGGGTCTGCGTTTGGATTCCAGGTCAGTCCATGCCTGCCTCGCGGTTGACGATTACTCGATTTTCCGCGACTTTTGATCACTTGGGTTTGGTTGCCTTGGTGCCGCCAAGGCTGATAAAACCTATGGCTCTGCCGCTTGCCAAGGTGCAATTTGTGCGCCGACCTTCGGTGTGTCAGGAGTTCCTGGAGGATGGTTGCGAAAACGCGCCACGCTCCCTTTCGTTCCCACTCGTACATGAGCAACACTTTGCCGGCTGGTGGATTTTTGCCTCATACACTTCCTCACGAGCACAGATTTCAGCAGGGAAGTCATGAAACAAAAAAGCGGACATTTCTAGATGGGGCAAAGTGGACATGACCATGCTGGTCGTACCTGAAGCATAAACAAATTGAATGTTGTGATGGCTTATGAGGTATAACAGAAGAAAGCTGTTGTTTTAGTGACGGAGCCGTGTACAACATCAAGAACTGATATTTACGCTTGAGGTGTCTGGTGCCTTAGCCAGAACACGGTCATTGTCAGGTTTAAGCTTGGCGGAGCAAGTGCTCTGTCCTTTAATGTGAGACGGTGTTGTTTGGCAACGCAGGAGCAAGGTAATGGTGGGTCTATATTTTTGTTTCCTTAAAGGAAAATTTTTCGGCATTGCCAAAGCATTTTGAAGTGTGGTTCATGGTTGTGTTGCTGACGGTTTGTTTGGCCGCGACCACTGATCTTTCCGCCCAAGAACCGTGTGCGGAAACCACAATCCCCGTTAGTGGCCAGGTTTATCAGATTGCCAGGGTGTGCCAGTTGCAGGCCATCAGCACAATCACAGCTACCACTCCCACGGCATATTTCCAGTTGACCCAAGACATTGAAGCGATCCAGACACGCAATTGGGACGGAGAAAAAGGCTTTAGGTCCATCAAAAATTTTACCGGTGTTTTTGATGGTGGCGGTTACCGGATTTCCAATTTGTTCATTGACCGGCCCGAAGAATACGACGTCGGTTTATTTTCCGATCTGCGTGGTGGTGCAGTGGTAAAGAACTTGGTTTTGTCAAATGCCAGTGTGAAAGGAAGAGGGCAGTTGGTGGTATTGTGGGCCACTTAGCGGGGGGTGTTACCACCGGGATTGATGTGATCGCTTCCACGATGGCGCAATTCGAGAAAGCAGGGCGGTTGGAATTGTGATTGAAGGGTCGGCGGCTGTTGGTGGACTTGTAGGTTCTCTCGAGGGAGGTGGCTCTGTCGAAGAAAGCTACGCTTTGAGTACGGTGACGGGATATTTAAATGTTGGTGGGCTTGTGGGTTCTATCGCCAAAGGTGGCATTGTCAGAAAAAGCTACGCTTTGAGCCAGGTTAATGGAGTTAATGAAGCTAAGCAGATTGGTGGGCTTGTGGGTTCTATCGCCGAAGGCGGCATTGTCGAAGAAAGCTACGCTTTGAGCCAGGTTAATGGAGTTAATGAAGCTAAGCAGATTGGTGGGCTTGTGGGTTCTATCGCCGAAGGCGGCATTGTCGAAGAAAGCCACGCTTTGAGTACGGTGACGGGAAATTCAGATGTTGGTGGACTTGTGGGCAGTTAATGAGTCCACTACCAACTACAGCTATGCATCAGGCTTGGTTAATGGGACAGTCACCATGAACCTCACCGGAAATGACGGAGTCGGGCAACTGGACGAGAGTTCAACTCGCACTCAGTCGCAACTCCAGTGCCCCACTAAACCTAATGAAATGTGCGCCGGAGCCACAACCTTTTCTCGCTGGGATCCAGGAACCTGGTATTTTGGCAGTGCCCGTACGCTACCGTCGCTTAGGGCACTGATAGACATACCTGATACACCAACAGATGTGGTACTTGAATGGAGGTCGCCCAAACAGCCTGGTACTGAGCTGGTCGGCCCCCATAAGCGGTGGAATGCCGATTGCGGAATATCGTGTGTCGGTCAACAATGGGACGCCGACCACCAGCGTCGCTGTCGAGCATGTTGTTGGGAAAGATGTTCTGGAGAAGTTGCGCACTGATTTCTCGGGTGGGGATGTGATCCCTTAATTCAGTGCGGGCAAGCAATGCAAATGGGTTCGGTGCTTCGTCTACTGGCACATTTGTTTTGCTGGATGTTCCTGGAACGCCGACCATCGTGGAGCTTGTACCGGGAGTCAACACGGTGCGGGTGACGGTCGAGGCTCCGGACAACGACGGGTATGGCGGGGGGATTGGGAACCGCGCATATGGTTCTCAGGTTGATGATGTCGATCTGATGTTTGGCTACATCATCCGTGCCCTTGATGGTGGGGGGGAAGTCGTTGCAACCAAGACTGCGCCCACGACCGGTATGAGATTTGCGGTTGTTCTCCGGGGCCTTGAGCAGGAGACAAGTTATCGGATATTGATATCTGCACAAAACTCGGTGGGTACTGGATCTGCTGTTGCCTACAAATTTATGACGAAGGGAGGGGTACCCGGAACACCGGTTCTTTCCTCTCCTGTCTGGGAGGCCACGCAGAGACTGGTGCTGAGCTGGTCGCCTCCCATAAGCGGTGGAGTGCCGATTGCGGAATATCGTGTGTCGGTCAACAATGGGACGCCGACCACCAGCGTCGCTGTCGAGCATGTTGTTGGGAAAGATGTTCTGGAGAAGTTGCGCGCTGATTTCTCGGGTGGGGATGTGATCCCTTAATTCAGTGCGGACAAGCAATGCAAACGAGTTCGGTGCTTCGTCTACCGGCACATTTGTTTTGCTGGATGTTCCTGGAACGCCGACCGTTCAAGTCACACCGGGGTCGACTACAGCACAGGTGACGATCCAGGTTCCGAACAATGATGGGTATGGCCGTGCCCCGGAGACCAGCGCTTATGGATTTTCAGTCATCAATAACATTCCTTTTGAACTGGGTTACCGTGTGCAGTTGTATTCAGATGGAGAAGCTGTGCAGGGTCCCCAAGATACTGACCTGAAAGGTTCAACTCAGTCCACTGTGGTGGTATTTTCGGGTCTGGTTGTCCATTCCGTTTATACGGTGGTCGTGACTGCCCGAAATGTAGTGGGAAATGGAGGCACGGCTGAGGATGAATTTTCGACGGTCCGGTCGGATGAGACAAGGCTACGCTTGCGGGCATATCTTGGTGGTGCGGTCCGTTAGTCGCCTATGGTCGAGCTGGTTTCAGGCAGGAGTTCTCCCAAGCGTGCAGGGAGTGTCTTTTTTTAGCGCAAGTCGAGACCAACTTGACAAGAGTTTTCCCAGGCGTGCAGGGAGTGTCATGTTGCTGACTTTTCCTGAGTTGCCCCCCACCAAGTTTTCCCAAGTGTGCAGGGAGTGTTATTTCTCTGTAATTGTAAAGCAAAGCACCAAGTACTGGATGAGTTTTCCCAAGGTGTGCAGGGGGCGTCACGTTTTGAAACCATTTCAGAAGTCTGTTTCCCCCGGGTCTTTCAATGGGTGATGAGAGCCACTGGTGCCTTGCTTGAACTTGAAAGTAACAAGTTGCTTTCCGCTACTCCTGGATGCGTTCCTCGCTTGCGTGCTGAATGGTCTCCCCACTGCCTGCCCACACCACAGGCGCTTTTGCGAAAACGCTGTCAAAGCAAGAGAAAAATGTTCGTTGCCAAGAGAACGTGAACAGCGGATATGTGGGTCATGGATTCTACTCCGTCTGGGCTTTCAGGCATGGTTTCCAGGGGGGGCGGTGGTTTCCAGACACTGTGGTGTTGCGCTAGGTTCGGGTTGGTTCTCGAGTTAAGAGGTTCTCAGTCAACCGGTTTTACAGCGGGTCGAGTTGCCGTCACCATTGCAATAGAGCCTGACTCGTCGTTGGCGACGACAAATATTTCCACGTTGTGGTACTGGTGAGCCAAGATATTTTCCTGCCGGGACCGCCAATCGCTCACGGACTTGGATCTTTTGCCGAGTGCGCATGGGAAAGTCAGGTTCCTGAACCTTGGTGCCGAGACTGGCAGGACGGAAAACGCTTAAGTTTCACGTCCCCCAGGTTGCCCACCAGGTTCATGCGCGTCTACCAGGTTTGTTGCCGGCGGCGCGAAGCGAGTGTTGTGCCGCTTTAGCCAGCCTGGAGGAAAGCGGTTGAAAACGGCTATTTTCTGTTTACGTTGCCAGCCCTCGAGATTTTTTCCTTGGTTCGCTTCTTTACAGAACTGCCCTGGGGCTAGGCCGTGAGAACGTGCCGCTCTGCCAAGTGTCTGCCAGTGCGGTCGAGGATATGGCCAATGCCGGGCACGGCATCAGCTTTGCCTAGCAAACTTCTCGACTGCTTGGGCGGCTTGTAGCGATGCATTCTTGAGATTCGAGCCTCGTTGCCAGGGCAGGAACGCAGCCTGCAAACCGCCGCCGATTGATCGATTTTCCACGCTTTTTGTTCACCAGAGTCATACCCCTTGGTGCCGCTGGATTTTCTAAAGCCTGCTGTCATGCTGATCCTTGAGATGTACATCGCGTGCTGCCTGTCGGTACGGTGGCTCTGGTGGATGGTCTCGGACACCTTGTGTTTTTTGCTCCCAGCCGTTCGTGAGCAACACCCCGCTGCCGGTTGCCTGCGGCGCCATTTGCTTCCTTCCGGCCACAGCTTCCAGCAGGGAAATCGTCACTGGAAAAGCGGGCACGATCATGCTGCTCGTACAGTACAAGTCATTGACAAGCAGGGGGCACCCGGTAAAATACGCGGGCCTGCTCTCGTTGAGAAATGGCTCCCGGTGGGAGACTTGGTCCCTTTGATGGGTCGGCGAAGCAGGTTGGAAGTGTCGGCCCTTTGGGCGTCGCTCCAATTCGGTTCTTATCTGACAAAATTTGGAGTAAAAAAAATGAGTGTGAAATTACGCCCACTGCATGATCGTGTTGTGGTCAAGCGGGTGGCAGAAGAAAAGACCAGTCCTGGTGGCATTGTCATTCCGGACAGTGCTGCGGAAAAGCCTGTGAGAGGAGAAGTTCTTGCCGTAGGTGAAGGGAAAGTACTTGATGATGGCAAGAGGTTGCCGATGGATGTCAAAGTAGGTGAAACCATCATGTTTGGGAAATACTCGGGCACGGAAGTCAAGTTGGATGGTGATGAGCTCGTTGTGATGCGTGAAAGCGACATCATGGCGGTTTTGGACTAAAGCTGTTAAGGAGAACAGGATAATGAGTGCTAAAGAAATCAAATTCGGCCGTGGCGCGATGCAGCGTCTGGTTGCGGGTGTGAATCTGCTTGCCGACGCGGTGAAAGTCACGCTTGGCCCGAAAGGCAAGAATGTGATATTGGAAAAATCTTTTGGCGCGCCGACGGTGACCAAAGATGGAGTTTCTGTTGCCAAAGAAGTGGAGTTGCAGGACAAGTTTGAGAACATGGGAGCGCAGATGTTGAAAGAGGTTGCTTCGCAGACCTCGGATGTTGCCGGTGATGGCACGACCACGGCGACCGTGCTGGCTCAGGGGATCATCCGTGAAGGCGTGAAGGCGGTTGCGGCGGGCATGAACCCGATGGATCTCAAGCGGGGCATAGACAAGGCATCTGAGCGAGCGGTGGAGGTCATCGAGAGTTTTTCGAAGCCGTGTTCGAACAGCAAGGCGATTGAACAGGTTGGGAGCATTTCGGCCAATTCCGATCCACAGATAGGAAAGATCATCGCTGAGGCCATGGAGAAAGTTGGCAAAGAGGGGGTCATCACGATTGAGGAAGGGACGACACTTGAGAACGAACTGGAAGTAGTGGAGGGCATGCAGATTGATCGGGGCTATCTTTCCCCGTATTTCGTCAACAATCAGGGCAACATGAGTGCTGAGCTTGAGAATCCGTACATCCTGTTGCACGACAAGAAGATTTCCGGGGTTCGGGATTTATTGCCGGTACTTGAAGCGGTTGCGAAAGGCGGCAAGCCCTTGTTGATCATATCTGAAGACGTAGAAGGTGAGGCCTTGGCGACACTGGTGGTAAATTCCATACGTGGTGTCGTGAAGGTAGCAGCCGTCAAGGCACCTGGGTTTGGGGATCGTCGCAAAGCGATGCTTGAGGACATTGCGGTACTGACGGATGCGACCGTCATTTCTGAAGAGACGGGTTTGTCCCTGGAGAAGTGCACGGTTGACAGTCTTGGCAGTGCCAAGAGGGTTACGGTATCCAAAGAGGACACGGTGATTGTCGATGGTTCGGGCATTGTTGCGAGGATCAAGTCGCGGGTTGAGCAGATTCGCAGGCAGATTGAGGACGCGACTTCTGATTATGACAAGGAGAAGCTCCAGGAAAGGATGGCGAAGCTGGCTGGTGGAGTAGCGGTCATTCGCGTTGGGGCAGCGACTGAAGTGGAAATGAAAGAGAAGAAGGCCCGTGTTGAGGATGCTTTGCATGCGACGCGTGCTGCTGTTGAAGAAGGAGTCGTTCCTGGTGGCGGGATTGCTCTGGTGCGCGCGATTGAAGGGATGCGGGATCTCAAAGGGGAGAATTCCGATCAAGACGTAGGCATCAGGATTCTGCGTCGTGCCATGGAAGATCCCTTTCGGCAGATTGTTGCAAACACGGGAGAGGAAGGTTCTGTTATTTTGTCTGCAGTCAAAGGCAAAGAGAGGGACTATGGATATGATGCTGCGAAAGGGGAATATGGGAATCTGCCGGCGCTCGGCATCATTGATCCCACCAAAGTGGTTCGGGTTGCTCTGCAGAACGCGTGTTCGATAGCGGGTCTGATGATCACCACGGAGGCTATGGTTGCCGAACTTCCAAAGAAAGAGGAAGGTCCGGCCATGCCTGGCGGCGGTGGTATGGGTGGCATGGATGGGATGATGTAGCGAAACGCTGCCTTCCCCCCCAGTTCGGACACTGCCTGTTGTGCACAAGGACCTCGCTTGATGGCGGGGTCCTTGTCGTTCAGGTTTTTTATTCTGAATCTCGCCTGAAATTTGCTGATTTAATCTTCCGAAGCCGTGAGCGGCGTTGTTTTCTTTCTTCTGCTTCGTCCTTGCTGCACTTCCCGCCTGAGTCGTGGCAGGAGCCGATGGCTTGTGAACCGCTGCTTTTGCACGTTTTTTGTGAACCGAACCTGCCCGATTGCCGCCATGCTTGGTAAAGCTTCTTGCGGGTATGGCACTTCCTGAAACGCAGATCGTGTGTCGGATGTCGGCGCTCCAGGTGGGATGGTCGCGGTCATTTAGCGGTGCGTTCACCTCCCTCGCCCATTAGCAGAGCACCCCCGAGTCGTTGAGTTTCCAGACCATACACTTCTCCCCTGGCTAAGGCTCGAAGTAGGAAATTACGGGGTTGAAAGGTGGTGGACAAGATGACATTTGTCGTACACACAGCCGAAAATATTGTTTCCAGAGGGGGTGCGTGATACAATCAGCGGGAGTATCCGTATCACTACAAGAGCTAAGCTGTGCCGACCTTGGGAACATTTACAGAATTTTACGAACGGGTCAATGGCTTGAGCACAGCAGAATACTTTCCCCAATATGAGGTTCGTCTGAACGTAGCCAACGAAGAAATAGAGGTCAAAGAACGGGGATCCAACTGGTTTGACAGGGTGGTTTGCTGGCTGGAAGACAAATCTCCCATATTTATAGGAAAGGGCAGGAAACAACGCAATCTGGAAACACTCAGCAGACTGATTGAGTCCATTGAAAAAGAATTGATAGACGTGAAGCAGAAGGAGTCAATGGTGGGAGCGTGCAGGGAAAAACAAAGAAAAAATAAAGTTCTGCGTTATAGAGACATGGTTTCACTGAATGAGAAAATGGAAACTGCAAGGCGGAAATTACGGGTCGACTTCAATGATATCCGCCCCAATATCGTTTATTGTGAAGCAGATCTTTGTCGTCAGAATTTGTTGGCAGGGGTGGACGTTCGAAAAAGCTTTTTTTCTCCCGTTGTTAAAAGGCTGTATGAAATAGCCGACGGCGACCAGAGCCCGGGAGGAAACGAGCTGGAAGCAACTGAGCTGGATACCGAGACAAAAGCCCAGAATTTTCTTCTGCTTCACCCAGGTTTGAGTGCTGACAACTTTGATTCTCGTTGCCTGGAAAAATTGATGTCTTCCATTGCCTCTGAGACTCTCCCTGCTGCTGGTCTTCCCGATGAACTTGTGGGACACCGGAAACAGTTGCAGATAGAGGCTGTGACCATGGTCTTGGAACAAATGGATCCGGGGCTTGTAGAGAAAATCAAACGTAATCTTCCGGGAACGGTTTCACCGTCACAGGGCGGCTTGGAAGAACTGGCTAAAAGGCTTCGCGATGACTGTTTTGGGGGGAATAATTCTCTTTCCGGTGTGTTGACAAGAAAGCGGGAAGCTTCTTTCAAGACCGATCCGGGGATGCGATATCTTACGCAACTGACTGCCATTGGTCAGGAATCTGAAGACCGGTTTGTGTCTGAAATCGTCATTCCTGCACTGTATGGATTAAAGCAGGTTTTACGAGAAAAAGGGCGTAAAGACATTGCCGAAGTTCTGGAGGTCAGTGGTTTGGATATGGAAGCTACAAGAAACCATGTTGCCAGGGTTGGTTTATTGCATTTTTCCGGCTACGGCGATGGAAAAGTGGAGACTCCCAGCGAAAGGGAGGTCCAATCTTTTCTTTCCGATTCTGTTGTCGCTCTGTTATGGTTGCAGGCTGAAAAGATGGCAAGTATTCACAACGCGGATTTTCCGGCCGCCTGCCCAGACACCCCAAGCATATTGAGTGCGCTCGCTCGTTTTGAAAAGAATATCTGCATCAGGAATGGTCTGCCGAGCGATACGCTGCAAGGTGAAAGCTTTGTTGTGAATTTGCTGCTGAATTTAGAGGAGACCAAAGGCGAAGATGATGATCTTCTGAATTTCTATACCCTGAAGCCCGAGGTGGACGCTTTTACTGCAATAAAAACTCTTGCCGGGGAGCAAGGAATCGAAGATGGGCCTGTTGAGGCATGCTGCCGCGCACTGGAGGATGTCTTATTGGATAAAAGGGAGGCGATGCGGGGGCTGATTCTTCGCGAAGTAAGCAGGAGCTACGAGCAAGTGCGTGAGAATAGAGGCGGACTGACCACAGAGGCTTTTGTGACTTGTGGGGCCGCAGCAATTTCTGAATATGTGGCGAGGTGGGCGAGTGCTGCGGTGGCTAAACATTTCGGCATAGAGAAGCCTGTAGAATATTTTATTGGCCCTTGACCGAAGTGGTCGGACAAATCAGGACGCCTTGGTCAAGGGGCGTGTTTTACCCTTTCAACAAAGGAGAAATCGACCGTGGAAAAACGACATGGGTCCTCGTCGGATTTCAAGCTTCGAGTAGCGCAGGAGGCGTCGGTCGCCGACCAGACCATTCAGGAGGTCGTTGCCGGTTATCGATGGCACCGGTTGCGCCCGGCAGTTGCCAACGTCAGGCAGGTCACGGAGTGCACGAGGGGGTTTCTGCCGGCAAGGTACGTTAGCGCATTCATCACGGGGATTCAGAAGAGCTTCATTCCCAGGTCGGCGAAGGGCTGGCACGTGATGGTTTTAGCTCAGAGGCTCAAGGTATGAGCCGGAAGAAGCCTCAGGCGAAGGCCCAGGCAGTCGGTCAGAGCTTGTCTTGATTCGCATCAATGCCGAGTGCTGTCACTCAGCCGCTCGTCGCTTTACTGCGCGGTGACGGGAGATGGCAAGCACAATCTTGAGATGATGCAACATTTGGATGCGTTGTACTGTAAATGTCCCTTCACGGCACTGGCGGCCGCCGGATAGTTTGGTATCTGAAACGCCAGAGGGTTGCCATGGGACGGCATCAGGGACGACTGATGATGCGACAGGACTGGCAGTGTTCTGCCGCAACCTTCGTACCAGCGAGCTACATCCTGAGCACTTTGGCTGTCGGCATTTTTCGTGGCCCGGTTCTGCTGAAGTTCATGGCAATTCAGCACCTGGATCAAGTCTGGTGCGTCGACCACCCGTCTGTTCCGGTGCCGCGGAGGGGGTCATTGTTCCTGGTTGCCACTCAGGGCCGAGCGAGACGGAGGGCTACGGTATGGCGACTGTCGAACACTCTAGACAATCGCTTTTCTGTTGAGCTTGCTGGATATGGCACTCAGGCAGAATGTGTCGCCGATTTGCCGGCCCGGTTTTCATCGGCAGCTTGCACGTGGCAGGTAGCTGGGTTTTCCTGGCTGGCCAGGGTGTTGCATTGACCAGGCCATCGTGGAAAGATTCTGGGGCTCGCTGAAATACGAGAAAATCCACCGGCAAAACAGGCGGATGCTTGTCCGGCTGTGCGCGCTCATCGTTGATCGGGTCAACATCCACAACAGCGACGGCTTGCACTCGATGTCCGGCCGGTTGTTCCCAAGGGAGGTTTGCCAAAAAGGGCGGGCTGTACACGAACTGGATGAAAGCATTCCGGGAGGAAGCAGACGGCATGTTCAGGCAACTGAAATATACCTTAAGCAAGATGCTGAACTGTTCCAGAAACCAGAGCCACCTCACTGGATAGGACCTCCTTTTTGCTTAGAAAAAGAAACCCGGGAAGGGAGGCTCTGTTTTTCGGGACCAGAACTTGAGTTCCCGGTTTGTGTGCGGCAATTTCCGCCAGTTTGATATGAGCAGGTCTGCGTCGGTGTTCCGAGCCTTGTTGGCTGGGCTTGCTTTTTTTACTTGGCGAGGGGTTGCGGCAGAAGTTTCTGTGGGAGAAGCCTGTCAGCGGTTCGGCAATACTCTTAGCTCTGTCAGCATTGAGGAATGTCTGGATCTCCACTTGCAAGTGGCAGGGCGTACCGGTATTTCCGGAATGCCCATTCTGAGCCGCGAATTTTTGCCGGCTCCCTCAGCGGGGACGCGTGGAAAAGTGCTTCTGGTTGGGGGCATACACGGCAATGAATACGCCTCCTTCAGCGTGGCTTTCAAGTGGCTGAAAATTCTGGCCATCCATCACTCAGGTCTTTTTCACTGGTATTTTGTTCCGGCATTGAACCCGGATGGACTGCTGGCTGACCCGGCTGTGCGCGGCAACGCCAATGGGGTCGACTTGAATCGTAATTTAGGCTCCTTGGAAAGTGGTGCAGAAGCCCTTGTTTACTGGCAACGGGAGGCTCACGACGACCCCCGGAAATATCCAGGAAAAAACGCCCAAAGCGAAAAAGAAACAGAGTGGCTGGTCCGGAAAATAGAACAATTCAGCCCGGATGTCATCGTGGCTTTGCACGCTCCTCTTGGCCTAGTGGATTACGATGGGCCGGGGGACATTCAACTGCCTGCAAAACTGGGATCGCTGCCTTACGGTGATCTTGGTAATTTTCCGGGTTCTCTGGGATGGTATGCAGGGAAAGAGTTGAACATACCGGTGTTGACGATTGAATTTGCGTCATCTCGCTATATGCCGAACAGAAGGGAATATGAGACCATCTGGGTGGATCTGGTGCGCTGGTTACGGTTGAATTTTGGCCCGGATTCCTGAAATTCCTATTTCATGGAACCACCTGAAGCTGTCCTCCGGTCAGCTGGCCTGACCTTCGTAGGTAATTTTCCATTGCCCGTTGTTTTGCTTTTCCCATAATTGTCTTTTTCGATAGTCAATTTGATAGTTGTTGCTGCGGTAATTTTGGTCAAATTCAAATAAGTATGCGTCCCTCGTGCCCGGATACAGGAAAACCTCCAATGCTTTGGCTGTGACTGAAACAAAAGTTTTCTGCTGGGCATTGTGCCGGGTCTGTTCAACAAATTTCTGGTAGTCCGTGCCTTTAGCTTGGTAAGCTGTGGAGTAATGGGAAAGATATTTCTCAACGTCGAGGCTTTGCCAGTCAGTCAGCCACTGCTGAAACCGCCGGTAAATCATTTCGCCAGATCGACCCCATGCATCCGGGGAAAGCCATCGAACCCGTTCCGCCAACACCAGGGGCGTTTTTTGAGGTTCAATAAACTGTTCCAGTTCACGCACAGCGAGGTTGCTGAGAATGATGCACCCTCGACTGTCTCTTGGTGGACGGCTTTCCAAATCGCTCGGTACCCCGTGCAACCAGATTCCATGACCCTTCTTCCCTTTCAGTTTGTCAAAATGGTTGGGGAAGTTGATTGGCCATGCGCCTGTTCCGTATAGGTCGGGAAGAGATTCTCCCGGTAAATGCGATACGATGCGGTACACCCCGAGTGGTGTTTTACGATCCCCTTCTCGTGCTTTTCCCATGCCATTAGAACCAATCGAGGTGTAATAGCTGGCGACCAAAACCGGGCGGTCGTTTTGAACCTGAAGCAGGTACAGGCGGGATTTGGCGGCATCAAGGAGCAAAATATGCGGGTGTCGAGGAGACATTCTGAGAATTGTGTCCGGCAGGTGATTTTTCCCCGGAGGCAAGTAAGCCATCCTTAGCGCCAATTCGTTCCGCAAGTCGGCCACGCGCTTTTTTTGCAAGGCGTTCTGTGCCGAAAACAGTGGGTTCTGGTGTGCATAAACAGCAAGCAGGTCAGCGTACATCAGGTGCGCCAAACGCGACTTTGGAATTTCCTGTAGCGCATTTCTACTGAATTCCAAGGCTTCCTGGTTCTGATTTTTGAAGAGCAAATCCATGGTTTTGTGAAAATTTTGTTCAGTCTTGTTTTCCATGGCCAATGGTGCATTTGTTGCGCCAATGAGCAAAACCGGCAGTAGCAGGGACGCTATCCGGAAATGCGTTCGGATGAGATTTTCCATTTCCCGTCAATCAGGTGCATGGTGACCCGTTTTTGGACCCTGCTTTTTATAAGGTTCGACTGATAGTCCTGCAAAAAGGTTGCTGAAGCAGAGCCTTGGTCGGTGGTACGGGTTTTTATATTGCTTAAACTGACTTTGATGAAATGTGGACTCCGCAGTCTCGTGGTTCGCAAGGCTTGCCATGCTTCGCGTGACTTCTGACGGCCATTGAAGCTCGGAGCATAACTTGTCAGGTAAGTCTCAACATCCTGTTTCGACCAAGCTTTTACCCAAATCTGAAGCGCGGCAAGTATGGCCTCATGCTCTCCATCTTTTTCCTCTGCCGCCTCTGGATCTATAACAATCGGTTCATTGATCCGGGCCTCGTTCAACAGACGTACGACCAAGTCTTGTGGTGAAGAGGAGGATTGTTTTGGCCCCGCCAGCACAAGGTCAGGAAACTCGGTTTTTTCTGCGTCCAATAATAATGCTGACCGGTAAGCCTGTGCTGCCCGGTAGGCATAAAGCGCAGTCAGGTTGCGGTAGCTGGTAGCAATCGTTCCATTACTGTGGAGCACATCACGAAACATTTTTTCAGCTTTCTTGAAGTTGCCCTGGTGTGCAGCGATCACTGCGAGATTGTTTTGCAGCACGGTGTTGCCCGGATAGCTGTTGAGCAATGATTGATATCCGGCACGAGATTTTTCCATATCTCCAGACTGGTAGGCTTTTGTGGCTTCATGAAAGGCCGGGGTGCTGGCAATATCGACTTGTGCCTGCAGTTCGGTGAGGCAAAATGTCAACAAAGCAAGCAGAAAAGCAAGAAATTTTTTCATCTGCAACTCGTAACTGCACGCACCACGCAGTCTGCTTTAAGTGACCGACTGACAAGTCCTGTTGAACGGCTGGTCGCAGGGTAGAATAACACAGCATGTTTTTCTTTCAGGAGGGGGGTATGTGCGTGCAACAGGATCCTGTCCGCTTTTTTGGTGCGTGATCACCCTGCTGGAACCTTTAGCCAGGAAGAAGTAAATGGCACAAAAGTCAGCCACCTCCGGAGTAGAGAAGGGCTGCTGATCCAGCAATGCCAAATCGAGGAAAAGTTTGTCGTCGACAAGCCGCTTTCTTTTGTCTTGGTGGTCGGCGGGCAAAGCCCTTGTTGTCGAGAATCTGTGGGTCGTCCCGATCCTGGCGCGACACAAAGGCTGTCTGGAAGCCCTTGATCAATCTTTTGCGGTGACCATTCCCCAAGAAAGTGGAGCGAAACCCATGTACCCTGTATTCGTCGTCTTCTTTCTGACAAAAGCGGACGTTTTTATTTTGGCTTGACATCACAGGAGGGGAGATGAAAAAAGTGGCACTGGTTGGTGGTAGTGGTTTCCTGGGGAAGGCACTGTGCGAAACGCTGGGGAAACACGGCTATGAAGCGCGTGTCGTGAGCCGTTACCGGCGCGCCCGGGAGGGAGTGGGTTGGCGTGTTTATCGAAAAGGATCAGGCATCAGTCTGGCTGCTGCCCTCGAGGGTTGCCACGCGGTTGTGAACCTGGTCGGCATCTTGAATGCGAGGTTGTTCCATCCTGACGATTTTCACAAGCTGCATACCGAATTTGTAACCGGGCTTCTGGATGCCTGTCGGCGGGCTCATGTGCATCGTTTGCTGCATGTCAGTTCGCTCAATGCAAATCCGGAGGCGCCCAGCAATTATTTGTGTTCCAAGGGAGCAGGAGAAATGGTGGCGCAGGACTGCCCGGATATGGCAGTGACAATTTTTCGTCCCTCGGTTGTTTTCGGGCGCGGGGATCGCTTTTTTAGTCGCTTTTACGCATTGGTCAATCTCGCACCGGGGTTTTTGCCGATACCCTGTCCGAATGCCAGACTGTCTCCAGTTTACGTAATGGATGTTTCCCGGTTCATGGTGAATTGCCTGGAAAATGATGAGTGCATTGGCGCCAGTTATGAACTGTGCGGGCCGAGCATCTATACTCTCAGAGACATTTTTGCGTACTTGGTCGAGTTGTCCGGACGCCGCTTGGCACTTTTTGACATGCCCGATGCGCTTACCCGCTTCCAGGCGCGCATCGTTGGGCTTTTGCCCGCCCGCCCGTTTACCATCGACAACTACCACTCTCTCCAGGTAGACAGCGTTTGCACAGCTGCCGCCGCAGTGAAATGCGCTACTGCCGTTGAAGACATTGTCCCCTACTACCTTAGGGGGCGATGAAATTCTACCTTGTCGGCGGTGCGGTACGAGACCGTTTGTTGCACCTGCCGCTCTGTGCCGATGAGGACTGGGTTGTGGTTGGGTCCACACCAGAAGCAATGCTGGCATCGGGGTTCAAGGCAGTGGGAAGAGGCTTCCCGGTTTTTATAAAACCGGGGTTCAGCGGTGAATATGCGTTGGCACGTACCGAGCGGAAAGTGTCTCATGGCTACCGTGGTTTCACATTCAACGCGGACCCTGGCGTGAAACTTGAAGAAGATTTGTGGCGACGGGATTTGACGATTAACTCGGTGGCTTATGATCCATCACAGGATCGCTACATAGATCCTTGCGGTGGGATGCGCGACATTGAAAAGCGGGTTTTGCGCCATGTTTCTAAAGCCTTTGTTGAAGACCCGGTGCGTGTGTTGCGGGTCGCGCGTTTCGCCGCGCGTTTCTCTTCTTTGGGATTTACTGTGGATAAAAGCACCCGTGAGTTCATGAAGCAAATGGTGCGATCGGGAGAGACCGAGGCATTGACGCCGGAAAGAATATGGAAGGAAATGAAATCAGCATTTGGCGAGAGTAATGCCGCGCGTTTTTTTGAAGAGCTGGAAGCGGTGGGAGCGCTTTCGGTGTTGTCTCCCGATTTTGTTGCTTTTTCTAAAACAGACTGCTACAGGCCCGCATTGAAAGCACTTGCCGGTAGTGGTGAGGTACAGGCGGATGTTTTTGAGCGTTTTCTTTTGCTTGCGCTGTACGCGGGGGGCTGTTCCACCTCATTGTCCGGACTTTGCCGAAACTTGAAGATGCCTGCTCAATACTGCAAGGCTGCGGAAAATGTCCGGCGCTTTTATGAACTGCTGAATTCCCCCCCTGCCTCTGATGCCGACCTGCTCCTGGGAGTTGTGGAATGTTTTGACGGTATCCGGAATCCAAAGCGTCTGCAGCAACTGTCCCGTGCGCTGGCGAATCTCGTGTTTCCTGAACGGTTCCCCTGCGTACTGGGAAAAGTGGTGCAACTCAAAGAAAAAATTGCACCTGCTGGAAATAGACTCCGTTCCTTGGATCTGGAGGCCTTGTTGAAAGACGCGAACTCACTGGACAAACCCGGTCTGGTGAGAACCGCCAGGCGGAAGGCACTGCTTCAGATGCTGGAAGAAACTTGCGGAGAAGGTGGTTGCGGCTAGTAAACGCTCAGGATCACGATGCCAAGCACGAAGCGATAGATCACAAAAGGAAGCAGCCCGAATTTTTTCAGCAATTTCAAGAAAAACCCGATGCTCAGCAGTGAAATTACAGCGGCTGTAAAAAAGCCCAGTGCCAAAGTCGACAGGTCGAGTGCACTTTCAGTTTCTGCGCTGAATAACAGGTAGGCGGAAGCACCAAGAATGGCGGGGATGGCCATAATGAATGAAAAATGTGCAGCATTTTCTTTCGACAGTCCGAGGAAAAGTCCGGCACTGATGGTGACTCCCGAGCGGGAAGCCCCTGGAATCAGTGCCAGTATTTGCGCGCAACCGATCAAAAAGGCTTTCCCGGGAGCGATTGTGGAAGAAAGCCGTTGGTTTCTCGACGTGTTTGCCTTTTCGGCAAAGAATAGCACGATGCCGAAAAAAATGGTTGCGTACGCTATGACCGCAGGGGAGCGCAGGTAGGTTTCAACGTGCGAGGCAAACAGATAACCGGCAGCGAAAAGGGGTAGAGAAGCCCAGGTGACCAGCAGTAACAATTTTTTTATATGCGGCGCTTCGTGCCATACCGGAGTGCCCTGCACTAGGGCTTTGCTGTAATAGGCCAGCAACCCGGCGAGGGTCCCCAAATGCACCGAGATATCGAAACTCAATTTTTGCAGTTCCCATTCCAGGAAAAAAGGAACCAGCACGAGATGTGCCGTACTGGATACCGGCAGAAATTCGGTTGCGGCTTGTACCATTGCCAGCAACAGGATGTGTTCGAGCGGAATTTACTGACTGCCTGGGTAGGTGCCACACCTGGCCACTTGGCTAGGCTTTCGTGCCGAAAGGGTGGACTGAATGTACGAGCGGGAGTGAAGCCGCGTGGTGCCTTCCAGGATATGAGGAAGCCAGTTTGGGATCCTGGCAGGTCTGGTGCCGGGCATCAGAAAAATTTCGTCTGGAAAAAGCAGTGGCATGTCTAGCCTGCAGATAGACGAGCGCTGCGAAAAAGTCGCGTTAGTGACCGGCGGAGCCCGTCGTATCGGGGCGGCAATCGTGTCGCGGCTGCATGCTGAGGGCATGAAAGTGATTTTACATTCCCGTCGTTCCCTGCTGGAAGCGGAACGTCTCTGTGCAAGACTGAACGACAGACGTCCGGATTCATCGCTTGTGATATGCGCAGACCTGGAACGAAGTGGTGGTTCCGAGGTGTTGGCGGTACAAGCCCGAGAACATTGGGGACGGATAGATGTTTTAGTGAACAATGCCGCGGTCTTTTACCCCACGTCCATATCCCAGGTTGATGAAGCAACCTGGGATGAAATTGTCGACACCAACCTGAAGGCACCACTGTTTCTCAGCATTTTTCTTGCCGAGTCCTTAAAAAAAGTTCGCGGCTGCATTGTGAACATCGTGGATGTACATGGATTACGCCCAATGAAGGGACACATCATCTATTCCATCGCAAAATCTAGCCTGAACATGCTTACCATGTCTTTGGCACGTGAACTGGCTCCCGAAGTGCGATGCAACGCGGTTTCCCCAGGCACCGTACTGTGGCCGGAGAAAACGCCTATTGAAGCAGTCCGAAAGGAAATACTTTCCAGAACAGCACTGGGGCGAACAGGGACTGTGAAAGATATCGCCGATGCCGTCGCGTTTCTGGTTTTTAACGCAGACTATGTTACCGGTCAATGTCTTGCCATAGATGGGGGGCGGAGCCTGTTTCAGTAGTGGCGGTATCCGAGTTTGTGGGATCGCTGACCTCGGGCATCGATGCAAGGCCTGCTATTTTTTGTTTTCCCTTTCTATGGTCACGCCGACTGTTTCCGCGCCGCGTACCGCAGACGGTTTGTTTGTCAAGACGCACACGTACTCAGCTTGTGGTGAATTCATCGAGCACGAATTCAGCTGTTTTTTCTGCCATGGTTTCCAGTAAAACAAAGCGGCTTTTTTCGATAAACTCCTTGACTGGTTGCGTAACGGTCTTGTAATTCAGTGCTCCGTCGAGCTTGTCGTGGATGCTGCTTCCCTGGGCACCGGCTTGTATCTTCGCTAGTGGCGGTATCCGAGTTTGTGGGATCGCTGACCTCGGGCATCGATGCAAGGCCTGCTATTTTTTGTTTCCCCTTTCTATGGTCACGCCGACTGTTTCCGCGCCGCGTACCGCAGACGGTTTGTTTGTCAAGACGCACACGTACCCAGCTTGTGGTGAATTCATCGAGCACGAATTCGGCTGTTTTTTCTACCATGGTTTCCAGTAAAACAAAGCGGCTTTTTTCAATAAACTCCTTGACTGGTTGCGCAACAGTCTTGTGATTCAGTGTTTCGTCGAGCTTGTCATGGATGCTGCTTCCCTGGGCACCGGCTTGTATTTTCAGTAGTGGTGGTATCCGAGTTTGTGGGGTTGCTGACCTCGGGCATCGATGCAAGGCCTGCTATTTTTTGTTTCCCCTTTCTATGGTCACGCCGACTGTTTCCGCGCCGCGTACCGCAAACGGTTTGTCAAGACGCACACGTACCCAGCTTGTGGTGAATTCATCGAGCACGAATTCGGCTGTTTTTTCTGCCATGGTTTCCAGTAAAACAAAGCGGCTTTTTTCGATAAACTCCTTGACTTGTTGTGCAACGGTCTTGTAATTCAGTGTTTCGTCGAGCTTGTCGTGGATGCTGCCTTCCCGGGCATCGGTTTGCATTTCCAGATTAATGAAGATTTTTTGCTGGATGCGTTGTTCCCATTCGTAAGCCCCAATAACCGGTCTGGCAACAAGATTGTGTATAAAGACTATGTCCATTGCGAATCCCCGCAGGTAACCGCCATTGTAGCAAAGTCTTGTTTCGATGTGACGACTTTTTCGGCAGGTCGGCGCCTGTTTTCCTCCTGGAACTGCCTGTGACAGGCACGTCTGCAGTTGGTGTTTGAGTCCTTTTGTGGTTACAGTACGCTGGGGGTTGGAGGTGAGACTTTCTCCTGTTAGAATCGAGCGTGTCAGGATTGCTTTTGCTGAGATGGTAGCAGGCGAAATAATGTGGTATAAATCGCCGTTCCTTTTTCTTTATTCATAAAGGGGATTTTCATGTCTGAAATATTACTGGGGGCTGGTTTGCTCTCGTTGCCTTGGTGGGGTCTGTTGTTGGTGTTGCTGCTCTCGACGCACATAACCATTGTTTGTGTCACCATATATTTGCACAGGCATCAAACTCATAGGGCTTTGCGTCTGCACCCGGTGGTTGCATTTTTCATGCGTTTCTGGCTTTGGATCACCACCGGCATGGTGACCCGGGAGTGGGTGGCCATACACCGTAAACACCATGACAAAGTAGAAACCGAATCTGACCCTCACAGTCCACGCACCAAAGGCATTTTCCAAGTCCTTTATTGTGGGGCGGACTTATACATAAAGGAAAAACAGAGTAAGCAGACCGTTGAGCTCTACGGTGCTGGAACTCCGGATGATTTTTTCGAGAGAAAATTGTTCTCCTCCCATGAAAGCTTGGGCATGATCGGGTTGCTGATCCTCGAATTTGTGCTGTTTGGGTTTTGGGGAGTGGCTATTTGGGCAGTACAAATGATGTGGATTCCTTTCTTTGCGGCGGGGGTCATCAATGGTCTGGGGCACCATTGGGGATACCGTAATTTTGAAACCAAGGATTGTTCCAGGAATCTTTTGCCGGTTGGAATTCTGATTGGTGGCGAAGAAATGCACAACAACCACCACGCTTTTCCGGGTTCTGCCCGATTTTCTTTCAAGTCCTGGGAATTCGACGTAGGCTGGATGTACGTGCGAATCCTTGAATTTCTTGGATTGGCAAGCGATGTAAAAGTGGCACCGCGCGAACGAAGCCCGCGTCACTCCCAGAAACACGATATCGACTGGATAAAAAAACTCTTGGATAGCCGTTTGCATCTGATGAATGAGTACATGAGAACCGTGGTTCAGCCGGTGTTGAAAAAAGAATTGAAGTTCGCAGACAGTGTGGAACGCGGTCTTTTACGCAGGGCCAAGGAATCTTTTATGCACCATGAAAGCATGATCAGTTCTGAAGACAAACAGGCAATGCATAGGGCTTTCAGAGGGCGTGAAGCCTTGGCAGCGGTTTATGAGTTCAAGTGTGCCCTGCACCAGCTTTGGCAGAAATTTCGTCTCGAGCGGGTTGAGTTGCGTGCCGCGCTTGCAGATTGGTGTGGCCGGGCTGAAAAAGCCGAGCCTGAGGTCCTCAGGCAGTTTGCAAAAAAAGTTCAGCTTTTGTTGCCGAGTGCTTTTCCCGTCTCCACTAAAGCCTGACGAAACCGGAGCAGGGTACAGAAAAACGAAAACCCTGTTGTTGCCAGATCCTGGGAAAGGGCCGGGTCTATAGAGCTGGCTGGCTGGTGCCAGCTGGGGTTTGTCTGCCCATTTTGGAAAGACGCAGGTTCGCCTGTTCATCGGTCCTTGCTTCCCAGTTTTCGCATATCCAAGTTGTTGAAACGTCGTCAATGACCAACGCTGATCCGGTGACAATCCGATTTCGGGACAGGGTGTCACGGGAGTGGATTGGGATGCCGGTATGGGTTTTTCCCGGCACGGAATGGTTTTCCCTTCGCCAAGGATAGGAGGTGCCTGCATTCAGGGCGGCTGGTGCGAAAGCTTCGATTTTGACCGTGGCGATTTCTACGGGAGTCTCAAGACGATAACCTCTCTGTTTCTGGTGCTGTTTCTGGAATTTTTCCGCCAGTGAAGCCAGGGGCAGGTACTCCAGTTCCAAGGCGTGGGATTGGCCGACGTAACGCAAGTCGACGAGCTTGCGGAAGTGTATTTTCTGGATGCCTTGCGAATGCATTTCGAGTTCAGCAGAATTTTTCAAAATTGCGAAAGTTTCTTGAAAACGTTGTTCGGAGAGGGTTTCCAATGGCACGCACAGGCTGCGGGTTTTAAGCAGGCCTTGGGGGGAAACGAGCATGCCATAAGCGGAAAACACCCCTGCGTATGCCGGGATGATGATCGATTCAATTTTCAGACCTTCTGCCAAAGCACAGGCGTGCGTTCCGCCGGTTGCTCCAAAACCTGCCAACATTAAAGTGGCAATCGCTCTTTCCTGTTGAGTCGCCATAACCCGCAGGGTCTGGATCATTTGCTCATTGACAATATCAATCACACCCATTGCGCAGGCAGAGATGGTTTTTTTGAGCTGCTGCGCAATGGGTGCCAGTGCTCTCTTTGCCGCAGGTAGTGAAAGTTGCAGGTGGTGTCCCAAGGTTCTGGGCAGCCTGCCAAGAATTAAATTGGCATCAGTGACTGTGGGCAAGCTTCCTCCTTTTTCATAGCAGGCCGGCCCTGGATCCGCCCCGGCCGATTGCGGCCCGGTGCGCAGAAATCCACCTTTGTCAATGAAAGCAATGGAGCCGCCTCCGGCCCCTACGGTGTGTATGTCGATCATGGGTATTGCAAGCGGGTATCTGCCAATATGTCCTTCATTGGTTAAACGCAGACTGTCGCTGTCCACCAGTGCCACATCAGTTGAAGTCCCGCCCATGTCAAAACTGAGCACTTGTTTTTGCCCGGTCTGCCTGCCTAGGCGTCTGGCAGCCATCGCGCCGCCTGCTGGCCCGGACAGCAAAAGGTGAACAGGGAGTCGGGACGCTGCCAGTGCGGAAGTGGTTTTGCCACTGCTTTGCATGACGCGAAGACTGGTTTGTGGGAGCAGTGATTGCAGACGCTTGAGATAGCGGCCCATGATGGGTCCCACGTAACTGTTTAACCAAGTGGCGATGCCACGCTCGTATTCTCCCCGTTCGGCAAGCACGTCGGCAGAGCACGTCACGTAACAGTTCGTTTCCAGTTCTTTTGCCAAGACTTTTTCCGTGTCGGGGTGCAGAAATGAAAACAGCAGATTGATCGCGACGGCTTTTGGTTTGAGTTCCCGAATTCTGTTTTTTAATGCTGTCAGGTCCGCTGGCTGTAGGGGCTCCAATAGAGACCCGTCAGCGGCCAGACGCCCACCAGTTTCGACGCAAAGTTCCGGGGGGACCGGAGGTGGCTCACGCTCTGGAGCCAGTTCATAAAGCCTGTCGCGATTCTGGCGCCCGATAGTGAGCAGGTCTGCGAAACCACGGTTACAGATATAAGCGGTTTTCACGCCCTTGTTTTCCAGTACGGTATTGGTGCCGACCGTGGTTCCGTGTATGAGCAGGAATGGTTCTTTTTCCCGGATGCCGAGTTTTTTCAGTCCGGCAATAATTGCGTTCTCCGGGGCATGTGGAGTGGAAAGCTGCTTGCTTATCTGCAACCTTCCATTTATGCAGGCAACCAGATCGGTGAAGGTGCCGCCTGTGTCCACGCCGACACAGTTCATGGTGCTTTTGTTTTCTGGATTTTTCAGCAACGGTACTCCAATGCTTGGTGGCTGAGTAATATCACACTATTCTATCCAGACCGCGGCAGTCCACTATGAAGAGCTTAGTGGGCACCTTGCTGCAGACTTCCCAGCTTCGCTCCTGCCCGTTTTTGCCAGTGACGGCGAGTGCAGAAGGCGTGCACCTTCCTGGTGGCTGAAAAAGGCGGGGGAGTACAGGGGGGGCAGGGAATGAACAAACAATCCTCGGGTTCCGCTTGTGTGTCCCGCCCGGTGCTGTTGTGAAAAAGCATTTCAAAATCCAGTCTTTTGTGTATTCAAAAACTGCGTTTTCTACAAACTCCCCTTTATAATGCTCCACCAGCTTGGGCTTTGGAGTTTTTAAAACAAAAGGTCGCCGTGGGTTTCTGTGGCCAAGCAGGTCAGTAACAAAATAAAAGTGCCAATTTTGCTGAACAGCGTCGGTAATGGAATCGGCGGTTGCAATGTCTGTTTTTCTGAGACCACGCAAAGATCTTCGGAACATGTGCTGGTTGAAATCGCTTTTGAAGCGGACATGAGTTCGCTGGAAAACCATTTCTGTGCCCAGACCGGTGTCCCGGCGATTGGCAAGGTCAGGCGGGAAACCTGGTACAGCAACACAAGAGTTTTTTGCGAAAAAAACGACGATATCTTTTTCGCAGCCAACGGTCATGTGCTTTTCGGTTGGTGTTATCTGGAAACAGCAGGAAATATCGTCGGAAGGGTTGAAGATGCGTATCGGAGAATTTTGCTGGCGATCGAGAACGCGGGTTACCCGGTGCTGGTCAGAACCTGGCATTACCTGCCGGGTATTTATCGGCGCGATGCAGGTCTTTCCGTTTACCAAGAGTTTTGCAATGGCAGACTGCGTGCGGCACGAAGCTCAGGAAAAAAACGGATACTTTGCGCGGCAACCGTCATCGGTACTGAGGCTTCTCATTGTGCTTTTCATTTTCTGGCGGCAAAAACTGTTGGGCGGGCGGTCGATAACGCGCGACAAACGCCGCCATTGAATTATCCCATTTACGCTGAAGCGGAACGTCCCTTGTTTGCGCGTGCAGTGATTCAGCCTTGGCAGAACGGCACCACTGTTTTTGTATCCGGGACCGCCAGTATCGTCGGACACGAATCACGCAGCGCAGGGAACCTGGTCGGTGAGCTACGGGAAATACAGAAAAACCTTGAAGTTCTGGAGCGGGGTTGGATGCGTTCGGAGACTGAGCAGTCTGCGATGAGGCGCCGTTTCTTGAAAGTGTATCTGTCAAATCCGTCTGACAGCGAAAAAGCACATGAATACTTGTCATCCTGCTGTAACAACCAGGAAGTTCTGGTCATGCTGAAAGGGGATATCTGTCGCCCTGAACTCACCGTGGAGATTGAAACCCTCCACTGCTAGAACTTTTGTGTGTCGATTGCAGTTGCGGGTCGGGAAAAAAATGAGTTGCGGTTATTTGTCTGGTGCCTGAATTACCGGAAGTGGAAGTAACGCGTTGTGGGTTGGGCCCTCACGTAGTGGGCAGGCGCATTTGCAAGGTCATTGTGCGCCGCCGGGATTTGCGCCAGACCATTACCCGCGGCATGGCCACGAAACTGAAAAACAATCGCATTCACGCGATTCGCCGGAGGGGGAAATACCTACTTTTTGATTGTGAGCGGGGAACGCTGTTGCTACACCTGGGGATGAGCGGGAGCTTGCGTATTTTGAAAGCCGGGACGTTGCCGACTGTACACGATCACGTTGATTGGGTGTTTGAAGATGGAAATATGTTGCGGTTTCGTGATGTCCGGAGGTTTGGTCTGATTCTTTGGCTCACAACAGAGCCTCTGGAACACAAACTGTTGAGAACACTGGGGCCGGAGCCGTTCGACAATCATTTTCACGGGGATTATTTATACGAGAAATCCAAAGGAAGAAAAATATGCGTCAAAAGCTTTTTAATGAATGCACGCACGGTAGTCGGAATTGGCAACATTTATGCGAACGAAGTGCTTTTTGAAAGTGGCATTCATCCTTTGCGCCATGCCGGAAAAATTTCTCAGACCCGATATGGCCGGCTGGTTGAAGCCATACGACGGGTTTTGAACGAGGCCTTGAATGCCGGAGGAACCAGCCTGCGTGACTTTGTTCGTGAAAACGGAAAGCCGGGCTATTTCCACAGGCAGCTACGGGTCTACGGCCGGGCAGGCGAACCATGTCTCCAATGTGGCAAAGCTTTGAAAAATCTTCGCGTGTCGGCACGCAGCACTTTTTACTGCGATTATTGTCAGCGCTGATGGAGAGCGAGCTGTTTTTTAATATGGCCAAAATTTTTTGGTACTTTTTCCATCCCGCCAGCCTGCTGCTGGCTTTATTTGTTTTCGGGTCGATTCTATTGTGGGGCCGATTTTTTCGCTTGGGCAGGCGACTGATTTCTCTGGTACTTGTCACTTTGCTGTTGATCCTGTTTTTGAACCTTGACCAAATAATTTTATACCCCCTCGAACATCGCTTCCCCAAATATGCACCCCTTTCCCTTCCGGGCACGAAAGGCCACGACATAAAAGGTATCATCGTGCTTGGTGGGGCAGCCGATGAGGTTCTGAGCGCTCATCATGGTGCCGTACAACTGAACAGTGCTGCTGAACGCTTGACCGAGGTCCTGTTGTTGGCAAAAAAGTATCCCGATTCTGAAATCGTGTTTAGTGGTTACTCCGGATCACTGGGATACAGCGGACCGAGTGAAGCCGAGGCCGTGCAGGTTTTCTTTTCTGCCTTTGGATTGACGGAACGGGTGCGTTACGAAAACCGGGCAACAAACACGTGGGAAAATGCGGTTTACAGCCACCGCCTGACAGCCCCCCTGCTGAGCGAAAAGTGGTTGCTGGTCACTTCGGCATACCATATTCCGCGCAGTGTCGGCGCGTTTCGCAAGGCAGGCTGGAATGTGACCCCGGTGCCCGTTGACTATTACACGACCGGGGATGAAGGCCTGCGTCTCGGATTCCCGGATTTCGACAGGCTTCATGTGTTTGCTTTGGCACTCCACGAGTGGATTGGACTGGGAGTTTATTATTTGATGGAGAAAAGCAGCGCGTTTTTCCCGGCACCCTTCCCGGAGCGCCATTGATTTTCTTTCGCAGCGTCTGGCAATCAACCGGGGGGTGATCGGGTGAAGCCTGGAATTCCATTTTTTTGTTTGAAAATCCAACATCAGCGTTTGGAGAATTCCATCCAGGAAAGTTTGCGGGCAGTGTTCGACAGCGGCAAATTCATTCTCGGAACACAACTGCGTCGCTTTGAAAATGAAGTTGCTGAATATCTTAAGGTGCCACACGCCCTGGGATGCGCATCTGGGACAGCCTCCTTGTTTCTGGCGATGCGTGCCTTGGACATCGGGCCCGGTGACGAAGTGATTGTTCCGGATTTTGGTTTCATCGCACCTGTCGAAGCAGTGATTTATACCGGAGCCACGCCTGTGCTTTGCGATGTGTTCTCGCACAATTTTTTAATCGACCCAGCAGCCGTCGGCATGGCACTCACGGAACGCACCAGAGCCATCATTGCGATTCATCTTTTTGGGCAGGCGGCAGACGTGAGTAGACTGCTGGAGATTGCGGAAAAGGCGGGAATAAAGCTGATTGAAGATTGCGCCCAAGCATTTGGTGCGGAACACCTGAAGAGGAAGGTGGGCAGTATTGGGCACCTCGGTTGCCACAGTTTTTTCCCGACAAAAAACCTGGGTGGCTGTGGAGACGGAGGCATGGTGACGACTCATGATTCCAGGCTTGCCGAAAAAATCCTCCTGTTGCGCAATCATGGCTGCGATGGCAGACACCTGCACCAGATGGTGGGCTACAACAGTCGCCTTGACGAGATACAGGCGGCGATTCTACGCATCAAACTGCGCCATATTGAATCCCAGAACCGGCTTAGAATAGAACTTGCCGATCACTATTTCGAGTTACTCGGCAACGTGGATTCACTGCGTTTGCCAGGTGGCGCGCCTGAGGTCTTCCACGTGTTCAATCAGTTCACCATCCTTTCCAAGAAACGGGATGCCATCGCCCGCGCTTTGCAGGAGCAGGGAATCGGCAACTGCATTTATTACCCACTGGCTTTGCACGAACAACCATCTTTGCTGAAAAGGATACGAGTCGCTGACCCCTGTCTTCGGGCGAAAAAACTGTCCAGGAGCTGTTTGTCGCTCCCCATTTATCCGGAACTCGAAAGACAGGATGTCGAACGAATTGCCAAAGTCATACAAAAGGCGGTGGCAAATTGAAGGCTTTACACGCTTTGCCGCGCACGCGTAAACTGATGTTGGTTGCGGGTGAAATGTCTGGTGATGCCTACCTCGGCGAACTGGTGCAAGAATTGAAAAAGCAATCTGACTGCTACGAATTTTCAGGTATGGGAGGGATGCAGATGCGGAAAGCAGGAGTCAGACTGCTGGCGGACTGTACGGAAACCAGCGTGGTCGGTATTTTTGAAGTGGGAGAAGTGTATAGAAGGTTACGCCGGAATTTTAATAAATTGCTCGCCGAGATGAAGGAGCATGTTGATTTGTTGATTCTCGCCGATTTTCCGGATTTCAATTTGAAACTGGCGGCCAAAGCACGTGCTTTGAAGGTGAAAGTGCTTTTTTTCATCAGTCCGCAAATCTGGGCATGGCGTCCACAACGGCTTAAAAAGATTGCATCCTGTGTCGACATGATGTGCGTCATATTTCCTTTTGAGGAACGCATTTACCAGGAAGCCGGGATTCCCTGCTGTTTTATTGGGCATCCTCTGGCAAAAACAATTGCCAGGGCAAAACTCGATGACAATTTACGTATCGATGAAACCTCGGTACTCTTGATGCCGGGAAGCCGTGCCGGTGAAATAAAGCAACACCTGCCGATCCTTTGTGAGGTGGCCAGAGCCATCCGTAACGCTGGACTGAAGGTACATTTCACAATTCCTTTGGCTCCGGGCATTGTGGCTCATAAAATTCAACAGAAGCTGGACGAGGCCAAGGTTACGGGAGAAGTGCGCGAAGGACCTTTGTACCCATTGATGAAACGGGCCGACCTGGCGATCACCGCTTCCGGGACAGCAACCGTAGAGCTGGCCTTGTGTAAAACCCCTATGATCGCCATTTACAAAGTGCAGAGTCTCACCTATTTTATTCTGAAGCGGCTGATTTCAACGCCCTATATTTCCATGCCAAATATCATGGCCGGGAAGACCATTGTTCCCGAATTTGTGCAAAAGGATGCTGTGCCTGAAAAAATTTCGGCCACGGCCCTGCGTATTTTGAGAAATAAAAAAGTGGCGTGTCAAATGCGCGAAGATCTTGGGGAAGTGGTCAGGCAATTTAAGGACAAGGACGCTATTTTGTCGCTTTGTGGTCTGGTTTCGGAATTTTTCCATTAGTTTAGTGGCTGGCCAAGTTTGACGCGCACGTTTTTTTGTCGCTATAGTTCCACGCACAATCAGGAAACGCAGGCAGGCTACGGCGTACTGAACCGGTATCAAGAAAAAGTCACTTGAGCTTCAGTCGGGTGTTTTTATGTGCCGCAGCAAAAACCCCCCGCCTGTTTCTGGCAATGATTCTGTCTGCCCCGGTTGGAATCTATGGTTCACATACGGGTCTGCCAAGATGAAAATGTTCGTTTCCGAGAGCATAAAGGCAGCGGATGCGAGGTTCATGAGTTTATCTCCATTTGGGTTTTTGGACGTGGTCAACAACAGGAGTCAGTTGCTGGTTTTCCAAGTATTTTTGCATCGTGCCAGATGCCAAAGCAAAATAGAAATATCCACTTCCGACGAAAAAAAGCATCAGGTATGAGGTTCATGAGTTTATCTCTACTTGGGTTTTTGAGGATTGCCTTCATGGCTGACCTGCCGGTGGTTTCCAAGTACTTTTACGTATCGTTGGGATTGGGTCGATTCTCAGCTTGAGATCTTTGCTGTAACTGCCTGCACAGCGGCCTTGCCAGCAGTCACCATGGTGAAAGAAGGTGGCACCTCGTTGCCGGTGACCATCCTCTCCCCGTCTTGGTTCCAGTGAGTCACTTCCCCTTGCTGCCGAGATTGGCAGTCGCTCACGGGCTTGGGTCCTATGCCGAGTGCGCAGAGCTTCCTGCGCATGAGAAAGTCGGATTCTTGGCTGTCTTATAGCGAAACCGGCAAGACAGAATGCGCTTGAGTTTCGTGGCTTCCCAAGTGCAAGGCTGGTGTGCGTTCACCGAGCTTGCCAGCGCTGGTGCGAAACGTGCGTTGCGTTGTTTCAATCAACCCTGTAGAAAGTGATTGGCAATGATCATTTTCTTTCTGCGCAACTGGCCCTCGAGATTCAGTTCTATGATTATTTCCTTGCTGAGTCGGTCTGGTGCCACGCCGTGAGAACGTTCCATCCGGCCACGGATTGGGGAGGCTGGAGGGCAGGTAGACAATACCGGAGCCGGCTAAAGCAGGTCCGAATTGGGTGTGCCATCAGGCCCCGATTCGTCCCTGTGCACGGGGAACAAATTGAGCATGTTGGTGGCGGAGCCGGCCGACAGCACCTGTCCCTGTGCACCGGGGAGCAAACTGAGCATGATTGGTGCGGAGCCGGCCGGTGGCACCCGTCCCTGTGCATCGGGGGAACAAACTGAGCATGATTGTGGCGGAGCCGGCCGACAGCACCTGTCCCTGTGCACCGGGGAGCAAACTGAGCATGATTGTGGCGGAGCCGGCCGGTGGCACCCGTCCCTGTGCATCGGGGGAACAAACTGAGCATGATTGTGGCGGAGCCGGCCGACAGCACCTGTCTCTGTCTGTGCACCGGGAACAAACTGAGCATGATTGTGGCGGAGCCGGCCAGCGGCACCTGTCTCTGTCTGTGCGCCGGGGAACAAACTGAGCATGTTGGTGGCGGAGCCGGCCGACAGCACCTGTCCCTGTGCACCGGGGAGCAAACTGAGCATGATTGTGGCGGAGCCGGCCGGTGGCACCCGTCCCTGTGCATCGGGGGAACAAACTGAGCATGATTGTGGCGGAGCCGGCCGACAGCACCTGTCTCTGTCTGTGCACCGGGAACAAACTGAGCATGATTGTGGCGGAGCCGGCCGACAGCACCCGTCCCTGTGCACCGGGGAGCAAACTGAGCATGATGTGGCGGAGCCGGCCGGCAGTACCCGTCCCTGTGCACCGGGGGAACAAACTGAGCATGATTGTGGCGGCACCTGTCTCTGTCTGTGCGCCGGGGAGCAAACAGCATCGTTGGCGATCGCTGAAAAACATGAATGCCTGCCGTGCCTGTCCGAGTCGTCTTCCAGTGTCTGAAGTCACTGTTGCAGGACTCGCTGTCGACAAAGAATCCATGTGGCACCCCGAGCCGACATCTTTCATGTGAGTCAGTATGGTCCAAGGTTCTCTGGCGACCTATCCGTCCGGGCTGCCGTCCATTTGAACCCTCTCCCGGCGTGGCGTAAATGTGCTTTTTATGTTGCTGCTGGCTACTTGCTTTGGGCTGTCCTGGTCCAGCAACGGTCAGAGGGCTCTTCTCTCCGAGCTTGGTATTCGGCTTTGCTCGGCAAACTTCTCGGTCGCGCGAACCAGCTTGTGCTCTGCATCCCTAGGGACGTGTCGCCCCAGTGCCGCCAAGCTTGGCGAAGCCGCGGCTGTGCCTCTTGATGAGAAGCCTGTTGCGCGTCGCCTGCCAACGCTTCAGACCTTAGCTGGACCTCAGGGCCCAGCGGCGCGCCCACTGCCGTCCACTCATGGGCAGCATCCTGGGGCTGGTTGGTTTTTGTGTCCTGTGCTTCTTCCCGACTAAAGCTTCCAGTCGGGAAACCATGCGGTAAAAAAGCGGACATCTTTAATTATGGGACAAAGTGGACATGAACCTGTTGGTCGTGTACAGTGCCGAAAAGCCTTGCAAGCGGCAGTGCTGGTGCTTACAATACCTCTCCTCATTGGTGGGGGTTGACAGTCGGGATTTCAGTTTTAGCCCCGTAATTTTTTTTATTTTTTTGACCGGCTTTCATGCTGGAGGTTATAGGTGACAACAACTAACCAGCTGGTACGTAAACCGCGCCGGCGCAAAGTTGCAAAGAGCAATGTGCCTGCGCTTGAGCAGTGCCCGCAAAAGCGAGGCGTCTGTATGCGTGTGTACACCACAACGCCGAAAAAGCCGAATTCCGCCCTTCGTAAAGTAGCGAGGGTGAGACTGACAAACGGATTTGAAGTCACAACTTATATTGGCGGTGAAGGACACAACCTGCAGGAACACTCGGTGGTGCTGATCCGTGGTGGACGTGTCAAAGATTTGCCGGGCGTTCGCTATCACACCGTGCGCGGGACTCTGGATGCCACTGGTGTCGAAGACCGACGAAAAGGCCGTTCCAAGTATGGCACCAAGCGCCCTAAGCAGCACTAGTATTTTTGTATTTTTATGTTGCGCGGCATCAAGGAGAAGAAAAGAAACAGGGGAACTGTCGATCCGAAATATCGGGATCGGACGGTTGCCATGTTTATCAGCACTGTCATGAAGTCGGGAAAAAAACCTACTGCCGAGAAAATCGTTTATGGGGCTTTTGAGCAGGTCGCGAAAAAGTACCGGAAAGATGACATTAAAGATGGTGAAGCTGGAGGGGTGGTGGACTTGTTCAAGAAAGCACTGGAAAATATCAAGCCAAAAGTCGAAGTGAAATCCCGGCGTGTTGGCGGAGCCACTTACCAGGTACCAACAGAAGTGCGGCCGGCGCGCCAGACAACACTGGCGATGCGTTGGCTGATTGATGCTGCACGCAAACGCCCACCGGCACCGATGGTCAAGAAACTGGCGGCCGAAATTTACGATGCCACACATTTGCGCGGAGCGGCAGTGAAGCGCCGCTTTGACACTTTGAAAATGGCCGAAGCCAACCGCGCTTTTTCTCATTACCGCTGGTAGGCAGACCGCGCGATGTCAAGAACAACCGAACCTGAGCATTACCGCAATATCGGCATTATGGCGCACATTGATGCCGGGAAAACCACCACCACCGAACGCATACTTTTTTATACCGGCATATCTCACCGCATGGGCGAAGTGCACGAAGGCGATGCCATCATGGATTGGATGGAGCAGGAGCAGGAACGAGGAATCACCATTACCTCTGCGGCAACAACCTGTTTCTGGTCTGGGATGGACAAGCAGTTCGATGAACACCGCATCAACATTATCGACACTCCGGGGCACGTGGATTTCACGATTGAAGTGGAGCGTTCTTTGCGGGTTCTGGATGGTTCCATAGCCGTGTTTTGCGCAGTGGGCGGTGTTGAGCCGCAGTCCGAAGCGGTTTGGCGTCAGGCGGAAAATTACGGCGTTCCTCGGGTCGCGTTCGTGAACAAAATGGACCGTGTTGGTGCAGATTTCCTTTCTGTGGTAAAGCAGATAAAGGAACGATTGGGGTCAAGTCCGGTAGTTGTGCAGTTGCCGGTCGGCGTCGAAGAACATTTTGTCGGAATAGTGGATTTGATAGAGCAGGAATGCATTACCTGGAACGAAAGCGATCTGGGCGCGACTTTTGAACGCGAGGCGATCCCGGAAGGTCGTATTGAAGAATGCGCACGCTTGCGTGAAATCCTGGTGGAAACTGCGGCTGAGAGCAAAGAATCATTGATGGACAAATATCTGAGTGGCAAAGCTTTTACAGCTGATGAAATACGGGAGGGTTTGCGCACCCGTATACTGGCTAATGAGATCGTTCCGGTTTTGTGTGGTTCGGCGTTCAAAAACAAAGGTGTCCAGGCCTTGTTGGATGCTGTGGTTTACTACCTACCTTCGCCGACTGACAGACCTCCTGTGGAAGGCGAGTGGGGAGGAGTAACAGAGCGGGTTGTCCGACAGGCCTCGGATGATGAAGCCTTTTCCGCACTGGCTTTCAAAGTTGCCAGCGACCCCTTTGCCGGTTCACTGACTTTTTTACGAGCCTATTCCGGGGTGCTGGAGAGAGGGGGCAAGGTTTTGAACCCGGCTACCGGAAAAACCTACCGTGTCGGCAGGTTGTTGCAAATGCATTCGAATACACGGGAAGAAGTGAAGGAGGTGCGCGCCGGGGATATTGTCGCGGCAGTGGGGTTGAAGGACATCACAACCGGAGAAACCTTATGTGATCCAAAGTACCCGTTGATTCTCGAACACATCACGTTTCCGGAACCAGTCATATCAGTTGCGGTTGAACCTTGCTCCAAGCTCGACCAGGAAAAAATGGGAATCTCTTTGCAGAAGCTGGCGCAGGAAGATCCTTCATTTCGTGTGCATACTGACAGCGAAACCGGTCAAACTCTTATTTCCGGCATGGGGGAGTTGCACTTGGAGGTCCTGGTTGAACGTATGAAACGCGAGTTTTACGTGGAGGCGAACGTCGGCGCGCCGCAAATTTCCTACCGGGAAACCATACGGAAGGCCACCAAACAGGAAGGCAAGTACATTCGCCAGTCTGGTGGGCGGGGTCAGTATGGCCATGTGTGGCTTCTTGTTGAACCTTCGGAACCCGGCGTAGGTTACGAATTTGTAAATAAAATTGTTGGGGGGGCCATCCCCAAGGAGTATATTCCTGCCGTCGAAAAAGGGGTGAAAGAAAGTATTGAAAACGGTGTGATTGCAGGTTATCCGGTGGTGGATGTGCGAGTCACGCTTTACGATGGTTCATTTCACGATGTCGATTCTTCGGAAATTGCGTTCAAAATTGCCGGCGCACGTTGTTTCAGTGAGGCAGCGAGGAAGTCGAGTCCCGTGTTGCTTGAGCCCATCATGCAAGTGGAAGTGGTGATTTCGGAAGATCATCTAGGTGATGTGGTTGGGGATTTAAACCGCAGAAGAGGCATGATTGAGGAAATGGAGGAAGTGGCGATGGGCAAGATCGTCAGGGCCAAGGTTCCTTTACGTGAAATGTTTGGATACTCCACCGACCTGCGTTCCGCAACACAGGGCAGGGCATCGTATTCCATGCAATTTTCGAAATATGCAGAATTACCCACGCATATTTCGGCACAGGTCATCAAGTCGCGTGTGTCTTCATAAGTCAGCTGAGGGGGTTTGCCGGTCGACATCATGCGTGATGCCAAGTGCTGTCAGATTTTGAGGACTTAAAGTGGTCAAAGAAAAATTTGAGCGGACGAAGCCGCACGTAAACGTTGGGACGATTGGTCATGTTGATCATGGCAAGACGACGTTGACGGCGGCGTTGACGAAAGTGATGTCGCAAAGTTACGGTGGCGGGGTTACGAGTTATGAAGAGATCGACAATGCGCCGGAAGAGCGTGAGCGGGGGATCACGATAGCGACGGCACACGTAGAGTATGAATCTGGGAATCGTCACTATGCGCATGTCGACTGTCCGGGTCATGCGGACTATGTCAAGAACATGATCACGGGTGCGGCGCAGATGGACGGAGCGATTTTGGTAGTGAGCGTGGCGGACGGTCCGATGCCGCAGACGCGTGAGCACATTCTGCTGGCGCGTCAGGTTGGAGTTCCGCACATTGTGGTGTACTTGAACAAGCTGGACATGATGGAAGATGAGGAGTTGGTAGAGTTGGTAGAGTTGGAAGTACGAGATGTATTGACGAGTTACGAGTTTGATGGCGAGCGGACGCCGGTAGTGATTGGTTCGGCGTTGCGTGCGCTGGAGGGTGATGAGGAGCAGTGCGAGACAGTTCGGGAGCTGGTTGTGCAGATGGATGCGCATATACCGGTGCCTGAGCGCCAGATTGATGGAGATTTTTTATTGTCGGTAGAGGATGTGTTCTCGATATCCGGTCGTGGGACGGTGGTGACAGGACGGATTGATCGCGGGGTGGTACGGATAGGAGATGAAATAGAGATTGTAGGATTGCGGGAGACCCGTTGTGCGGTCTGTACAGGGGTGGAGATGTTTCGCAAGTTGTTGGATGAAGGACGGGCAGGAGACAATGTTGGTGTTTTGCTAAGGGGGACGAAGCGTGAGGAAGTAGAGCGAGGTCAGGTGTTGTGCCGCCCGGGCACGATCACACCGCATACCAGATTTGAGTCGGAGGTATACATTTTATCGAAAGAAGAGGGTGGCAGGCACACGCCGTTTTTCAAAGGCTATCGTCCGCAATTTTATTTTCGGACAACGGATGTGACGGGTTCGGTTGAACTGGGTTCTGGGGTAGAGATGGTGATGCCTGGGGACAATGTACAGCTTGAGGTATCTCTGATTGGGGCGATTGCGATGGAAGAAGGCTTGCGGTTTGCGATACGGGAAGGTGGTCGTACCGTTGGTGCCGGTGTCGTCAGCAAGATTTTGAACTAGTTGCACGGATGAAGGACGAACGATAATGGCAACCGAGAATCGCATCAGGATTTGGCTCAAGTCCTTTGATCACCGTCTTATCGATAAATCAGTGCAGGAGATCGTGAGTACTGTCAAACACACAGGTGCCAGGGTGAGTGGCCCGGTGCCCCTGCCGACAAAAATCAAGAAATTTACGACCTTGACTTCACCTCATGTGGATAAAGATGCGCGTGATCAATACGAAATTCGTACCCACAAACGTCTTCTGGATATTGATGGCTGGACCGATAAAACATCGGATGCCGTGATGAAGTTGCAGTTGCCTGCCGGCGTTGAAGTACAAATCAAACAGTAGCTGAGTATATGGGGGTTTCTGGAGAATTTTTACGATGACGCTTGGCTTGATTGGCATGAAACTGGGTATGAGCAGATTGTTTACACCTGAAGGAAAGGCGATCCCCGTCACGGTATTGCACGTGCCCACTAATCGGGTGACACAGCTGAGGACGATTGAACGGGACGGTTACAGAGCGGTACAGCTGGCCATGGGGGAGTGCAAGCCCAGCCGGATTAATCGCCCCTGTGCCGGGCATTTGAAGGCAGCTGGAGTACCGGCGTCAAAAGTTTTGCGTGAATTCCGTGTCGCTGAAAACTCTTATGATGCAGAGGAAAAGAAATTTGGGGTTTCATTGTTCTCTGAAGGACTGAAAGTCCACGTGGTTGGCATCACAAAAGGGAAAGGTTTTGCCGGTGCCATCAAACGCCATAATTTCAGCAGACAGGATATGACACACGGGAACTCTCTCTCGCATCGGGCTCCCGGGTCCATCGGCCAATGTCAGGATCCCGGAAAGGTGTTCAAAGGTAAAAAAATGGCGGGTCATTTAGGAGACGAACAGGTGACCATGAGAAACCTGCGGATTGTAAAAGTTGATGTGGAGCGAGAATTGTTGCTGGTCCGAGGTGCGGTTCCGGGAAGCAAGGGAGGCATCGTTACGATTACGCCGGTGAATGGCGGGCATGGAAGCTGATGGGCCATGGCGGTGGAACTGACATTAGTGGACGGTGGTGTTTTGGCGGTTTCTGAAAAAGTTTTTGGTTGCGCGTTCAACGAGGCCTTGGTTCACCAAGCTGTCACTACCTATCTGGCACGTGGGCGGTCAGGCAGCAAAGCGCAAAAATCGCGGGGTGCTGTGAAGGGTTCCGGCGTTAAACCATGGAGTCAGAAAGGCACCGGGCGCGCACGTGCCGGCAGTCGAAAAAGTCCCTTGTGGCGCGGTGGTGGGCGGACCTTTGCCGCCAGACCTAAAAATTACGCACCAAAGCTGAACGTCAAAATGTTACGTGGCGCCATTCGGTCCATTTTGTCTGAATTACGCCGTCAGGAACGTTTGCGAGTCGCGAGAGACTTGTCTATGTCCACCAGCAAAACCAATGCTTTGAAAGGATTTCTAGACCAACATAACATGAATTCGGCACTGATCGTTCTGGATGCGGAAAATGCAAGTGAGCAAAATTTTCGTTTGGCAAGCAGAAATCTGCCGGTCGTCGATGTCATCGGAGTTTCCGACCTGAACCCGGTCGCGCTTCTGGCTCACAAGACTTTGTTGCTTGCCGAGCCGGTGATTTCTGACTTGGAAGCGTGGCTGTCATGAATGAGCACGTACTGGCCAGGGTGTTGGTTGCGCCTCTGGTGTCGGAAAAATCAGCGCGTCTGGTCGAAGAGGACAAACGCCACAGCTTTCGAGTGTTGCCGGGTGCTACAAAAACCGTTGTAAAAGAAGCAGTTGAAAAGTTTTTTGATGTTAAAGTGAAAAGTGTTGGTATTATGAATGTCAAAGGGAAGCGGAAGCAGTTTGGGGCTTCCACAGGCCAGCGCAAGAACTGGCGCAAGGCTTGTGTGACTTTGCAAAAAGGGTACGACATCGAATTGTCGGACACC
Source organism: Candidatus Oxydemutatoraceae bacterium (assembly GCA_965237985.1). Lineage (GTDB taxonomy): Bacteria > Pseudomonadota > Gammaproteobacteria > Poriferisulfidales > Oxydemutatoraceae. The sequence goes on along the minus strand of OZ250161.1, from coordinate 550,521 downwards.
GAGTAACAGGCAGCTCATGACAGTATCTGTTGTTAAATCCAGGCCGACTTCACCGGGTAGAAGGTTCCGGGTTGGTATCAGAAATACCGGGTTGCACCGTGGACGACCTTTCCCCGGTCAGCTTGTGTCGAAAAGCAAAAGGGGCGGGCGTAACAATCAGGGTCGGATTACGACCAGACACATTGGCGGCGGGCATAAAAAACTTTACCGCATCATTGATTTCAAGCGTGACAAGGATGACGTTCCGGGGAAAATTGAAAGGATTGAGTACGATCCCAATCGTAATTCGGGCATTGCTTTGGTTTTGTACGCCGATGGAGAAAGGAGGTATGTCATTGCTCCGGAAGGCGCTCAAATAAGTGACCCGATTCTTTCTGGCAAAGGTTCTCCGATTCGATCGGGCAACGCACTTTGCCTGCAGGACATTCCGGTGGGCACGACCGTGCATTGTATCGAAATGAAACCAAACAAAGGAGCGCAAATTGCCCGTGCGGCAGGAAGCTCCGCCCGCTACGTGGCACGTGAGGGGCAGTACGCTATGTTGCGCTTGCGTTCTGGGGAAACACGCAAGATTTTGTTGAGCTGTCGTGCCACCGTAGGAGTCGTCGGAAATGCTGAACGCAAACTGTGCAAGCTTGGTAAAGCGGGGGCCTCTCGCTGGCGGGGGGTGCGGCCGACAGTTCGAGGGGTGGCAATGAATCCGGTTGACCATCCACATGGTGGCGGAGAAGGAAAAACTTCCGGAGGCAGACATCCCGTCTCGCCGACTGGCAAGCAGACAAAAGGTATGAAAACCAGACACAATCGTCGTACCTCGTCCATGATTATCAAGCGTAAAAAGTAGGAGATTGAATGTCACGCTCGCTGAAGAAAGGTCCTTTTGTCGACGATCACTTGATGAAAAAAGTGCTTGTCGCCGCCAGTAAACTGGACAAACGTCCAATCAAGACCTGGTCAAGGCGCTCCATGATCGTCCCTCAAATGGTGGGGCTCACCATCAATGTGCACAATGGACGCCAGCATATCCCTTTGCACGTATCAGAAAACATGGTCGGACACCGTCTCGGTGAATTTGCGCCGACACGGCTGTTCAGAATGCATTCTGGCGATCGTAAAACCAAATAAGGTGACAATGGAAACAAGAGCAGTGCTGAAAAACGCACGGATTTCTCCCCAAAAATGTCAGCAGGTTGCCGATCAGATCCGCAACCTGGAAGCAGGAAAAGCATTGGAAATTTTACGTTTCTCCCCGAAAAGGGCGGCGGGCGTTATTTTCAAATTGTTGACATCTGCTTTGGCAAACGCGGAAAACAACCAAGGGGCGGATGTAGATGCATTGAGCGTCCATCGCATTTTCGTTGATACTGCCAAGCCATTGAAACGCATCCAGCCGCGGGCACGTGGACGTGTTGGCCACATCCGAAAATTGGGAAGCCACATTACCGTGATACTGTCCGAGACCTGATCTTCGTATGGGACACAAAGTAAATCCTATCGGCTTCAGGCTGGGCATTAGTTCGGACTGGTCTTCGGTATGGTACGCGGAACGTCGTCATTACGCAGATTCACTGTGCAAAGACTTGAAAATACGTGCTTTTTTACGCAAGGCGCTTGCTCATGCGTCGGTCAGCCGGATCAGAATGGAGCGCACTTCCGACAATTTAACAGTCATTGTGCATTCGGCACGTCCCGGGACGGTTATTGGTAAAAAAGGAGAAGATGTGGAAGCGTTGCGACGGAAAGTGGCGGAGATTGGGGAGATTGTTGTTGCCAAAGTCAAAATAAATATTGAGGAGATTCGCAAACCGGAAGTGGATGCACGTCTTATCGCTGAAAACATTGCTCAACAACTTGAGCGTCGCATCATGTTTCGTCGTGTCATGAAGCGTGCCGTGCAAAACGCATTGCGCCTAGGAGTCAGCGGCGTGAAAGTTGCGGTTGCGGGGCGCCTCAACGGTGCAGAGATTGCGCGACGTGAATGGTATCGAGAAGGCCAAATGCCGCTTCATACCCTGAAAGCACGTATCGATTACGGTGTTGCTCAAGCGTTTACAACTTACGGTGTCATTGGTGTCAAGGCATGGATTTATAAAGGTGATTCTGAAGATTCTCCGGCAAAGCCAGGCCCTCGTGGCAACTTGCCAAGGCCCGCCGGACCACGGAGCAATCCTGCCGACGGCGGAACACCTGGCGGTTTGGAAAGGCGCTGAGCGAGTTGCCAGGAAAACAGCATGTTGCAACCATCAAAAACGAAGTATGCCAAGCTTCATAATGGCAGGAACCGAGGCTTGGCGCGGGTTGGAAACAGTGTGTGCTTTGGTGAATACGGAATGCGATCCGAAACCAGAGGATTTATCACTTCGCGACAAATCGAATCAGCCAGAAGGGCGATGACTCGTTACATGAAAAGAGGAGGCAAAGTCTGGATCCGAATTTTCCCTGACAAACCGGTCACGAAAAAGCCCCTGGAAGTCAGACAGGGAAAAGGGAAAGGCAATGTTGATCACTGGGTTGCCGTCATCAAGCCTGGTAAAGTGTTGTACGAGATTGAGGGGGTTAGCGAGGTCTTGGCGCGTGAAGCGTTCAGGCTGGCTGCAGCGAAACTGCCGGTACAGATTGCTTTTGTGCGCAGGATGTTGCTGTGAGCAAATTTTCTGAGTTTGAGGATAAATCGAAGAGCGAGCTGTGGGAGTTGCGGCTTGAGTTGCGTAAAGAGCAGCTTAAACTTCGCATGCAGAACCGGACGAGTGGGGTCCCTCACCACGATCGTTTTGGCAAGGTGCGACGTGATATTGCCCGTATTGAAACCGTTTTGAGTGCGAAAAGGAAATTTTAGTGACTGAAGGAAAGAAAGAACTGGTCGGTGAAGTCGTAAGTGATGCCATGGACAAGACCATTCGCGTTTTGATTTCGCGATTGGTGAAGCATAGGATTTATGGCAAATACATTAAACGCCGTACCTGTTTGCACGTGCATGATGAAAGCAACGAGGGACGGACAGGTGACACGGTTGCGGTTGTCTCCTGTAGAAAAATTTCTAAGCTGAAGTCTTGGAAACTTTCCAGGATCGTGCGAAAAAGTCACTAATCCGGATTTTGAACGAGGTTTTACACTCCAGTGATTGCAGCGGAAACGATTTTGAAGGCAGCGGACAACAGTGGCGCACGTAAATTGCAATGCATAAAAGTCTTGGGTGGAACGCGTCGGCGTTATGCCAATGTCGGGGATGTGATTCGGGTGAGCGTCAAAGATGCCGTTCCCCGGGGCAAGGTGAAAAAAGGGGAGGTTTATAAAGCGGTGGTTGTGCGTACTGCCAGTGGAGTGCGTCGTGCTGATGGATCGTTGATCCGTTTTGACGAAAACGCGGCTGTTTTGCTGAACAATCAGTTGCAGCCATTGGGAACGCGTGTGTTTGGGCCAGTCACGCGCGAGTTGCGTGGCATGCAGTTTATGAAAATCATATCGCTGGCCCCGGAAGTGCTTTGAGGGTTGCAGGGATGCGGAAGATCAGGAAAAACGACGAAGTGGTTGTCATAACCGGACGGGATAAAAAACGCCGTGGCCAAGTGTTGAGCTTTCACAAAGGCGGTCGGATTCTGGTGGAAAATGTAAATTTGGGCAAAAAGTCGGTTCGTCCTAATCCTAAAGTCGGAGAATCTGGTGGGATCATTGAAAAGGAAATGCCCATACACATTTCCAATGTCATGCTGTACGATCCCTCCTCTAAAAAAGCAGGTCGCGTCGGGCTGAAAGAAGTGGAAGGACGGGGCAGGGTGCGTTATTTCAAAAACAGCGGAGAATTGGTGAACTGATTGTTCGGCACTGGCGCTGATATGGAAACAATAGAGAGTTTGGAAAAGAAAGTTGTAAGCAGCCTGTGTAGACAGTTTGGTCTGAAAAGCGCCATGCATGCACCACGGCTTGTGAAAATAGCCCTCAACATGGGAGTGGGCGAGGCATCTCGTGACAAAGAAGCACTCAGAGAGGCGATACAGGATCTGACTTTGATTTCCGGTCAGAAGCCAGCGGTCGTCAAGGCACGTAAATCGATTGCCGGGTTCGGGATTCGTGCCGGGTGGCCGGTCGGCTGCAAAGTAACGTTGCGCCGCACCCGGATGCGCGAATTCTTTTACCGCCTGTTGAATGTTGTCATTCCCAGAACCAGGGATTTTCGCGGTTTTGCGCGGAAAGGCTTTGACGGCCGCGGCAATTATTCATTCGGCATTCCCGAACAAATCGTTTTCCCCGAAATAGATTATGACCGCTTGTCCCATTTGCGCGGCATGGATGTCACTGTTGTCACCAGTACGAAACGGGACGACTGGGGTGAGGCGCTGTTGAAAGCCTACGGTTTTCCTTTTGTGGGAGAGACTTGACATGGCGAGACAGGCAATGATCCAAAGGGAGAAGAAACGTCGGCGTATTGTTGCAGCTTTTGCGGAGCGGCGGAAAGAAATCAACGCCAGATTGAAGGCTCCCGGCTTGTCCCTGGAAGAAAGAATGGAGTTGCGGTTGTTGTTTCAAAAGATGCCTCGTAACGCTTCTCCCTGTCGCCTGCGCAATCGTTGCATGGTGACCGGCAGAGCGAATGGTTTTTACCGACAGTTTGGTCTGGGACGAAATAAGCTTCGGGAGCACGCCATGAACGGAGAAATTCCCGGCTTGGTGAAGTCGAGCTGGTAAGTGATCCAATGAGTTTGTGTGATCCCATTGCTGATATGTTGACCAGCATCCGCAACGCTGCGGCTGCCGGTCACAAGGATGTCAAGGTCCCGCATTCACGAAAGAAAGTGAATGTCGCCGCTGTGCTGTGCAGGGAAGGCTATTTGGGAGCTTGCGAAAGTGAAGGCGATATACCGACCAAAGTTTTGAGGATTTGTTTGAAATATCACATGGGAAAGCCAGTGATTGTCACCTTGAAGCGTGTGAGTCGCCCAGGCTTGCGCATCTACCGCAAAGCGAATGATTTGCCATTTGTCATGGGAGGTTTGGGGACGGTTGTGGTTTCCACTTCGCAGGGTGTCGTAAGCGGCCAGGAAGCAAAACGTCTTGGAGTGGGTGGCGAAATCATTTGCCTGGTGGAGTGATATGTCCAAAATTGCCAAGCAGCCAGTTGTGATCCCTGAGGGTGTGGACGTCGTGACTTCTGGACGCGATATCAGGTTCCGTGGCACTAAAGGTGAAATATCACTTCACGTTCACGAACGGGTTCATTTTGAGAATCGCGACCGGACGCTTTGTTTCAGCCCGGCGGGAAAGGCAGACAATGCCATGGCCGGGACCATGCGGGCTTTGGCAGGCAATATGGTGCAGGGGGTCAGACAAGGTTTTGAACGCAGACTGGAACTGTTTGGTGTGGGTTTTCGTGCGCAACTGAAGAATAATGTGCTTGACCTGTCACTGGGCTTCTCGCATCCTCTGAGCTACGTACCTCCCCAAGGTTTGATTATTGAAACTCCCTCACAGACCGAGATCGTGGTGAAAGGGATAGACAAACAGAAAGTGGGCCAGGCGGCGGCTGAAATTCGCGCCCTTCGGCCTCCGGAGCCATATAAGGGCAAAGGCGTGCGTTATGCCGGTGAAGTCATTGTCCGAAAGGAAGGAAAAAAACGGTAACGCGATAATGGCAGCGAATAAAAAAGCAGCACGAAAGAGACGAGCGCAAAAAATGAGGGTAGTGGCGTGCCGTAATGGAATATGCCGTCTCGGGGTTTTTCGTAGCTTGCGACACATTTACGCACAGGTTTTTTCGCTGGATGGCACGTCGACTTTGGCAAGTTCTTCGACAATGGAAAAAGCCATTGCCGAAGAACTGAAGGGGTTGAACAAGTCGCAGGCAGCTGAATTGATTGGGAAAAGACTGGCGAAACGGGCATTGGAATCTGGTATTGAGAAGGTGGCTTTTGACCGTTCTGGTTATGCCTATCTTGGCAGAATTCGGGCACTGGCAAGCGGTGCGCGACAAGCTGGATTGAAATTTTGAACAGGTACGGAGTGTGAGGGGTCATGTCGAATATTGACAGAGCGGAATTGACCGACGGGCTGCTGGAAAAACTGGTGACCGTGAACCGTGTGGCAAAGGTAGTAAAAGGTGGGCGAAAGTTTGGGTTCACTGCTTTAGTGGTGGTTGGCGATGGTAAAGGCAAGATTGGCCTTGGTTACGGCAAAGCGAGCGAAGTGCCTCTGGCCATACAGAAAGCGATGGGGGCGGCACGCAAAGACATGGTGGTGGTGTCATTGCGTGAGGATACTTTGCGTTACTCGGTAACCAGTGAATTTGGTGCCGCCAAGGTTTTTATGAAGCCGGCTTCTCCAGGGACAGGAATTATTGCCGGCGGTCCAATGCGTGCGGTCTTTGAAGTGGTTGGTGTGAAAAATGTTTTGTCAAAGTGTATTGGTTCGCGCTGCCCCACGAATGTTGTGAAAGCGACGGTGTTGGGCCTTGCCGGCATGGAGTCTCCTCACCAGGTCATGGCTAGGCGCGGGAAAATTCGGCGGCGAGATAAAATGCCGGTACCAAAGGACGCACCAAAGGACGCACCAAAGGACGCACCAGAGGGTGCACCAGCCGATACAGTGGAGCAGTGATGGCAAAAAAGTTTCGTGTAACTTTGGTGCGTAGCCTCAGCGGGCGTCTGGAGTCGCACATACAAAGCGCTCGTTGCCTTGGGCTTCGACGCATCCGAAGTTCTGTCGTGGTTGAAGATAGACCAGAGATCAGTGGTGTGCTCAAAAAAATTGGCTACCTGCTTCGCGTTGAAAATGTCTGATTGCCTGCTCAATACTTTAAGCCCAAAAGCGGGTAGTAAAAAGAAGCCCCTGCGGGTAGGGCGTGGTCGCAGTTCCGGTCACGGCAAAACCTGTGGCAGAGGACACAAGGGACAAAAGTCCCGGTCCGGTGGGCAAGTGCGCAGAGGATTTGAAGGTGGGCAAATGCCCTTGCAAAGGCGCTTGCCAAAATCTGGTTTTCGCTCGCGTGTCGCCGCCAAAAGCACGGAAGTGCGCTTGGGAGAAATCAACCTTTTGCCAGATGGAAGAATTGACAGGGAGGTCCTGGTACGAGAAGGCCTGGTGCACAGGCTGGTCAAACAAATCAAGTTGATTGATTCCGGGAAGATTGATCGTGCTGTTTCTATCGTGGGCATCAAAGTCACTCGCGGCGCAAGACAGCGCATTCAGGAAGCGGGTGGCATCATCGAAACAGAGGCCCGCTAGAAATGGCAGTGACACCCCAAAGCCTTTCCATGCTTGCCGGAAAAGGCAAAAGCGGTTCCCTGAGAAAGAGGCTTCTGTTTGTTCTGATGGCACTCACGGTTTACAGGATAGGGAGCTTTATCCCGGTTCCCGGCGTCGATCCCGAGCAAATGGCGCAGTTTTTCGAGGAACAAAGCACCACTATTTTAAACATGTTCAACATGTTCTCCGGTGGGGCACTGGAACGGTTCAGTTTGTTTGCTTTAGGCATCATGCCGTACATATCAGCGTCCATCATCATCCAGTTGATGACCGCAGTTATTCCGAAGCTGAAAGAATTGAAAAAGGAAGGTGAGGCCGGCAGACGCATTATTATGCAGTACATACGTTATGGCACCGTGCTCTTGGCGACTTTTCAAGCCATTGGCGTTGCGATTGCTTTGCAAAGCCAGAATGCCGCCTACATCACCGGTTTTGGTTTTATTTTTGTGGTAACTGTTTCGTTGGTCACCGGCACCATGTTTTTGATGTGGTTGGGTGAACAAATCAATGAACGGGGCATTGGCAACGGAATATCAATCATTATTTTTGCGGGAATCGTGGCTGGGTTGCCGGCTGCGATCGGTGGTACATTAGAACTCACGAATACCGGTGAACTGGCGCCTCCTCTGGTTTTGTTGCTTTTTGCCCTGGCCGTAGCGGTTACCGGATTTGTCGTGTTTGTAGAGCGTGGTCAACGTCGCCTGACTGTAAACTATGCCCGCCGACAGCGAGGCAGGCGCGTATACGCAGCGCAAAGCAGCCATTTGCCTTTGAAATTGAATATGGCGGGTGTTATTCCGCCGATTTTCGCTTCCAGCATCATTTTGTTTCCGGCAACATTGGGGCAGTGGTTTGGGCGTGGAGAAGGAATGCAGTGGCTGGGAGACATTTCAACGGCACTTGGTCCTGGGCAACCTATGTACATTTTTCTTTATGCGGTGGCCATTGTGTTTTTCTGCTTTTTTTATACCGCTATTGTTTTTGATGCGCGGGACACAGCCGACCAGCTCAAGCGAAGCGGTGCTTTCATTTCGGGTCATCGTCCCGGCCCGCAAACCGCCAAATACATTGACAACGTGACCAGTCGCCTGACCGCTGCGGGTGCAATTTACATCAGTGCGGTCTGCCTGTTGCCGGAGTTCCTGGTGCTGTCGCTGGACGTGCCTTTCTATTTCGGGGGCACCTCGCTGCTCATCATCGTCATTGTGATTATGGATTTTATGGCCCAGGTTCAAGCCTACCTGCTGTCCGGGCAATATGAAAGCCTGATGAAAAAATCTACTTTGAAAAAGGGCAGTGGCAGGAAGAAAAGACCCGTGCGTCCCAAGGGATTATTACCAAGTGAAAAAACATGAAAGTCAGAGCGTCTGTAAAAAAAATGTGCCGGGATTGTCGGTTGGTGAGACGGCGACGGGTTCTCAGGGTGATTTGTAAAGACCCGAGACACAAGCAGAGGCAAGGATAGAAAATTCGTAATGGCACGCATAGCAAGTATTAATGTTTCGGACGGTGCGCATACCGTAATTGCGCTGACCCAGATCCACGGTTTGGGGAAAAGTACCGCGCTGAAGATCTGTGAGCGCGCAAAAATTGATCCTGAAAAGAAAATTCAGGATCTGGCAGACACAGAAATGACCGGCCTGCGTGAAGAAGTTGCCAAGTTTACATTGGAAGGTGATTTGCGCCGACAGGTGAATTTGAACATCAAGCGTCTGCAGGATTTTGGTGCCTACCGCGGTGTTCGGCACCGGCGTCGGCTTCCGGTCAGGGGACAACGCACGAAAACCAATGCCCGGACACGCAAAGGGAGATTGCGGACCAGGTTGTCAAAATAATATGCAGGAGTTAAGCTTTGGCTAAAGAATTAAAGTCGTCTGGCGGAAAAAAGAAACCGAAGCGTTCGGTGGCGGACGCGATCGTCTATATCAGCGCTTCGTTTAACAACACACACGTTACATTCACTGACGTCAGCGGTGCGGCATTGTGCTGGGCTACTGCCGGAACAGCCGGCTTCAAGGGGTCGCGAAAAAGTACGCCTTTCGCGGCACAGGTGGCGGCCGAAAAAGTAGGACGGGTCGCACAACGGAACTACGGCGTGAAAAACCTGCAAGTCAGAATCAGTGGGCCAGGCCCGGGCCGGGAGCCGGCGGTGCGATCCCTGGGGGTAATCGGGTTTAACATCACTTCCATACAGGATATAACGCCGATTCCTCACAATGGTTGCCGTCCACCGAAACGCCGGCGCGTTTAATTAAGGACCACAGTCATGGCAAGATACCGAGGACCTACCTGTAAACTAAGTCGGCGCGAAGGGCTTGATTTGATGCTTAAAGGGCGAGGACGCAGCCTTGCCAACAAGTGTAATTTGACCAAGCCGCCTGGCGCACAGGGGACTCGTCGCCGACAACGTCCTTCTGACTACCGTGTGCAATTGCGTGAAAAACAGAAAATGCGTCGCATGTACGGTGTTTCAGAAAGCCAGTTTCGTAACTACTACAAGAAATCTGCGCACTCCAAAGGAGCAACAGGCGAGAACATGTTCCGGTTTCTGGAATGCCGCTTGGATAACGTGGTGTATCGCATGGGTTTCGGTTCAACCCGTGCCGAATGCAGGCAATTGGTCAGTCACAAGAGTGTTGTAGTCAATGGGCGTGCCGTGAACATTGCTTCCTACCAGGTAAAGGCTGACGATGTGATTTCCATTCGGAAAAAATCACGTTCGCAGGTGCGCATTCAGGAAGCTTTGAAGGTGGTGGGGCAACTGGAATTCGTAGACTGGGTTGAAGTGGATATTGCGGAAATGAAAGGGGTGTTCAAAGCTGCCCCAGAACGAGCAGAGCTTTCACAGGACATAAACGAAGCACTGGTTGTTGAGTTGTATTCCAAATAACAGTGATATCCATTTAATCATTTAACAACGGGAGTGCAGTAATGCAAGTTGATGATATGTTGAAGCCGCGTTTGACGCGCGTCGAAAAGAAGTCACCCGCACACTTGCGTTTGACTTTGGAACCTTTGGAAAGAGGTTTCGGGCACACGCTGGGCAGTGCCCTGCGTAGAGTGCTCATGTCCTCCATTTCGGGAGGTGCCGTGGTTTCCGTGAAAATAGAAGGCGCTTTTAATGAATATACTGCCATGGAGGGTGTGCAAGAGGACATTCCCGATATTATTTTGAATTTGAAAGGATTGGCAGTGAAAATGGAAACAAAAGCACGTGTCGAAGTCAGCATCCACAAAAAAGGTCCCGGGATTGTGAGCGGAGCTGATGTGGAAATCAGCGAAGGCATCGAGATTTTTAATAAAGATCATCGCATTGCCGGGTTGGCTGAAAACGGAGAACTCGACATGACGCTGGTACTGGAAAGGGGAAGGGGCTACCGTGCGGCGAGAACGCAGGTCGGCAAGGGCGATGAGAAAACCATCGGAGTCATTGAAATAGATGCTAATTTCAACCCCGTTATCCGTGTGGCATACAGTGTGGAAAGTGCGCGTGTGGAAAGGCGGACTGACTTGGATAAATTGATTATTGACATGGAAACCAACGGTACGGTTGAATCTGAGGAGGTATTGAGGACCGCAGCGATGATTCTCAGCCATCAGCTCTCCGAATTTGTCCAGTTTGATGGTCAAATCGATCTCCTCGAAAGTACTCAGGTCGCCGAGATCGATCCCATATTGACGGAGTTGGTTGAACGCTTGAATTTGGGGGCGCGGCTTACCAACAGCCTGAAGGCGGAAAAAATCTGTTTTATCGGAGACTTGGTCATCAAAAGCGAAAAGGATCTTCTTAAAACTCCTAACTTGGGTAAAAAGTCGGTTGTAGAAATAGAGCGCAGGCTTAAAGAACACAGCCTGGAATTGAACATGGAATTGGCAAGCTGGCCGCCCCCAAAGCTTTGGCGGGAACGTAGGGTCCCCTTGCGCTGAGCAGTCGGGTTTTTAGATGAGACACAGGAAGTCAGGAAAAAGACTGGGCAGGACCAGTGCTCACAGAAAAGCGATGTTCGCCAACATGTCCGCTTCCCTGATCGAACATGAGGTTATCAGGACCACGTTGGCAAAAGCCAAGGAGTTGAGACGTTTTTTTGAATCTTTGGTGGCCTTGGCGGGCAGAAGAGACAGCGTCAGTTCCAGGCGCCTGGCTTTTTCCAGATTGCGAAGCAGGCAGGCAGTGAAAAAACTTTTTGAAGTTCTCGGCCCCCACTACCGGGACAGACCGGGAGGTTATTTGCGCATTCTTAAAATGGGCTTCAGGCGTACAGATTGCGCTCCCTTGGCTCGAGTTGAACTGGTTGACCGGCCGACAGCGGAGGTGAGCCCCGGCAAATAGCTGGATATTTCTTTTGCTTCCTTATATGTCGTGCGCCAGCGGCACACTATGTCGGAGGAATGCCGAGAAACTCCACGGCTTCTCACCGTGTCTACTCTCTGGAGGCTGCGATCTTCAGTTGAGTTTTTCGGTCAAAACCTGTTGTCTGGAGACCGCTTGTCGTCTTTCCTCACGCAGTTGCGCTGGTAACGGAATCAAATCCCGGTATGTCAGGTAACCCTCGTCGCCAGAGACGTTGTCGTCCACAAATGTCTGCACGTACTCCATAAGTCCAGGAACCAGGCCGAAATGGTCTTTTTTGACATAGAAATAAAGTAAACGTGAAAGGGGATATTCGCCACTTGCAGTCGCTTCAAAAGTCGGCCGCTTTCCTGCTACTGACAGCCCGTTAACCAAGTCAATATTCTGGTTAAGAAAACTGAAACCAAAGACGCCTAAGGTTTCAGGCGAAACTCTCAGTTTCTGCACCAGAAGGTTGTCGTTTTCACCGGCATCTATAAAAGCACCGTCTTCGCGGATTGTCTGGCACTTCGCCTTGTAAAGCCTTTGATCTTGTTTTTTCAATTCTTTTATGACGGGGAACGTTTTGCATCCCCCTTCAATTGCCATCTCAACAAAGGCATCACGGGTACCAGAAGTGGGAGGAGGGCCTAAAACCCGTATTTTTATGTTTGGCAAATCTGGGGAGATATCACTCCATTTTTTGTATGGATTGGGAATAAGTTGCTTTTTTCCTCCCGGTGAAGGCACGTTTTTGGCCAGAGCCAGGTAAAGTGTGCGAAAGGTCAGTGGAAAATCCAAGCCACTCCTGGAACTTGCAATGACAATTCCGTCGTAGCCGATTACCACTTCCATGATCTCTTTCACGCCACGGGAATGGCACCGTTCGATTTCTTTTTGTTTGATTCTTCTTGACGTATTGACTATATCCGGAGTTCTGAACCCCAGCCCATCACAGAACAGTTTGATGCCGCCACCAGAACCGGTTGACTCAACTTTCGGCGTTTTGAATTTTGTCTCGCGACCAAAGTGTTCGGCGACAACCGTGGTAAATGGATACACGGTTGACGAGCCTACGATACTAATTTGTTCCCGCGCTTTCAGCGGGGCCGCAGTGAGCACTAAAACCAGCACAAAGACAGATGACAATCTTGTCTGGATAGAAAATTGGAGCGAAAGTCCAAGCATTTAATTTACAGCTACAAAGTTCAGGAAGCCCTGATTCAAAAAGTCATCCCAAACGGTCTCTGATTTTTGGTTTTTTGTGCATTCCCGAAGCTGTTGGAAATTATGCACAGCCGCACGGTGTTCATGGTACCGTTTTGGCTTCGAAATTGCGAATCAGTTCAGGTTCTCAAAACAGTCTTCGGGTCTAACCGACAACCGGGTCATAGTCGTTTCTCAGGGATCTGCGATTGAATGTATCCCCTGAGCAGCATTGCGAAGCTGGTTGATTTTTGTACCATGTGTTTTCCCTTGGCTAGAATTTCCAGTCGGGAAGTCGTGAGCTCAAAAAGTGGACATGTCCCTTTTGGCAATTGCTTTTTTGCTGTTCAGCGGCTATATTTCGCTTACTTGTCAGCCGCGAACCAGGCTGTTTTTTTTAAGGAGACGTTTAACTATGAAAACACATAACAAGCTTTTACTTGGGAGTGCTCTGAGCGCGTTCATTTTAGGTGGCTGTGCTTCAGACCAGGTAATCAGTCGCATCGATGCAGTTGAATTGCAGGCAGGAGCGGCAGACAGGCGGGCGGAGGAAGCGTACGATATTGCTGTTCGTGCACAGGCTGTGGCGAATGAAGCCAGCGAGGTGGCTAGCAAACTGGATGATGAGCACGATTCTGGTATGGAGCAAATGCGTGCGATGAAGAGAAAAATGGATCATATGAGAATGAAAATGCACGATAAGAGGATGAAGCACGACATGATGAAATAAACGCCTTGCGTTTATTTTCTTGCGCTGCCACCAACCAAGCTAAAAAATGTAGCCGGGGAGTGCTCCACGTTTTTTCTTTGTGCTTTTGGCGAGAGGGGGGGACAGCGTGAAGCTGGTGCCAGTGGTGACAGGTAGCACAATCCCGCTCCCACCCTCAGCGGTTTTTACGATCAGATGCCAATCGATGGGAGGCACTTCGGATTCTCCCGTCTGGTCGTAGATTTCGGCAAGAGCTTCACTTAACTGTCTGGCGGTGTGCCGATTTTTCAGATTTTTCCCTGCTCCGGAAGCGTGAGATTCAAAGTAGGCTATTCCGTCCTGGACAATCGCTTGGAAGGGCTGGTGGTAAATCCTGGTGGGAGTTTTCCTGGCTACAAGTGAGAAAAGGACACGCATGTCTCTTGGACGCAGGCGGATGCAGCCATGCGTGACTTTCATACCGATCCCGTAAGGTTTATTGGTGCCATGGATGAGATAGCCGGGCAGGGCAAGTTTCAAGGCAAAGTCGCCGAGGGGGTTGTTCGGCCCAGGCGGGATGAAGCGCGGCAACTCGATTCCATTGGCAGATTGCTCAAGGCGGATCTGTTCGGGAGGATACCAGGCTGGTTTCACTAGCTTTTCAGTGATTTCAGTTCTTTCTCTGGGGGTCTTCCAGTCTCCACGGCCGATGCTGATGGGGAAAGTCATGACTTTGGTACTGGTTGGGAAATAATAAAGTCGATATTCAGCCAGATTGATGTATATGCCCTCGCGAGGACCTTTGGGTAGAATGAACTGTGTCGGCAGGAGCAGGCGTTCGTTCCAGTCTGGCAGCCACGGATCAACGGTTGGATTCGCGGCAACCAGTTCTTCGTAGCCCAGATCGAATTCCTGTGCCAGTTCAAGCAAGGTATTGTCTTTTTCGGCCATGATGACTTGTAGTGCTCCTACAAGGCGTTGTTCTGGGGTCAGCTCGTAGGTGGTTGCCAAAATGTTTTCCGCAAAAAGCAACAGGAAAACCAGTGCCGTTCGACAATATACAAAAAAGTGGTTGGGAAAGTGATTCATGATGACTTGTGTCAATGCTACCGGTTTTGGCCTGAGGACTCCTTACAACAAAAACCACCCTGGATCGAGTGGCGTTGTCTGCCATAAAATCCAGCACTCAATTGGTGTTGTGGGAAAGTGATTCATGATGACTTGTGCCAATGCTACCGGTTTTGGGCTGAGGACTCCTTACCACAAAAACCACCCTGGATCGAGTGGCGTTGTCTGCCATAAAATCCAGCACTCAATTGGTGTTGTGGGAAAGTGATTCATGATGACTTGTGCCAATGCTACCGGTTTTGGGCTGAGGACTCCTTACCACAAAAACCACCCTGGATCGAGTGGCGTTGTCTGCCATAAAATCCAGCACTCAATTGGTGTTGTGGGAAAGTGATTCATGATGACTTGTGTCAATGCTACCGGTTTTGGCCTGAGGACTCCTTACCACAAAAACCACCCTGGATCGAATGGCGTTGTCTGCCATAAAATCCAGCACTCAATTGGTGTTGTGGGAAAGTGATTCATGATGACTTGTGCCAATGCTACTGGTTTTGGACTGAGGACTCCTTACCACAAAAACCACCCTGGATCGAGTGGCGTTGTCTGCCATAAAATCCAGCACTCAATTGGTGTTGTGGGAAAGTGATTCATGATGACTTGTGCCAATGCTACCGGTTTTGGGCTGAGGACTCCTTACCACAAAAACCACCCTGGATCGAGTGGCGTTGTCTGCCATAAAATCCAGCACTCAATTGATGTTGTGGGAACATGGTGGTTCCGTCAGCCTTGAAGCTTGCCGAAAAAATGCACTTGAGGATTCTGGTTTGCAAAGGCGTCGGGGACGACAGGCAGTGAAACGGATCGGGGCAAATTGTCGTGTACTTTTTCGTTTTTTTCGTGCTGCGTACTTTGGCGGCAAAGGTCGCGGGCTTTAGCGGATACGGTACGCTTTAGTCGTTACTGTGGAAGGAGATTTTAATGTTTGAGTCCAGTAAAACTGTTTTTCTTCATACGGGTCTGGTCGTGGCAGTACCCGCACTGATATTGACGGTTGCCTGTTCTCACGCTCCCCTGACCTCAGCCTCAGCCCCCTGGGACGCGATCAAGGAAAGGGCTTCACAGATTGTTTATCGAATCAATATCGTCCAGGGAGGGCCCCTTGATCGGAAGGCACTCAAGCAGTTACGAGTTGGGTTGAACAAAGAACAGGTGTTGTACCTGCTGGGTTCCCCGACGATGCCAAGCGTGTTTAATGACGACCGCTGGGACTACATTTTTTATTTCCTTCCTCGAAAAGGAAACAAACGTTTGACGAGCTTGGCCCTTTTATTCGCAAAGGATCGACTGGTTAAAATTTCTCGTTTGCGGGAAAAATTTGAAGAAAAAAAGGCCGGCTAAAAGTCGAAAGCAAGTCTGGCTTTGTCCGTTCCGTTGTTTTTTTTGGCATGGTCCGCAAGCTTTTTCAACCCCGTTGTCGACAGCAGCACAGCGGACAACGCATGACAGTCACCTTGCGATCGATACTCAGAACATCTCTTTTCCGGTCCCTTTTTCGCGCTCTTGAATATGAGGTCTGAAGACATAAAATCCGTCGTCATCAGGGGGGCGAGAACACACAATCTGAAAAATATCTCGCTGGAATTTCCCAGGAACCAGCTGATGATCATTACCGGACTGTCGGGTTCCGGAAAATCCTCGCTGGCTTTTGACACGATCTATGCGGAAGGGCAGCGGCGTTATATAGAATCTCTTTCATCTTATGCCCGTCAGTTTCTGGCCCGCCTTGAGAAGCCGGACGTTGACTATATCCATGGTCTCTCTCCAGCCATTTCCATTGAACAGAAACAGACTTCGCATAATCCGCGATCAACAGTCGGCACCATCACGGAAGTGCAGGACTACCTGAGACTGATGTACGCGCGGGTTGGGACACCCCGTTGTCCTCGCCACGGGATAGCACTGACTGCCAGTACCGTCACGCAAATGGTGGAGCGGATCATGGTGCTCCCTGAAGATGCCCGTCTGATGTTGTTGGCACCGGTGGTGCGTGATCGCAAAGGAGAGTTTTCCGCGCTTTTTGCGTCGCTGAGAGCGCAAGGCTTTGCCAGGGTGCGCATCGACGGAAAGATCTTTTCCGCCCTTGAACTCCCACGACTGAATCCAAAACAAAAACACACCATTGAAGTGGTGGTCGACCGCTTTCGTCCCAAGGTTGGAAACAGGCTCAGGGTTTCTGAATCCCTGGAAACCGCACTCGGCCTGTCAGAGGGAATTGTTTCAGTGATGGCAATTGACGGGGACATGGAGGCGATCACTTTTTCTGTCCGTTTTGCCTGCCCTGAATGCGGATATAGCTTGAAAGAGCTGGAGCCGCGGCTGTTTTCTTTCAACAGTCCCATGGGTGCCTGCAAGGACTGTGCTGGGCTGGGGGTGGTTTCGAGCATCGATGAAAAAAAGCTGGTACTCAATCCGGATCTCAGCCTGTCGGGAGGTGTCATTGCACGATGGTCGAGAAGAAACCGCTTTAATTATCGACTGATACGTCGCTTGGCCAAACATTCCAGCATTGATCTGGACAAACCGTACAAGCTTTTGAAAGTCAGCGAACGCAAGCTGCTGCTGTACGGCGGCGAAACTCGCGCCAATGACTCATCCGCCACAGGATCTGGTGCCAAGAAACTCCGGTTCAGCGGCATCATCCCCATCATGAACCGCCATTTGAATGAAACCGAATCGGATGCGCTCAAAGCGACATTCAGCCAGTATATGTCATCACAAGACTGTCCTGCCTGTCATGGAGCGAGATTGAATGAGGCGGCACGTAATGTTTTCATCAATGGTGTGGACTTGCCTGATTTGACGGTGCAGACGATCGACGAGGCACTGTCTTTTTTTGAAAAGCTGAATTTACCCAAACAGAAAGCACAAATTGCGGACAAGATTGTTCAGGAAATTCGCTCCAGGCTGAATTTCCTGAGTGGGGTCGGCATTGGTTATTTGTCTCTCGACCGCAAGGCCGAAACACTTTCCGGAGGGGAAGCACAACGCATCCGGCTCGCCGGCCAGATCGGCGCCGGATTGACTGGGGTGATGTACATTCTTGATGAACCTTCTATCGGACTGCATCAGCGAGACAACCAAAGGCTCTTGCAGACCCTTTTCCGGCTCCGGGATCTGGGGAATACCGTCATTGTGGTTGAGCACGATGAGGAAGCCATTCGCAGTGCCGACCACATCATAGACATAGGGCCAGCCGCCGGAAGAGAGGGCGGGGAGGTCGTTGCCCAAGGGAACCTTGAAGACATTCAGCAGTGCCAGGCTTCCCTGACCGGTGCTTATTTGAGCGGTCGGCTCAGAATTGAAATCCCGCAAGAGCGGCGGATGTTCAAGGCAGACAAGATGATTACTGTGTCCGGAATGACGGGGCACAATCTCAAGAACCTGGAAATGCAAATTCCCTTGGGGCTTCTCGTTTGCGTCACCGGTGTTTCCGGCTCGGGAAAATCAACTGCCGTGAATGATACCCTGTTCAAACATGCCATGCGGCACCTCTATAAAAGTGATGTTTCGTGTGCGCCATGCAAAAAAATCGCCGGGCTTGAAAACATAGACCGAACCATTCACATAGACCAGAGCCCCATCGGGCGAACACCGCGCTCCAACCCGGCGACTTATACCGGGCTGTTTTCGCCCATTCGGGAATTGTTTGCCGGTGTGCCCGAAGCCAGAGTTCGCGGTTATGCCCCGGGAAGGTTCAGTTTCAACGTAAGGGGCGGGCGCTGCGAGGCCTGTCAAGGTGATGGCTTGATCCGTGTGGAAATGCATTTTCTTCCTGCCGTTTATGTGAAATGCGATGTTTGCCAAGGAAAGCGCTACAGTCGCGAAACATTGGACATACGTTACAAAAACAAAGACATCATGGAAGTGCTGGGCATGAGCATTGCGCAGGCCGCGAGTTTTTTTCAGCCCATACCTGCCATCAAAAGGAAATTGGATACGCTGATGGATGTAGGTCTTTCCTATTTGACGCTCGGTCAGAACGCCACGACTCTTTCCGGTGGAGAAGCGCAAAGAATCAAGTTGTCGCGTGAACTTTCCAAAAAAGATACGGGGAATACCTTGTATTTTCTGGACGAGCCGACCACGGGGCTACACTTCCACGATGTCAAGCAATTGCTTGGGGTATTGAACCGCCTTTGCAATCTCGGCAATACGGTAGTTGTGGTTGAACACAATCTTGACGTGATCAAATGTGCCGACTGGATCATTGACCTGGGGCCGGAAGGTGGGGATGGTGGAGGTGAAATTGTCGCAACAGGAACGCCTGAGCAACTGGCGGAACAATGCGACCGTTCCTGGACTGGACTTTCCCTGAAAAGTTACTTCAACCGTTATCAGGAAAGGTATTCACATCGATCTGCCCGACAAGAACCAGTCCACGGTTAAAGTCCTGTTGTTCCGAAAGCTGTTTTTCGTCGGGCTTTCGATGAGATCCAGGCGATTTTCAGTGAAAGCAATGATTTCCATCTTGACACAGAGCGAAGCAAGGGTCGTTGTTGTCGAACTGACTTGACGGTATGACGTTTCAGTGAAAAGCGCCTGGTGCTGGGAGGCCCCCTCGGAAACGGGGCAATCTTCCCGCTTTGGCAACTGAAAAAAGTGACCGCAGAAAATGCCGGGCTGAAACAATGATGGACTGAAATAGCACTCGAAAAAGCAGTCCTGAAGGACGTGCTGATAAAAAAACAGTAACGCCGGCCAGGCGGCGTCAGGGCGTGAAACCTTCAGCTACCGTTGTCAAGAAGCCCTTGTAATGGTCCGGGAACCGAACATCAGTGCTGGGGCTGATTGGGGTGCGCGTTCAGCATCGCTACGCTGCCGCAGGTCGGCGAAAAAGAAGCACTAGATGGCTTCTTGATGTGGTGCGTTCAATGCCCGCGCCGGCCGGCCACACCAAGACCCTTCCTGGGGCAGGGCCTGGAAAATCAGCAATTACTTCTTTTTAGTCTCCCGTTGTCGCCTGGCCGTCAGTGTGTCCATGAGCAGAGGGCGGTAAATTTCCAGACGGTCACCGACATCAGGTGTGTGGTTCAAGTGGACCCGTTCCCCGAATATGCCGACCGCCATGGTTCCCTGTTCCAGCGCATCACAGCATTCCTTGTGGCAAACATTTTCCAGGATTGACCGAACAGTTGGCCTCTGCTTTATCGGGAATCGCTTTATTTTTGATCCGCATTTGGCAGGACAGGCAATTTCGAAAAAAGCTTCCTCCTCAGAGCTCACAGGGGAAGTTTTTTAGTTGGCAAGTCCGCGTAAACCTGTTGCGCTCTCTTGAAGAATGCATCCACCAAGGAACCCATGGCCTGTTTCAAAAGAAAATTAACGGAAAGCATCGCCAGGCCTTTAGGCAGTTCAAAGTCCACTTTGAAGAGTACCCGGCATCCTTCCGGGAGCGCGGTAAATTTCCACACGCCAGTTAGTTTTTCCAAAATCCCGTCCACCAGCTGCATTTCAATGCGGTCAGGAGAATAATTGCGATTTCGGGTGGTGAATTCAAGCCTCACTCCGGCCACGGCTGTCAAAGTGGCAACGACTTCGGACGGAGTTTTTTTCTTGATGACTGCTTGACTGCACCAAGGCAAAAATTGTGGATATGACTCGATATCGGCAACGAGTGCAAACATTTGCAGGCAGGAAAACGGTATTATTTTTTCTTTGACAATTTCCGGCATGTGGTTAAAGCTCAGGCGGCACCGGCTGGCAGGCGGGCAATTAAAACCCCAACGCGTTCCATACGACCAGTAAAATGCAGAGTGGAGCCAGATAGCGCAGGCTGAATCGCATGAGTGTTTCGAGCGGGCCGGACTCCAAACCGGTTTCATCGCGCACCAGATACTTTGGCAGGCTCCAACCAGCAAAGAGAGCGATCATGATTCCGCCAAGTGGCAACATGAAGTTTGTTGTCAGGCTGTCGAAAATTTCAAAGAAAGTTTTTCCCGCTATTTGCCAGCTTTCCGGGGCGGAAAAGGAATAAACCGTAGCGAATCCAAGCAGCCAGATCAGCAGCGAGATCAGGAAGGTGGATGTGACTCTTGTACTTTTGGTGGTTTCCATAAACCAGACTACACCTGGTTCCAGTAAAGCGATGGCAGAGGTTAATCCGGCCATAAGCATCAGGACGAAAAAAGCGACCCCCACGATTTGGCCGCCCGGCAATGTGTCAAAAACCAGGGGGAGAGTTTCAAAAACCAGACCCGGCCCCTGCGCCGGATCCAGGTTAACCTGGAAAACCAGTGAAAAAATGACCAGTCCGGAAAGCAGCGCCGCAAAAACATCCATTGCAACCACGGCAACGCAGGAATGGATGATTGGCACTCCCCGTGGCAGGTAGGCACCGTACATCATGGCCGCGCCCATGCCGATGCTCAGGGAGAAAAAAGCCTGTCCCAGTGCTACCAGGAAGACCTGGCTGTTGAAAGCATCAGGGTCAAAAGTAAACATATAACGAGCCCCTTTCTCAAGGCTTCCCTGGAAGGCTGCATAAACCACCAATGCCAGCAATGCCAGAAACATCAAGGGAACAAAATACCTGACTGCTTTTTCGATGCCGGAGCTGAGTCCACGACCGACTATCACTGCGGTCAACAGCATGAATATCGTGTGCAGCAGAATTACCAAGTGTGGGGAGTGGGTCAGATCTTCGAAGATTTGGGCGCTGTCTGCAACGGAAATCATGGCCAGTCCGCCACTTGCGGAAAAATATGTATAACCCACTATCCAGCCGCCAATCACGCTGTAGTAAGAAAGGATGATGATTCCTGTGCTGATCCCGGCCCAGCCGATCACTTTCCACCAGGCGGACAGTCGATGTTCTTTGCACAGTTGTTTCAACGCGTTGACCGGGCTTCCAGTCCCACGCCGACCAATTAGAACTTCGCTGACCAGGATGGGCATGACGATCAGGAATGAACAAAAGAGATAAATGATTACGAAGCTGCCGCCACCGTTGCTGCCCGCCATGTATGGAAACTTCCAAATATTCCCAAGGCCGACGGCTGATCCGGCTACTGCGAAAACAAAGACGAGACGCGAAGACCACAGCTTGCGAGCGGTGGGCGCTGGAGAATTCTTAATCACGGACCTGGGGTTCGAAAATGATGTCAATAAAGACGGTAGAAATATGCCCGCTTTGACCTTGATAAACCGGGCAGCAGTGCCGGTCCCCGCATGGTAGCATCAATACCGATTTTTCGGAAGAAATCGGCAGGTTTATGTAGTGCTGTGGTGCTGTATCAATGACAAGGCAGAGTAGTGGCCTGCCTTGTTCATGGAAGTTCTGTTTTGCCGCTGTTGCGCAGGGCCGGAAGTTGTTTGGAGTCCACAGCAAAACTATAATCTCGCGCGCATGGTGGGCGGGATGGCTTTGACGGTTTTGTCGGCCGCTGATGACTGTCTTCCGTCCCGGGTGCATGGAAATTTGTTTTGTGTCACAGTGGTGGGGAAGGAAAAATGGTGCTGCCAGAAACCAGGCCTTGGCAACGTCATGGCATGCACAGTGCCGACCAGGCAGTCTGGGGTGTGTCGTGGGAGGTGCATTTGTCGGGGCATGGGAAACTGGTCGGAATTTGTTTTGTGGGACACTTGGTTTTGTTGCAGGGGACCTTAGCCGAACGTGTCGGTTTCTGATGCCAGTCGTACACACCGTTCCCGGACAAAACGGGCACGTCGTTCCGAAAGTGAGCTGGAGCGCGTCGGGCTGCGAGTAACTTCGGCACGCGTGAAAGTGCTGGAAGTGCTCAACAAAGCAAAACAGAAGCATTCCAGCGTCCATGACATTTTTCTCAAGATGTTGCAGAGCGGGGAAGAAGTCGGCATCGCTACGGTGTACCGAGCGCTGGTGCAGTTTACTGCCGCAGGACTGGTTATCAAGCATAATTTTGAACATGGTTGCGCGGTTTATGAACTGGATCAAGGTTGGCACCACGATCACATGATGTGCATTCAGTGTGGAAAGATTACGGAATTCGTCGACCAGTTGATTGAGGAGCGCCAAGAGCGCATTGCGAAAGAACACGGTTTCAAGATTTCCGACCACAACATGACCCTGTACGTTGATTGCCAGAGAAAACAGTGCCCGAACAAAAAAACACGCCACTGGCCGTCTCCTTTCCGTAAATAACTTTCTGCCGAACTGGCCCGCGGTCCGGATTTCTTTGTGGAGTCGTGCCACGATTCCGGCGCGCTGTCATTTTTGGAGACGAAGCGGTGAGGGCATCCAGGTCTCGTGCCGATGCCACCGGTTGCGTCACACAGGATTGGTGCAGGCTTCATTCAGGTGGAACAGGGTTGCAATTTTTCCTGATGAACAGGCATGGTGCCCGTTTCAGGATTGCGCAATCTGTGGGTCTGGCCTTGTCGTGGTGGCAGTCGGTTTCAGGCTGACATTCTTTTTGGCTTGACTGCCAATCCTGGCAGGTCAATCTACACAACCCGCTCCCCTTGCCACGACTTTGACTGAAAACAGTCTGTTTGTCTGTGGAATTCAGGCATCCTGAGGGGGACGGGGCAGTGTGATCCAGCAACTGGAATGCTCCCTGGGAAAATTGTCAGGCACTCAAAACACTGGAGGCACCTCAGCTGCCCGGCAGAAGCAGTCCTGGCAAAAACTTGGTCAGGGTTTTTTTTCAAGGTTTGGCAATACGGAATTATCCGGGTCTGAGGGTTCTGAGAGTCATGGTGTTGGCTATGATGCAATCGTGGGCACAAGTTTCTATCAGCGATTCACACAGCTTTGTTGTTGATAATCTGCAATTCTATGGATACACCGTTCATCGGTTGTCCGGTTGACGGTCGTACTGGTCGCGGCGCTGTTCTTGACCGGCCTGTTTCCAGAAAGCCTTATGAGACCTCAGACATACCGGGCGGTCGCGACTGTCTCTTGGGCGATTGGGTGAAACAGGCGATGGAGCCGGCAGGTGAAACCACGGGGATGGGTCGACGGATAATGGACAGCCCGCATCTCTGAAGCGAAATTTGATTCATCTGGGGGTCGACGTGAGCTTGTTGAAATTGGGGAGTCTGTGGTGGAAGGAAGTGGTTCCTTTCCCTGGATTTCTGGTAGCGAGGAATCAGTTGTGGGCGGAGGCCCTGTTTTCGTCATGGCCTCCGCCTCATTCTGGAAGTGCGTAGCAAGGGCTGGCACGTACCGCAGCGATGTTGCTGGGGGTTTGTTTGGCCGCGACCACTGATCTTTCCGCCCAAGAACCGTGTGGGGGAACCACAATCCCCGTTAGTGGCAGTGAAATGCCTCCCTATCAGATTTATCAGATTGCCACGCTGTGCCAGTTGCAGGCCATCAGTACAGCTACCACTCCCACGGCATATTTCCAGTTGACCCAAGACATTGAAGCGACCAAGACAAGCAATTGGAACGTCCAGGACTCAGTCGCCAAAGGTTTTGTTCCCATTGGTAGGCTTACAGTTCTGCCGGCTCCCGAACTGAAGATGGAGCCCCAGGTTTTTCCGGTGTTTTTGATGGTGGCGGTTACCGGATTTCAAATTTATTCATCAATCGTCCCTATGAAGACGATGTCGGCCTGTTCTCTAAGCTGTCGGCAGGAACTTTGCGGCGAGTGCTGCTGAAGGATTCGCAAACGACAGGACGGGACGGGGTGGGTTCCTTGGCAGGGACGAATTTAACTGGAGTCATTCGTGATAGTAGTGTGGTTGGTGGTGAGGTCACGGGACGCAACCAGGTCGGTGGGCTGGTGGGCGATAATCGTAATTCAGCACGCTTCGACATTATGAAGAAGGGGCTTGTCACTGGCAATTATATGGTCGGTGCGGTCATCGGCAGTGGCAACAATGTTGGTGGTCTTGTCGGCTATAACAACGTAGACAGAGCACCTGCCAACACTAGAAATTGCTATGCAAAGAGCTCAGTAACGGGAAATGACAACGTCGGCGGTCTGGTTGGTAAGAACTCCGGACATGTTCTGGAAAGTTACGCGACAGGCACGGTCACGGGACGCAACCAGGTCGGTGGGCTGGTTGGCGACGATGAATCTAGTATTGAAAATATTTTTGCTGCAGCGATGGTCAGCGGCACCACCAATGTCGGTGGCATCGTGGGTAGAAATAGTTTTAGGGTCATGACAAGTTAAGCGGCTCTTTTCTGAATATTCCAAGCAAAATCTTGTAAAGATTTTGCTTGCGATTGTTGAATCTAAATTCACATTCTTTAAGATGTAAATTGAATGTACTTTTGTCCATCCCTTTAAACTTTACCAACCTGGTTTTTGCATAACCCCAAAATGACTCTATGCCATTAATATGAGAATTTCCTCTGGCGAATTCATTCTCACCATGATGAACTCTAAAGTGCTTCTTATAACCAAAATCTACTAAACCATTATACCCACGCCAGCCATCAGAATGAATAACACTATCTATACTTGTTTTACCTCTAATTATCTTGGTTAAAGTCGCTGCAGTGCAATCTGGAACAATCTCAGTATAAACTTTATCACCGCGTTTTAATAAACCAAATACTTTGGTTTTACCTTTGGCGCCACGACCACGCACACCTTTGACTCTTTTTGCCCCAAAGTAAGATTCATCAACTTCAATCTGTCCCACTAATAGGGCAGATTGGTTGGTTGAATCTCTGGCAACCCGCTTGCGAATTGCCTTTAAATATTGATTAATAGTTTGTCTACTTAACTTTGTTAATTATTGGATTTGAACGGCGTTCAAATCCAAAGAAAAATAGCGAATAATTTCTCTAAATTTATGCTCAGAAATTCTTGAACGAATTACATATTTGTTTTTCATTGTCATAACAATACTTTATCATGTTTTTAAACATGCTTAACTTGTCATGACCCTAGTTTTATTATTGAAAATAGTTATGCGACCGGTATGGTCAACGGAAGTACAAGAGTTGGCGGGATAGTAGGCTTGAATAGCCCCTCCGGGTACGTCTCTCGAAGCTATGCAACAATCAGGGTCATGGGTCTTAATAAGGCACCTGACCAGCTGACTCCTTTGCACAATGATGCTGTGCGCACCCTTGCGCAACTTGAATGTCCCACCAGTCCCGGGGAAGTCTGTGGGTCCCCGCGGGTTCGAACGTATTTGGAATGGAGCGAAAAAATCTGGTATTTCGGAGATGAAAGGACGCTCCCCGTCCTTAGTGCCCTGTCGTTCCCCACCACGCCTTTGGAGTTGAAAGCGACGTGGCCTTCATCGTCCACTTTGCGTCTGACTTGGGGCGCCCCCACACTTGGCAATGTGGATGTTGAGTACCAGGTGGAAATCCCTGCCCTTGATATTTCATCAAAGACCCGGTCAACGTTCTTCGATGTCAGCGGGGATGATCTGAAGCAGTTGCGCGAAGGGGTGGGAAGAAGCATGTCCAGTTTTTCGGTTCAAGGTAGCAATCATTTTGATGATGAGCCGGGGCCGACGGCGGTGGCTGAAGTTCGCCTGCTGGATGTTCCCGGACCTCCGAGCACTTTGTCGGTGACGTGGACGATGGATGCTGAGAGTAGTCCGGAAGCTTTGATTACTTTCGAGCACACAGATAACGATGGTTACGGTCGCGACAGTGGGGATAAGGATTTTGGGGAACCAGCTGGCAGCCTTGAACTGGAACTTGGTTACTTCGTGGTTCTTTATGAGGGCGACGAGAAGCCAACAATCGAACGGATTCCATTGTCAGCTTCTGAGGCCTCACCAACCGTCACCTTTTTGGCTTTGGCAGCAAACCGTGACTACAGAGTGGTTGTGCGTGCCGAAAATGTGGTGGGAGCCAGCAGTACCATAGAGAGAATATTTGGCAGCCCACCAGTAATTTCTGATACTCCAGTGGGGGAGTTGGTTTATGGCGCTTCAAGCGTGCAGTACACTTTGCGGGCATCTGCTCCCTACGCAAGTTCTCTGGTCTGGAGCTTGGTGACTGCACCCAAGAGGGACAACAGTACGGTTTACCTGACGACGACCAAGGGTGGAGAAGCCGAGGTAATTTATGAGGTCCTTGCTATATCCGGGATCATTCTGGACGACGAGTTTACGGTGCGGGTGGAAGGGCCGACCGGGTTTGACACGACACCTTTGTGGTCAGCGTTGTTTCTGCCAGCGGCACGCCGGTCATTGTTCAGGACGAATTGACTGAGGTACGTATATTGTCTGAGGTTGCCAGCACGGAAGTGACTTTGAATACCAAGAATATGCATAAGAATTTGGCATGGAGTTGGGTGGATAGGCAATCGATGAGCACGGCACGGTTTCGTGTCCAGAACGGTGGAGAAGGTGAAGTGGCTGAAAGCTCGCAAAATGTGACCGTGGTTCTGTATGTTTCCGAAGCACTCAATGAGGCCTTGTTCACAATTTGTGGATGAATTGAGGCGGAATGGCTGACCCGACACTCAATGAGGCCTTGTTCACAATTGTGGTTTGAGGCGCGACGAAATAGTCATCAGAGTTGTTCGCGAGCGGATGGCGGCAGCGAGGTTCCGTTTTCGGGTACTCCTGCGCGGGGCAGTGCGATAGGCAGGCACACCGGATTCCCGCGAAGACGGCCACTTCGCTTTGAGAAATTCTCTGCCCCGAGTCTTTGGTATCTTCAGAACAGGAACCGCCCCCCCCCGTGAATGTTGAAAAGATCAGTTGATTGGAGGCTGTCGGGAGTGCATTGCGAAAGAACACTGTTTGCCGGGGCTGAAAAACAGGATGAGGGTTTCAGTTCTCCTCACGGCCTTTATTCAACATTTCCTTTGCGTGCGCCAGGGAACGCTTGGTGATTTTGATACCCGCCATCATGCGGGCAATTTCCTGTTCTCGTTCCTTGTTGCCCAGCTTCTCCACAGAAGCACTGGAATAGCCACCTTCGTGCACTTTTTTGACTGTGAAGTGATGGTCTGCCAGAGCCGCGATCTGTGGCAGGTGAGTGACACAAAGCACCTGACTGTGGTTGCCGATTTCCCACAGCATGCGGCCGACGATTTCAGCGCTTGCTCCCCCGATCCCCGTATCCGCTTCGTCAAAGATCATGATTGGCACGCGAGCAGTTTTTGAGGACAGCAGTTGGAAAGCGAGGCTAATGCGGGACAGCTCACCGCCTGAAGCAATTTTCGCAATTGGCCGGGGGGGTTGACCGGGATTGGTGCTCACGAGAAATTCGGCAGATTCCAACCCCTGTACGTGGATTGCAGAGTTATCGGGATCTGCTCTTTGCTTCAGTTTCACCTGAATGTTGGCATCTGGCATGTTTAGTTTTTGCAATGCTGCAGCGACTGAGTTTTCCATACGCCGCTTTAGTTTTCTGCGGGTTTTGCCTACTGTCTGTGCCAGTTCCAGCCATGTTTTTCTCAATTCTCGGCACTTCTCGTCCAATGCCTTCAACTGCTTGCCTGGCGCTTCGGTCTGCGCGAGTTCTGCGTTTGTGCTGTGCCACAATTCGCTGAGTTTCTGCGGTTCGACACGATATTTGTCAGCAAGCCTGTAGTGGTCTGAAAGTCGCGTTTCCACTTCTTGGTAGTGCGTTTCAGAAAAGTCTGTTTTATCTTTGTAGGCGAGCAGTTCTTCGCCCGCGATCCGGATTTTTTTTGTGGAGTCGTGCAACAATTCCAGCGCGCAGTCTATTTCCGGAGACAAGCCGGCAAAGGCTTCCAGGTCTCGTGCCAATGCCACCAGTCGCGTCACACAGGATTCATCGTAGACTTCATCCAAGTGCCCTAGAGTTGTAGCCAGACAGGATTTCAATTTTTCCTGCTGGGATAAAACACGGTGTTCGTTTTCCAGGTTGCGAAACTCGTTTTCCGCAGGTGCCAGGACATCCAGTTCGTTCGCACGGTATCGCAGCAGGTCAATACGGTCGAGCCGATCTTCCTGATTCTTTTTTAATATTTCGTGTTCTTGGGAGTAGTCTTTCCAGTCGCGCGCAACT
This sequence comes from Candidatus Oxydemutatoraceae bacterium, assembly GCA_965237985.1. Lineage (GTDB taxonomy): Bacteria > Pseudomonadota > Gammaproteobacteria > Poriferisulfidales > Oxydemutatoraceae. Next base: position 522,045 of record OZ250161.1, on the reverse strand, counting down.
TTTTCCATTTTTTCCAGCAATTCCGGGTGCCCGCATAATTCATCCAGCATGCGCAAATGGTTTTCGTGTCGCAACAGTAACTGCTGGGAGTTTTGCCCAAAGATATCAACCAGCAGACTGCCGAGCATGCGTAATTGTGATGTGGTGGCAGGCAGGCCATTGATCCAGCAATGCGAACGCCCATTGTGTTCAATGACCCGGTGTAAAACGCAACCCTCTGCTTCGGCGAGACCGTGTTGCGCAAGCCACTGACTGGCCTGCGCCTGCTGGTGTAAATCAATGTTCAGTGTGATCGATGCCTGCGACGCACCTTTCCGGACAACCGCCGCGCCGGCACGGCCGCCAAGCGCAAGATGCAGCGCGTCAATCAGAATGGATTTTCCGGCACCGGTTTCGCCGGTGATCACGGTCATGCCACTGCCCGGCATCAGCGTGACCGATTCAATGACGGTAAAGTTTTTGACGCTCAGCGCTTTCAGCATGGTGGCCCAAAAATATTCGCAAGTATCCGGCTTTTCGAGACTAGAACTTCTCCCCCCAGCGTAATTTCGTTCTGAGTGTGTGGAAGTAATCGTGCTCCATCGGTTGCACCAGTTTGAGCTTGTAAGGTGGGGATTTTACGGTCAGGTACTCACCGACCTCGAGCGTTTCGTTGACTTGTCCGTCAAGCGAGACCAATGCTTTGCCACTGTTGTTGGTTGAAAAAGCAATCCTGATGTTTTTGCTCGAATCAACAATCAAGGGGCGAAAAGTCAAGGTGTGCGGGCAAATTGGCACCACCAGTATGGCCTCCAGTGTTGGCTGTACCAGAGGCCCGTTGCACGAAAGTGCATAAGCGGTTGAACCCGTTGGTGTGGAGACTATCAGTCCATCCGAGCGTAGCGTACAAAGTTGCCTGTCATCAATATATGTATCCAGTTCAATGATGCGGACTGAATTCAAATGCTTGATGGTGAGATCGTTGCAGGCATCGTAGCTGGCTGGGGAGGTGCCTCGTTTATGCACGGTGACGTTCAAAACCTGGCGCTCTTCGATAAAACAATGGCCGGAAAAAATTGCGTCGAGATGTTCGGACATTCGTTCCGGTGTGATCTCCACGAGAAAACCGAGTGTGCCCAGATTGACTCCCAGAACAGGCAAGCCGAGGTGAGCCGCACCCTGTGCGGCACCGAGGAGGGTACCGTCGCCGCCCAGAGAGACAATGAGTTCTGCCGATTGGAATAATTTTCTACGCGGCAAGTGCAAAATACGTTCCGGAGAAATTCCATCGCTTTCGGGCAACGCCGGAAAGGAAATTTGCAGACTGTCTTCAATTGCTACCCGCTCAAAACGGGTAAGCAAGTACGACACCAGACTTATAGCGTAACTGCGGGCGCGTTCATCGTTCGGCTTGACGATGATGCCCGGACATTTCACTTTCCGGAAATTTATTGGTTTTTCTGTAAAAGGCATGTTGCTCCCGCCAGCGTAACGAAGCCGAGGCCGCTGTAAGCTGGTAGCCCCGCCGTATATTCGCTCATCACCACACCACTGATTTTGTGCTGTGATGCCGGCTGGGGCTTCCCTGACATTCAGACTATCACAAAACCTGGTGCTGAAGACACGAAGTTTGTGTTTACAAGCAGACTTGCCAGAGGAAGCAAATCATCGCAAAGGCACACCAACAGAGAGAACCTGGTTGCCTGGTTTTTTTACCTGCCATTCCTCCCTCCCTCGTCAGGGCCACAGGTATGTCATCTGCTGTCAGGCAAGAGTTTCCAACAGCCTGGGCGGCTGTCGTTTTGTCTTTGTTTGTGGACACTTTTCGTCAATTTTCCCTTCCTGTCAATCGCCGGTTCCCGTACAATTAAGGGGGGGAGAGGTGGCCGAGCGGTCGAAGGCGGCGGTCTTGAAAACCGCTGAGGGTTTAAATGTCCTCCGGGGGTTCGAATCCCTCCCTCTCCGCCATAGCCGTTGCGAATTATTAGGGAAAACATAACTAAACAACGAATATTAAAAATTCCGGCAAGCGACAGAAGGCTATGGGCTACTGATGATAAAATCCAGCCAGAATGCAATCAAACTTTGTTGATTGATTTAATCGAAATAGCCGAATTCAAAGATAAATGACCCATGGATATAATTTTGAAAGCCTTAAATTTAGACAAACAAAAAGCCATGTTTTTAACGATGCTTGACCTTAAGCAAATGTCGGTGTAAAAAGCGGAAATGGCAGATATAAAGTTTGGGATTAGCAGACCGGCCCGAGAACTAAGGCCGGAGTTTTATCACGACAAGACAACAAAGGTTGGATAAGTTTTTATGAAATATTTAGAGCGTATTATCAAAAGCATTTTTTATGGATTGAAAGAGTGCACCCTTGGCACAAAAGTATATTTTGAAAAATACCCTTATGTTTATGGATTTATTCCTTGGTTTTTGGTAGGTACTATCGTTATCTCAGGTGCTATTCTTATCTTGTATTTAAATAGATTAGAAGCGATTTTTTATGCTGTTTATATTGGCAGTATTGATGCTGTTAAGATTGGCGAAATTGATGCTGTTAATATTGGTAGTGGTCTTATTGCCATCGTGGGCTTGGTGTTCTTTTATAGGCGTGTTAGAGCACAAGAACAACAAATTGGTATACAAATCAAGCAACGCATAGATGAACGCTTCACCGCAGCAGTTCATTTATTAGGCAGTGATGAATCCTCTGCTCGAACCGGAGCGGTTTATTCGCTCTATCAGTTGGCATTGGATGATGATAAATATCTCCGGCAAATCGCCAAATCCTATGCTCGCATGTGCGCTCTAAAACCCAGGAGACTAACGGAAAAGGCGAAAAAACCTATCAAATACAACACAAAGACCGCCCTAGTAATGAAATTCAAACCACCATTGATTTATTGTTCAAAAAAACGATGGATAACAAACAGACCGAAAAGCAAAGTTTACCAGGCTTACATGTGTCATTTGCCAAGCAATTAAACCCGGCAAACCTAAGCTATGCTTATTTGGCAGGTGCGTATTTTCGTTTGGCACAGTGTCAAGGTGCGCATTTTCTTTCGGCACAGTGTCAAGGCGCGCATGCAACTGATAACAATTACTCATTAGCAAATAGAATAGGTAAGGATACTGAGCTTCACAATTTGGTTTTTGTAGGAGATATTAGTAAAGAAGTAATTCAGAATATTGAGTCGGCTAAACAATATTTAGGTGATCCGTGGTATCAAAATATGCAAAACATTATCGAAGACAATAAAGGCAAGGAGTCTGATAACACACTACCTGGATGTGTTGTCACAGATGAAGAAATGCATACACTTGTAAAGGACAATAAAGAACTGCCTGAGGATGTTAGCATTATCACTGGTGTTTTAAAAGACAGCGAAGAAATTCAGGCTATTATTGTCAAAGATTGGGATAAACTGGCTAGAATCCGCAAGCATAATAAAAAATGACAGGTAAAACATCAACAACGCTGGCAACTTTGCAAAAAGGCTTACAAAATGTCGGATATTATAGAGTCTTTCTATACAACCATATAGGTAGAGAAACAACTAATAAAACAATACGAGGCTGAAAATGTGGAAATACCAAAATACATTAATGATAATTCAAAGTATGAGTTTCTTGATCGGCAAAAAAAGTCTTTGAATATCCTTCAACAACCTGGAGCCCCGTTACCAAGCAGAAGTTTGTAATGACAACGGCAACGACAACGATCTGGCACTAAGAGACCGAACGCTCTTGGACTTCCGACACATCAATACATCCTTTCGCTTTTCGTGACAGGGACCAAACCATGATTGGGTGCTTGTACTTGCCAAGAATGTGATGGAGGTCGGCAGTCCCGTAGAGAAGATATTTGGCAGCCCACCCACGATAGCAAATCCTGATGTTCAGGGACAAAATGTGGTTTCTGGCGCTTCAAGCAAGGAGGACACTTCGCAGCTTATGAGTTCCTTTAGGGTTCCCTGATTATCCCGGACGACCAGTTTAGGGTACGGGTCACAGGCCGACCGGCGACGCCACCGTTGTCGTCAACGGTGTTGTTCCGAGAATGGCGGCAGCGAGGCTCCGTTTTCGGGTATTTCTTGGCGGGGTAGTGCGATAGGCAGGCACATCCAAACGGAAGTGACTGGAGTCAGGCAAGAGACTTGGTGAACGAAGGCCGGCCGAGAACGTCTTGCTGGCGTATGCTGTGCCGCGACAGTCAGGAGAAGGTGATTTTGGCAGGCAGGATTCAGTCCAGGCTTCAGTTACGGTTCCTCCTCATTCAGTCACTATTAACGCTCTACCAAGACCCCCAAGGCTATCGCAAGGCACGCACCAGCCTTTCAAGTTTGACCTGATTCAATGCCTGCCTGATGGCAACCTTTGAACCTTTGGGATGGGATTATTTTGCCACGCCATCAAAGTTCGGAAAGCAGCGTCTCTGATTTGGTCCAGTAATTTACAGTTCCAGGCCTTTCAAGTTCATCTTGCTTGATGTCTTTGCCGCTTGGTTTAAGCTTTGCTCTGAACCCGGTCAATTTTCAATGTCAGTGAGCCAAGCGGACACAAAGGCACGCAGCAGCCTTTCCAGTTTGACCTGATTAAACGCCTGCCTGATGGCAACCTTTGAACCTTTGGGATGGGATTATTTTGCCACGCCATCAAAGTTCGGAAAGCAGCGTCTCTGATTTGGTCCAGTAATTTACAGCTCCAGGCCTTTCAAGTTCATCTTGCTTGATGTCTTTGCCGCTTGGTTTGAGCTTTGCTCTGAATCCGGTCAATTTTCAATGTCAGTGAGCCAGGCGGACACACCAGGTTTCCACAAGACAGTTGCCAGTTGCTTCGCCCTGATAATCCTCTGGTCTAGGTCTTCAATAGCTCCAAGACAGGGGCCGGTGATCCCGCGTACGTTGAAAAGCCCAGTTGCTTGAAGGTTGTCAGGGTGCATCGCGAAAGAACGCGGCTTCCAGATTTTCGACCGCGGCAGAACCAGGCACGTTGATTGCCGGAAAGAACAGTGCCCAAACAAACTGGCAACAAGTGGTTTGATACGCGAGCATTGTCATGTTGCTTGCCTGTCTGCTGAAGTTCTCCCATTGTTCCATGAATTATTGATGTAAAACGGGTTGTAATTCCCCCTGTTGCTTTGGTGCAGGCGCGGAGCATTGCTTTGATGACCGGTATTGTCGGCAGTTCTGTCGTTTCCTGATAGAGGGTCCCGGTGGTTCACAGGCGAAGTCAAGAACACAGCGTTTCGCTGTCCGCCTCAGCAGCCGAAATGACGCTTGGGTAACCGTTATCCACCATCAGTCCTGGCCAGAATTTGAATGGGCTTTCGCTCGGTGAACATGGGGTTCACGGTTACTCCTGCGGTGCTGTTTCTCATGGCCTGTACCAGCGTTTTTTTTCTGCTTGGCAATCTTCTGTTGCAAGTACAGACAGAGCTTCCTGGGCAATCCTGGTTTTTTCTTGCTCCTTTGGCGATTGGCATGTTCAGCCACCTGAGGATTATCTGCAGTCTGTGCAGCTTGCTCGCAGGGTTTTTGTGGGCGCTTTTCTCGGCACAAAGCGCATTAGACCGTGTCTTGGTCACGGCCGATGAACAGCGAGACCTGGAAGTCGTCATGAAAGTGGTGGGCATTCCGATCAAGAGCGGCAGGCAACTTCGCTTCAACGCCCGCATTCTGTCTCCCCCTTCGCTGCCCGAAACGGTCAGGTTGCGCATTTACAACCAGGAAAAGATTTATCCGGCTGCAAATCTGGTTCCGGGAGACATTGTCAGCGGCGTCATACGCTTGAAAAAACCCAACAGTCTCAGCAATCCTGGTGGCTTTGACTACGAGGCTTACCTGTTCGCCAAAGGGATCGGGGCAAGTGGTTATGTTCGCAGTTTGCGCCTGCTGTCTTCAGCGGAGCCGTGGCGTGATCTGGCAGCATTGCGGTTCAAGATTTTTGAAAAACTGGAAAGACTCGTGCCGGAAGCGCAGAAAGGCCCGATTCTGGCACTGACATTTGGTGAACGCAGCTACATGACGGCCGAGCAATGGGAATGGTTGAGACTCAGCGGCACCGCGCACCTGTTTGCCATTTCTGGTTTGCATATTTCATTGATTTTCGGGCTGGTGTATGGGTTGGTGCTGTTTTTTGGGCTACGGGCCATTCCCAACCCACGGGAAATTGCTGTCAGACCGGTGGCGTTGCTGTTGGCTTTGCTGGCCGCCTTTTTTTATTCCTGGCTGGCTGAATTTTCTATACCGACGCAACGTGCTCTGGTGATGCTGGCGTGTTTTGTGTTCTGTGCTCTGTTTTTCAGGAGCAGTATTTTGAGAAACGCACTTTACCTAGCACTTGTCCTGGTCTTGGTGCTGGACCCTTTGAGTCCTTTGTCCGCGACTTTCTATCTTTCTTTTGGTGCGCTGGCAGCCATCTGTGCCTGGTTGACGGGTACCCGTCGTGCGAACCGGGTGTGGCGGTGGGTGGGACTGCAACTTTATCTGGCTCTGGCACTTGTCCCGTTGACCCTGTATTTTTTCGCGCTCCTGGTGCCTGGTGCCCCGATTGCCAATGCCTTTGCGATACCGTTTATGAGTTTTTTAGTGCTTCCCTGTGCGTTGCTTGCCGTGTTCTTCTCTACTTTTTGGCCTGCCGCTGGCAAGTTTTTTGCTGACTTTGCCGGGCAGTTCCTGGAAGTATTTTGGCGTATCAGTGACTGGCTGATTGAAATCCCCGGTTTTTACTGGTATCTCGAGCCACCTGTCTGGGCTTTGGTTCTAATGGCTTCGGCTTTTATGGTGCTTCCTTTCATTCGTACTTCATACGGTTTCCTGTTTGTGGCACTCCTGTGCCTGGTGTCGTTCAACCGCTCCGGGATCCCCATTATTCCCACAGGTTCGTTCCAGGCTTTGTTTTTTGACGTCGGGCAGGGGCTTTCCGTGTTCATCAGGACTCGCCATCATTATGTTCTTTTTGATACCGGCCCAGGACGTGCGCCAAGCTTCGTCCCTCTTGTGCACAGCTTGTTGCCTTATCTGCGAAGAGCCGGCATCAACAGACTGGATACTCTGGTGGTGTCGCATGGCGACAACGATCACGCCGGTGGCTTGAACAAATTACGGGAAGCGGATATTGAAGTGACTGCCCGGTTTTCTTCTGATCCTGCTTTGCAGAAAAATGGTTTTGAGCCCTGCCAGCGAGGTAACGCCTGGTGGGTCGATGAAGTCCGTTTTGCGTTTTTGCATCCGCCACCGTTATCATCGAGGTTTTCTGGCAACAACGCTTCCTGCGTGTTGCAGATCAGCACACGAGAAAACTCATTGCTGTTGACCGGCGACATCGAGCACATGGCCGAGCAATTTATGTTGAAAACCCAGACGAAGGCATTGAAAAGCTCGGTGCTTCTGGTGCCGCATCATGGCAGCCTGACTTCATCGAGCGAAGCGTTCATCGAGACAGTCGCCCCCTGTGCGGCTGTGGTTTCTGCCGGTTATAAAAACCGTTTTCGCTTCCCCAGAAATAAAGTGCTGGACCGCTACAGGAAGCGAGATATTCCGCTATTCAATACGGCTGACACCGGGGCTTTGGGAATTTTCTTTCCCGCAGCAGGCGCGCTGGAAGTAGAACTCATGCATCGTGAGGACCGACGCAAATACTGGAACCGGAAAAGCCGATCAAAAGATTTACCAAGGACTTTGGCCTGCAGACCTGTGGAAAAGTGGGTTTCGACGAGCCTGTCCCGGCCTTGAGAGTGTTTGGCGTGTCGGTAATGGGCTTATACTTCGCGAGAGGGTGCGCGTCTTGCGCAGCCGATATGGACTTCGAAACAAAAAAATTACCGTGAGCAGCAGCTGGCCGGAGCTCGGCACGGACTGGGTGGTGGGCAAAAGACTGTTGGCCTATACCATGCGCCACTTCAGTCTGTTGCTGGTTGCGTTGACAGGTCTGGCATGCTTCGCTGCAACCGATGCAGGTCTGGCAATGATCATCAAACCTTTGCTGGATGAGGGATTTTCTTTGGACGAGTCCGGTCAAAGCGTCGCCTGGATTCCGGGGACACTGTTACTTCTTTTGCTGTTGCGTGGTGTCGGTGGGATCGTGGGAAATTATTACCTGGCATCTGTCGGCCATCGCATCGTGCGCCAGCTGCGTCTGGCAGCCTACGAACGCCTGCAAAGCCTGCCGGCATCTTTCTTTGACAATATTCGCACCGGGCACCTGGTTACCAGAGTTTCCGCCAATGCTAGACAGGCAGCAGAGCTTGGGGCGATGGCGGTTGCCACGGTTAGCCGTGATTTACTTTCCGTATTGGGGCTGACTGTCTGGATGCTGTATCTGAACTGGGCTATGGCACTAATTTATCTTATTTTTTTACCGTTTATGGTGGTGTTGAGCATCGTCGCCCTGAAAAATTTTCGGCGTGCCAATTTGAGAGTACAGGAGTCCCTGGGGCTGGTCAGCGATGACGTTGGCCAGTTGGTGAAAGACAACCAGGCAGTAAAGCTTTATGGTTCCAGTAATCTCGGACTGGCAAATTTCATGAAAACAGTGGCTCAAAATCTGCGCCTGAATCTGCGCCTTGCGCTGTACGATGCGACGAATGTGTCGTTGGTTTCCCTGTTGGGGGGGCTGGGCCTGACCCTGGTGATTTACGTTACCACGTCTACGACTTTGATTCAGGAGGTCAGCGGTGGCGAAATGGCCTCTTTTTTAACCGCGGTTTTGTTGCTGATAAAGCCACTTCGGAGTCTTGCCAGACTGAATGCCACTGTGGCGAGAAGCCTGACCGCCGCCAGAAGTGTTTTCGAGATTATGGACAGCCCAGTGGAGCCGTGCCCGGGGGGTCAGGAAAAACCAGACCTGCAGGGACGCATCAGTTTCCTGAATGTCTCTTTTTCATACAGTGGGAACGGGTTTCCGGCACTCCAGAACATCAATCTGGAAATTCCGGAAAAATCGCTGATCGTCTTGGTCGGAAAGTCCGGTTCGGGAAAAAGCAGCTTGGCGAACCTGGTGCCGATATTGTATCGGCCCACCCGGGGGCGGATACTGGTGGATGGGCGGGATGTTTCCACTTTTCCACTCCGCTCGCTACGCTCGTGTATTGCTTACGTGACCCAGTTTCCGACCTTGGCACGCGACACTCTGGAGAACAACATCAGTTACGGTTTGAAAGTTTCCCGCGAGGAAATACATGAAGCAGCAGAAAAAGCGCACATCATGGAGTTTGTGGATGCCCTGCCACAAGGGTTTGATACGGTGCTGGGGGAAGAAGGTTGGCAACTATCGGGAGGGCAGCGGCAGCGTGTGGCAATCGCACGGGCTCTGTTGCGGCGTGCATCCATTCTGATTTTTGACGAAGCCACCTCGGCGCTGGATGCGATATCCGAACACCATATCAGGGAAACCTTGGTGGAAATATCGCAAAGTTGTACAACCATTATCATTTCACATCGCTTTGAGATGGCAATACGGGCTGATATGGTCGTGGTTTTGGAAAGCGGGGCGATCGTTGAGCGAGGGACACACAGGCAATTATTGAGCAGTGGTGGTGCCTACAGTAAATTGTACGCGGCACAAAACAAAAGGGATGATGCCGCCTGAACCGCAGGCAACATATTTTCTTGACTGGCTGTCAGTTCATGCGAAAATTTTTAGAATGGTTATGGTATGGGAATTCTCCTTTCAGCGCACTTTTAAGTCCACTCTCGCTGTTGTACAAATTTGGATTTTCATTACGGAAAAAAATCAATGCTCCGTCTGCCCTGTTTCCGGTTCCCATCGTGGTGGTTGGCAATCTTACGGTAGGGGGGGCCGGGAAAACACCCATGGTCATCTATCTTGCCCGTACTTTGCGCGGCAGTGGTTTTCGGCCCGGTGTGATCAGCCGGGGCTATGGGGCCGGAGACAACCGCAAAGCGCGCCTGGTTTCCAGACATGACCTGGTCTCGGATTGTGGCGATGAAGCGGTCATGCTCGCCGCGGAATCAGATTGTCCAGTTGCAATTTGCCGTAATCGTTTCCAGGCAGCCTGGTATTTATACGAAAACAGCAGAGTGGACGTCGTGGTCTCAGACGATGGTCTACAGCATCACAAACTGCCGAGGCACATGGAAATTTTAATGGTCGATGGCATGCGTGGCTTTGGCAATGGTCGCCTGTTGCCGGCTGGACCACTCAGGGAACCTTTAAGTAAAATCGAGACCGTGGACTTCATGGTGGTAAAGGGTGCGCACTGGAAAAACTGTTACCGGATGGATTTGCAGATCACGGGTTTTGTGGAATTGAAAAACGGTAGGGAATTAAAGCCAGATGCTTTTGCCGGACAGGAAATCCACGCCTGCGCGGCCATTGGCAATCCCGAAACTTTTTTCAGTTCTCTTGTTGCTTTGGGGGCCAGATGCAGGCGGCACGCTTTTCCTGATCATCACCGCTTCAGAGAGAAAGACCTGCTTTTCAGCAAGACTCTACCGATCGTAATGACGCAAAAGGATGCAGTCAAGTGCTTGGGGTTCTCGGCTGATCTTTGGTATGCGAGAGTAGAAACTAAATTGGAACAAGGATTTAAAGATGATTTCTTAAATTCTTTAAGAGGTTTCGTGCCTGCAGGTCAAGCTTGTGAATAAAAGACTGCTGGATATCTTGGTCTGCCCAGTAACCAAGGGACCCCTGGTATACGATGAAGAGCGGCAGGAATTGATTTCTTTGTCGGCACGTCTTGCTTATCCGATACGAGATGATATTCCGGTCATGCTTGAGGAAGATGCCCGAGCCATCACTACGGATGAATACGAGCGTTACCGGCGGCAAGCCAAATCTTCCCTTTAACGTCACCTTGTCGGCAGAACCGGAGGCGGAGTGCTCGCTCGTCGGGGAAAGTCTTGCGAGATTTGGGGGGCAGGCCTGTGATCTGGTATGGCTACCAGAATGCTTCGCAGAGTAGGGCGCAGGAAGTGATCGTTGCCGCGGACAGTGAAAAAATTGCGGATTGCGTTGGGGATTTTGGCGGGTTTCTTGTCCTGACGGGCAGAGAATGTAAATGTGGGACGGGACGGGATGTCGCCACTGCAGGTTTTTGGCATTGGGTTTTTTTTAGGAACGCTGGAGAGGCATTGCGGGATTTGGGGGGGCATATACCTGTTCTATGGCACCGGGAACCACAATGCTTTTGCTTTGCCTGATCGATCGCTTCTTCTGTGCTTGATTGAGATCTCCATGCCATTAGCCCGGAAGGAAAAGATCGTCAGCGCCACCGCCGACCTTCCTTTTCACGTCGTCATACCGGCGCGCCTGGATTCTTCACGTCTTCCGGGGAAAGTCTTGCGGGGTTTGGGAGGCATACACCTGTTCTACGGCACCGGGAACCGCAATGCTTTTGCTTTGCCTGATCGATCGCTTCTTCGCGCTTGATTGAGAGCTCCATGCCATTAGCCCGGAAGGAAAAGATCGTCAGCGCCACCGCCGACCTTCCTTTTCACGTCGTCATACCGGCGCGCCTGGATTCTTCACGTCTTCCGGGGAAAGTCTTGCGGGATTTGGGAGGCAGGCCTATGATCTGGCATGGCTACCAAAATGCTTTGCAGAGTGGGGCGCAGGAAGTGATCGTTGCTACGGACAGCGAAAAAATTGCGGATTGCGTGAGAGATTTTGGCGGGCGTTTTGTCCTGACGGGCAGAGAATGTAAATGTGGAACGGAACGGGTTGCCGCCACTGCGGATTTGCGACATTGGCAGGACGAAGTCTGTGTGGTGAACCTGCAGGGAGATGAGCCATTTCTATCGCCCGAGCACATTGCAACGGTTGCTGGTGGGGTGCTGCGGGCTGATACGGCTGCTGCCACGCTGGCAACCAGGATTGATGGCGAATCCGAAGTGGGTGACAACGTCGTGAAAGTGGTTTGTGACCGCTACCAAAACGCCTTGTATTTCAGCCGTTCGGCGATTCCGTACAATTGGGAACGAGGGTTTTCCGGCCTGCGCCACTTGGGAATCTATGCCTATACCTGTGCGCTGTTGAAACGCTATGCTTCCTGGCCGGTTTCTTTTCTGGAGAAACGAGAAAAGCTGGAACAGTTGAGGATCCTGGAAAACGGTGAAAGTCTCCGTGTCCTGATTGTAAAAAACACGCCGATTCATGGTGTGGATACTTTGGCAGACCTGGAAGCGGCACGGGATTTTTTGAAAACCAGTCATTGATGGCTTGCCCATTTCCTGTCAGTTGGACGTGGTGAACGGGTTCGTTTTCAGGTGACAGCTTTTCCCGGTTCGGCAGGGTTGCCGGTTTTGTGCCACTTGGTGAATGTCAGGTGCCGGGAATGATTGATGCGCATGGCGTGTCCGGCCAGTGAAAAAGAAAATTTTTCAAAGGTACTTTTTTTTCGAGTTACTCAGCAATTTTCTGGCCATCCAGCTGGTTTTGTTCCTGATTATTGCCGGCCGTCAATTTGTGTATTTTTTGGAGCGCGTGGCAGAAGGATATTACCCACAGGAGCTGCTTTTCCCTTTACTGTTTTTTGGCAGTTTTGAAGCTTTGTTGCTGGCATTGCCTCTGGCTTCAACCCTTGCCATTGTTTTGGTGCTCGGTCGTCTCTACCAGGACCATGAGATCTATGGATTCTTTAATGCCGGCATTGGTTATCGGGAGATTTACTCAGTCCTGGCGCGTTTCGGAATTCCTTTGGCACTGTTGATTGTTTTTTTGTCGTTCGAAGTTTTGCCGCGCTTCAGATTGCAATATGAAATGCTCAAAGTGGAGGCTAGGGAGCATTTCGATTTTTCTGCTTTTTCACCGGGAGAATTTCATGCTCCCGTTCCTGGTCTGGTCTTTTTTGCCCAAGAAAGAAAAGGATCGGAAAGTGGGTTTGAAAATATTTTCGTAGCCGAAAAAAACGAAAAAGCCATTGTCGTTGAAACGGCTCGTCAGGGAACGTTTTTACGCGGCAAAAACCATGAAAGTGTGTTTCGTTTTCAGGACGGAGAGCGTTACGAACAAAACAAGACTGGAGACTGGACCCGGATTTTGAATTACCAGTCCCGGGAGTTGATTTTCCCGCCGCAGGAGGTGAAAGCCAGTGTGCTCGGGCCTCGCACCATGTTGATCTCTGCACTTCTTGCCGACAACAGCCCCGTTGCGGCAGCGGAATTACAACGTCGGCTTTCGTTCCCGCTTCTGGTGCTCATACTCGCTTTTCTAATCGTTCCTTTGTGTATCAGGCACCCCCGTTCCAGCCAGTATGCGAATGTGTTGCCGGCTTTGCTGATTTACATGGCCTGCCTGGGTACAACCTTGCTTGTGCTCAAGTGGGTAGGAGAGGGAGTTGTGGCGGCTTTCCCGGGAGTCTGGGTTTTACACGTTGTTTTACTTTTGATGTCATGGCTGGCCATGGTGGCGTCGCCGCTGCCGTGGAGCGGAATGCGTTTACGGCTACGATTGTGAAAACCATAGACGGTTACTTGGGCAGGCGACTGTTCCTGCTCAGCTTTTATGCCTTGCTTGCCCTAGTGGGGCTGGATTGTTTGATTGATTTTGCGTCCGGCCCAGCCATGAGTTCCGTGGGGAGCTCATGGCCGACAATGCTTTTGGACGTGGTCTGGGACCTTCCGGAAAGAATCTCCGTGTTTTTTCCCTTCGCGGTTCTGGTGGGTTCGGTACTGGCAATGGGTCAACTCACTGCGCAACTGGAGTTGGAGGCGGCTTTCTTGCTGGGTTATTCCTATTCGAGATTGGTCGTTTTCCTGTTGCTTTTCGCCTTGTTGTCGTCTGCGGTCATGATGGTTGTCACTGAGCTGGCCATTGTGTCTTCAGAAAACAGCCCATATTCTGAAAACGAGGATGTGAAGCCTTTTGGCTACTGGTTTCGGGAAAGAAACCGGGTGATTCATGCTGGACGGGTCGTGCGTAATGCGGACACGACCAGCTATCACGATGTCCAGTTTTTTGAAATGGACCCGGCAGGGAAGTTGATTTATCTGATTAACGCTAGTTCCTTGCTGGTCGATGAACAGTCATATCACTTTAAGCAGGCGCGGGTTACGCACTTCAAAAAGGAAAAACCAGCCATCCTCCAGAGCCGGGAATATACAGTGCCGCGTATGCTGACTGCCGCCGGTAAAGATCTGGAGGTTCCCCGGCCGGAGCAACTTCATATTATGGATCTGGCTCGTTACGTGAACCGCCTGAAATTGAGCATGATGCGTTCGGAGCTGTTTGAACTGGCACTCTGGGAACGTTTTGCCAGACCACTTTCCATCCCGATTATGTTGTTGCTGACGTTGCCGTTCCTGTTTTTCAATTTGCACAAACGCTACAGTTCCGGTGTTCAGCTTCTTATGGCGATTGTTTTGGGAGCTTCCTACTGGATAGCAAGCCAGGCGATTGCCAACGCCGCCATCATTTGGGGGCTGCCCGCCGCGCTTGCCGCTTTCGGGACGCACCTGCTGTGTTTTGTTGCTCTTATGTTGTATTTCCTGTTTTTATACTTTCGAGCCCGGCGCAAAGGAGTGGTTTTGGAACTGGTTCGCTGGAGCTGAAGTCGTCGTGCCAGGTCGTCCCCCATAGAGGATAGGGCGAAACAGGGCACTGAAAGATCGCCGCCAGAAAGCAATGCGGAAACCCGCATGGCAGCGGAGTTACTCTGGGACCAGACAGCATGAGCTGAAGTCATCGTGCCAAGTCGCCCCCCATGAGGGACGGGATGGGACAGGGCGCTGAGACAGCCACCGCCAGGTGTCCGCGCGGAAACCCGCGTGGCAGCTGAGTTACTCAGGGACCCGGCAGCTGGAGCTGAAGTCATCGTGCCAGGTTGCCCCCCATAAAGGATGGGATGGAACAGGGCACTGAGACAACCGCCGCCAGAAAGCAATGCGGAAACCCGCATGGCAGCGGAGTTACTCTGGGGCCAGGCAGCATGAGCTGAAACCATCGTGCCATGTCGCCCCCCATAAAGGATGGGATGGGACAGGGCACTGAGACAACCGCCGCCAGAAAACAATGCGGAAATCCGCGTGGCAGCCGGAGTTACTCTGGGACCAGGTAGCTGGAACTGAAGTCATCGTGCCAGGTCGCCCGTTGGGGATGGAACAGAGCACTGAGAAAACCACCACCAAGAAGCAATGTGGAAACCAGTGCTGCGGTACTCCTGGAAGCGGCGTGAACCCAGTTAAAAGACACTCCATCCGTTCGCACCAGCTTTATTTTCCAGGTTTTCATGCCCACTGTCTGGCCGCCGTGGGTCCAGAACCATCCGTAGTACAAGAAAATTAAAGTAAAAAGAAAAGCTCGATAAAGCGGATACAGTACCGAACCTTCATGAACGCCGGCAGTCGTCCAGAACACGGTTGTCAGTAGTGCCAAAGCGAGAATGATGAGTACATCATAAGTCACTGCTCCGAGGCGGCGAAGTAAACTAACGCAACGTGGTTTTTCCACAGCTCAAGGCAATGCTAAAATAGTCCATATGGATGCCGAGAAATCATGACAGTAACAGGTTCTTTTGGCAAGGACGTGATTGATGGCAAAGAGTTTTCAACCGTGCTCAGCGATTTTGCCGCTTCACTGCTACTCGAAAAGGGGGCAAGCACACACACGCTGGCAGCATACCAATCCGATGTCAGGCAGTTTGCCCGCTATTTGCAGGAGCAGGCAGTTGGTTATTCGGCCGTAAAACGTGAACAGATTCAGGATTTTCTTGCCGAGCGATTCGCCAAAGGTTATTCCCGTCGCTCCAACCAGCGTCTGGTATCCACACTGAAATGTTTTTATTCCTATTTGGTCCGCTTAGGGATTGTTGGAGCCAGTCCACTGGCGGACTCTGCCCCCATAAGAGCGGCCTTGGATTTGCCGCACGTTCCGGACATGGTGGACGTGGTCCGCATGCTGGAAGTCTGGGATGTAAACACGAAAATCGGGTTGCGCAACAAGGCATTACTTGAACTTCTGTATGCGACGGGGATCAGAATCGGGGAAGCAGTGTCCTTGGAGCTTGCCAATGTGGTTGCCAATGCCGAATATCTGCGAGTCATTGGCAAAAGAAACAAGGAAAGGATTGTTCCGGTTGGGGAAGAGGCGCAACAGTGGCTAGGGCGCTACATGAAAGAGGCCAGGCCGGGGTTGCTGAAAAACCGGACATGTCGGAGATTTTTTGTGAACCAGCGGGGGGCAGGGTTGAGCCGGTACAGCGCCTGGCACATTGCACGCCAAACGGCCATGAAAGCGGGTTTTCGCTGGCCATTCTCACCTCACTCCCTGCGCCATGCTTTTGCTACGCATCTTTTGGATAACGGTGCGGATTTGAGAACCATTCAGTTGTTGCTGGGCCATGCCGATTTAAGCACGACTCAGATTTATACGCATGTTGCGCAAAGCAGATTGAGGACTTTGCATAGGAATCATCACCCCAGGAGTTAGAAAATGAAAAAAATTTTTCTCATAGCGTCACTGCTTGCATCATCTTTGGCTTTCGCCGAAGCGGAAGTGATCCCCAAAAGTGTCAAAAGTGGCTTGGACAGGGTCTTTCCAGGTATTGAAGTAGATTCTGTATCCAAGTCTCCCTTCCCGGGCATTTATGAGGTCGTGGTCGAAAACCAGGTTTTGTATTTGACTGAGGATGGACGCCATTTGTTTGCCGGGAATGTCATCGAAACGAGAACTGGCAGGAACTTGACCAAGGAGACGCGCAGCCGGCTAAACCACGAAGTTTTTGCCAACGCGGATATGAAACAGGTGGTGAGTTATTCCAAGCCGGGTTATCAATATACCGTCAATGTTTTCACGGATGTGGATTGCTCTTATTGCCGCCGTTTTCATAAAAACATGTCAGCCATGAATGATGCCGGCATCAAAGTTAATTATTTCTTCATGCCGAGAAGCCCGGCTGCACGGAAAAAAGCAGTGAGCGTGTGGTGTGCAAAGGACCGACGCAAAGCAATGGACAAAGCAAAATCCGGAATTGCCCTGGCAAGCAAAACCTGCTCCAACCCGGTTGAGACGCACTTGGGTCTCGCCCGGCGCCTGAGGGTTACCGGGACACCAGCAATTTTTCTGAAAAGCGGCAACTCTCCAGGGGGCTATCTTGATCCGGCCACCTTGCTGAAGAAAATAAAAGCAGACGAAGCCAAACGAAAGGCTTGAGATCCATGACCGGGGTGCGGGGAACAGAAACGTGGCTGAAGGACTCCAAAGCAGTCTTTGGCAGAACGCTTTCCCGCTGGCTCAAATGATTGAAGAAAGGTTGTCCGGGTGGGGGATCCTTTAGGAAGGAGTCTGGTTCTCTCTCTGGAAATCATAGTCGTACAGGATGTTTCCGTTGGTGAATAACAGGGAGGCACGTACGATTTTACGCGGCCAGAGCAAACTGGTTCCGCGCCAGTAAGAAAACATTTTTTGGCGATGGGTTTCCACCAGTTCTGGCAACTTGTCGCTGTTACCGGTTTTATAGTCCACCAGCCAAATTTTTCCTGAACTGATGCAAACCCGGTCGAGGTAACCGAAAAACTGCTTCTCCTGGTGACGAAAAAGCAGTGGCATTTCGCTGTAAGCCTGTGAATAGCAGGCGGGGTCAAACAATTCTCTAAACTTGGGGTGTAGGTAAGTCGTGCCGGCTTCGTCAAGCCATGCGTGCAGACTTTCAGGCATTTCCTGAAGGGCGGGATGTTCACGAAGCAGTCGCTTGAACAAATCTTGCTTGGAGTGCGCTTCTTCTTTGCACATTAATTCCAGTGCTCGGTGTACGGTAATTCCCTTCAGCACGGTTTCCCGTTTCTTCTCCTGTTGTTTGCGTTCCATCAGGGGTAATGGCCTCAGCGTGTTGCTTGGTTCTTCACTTTTGCTTCCAGCAGGCAATCTTTTTGTGTTGCGTTCCAGTTCGCCTCCTCCATGAGGTTTTCGAGTTGCTTCACTGGAGGGGGGGCTGCCCAGAGGCAAGTGGGCTGCTGGTGCTTCCCATATTCGGGACGCATGGGGTGCCAACAGAGAATACCAAGAGCTTTTTGCCTGCCGTCCCCGGTGTTCAGGCTTCCCCTGATTGGTTCCCGAAATATAAAGATATTGTCTGGCCCTGGTCAAAGCCACGTAAAGCAAATTTTTCTCTTCACGTTTTTCAGCACTTTGTTGGGTCTTGCGCAATTTTTCAGCAAGCGCGACTTTTTCCTGCGCGGTTGCGTTGAAAATAAAATGTGCGGGGTAGATGTTGTTTGAGTCATAAGCTGTCAGAGCGCGATAGGCCTGATGGGGTCGCGACTGCGGGCCGCAGTCCACCAGGAAAACCACTGGGGCTTCCAATCCTTTGGCCCCGTGTATCGTCATTAGCCGCAGATGTTTTTCCAGGTCCGGAACGTGAACTCCGAGACCATCAGACAAACGGTCGCCTGCTTCGTTTTTGTGCTCGCGCAGAGCTTCGCAAAAGCCGGATACATCGCTGTAGCGTCCACCTTGGTGTTCCAGCGCAAAATCCAGCAGTGCCTCAAAGCGTTCATCGACCAGCGCGTGTTCCTGTGGATGCGATGCCCGTTTGTAGGTCTCGCAGAAAGCCAGTTCCGAATCGATGGTCATGAGCAAGTCGTAAACCGGTTTCTTGTCGCGCATCGCTGTCCAGCGGGACAATTGCCGGGCAAAGACCTGCAGAGATTCTTTTTCGTGTAAAAGCAAGGTCTTGAAGAGGTTTTTTGTGCTGCTCTTCAGCAATTCATAAAGCGCGGTACTTGACAGCATGAAAATTGGTGAGCGCAACACTTGTGCCAAAGCCTGATTGTTGTCGTTGTCCACCAGGAACTCCATCAAAGCAAGAAGATCAGACACTTCCAATGAATCGAAGAGAGTTTCTTTTCCCGAAGCAATGAAAGGGATTTTGCGCGACCGCAACGCTTTTTCGAAGTCTTTGATGTGGGTCCTTTTGCGAAGCAACACCAGGATGTCTTCGTGGCGGAGGGGGCTGATGGTCCCGTTTTTTTCGTGAATGATCTTTTTGCCCACGATGCGCTCGATGACTTCCGCCACCAGCGTTGCTTCCTTTTGTCTCGCGGTTTCCACGTTGGCATCCGGAGGGTCTGATAAAACATTGCGCCAGGGCTTCTCTAGTTTTTTTCGTGATGGGTTGCACAGTGGCAAAGCCGTTACGCAACCCGGAGTTTGTAGATTGGTTCTGTGGCTTTCATATTGGTATTCGTGCACCATGGCCTCGCTTTGAAAAACGCGGTTGACGAAATCCATGATGGCAGGGGATGAGCGATAGGAGGAATTTTGGCTAAAACATTTGCCGTCCATTTTTTTGGTGATCCAGTGGCTGGCCGTTTCAAGCAACTCGGGACGTGCTCCCCGAAAGCTGTAAATTGACTGTTTTGCATCGCCGACCAGCATGACACTGCCCTGGCTTTTCTGAGCCGCGATTTCTTCCAGAAAAGGGGACAGCAGAGCCCATTGCAAAGTGTTTGTGTCCTGAAATTCATCCACCAGAATATGGGAAATGCGGCTGTTCAGCATCGCCTGCACGTACTGGGCACTGGCTGTTTGCGTCAGCAGTTGGGATGCCCCCCATTCCAGGTCGTCAAAGTCCACACTGAAATGTTCTCGCTTGAGTGCTTGGTAAATCTCTATCAACCGGGAGCCAAGCCGGTACCAGGCGATATTGCGTTCCCGAAATCGTTGCTTCTGAATGATTGCCTGTTGTTTTTCAAGCCTGCTCGTACATTTTTTGTGCAGTGCTTCTATGTTGATGCTTGCTTCGGCACCCAAGGTTTTTTGCATTTGCAAGGTAACTTTTAACGGCTTGCAAGCCATTGTAGATGCATATGAAAAACAGCTGAATAAGCGGTCAAAGTGGTCGGGCTGATAGTCTGAAACCAGCGTTTCAATCCGCTGTGCTTTTTGCACGAGTTCCGTTTTTCCGGATAATTTCAACAGTTTTGCGTAGGCCGAGAATTCCTGCTTTTCTTTTTCACTGAAATCCGTTTCTGTTGTGCTGTCACCGGGCAGTGATTTGGAAAATTTTTCGATCGCAAAACGGCTGGGGTCCCTGTTTTTGTGCCCCATGCAAAAAGCCTGCCAGTTGTTTCGCTGGCGCAGGAAATCCAGCAACCCCTGCTGTGTGTTGTACAGGCTGCCGCATTGACTGAACAGAGTGTCCAAGTCGTGTTTCAAGGTACTGCGTTCCCGTGTCGCTTCCTGAAACAAAAGTTCCAGTGCCTTGCCGCGCATTTCTCTGTCGTTTTCCGCAAGGGCAAAGCCGATGGGAACGGTGCTGGCTTCCAGCGGGAACGACGCCAACAATTCCCGGCAGAAAGCATGAAAAGTCAGAATGCGCGGAGGAGCGTGGCTATGCAATACTTTTTCATACAGAGCCTGTGCCTGAGGCAAATCAACAGTATTTGAAGCACCAATGATTTTCATTTCTTCGAGCAAATTCCTGTTTTCAAGGCGGCTCCATCTTTCCAGCGTTTCATACAGGCGGTCGCGCATTTCGTCCGCTGCTTTTTTGGTGAAAGTGACGGCCAGTATGGTTCCCGGTGTTTCTCCACTTAGCAACAAACGCAACAAACGAGCCGTGATCAGCCAGGTTTTGCCGGTTCCCGCGGATGCGGAAACCACGCAATTGACTTTGGGGTCAGCGGCTGAAATAGCCGTCATGATGCATTTTCTTTTTGCTTTGCAGGGTCTGTGCCTTGTTGGTGCCGCTCGCGGTTTCCCGCAGACATGGGGGCCACGCGAGTACAGAGGTGTGGCAACCGGTTTTAGTACACGGTTTTCCACGGACGCGGGGGTTACGCTCTCCTATAGTAAGGAGTGAGGGCAAAAGCCACCAAAAGTAAAAGCTGTTCTATACTAAAAACCTCGCTTATTATCTCCGCAAGACTGAAAATCGCGCCCAAAAACAGGTCATGGACCAAAAGGGCGAAAGTAAAAATTGTTAGAGCCAGCGCCCCGCAGAAAGCGGCGAAAGCAACCAGTATATCAAGTGCTTAGAGACACTTTCCTCCACCCTCCGTAAAAAAATGCGGGAGGGTCGGGGGTTGGATAAAGCCCTCACACGCAAGGGTTTCCGAGCCGACCCTTATAAAGCTGAAAATGCTCACTTTCCCCCCATGACTTTAAGACGCCATCCCGCGCGGACGTGGGGGCCACGCGAACACAGGGGTGTGGCAACCGGTTTTAGTACACGGTTTCCCACGGACGCACGGGCTACGCCGGGAACTTTGAGGTTAGCTACGGAAACAGCCATCACGGTGAATTTTCTTTCCGGTTGGAATGGTACTTGATATTGCCGATTTATGTATCAATCCAGCTTGACTGTGTTCGCTGCGGACAGGGAAAAAGCAGGAAGGGGAGGGCATGGTTCAGCCCCGCCCGGATTTTTCGGCATTCTCTCCAATGGGTGCTTGGTCGGCTGTCTCTTGAAACTTTTGCGTTGTGCCTTTCCCTGAAGCAGTCGTTATGGCAGACCTGTTTGGGGGCGGCTTCTCTGTCGGTGGCCTCGTGGGTTCCAACAACAACGTCGGTTGCATCAGCAACAGTTATGCGGACGGAACGGTCTTGGGGGGTCGCTTTGTCAGCGGGCTGACAGGAGCCGACATCAGGGGGGGACTGTCAGCAATAGCTATACGGCGAGTGTGGTGACTGAGACCGGCCTGAACTTTGGACAAAGAGGTTCCTTTGCCAAAGTTACAGAGCAGCCTCATTGTAAACATCACTCGGATTTACGAGCGAGGAATTGTTCCGAAACTGCGTGTCGGAGTCTATCCTGGTGGGGTGCCCGGCTCTTCGGATGACCGTGCCCACTGAATCAGGTTGCTTGACGGCTTTTGGACAGCGGGTGCTCATGCCAGCTTTCCGGCGGGGGGTTACTGTGGCGCATCATCAAAGTGAACGCTTAGGTAGTTCTACGTTGTGGTGTGTGTTCCATTGGCTGGCGGTCAGCACACTCAATCCTGTCGTGAAACCAGTGTTGATCCCAATAAGAATTTCGGAACTCTCTGGCAAAACTTTCGGCCAAGGCCTGCTGTGCCGGTTTTTCAGGTTGAATAAAATGTCAGCTGACTCTGTTTTAGTGCGAGCATGGTCAAACAGAATCAAGAAGGGATTTACATCCTGTTTCACACGGGGTAAAAGCATTCTGCAACTGCCGGTGTTGATGGACAGGAGGCTCATCAATGTCCAAGAAAACAGCAGTCGCCATTATCAAGAGTTTTCTGGTTTAAGGAGAATTTTTCAACAGAGGATTGGGCAGGGAATGTTCGGAACGACCTGCCTTTAGAAACCAGGCCGGTGTGAACTCATTGTGAAAAGCCGGAGATTTTCAAAAGAAGCAATGATTTCCATGATCCGACCAGAGGCAGCATATCAATCTGAGAATCGATGGGACGACTCTGGCGCGACGCAAAAGTGCCCGGAAACCACCATCCCCTCTTGGAGACGATATCCAAAAACCGAAGGGAACGAAATCCATGGCCACCGTAGCCACCGTTTTTCTCTCTCTCTGAATCGGACACTTCAATCTTGATTTGATGCCGTGTTTGTTCGAGTCGTGCAATAATAGCGAACAAGCAGATTAAACCCACCAGGAATGCGACAAAAAAGTTACGACGTTGATGCCATTGAGGTCCTGGAGGGTCTCGAACCGGTTAAAAGACATCCGGGAATGTTCACGGATACTGCAAGCCCGGATCATCTGGCGCGGGAAGTCATAGACAACAGTGTCGATGAAGCTCTGGCCGGGTATGCCAGTGAAATCGAGGTGTGTTTACACGAAGACTCTTCTTTGAGCGTCACGGATGACGGGCGTGGCATGCCGGTTGGTGAACACCCCGAAATGAAAAAATCTGGAGTTGAAGTCATCCTGACGACCTTGCATGCCGGGGGGAAGTTTTCCGGCAGGCATTACCGTTTTGCAGGCGGGCTCCATGGTGTCGGAGTGTCGGTCGTGAATGCTTTGTCCGAAACTCTGCTCGTGCAGACCAGAAGAAAGCAACATGAATTCACGATGACTTTCAAGAAGGGCAGGCCTTCTTCGCAGCTGAAAGAAACAGGCAGGACCCGGAAAAAAGGTTCTACCATTCGCTTTTGGCCGGATGGGAGTTATTTCGAAAGACCTGATTTTGATCGGGTGGCACTGGAGCATTTGCTGCACGCCAAAGCGGTGTTGTGCCCCGGCCTGAAGACCTCTTTGTACGTGGAAAGTGAAGGAAAGAAGATGTCCTGGCAATACGAATCAGGCATGGCTGACTATCTGCGGGAAGTTTCGCAGTACCGAGAATTATTGTTAAAACAACCTTTTATATCTGATATAGAACATGATGATGCAACTTTTAACTGGTGCGTAAACTGGTATTCCGATGGTGCTTCACTGGTTGAAAGCTACGTCAACCTGGTGAGAACAGAACTTGGCGGAAGCCATGTGGCGGGTATCCGTGCCGGATTGATTGAGGGTTTGAGGGAATTCATCAGTTACCATGAGTCCTTGCCGAGCGGCACCCGGTTGTTGCCTGAAGATTTGTGGAGCAACGTGGCCTGTATTCTTTCCGTGAAAGTGGAAAATCCCCGGTTTACGGGGCAGGCGAAAGCGAGTTTTACGTCACTGCCATTCATGCGTCGGGTTGCCTCTCTGGTCAAAGATACTTTCAGTTTGTGGCTTGACCGGCACCCCCAGGATGGCAGAGCCATTGTCGAAGCCTCTGCCCGCAATGCCACGGCACGCATCAGGCAGGCGGCGGAGAAACAGGCACGAAAAACTCTGTTGAGTCGCAGGATGTTGCCTGCCAAGCTTGCGGATTGCACTTCCACAGACATCACGGAAAGCGAGTTGTTTATTGTCGAGGGTGACTCTGCTGGAGGTTCAGCGAAGCAAGCCCGAGATCGGCGTTACCAGGCAGTGATCCCCCTGCGGGGGAAAATTTTGAATACCTGGGAAAGCAGTTCCGAGCAGCTTGCTCATTCGTCGGAAATACGGGATATTGCGGCTGCTTTGGGTCTGCGCCCCAGGAAAAACGACTCTGATAAAGAGGACAGTCTTAAGGGCTTGCGTTACGGAAAAGTCTGCGTGCTGGCGGATGCAGATTCCGACGGCATGCACATTGCCGTATTGCTTTGTGCTCTTTTTGTCCGGTTTTTTAGAAAACTGGTCACAAAAGGACACGTCTACATCGCGATGCCACCGCTTTTTCGGATTGATGTAGGAATGCAGGTGCATTATGCCGGTAATGTCGAGGAACGGATCCGCTTTCTCGGGCAACTCAATGAGAAAGACCGGAAACGGGCTCTGGTTTTGCGCTTCAAGGGCCTTGGTGAAATGAACCCGGCACAACTACGCGAATCGACAATGGTCGGTGGAAATCGCCGCCTGCTTCAGTTGCTCTGTGAAGGCGATGACGAAGGGATATGCGCGAAGACTCAGGAATTTATGGACATATTGCTGGCCAAAGGAAAAGCGACTGAGCGGCGTAGCTGGCTGGCGCGAAAAGGATTTCTGGCATCGGATCTGGTTTGAAATGGCGAGTAAACTGTTTGATGACAACGTGATTGCCGTACTGTGGGACTTCGACAAGACCCTGATTCCGGAAAATATGCAATGGCCTCTGTTTGAGCACTTCGGTGTAGACGGTGAGGTATTTTGGCAGGAAGTGCAACGAAAAAACGAGGAATTTGCCCGGAGACAGTCGCTGGATGGGACCATGGCTCCGCTTTTTTCCACCAGCGTCAATTACCTGAACCATATTCTGGATTACACACATGCAGGAAAATTTGCAGGACTGAACAACGAGCTGTTGAGAAAACTTGGTACCAGTCTGGGGTTTTTCAAGGGCATTCCGGACGTTTTCCAGCTGTTGGAGAAAACAGCGAAAGAAGGCTCCGGCAGGAATTTACAATGCCAAGTGGAACACTATGTCGTGAGTTGTGGTTTGCGGCAAATAATCTTGGGCAGCAAAATTTCGCAACATCTCAAAGGGGTTTGGGGTTGCGAGTTTGAAGAAAAGGAAGCATGCGGGAAAAAAGTCTTGTCCCGTATCAGTTATGTCCTCGATGACACCACGAAAACGCGCGCGATTTTTGAAATCAATAAGGGTTCCAACATCAATAGAAAAATTGATTTGAATGCTTATTTACCAAAGGAAAAACGCCGTGTGCCGGTTTCACAAATGATTTATGTGGCCGACGGTCCCAGTGATGTGCCGGTTTTTTCCGTGATCAAGGCCGAAGGTGGCAAAGGTCTGGTGGTCTATCAAGAGAACCAATACGATGCTGCCTATGAGCTGAACCAGGAGGAAAAGCGCGGCGACCATTTTGCCCTGGCTGATTTTTCTAAGGGTTCAGCGGCATACAGGTGGCTCACCAAGACAGTTCGTGACATGGTCGACCGATTGAAAGAACAACATTCCAGGAATGTCCGGGACCAGGTGGGAAAAGGCGCCCCGGCACATTGAGTTCGTTGCCAGACTGCGAAGTCAGAAAATCGTTTTCGCTCAACTGAACTGAGAGACACGGTTTTCCACAGCCTGCCTATGGCTTCTTCAAAACAACGCCCCTTAACGGGTTTTTCTCCTGCGCCTGTTCCCGCGCCCGCGCGATCTTGTTCTCGATCGAGAACCCGGAAAGGGGAGGGTGAGAATCAGGCCAATTCCCCGGAGCACAGTTTGTCCAGCAGACCGCTGGTGGATTTTGTCGAAGCGGCTTATCTGGACTATTCCATGTATGTGGTGCTGGATCGGGCTTTGCCTTTTTTCGGAGACGGATTAAAGCCTGTGCAACGCAGAATCATTTACGCGATGACTGAACTGGGGCTTTCGGCATCCGCCAAGCCAAAAAAAGCAGCACGCACAGTAGGGGACGTCATTGGCAAATTTCATCCGCACGGTGATGCCTCCTGTTACGAAACCATGGTGTCGATGGCGCAACCATTCACCATGAACCATCCCTTTCTGGTGGGGCAGGGAAACTGGGGATCCGTTGATGATCCCAAGTCCTTTGCCGCCATGCGCTACACGGAAGCAAAGCTCTCCAAATATGCAGAAGTTCTGACCGGGGAACTGAGGCAGGGAACCGTGGATTTCCAGCAGAATTTTGATGGCACTCTGTTGGAACCCAAAGTGCTTCCTGCCCGTTTACCCAATCTCCTGTTGAACGGTGCCTCCGGTATTGCTGTAGGTTTGTCCACAGATATTCTTCCCCACAATCTGTGCGAAGTGGTGGCAGCGTTGATTTGCCTTTTGGAGAATAAAAGGGCGACATTGGAAGACCTTCTGCAACATATCCGGGGACCAGACTTTCCCGGTGGCGGTGTCGTTACAGGCAAGCGGGAGGATTTGCTGGCAATGTACAGAAGCGGCCAGGGAGCGGTACGGTTGCGTGCCAGCTATGTGATCGAAGGTAAAAGGCTCATCGTAACCGCCTTGCCGTGGCAGGTTTCTGCCACCCGTGTCATTGATCAGATTGCGCACCAGATCCATGATAGGAAATTACTTCAGATCAAAGATTTGCGTGATGAATCTGATATTGATACTCCCGTTCGTCTGGTCATTGAGGGCGGTGGTCACGGCTTTTCTGCCGAATCGGCGATGGCACATCTTTTTGCCACGACAGACCTCGAAAAAAGTTGCCGTTTCAAGTTTAATGTCATCGACCACGAAGGACGGCCGGCCTTGAAAACTGTACGGGACTTTCTTTCGGAATGGCTGGAATTCAGGAAACAGACCGTTACCCGACGCCTGCGTTGGCGGCTTGATGAGATTGAAAAACGCCTTGAGCAGGTAGAAGGTTTGCTACTGACTTTTGCCAATCTCGATAAAGTCATCAGCATTATTCGCAACTCAGACGATCCCAAGGCAGAGTTGCGGCTGGAGTTTAGTCTCAGCAGCCTGCAGATTGAAGCCATTCTTGAATTACGTTTGCGCAAGCTGGCAAAACTTGAAGAGCATCAGTTGAACCGGGAACGAGCCGGATTACTGGAGACAAAGAAAGATATCGAGCGTTACCTGAACTCGAAAAAACGCCTGATTTCGCTGCTGAAAAGCGAGTTGAAAGCAGATGCAAAAGCTTTTGGGCACCCGCGCCGCAGCGAATTTCAGGAAACTCCAGCGGTTCAGACTCGCCGTCTGCCGCCCTTGCCGGCAGCAGTTGAGCCCGCAACAGTCGTGCTTTCACAAAAAGGTTGGGTGCGGGTCTTGAAAGGCAACGAAGTTGATGGTGCCGGCCTGCAATACCTTGAAGGAGATGCCTTCCTGGCTGAGGCGAAAGGAGAAACCAGCGACCGTGCCTTGTTTTTTGATGTTGCCGGCTGGTGTTTCGGTCTGGGAGTCCGCGAACTGGACGGAGGGCGCAGTAAAAATGTACCTCTCAGTGCCAGGCTGAAGCTGGAAAAGAGCCGACAATTCACGGCAGTGTTGCTGCTCCATGAAGATGACCAGATTCTGTGGGCAAGCAGCAGTGGACAGATGTTGAGAACCACAGCCAAGTCATTGCTTGCCAGGAGGGCAGGGCGACAGATTTTAAGAATCGCAGAAAGAGAAAAGGCCTTGCTTCCCATAGTCCTGGCTTTATCAGGACAGGCTGAGGAGGCTGGAAATTTGGTGGTGGGGATCAGCAACGTCGGGCGCTTGGTCGCAGTTGCGGTCAACGAATTCCCATTGCATCACGGCGGCAGGGGAGTCAGGTTCATGAAGTTTCCCGGAAATGAAAGGTTAGCGGGAGAAGAGAGCTTATTGCTGACCACAGTAGTGTTTCCGGGTGCGAAAATTGAAGTGGCTTCCGCCACTCGCAGGCGGCGCCTGTCTTTCTCTGAAATTGCTGCCGGTCACAAGACGAGCCGTGGGTCTCGTGGGTACTCCCTGTCCAAGTCATGGCGAAGTTTTCTTGGCAATAACGCCGAGAGTCTGTCGATAAAAACATTGCCGCCTGGAATCAAGGGAGAAAAAAAGTAGGGCCGGTCTGACTGTTCCCGCGCCTCACGGCTGACCGAGGAAAAGGCGGGCAATCACCAGTCCTCCTGCCTCTCGGCGCCGTCGCATCCCTGTTGATTTTGCACTCGTCGGACGCGTCGACTTTCGCTGGATTTGTCAGGGAACAAAGGCGTCAGCGAATCAAAAAATGGCAGGAACAACTGGCATTTCCCTGTATCGACATCCTGCCGCTTTTGCCGTATTTCTGGAACAGGACTCGCTTCAGTGATAGAATGACCAAGGGTGTGCCAGACCGTTGCAACACACGGAGGTAGCTGGAATGTGTATTGCTTTAGGTCGCACAGGTTTTGTGGGACGCGAAGAATTTGAAGCGCAGGAGTTTGTTGAGCGGCAGTGTTTCAGCGTGTCGGAAGGAAGAAGAACGAATCGTCAGAAAGCTTATGAACAACCAGGCCCGGCTACTCTGGTGTCTGGATTATCCGAAAAAATGGTGTGAAGAAATGAGCCCTCGTCCGGAGTTGTGGGGGGAGAATCAGGTCCCTGCCACAGTTCTGGGTCCGGGATCCCGGTTACGGGATTGTGTCATTTCCCGGGACCGATTGAAAGAAAAGCGATAAATGAAGACTGCTTTGAATCGTGTTGGTTTTGTCGGGCGTAGCGTGGCTGAGGTGCATGACGTTGCCCGACAACAGCGTTTTAATTCCAGCACTCTGGAATTAAAACGTGCCGATGCGGGGGCCGCAATGTACGCGGGGAACCGGTCTGGCTTTTTCGGTCACGCTGTTGCCTTTATGAAAGACAGATTTTTTGGCCTGGTACATTTGAAGTGCTTTCATGAGGGCGATCAAAAAGCGGCGGCGTTAACGAGTCTTCGTGGACAGATCAGTGCTTTGAATGTCACAAAGCCCAAATTGAAAGAAAAATACCTGCGTGAACTGGACTTCAAGATCAGCCACGGATTGTCCTTGAGAGCTTCTTACTACAACAAGGCAATAGAGGAGCTTTTTGTGGCCATTGACCATGATATGGCACGCGCCCAAGGGAATGTCGTCCTGCCACCGGGGTACGATGACGCGATTGAGCATCCCCGGGAGGCAAACCTTGCGGAAGCCCCCTCGAATCCAGAGGAGACCCCCTTCGAAATTCCACCATACCGGGATATTGCGAGTTGTAGAGATGTGGAACATCCAAACGGCAGACCAACGGAAGAGCCTGCCTGCGATGTCCTGCCCCCTCCTGATTACGATGGATTTTTAGCGGAGAGAAGCGACGATTTCGTGCACGACACCCGTCCTTCCGCTGCCCCCAGAGAGACACCGGGGGACTTTCGGATTGGCAGCTTCCCCGTTTGGACGTGCCAGCTCAACCGACGCGCCTTCTTACGGCGAAGCCACGGGTTATACAGATCAGGAGATGCAATTGCAGAACAACGTGTATGACGTGACCCAGAGGCACCCGGATTGGAAGACCTGCAGACGCCTGCATCGACCACCCGCCCGGGAAGCGGTACAGGAATAATCTCCCGGGAGAACTTGGTGAACAGGCATTGCGCTTTGACCTGGTTGCAGGAAATGCTGAAGACTTTTATCGTGGCTTTTTGGAACCGGTACTGGAGAAAACCGGGAACCTTCCCAGGTTCAACAGCATTGCAGACAGGAATCTTTATGCTGCCGAATGTCTTGAAACACATAAGGGGAATTATCTGGCCGAGATTGCAAAACTGCAGCACTCTGGAACCCGGCAAGAGAGCCGTGGATACGTCGAGAGCAGGGAATTTCTGGAAAATGACCTGTGTGCCGCCGCACTTGCCGGCAGAGAGGGTGGCAGCCTGCCGGATATTGTTGAA
Organism: Candidatus Oxydemutatoraceae bacterium; assembly: GCA_965237985.1. GTDB lineage: Bacteria > Pseudomonadota > Gammaproteobacteria > Poriferisulfidales > Oxydemutatoraceae. The sequence continues at coordinate 492,351 of OZ250161.1, read as the reverse complement.
ATTGCGGGTATGCGCGGAGCTGTTTTTTCTCCGCAGTTGGTCAGGGAACGGGCTGGAGGGACGGAAACTCAGATAGCAAAAGAACAACCAAGCCATCAAAGAGCGGCTGTTAAGCAGCTATGGTCTGCAGAATAACCCGGATGCCTATCACCAGGCGTGCAGGTTGGCAGCGGCGGCCAATACGGTCGTTTTAAAGACACGTTCTGTTGACCCGGTATCCAGCAAATGGTTCAGCAGCCACCCACCTGACAGGGAAAACTTTGCAAAAGCCGTTGAGGAAACCATGCAGTTTTACGCAACGGCAGGTGCCGGCCATGGCAAAGCGGTGGACGAGGATGAGTTGGAAATGAAGGTGTTCAAACATTTGTGTGATCAGTCATGGAAAAACTATTCAGCCCCCCGGAAAAACCGAGCGCTTATGGAGGAAGTTCCCTCGTCCACGATGGTGGATGCGGCATTGCGGCAGACATGGATGGAATGTTCGGCCATAGGGCGGAAAAAAGTGGGCGAAGACAATTTGGCGATATACAACTTTCTGGATTATGCAGGGCGGGAAGAGTCGCATCACTACAGTGATTCCTTTAATAATCTGTACCGGGGCATTCTGGTTGAAAGAATGAGTGGAGTAGACAGGAAAAGTAAAAGTTATGAGCTGGATTGCCTTTTTCAGGCAGGTGATTTGTTCACAGAAATCGCAGATGAAGTGGGTGGGCTGTCTTTGTACGATGTCGGGGGACCATATGCAATAACAGACGTTGGGACTTTTGGTGATTTTGGGGCAGAATTTTTTATTCCCATTACTCAAGAAATTGGGCAAAGTCCCTTGAGTGGTCTTAGCAGAGACCGGCAGCTGGGCTACGTAAAAAACCTCCATGAGAAAGTGATAAGCCTGGTGCCTTACAAAATGGCTATGGCAGAGAAAGCACTGGGAATGGAAAATAAAATAGAAGATCTTTCGGTTGTTTTTCGTCGGATCCTCGAAAAAGAAGTGACCAGGCAGATATTAAATGATGTTGGTCGTGCAGATGGCGCAGATGATGAACTTTACCTGGGGAAAATCACTGACTTGGCTTTTGTGCGTACCCGAGAACCGTTGGCAGAACTTGCCAGAGAAAATGATACCCAAGTGGCGGCGGCCCTCTCTGTTATGGGAATAGGGAAAGGTGCCGACGGAGGGAAGGAAGCGTTAAACTATCTGCAGACTCTTTCACAGGTGGCGGTTCGGGTTGAGGGGGGGCTTCGCGAACACTTGGTAAACGAGAAAGTGCTGCAAGACTTTGACGTTTTGCAACTTGCCGGTAGTGAAACATATATTGAAAAGGTGATGAAACACTGGGGTGCACAGGCGGCTGCGGAAGGTAGGAAAGTGACGAAGCAGGCTTTGCACGAACAGCTTTTCAAAAAGATCACGGCATTGAGCTGGTGGAATTATCAACATCAACTGGGAGCCATGGATGGGTCCAGCAAAAGGGATATTTACAAAGAGGAGCTTGCTTCCCCTTTCCCAGACCAAAGTTGCTCGACCGCACTCCGAGAGATTGTGATCAATTACAAAAAGTTAGCGCGAGATGGAAGTGACGGCGTCCTGGCCATGGGGCCAGGTAGCTTTTTTGCTTATTCCGTCACAGACAATCCCTTCGTGGACAATCAAAAAGCTTATAGAGGGTTGCGTACTTCCAGCGCAAACAATATCCGCAAACAGTGGCGTACAGAGATGAAAGTGGGCATGGACGACAAAGACGACCAATGGATTGACCGGGATCTGGGGTTTCTGTTAAAGGGACGCGTTACTCTCCGTGATATATTGGGAAAAACTCTGGTGGCTCAGGCGGATAAGCGTTGAAACAGTTGCCTCCTTGTCCGGCAGACAGCAAAACTGCTGACTTTCATGGCTTTTCGCCGCTTTATGAACAAAGAAGATTCCTGGAGGACGACAGTAGACAGGCAAACTCAGTAAATACTTGAAATAGAGGCCACGGTGTTGCCTGTTCGGAAGATCTGGTTTTTGGCGGCAGCTTGCCAGCGCCTGGAAAAGTCTGCAAATCCCTGTCCTCCTGATGCCGGCTTTTCCTGAGCAGATTTCGGTTGGCCGTCGTTTGTCGCTGGTTTTGCGGGCCGGGTCTGACATATACAATTAGGCACTGTCCAAATTTGGACGGTCACCTCGTAATGAAGGGCTTCTTTTTGACATAATGTTCGCTGCCTGATTGTCGGAATATTGTCATTTGGAACTTGACGTCGGTGGTCTGCGCTGGAAAATCCTGTGATATTTTTCCATGATTACTCTCTCGTCAAGGAAAGCATTCCGGTATCTGGAAACACGCTGCGGCTTGTGTTTCACGGGAGCTAAAAGGCGGGTATAAGCAGGCATCAGCCTGAAATTTGTTCGCCAGAGGTAAAACACATTGACGACGTACAGCACAAGTGAATTCAGAAACGGGCTGAAAGTTTTGTTGAACGGCGAACCCTGCGAAATGATCGCAAGCGAATTTGTCAAGCCTGGGAAAGGACAGGCATTTCTGCGCGTACGATTGAAAAACCTTTTGGATGGTCGTGTGTTTGAGCGAACCTTCAAATCCAGAGAAACCATTCCTGCGGCGGACGTTGTGGCACTACAGTTGCAATATCTGTATTCGGACGGCAACCACTGGCATTTCATGGACAATTCCAATTTTGAGCAATATAGTGCGGGTCAGAAAGTGATGTCGCGGAGTCGCGAATGGATTCGGGAAAGCGATGTCTGTTCCGCTCTTTTACATGATGGTGTATTGGTGGTCGTTACACCGCCGAATTTTGTGGAACTGGAAGTGGTACGTACTGTGCCAGGAGCAAAAGGCGACACTGCTGCCGGGGGAACCAAGCCGGCTGAGCTTGAAACCGGGGTTGTGGTCAAAGTTCCGTTGTTTGTTTCCGAAGGTGAAAAAATCCGTATCGATACGCGCACGGGAGAGTACGTATCGCGCACTAAATCGTAAATCTGCACCTGCGAAGAACAGCCGCACCTGGAAATCCTGTATCGCTTGAACAAATTCCAGATTCTGGTTTTTCAGAAGTCCGGGTCATGCCTGACAGGCACAGTCAGCCGGTGCCAAAGTCGCATTGATGCGGCAGCGAACAATTTTCAGGAAGCGCCAGGCAAGAGGACTTTCGGTCCCATGTGGCCTCCCAAGGGGTGGCCAGTGGTTTCCAGGCACTTTTGCGCCGCGCCAGGATCTCGTTGGGCAGCTCACTCAGATTGAGGGGCTGTCTGTCAACCGGTTTCACGACGACCTTCTGCCCGGTCATCACCGTGACAGAAAGTCGTTCTGGTGATAAGCCCCTCCGCGTGGTCAGTGGTGATAAGCCCCTCCGCGTCCTGGCACTGGCGCATCCGAATCCCTCTGGCCGTGAGGTTGCCGGTTGCTCACTGATTTGCTGCGGACTTTCGGGCCCATATGTCCTCCCAAGGGGTGGCCAGTGGTTTCCAGGCACTTTTGTGCCGCGCCAGGATCTCGTTTGGGCAGCTCACTCAGATTGAGAGGCTGTCTGTCAGTCGGTTTCACGACGACCTTCTGCCCGGTCATCATCGTGACAGAGAGTCGTTATTGGTCAGTAGTGATAAGCCTCTCCGCGTCCTGGTACTGGCGCATCCGGATCCCTCTAGCCGTGAGGTTACCGGTTGCTCACTGATTTGCGGACTTTCGGGCCCATATGTCCTCCCAAGGGGTGGCCAGTGGTTTCCAGGCACTTTTGTGCCGCGCCAGGATCTCGTTGGGCAGCTCACTCAGATTGAGAGGCTGTCTGTCAGTCGGTTTCACGACGACCTTCTGCCCGGTCATCACCGTGACAGAAAGTCGTTCTTGGTCAGTGGTGATAAGCCCCTCCGCGTCCTGGCACTGGCGCATCCGAATCCCTCTAGCCGTGAGGTTGCCGGTTGCTCACTGATTTGCTGCGGACTTTCGGGCCCATATGTCCTCCCAAGGGGTGGCCAGTGGTTTCCAGGCACTTTTGTGCCGCGCCAGGATCTCGTTGGGCAGCTCACTCAGATTGAGGGGCTGTCTGTCAGTCGGTTTCACGACGACCTTCTGCCCGGTCATCATCGTGACAGAGAGTCGTTATTGGTCAGTAGTGATAAGCCTCTCCGCGTCCTGGTACTGGCGCATCCGGATCCCTTTGGCCGTGGGGTTGCCGGTTGCTCACTGATTTGCGGGCTTTCGGACCCATATGTCCTCCCAAGGGGTGGCCAGTGGTTTACCAGGCGCTTTTGCGCCGCGCCAGGATCTCGTTTGGGCAGCTCACTCAGATTGAGAGGCTGTCTGTCAGTCGGTTTCACGACGACCTTCTGCCCGGTCATCATCGTGACAGAGAGTCGTTATTGGTCAGTAGTGATAAGCCTCTCCGCGTCCTGGTACTGGCGCATCCGGATCCCTTTGGCCGTGAGGTTGCCGGTTGCTCACTGATTTGAGGCTGAGTGTGCAAGGATCCTGAGTGCTCAGATTTCCATGTGTCAGCAGGACCAGCGACCGTTACCGCGGCGTGCATTACGTTGTTTCACCCAATCCTGAAGAAAGTGGTCCGGCGATGGCTGTTTTCTCTTTGTGTTGCCGATCTTCAGCTTCGATTCTCTGGTCACTTTCTGGCTGAGCTGTTTCCGAGATGTGAGTACGTTCCACGCACCAGTACAGTGAGGGGGGCAATCCGAGATCGGCCAGAGCGCGTTCTGGCCACGCACCGGGAAGTCAGCAGGCCCCGTATGGCAGCAGATGCAGAACCTGACTGCTTTGTCCCGTTGTCTCGAGTCGCCTCTCAGTGCCGGGGGCATGGTTGCCAGAGTCTGTTGGCGAGCTGGCCACCCATAGAAGACCGACAAAATGGCGGTGCTGGCGTAGCCCTCAAATAGGTCCTCCATGTGACTATGGGCAGAGTGACCTTCCACCGAGATCAGGGCAGTCCTTTGGTTTGGCAAATTCCTCGGCTGCGTGGGGCGGTTTGCAACGTTGCATCCTTGGGGGGGCAACCCCCACCGGCAAGACCGGGACGCAACAGGGTCTACATCGCGCAGCCGCTCTCGGCTTCCACCCCTTTTGTTCACCACCAATGCGGAATCACCTTTGTCCCTTTGAGCCTGGTGAAGCCTGGGACTGTGCCGCTCGCTGAAATGCACAGATCGTGTGTAGCCTGTCGGCGTGTCAGACGATACCCTGGGGAATGAACGTGAACCCACGCGCGGCCTTTGTTCCCAAGTACTCATGAACCGATGTTGCCCGCATCGCAACCACCGATTGGTGCTAGAATAGCAACGTATGTGTATGTCCGGTAGAATACTGGGGAGGTTGTCGTGTCTACTATTTTGAATGGTGTCGGTTTTGTAGGGCGTGATGCGGCTGAGGTGGCTGGGGCTGCGCGTCAACAGCGTTTCAATGCTGGAGTATTTGAATTACGGAAAGATAGTGGCGAAGGGACAGTATATGTTGGGAAGAAGTCCGGTTTCTTCGGGTACACCGTAGCGTTCTTAAAAGACAAATTTTTTGGTCTGACACGTTTGAAATGTTTTAAGGAAGGTGACCAAAAAGCTGCGGCGTTGTTTAGCTTTAGAGAACAGATTAATGAATTGCAGGTCGTGAATTCTGAGGCGAAAGAAAAATATCTGCGTGAACTGGACTTCAAGATCGACCGCGGTCTGCCATTAAGAGCCTCTTTCTACAGCAAGGCAGTCAACGAACTTTTTGCGACCATCGGGCAGCCTACAGAGAACCATGGCGGGGGGGTGGGAACCGTCGTTCCGCCTGAGTACGAGGCTGTGGCGACAGATGCCCGGCAGGAAGCAGCCAACCATCGGATTCCACGCTATGATGACGTAACCTCAGTCAATGATTGGCGGCATGTTAACACAAATCCAGCCCCCCGAATTCGTCCGGTACCTTATGATTACGGAGGGAACCCCGTGACGAGAGAGGATCTTCAGAATATCGAAGTTCCACCTTCAGCCGTGGATCATGACGAGCGTCGTCTTTTTCAGTTACTGGATGCCACCCCACAGACATCTGCAGGTGGAGTGCCTGCTTACAACGAAGCCACGGGTCATGCACAGCAGTCCGTGCGCGTTCAGGAAGAGGTGTACCAGATGGTCAACTGTAACGAAAGGTGGAAAGGGCTTGGGCATCTGCATCGCCCCCCAGTCCAGTCAGTTACACAGGAAAATCGCTCAGGGATCTTTGAGGAACATGCGTCACGGTTTGACCAGGTGACAGGCAATGCCGAAGATTTTTATGGTCACTATTTGGAGCCCGCACTTCGAGAGGTCGGCGGTCTTCCCCAGTTTGGCAGCGAGGATGCAAGGAAAGATTTTGCCGAGGGGTGCCTCTGCCTGCACAAGAATAACTACCTAGGCATGGTGGCGAAAAGAGCACAGAACCAGGAAGGTCAGCACTGCGCCTTGGGATACTCAGACATCAGGAATTTTTTGGAAATAGACGTTTGTTCTGCCACGCTTGCCGGGGTTGAGAACCGATCTCCAGAAAATACAGTCGACAGCCTGCGGCAGAAGGTTTTTCAATCGCAAATGGCGGCGGCACCTGATGCTGCGGGAATCGGGAGAGGGGAAAACCATGCCATCAAGGAACGTTTGCTAGAGAAATTTGGATTGGCAGGCAACCAGAAGGCCTACCACCAGGCTTGTGGTTTGGCGGCTGCGACCAATGACTACGTTTTAATGATATATACCCAAGGGACCTCGGTAAACAGTCGATGGTTCAGTGCTAATCCGCCGGAAATTGTAAATTTTTCAAGGTCTGTTGAGGAAGTAATAAAATTCAGCGAATTGGCAAGTGCCGCTAATGGCAAAGCGATGAACGAGGATGATTTGGAAATAAAAATTTTCAAGCTTTTGTGCGACCAGTCGTGGAAGAACTATTCAGGCCCCGAATACGGCCGACGCTTTATCGCTGAGGCTCCGTCGGAAATCATGGTGGACACGGCATTACGGTTGGCCTGGAAGGAGTGTTCATGCTTTGGTCGGAAAAACATCGGGAATTCGAATCTACCCGTAGCAAACTACCTGAATATCTTCGGGAAGGGAGAGACACGTGACTACCACCGTGTTCTGTTCGATTTATATAGAAGTGCCTTGCTAGAACGGGTGCGTGACGTGAACAAAGAAAGCAAAAGTTATGAGTTGGAATGCCTGTTGCAGGCCGGCGATTTATTTACAGAGATTAAAACAGAAACGGCCGGGCTGTCTTTGTGTGACGTCAGAGAAAAATTTCCAGTGCAATTTCGAGGGCAGCTTTTTATGGACGATTTTTATCTTCCTCTGTGTGCTGCCATTGGAAGCGACCCTACGGACGCTATGGATTCACAAGACAGTAAGGATGAATACATGGCGGATCTTGCCGCAAAGCTACAAAGCTTGGCACCTTATGCAATGGCTGTTGCTGGGAAAGCTCCAGGGGTGGTTGACAATACCCGGGACCTTCCTGGCGTTTTGCGTGAAGTCCTTGAACGGGAACTGGCCAAGGTCATCTTGCGTGATCTGGGGCGCAGTGGCCAGGCAAACGATGACGCCTACCTGAAAGAGGTTTGTGATCAGGCTTTTACAGCCAAGCGGCAAGATCCAATTTTACGGGTTTCTGACGAGAATGAGGTGCAACGGGTGGCTGCTCTGGCTGCTCTGGGGATCGGTGAAAATGTCGACGGAAACAGAGAAACGTTGCTTTACCTGCAGCATCTTTCGAAAGTAGTGATTCGCCTCAAGGTGATGCACAGTTCTTATGTGGATAAAGAAATACTGGATAGTTTAGATATTTTGCAGCTTGAGGGGAGCGAAAAATTTATTGAAAACACGATTAATCACTGGACTGCAAAAAAGACTGCGGTCGGTGAAAATGTGTCCAGCGAGGAGTTGCAAATGCAGATTTTCACAAAGATCACTAACTTGAGTTGGCGGCAATATCGGCGTGAACTGGCTGTCAGGGGACGAAATGACGGACTTGAGGATGCCGTGATTCTGCCTGGCAATTGTTACGAAGCACTTCAGTTTTCTGCAAAGGCTTACACAGATTTGGCGAGGGAGGGGAGCGATGCCATCTTGGCAAGGGGGGCGTTCAGCTTTTTTTCCTATTCTGTCAGTGACAATCCTTTTGCGAATCGTCAAGAAGCTTACATGAGCTTACGTTTTGGTAGCGCCAACAAAATTCGAAAGGCGTGGCGCGATGAAATGGAAAGTCAACTAATGGATGATGATTTGCGGCGATGGGTTATGGGACCTGATGAAACTCTGGGGTTCCTTCTGAGTGGCCGTGTCGTTCTTCGTAAGCTCCTGGATGAGAATTTAGCGCCACAGGCACAGACGGACTGAGATTCCTGACGCTTTCTTCGGCAGTCAGCGGGATTTTCTGGTTTTATGAGTTTTCTTGGGCCCGTTATGATTTCGGTATCCGGGGTGAGTCTGGACAAGTCTGACTTGAACAGATTACAACATCCGGCAGTTGGCGGTGTTGTGATTTTTTCGCGGAACTATGTCTTGGCACTGGCGCATCCGGATCCTTTTAGCCGTGGGGTTGCCGGTTGCTCACCGATTTGAGGCTGAGTGTGCAAGGATCCTGAGTGCTCAGGTTTCCATGTGTCAGCAGGACCAGCGATCGTTACCGCGGCGTGCATTACGTTGTTTCACCCAATCTTGAAGAAAGTGGTCTGGCAATGGCTGTTTTCTCTTTGTGTTGCCGGTCTTCAGCTTCGATTCTCTGGTCACTTTCTGGCTGAGCTGTTTCCGAGATGTGAGTACGCTCCACGCACCAGTACAGTGAGGGGGCCAATCCGAGATCGGCCGGAGCGCGTCCTGGCCACGCACCGGGAAGTCAGCAGGCCCCGTATGGCAGCAGATGCAGAACCTGACTGCTTTGTCCCGTTGTCTCGAGTCGCCTCTCAGTGCCGGGGGCATGGTTGCCAGAGTCTGTTGGCGATCTGGCCACCCATAGAAGACCGACAAAATGGCGGTGCTGGCGTAGCCCTCAAATAGGTCCTCCATGTGACTATGGGCAGAGTGACCTTCCACCGAGATCAGGGGCAGTCCTTTGGTTTGGTAAATTCCTCGGCTGCGTGGGGCGTTTTGCGTGAAGTCCTTGAACGGGAACTGGCCAAGGTCATCTTGCGTGATCTGGGGCGCAGTGGCCAGGCAAACGATGACGCCTACCTGAAAGAGGTTTGTGACCAGGTTTTTGCAGCCAAACGGCAAGAGCCAATTCTACGGGTTTCTTACGATAATGAGGCGCAACGGGTGTCTGCTATGGCTGATCTGGGGATCGGTGAAAATTCCGACGGAAACAGAGAAGCGTTGCTTTACCTGCAGCATTTTTCGAAAATAGTGATTCGCGGCAAGGTGAACAGCCGTGGTTCTTATGTGGATGAAAAAATACCGGATAGTTTAGATATTTTGCGTAGCTTGAGCGCAACCACCGATTGGTATTAGAATGGCAACGTATGTGGATGCCTGGTAGAATCATGGGAAGGTTGTCATGGCTACTATTTTGAATGGTGTCGGTTTTGTAGGGCGTGATGCGACTGAGGTGGCTTGGGCTGCGCGTCAACAGCGTTTCAATGCTGGAGTAGTTGAATTACGGAAAGACAGTGGCGAAGGGACAGTATATGTCGGGAAGGAGTCCGGTTTCTTCGGGTACACCGTAGCGTTCTTAAAAGACAAATTTTTTGGTCTGACACGTTTGAAATGTTTTAAGGAAGGTGACCAAAAAGCTGCGGCGTTGTTTAGCTTTAGAGAACAGATTAATGAATTGCAGGTCGTGAATTCTGAGGCGAAAGAAAAATATCTGCGTGAACTGGACTTCAAGATCGACCGCGGTCTGCCATTAAGAGCCTCTTTCTACAGCAAGGCAGTCAACGAACTTTTTGCGACCATCGGGCAGCCTACAGAGAACCATGGCGGGGGGGTGGGAACCGTCGTTCCGCCTGAGTACGAGGCTGTGGTGACAGATGCCCGGCAGGAAGCAGTCAACGATCGGATTCCAGGCTATGAAGACGTAACCTCAGTCAATGATTGGCGGCATGTTAACACAAATCCAGCCCCCCGAATTCGTCCGGTACCTTATGATTACGGAGGGAACCCCGTGACGAGAGAGGATCTTCAGAATATCGAAGTTCCACCTTCAGCCGTGGATCATGACGAGCGTCGTCTTTTTCAGTTACTGGATGCCACCCCACAGACATCTGCAGGTGGGGTGCCTGCTTACAACGAAGCCACGGGTCATGCGCAGCAGTCCGTGCGCGTTCAGGAAGAGGTGTACCAGGTGGTCAGCTGTAACGAAAGGTGGAAAGGGCTTCGGCATTTGCATCGCCCCCCAGTCCAGTCAGTTACACAGGAAAATCGCTCAGGGATCTTTGAGGAACATGCGTCACGGTTTGACCAGGTGACAGGCAATGCCGAAGATTTTTATGGTCACTATTTGGAGCCCGCACTTCGAGAGGTCGGCGGTCTTCCCCAGTTTGGCAGCGAGGATGCAAGGAAAGATTTTGCCGAGGGGTGCCTCTGCCTGCACAAGAATAACTACCTGGGCATGGTGGCGAAAAGAGCACAGAACCAGGAAGGTCAGCACTGCGCCTTGGGATACTCAGACATCAGGAATTTTTTGGAAATAGACGTTTGTTCTGCCACGCTTGCCGGGGTTGAGAACCGATCTCCAGAAAATACAGTCGACAGCCTGCGGCAGAAGGTTTTTCAATCGCAAATGGCGGCGGCACCTGATGCTGCGGGAATCGGGAGAGGGGAAAACCATGCCATCAAGGAACGTTTGCTAGAGAAATTTGGATTGGCAGGCAACCAGAAGGCCTACCACCAGGCTTGTGGTTTGGCGGCTGCGACCAATGCCTACGTTTTAATGTCATATACCCAAGGGACCTCGGTAGACAGTCGATGGTTCAGCGCTAATCCGCCGAAAATTGAAAATTTTTTAAGGTCTGTTGAGGAGGTAATAAAATTCAGCGAACTGGCAAGTGCCGCTAATGACAAAGCGATGAACGAGGATGATTTGGAAATAAAAATTTTCAAGCTTTTGTGCGACCAGTCGTGGAAGAACTATTCAGGCCCCGAATACGGCCGACGCTTTATCGCTGAGGCTCCGTCGGAAATCATGGTGGACACGGCATTACGGTTGGCTTGGAAGGAGTGTTCATGCTTTGGTCGGAAAAACATCGGGAATTCGAATCTACCCGTAGCAAACTACCTGAATATCTTCGGGAAGGGAGAGACACGTGACTACCGCAGTGTTCTGTTCGATTTATATAGAAGTGCCTTACTAGAACGGGTGTGTGACGTGAGCAAAGAAAGCAAAAGTTATGAGTTGGAATGCCTGTTGCAGGCCGGCGATTTATTTACAGAGATTAAAACAGAAACGGCCGGGCTGTCTTTGTGTGACGTCAGAGAAAAATTTCCAGTGCAATTTCGAAGGCAGGTTTTCAGGAATGATTTTTATCTTCCTCTGCGTACTGCCATTGGAGACAATCCTGCGGACGCTATGGATTCAGAAGAATACATGGAAGATCTTGCCGCAAAGCTACAAAGCCTGGCACCTTATGCAATGGCTGTTGCCGGGAAAGCTCCAGGGGTGGTTGACAATACCCGGGACCTTCCTGGCGTTTTGCGTGAAGTCCTTGAACGGGAACTGGCCAAGATCATCTTGCGTGATCTGGGGCGCAGTGACCAGGCAAACGATGACGCCTACCTGAAAGAGGTTTGTGACCAGGCTTTTGCAGCCAAACGGCAAGATCCAATTCTATGGGTTTCTGACAAGAATGAGCGGCAACGGGTGGCTGCTCTGGCTGCTCTGGGGATCGGTGAAAATGTCGACGGAAACAGAGAAACGTTGCTTTACCTGCAGCATCTTTCGAAAATAGTGATTCTCGGCAAGGTGATGAACAGCTCTTATGTGGATGAAGAAATACTGGATAGTTTAGATATTTTGCAGCTTGAGGGGAGCGAAAAATTTATTGAAAACGCGATTAATCACTGGACTGCAAAAAAGACTGCGGTCGGTAAACATGTGTCCAGCGAGGAGTTGCAAATGCAGATTTTCTCAAAGATCACTGAGTTGAGTTGGCGGCAATATCGGCGTGAACTGGCTGTCAGGGGACGAAATGACGGACTTGAGAATGCCGTGATTCTGCCTGGCAATTGTTACGAAGCACTTCAGTCTGTTGCAAAGTCTTACACAGATTTGGCGAGGAGGGGGAGCGATGCCATCTTGGCAAGAGGGCCGCTCAGCTTTTTTACCTATTCTGTCACTGAGAATCCTTTTGCAAATCGTCAAGAAGCTTACATGAGCTTACGTTTTGGTAGTGCCAACAAAATTCGAAAGGCGTGGCGCGATGAAATGGGAAGTCAACTAATGGATGATGATTTGCGATGGGGTATGAGCCTTTATGAAACTCTGGGGTTCCTTCTGAGAGGCCGTGTCGTTCTTCGTAAGCTCCTGGATGATAATTTAGCGGCACAGGCACAGACGGACTGAGATTCCTGACGCTTTCTTCGGCAGTCAGCGGGATTTTCTGGTTTTATGAGTTTTCTTGGGCCCGTTATGATTTCGGTATCCGGGGTGAGTCTGGACGAGTCTGACTTGAACAGATTACAACATCCGGCAGTTGGCGGTGTTGTGATTTTTTCGCGGAACTATGCCTCGAAGAGAAAGTTGATTGAACTGCTGGGGGAAATACGGAAGTGCCGTGCCGGTCTTGTAGTGGCTGTAGATCATGAAGGAGGTAGAGTGCAACGTTTCAAAAAAGGTTTCAGTCATTTGCCGCCGATGAGGGATGTCGGCAAGGTTTACGACGAAAATTCCGAAAAAGGTAGAAATATGGCAAGAAGATGCGGGGCCTTGATCGCCAGAGAGCTGTCTGAAGTGGGTATTGATTTCAGTTTTACTCCGGTACTGGACCTGGCAATTTACAAGACAGGAGTCATTGGTAACCGTGCTTTCCACAGTGAACCGGAAGCAGTGACCGAACTCGGTTCCGCATTGCTCGAAGGATTGCATGCAGAAAACATGATTGGTGTTGGGAAGCATTTTCCCGGGCATGGTTCGGTTGTGATGGATACCCATCTGCAAAAAGTGGTCGATCAGCGGTCCTACGAGAATATCCGGAATCGTGACATGGTGCCCTTTGCCGTGCTGGCCGACCAGCTGGATGCCATTATGGCTGCTCATGTTCAATACAGCGCAGTGGACGACTGTCCTGCCAGTCTTTCCTATTTCTGGCTCACCCGGGAATTGCGTTCCCGGTTGCGTTTTGAAGGGATTGTCTTTAGTGACGATCTTTCTATGCGGGCAGTTTCCGGGCCAAAGAAAGTGCCGCTCAGACAGGCTTTGGCGGCCGGCTGTGATATGGCGATTATTTCTTCTCCTAGGCAGGCCGATCGCGCTTTGCAGTCTTTGAGTCAAAGCGAGATAGAAAATTATGGGCAAAGGTTCGCAAAGCGATGGGAATGTCGCACCGTCAAGACGACAACAGTGCCTTAGGCTCGAGGCGGGGAAAGTACAGACAACCAAGGAAGTTTCTGGTTCCTGTTGCGTCCAGGCTCCATCAGTAGCCGGGCGGGGCAGGGGGCACCCGCCGCTGCCGGCACCTCGGCCAGGCTGACCAGGCGCTGACCATATGGAATGCACCTGATATTCGGCAACGGGATTCTGAACGGTCTGGCTGGTGCGCAATGTTTCCATCGTCTACCCCGAAACTGGAAATTCAATGGGATTCTACGCCGTTTGCCATGGTGTATTTCCCCACTGTTAAAAGGGTGAAGCATTATCCCGAGCAGTCCTCCCATTCTGCTCTGTCGCCCTCCCTGAATGAGGTCAGATTCGACAGTTCGCAAGTTGTTACTGGCGGGTTCCGGTTCCTTCTTTTAAAAGGTATCCTGCAAGCGTCGCCAGGAGTATGGTCGTAGCAATGACGAACAGCCAGGAGATCGTCGGACTGACATCAGAGACGCCAAGCAAGGCATGGCGAAACGCATTTACGACATAAAGCAAGGGATTAAAGTAAGCAAGGTCCTGCCAGAAGCCCGGGAGCATCTGTACCGAAAAAAATATTCCTCCCAGGTAAGTCAGTGGAGCAAGCAGGAAAGTCGGAACTATGGAAATATCGTCAAAACTCTCAGCGCAAAGGCCATTGATGAATCCGGCAATGGAAAAAAGGGCTGCAGTCAGAAACATAATGAACAGGGCTTCCAGCGGTGCGACGACCTTGAAACTTGTGAAAAATCCGGATATTAGAAAAACGATGGAGCCTGCCATAACGCCGCGCACAACTCCCCCTGATACATAAGCCATGAGAATACTTGCATCTGACATGGGAGAGACCAGAATTTCTTCTAGATTACGCTGAAATTTTGCGCTGAACAGGGAGGCGGAAACATTCGCGTAGGCGTTGGTGATGACCACCATGATTACCAGACCCGGGACGATGTAGCTGATGTAGGGATAACCATCAATATCCTTTAATTGGGAGCCGAGAAGTTCTCCAAAAATCATGAAATACAAAGCGGTAGTAATCGCAGGAGGAACCAGAGTCTGCGCCCAGATTCGGAAAAACCGTGTTATTTCCCGCCGCACCAGTGTCATAAAAGCCGTACATGATTCCTTGAAAGGCATTTGAATTTTATGCGGATTCCCTTTGTACCAGGCTGAGAAAAATTCTTTCCAGACGGGTTGTTTCGTTTCGAACGCTCAGTATCTCGATGCCCTGTAGTGCCAGCCCGGAAAAAACCTGATTCAAAGGCGTTCCTTTCTGGATTTTAACTTCCAACTCTGTTTCGCTTCGTAGTTGTATGTCTGCCATATTCAATGTCGGTGCTGTTTTCAATTTTTGTGCTGTGTGCAACAGCAGGTACTCTGTTTCCAGTTTTCTCAGCAGGTTCTGCATGGAAGTGTGTTCGAGAATGCTGCCTCTGTTCAGTATGGCAATGTTCCGGCAGAGCTTTTCAGCTTCTTCCAGGTAATGGGTGGTCAGAATAATGGTGATGCCATTTTTATTTAGGTCCCACATCAAATCCCAGATCTTCATTCTGATCTCCAGGTCAACACCCGCCGTAGGTTCGTCCAGAATCAACAGGCTCGGTCGATGAGCCAGTGCTCGAGCAATCATTAATCTTCTTTTCATACCACCCGACAGTCTGCCGACACGCTGGTTTCTTTTCTCCCACAAACCAACCGAATGCAAGGCTTCTTCAGCCTGCTTTACGGCAGTGCGATGAGGCAATCCATAAAAACCAGCCTGCATGGCGACTACGTCAAGCGTTTTTTGAAATTGGTTGATGTTAAACTCCTGAGGAACAATGCCCAGCAACGACCTGCCTTTGGGAAAATTTTCATCAATGTCGAACCCCATGATTTTCACGGTTCCCTGGCTTTTTCTGACCAGGGAAGAAATGATGCCTATCAATGTGGACTTTCCAGCACCGTTAGGGCCGAGTAAAGCGAAAAAATCCCCAGGAGCCACTGTGAAATTCACGTGGTCTAAAGCGAGAAAGTTCCCTTGATAGCTTTTACAAAGTCCGGATACTTCCAGCGCCCATGTCACGTGGCTCAGCACAAAGTTGCAGACAGATTTTTAAGCATCAACGAGTGGTTATTTGAACCTTTTGTCCACAGCGAACCCCACAGTGGAAAGGATTGACAGAACCTTTTGTGTCGCGCCCATGGTTGGCTGGACTGACCGCCATTTCCTGTACCTGCTTCGCCTGTTCTCAAGAAAATGTATGTTGTATACGGAAATGGTGATGGCATCCAGTGTTTTTTATCGCACTGGGAGGTTGCAGAAAATTGACGAATTGCTTCCGCCGACAGGGTTGCAGATAGCAGGAAACAACCCCGAAGTTCTGTCCGACTGTGCGCAACAGGGTGAAGACCTGGGTTATTCAGAAATTAATCTCAATGTTGGGTGTCCAAGCCCCAAAGTGCTTGCCTGCGGTGCTGGTGTCGGCATGATGCTTGAACCTGCACGACTCGCTGTATGCTTTCACGCGGTGCAAAAAAAAGTGACGGTTCCGGTAACCATAAAGTGTCGAATCGGGGTTGGAAACAGTGCTGATTATGCATTCCTTCATGATTTTGTGTCCAGACTTTCGGCTGCCGGTTGTGGTTGTTTCATCATCCATGCAAGAAAAGCCATTCCGAGCTTCAAATCCACGAGAAAGAACCTGACTGTGCCGCCGCTATCTTACCCGACTGTGTTTAGATTAAAGCGGGATTTCCCAGAAATTGAAATGATTCTGAATGGTGGAATTAAAACCGTTGAGGAGGGACAGGAATTATTGCCTTTTGTCGATGGAGTGATGTCAGGTCGCTCAGTGTGTGCTCATCCTTTAATGCTTTCGAATGTGGATCATTTATTTTACGGGGCGCCGAGAGAAGATGTGGCCATCGCAAAGGTTTTTAAAATGTACATGGATTACCTGGCCAGGGTATCGCTTTGTGAAAGAGAGCCCACACGTCGGTTACTGAAGCCTTTGCTGGCTTTGTTGAAAGGCAAAAAAGGTGCCAGGGATTTGCGCCGCCAGTGTGCCGAAAAAATACCTAAGACATCCGACACCAATAGTTTCAGGCCTTTTCTGTCGCGTACAGTTGCCATGGCTGAAAAAATAATGGAGGCAAGCTTATGAGACATTGGGTACGTTATGAATATCAAAGGAGGGTAGGGTTTGGGCGTTTGGAAGGCGAAGTCGTTCGTCCCTGTGAGGGGACTGTTTTTGCCCCCAACTTGGTGGATTGCAAAGCGGTTCCATTGAAAGAAGTCAGCCTCTTGATTCCAGTTGTGCCGACAAAAATGATCGCACTCTGGAACAATTATCGTGCATTGGCGAAAATAAAGGGACTGAAGCATCCCAAGACACCCTTGTACATCATCAAACCCCCCAATTCCTACCTTGCGTCCGGTCAAAGGATCCGCAGGCCGCGTGCTTATGATGGCGAAGTTTTTTTCGAGGGAGAGCTCGGGATTGTTATTGGCCGGCACACTTCAAGGGTCCCGGCCTCTCGGGCGAGAGACTGTATTTTTGGTTATACCTGTGTAAACGATGTTACTGCCTTCTCTTTGCTGAAAGAGGAGCCGGGATTTGATCAGTGGACCAGGGCAAAGGGTTTCGATACTTTTGGCTGTTTCGGTCCCTTTATCGCTCAAACTTCAACACCGGAGAATTTCCGGGTGGTTGCACGCGTGAACGGAAAACAAGTGCAGAATTACGCGATTTCCGACATGATTTTGCCACCCGAAGTTATCGTGAGTAAATTGTCTCATGACATGAGTCTCTGTCCCGGCGATGTGATTTGCGTCGGGACTTCCTCTGGTCTCGGCCCCATGCCGGACGGGTGTGAGGTGGAAGTGCGGATTGATGGCATCGGGACCTTGAGTAATACCTTCTCCTAAAAATGAGATTCACCTGAATTGTCGAAGCATAAACCATAATTTAACATAATATACATTATGCGAACTTTACGATTTTCAGTAATTGTCGCGAAGTCAGCTACTGTCTGGTCGATTTTTTCAGGCCATCACCAATAATTTAAGCTTCTTCTTCCAAAATGTTAACGATTAAACCTGATACCTCAATTGAGGTAATACGGGAGGCTGAGTTTGGGAGAGTCGGCAAGGCAATTCACTGTAATCATGCCGGACTGGCTCCCTGGCCTAAACGCACAGTTGAAGCGGTGCAGGCCATGGCAGCCCAAAACCTGACTGTTGAGGTTTCACTGCATCATTACTCGCAGTGGGAAGAAACAGTTGAGAAACTGCGTGAGAACATTCGCAAACTGATCAATGCGCGCTCAGCCAGCGAAATTGCTCTGCTGAAGAATACTTCCGAAGGCTTGTCCATCGTGGCACGCGGTGTGAATTGGCAAGCCGGAGACAACGTGGTTTACGCTGCCCAAGAGTTTCCTTCCAATCGATTTCTGTGGGATGCGGTCGGTCAGGACTTCGGAGTCGAGGTGCGCGTTGCGAACCTGGAACACGATGAGCCTACCTGTGAAGCAGCCTTGATTGGGAAAATGGACCGCCGCACCCGGCTTTTGTCCGTCAGCTCCATTCAGTATCGCCGCGGTCAACGCATGGACCTGAAACAATTAAAAGACGCTTGTCTGGTTCATGGTGCACTACTTTGCGTTGATGCCGTCCAAAGTGTCGGAGCCTCACCTTTTGATGTGCAGGAGTGTGGTGCGGATTTCGTCTGTGCCGGGAGTCATAAATGGTTGCTTGCTCCCGAAGGTTCCGGTTTTTTCTACTGCGCTGCCGAACACCTGAATGCTTTGAAACTGCAGCAGCATGGTTGGCATATGAGCGAAAATCCGACGCTTTTTGAAACTGTGGACTGGAAAGCTGCCACGAGTGCCAGACGTTTTGAATGTGGGAGCATGAATAATCTCGGGTTCCTTGCGTTGGGAAAAAGCCTGGAATTACTGCTTGAAATCGGGATTGAGCGTGTCCATCAAGCAGTTGAAGACAATATCTCCTATTTGATGGAGCATTTGGATAAAAAGAAATTTGCCCTGTTCACGGATGAAAATCCAAAAAAAAGAGGGGGTATTTTGAGTGTTGCGTCTCGTGATGGGGCGACAAAGAGGATTTATTCCACTTTGATGCGAGAAAAGATTATCTGTGCCTTACGAGCTGGAAACCTCCGTCTGTCCCCCCATTTCTATACACAAAAATCGGATCTTGACAGGGTAATCGCGATAGCGAACGCGGCCTGACGTCAAGAAAAGGTCTTTTAATTCCAACAAAGCACTTTCCAGAAATATTATCTGTGCCTTACGAGCTGGAAACCTCCGTCTGCCCCCCATTTCCATACACAAAGATCGGAGCTTGACAGGGTTATCGCGATAGCGAACGCGGCCTGACGTCAAGGAAAGGTCTTTTGAATTCCAACAAAGCACTTTCCAGAAGGAGCGTTGAATTTAGACGGCTGGCATTTTTCCCACGCTTTAACTGGCTGTCGTAAAGCCGGAAAAGCCGGAGAACCGCCCTGCCCTCGTGGCCCTCGCTGACAAACACTTCCCTGATTTTGTTTTGCACCAGGGTCAACAACCATTGCTGCAGTTCTGGAGCTGGCATTTCCCTGAAAACTTTTACGATGGCAGACAGGCTGATCTCGTCTTTCAACCACTGAAGAAAACTTTCTTCAAAATCCATCATGCCTAAACTCTCTTGCTGCCTGGCAAGCAGATTTTTCAGCGCCACTTCTGGTCTGTTTTCGCTGCCACGAAGGGCACTTTCCACCGCCTCGATGTTTTCCTGGCTTTGTGCAGCGAGCCATTCTCTGCTCTCTTCCGGTGCCGGACAACCGAGACGAACAAACTGACACCGACTTCGTATGGTGGCGGGCAAAGTAAAGGGACTGTTACAGGAAAGCACTAGAAAACTGTTGGCGGGAGGTTCCTCAAGAGTTTTCAACAAACCGGCCGCAGCTGCCTTGTTCATTTTGTCGGCCGGAGAAAGCAGTACAACTTTGATGGCAGACAAACTTCCCTTCAGCACCAAAAATTTTTTAATTCCCCGAACCTGACCGACTTTGATTTCAGCGCTGTCTTTTGCCAGTGTTATGGGAAGAAAATCCGGGTGGTTTTCGTGACGCAACAACTTGCACGGCTTGCATCGACCGCAAGGCGGATCATCTGTTCCCTGACAAAGCAGCATTTTCACCAGTGCGGCGGCAAAACTGGAAACGCCGGTACCGCTGGGCCCGCAAACCAGAGTGGCGTGCGCGAACTGTTTTCTTAGTGCGCGATTCATGCAGCTTTTCCATTGCCTGGCATGCCACGGGTAGTGAGACATCAGTGACTGTCTTTTTCGAAAAAGCAGCTTTTCAAAACGCCTTGGATGTCACTGGTGACTTTTGCTTCTGTTTGGGCAGCGTTAATGACTCGCCAGCCTGCCTGATTTTTACCTGCCATAGCCAGATATTCCGCACGCACTCGCTTTTGAAAACTCGTATTTTTTACATCGAAACAATGATGTTCACGCTTATTGCTTAACGAGTTCGAGGTATTTTTTTCAGGAAATAAATGATGTTCCCGGATGCGCTTTTGTGCTTCTTCTTCGTTCAGGTCCAGCAAAATTACCAAACCGGGCATGCAGCTTTTGCAGATCCACCGTGCCAGGTAATCGATGTCAAAATTATCCAGATGAGCGCCTGGCTGACCGCTGAAGCCCCCCTGGTAGGCGTAGCTGGAATGAACAAAACGATCGGATATGACCCAAAAACCCTGTTCAAGTGCCGGTTTGATATATTTTGCAATATGCTCAGCACGGGCGGCGAAGAAAAGCAGAAGCATGGTTTCAGGACCTGTCTTGTCAAAGTCTTTCTGGGACAGGAACTGGCGCAATATTTCTCCGGTTTTTGTTTTTTCCGAGGGTTCCCGGGTGACCAGGACTTTTTGTTGATGACTTTCAAGAAATTCTTTTATTTTATAGACTTGCGTGCTTTTCCCAGAGCCATCTATGCCTTCCAGGGTGATAAATCGCCCTTGCTTATGCATGTTGTCCTGTTGATGAATTCTGGAATTTTCAGGCTTATTCACGCTTTTTCTGATAAATATTCACTGCTTTCCGATGTTCCTCGTAGGTTGCTGAAAAATAGTGTCTGCCGCCACCTTTGCCAACAAAATAAAGATAGTCGTTTTTTGCTGGATGCAGTGCCGCCTTGATGGAAGCAAGGCTGGGCGATGCTATGGGAGTGGGAGGCATGCCAAAAATCCGATAGGTGTTGTACGGGGTTTTTTTGCGCAAATGCGAGCGTGTCAGGTTGCCGTTAAAGATCTTTCCCAAACCGTATATGACTGTGGGATCTGCCTGCAGTCGCATGCCTTTTTCCAGTCTTTTGAAAAACACCCCTGAGATCAGAGCGAGCTCACTGTCAAACAGGGCTTCTTTTTCAATAATGGATGCCATAATGAGTGCCTCGTAGGGATCTTTCAGTGGCAGACCTTCATCACGCTCCACCCATTCCCGGGACAAAACACGCATCATTTTCTGGTGGGATTGGCGCAATATATCCAGGCCGCTTTCACCTTTCGCGAAAAAATAAGTGTCGGGTAAAAATAAGCCTTCGAACGAGTCTTTCTTTATGTCCAGAAACGATGAAACCCGGGTTGCTCGCAAATCACCTGGCAACAGATGCCGCTGGGCTTGCAAAGCATCAATGATTTGCGCGTAGGTCTTGCCTGACGGCAAGACGAATTTATGCAAATGGATGCTGCCTGCCAGTAGTTTTTGCAGGACATCACGGCGTGTCATGCCTGCCTTCAGTTGGTATTCGCCGGCCATGATTCGATGTTCAGAACCAGTGAGGATGGCGTAAGTCAGCCAATACACGCGGGATTTCTCTATTGCCTGCGGCTCCAGAATTGCGAGTATTGCTTTAAAACTTTGGCCGGGTTTTACTTCCACAGTTCGTGTTTCCTGGACAAAAGGTTTTTTGAAAAAAAATTGCACAAAATCCGCCATGAGGCCAGCGGTGATAAAAAACACAAACAACGCAAAAACTCCCCAAAAAAGGTTTTTTCTGCCGGTCATTGACGATTATCCACGATCTCTCGTATTTTCTTGAATATTGCCGGGAGATGCCACTCTCGCCTGCCCAGTTTTTTAACAGGCCAAACGCCGATAACGGCGTTGGCTACGAAAACACAATCGCTTTTCAAAAAATCTTCAAGCACCAGCTTCGTTTCGAGGACATCAAAACCCGCATCCGGAGCCTTTTCCAACAAGTAACGACGCAACACACCTAAAATTCCACAACGATCAATCTGCGGCGTAAGTAGTAGATTTGCACGCAAAAGAAACACATTGCTCATGGTGCCTTCCACCACAAAATTGTCTGCATCCAGCATCAATCCTTCCTGATATTCCTGTTCCCATTCGGCACGGGCCAGAACCTGTTCAAGTCGGCCCAGGTGTTTGACCCCAACCAAAGGTCGGGCAACATCCATCAGCTTTTGTCGGCAGATACAGAGTGCAATTCCTTGCTCGTTATCCAGATAATTCGCCGACAAAGGCTCCAGTCGCAGCATTCTGTTTGCTTCCACGTGGTTTTCCGGGCGATACCCCCGACGGCACCCCCCCCTGCTGATTATGATCTTCAGTACCGCATCACGGCGAACTGTTTTGCATAGCTCCTTTGCTTCCTCGTCTAATTCTTGCCAGCGTGTAAAGTGGAGGTCCAGCGTCTGACAAGCATGGGATAACCTCTCTTTGTGCAGTTGCCAGAGACAAAACCGTCCGCCGCGCACGAAAACAGTTTCAAAAACCCCATCTCCGTAATTGAAACCTCTATCTGAAACACTGATGTAGTTGGTGCACTGCCCATTCACCAGAGTTTGTGTTTTTTGCAGTTGGGCGTTGAACACAGGCGAGGTCCAGTGGTTCAAGACTCCTCGATGTTTTCAGTTGAGAACTGTCAGAGAATCTAAAGGCGGCCGAAAGCCAAAGCGACGTTGCTCCCACCAAAGCCGAAAGAATTCGAAAGCACAACCCGAACTTTGGTTTCACGCGCCGTATGCGGGACATAATCCAAATCGCAGTCCTGATCGGGTTCATCAAGGTTGATCGTGGGGGGTATAATTTGGTCACGCAGTGACAGAGCGGAAAAAGCTGCTTCCACTCCTCCAGAGGCTCCCAACAAATGGCCGATCATTGATTTGTTGGAACTGATCATCAGCTTGTGAGCGTGGGAAGCAAAAGCGTATTTGATCGCCTGGGTTTCCGCAAGGTCACCGGCCGGAGTTGATGTGCCATGTGCGTTGATATAGTCAACCTGTTCCGGCTCAAGCCCGGCATCTGTCAAAGCGCTTGCCATGCAGCTGGCCGCCCCACTGCCGTTCGGCGAAGGCTGGGTGATATGAAAAGCATCACAGTTGTGCCCGTAACCCAGCAGTTCACAGTAAATATTGGCACTGCGGCGGCGCGCGCGTTCGTGTTCTTCAAGCACCAGGATGCCTGCTCCACTACCCAGGACAAAACCATCGCGCCCCTTGTCCCAAGGGCGACTGGCGCGTTGAGGTTCGTGGTTGTACGCCGTACTGAGTGCTTTTGCCGAGGAAAAGCCGCCCATTGCCATTGGACAGCACACCATTTCCGCACCGCCGGCAAACATGACATCAACGTCTCCCAAGGCGATTTTTCTGGCAGCGTCCCCGATATTGTGTGCCCCTGTAGCACAGGCAGACACTGCAGAGTAACTGGGACCTTTTGCGCCGATGTGAATGGAAATGTTTCCTGGCAGCATGTTGATGATATTGCTGGGGACAAAGAAAGGAGAAATTCTCTTCGGGCCGCCGTCAAGATATTTTTTGTGCGCCCTCTCAATTTCCGGCAACCCCCCCATCCCGGAACCAACCATGACCCCAACACGAGTGACATCTTCTTTGGACATTTCCAGCCCCGAATCGTCCAAGGCATCAACCGCCGCTCCTATCCCGTACATGATGAACAAACTGATTTTTCTTTGTTCGCGGGGCCGCAAGTACGAATCGGGCTTGAAATCGCTTACCAAAGCGGCAATTCTAGAGGGGAAATTCTGGCTGTTGAATTCCGTGATTGAGCGGACTCCGCTTTTTCCAGACAAAACAGCACGCCAAGCCGTTTCGACTGTTGACCCGACAGGACTCACTACACCGAGCCCCGTAACTACTACCCGCCTTCCTTTCAAGCTGTGTCAGGCTGTTTTACTTTTTATTTTTCTTTTTATATGGGAGGTCATATCTAGAACAGTTCTGATTTCTTCAACCTCCTCATCCGGTATTTCCAATTCAAACTCTTCTTCAATGGCCATTACAAGTTCGACGATATCCAGGGAATCGACATCCAGATCGTCGACAAAGGAAGCCTTGTCCGTGACCTGTTCCTCTTCGAGGCTCAATTGCGAAATAATAATCCTCTTTACTTTTCTGGACACATCATCCTGCTCATCTGCGTCAGTCGTTTCTTCCTTCCCTTCCTCGACGTTTTTACTCTTGTCGGCACTGTCGGAACGAGCTTCTTTGTCTGCTTTAGTTATAGCCATAAAGTTGCACTCCTGCGTGTTAAAACCTCCGCACCAAAAAGGACGAAGCCAAGCGGCCAGTTTCGCGTTTCAAACGCTTGCCCTGCTTTTATTTCCCAAGGATGTCAATTCCTATGAGGAACCCCGCGCGATTATATTGCAGTCTCGCCTGCAAAAGAGTCTTGGGCATTTTCCGACACCTGACCGTTGCCACGTGCGACGGTCCTGCCCTTATCTGTAGTTGTTCTAACGGTTTCACAAATTTATGTGGTCTAGGCCATATATAGACCACCGTTGATGTTGATGGTTTCTCCGGTGATATAACTGCTTTCTTCGGATGCCAGGAAAAGAACTGCCGCTGCTGCTTCTTCCGGCTTTCCAAACCTCCCTGCAGGGATTCGTGGCAAAACTTTCGCTGAGTCTACTTTTCTGGTCATGTCTGTTTGGAAAAACCCGGGTGCCACACAATTCACGGTAATTCCTTTGGCGGCCACTTCTTGCGCCAGGCTTTTGCTGAAACCTGACAGGCCCGCTTTGCTGGCAGCGTAATTGCACTGCCCAGGATTACCGCTCTGCCCAACCACAGAACTGATGTTGATGATTCTACCCCATTTCTTTCTCAGCATAGACCGAAGCATTTTTTTACACAGAAAGTAAACAGAGCTCAAATTAACTTCCAGGACTCGATCCCAGCTTTCCTCCCTCATTCTCAGCAAGAGGGAATCAGAACTGACTCCCGCATTATTCACGAGGATGTCTGGTTCCCTGCCCTGCTTTTCCAAAACGCGAAACAGGGTTTCAAGTGAATCCCGTTTGCCGAGTCTGAGAGAATATCCGGCGCACTGTGAGTGAATGGCACGCAATTCATCGGCAAGCACTCTGGCTTTTTCATCAGTGGTCGCAGTCCCGTAAACCACTACGCCGACCCGCGCCAGTGCCTTCGCAATCGCTTTACCGATACCGCGTGAAGCGCCGGTAACCAATGCCGTGCGGTTGTTGAAAGTCAGCATTTTTACGACTCTTCTGCTTCCAGGATCTTTTTGAGATTCTCAGTGGTTTCCATGCTTTGCGCATAAAAGCTTCTGTCAATGCGCCGAACCAGACCACAAAGCACACGCCCTGGTCCTATTTCTATAAAGCGCTCCACACCAGAATCAGAAATAGTCTTTATGGATTGATGCCATAACACAGGTTTCTTAATTTGATTTTTAAGAGCTGAGGTGATTTTGTGTTTTGACCTAGTCACTTCCGCAGTCGCGTTCAGGACGACCGGGAGGTTCGGATTATGAAATTTGACTTTTGACAAATATCGGGAGAACTTCGTTGAAGTGCTTTTCATCAAAGAGGTGTGCGCGGGAACGCTGACCGGTAGGTGCACAACTTTTACCCCCTCACGTTCTTTAATCAGTACTGAAAATTCATCGACCAGTTCTTTGTCGCCGGCAACCACAGTTTGCTTTTGGGCATTGTAATTAGCGGGTTCCACGGTTCCCGCTTTGCGCTTGCTGATTTCTTTGCACATCAGCTCTACGTGGTTTCGCTCAATTCCCACAACGGCGGCCATGGAAGATTGGCCGACCGGCACGGTTTCCTGCATCAGTTTCGCACGGTGCCGAACCAGAAGTACGGCATCGTCGAATTTCAAAGCACCTGAGCAGGTGAGAGCCGAATACTCGCCAAGACTGTGCCCGGCCATAACGGCAGGCCTGAGATCTGTAACCCGACACCAGACTTGCCAAAGCGCGTAACTCGCTGCGAGCAGAATCGGCTGGGTGTTGACCGTCAAGTTTAAAGTTTCTTCCGGCCCTCGCGTCGCCAAGCGCAACAGGTTTTCAGACAGCAGATCTGAGGCTCTTTCAAAGGTTTGTTTGATTTCCGGATATTTTTTGATATAGCTACTGAGCATTCCAATTTTTTGTGAGCCCTGTCCCGGGAAAATTGCTGCAAAAACCACTGTTGATTCTCCTGATGATTATTGATTGACAGTAAAAAGACCGGAAAGCTACCGACAGGTCGCCAGAGTCGGCACGACCTGCAATCGGGCACCCATCATCTTGACGCTACTCCAAATCGCTCCTCAAACCAAAGGACAACAAGAACACGCCTGCGCTAAAAATGACACGTGCTTCAAGTTTTGCAGACCTGCACTCGCTTTTGCCCCCAAGAACGTGGCAACAAAGAACGACTGAGACTCGTGCAGCCCCCCCGTGCAGGCCCCTGAGTCTAACATGGCTGTCATGCTGCTCGGCAGGCGCTTCCCTGCGTAGTAAAACACCGTACCGGGCAGTGGGTGGCAAAGGGTAGTTTAGAGACATGCCAGCATCTTGTTATTTGGGCAAGTTGCCTGATAATGGTGTGGTTGGATTTTTATAAAAAAAGCTGTGGCAAAAAATGGAAGTTTTGAAATGGAAGGCACCGTTACAGATGTCTTGCCGAATGCTACGTTCCGCGTAAAACTCGATAACGGGCACATTCTCACCGCACATATTTCCGGACGCATGCGAAAAAACTACATACGGGTCTTGCGTGGCGATAAAGTCACAGTGGAAGTCACTCCTTACGACTTGAGCAGAGGCAGGGTCGTGTATCGCGCCCGCTGAGTCAGCTTTGCCCGCGAGGAGTCGCGACCATTTCCAGACCTTTCCCGAATGACACAACTTTAAATTTTGCCCCCCCCCCCTTCGCCAGTTTCCCGAACAATATTTCATCGAGCAAGGGGGTCCTCAGTTCGCTGTTGATCATACGTTCCATGGGCCGTGCGCCCATAGTTTCGTCAAAACCTTTTTTCGCGAGCCATTCCCGAGCCCCATCGCTCAGTTCGAGTTGCACGCGCTTTTGTTCCAGTTGCGACTGTAGGCGAGACACAAACTTGTCGACAATCAAAAGTACTGCTTCGTGGTTCAGAAAGTTGAAGTGTACGATCGCGTCGAGTCGGTTTCGAAATTCAGGTAAAAACATGCGCCTGATTTCCGCGTCGCAATCGCTTTTGTCCTTCTCTCCGGCAAAACCAATTTGTTTTTCGCTTAGTGTGTGTGCACCGGCATTCGTGGTCATGATGATCAGCACATTGGAGAAATTGACTTTCCGTCCATTTGTGTCGGTCAGTTCCGCATGGTCCATGACTTGCAAAAGCAAATTGAAAACATCCGGGTGTGCTTTTTCAATTTCGTCAAAAAGCAGCACGGAGTGCGGACTTCTCAACACTCTGTCGGTTAACAGTCCACCCTGGTCAAAGCCCACATAGCCCGGTGGCGCACCGATGAGCCTGGATACTGTATGGCGTTCCATATATTCCGACATATCGAAGCGGACCAAAGGAATCCCCGTCAAAGCGGAGACCTGCTTGGCGACTTCTGTTTTTCCCACCCCGGTCGGCCCGGCAAAAAGAAAACTTCCGACTGGTTTCTCCAGTTCTTTCAAACCTGCACGCGCCGCCTTGATTGCGCGCACAACAAGAGAAATAGCTTTCTTCTGGCTAAACACAACGAGATTCAAGTCCCGTTCAAGAGTACTGATTGCCTGGCTCTCATCGTTGCTGATGTGTCGCGCCGGAATACGGGCGATACGTGAAACCACGCGCTCTACATCTCGTACGGTTGCCCGACATGGAGACTGGGAATCAGGGGTTCTCTTCATGTGTAACCTGGCACCAATTTCATCAATGATATCGATCGCCTTGTCCGGGAAAGCCCGGCCTTCAATATGGTTTTCTCCCAGTTCAACGGCGGTTTGCAAGACTTTCCTGGAGAAACGAACCGAATGAAATTCTTCATATTTTTTTCGTAGCCCCAGCAAAATTTTCAGTGTATTTTCACGAGAGGGTTCTTCAATTTCAATTTTTTGAAAGCGGCGGACCAGCCCTTGGTCTTTTTCCATGAAAGCACGGTACTCACGGTGAGTGGTTGCTCCTATACATTTGAGCTGTCCGGACGCCAGCAGAGGCTTGATTAGATTTGACGCATCCACTGAGTTGCTGGAAGCTGCGCCGGCACCGACGAGCATGTGAATTTCATCGATAAAAAGAATGGCATTCTTGTCTTCAGTCAGATGCTTCAACAGTTTCTTGAAGCGATTTTCAAAGTCTCCACGATATTTGGTGCCGGCAAGAATCGCCCCCAAATCCAGGGCGTACACGCATTTATCGCGCATCACCTCATGCACTTCATCACGAACAATCAGGCGTGCAAGCCCTTCGGCTATAGCGGTCTTCCCAACTCCCGAGGTCCCCACCAACAGAGGGTTGTTTTTTCTTCTTCTGCACAGTATCTGGATGATGCGTTCCAGTTCAAGTTCCCTGCCAATCAGGGGGTCTATTTGCCCATTTTTTGCTTTCTCATTCAAACAGACGGTAAAACTTTCCAGAATTTTCTTGTCCGGGCGACTCGATTGAAAGCCGTTTGTACTTTCATCATCGTTGTCATAAGGATTGAATGAGTCGTCTTTTCTGATTCCATGGGAAAGATAGTTCACCACGTCCACGCGCTCAATGTCTTGGCTGGCAAGCAGGTAATTCGCGTAGGCATTCTGCTCTGAAAAAATGGCGACCAAGACATTCGCACCCTCGGTTTTGGGTTTCTTGCCTTCCGATGTTGATGATTGTACGTGGGTCACAGCCCTGTGAAGAATGCGTTTGAAAGCGACCGTGGCTTTGGGAGCATGATTCTTGCCTCCCTCAACGGTGGGCGCGTGCTCCATGACGTATGCACTCAATTGGTCTTTCAGCGACTCTATGTCCGCTTCGCAGGCAGACAGAACCTCGACTGCGCTGGTATTTGAAAGCAATGCTATCAGTAGATGTTCGATCGTGACAAATTCATGGTTGCGCTCCCGCGCAAGGCTGTAGGCAAGCCGTATGCTTTTTTCGAGCTTCTGATCAAACATGTTCGTCAGCTCGGTTCCATTACGCAAAGCAATGGTTGTTTCTGAGATCTGGAAAAACTGTTGACTTCCAACATTTTAGTTTCTGCCAGCTCTCTCGAGTACAGGCCACAAACTGCTTTCCCAAGTTGGTGCACTTTCAGCATCAGGTTCATGGCATGCGCAAGGTCCATTTGAAAAAAAACCTGCAGAATTCCCACCACAAATTCCATAGGGGTATAGTCATCATTCAACAGTATCAATTTGTAAAGCGGTGGTTTTTTCGGACGCGCTCTGGTTTCAGAGAAGCTGGAATGCTCGGAAAGCGAACTCAGATCATTTGGTAAAGACACCGCCGCGATTTCCTTTATTTGATAACCCAAGCTGGTTTAATGTTTGGAGGCAAACTGTTTTCATGGCTCCTCAAGGTCGCCCATGAGCTTGCCCAAAGCCCCTACCCGGCTGAGTTTACGCAACGCTTTCGCTTCAATCTGGCGTATTCTCTCGCGGGTAACATCAAACTGTTGGCCGACTTCTTCCAAAGTATGGTCGCTGTGCATCTCTATACCAAAGCGCATGCGCAATACCTTTGCTTCCCTGGGCGTCAACTGGCTGTTCAGCAATCTCTGCATGGTTTCTTTCAAGTTGGATTCAGAGGCTTCCTTTTCAGGGGAAGCGACGGTTTTATCTTCCACAAAGTCGCCGCGCCGTGCTTCTTCCTCTTCGCCAACCGGGGCATCAAGGGAGCATGGTTCCATTGCCACCTTGATGACCCTGCGGACTTTTGACTGGGGAATTTCCATACGTTCCGCGATTTCACTGATTTTCGCTTCACGGCCAAGTTCCTGCACCAGCTGTGCGGTCGCCCTGTTCAGTTTGGTAATGGTTTCTATCATGTGAACGGGAACCCGTATGGTTCTTTCCTGATCGGCAATCGAGCGCGTAATGGCCTGGCGTATCCACCAGGTTGCGTAAGTGGAAAACTTGTACCCCCGGCGGTATTCAAATTTGTCCACAGCTTTCATAAGGCCGATATTGCCCTCCTGTATCAAATCCAGGAATTGCAGACCACGACTGCCGCGGTGCATATACTTTTTGGCAATGGAAATCACCAAGCGCAGGTTGGCTTCGACCATTTCTTTTTTCGCACGTGCCGCTTTCCTTTCACCTCGGGAAACCTGTTTGCCAATTTCTTCTATTTCACTAACTTTAAGATAGGTCTGTTTTTCAATGGAGAGCAGCTTTTTTTGCCCTTGATTCAGCTCTGCCTCATGTTTCCGCAAGGCATCTCCGTATGGCTGACTGGTTCTCAACTGTCGGTTCAACCATCCGGAGTCAGTTTCTTTGCCAGCATATCGTCTCAGAAACTCCTTACGGTCCATTTTCCCCTGATCCACAAAAATTCGCTTGACTTGCCGTTTTTGCCTTCTGATTTCCTGCAACACCTTGTGCAGCCTTTGACAGAGTTTGGCAATCATGGTTGGCGCCAGTTTCAGCTTGAGAAATTTCCGAGCGGTTTTCTTGATGATTCTTCTGTTGCGTTCTCGGATTTTCGGGTTTTGCTTACTTTTCAGGCTTTCATACAACTTCCTCAGAAGTCCGAAGTATTTGCCAACTTCTTCCATGTTCGGCGTAAAGCGTTTGATGTTTTTTGTTTCCCATTTATATCCTTCTCTTTCTTCTCCAGATAGAACTACGTGGTGCTTCGCTGGTTCCGTGCTTGCAGTCGGTGCTTCCGGCGCCGAGGCGCCTCCTTCATCGATGATGTTGGTGAAAATATCAGTTCGACGGGCTTCCTGGTTCATCATGCTGTCATAATTTTCCAGCAACAGATCTATGCAGGGAGGAAATCTGCCGAGTGCCTGAAGCATGCTTTGGGTTCCAGATTCAATGCGTTTGGCGATACTGACTTCTCCGGCCTTGTCCAAAAGATTGACCACTCCCATTTCGCGCATGTACATTCTGATCGGATCCATGGTTCTACCCGGATCCGGGTCAGCGCTCGCCAGTACAGCCGCAGCAGCTTCCTCCGTTTCTTCATCCCTTGGCGCCTTGTCAATAAGCAACAACTCTCTTTCGTCCGGCGGGGCATCGAAAATCAGGAGGCCCACATCTTTCAAGATTGCTTCAACTTCCTGAATTTGTTCCTTGCCATAATCCTCAGGTAGGCTATCGATGAGTTGATCCCGAATCAGGTAACCCTGCTCAGTTCCCAATGACATCAAGACTTTTATGTATGAATGTTTCTGCTCTTCCATGGGACTTCCCTCAAAACCCTTCGCTCCTGGAAAAAAAGTAGTGCGACACACCCTAATGCTAGCATGATTTCAACCCATCAGGACTGGTTTTCTGCTTATTGCCGCAGTGAGAAGCTTTGGCACGGGCCCGTTCAATTTTTCTCCAGCTGTCACGAAGTGGCAAGGTGCGATTGAACACTGGCAGAGCAGCACCGTTTTGCCGGTCGAGGCAAAAATACCCCATCCTTTCAAACTGTAAAACCTGTTCGGCTTGTCCATCGAACAGGGAAGTTTCCCCCAGGCAGTTATGGAGTGTCACCAGAGAATGTTGGTTGAGTGCCTGCGAAGGATCCGCCAAAGTGGCGGCGAAAGGTTCGGAAAACAACCGGTCGTACAGTTTCGCGGTAAAAGGCCTTGAATTTTCCCTGGCCAGCCAGTGAATCGTGCCGGGTACTTTGCGTCTGTCCGGGCTTTTCCCACCCAAGGTGTCGGGATCGTATGTGCAACGGACTTCAAGGATTTCTCCCGCTGTGTTTTTGATGACCTCCCGGCAGCGCAGGTAGTAAGCGTATTTCAATCGCACCTCACGGCCAGGAGCCAAGCGAAAATATTTTTCTGTGGGGTTTTCCATGAAATCCTGGCGTTCGATGTAAAGGTTCCTGGAAAAAAGCAAGGGGCGAGAGCCACGGTGTTTCTGTTGTGGATGGTTGGGTGCCTGGATGACCTCGTCTTGTTCATCCGGATAGTTTTCGATGACCAGCTTCAATGGTTCGAGGACCGCGAATGCGCGTGCCGCATGCTCGTTCAAATAATCTCTGACACAACTTTCGAGAAGATCCATTTCCGTCCAGCTGTCTTTTTTAGTCAACCCCACCCGCAGACAAAAGTCACGGATTGCTTCCGGAGGGAACCCTCGTCGGCGCATCCCGGCAATGGTGACCAGGCGTGGATCATCCCAACCTTCTATGCTTCCCTTCCGGATCAGCGCTTTGATGGCACGCTTGCTGGTCAATGCGTATTTCAGTTGCAGGCGGGCGAATTCAATCTGCTGGGGATGGCAGATATTGAGACTGGCCAGGAACCAGTCGTAAAGCGGGCGATGGTCTTCGAATTCCAGTGTGCAGAGGGAATGGGTCACGCCTTCAAGAGAATCGGAAAGACAATGGGCAAAATCATAGGTAGGATAGATGTGCCATTGTTTTTTGGTTCTATAGTGAGGGGTGTTGCGAATACGATAAATCACCGGATCCCTCATGTTGATGTTTCCGGAGCTCATGTCGATTTTCGCTCTCAGGACATGTTCTCCCGTTTTGCACTCACCGTCTTTCATCTTCTGGAAAAGAACCAGGATCTTGTCGACGACCCGGTTTCGAAAGGGGCTGTTCACTCCAGCTTCAGTCAAAGTCCCCCGTGTGCTTCGTATTTCCTCGGCACTCAAGGAGCACACGTAGGCCTTGTTTTTGTGAATCAATTCAACCGCCAATGCATAAAATTCTTCAAAGTAGTCTGAGGCGTACAACAAATGGTCCCAGCGAATACCCAGCCAGGCAATATCATTTTGAATGGAAAGCACATATCTGGATTCCCCCCGATCAGGATTGGTATCATCGAAGCGCAAATTACAACTGCCGTTGAAATCCTGTGCGATGCCAAAATTCAAGAAAATTGCCTTGGCGTGTCCAATATGTAGATAGCCGTTCGGTTCTGGAGGAAAGCGGGTGCGTACCCGTTTGCATTTCCCGGTTTCCAAATCGCCTGCCACGATTTTGCGGATGAAATTGGCTGGTTTTGCTTGGCGTTTTTCAGACATTTTAGAAGAGAAGCTGTTTTATGTTAATCGTTGCTGAACAGGAGCGCACAACCCGCCACCGAGACGCACTGTCGGTCACAGATATTTTGAGCGAACTTTCCCCACCGGTAGCCCGAGGCATAGCGTCCTTCCATTTGTTTTCATCCATTGCTTCTACGAATGCCTACCTGCTGGCAAACGCACAGGATGTTGACAGTGGCATGCACATATGCGTGGCCGACGCGCAAACGCAGGGATATGGCCAGCACGGCCGAGTGTGGGTCTCTCCACGGGGGAACATCTGCATGTCCCTGGCATCCAGAATGGGGCTCACCCAGACACAAAGCA
Source organism: Candidatus Oxydemutatoraceae bacterium (assembly GCA_965237985.1). GTDB lineage: Bacteria > Pseudomonadota > Gammaproteobacteria > Poriferisulfidales > Oxydemutatoraceae. The sequence continues at coordinate 459,107 of OZ250161.1, read as the reverse complement.
ACTGGCTGTCTTTGATGAGCGCGACCGGTGTGGCGGAAATGTTGTCGAGTCTTGGTGCCAAAGGGATACAGGTCAAGTGGCCAAACGATGTTTACCATCGTTCCCGTAAACTGGCAGGCGTGCTGATTGAAAGAAAAAGTGGTTTGACGGCAATGGGCATCGGGCTCAATGTCACTCCCCGAAAAAATTCAAGCAACGCCGATCTCTCCCAGCCAGGCGGTCACCAGAGGGCTACTTTACATGAAGTGCTACCGCTTGTGCCACCGCGCAACCGGATAATCGCGTGCCTGCTGGAAATGCTTTGTGAGGTTGTGGAACGTTGCGCGGGTGCTCCACCCTCTTCCCTGCAGGCGCGCTGGAACAAATTCGACATGCTTGCCGACAGGCATCTGGTTGTTTCCTCGTCCGCCGGATCCGTCAGGGGGAGAGCAAAAGGAGTAAATGCAAACGCCCAATTACTTTTGGACACTGGTCGGCAGATCAAAATTTTCTCATCGGGCAACATTCGTATCCATTGGTAGTATCCATTGGCAAAGCTGCTTTTTGACTTCGGGAATTCGTTTGCCAAGTGCGTGCTTGAAACCAGCGAAGGGCTTGAACCACTCGCAAATCTGCCAGTGGGGAAGCTGGACAAACTTGGACCGGTCGTGTCTTTGGCGAGTCCGAGCGGGCCTTCAGTCTGGGTGGTCAGTGTGGCTTCCAAAACTAAAACGGATGCATTTCTTACCCGGCTTGCCAGCCTGGGTTTCCAGGAAATTCATCTGTTCAAAGCGGGTCGTTCTCAGTGTGGAATCAGCACCTGCTACCGGGAGCCGGAAAAGCTCGGTGGTGATCGCTTTCTGGGAATGGTGGCTGCTTGGCGGCGACAGCGGAGGGCAAGCATCGTGATCGATATGGGCACCACCATAACCATCGATGCCTTGGATGCCGGCGGCTTCCACCTAGGGGGGGTGATCATGCCGGGTACTGCCATGTCGGTTGACAGCCTGAAAAGGAGTACAGCACGTCTGGATGTTCCTGTTGCGACTGCCGAGAACGATGAATTATTTGCTAAAGACACTGCTACAGCCATGGTCAGTGGTTGCCGGAAAATGGCGGTTGCCGCCTTGCAAAAAACCGTTGCCGTCATGCGCCTCATGTTAGGCAAAAACACGGCGGTGCTGGTAAGCGGTGGAAATGCCGAACAGGCGTTAGCGGCTCTGGATGGGAAAGCTCAACATTGTCCCTTCCTGGTTTTGGAGGGCTTGTCTGTTTATGCAACAGAAAGAAGTCCAGGGCCCAAGCTTCAGCGTGTGTAGCCGCTCATTGCATTTGGATGATTTATCAGCGCAAAACAATCCAGACTCCAGCGTGCACAGCCGCCCATGCGTCCATCTACGGAATTTTTTCACTGGACAGTAAAAAAACTGTGGTAGCATGGCGGCACCTGACGTTCTTTGCACTTCGGCGGCAATGCGACTTGTTGTTTGCGGCACTATTGAGGAGGGAGAACTTCAGGGTCCGTCCTGTAAGCGGATTGTGGTAGCGGTCATCCAGGGGGGAAAGAGATTGAAAAAAGCCACTATTTTTTCAGTGCTGATTGCCGGAGCAGTCGCGCTGACAGGTCCCGTCGAGGGCGACCAACTCACCAAAAAAATGGCTTCCGGGGCGATGTTGACCAACGCCTGTGTTGCCTGCCATGGGTCGGGGGGACATAGTGGCGGCCCCGCCATCCCTTCGATAGCTGGCTTGTCTTTTAATTATTTCGTTGGAACTTTTTTGTCGTTCAAGCATTATGACGACCCGAAAAAGCTGGCCGAAGTGCTGGCCGGCGATCCTGAACTGGAGGACTTGGAAGCCTACCCGCGCTACGGGACGGTCATGACACGCATTGCCAAGGGCTATACGCTGGCTGAAATCAAGGAAATGGGACAGGTTTTCAAAAACGCAAAACCCATTCCTGCCATGCAGAAAACCAACCCCACACTGGTAGAACTCGGCGGCAAAATACACAAAGAAAGTTGTGAAGATTGCCACAAGGGTGGTGGCAGCGTGGCAGACAGCGATGCGGGAATTCTGGCTGGGCAATGGGGGCGTTATCTATCGTACGTGTTGGCAGACTTCACGCAAGGCAGAAGCAAAATGCCGAAACGCATGAAAGAGAAAATTGCCGCTGTGCAGACAGAGTACGGGCACGAAGGAATTAAAGCCTTGGTCGAATACTACGCGAGTCTGAAAAAATGACCGAGGGAACAACCATGCTGAAAATGAACAGGAGAAAATTTTGCAAATCGGCTGGTGGCACATTTGTCACCGCTTCTCTTGCAGGCGCTGCTGGTTTTCCTCAGCTCGCTATTGCCAAAACCAGGAAAGTCGTCGTGATTGGCGGAGGTTCCGGCGGTGCGATTGCGGCCCGATACATCAAGGCTATGGACCGGAACATTGATGTCACCCTCATTGAGGAAAACAAACATTACTACACCTGCTTCATGAGCAACGAAGTTCTAGGCGGAGAACGGCGACTGAGCAGTTTGAAATTCGATTACTCTGGGCTGAAAAAAGATGGGATCAACGTAGTCCACGACTACGCCAATGCCATCTCCCCGAAAAGAAAAACGGTTGGCACAAGAAGTGGCAACCGTTTTTCCTATGACCGCTTGGTGCTGTCACCGGGTATTGATTTTGTCTGGAACGAAATAGAGGGCTACGACGAGGCCGCAACCCAAGTCATGCCCCATGCCTACAAGACAGGACCACAAACTGAATTGTTGGTCAAGAAACTGGAAGCGATGCCGAAAGGGGGAGTGGTTATTCTGACCTCACCGGGAAACCCCTTCCGTTGCCCACCAGGGCCGTATGAAAGGGCTTGCCAGATTGCGCATTTCCTGAAAACCCACAAACCGAGATCGAAATTACTGATACTGGATGCCAAGGAGAAATTTTCCAAGCAGGGTTTGTTCCAGCAGGCCTGGAAAAAGCTGTATCCCGACATTATTCAATGGATTCCTGCTTCTGAAACCGGCGGTGGCGTGAAAGCCGTCGACACCAAAAAAATGATGGTGAGTACTGATTTTGATAGTTACAAAGGGGATGTCATCAATATCATTCCGCCTCAGAAAGCAGGACAAATTGCGCATGTCGGTGGCCTTAGCAACTCTTCAGGATGGTGTCCTGTACATCTGGATACTTTTGAATCCACGATCCATCCAGGCATCCATGTGGTTGGAGACTCCAGCATTGCCACCGGTTTGCCGAAATCCGCTTACGCCGCCAATTCGGAAGCCAAGGTCTGTGCGGCTGCTGTGGTAGACCTGTTGAATGGCCGTAGCCCTGGTGTGGCTTCTTTTGTGAATACCTGCTACAGCATCGCAGCACCTGGCTATGGTTTTTCAGTAGCCGCGGTTTACCGTCTCGGTGAGAAGCGCACAACAATCGAGAAGCTGTCGGGAGGACTCACTCCCAAGGATGCCTCTCCAGAAATACTGGGCAGGGAAACGGAATATGCTTACAGCTGGTTTCGCAACATCACGATTGACATGTTTTCTTGAAGTCGCCTGAGGGCATCAATCAGAGAAATCGTTCCTGATAGCGAGGCATTTCCGGGTGTGATTCCACGGGACTTTTTCGTGGCTGAGATGGCGTAAGTGTTTGAGCACAAAAAGCGGTTGCGGTTGCTTTGTCACCACCCGTGTTCTCTGGCTTTTTCCCTTGCCGAAATCCTCCGCTCCAAAAGATGCGTTCTACTGGTCATCGCCCGAAACAGGGCTGAGCGGGACAGGCTCAAAAACGAGTTGGCGTTTTTTGTCGACCCCAGCACAGAAGTCCTGTCTTTCCCGGAAAAGGGAACGATACCCTACGACCGTATTTCTCCCTCTACTGAAGCGACCGGTAGAAGACTGGCCATGCTGCATCAGCTGGAAAAAATGAAGCGTGGTACCTGTATCGCATCTCTGGACAGTATTCTTTCCCGCCTGCCGCCGCCTTCTTATTTGCAAAAACATGCCAAAACCGTAGAGACCGGCCATGTTCTCGACATGAGTGCATTTTCCAAATATCTTGAAAACATTGGTTATGCAAACGTCAGCCAAGTCAGAAACCCTGGAGAATTCGCACTTCGTGGTTCCGTGCTTGACTGCTTTTCGGCGTGTTGCGAACAGCCGGTCAGGCTGGACTTCTTTGATGATGTCGTTGAAAGCATGCGATTTTTTTCAGCAGCGACCCAGATGGGTGAAACGCAGATCCAGAGAATTTCCATTCTCCCGGTTCGGGAAATAGTGCCAGATGAAAGCAGCGTTGCAAAATTCAGGTGCAGCTTTAGAAACGTTTTTGATGTGGACACGGATGAATCATTGTTCTACCGGGAAATCAGCAGGCATACTTTACCGGAAGGAACAGAAAACTACCTTCCCCTGTTTTTCGACCAGACTGTTGCTTTGTCTGATTTCCTGCCCTCGGATTCGTGTGTGGTTTACTCGGAGGAAGTCGCTGGAGACATGAAGAAACGCTGGTCGGAAATCCAAGGTTTCCACCAAGGGGCTAAAAACCGGATGCAGGCACTTCTTGAACCAGGCGAATTGTTTTTTGAACCCCATGAAATACTGACAAAATTTCGCTGCTTTGATGCTTACGAAATCAGCGATCTGCGCCGTGAGAACGCCCCGGGGCTGAGCTTGTGTAAAACCCAACACCTTCCAGCACTGAAAACCAGGCAGGCAGAAGAGGATAAGAGCGGTGTTCCACTGGCAACTTACCTGAAAAGCTTTCCCGGGCGCGTTTTGCTGACTGCCGGCAGCCCAGGAATCAGGAGCCTGCTGGCAGAAATGCTGGAAACCGCTCATTTACATCCTGAATCTACGGGTGGCTGGCATGAGTTTCTTCAATCTAATGTCCCTTTGGCAACCAGTTTTGGGAAATTACAGGAGGGCACAGTTTTTAGCGACTTGGATGTGGCGGTTATTCCCGATGTGCAGTTGCTGGGCAAAAAATTTCCTTCAAGCGATCAAACGCAACGCAGCACTGACGCGAAAACGTTTATCAACAGCTTGGCCGATCTGGAACCAGGGTGCCCGGTGGTTCACGAAGAACATGGGGTCGGCAGGTATCGGGGGATGAAAAATATCGATACTGCGGGGCTGATCACTGAGTGCCTGATCATCGAATATGCAGACAGTGATATTTTGTACGTGCCGGTATCCAGCCTTCCTTCAGTGGCACGTTATTCCGGTGGCAATCTTGAGAACGCCCCTTTGCACAAGCTTGGCACGGAGCGCTGGAAAAAAGAAAAACGCCGTGCCGCGCAAAAAGCGTATGACGCTGCGGCGGAACTGCTTGATACACAGGCACGTAGAGAAGTAAGCCACAAAAATCGCTTCCAGATCGACCAAGAGTCGTACGCACAATTCATTGAATCTTTCCCCTACCAGGAAACCCCGGATCAAAACAAGACCCTGGATGAAATCAAGGAGGATCTGCTTGGCTCAAGACCCATGGAACGCATCATCTGTGGGGACGTGGGCTTTGGCAAAACCGAAATTGCAATTCGGGCAGCTTTCATTGCCGCATACAGTGGCTACCAAGTTGCGATACTGGTCCCCACCACCTTGCTTTGCGAGCAGCATTTTGAAAATTTCAGAGAACGCCTTGTCCCATACTCCATCAAAGTGGCGATGCTTTCGCGTTTTTGCAGCCTTGGTGAGCGAAAAAAAATATTGGCATCCCTTGCCTCGGGGACGACAGATGTCGTCATCGGCACCCACCTGCTGTTGCAGAAAAACGTGCGCTTTGCCCGCCTGGGGCTCGTGGTTGTGGATGAAGAACAGCGCTTCGGAGTTCGCCACAAGGAAAGTCTCAAACGGCTACACAGCAACGTGGATATGCTGACCATGACGGCAACCCCGATTCCTCGCAGTCTGAATATGTCTTTAAGCGGGCTTTACGATATATCCATCATCGCAACACCACCGGAAGGTCGTCAGGACATTAAAACTTTTGTCACTGAGTGGGATGAAGCCCTCATCTTCGAAGCCTGCCAGCGGGAGCTGCAACGTGGCGGACAAATTTTTTTCGTGCACAACCGGATTCGCTCGGTCAAGGAAATCGTGCGCTATCTGCAAAATCTCCTGCCTGGAGTCCGGGTTCGCTACGCGCACGCACAGATGCCGGAAAAAGCATTGGAAAGCATCATGCATGAATTTTCACAACAGACTTTCAGTATTCTGGTGTGCACGACCATCATTGAAAACGGACTGGATATTCCCACCGCCAACACGATCATCGTCGACCACGCAGAACAATTCGGATTGGCACAACTTCACCAGTTACGCGGCCGTGTTGGGCGATCGCGGCGCCAAGCATATGCTTATTTCATCATCAGTCGGGCCCGCAAAGACCTCAATGATGAAGCGGTGAAACGTTTGCAGGCAGTGGCAGCCGCCGAGGAGCAAGGCATGGGCTTCACCCTGGCCACGCACGATCTCGAAATTCGTGGTGCCGGTGAATTGCTCGGCGAAAAACAAAGCGGCAGGATTCAGGAAGTCGGTTTTTCCATTTACAATCAGTTCCTGAAACGCGCAGTCGCGGCACTGCGCGCCGGCCGCCTTCCCGATTTTGACAAGCCCTTGAACGTCATCACGGAAATCAACCTAGGCGAACCCGCTCTTATTCCCGACCTCTGGTTGCCTGATGTAGGTCTTCGCCTGTTTTTTTATCGACAAATCGCGGCCTATGAAAGGCAAGAAAAACTGGATTTTTTGAAAGTGGAAATGATTAACCGCTTTGGTCCTTTGCCTGCCAGTGCTGAAAACCTTTTCACCTGCGCGAAAATCAAGATCCATGCCCGGAAAATCGGGATAAAGGCCGTGCAGTGCGGGCCTGACAAATGCGTGATTTATTTTGAAAACAACCCGAAAATCGACATGATTGATTTTTTGGCTCTCGTGAAGAAATCTCCGAAGCTTTATACTCTAGAATCGGGCAACCGTTTGATTTGTCGCGTAGAAACAGAGACAGTCCCGGAAAGAAAACAATTTGTAAGCAGGTTGTTTGCAAAAATAGCACATCCGGAGACCCCTCAATGATCCCCGTTCACAAAAAAGGACTGTTGCTTTTTCTGTTGTGCTGTTTTTTCTCTTCCGTCAAAGCGGAAGATGGTGCCTATGTTGAATTGCTGATTTTCCGACACGCAGGTCTCGGGCAGCAAACTCTGAAATCTTTGCTCGAAACACAGGGAGTTCCCAATGCCAGCACACAGTCGGTCGCAAGCTTTGAATTCAGTACTGGAACTGCTTTCACGACGAAACTCATGGCCCCAGGGACTCATCGGGAACACGTGGCAAAATTGTTTGATTGGGCTGAAAAAGCCAATTTCTCCCGGGTCACGAACGAAAAGCAGCATTTGCTTGCAGACGCGAAAAAGCGACTTGAGGGATCGAGCCGCTTTGGCGTCCTCTATCACGTTTCCTGGCGCCAGCCTCTTCTCAAGAAAAAACACTCGATACCAATTTCTGTTCTGTCATTCGAACCCCACTCGAACTTGAGCAAGGTCAATGCCGAACTCAGTTTCAGCCGCTATTTTCGCTTGCAACTGGAGCTATGGTATAGCCCTGCCCTGTTGTCCGGGTTTCAGGAAAGCAGTACAGGAATCCCGGAAAAAACTTTGCTGATTCGCTTCAGCGAAGTCATGGAGGACGATAAACTGTATTATCTCGACCATCAGCTGCTCGGCGTTTTGGCCATTGCAAAAACGGAATGAATGCGCCCCATTGACGGGAAGCAAACCCAGCCAAAGCTCTAAGCGCGGCAGGTTTTTTTAATTTGCTTTTGCGCGCTTTCCAGGCGCGAAAGACAGCGTTTTTTTCCTAATAGAGCCACCACGTCCTTCAATCCAGGGGACGGGAAACCAGCGGTCAACACAGTGCGCAACGGAGGACCGATCCAGCCCATGGTGACCCCCTTCTCTGAACAATAGTTTTTCAGTGCCTGTGCCACATTGTCGCTGTTCCACTGCGTCAGGCCAGCCAGCATTTTTTGCACTTCAACAAGTCTGGGAACCGCCTCCTGCAACGGTTGCAGATCCACATTCAAAGCCTGGTAATTTAATTCTTCGACAAAGAAATACATGGATTTTTTCGCCATTTCGCTTAAAGTGGCGCATCGTCTGGCCATAAAGAAAACAATGGTTTCCAAGTCTTTTCCGGATGCCGGATCCATGCCTTCCGCGCGTACCTGTGCGGCAAATGCCGCCACCAGATCGCCGGGCCGGGCCGCGGACAGGTAATGACGGTTCAGTGAATCCAGTTTTTTATGGTTTAACCTTGCCGGAGCCGGATTGACGGACGAAAAATCAAAACATTCGATCATTTCAGCCAGGGAAAAAATCTCCCTGTCTTTCGCCGACCAGCCAATACGCACCAGGTAATTGAGAAGTGCCTGAGGCAAATAACCTTCGTGGCGGTAAGCTGTGATACTGCGCGCACCGGCGCGCTTGGACAGTGGGTTGCCGGTTTCATCCAGAACCGTCGGAACATGTGCATAAAGCGGGGCAGGCATCTCCAACGCTTCCAGGAGATTGATTTGTTTAGGTGTGTTGTTGATGTGATCGTCGCCACGAATCACGTGGGTAACGCCCATATCCGCATCGTCTACGACGACACAAAAGTTATAGGTTGGCATGCCGTTGGCACGCTGGACGATCCAGTCATCCAGTTCTGAATTGCGGATGGTTATTTTTCCGAAGACCTGATCTTGAAAACTCACAGAACCATGGTCGGGATTCATGAAGCGAATGGTTGCCCGCACCCCACTGCGCGTCTTCCCCCCCCCCCTGCATCTGCCATCATAACGAGGTTTTTGCTTGTTTTTTATCTGCTCAGCTCGGCGTTCCGCCAATTCTTCGCTGGTGCAATAACAGTGGTAGGCATGATCCGTGGCAAGCAACTGTTTCATCGCCTGCCGGTACCTGTCCAGTCGCTGCGACTGGTAAAAAGGGCCAGCGTCCCAGGACATGCCCAGCCATTGCAAAGCCGTCATGATGTCTTCCTCCGCGCCTGAAACAGAACGTTCCAAGTCGGTATCTTCAATGCGGAGCACGAAACGCCCGTTGTGACGACGGGCAAAAAGCCAGGAAAAAAGTGCTGTGCGTGCGCCCCCCAAATGTAAAAAGCCTGTGGGGCTGGGAGCAAACCTCGTACAAACAGTTTTCACAACAAGACCATCACGTGCAACAGATAATGAGCCAAATGCAAAAGCAGCAAAGTGTATAAGACAGCCACCAAATCGTCAGCCATCACTCCAAAACCGCGCGGTAAATGGCCGGATACGTTTACCGGATAGGGTTTCTTTATATCAAAAAAACGAAAAATCACGATGGCTGCCAGAAACCATGGCCAGCCTGCACCGGCAGGTAACAACACGAACAAAAACAGCGTTGCGACAAATTCATCGATCACAATCATGCCAGGATCGTGCTGCCCCATCCATTGCTCAGCTTTTGTGGCACTGATACAACCCAGGACTGCCAAAATTGTACAAATGGTAAGTGCTGACCAGACCGGGGCCTGTCGCAAAAAAATCCCTGCCGGCACAGCGGCAATGGTTCCAGCAGTACCGGGAGCACGAGGCAGTAGTCCAACACCGAACAACAAAGCCAGTGCCAGCGCCGGTTCGCGCCAGAGGGCAGGAAAAATTTTGGCGGCCATGTTTGGCGATGAGCCGCCTGCTTTCAACTCGCAGGCGGTTTATCCGCCGAGTAAAACTGGTCGTGACCTAGTTTTTCCGGCAAGGCGCATGGTTCACCTGCAAACTGACATTCTATTTTGTCGCTGTTGGTTATGGTGCCTATTTTCGTGACTTGCATATTGTCTTTAGCCAAGGATTTTTCAAACTTTTCGACACAAAGCTCAGGGACTGTGCAGAGCAATTCATAATCCTCTCCGCCGGTCAGAGTACTGAGCCGCTCTTCCGGACTGCCAAGAAAATCATACCAGGCGGGGTGGAACGGAATATCTTCAAGGTCTATGACCGCACCGACCTTGCTGGCTCCCAGGATATGGCTAAGGTTTAAAAGCAGGCCGTCTGAAATGTCAGTTGCGGCGGTAGCGTAGCGGGAAATTTTCATCCCTTCGAGAACACGCGGTCTCGGAAAATGAAAATGATCCGAGCAGTCTCGTCTGAGGTCTGGAAGCAGTTTTTCCATGATCTCCGGTTCACGCAAAGCCAGTGCAGCCCCGCCGACGGTTCCAGTCATAAAAATTGCGTCACCCGCCTGGGCACCGCTGCGCGGCATGAAGTCCTTGCTCACTTTGCCCAAGGCGCAAACTGTGACAGAAAGCGGGCCTTTAACCAGATCACCACCCACCAGTTCCGCACCAAATTCTCTGGCAAGTGCGAGAAAACCATCCGCAAAATCTGCAAACCAGTCTTCATTTTGTCCCGAAGTGGAAAGTGTCAAGAGGAGCCACAAGGGCTGGGCTCCCATCGCCGCAAGGTCGCTTAAATTTACAGCCAAGGATTTGTGTCCAAGCGCCCGCGGGGCTTCACCAAGCAAAAAATGCGTCCCCGCCACCAATGTGTCAGTGGTGGCAACCAAGCGCTGGTTGCCAAACTTTAGCAGGGCCGCGTCATCACCGACCCCGAGAATAACGCTGGCGCTGTTTTTTTGTTTGAAGTACTTGTCAATGAGTGCCGTTTCCGAAACCGGGAACGTAGAGGGTCTTTGGGAAGATTTTTTCGGGAAGGCATGTTCCTGCTCGCGCGTTTTGGCAAAAGCATCCAGCACTGCGTTTACAAAACGAAATCCCCCGGAGGAACCAAAGCGCTTGCTGAGTCGCACCGCCTCGGAAATTGAGACAATCGCATCCAGTTCTTCAACGTACAGAATTTCGTAAACTGCATTGCGTAAAGCAGAACGATCAACAGGATCAACTCTAACAAAGGGATAACTCAAATGTGGGCTGAGCAGATCTTCCACCTGTTTGCTGCATTGTTCGCTGGCACGAACCAGGAGGCGAAAATATTCCGCGTCCGCTTTTTCAAAAGTAGCAGAGCTTTCAAACTGAAAGATGACGGTTTCTGCGCTGTCGCCGGTAATCTCCCTTTGATACACCGCCTGTAAAGCAAGCTGGCGCGCCCAGGCACGGGCATTCAAGGCCTGTTTCTTATTCATCGGAACTTTTGCTTTTTTATGGAGTCATCTTGGTGAAGGAGTACATTTCCATGGCGGAGAACACTGCCTGGCGAGCATAATGCAGGCGCTCGACTGCGTCTTGACGTTTTTTTACAGCCAGAATGCCAAAACCAATCGGAATTCCTGTTTCCATACCAAGCAATTGCAGATTTTGGGCACTGGAATCCACGATCAAACGAAAATGCTCTGTTTTACCTTCAATGACGCAGCCGAGTGCAACAACAACAGCAGGTTTCCATTTTCCATGGTTTCTCTTTATCACCTGAGAAGCCGCGAAGGGAATTTCAAAAGCCCCGGGAACACGCACAGTCCAGACCAAGTGCTTCGGGATCATGAATTCAAGCAATGTATCCAGAGCGGTTTGCAACAAACCGTCCATAATTTCATGGTTGAACCGGGAGGCCACGATGACAACACGCTCGTCGGGTGCCATTTTACAAGATCGATTTTCCTGACCGTCGTAAATATTTTTCATTTTTCCATGAAACGCTTGATGCTCAAGCCAAACCCGCCCAAGCCATGAAAGTGTTGGGGTGACCCCGCTACAATCATCTGTCCCACACCCAAATCACTCAAAATTTGTCCGCCGACTCCCACGGTCCAACGATGTGCTCCCGTTTCCGAAACCGGCCGTGTTCTGTTGTTCAGCAGTTCCTCTATTTCCTGCTGCAAGGATTGGTATTTCTCAGGCAGGCGCAGTACCACAATGACTCCCTCGCTGGCTTCCACTATCCGTCTCATTGTCTCCTCTACTTTCCAATAATAATTCCTTTCAACTATTTGCAGTGTGTCTCTTAATGTATTTTCTATGTGGACACGAACCAAGACCGGACGCTCTTTGCAAATCTCACCCAGGGTCAAAGCCAAGTGAGTGGTCTCGTTGAGCCGGTCCAGATAACTGTGTAGTAAAAAACGCCCCGCAACCGTTTCAATTTCTGTGCAGCTGATGCGCTTGACGGTTTTTTCATGGCGGACTCGATACTTGATCAAGGATTCTATTGTGCCGATTTTCAGTTGATGTTGCCCGGCGAATTTTTCCAGGTCATCCATCCGGGCCATGGTTCCGTCGCTGTTCAGTATCTCGACAATGACCGCGCTGGGGTCCAGCTCCGCGAGGCGGGCCAGATCACATCCCGCTTCCGTGTGCCCCGCTCGGGTCAGTACGCCGCCATCCTGCGCCATCAAAGGAAAAATATGTCCCGGTCTCGTGACATCTTCCGGACGGGCGTCAGGGGCGACAGCCGTTGTTATTGTATGTGCCCGATCCTGCGTTGAAATGCCAGTGGAAACTCCTTCCCGCGCCTCAATTGAGACAGTGAAGTTGGTGCCAAAATGAAGATCCGTATCGCTTACCATCAGGGGCAGATTGAGTTGCTGACAGCGCGCACGCGTCAGAGTTAAACAGATCAGCCCGCGCCCTTGGCTCGCCATGAAATTGATGATTTTCGGGGTGACCCGGCTGGCTGCAACAATCAGATCGCCCTCATTCTCACGCTTTGCGTCATCAACCATAATGACCATGCGTCCTTGGCGAATGTCGGAGACGATTTCCTGAATATCACTGATCATCTCTGCATTCCTGATTCGCCACCTCCATCAGCACTCAGGAGACGTTCCACGTAACGTGCGATCAAATCCACTTCGATATTTAAAAGATCTCCCCCCCCGAGTTTCCCAAAAGTCGTGTTTTCCAGCGTGTGAGGGATCAAATCGATCATGAAAGTAGATGCCCCCAAGGAATTTACCGTCAGGCTGATTCCATTCAGCGCAACGCAGCCTTTTCTCGCCAGGTAAGGCAACAATGATTTTGGGGGGCTGATTTCGAAGCACTCGCTGTTTCCTTTACTGCCGCGAGACAGAATCCGTGCCACACCATCCACGTGTCCGGTCAGCAAATGGCCTCCGAGACCACGGCTTAAAGTCATTTCACTTTCAAGATTCAGCAGGTCTCCAACCTGGATTCCCCTCATTGTAGTTTGGGAAATAGTTTCTTCGGACACATCTACAGAAAACGATCGCCCTTCAATTGCTCGCACTGTTTGGCAAACCCCGTTCAAAGCGATACTGCATCCCAGACGGAGCGGAGTCGCAAGCCGAGCAGCCCGTACGGTACAACGCGCACCTCCTGCAACGGTTTTTTTTTCAAGCACTGTGCCAAAAGTTTCGATGATACCGGCAAACAAATTCAGCCCTTCAAGTTCACGCAATAAACAGTTGCGGGTAAAGCCGTTGCATTGTTGAATTCTGCGCTGGCTTCGATTCCTCTCTCAGCAATGGCCTTGGGATCACTCAGCTGGTCGTAACATGCGTACATGGCACCCAGCGCGAACTCAGAACCGGAACCGATTGCCCAAAATTTTCGGTATTCAAACACCTCACGAAAAGAAAAAACTGAATAGATGCCACTTTCATTCACAATCATGGCGTCTATCCAGGAAGATTCGTAAGGAGTGTTTTCTTCTTCTTTGGGATTCAAAAAGTATTTCTCTTTCAGCAACGGATGCATGGTCAGGAAAGAAGAAAAGATATTCCCCCGGTTACTGAAATCCAGCGATTCCCCGTGTTGCGCCAACAGATGGCGCATTACCAGCTCATGCACCGGGGTGCCAGCCACACCGATATGATTTTTCCCGTCAAAGAAAATCTTGTTGCTGTATGCGTCGTATTTTTCTGACAATTTCAAGTCACCACAGGTGGTCAAGCTGTCAGCAGCCAGGCAGGCAGTCAGGTTTTTCCGTACTGCAACAATGGTGGTCATCTATTTTTCTCCTTTTCTAAAAAGCAACCGCAAGTCTTTGCCTATCTGTACGGTTTTGAGCAGATTGACTTTGATGCAGTCCTGCATGACTTCAATTCCCGGAACATTCGCCATCGCCAGGGCCTCATCTCCCAAAAGACGAGGCGCCTGGTATAACAATAGTTCATCGTACAGCCCGGAAGCAATCAGGGCACCACACAAAGTCCCCCCCGCCTCGACTTGCACTTCGTTTATTTCACGCTTCGCCAGTTCACGCATTAAACGTGCAAGTGGCACCCTCCCCGGCTTCTCTGATGGTAGCAATAAAACTTCAACTCTGACACGTTCCAGTGCCTGCGTGACCAAAGATGAAGGGTTGCAGGTGACAACCAGCGCGGAACCTGGCTGTTGAAATACTTTGGCATGTGGTGGGACTTTCAATCCGTAATCCACAATGACCCGTAAAGGCTGCTTGATTTTCCTGATCCCCAGATCACTTGGCTTGAGCCGGACATTGAGTTTTGGATTGTCATTCAAAACAGTACGTGAGCTGCTGAGAATTGCGCATGACCCGGCGCGCCAGTGCTGAACGTCCCGTCTGGACTCTGCGCCGGAAATCCAGCGACTGTTGCCATTTTTCAAGGCGATTTTCCCATCCAGGCTGATCGCCAGCTTGATTCGAATCCAGGGTCTTTTTCGTTCGTGTCGGGAAAAGAATCCGGGGTTCAGTTTTTCGGCTTCAGCTTTCAAAGGGGAAAATTCTGTCACAATCCCCTCCTCCCGCAAACGCGCGCATCCTCCTGTCGAATGTGGATTGGGATCAATGCTTCCGATCACTACGCGCCGGACCTTGGCAGCAATGATGGCTTCGCAACAGGGCGGCGTACGGCCGTAATGCGCACATGGCTCCAGGCTAAGGTACATATCGCTGTCTCGGGCATGACTGCCCGCCTGTCTCAGGGCCAGCACTTCAGCATGAGGGGTTCCCGTGTATTCGTGAAATCCCTCACCCACGACCTGCGTATTTTTCACGATTATGCAACCGACCATTGGGTTTGGTCTGCTGGTGTAAAGCCCTTTGCGCGCCAGTTCCAATGCACGCTCCATAAACTTGAGGTCTTGCTGCATTTTCGCAGGCTATGTCAGGCACAGTCTCCAAACACGAGCAGGGGAATGCCCCGGCATGTCCGGTAATGAGAAAGATTTTTGAAAGCTACGTGCCGGTTCGAGATTTACCTGGGGAGAAGAACCACGACCACAGTGCGGAAAAATCAGGGGTAGACGGGGAATTTCCGACACAGTCTCAAAACCTTTTCGCGGACTTCAGCAATCAACTGTTCATTGTTGAGGTCATCCAGAACATCACAAACCAGTCCTGTTAAAAAAGTCGTCTCCTTTGCCCTAAAACCACGGGTGGTCATGGCAGGAGTGCCAAAGCGCAAACCACTGGTCACAAAAGGGGATTGTGGATCATTCGGTACTGTGTTTTTGTTCGCGGTGATGTTCGCTCGCCCCAGGGCGGCGTCCGCATCTTTCCCGGTCATGCCCTTGTTGATCAGGCTGACCAGCATCAAGTGGTTTTTAGTGCCTCCTGAAACCACTTCATATCCTCTCTCCTGCAAAACATTTACCATAATTTGCGCGTTTTGTTTCACATGTTTGATGTATTCCTTGAATTCCGGTTGCAAGGCTTCCTTGAAAGCGACTGCCTTGGCAGCAATCACGTGCATAAAAGGGCCGCCCTGCATGCCGGGAAACACCATGGAATTCAATTTCTTCCCCAGCGCCTCGTCGCCTTTCGCCAAGATGAAGCCACTGCGTGGCCCGCGCAAACTTTTATGAGTGGTTGACGTCACCACGTCTGAGTATGGTACCGGATTGGGATATTCCCCGGCAGCCACCAAACCCGAAACATGCGCCATATCGACCACAAACCAAGCTCCGACCTGGTCACTGATTTCACGCATGCGCTGCCAATCCACGATTTGCGAATAGGCGGAGAATCCGCCGATAATCATTTTCGGTCTGTGCCGATTTGCCAGCTCCGCCATTTCATCGTAATCGATAAGACCTTTGTCGTTGACTCCATATTGCACTGCTTTGAAAATTTTTCCGGAAAAATTCACTTTTGCCCCATGGGTCAGGTGCCCACCATGAGCAAGACTCATCCCCATAATGACATCACCGGGGTTACACAATGCCAGATAAACCGCAGCATTGGCCTGCGAGCCCGAATGGGGTTGCACATTTGCATAGTCAGCGCCGTACAATTCTTTCAATCGGTCAATGGCAAGCTGTTCAGCGATGTCCACATGCTCGCAACCACCGTAGTAACGCTTGGCGGGATATCCCTCTGCGTACTTGTTGGTCAAAACCGAGCCTTGCGCTTCCATGACCCGAGGGCTGGTGTAGTTTTCTGAAGCAATCAGTTCAACGTGGGTTTCCTGTCTTTGTCTTTCTGCGTCAATGGCTCGTGCCATCTCCGGGTCAAAATCGGCAATACACATATTTTTAGAGAACATAGCCCCACTCCTGTCTTGAAAACATCAAGTTGAAAGAGAAATTATAAAAGACACTCAAACTCAGGCAAACCGGCGCCTGAACCGTAACCAGGAAAAAAAGCGGTAACCCAGCAAAATAATCAGAATCAGCGAATACAGTGCCGCCTTTTCATAATCATCACGGATTTGCCACCAGTAGTGCACCATGCCGGAAATGGCGATTACGTACACCAGCCGATGCAGAATTTTCCATTTGTGGCCCATGACCCTGATGGCTTTTTTAGTGGAAGTTGCCGCCAAAGGAACCAAGGCAAGCAAGGATCCGAAACCAACATAGATGAACGGTCTTTTGGCAATGTCGGCAACAATTTCCTGCCAGATAAAAAGGTGGTCAAAGGCGGAAAAAGTCAGAAAATGCACACAGGCATAAAAAAACGCATAAAGTCCTGCAACGCGCCGATAACTCAGCAACACCGGATATTTGAAAATCTTTGCGGCGGGCCTAACGCTAAGGGTGATCAGCAGAAAACGCAGGGTCCAGTCACCGGTGCTTTCGGTAAAAAACTCTGGGGGATTTGGCCCTGCCCGGCCGGTGTAAATTGCCAAGAGTACCAGCGTCAATGGCGTCAAGCAGGCAAGATGAACGCCAAGACGGACCGCTTTCTTCAAAAATTGTCAGGGATTGCGCGTACCTAGAAATTTTTCTGCAAGTCCATGCCTTCATACATGGAAGCCACCTGTTCTGCGTAGCCGTTGAAAAGTTGGGTTTCGCGCCAGGTGGGGAAACCGCCCAGTAGACGCTTCTCACGTTTTTGTGACCAGCGAGGGTGATCAACTTTTGGATTTACATTGGAATAAAAACCGTATTCACCTGGATCAATCAGGTTCCAGGAAGTGGGAGGTACTTTCTCCACAAAGCGGATTTTCGTGATGGATTTAATGCTTTTGAACCCATATTTCCACGGAACCACCAGCCTTAGCGGAGCACCGTTTTGATTGGGAAGCGGCTTGCCGTACAGACCGACGGAAAAAATAGCCAAGGGGTTCATGGCCTCGTCAAGGCGCAAACCCTCAACATAAGGCCACCTGATGCTGGAAAAAAAACTGCGAAACAGATTGGGTTTTTGTGCCGGTAGATTCTCACGGTCTAAAACCGTTGTAAAAGCCACATATCTGGCAGAAGTTTTGGGCTCTGCTTTTTTGATGATTTCCTTGACTTCAAAGCCGACCCAAGGAATCACCATTGACCACGCTTCCACACAACGCAGGCGATACACTCGATCTTCCAGGCTGTAAGGTTTCACGAAATCTTCCAGATTATAGATGCCGGGCTTGTGGCATTCCCCCCCTACCTCAATGCTCCAAGGTCTGGTTTTCAGGGTATCGGCAAACTTGAACGGATCGTCTTTTTTGCTGCCCATTTCATAGAAATTATTGTAAGTCGTTACCACGTTATAAGGCGTGAGTTTTTCTTTGGTATTGAAACGGCTGGCGGGCAAATCTCCAAAGCTTTTATCCAGGGCCGCCATCACTCCGGGAGCCAGCAAAGTTCCGGCAATCGCGCCACTTCCGGCAATAAAACGCCTTCTATCGCGATAAACAGATTCCGGCGTGATTTCGCTGGGTTTGGGTTCGGATTGGTGGTGAATTTTTATCAGCATATCGTGCCTCAAATCAACAACGGCATATCGCCATCCTAAGAAAATCCCCTCTGATTTGCAAGCTTGCGCAGACCTGAACCCTTTGGCAAAAACGTCTTTATTTCACGGAGTGCCGCCTGGGTCAGAGCTTTTCATGGTTGACAGAATTTTCCATCTGCTGTATTTCCTGAACACCAGCAAGCGGCGCACCCCTTACTCGAAGAGAAACAGTTTTTCCGGGAGGGGGAACGGTCTTGTTTGTGCTCCGCCGTCCTAGCTCACCGTAGACACCGATCTAAACAATTTCGGCACCTCAGGTCGTCAGGCACGGTCGGCGGACAGAGCCAGGCAAACTTTTTCCCGAGAAGATCTCGCGGTCGGGAAGGTGCCGAGGCAACACGCAGCCAGGAAGTGGCGATTGAGCTGCATCAACTTTAGCGAGTCATTCATTGGTTGCGCCGTGGATTTGCATTTCCTGTGCAGACGGTCACTTTGGGCGCTTCATCACACTGAGCATCATCCGCTCGAGGACTTCCAGGTCCAGCATGCCCAGGTTCTCGATCCGCAGTAACTGGCAGTCATCAAGCTCTTGGCATTGTGCGCAGGCAAACAAAAATCCGTACGACTGCGGGAGATTCTTCATGCGGGAGATCTCCAGCGGCACTGCCGGCGGACAGAGCCAGGCAAACTTTTTCCCGAGAAGATCTCGCGGTCGGGAAGGTGCCGAGGCAACACGCAGCCAGGAAGTGGCGATTGAGCTGCATTAACTTCAGCGAGTCATTCGCTGGTTGGCCGTGGATTTGCATTTCCTGTGCAGACAGCCACTTCGGGCGTTTCATCGCACTGAGCATCATCCGTTCGAGGACTTCCAGGTCCAGCATGCCCAGGTTCCCGATCCGCAGTAACTGGCAGTCATCAAGCTCTTGGCATTGTGCGCGGGCAAACAAAAATCCGTACGACTGCGGCAGATTCTTCATGCGGGAGATCTCCAGCGGCACGGCCGGCCTGACAAGCCTGCACCGAGAGTTTGAACGCAGGTGATCACGGCTTGAGCCAATACCGGTTTCACGATCGGGCTGAAGACCGCCGGATCTTCAGCCAGTAGAGAACACACAGCCACGAAGCGTGAGCGCACCATTCAGTCGTTTACGTGGCACTGGCGAAAGGTACTGGCATGTCGCCTTGGAATTCTGACATTGGCGATGAATCTGTCTGGGCGGCACGGTCATCAACAATGACAAATGCGGTATGGAAACGGCACAAGATGCTTTCTGATGCCGGGGCCAAGGAACATTTACGATTAAAGCACCACCGTGCAATGCTGAACGCTGCTGAGGCACAGCACTCGGCCCATCATGGTTTCAGGTTACAGGTGGGACAGTACGAATGGGTCTGAGTGGACTTGAACCACCGGCCTCACCCTTATCAGGGGTGCGCTCTAACCAGCTGAGCTACAGACCCGGAAAGGAA
The DNA here is from genome assembly GCA_965237985.1 of Candidatus Oxydemutatoraceae bacterium. GTDB lineage: Bacteria > Pseudomonadota > Gammaproteobacteria > Poriferisulfidales > Oxydemutatoraceae. The sequence goes on along the minus strand of OZ250161.1, from coordinate 439,598 downwards.
AACGGATGCTAAGAAATTTGTGATCAAAACACAATAAAGTCAGCATCATCGTCATATGCTATTTTGTAAGAAATTCTTTCATAAACCTTTTATGTATATCTAATTCTTTAGAACTTGCTTTAAGAACGGTCGGGCGTAGCTCCTCCCCACTGCCATGTTGGTTTATGGTCATATCACTGCTTTTCAGAGGGCGGGCGACTTCAAAATCCAGGTGGGACTGCCTGCTGGTCATTGCAAAGTACACTTCCGCCAGAAGCTTGGAGTCTGTCATGGCACCATGTTTTTCCCGCATCGCATGATCAATGTGATAGCGTTCACACAGTGCGTCAAGGCTGTTTCTAAGCCCGGGGTGAAGAAGTCTTGCAGTTTCCAGAGTATCAAAAACGGTGCAGTCACAAAGCTGGAGAAAATTACCCACGCCGGCAAGCTTGAATTCCTGCATCAGGAACCCGATATCAAAAGGCGCATTGTGAATCAGGAGTTCTGAACCTTTGATGAAATCAATCAGTTTTGGCGCAATGTGGGGGAATTCAGGCTTGTCGCGTAAAAAATCTTCACTGAGTCCGTGAATTTTCTCGGCCTCCTCGGAAATCTTATGCTGCGGACTAATATAGGCATGGAAGGTGTTATCGCTGATGGAGAGGTTGCGGATCTCGATGCAGGCAATCTCTATGATGCGATCCCCTCGTTCCACTTTAAGCCCAGTGGTTTCAATATCCAGAACAATTTGTTTCATGGTTTGAAACTGCTTGAGCGCGCGATTTTATCAACACGGATATTCATTTCGTTTTGGGCATGTGCTTTGACCCAATACCACTGTACCTGATGTATTTTTGTCAACTCTCGCAACTCTTGCCAGAGATCCTGGTTTTTCACGGCAGTTCGCTTGCTTGTGCGCCATCCGTTCCGCTCCCAGTTTGCTAGCCATTTCATGATGCCGTTTTTCAGGTACATTGAATCCGTATAAAGCTTCACAGCATTTTTTTGCCTGTTGTGTTTAAGTGCTTCAACAGCCGCGGTCAATTCCATCCGATTGTTGGTTGTGAAAGCTACATGGCCAGAAATGGTTGTTTCTGTTCCCTGGTATTGCAAAATCGCCGCCCAGCCTCCCGGTCCGGGATTACCTTGGCAGGACCCGTCTGTATAGATGGTTACTTCAGCTCCCGACATCGTACTGTAGGTTGCTGTATCCAGGAATCATTGTTCAAGAAGTCATTTGGTACCAAGGTTTTCAAATTCATCATGGTTCCCGGAACCTGTTTTTTTGCTTTAATGGCATACATTCCTCCAAAGTCGTAAAGTTTGTCGGCCGAAACGAGGCCCGGCACAAACCGTTGGACAAAGCGATGAAAGAAAGGCTGAGAAATGCCTTGGGAGCAGAGAATTTTGAAGCCCAGTAGTCGCAGCCAGTCGTGGATTTTGCGTTGTGCATAGTAATGGCCAGACCAAGGCACTCCACGTGACAGGCGCAAGGTTTTCTGGAGGCCGAGGAGACTGAAGGGATTGAAAGCCACGAGTAGAAGCGTACCTTCCGGGGCCAGCACCCTGGCGATTTCACGCAAAACGATATGCGGTGCCAGAGAAAATTCCAACACGTGAGAAGCCACGACAAGTTCGGCGCTCCTGCTTTCAATCGGGAGGTTGGCAAAATCACAGCGGACACCGCTCCCGTAGTTGCCGAGTTCGAATACAGGGCGCACCTGAGAATATTCCGCCAACAGATTCCCATGACAGGAAATACGCAACTCCAAAGCAAAATTTCCTCTCGTGTTGGCCAGCCATCGCCCAGCCAAGGTGCTGGTGGCGCTCGCAAAGTTTGCTCCAGCGCGACGCAAGAACCAAGAACCCAGCTCAAAGCTCAGGGATTCCCGTGATGGCCAGCTGGTGCGTCGTAGTGGTGTTTGCACGACAATCTCTTATCCGGTGCGCAACAGAGGCACTGCTGACAACAAATTTCTTGTGTACGAGGCTTTGGGTGCTGCAAACAGCTCCGTCGTTTCCCCAAATTCTACAATGCGTCCCTGATACATGACCGCTACTTCGTGTGCCAGGTAGGAAACAACCGCCATATCGTGGGTGATGAAAAAATAACTCAGGCCATGACGCTCCTGAAGGCCCGTCAGTAAATCGAGAATCTGGGCTTGAACGGTTATGTCCAAGGCACTGCTTGGTTCGTCACAGACGATCAATTCCGGTTCCACTGCCAATGCGCGGGCAATGCAAATTCTTTGTCTTTGTCCGCCGGAAAACTGATGCGGGTAGTGATTGCGGCAAGTGGGTTCAATCCCTACTTCCGACAATAAGTGGCAGACTTTTTCGTCCATTTCACGCTCACCCATTTTCTTGAAATGTACCTGCATTCCTTCCTGAACCATTTCCCCGGCTGTCATTCTCGGATTCATCGACGAATAGGGATCTTGAAAAACCGCCTGGATTCGGCGGCGGAATGTTTTTTCTGCGCTTCCAGACAAGTCTTGAAGATCATGCCCGCCAAAAAATATTTTCCCTGAAGTCGGTACCAGCAATTTCAGAATCGCTTTGGCAAGTGTGGTTTTCCCACTCCCGGACTCTCCCACCACTGCCAAAGTCTTGCCTTTTTGCAGATGCAAAGACACTCCGTCCACTGCCCTTACATAATCTTTGGCCCGGCGAAACAAGCCGACACTCACCGGAAAGTGCACTTTCAAATTTTCAATTTTCAACAATTCAACGTTGCCGGATTGCCCGGCGCCTGATGCTTCGCGTCGCTCCCCGCCCAGCAACAGATGGGATCGTTTATCCAGGCTAGGAATAGCCGACAACAGTTGTCGACTGTAAGGATGACGGTTTTCTGTAAAAAATTCGCTCGTGGGCATTTCATCCAGAATACGGCCGCCACGCATGACTGCCAGGCGGTCGGCAATGTTTGAAACCACAGAAAGGTCATGTGAAATAAATAGTATGGAAATATCCTGTTCACTTTGTATGGACCGCAACAAGTCCAGAATTTGAGCCTGTATGGTTACATCAAGAGCGGTTGTCGGCTCATCGGCAATCAGCAGGTCGGGGGCACACGCCAAAGCCATGGCAATCATGGCGCGCTGTTTCATTCCACCTGAAAGCTGATGCGGATAAGAACGATGAACCTGTGCCGGGCGCTGCAATTCCATTTTCGCCAGCCATTCGCAGGCGCATTCCCGGGCAGCAATCTTTTTCAAGCCGTGATGAAAACGCAATATTTCATCGATCTGTTGGCCAACCGTCATGACTGGATTGAAAGCAACGGAGGGCTCCTGGAAAATCATGGCGATCTGCACGCCGCGTACTTCTTTCATGGCAAATTCGGACAACGACAGAAGGTTTTTGTTTTTCAGGAAAATCTCTCCGCTTTCATACTGCAACCCTGTGGGAAGCAGGCGTAGTATCGCCAAGGCAGCCAAGGACTTGCCGGCACCGGACTCTCCGAGCAGCGAGAAAACTTGTCGCCTGCGCACCGTAAAGCTGACGCGGTCGAGCAGGCGTCCAGCAGTTTGCGAAACCACCGTCAAATTATTGACAGTCAATAAACCGTCATTTTCCAGATCGGGCATCAGTCCTGAAAAATCATGTGCCACAGCGGCAAAAAGCAGTGTGCGATTCCTTCGTGAACAGCCGCATTTTGTATGGAGTCGTCATTGCTGCGGCACCTGCTGAATTTCTGTGTGGGGGTCAAAAGCGTCTCTGACCGCATCAGCAAAAAGGTTCGCGCAAAGCACCAGCCCAAACATGAACACCAATGCAGCCGTAAGGGACCACCAGACCTCCGGTTCTCTTGCCATTTCCAGGCGTGCGGCACTGATCATGTTTCCCCAACTGTGCATTGCCGGGTCCACGCCGATATTGATATAGGAAAGTATGGCCTCCGCCAGCACCAGGGTGCTGAATTCAAGGGCAGTCGTAATGAAAGCGATATGAGCGACATTGGGAAGCACGTGGCGCAAAATGATTCTCAAGCGTCCTGAGCCTGTGCAGCGTGCGGCCTGAATATAATCCATGCTCTTTACTTTCAACGTTTCAGCTCTGAGCAGGCGACAAAGACCGGTCCAACTGGTGATCCCGAGCACCAGACACAGAAAAAGCAACTTGGCATTGCTTCTTTCCGCTACGGAAGCGAAATCAGCTTCATGTTGTGTCATGTAAATCTGCAACATCAAGACACCAGCCGCAATCAACAGCACGGAAGGAATGGAGTTCAGAGTCGTGTAAACATACTGGATCACATCGTCTACCCAGCCTAAAAAATAACCAGCCACGACACCGAGCAGCAGTGCGAAAGGCAACATGAAAATAGTGGTCAAGGTGCCGATGAGTACTCCGGTACGAATGCTTTTCAAAGTTTTGTAAAAAACATCCTCCCCAACTTTGTCGGTGCCAAAAACGTGGTAATTCGAGCTGAGTGCAAAAAGCACAGTGAGCAACAGGGAAAGCAGGGAAAAAGTCAGCAGGATTTCTCGCCAGGGCACGGCGCTTTTGCCGCGCATGATTTCGCTCACAGTTTCTCGAATTGAAGTCCCGGTGCGACGGGACCGCAGTGCGAAAAAAGCGCTGAAAAGGAGCGTTAAAAAAAGCAGCGTCCACGCGAGGGCTTGAAAAAGGACGGTTAGACCCTCATGGGGTGTTTCTCGATCAGGATTGGCGGACTGTGGACCGGCGATTTTCAAACGGTGGTAGGTGTTCTCCCAGCTTCCATCAGGAAGTCTTCGGGTTTCTTTGCTGAACAGGTGGGTGGAAAACGGTTCCGAGAAAGTTTTTTCCTGTTTGTCAAAAATCAGAATCGGCGCTACAAGGTAATCGAAAACGCTGATGATGTCGGTAGCGTAATTTGCGTGTTTTTCCGGGTCGGCGTTGATGATGGGAACTTTGAAATGCAGCGAATCCAGCAAAGTGACCGTTAGATAAAACAGCAAAATCACCAAGGAAATCATGGCGCTGCGACTCCGGGAAAGTTTACGCCAAGGAATTAAAAAATGCGGGTGACGACGAATATAAAAAGTCGCCGCAACCCCGGATGCCATCAAGGTCAGGAATAGAGCATCGGTGACAAAAATTACCGGCACGTCGTCAACGAGAGATCAAATGAATAAAACTGTTGGTATCGGGCCTTTCCCAGCTAGCTGAACCGCACCCTGGGATCAACAAGTGCGTAGGAAATATCCGTGAGCAGCAGGCCTGCTATGTACAATATTGAGCCCAGAAAAACCATGGAGCGGACAATGGCAAAGTCCTGATGAATGATGGCTTCGATGGTGTAGCTGCCAAGACCTGGGATGCCGAAAAAAGATTCAATGATGAGGCTGCCCATGAACAAGACCGGCAACACCACCACAATCCCGGTCAAAATTGGAATCAAAGCATTTCTCAATACGTGCTTGAACAGAACATGCGCTTCCTGCAGACCTTTGGCGCGCGCGGTTTTTACATAAGGCTTGCCTATTTCCTCCAGGAAAATAGTCCGATACCAGCGGCTTCCCGCGCCTATGCCACTAAGCACCCCTACGAGAACCGGTAAAACCAGAAACCGGGCGACCTCCAGACCAGTGTCGTAGCCGGAAATCGGCGCCAGTTTCAGTATTTTTGAAAACAGAAATTGCCCCATGATGATGTAAAAAATACTGGAAATCGACATCAGTGCGGCACACAGAATGACCGATGTGTAATCCACGTAAGTTGCGCGAAAAAACACCATGAAAAAAGCAAAAGTAATGTTGAAAGCAACCCCGATCAATAAAGTTGGAATGGCGATGGCAAGACTCGGCAAAGCACGCTGTTTGATGTCGCTGCCAATGTTTCGCCCACCATCGGAACGGCCAAAATTAAAAAGAAACAATTCCAGCGATTCGCGAACAAAAAGTGTCTGTGTGAATTTTTCCAGTCCTTCTTTTTGCGAGTTATAGAGTATTGGGTAGTTGTAACCATGCTGCTGTTTCCAGCTTTCGACATCCTGTTGGTCGATATTGCGGTTTCCAAGGTGCATACGGGCGATATCATCGGGCGTGTTCACGACGAAAAACAAAGCAAAAGTAATGAGATTAACGCCAATTAAGAGCGGGATCGCGTAAAGCAGCCGGCGGAGAATATAAGCACTCACAGTGCTGCCCGGTTTCTTTTCTTGCGGTAGATGACGACAGCTGGAAGAACCAAGAGGGCCAAGACCAGGAACATTACAAAAATAGGCAAGGTTATCGGGGTATTCCAGCGTGTGGTTTCCGTTGTGCGCCGCGTGTCGTCCAACCGCCAGAAGCGCAAAGTGTTTCTGGCCATGGCGTTAGGTTTCACGTTTTTCAGCCAGCCGTGGTGCAAAAAATAAGTGGTGGGATAAAAGCCCCAGATCCAGGGAGCGTCTTCGCGAACAATGGCCATCATCCGTTCAATAATAGCCAATCGCTCGGGACCATCCGGCATGCCTTCCATGAGCATAAAAAGGCGATCGAATTCCGGGTTGACATAGTTAGCTGCGTTTTCGCCGCCATGGTTGACTTTGGAATTTTCCCCATACAACAGGAAAAAAAAGTTTTCCGGGTCGGGGTAATCAGCGTTCCAACCCCACATAAAAAATTGTGCAGCACCGGTTCTGATCTTTTTCTGAAAAAGATTGTAATCAACCGCTTCAAAATTTATGGTAATGCCCAGTTTGGAAAATTGCTTTTGCAACCATCTTAGCCGTGGTTGATCTTCCGTGGAGGATTGCGCGGTTACAAATCTCAGAACCAGAGGCTTGTTCGTTCTGGCATCGATGCCCAGGGGATAGCCTGATTCTTCCATTAGTTCCCGGGCTTTATCGATGGACCGGCGCACCGGCATCCCATTTACCCATTTATAAACCACCGGGTTTATGCCCTCCCGGCCGCCAAGATACCCCGGTATGCCTGGTGGTAGTGGCCCTTGCGCCGGGATTCCCTGCCCATTTCGGAATATGGCAATGAATTCTTCTATGTCGATGGCGATGGAAATAGCCTGGCGCAATTTCCGGGCACGTTCGTCGAAACCACCTATCAGCGGATCAATCATATTGAAGCCAAAATAAATAATGGTGGGAGCAATGGAGCTGTGCATGCGGATATCGTGGGATTTCATGTAATCCGTCAGTTCAAATTCACCCCTTGTGCCCAGAGTTACGGCCTGGTCAAAACTTTCCGAACCCACCCCCGAAACATCGTAGTAGCCTTGTAAAAACTTATTCCAATAAGGGATGCTTTCTTTTTCCAGACTGTAAATTGCTTTGCTGATGAACGGAATTTCTTCTCCGGCATCCATCAACAGGCCGGCGGACCGGTCTGTCTGCGTTCCGATGCGAGGGTAGTAATCTTTGCGGTAGTGGGGATTTCTGTCCAAGACCATGCGCAGGTTTGGATTGTTTTCCGAAAGCATGTAGGGACCGGTACCGATCGGGTACCAGTCCAGCGTAATGTTTTTTTTCTGCAGGATTTCCTGCGCATAAAATCGGTCGGCCTCCCACGGCATCGGTGCGAAAAACGGCATGGCAAGCCAGTAAATGAACTGCGGGTAAAGGCTGTTGACGATGATCCGATAACGGTATTTGTCGACAGCTCTCACGCCTGTCAAAGTCAAAGGACGAAGGTCAATCCACCCCGTCGACTCTTCTTCACGCAAGCGTTGAATTTCAGCGTTCAGTTTTTCAAATCCTTGCAGGTGCTTGCGCAGCAACTGTGAAATCGGCGAACTGTTTGCGGGATCGGCCAATCGTTTTATCTGGTAAACGTAATCTTCAGCCACCAGCTCGCGTGTGGTCGTTCGTTCAAAGTCGCCCAGAATATGCATTTCCATCCCCGGCCCCAGGTGGTGGTAAAGATATTCACCATCATCCTGCCTCGTAAATGACGGGTGCGGCTGAAATAACACACCCGTTTTGAGCGTTATTTCATAAACTGCGGAAATATTTTCTCCCGGACCCGATGCCGGGCGTCCTTCGCGGTCAAGGTATGAAATCTTTGGCATACTGCGTATGGTCAGCGGAATCAAGCGATACGGACGCACCAGATAAGCGTACTGCAGCGGCGGTTCATAAATCTGGGCAATGAAACGATATTCATTGCTGGAATAAGAACGTGCAGGATCCAAAGTCTTTGGTCGCTCATCAAAAGAGGCATGCAGGTAATTGTTGGCCAGGTCTTCCGAATAGGGGTTGTTCCAAGGCCCTTCACAGGCGGACAGGAACAGCCCGGTGAAAATTACCACGGACATGGCCAGTGGTCGTTTCATGGCAGGGTTATAGGCAGAAGCGGAAAAGGAAGAAACATGACGCTTGTTCAAGTTGCTAATGCTACACTGTCAGGGAGGTTTTTTGGCCATTTTCATTCCTGCAATTGCTGCAAGTGGCGACCAATCTCCAAAGCCCTGTACGTGATATTTCAAGGAGGTGCACGGTGTTGCTTGAAAACAAGAAAGTTCTGATTTGCGGACTGGCAGGTGAGCGCTCGATAGCATGGGGCATCGCGAAAACTTTTTATCAGCAGGGCGCCACACTGGCGCTTGTTTGTCAAAATGAACGATTAAAGCAACGTATCCTCCCGCTTGCCGCCCAATGCGGTGATGCGCCTGTTCTTATTTGTGATGTCAGCGAGGAGACACAAATTCTAAAACTGTTTCGCAGGCTGGCCGACAGCTGGGAACATTTGGACTGTCTGGTGCATTCGTTGGCTTTCGCGCCGCGCGAAGCGCTGTCTGGAAGTTTCCTTGCGGGAACCAGTCGCGAAGCTTTTTTACAGGCACATGAGATCAGTTCCTACAGCCTGACTGCATTGACGAGAGAAGCGCACCTTCTCATGAGCAAAGCGTCTGCTGGGGCGGTTCTGACTTTGAGTTACATTGGTGCGGTGCGTGCCATTCCAAATTACAACGTTATGGGTCTGGCAAAAGCCAGCCTTGAAGCGAACGTCCGATACTTGGCAAGTGAAATGGGGCCGCAGGGAACGCGCGTGAACGCAATATCAGCCGGCCCCATACGGACCCTGGCAGCCGCAGGAATCAGCGGTTTTCGAAAAATGCATGAATACGCTGCGGAACACGCACCTCTTCGCAGAAATATCACCATTGAAGACGTGGGCAATGCCGCTGCATTTTTATGTTCGCCTCTCGCATCCGGGATTACCGGCGAAATACTTTATGTGGATGCCGGTTACCACTTGCTTGGTTGAAGACTTTCGCATGTCCCCGCTCCTTTTCCAGCACTGAAAATTGCCTTTGCTACCCAGGTTCACGAACCTCGACTGTCAGCCTCTTCTCCGAAGCACGACATCCAGTTCCGTGCATCCCACTTGCAACAGACAACAAAGCTTTTACATGCTGCAGGCAAGGATGATCTGCACCCGCCACCAAGGAAAAACCATTTTCGCAGCTTGCGAAACAACACTCAAAGCAGGGCGGTTATTTCAGCCGCAACTGACTGAGCGACTCCGGAAAACGTCCGGCACAGGCAAGCACGTATCAGGGCTGGGGAAGACTGTCCAGCGACACGTCGATTTCGGAACCGCCGAGCAATGTTAAAAGTGCGGCTTCCAGTTCGCGGTTACTGTAGGAAAATGCTTCATCACCAACCCAATCCTCTTCAGTCGGTTGACCATCACGAATTTCCATCAATTCAATAATGTAGTAGGAAGCATTCTCCGGGTGCTCCAGTTTTCGATAGCTCGGTTTATTTTCACCGGGCTTTCTCATGCGAAACGCGGCTTCGGTGATGAAGCGTTCTTTGTCTGCGCTCTCGGTATCCCTTTTCACGAAGCCCAGGTCATGAACACGGAGGCCGGCTTTACGCGCTTCTGAATCCAGGTCTGCTCCCCCCCGCAACGCCTTGACAACAGAGAGTGCTTTATCTCCGGCCAGAGAAAAAGCCTTGCTGAGCAATAACTCGGTAGTGATGGCTGCTTTTACTTCTGAAAATTCTTTTTGCCTTGCCGGACGATAACTTTCCGCCCGTACTACTACTGCATGTCCGGCTTCCACTTCCAACACTTCACTGTTGTAGCCCTGCTGAATGACATCCTCCGTGAACGCAGCTTCCTTGACTTTCAAATACTGCATGACACCGGTGTTTGAACTACGACTCACCCAGGGAGTTTTCTTTACTTTCAAACCCAAGCTTTCCGATGGGTATTTCAAGGAGTCCACGTTCTCATACACCAAGCTGCCCAACTGGTCCAGCAAATCATTGAATTCTTCCTGTGCCAGCTGTGAAGCCAATTCTGATCTGATTTGGTAGCCGGCATTGTCGATGCTGATCCTGTGCGATGAAACACGACCCAACAATTTGAAAATCTGCAAGCCGTAGACAGTTTCTATTGCCGTGCTGAATTCATCCGGAGATAAAGACTCCAAAGCTTCAACAATGCGTTCTTCGCCCAAGTCTTCGTACGAAATCAGGGGAAGTTCGCCCCCCTGCTCCGCTGTCAGACTATCATCTGAATATTCTTCAGCGAGCTTTTCAAAGGCCGCTCCTTTTTTCAGTTCACCATACACAGTTGCCAAGCGTTCCCATACACCCAGTTCTCCATGTTTTGCAACGTCAAACAAAATGTGTGCTATTCGTAACTGTTCAGGTGCAAAAAATTCATCGGGGTTGGTCTCGTAATAACTGGTGACTTGTTCAGTGCTGACAGCATCGGGGTCCACCAGTTCTTTTTCATCAAGCTCAATGTATTCCAGCAACACGGCTTCCGGCTGCATAAAACGCTCAATATTTTCTTCATAAAACGTTTCGACTTCTGTGGCACTGACACTTCCTGGAACAATGAACTGGCCGGCAGCGATAGTGGCATAGCGCAGCCCGCGCTCTTGAAAAAGCAGCTTTTCGTATCGCTCCCTTTCATTTTCTAATGTAAAACCTGTTTCCTCAATGAGTCTGGGTACGCGACTACTTAAAAGCGTGCGTCGGAGCGATTCTTCAAAACCTGCTTTAGATTCTCGTCGCAAATCAATGATCGCCTGGTATTTTTCTTTGTCGAATTTTCCGTCCCGCATAAATTCCGGCAGGTTTTCAATGTAGTTGGCAAGCTCCAAATCCGTTATGAAGTAGCCGTTTTTCTTTGCTTCGATATCCCAAATTCTTTCTCGTACCAGGGCATTGATGGTTTCTCTCTGCACCAGCTGGTCGCTGATGTTTTGTGACCCTGAAATGGATTCCAAGTATTGCTTGCGTTCCCGGTAGGTAGCCTGAAAAACGCTGTAGGGAATTTCCTCGCCACCTACTTCCAGGACTACAGGATCAGTGCCCAGATAGAAGTATTGGTTAATGCCCCAAAGCGCAAAAGGAACAGAAATCAACCCGACTATCAGATATGCCACCCAACCACTTGCCTTGTCCTTGATTTGCATCAACATTGAATAACAATCCTTGTTTAGATCTTCAGGGACGAGGGGTATCGCACCGCGTATATTCCGGTGTTGTAGTGGCGGAGCGGACGGGACTCGAACCCGCGACCCCCGGCTTGACAGGCCGGTATTCTAACCAACTGAACTACCGCTCCCTTTAAGTATGGGTGCTGAGGGAGTTGAACCCCCGACTTTCGCCTTGTAAGGGCGACGCTCTGCCACTGAGCTAAGCACCCCTGCAATCCGCTTGGGAGACACGACCGACAAAACACCGGCAACAAGCACTCTGCCCACGTCAGACAATGACCGCGTGAGCGGCGAAGTTCAGGCGACTCGGTCTTTCAATGTGCGACCAGCCTTGAAAGTTGGTTGCCTGGATGCGGCAATTTCAATTTTTTTGCCGGTCCGGGGATTATGGCCTGCCCGGGCAGCCCGATCACGAACCTGGAAGCTACCAAAGCCAATAAGCACTACAGGCTCACCTTTTGCAAGGGAAGCGCTGATAATCTCAATGACCGCACCCAATGCTTTGGTTGCATCCGATTTGCTGAGTTCTGCCTGCTCAGCCAACTTGGTGATTAATTCAGCTTTGTTCATAATTTTTAAAATGCCTCTCTGTTGCAAATGAACGAAGGAGTCCCGACGTAGGACGTAGGTCAGGCTTCCGAACGCGAATGCTGCTTTCTTCCTCTGTTCACTGAAAGGCATAAGTCTGACAATCGGTGCAATCAGGAAAACAAAGCGAGGGTGTATTAGCTACGTCTTGGAAAAATCAGGCAAAACGATGTCACCCACCCCAAACCAAGATCCTTGGTCATCCCCGAAAAAAATCACCGGGAACGCTACACAAAGTACCTTGCTTCAACCTATTGTTCAAATCAGACCCGAACAGTCAAGTACCAAGGCTGCACGAGCAACAGGAGGCTGTCTACTTTTTCCGCACGGCTACCCTACTGGAATCTGTGGCCAATAAGGAAGGACCTGACACAGAATCAACCAGATTCCGGCCGCCAAGATCACTTGAGGCGCCGTAACAGACGATACGATGTGCATCTCAGTGATCAGTGAGTGGCATAGCCTTTGGCTTTCTTTGCCAGGCCTGGTTGAGGCGGATACGAACTTTGGCATCGATGCCTGGACCATCGGGATGAGAACGCAACGCTGCAGGCTGAATTACGCGGTCGAGAAATCTGCTGAACAAATCGACTGCCCGATCTACGCGCCGGGAAGCCTAAAGCAGGCAGGCATCCCCGTTCAATCATGTGCCTGCTCTCCACCAGACCTGCTCGCAGTTGCCTGGAGCATTCAATCACTCCTGAGTGGACAAGCATCACTGTGAATGATCTGCCGGGGAATGTTTGCAGGTCTCTGTTGCTTCCAGGTAGAAGGACTTAACGTCCACCCTCAATCGTGCTTGCGTCAAGGAACTTGTCATAAAACATTGCGTCGCTTTGCAGACCGGCTTCTGTAAGCATTTTGATTCCGGCATCAACCATCGCGGGGGGGCCGCACAGATATGCTTCGCATTTCAGAATGTCCAAGCCGGATTCCTGCAAATATTTTTGCTGGAAATAATCAGTTACGAACCCGCGTGGGCCCGTCCAGTCATTACCCGGCAATTCATCGGACAATACTGTTTCGTAAATGAACTGATGATCGGAGTTCCATTCCCTGCCAATTTTTCCAATTTCTTCCGCACAGTAACTGTCACGTTGAGTGCGTGCACCAAACAAGAAAACCACATCCCTTTTCGCACCGATTCTGCACGCCTTTTCAAGGATGGCTTTTATGCCGCTCATGCCACTCCCCCCGGCGATACATATCATGGTTTTGTGATTATCATGCAAACAAAAATCTCCATAGGGTGCGCTTACAGTCAGTTCAGCATGGTGACGATCCTTAGCAAAAAGCCAGCCGGTGAATTCGCCGCCAGGAACATTACGGATGTAAAAAGTCAGAGTGCTTTGCGCTTGATCTTCCAAGTCGGTGGCGAAAGAATAGGAACGTGGACTGCTCAGTCCCGGATAGATAATTTCTGCGTACTGGCCGGCAGTCATCCCTGGGGGGAAAGGGGTCTCAGCAGTGATCACCAACTCGAGAATGTCATGGGTTAAGGTCCGGACACTGGACACCCGCGCCTCACGCGTTTCCACTGCCACTCTTTTTTCGACACCAAACAGGACTTCAACTGCTATGTCGCTTTTCAAGCGGGTCTGACAGGCAAGAATATATCCCTGCTTTATGTCTTTCATCGCCAACACGTAGGTAAAATCTGACAGGGGCTTTATTTTACCGGACAGCAGCCTGCACCGGCACGTGCCGCAGCTTCCAACGCGACAGTCGTGCGGCCAGTCCAATCCTGATTTCAACCCGGCAGCCAGAAGGTTCTGGCCTTTTTTGACTATCAGCTCAGTGCTTGAATTTACGGTCGCTGCAAACTCTTTTTTACCGAAAGAAAACACGGCTTTACCATTCCACCGTCAACTGGAAAGCTCTCAAGCCTTGAAAGGAATTCTTGTTTTGTGCCGCTGAGAAGCAAAAAAAGAGACGGGAACGGCGCGGGCTAAACAAATCACATCTTGAATAAGCGCCCCGAATATTCAGAAATATGCGGCAGCTATTATTTTATTACTCTTCGATTGTCAGTGCTCCCGAGGGACATTTGGCAACGACTTCACGAATCGCGCTCTCGTCCGCCCCCGACTGCTCGATCACAAATTTTTTGTCAACAACTTTGAATACCGATGGCAAGCCTTCAACACATTTGCCAGCATGTATGCAGATATCTTCGTCCCAGTTCACTTTCACGATTATTCTCCTCTTGCCAGAAAATGAAAACACGACACCCAGTTCAACACTCCAGTCAGGCATGGATGCCAGCTAAACCGAGAGTGTGCCACATCCACGATCTCAAAATCAACTGCACGCCGAGCCTTGTACGGCTCGAGCTGAGTTCATGTTCCGTTTTTCAAGACATCCAACTGTCACATTGGAGTTTTTGCCCAAGAAAAACCCGGACGCTGCTGTCCCTGATTTCAAGAACTACACCGGCCCTCAGGCGAAAGCGTCCCCAGGGGGATTCGAACCCCCGTTGCCGCCGTGAAAGGGCGAAGTCCTAGGCCTCTAGACGATGGGGACCAAAGCGATCGGGCGCTCCATGATAACATTCCAAGCAAAGTTTTTCGCAAAAACGCATCTCTCATGTGAACGGAACAACTGGGTCGATTGAAGAGATTTTCTCAAATTTTTACGAAAAAACCGCAAGCTTTTCGACGCCTGGCCGGCACAGTTCGCTCAATGATATGTCTGCTTTTTTACTTACTTCCCAGGCAATGCGAGAAGCTTGACAGCCTCATTCCAGACAGGGGGCATCACATCAGAGCGGTTGAATGGGCACTTTTTCAAAGCGCACTCGATCACCTGGAGCAACGTGGGAAAGTTGTCCGGCAGGTACTTCCAGAACGTACCGTGCCGCCTTTGACGGAGCAAAAGATTTGGGCCAGCTTTCGGGTGAAACATGTCTTTCCATGTGTACCACGCTTCCAAACTTGCTTATCCACGCGATATCAAGTGAAAAGCTCATATTTTTCATCCAGAAGCGGTGTCTGGCGTCTTGCTCGAAAATGAACAGCATTCCTTGGTTGTTTTCTAGTTGTGTTCGGCCAGACAACCCTAAAGCGCGTTTTGCACTGGCGCTCACGACCTCCACTTGGAAAATTTTTCCTGCCACTTCCACCCGTGGCTGCTGCAATGCGTTTTCCGAGGGTGCATTTGCAGTTGCAACACACGCGGCATCCGCTGCCATGAACAGAAAAACAAGGCAACAAAAACCGTAAATCCGGGTCACATGGCGCAACCTTCGGCTCGGGGTACGCGAGCCAGTGCGCGATTCAGAAAAAAAGACTTTCGCACTGCTGAAAAACGCAATGGAGCCAGGCGGTCTCGAACCGCCGACCTCTTGCATGCCATGCAAGTGCTCTCCCAACTGAGCTATGGCCCCGGGCAAATTCTTTGCCACTCTACGAACTCACAAAAAAATGTCAAGGAACCTTGACTTGCTCCATTTACGACAAGATTGCGGATGGGTCTGGAGAAGTAACCGTTTTTCTCTCTTCCGGGTGCTGTTGCAAAATCAGATTTTGTATAGGGTATGGCATTTGCGCGCCACGTTTATCGACAATTTCGGTGATCGCCAGGAGAATCTCTTCTTTGACTTTGGTGAAGCCTTTGTAGCTTACTTCATGGGTATAAAATTCTACTGCCAGATCAACCGTGGATTCCGACAACTTCCTGACGATGATGTTCAAATATTCGTTGTCGACATCCTTGTGGTTGATTAAAAGCTCTCTGATATCCCTGGAAATGTCACCGATTTTATCGATGTCTTCATAGCGAAGTCCGAAAACCTGATCAAAGTAACGAAGCTTCATATGCGTCAGGTTTTCAATAATGACAGTTGAAAAAAGGGAGTTCGGCAAATAAAGTGCGTGACCGTTGTAGGTTCTGATCCGAGTGATGCGCCAACCGATGTGTTCCACAAAGCCCTCGACCGAGCGGTCCGGAGAACGGATTTCATCGCCTTCCACAAAAGGCCTGTCCAATGAGATCATGACCGCGCCAAAAAAATTTGCCAACGGGTCTTTGGCGGCCAAGCCTACTGCCAGACCACTTACCCCACCAAAAGCCAGAATTCCCGACACGCTTATTCCCGCTTCACTCAAAGCAGTGAGCCCGGCCGCGGCGACAAGAGAAATACGAAGCAGCCGTGTCACCATGCGTGTGCCTGTTGCATCCAGGCTATGGCCGGTTCCGGAGGCAATTTTTTCAATCAATTGTTCTTCTACTTTCCGGATGAGTCTCAGCGAAAATGTCAGCAGGCAAAAAATAATTCCAAGATGGCGTACGGCGACTGATATTTCTATCGTCTTAGCTTGGTTGGCGTCGACAAAAATTTCCAGGACATACGTAAAACCGACCAGGTACATCATCGTGACCAATGGGCCGGTGAGGCTGGAAAAAAAGGCGACCTCCCATTTGCGTTTTTTCTTCTTTAATCCTCTTAACAGGATTTTGATGAAAATCGCAGCTAGAAAGGCAGCCACCACGACACTCAGAACTGCTATGAAAACTTCACTGTACTCCAGCAAGATGCTGCCCCCAGCGGAATTCATTACCAGTTCACGAAAATACTCCAAGGTCTGGGACATACCCGGGTCTTGGGCTTCAAGCACATTGTTCTGTGGGGTACTTTCGGTTGAGGTCATTTTTCTCGGCCCATCAAAAATTACATCAAGCAGCCACCCGGCATAATGGTTTTACTGCATTTTGCAGGTCGGTTGCAAGCATGCGATTGAAAGTGTTTCGCAAAATCAGGCGTTTTTCTTTGCTGAGCGAGGACCAACTTTTTGTCCAGTGTTCAGCGTTCAATTTGCGCGAAGAGGCGACCTTCAAACTTTTGAGAATTCTCCCGGAACGTGTGTCGAACAACTGCATCACAGTATAGGCATAAAGATAAACATGCCTGCGGTGGTAAGCGTTGCGATAGAGTCCGTAGCCCACGAAATGTCGGTCTGTATCCAGAATCCGATCGATTGACTTGTTTTTCAAAATCAGCAACCACTTCTCAACCCCTGTTTCTTTGCTGATTTTTCTCAACTGCCCTTTGATTTGTCTCAAATCATAGTTTTTGCTGTATAACCAGCCGGATTGACTTGTGTCATAGACACGGCTTAAATCTCGCATGGCCCGGGGGGCAAGTTTCTGGAAACAATTGCTGTTTTTTCCAAGCAGTAATTTTGAGAGCAGGTATTCATCTGTACGCCAGTTTTTTACGCTTACCACTTTAGACTCATCCGAAAAGGCCAGTTGTCCAAGGTATATCAAGTTCAGCCGGTGCCCCAACAAGGAAACAATTCCGATTTTCTGTTCCTGCCTGTTTGTCGTTGCCGAGACATTGGCATGACAGCAATGAACAAAGAGAATTACAAATAAAATGCGAACTAAGACCCTGTATTTCTGGGCTTTGTCAAAAGATATTTGCCTATTGTTCAACGACGAAATCAATTCAATCTTTATGGAAAGGATGACTTTTTTTTGGGTTTGTGTCACCGGTTTTTTGTTTTCTCAGTAACCGCACCGCAGAGCGAGGTAATGGGGAGAGCAGATAAACAGATGATACGAGGAAGGCAAACAACTGGAGATCCAGTGAAAACAAAACAAATGTTAAAACCAGCAGGAACATGGCAAGAAGCGAAATACGCGAACTGAGCTTGACTTCCTTGAAACTATAGTAACTGAAATTACTGACCATCAAGACAGATACCAGAACCATGGCACTAGACATCAACCAGCGCAACCATTCACCGTCAAATCCCTGGTTTTTGCATACCCAAGCCAGGGAAATCAGAAAAACCGCGGCAATGGGACACGGCAGACCCAGGAAAAACGGGCGGACATCCTTGCTTGTGACCGCGTTAAAACGTGCCAGGCGCATGGCAGTGGTCGATAAAAAGACAAAGGCAACCAGCCAGCCAGCCCGTATCCACATGGTGTCGGTTGCGAAAAAAAACCATTGGTAAAGTAGCATTGCCGGCGCGCAACCAAAAACCACCACATCGCTGAGACTGTCATATTCAGCACCAAAACGAGTCTCAGAAGCCGTCATTCGTGCGACTTTCCCGTCCAAAAAGTCCAGAACCAGACAGGCATAAATTGCTAAAACAGAACTTTCAAAGCGCCCGTTGAGGGCCAGTATCATCGACCAGAAACCAAGAAACAAAGAGGCACTGGTAATCAAGTTGGGTAGTACGTAGATGCCCCTTCTTTTTTTCACTTTCAGTTTGTGGCTGTTTTCCGGTACTTAGTTTTTCACCAAGCGATTGGCGCTGATCCACGGCATCATGGCTCGCAGGCGGCGCCCCGTTTTTTCTATTTCACTGGCGCTGGCTTCCTGCCTTGCTGCTTTCATGGCCTGCGCCCCGGCCCGGCTTTCGGCAACGAACTCTTTTGCAAATTTCCCGGAACGAACTTCGGACAGTATGTTTTTCATTTCCTCGCGCACCGCCTGATTGATCACCCTCGGCCCACGGCTGATGTCACCGTACTCAGCCGTATTGGAAACCGAGTAGCGCATATTGGGAATTCCGCCTTCGTAAATCAAATCCACAATCAGTTTCAATTCATGCAAACATTCAAAATACGCCATTTCCGGAGCGTATCCATTTTCCACCAAGGTATCAAATCCTGCTTCAATCAAGGCAGTAACGCCGCCGCACAACACGGCTTGTTCCCCAAACAAATCCGTTTCGGTTTCCTCGCGAAAAGTTGTTTCAATGATGGCGGCTCGGCCGCCGCCGATGGCACCGGCATACGCCAGCGCCAGATCGTGGGCACGACCGGACACGTTGTTGGCGATTGCGATCAGGACGGGAACCCCCTGCCCTTTCAAATAAGTGGAACGAACCAGGTGTCCTGGAGCTTTGGGAGCCACCATGAAAACATCCAGATCTGCACGCGGCTCAATCATGGAAAAATGGATATTGAAACCATGGGCAAAACCCAGCGTGGTCCCATGGCGCAGGTTTGGTGCCAGATCGTCAACATAGATTTCAGCTTGGTTCTCATCCGGCGCCAACAGCATCAGCACGTCTGATTGCGCCGCTGCTTCGGCAGGGGTGGTGCACAACAGCCCGGCTTCGGAAACGCTTTGACGGGAACTCGAGGTCTCGCGAAGACCAACGATGACGTCCACACCCGAGTCGTGCAAATTCAGGGCATGCGCGTGTCCCTGCGAGCCAAACCCGATCACTGCTACTTTCAGGCCTTGCAAATACGCAGCCTGCACATCCTTGTCGTAGTAAATTTTCATTTTGTTTTTTTCTCTCCTTGGTTCCTGTTTCGGGCGGTTTTCGTGGCATCGGACAGCATCAAATCTTCACAGCTAACGCTGATTGCACCTGAACGTACAACTTCCAACGGATGCCAAGCAGACAGTGCCTGAGCAAAATCTTCTATGATCTCGGAAGATGAGAACATTTCAAATATACACTTCCCCGCACCGTTTTTTATGATCCGTGCTCCGTACTGTTCTGCAAATTTACGCAAGGCACTTCGTGACTTTTGCGTGTCCTCACACGGGACTTTGGCAAGCAGCATCTCCCGGTCTATGTGTTTGTGCGGCAAAGGAACCGAAACCTGAGCCACGCTTGCCAGCTTACTTAACTGCTTGACGATTTGTGAAATTTTTCTCTCATTTTCTCGTGAAACAATCGTCATGCGAGACAAACTTCTGTCTTCTGTTTCAGCAACCGTCAGAGAATCAATGTTACAGGCACGGGCGGAAAACAGACCGGCAACCATGACCAGGGCTCCCGCCTCGTTTTCGAGCAACACCGAAATCACTCGTCTATCTGCCATGGCCCCGTCTTCCAGTTACCTGGAAAAAAAACACCGCCTTGCAAAGACTGAGCTTTGACATAAAAGCAACCATTCAATTTTTATCGGCAACAGTGACAACTACGCTTTTCGAATCAAAAAATAGAATTTTCCCAGCTTCTCACGGCTTTCCAGCAACTTATTTCCGGTCTGCCTTGAAAAGGCTTCGAAGTCTTTGACTGCACCCGAATCAGTGGCGATGATACTGAGTAGCTGCCCACTTTGCATTTTTGCCAAAGTTTTTTTGGCATGCAAGATGGGCAACGGGCAATTCATCCCAGTCAAGTCTAGTTTTTGCTGACTGCTTGGCATAACTCTCCTCGGTTTTTCCAGTTGGAGATCGCGATTCTACGATTTCATGTTCTACTCGGTAGCCCAAAGCCATTCCGGCTTCAGTGTCTGGGCTCCCGACCTTGTGACACCTGCTTCAGGTCAGCAACTATGCGTCTCCCCCAGTCATGGGCTTCCCGCAAAATGGCTTCCAGGTTCATAGACAACAGTTGCCTTTCTTTCAGCAGCATGCGACCCGCCACCCAAACGTAGCTTACCTGTGATCGACCAGCAGCGTATAAGAGCTGGGCACACGGGTCATACACCGGTTGTGTTTCCGGACGACGCAAATCCACTGCCGTTAAATCGGCTTGCTTCCCCAAGAAAAGTGAACCGATTTCGGCATCCAGACTCAAAGCACGTGCCCCCCCCAAAGTCGCAATCTTCAGCACTTCATTCGCCGGCAAAACCGTGCTGTCCTCAGCGAATGCCTTGGCAAGAAACGCTGCACTGCGTCCCTCCCCCAGCATGTCCAAATCATTATTGCTGGCAGCTCCATCAGTCCCCAAAGCCCAGACGATCCAGTCTTTCCAAAGGACGCATACCCTGCTGTTCTTTCGCATCTTCAACTTCCCGGCTGGTTTCATGAATATGCATGTGTATGGGCAAATCCAATTCTTCCGCCAGTGCCTGCACCCGCTTTAGTGATTCATCGCCTACTGTATAAGGGGCATGCGTAGCGTAGCTGAAGCGCAACAAATCCTCGCCGTGCAATGTCTCGTAAACGGCGCGCCCCCTCGCCAGGTATTCATCCGAAGTCGCAGCCCAATTGGTGGGGAAATCCAGAACCAGCAAACCCAGTACGGCCCGAATGCCGGCCTGTTTTGCGACTTGGCCGGTTTCTTCCGGAAAGAAATACATGTCATTGAAACAGGTGGTTCCACCACGGATCATTTCTGCCACGGCCAGACGGCTGCCCGCCGCCACAAATTCGGGGCCTACCCAACGCCGTTTAGCAGGGAAAATATGTTCCTCCAGCCAAGTATGGAGAGGCAGATCGTCGGCAAAACCGCGGAGTAAGGTCATCGCCGCATGCGTGTGCGCATTCACAAAACCTGGAAACAAAACATGACCCGGTAATTTCAAATGTTCTTTCGCCTGCCAGTCTCTGGTTTCGGAAAGCGGTGACAAAGCCGCTATTTTCCCAGCTCTTACTGCCAGGACATGACCAGACAAAACTTCATCAGGTTCCACGGGAAGAATCCATTCCGGTTCAATTAGTAAATCGAACATGCCTATGAAGATAACGATGGAAGCAACTTTGTTTTTTACCTGTTTTACTTCCTGTCAAGCCGGATTGTCGATATCGACGAAGTGATGCTCCAGTGAAAAGCGTTCGGCGAGATGTTTCCCCAACGATTCCACACCGTAGCGTTCGGTGGCGTGGTGTCCGGCGGCAAAGTAGTGAATCCCTTCTTCTCTGGCAACATGGGTCGTCTGTTCTGAAATTTCACCACTGATGAAAGCATCAAGGCGGTAGCGTACCGCGACAGAAATAAAATCCTGTGCGGCCCCGGTACACCAGCCGACTGTACGAATCTCATGTTCCCCACCGCGAACCAGCAAAGGTTCACGTTCAAGCTGCCTCGCGAGCAATCGCTTGAAGGCTTCGGCAGTCATGCTTTTGACGAGGGTGCCATACATGACTAAAGGTTGTTGACCCTGGTCACCGATCAACTCGCAATGCTCGACGGGAAGCAATGTGGCAAGCCTGGCGTTATTGCCAATTTCCGGATGTGCGTCCAGAGGCAAATGGTAGGCAAGCAGGCTGATCTGTTCGCCCAACAGACACCCCAGACGACGAGCTTTCATACCGGTGACCACATGGCTTTCTTTATTCCAGAACAGGCCGTGATGGACCAGCAAAGCGTCGGCATTGCGCACCACTGCCGCTTCTATGCAGTCCAGGCAGGAAGTCACTCCGGAAACAATGCACCGGATATTCGGCCGCCCTTCGACCTGTAAGCCGTTCGGGCAACAGTCTCGAAAACGGTGGGCAGCAAGAAAATCGTCTGCGTAGGACACCAGTTGCCGCAACTCAATCATTGCTCGACGGGAAGCAATATGGCCAGCCTGGCGTTATTACCGATTTCCGGATGTGCGTCCAGAGGCAAATGGTAGGCAAGCAGGCTGATCTGTTCGTCCAGCAGACACCCCAGACGACGAGCCTTCATGCCGGTGAGCACATGGCTTTCTTTATTCCAAACAGGCCGTGATGGACCAGCAAAGCGTCGGCATTCCGCACCACTGCCGCTTCTATGCAGTCCAGGCAGGAAGTCACTCCAGAAACAATGCGCCGGATATTCGGCCGCCTCTCGAGCTGTAAGCCGTTCGGGCAACAGTGTCGAAAACGGTGGGCAGCAAGAAAATCGTCTGCGTAGGACACCAGTCGCCGCAACTCAATCATTTACAGAGACGGAAGCGTGCACACGACAATCGGCGGACCTGGCGTGCGCATACAGGCCTTCCTGGCGGGCGATGGTGCCGGCACAGTGCGACAGAATGCCAGAGCCGACACGACTGCATTGGATGGTGCTGCTTCGCTTCTGGAAGTCATATACACCAAGCGGAGAAGCGAAGCGCGCAGTTCCGGCAGTGGGCAAAACATGGCTCGGTCCGGCACAATAATCCCCCACCACTTCGGGTGAATATTTGCCGACAAAAATCGCTCCGGCGTTACGTATCAGGCTCAATATCGCATGCGGGTCATCGACATGCAATTCCAAGTGTTCCGGGGCCATGCGATTGACAATGTCAGCTGCTTCCTGCAGGTTGCCAACGGTGATCATCAGGCCGTGATTCTGCAAGGCTTTCTGAATGATTTTTGCCCTTGGCATTTCTGTGATCAACGCTCGCATAGCTGCCAGGACTCGATCTGGCATTTCATGATCGGGCGTCAACAGCACTGCCTTTGCGTCTTCGTCGTGCTCCGCCTGGGAGAAAAGGTCAGCAGCCACCCAGTGAGGGTCGACACTGTCATCACAAACGACCACGACTTCCGACGGGCCGGCCAGCATGTCGATCCCTACCTGGCCAAATAATTGGCGTTTCGCTTCGGTTACGTACTGGTTCCCAGGACCGACGATTTTATCGACTCTGGGAATGCTTTCAGTTCCGAAAGCAAGGGCAGCAACGGCGTGGGCACCACCAATATGGTAAATCTCATCCACTTCACAAATGGCGGCCGCGGCAAGCAAAACCGAAAGTCCATTTCCAGGCCGCGTTGGTGTCGCGACCACAATGTGCGGGACGCCAGCCACCTGAGCCGGCAAGGCCGTCATCAGCAGCGAAGATGGATAGCTTGCTGTGCCTCCTGGGATATAAAGCCCGACCGACCCCAGAGGTTCAACCCGCTGACCAACCAGATTTCCGAAATCGTCCTCAATTTCCCAGGAAGTGAGTTTTTGTGCCTCGGCATAGCGACGTATCCGCTCAGCTGATTTCTCAAGTGCTTTCTTGACATCAACATCCAAATTTTTGAAAGAACTGCCTATTTTTTCTTTTAAAATTCGAAATTCTGTGCTGTCCCTTCCGCAGTAACCGTCGTATTTTCGTGCGTAAGCCAAAAGAGCCGCATCGCCACGCAAGCGAACATCAACCAAGGTCTCGCGCACCTGGGAAACCAGGCTGGCAGGAGTGTCGCCGGCGGAAGACAAAAACGCTTCAAAACATTTTTCGAAATCACGTTGGCTGGCATCCAGATGTTCAACAAACAGATTCAAAGCGTACTGCCACGTCCCGCATCTATGGCTTCAGCCAGGAGACCCAACAATTTTTTCGTGTCTTCCCAGGCCAGGCAGGCATCGGTGATGCTTTGGCCGTATACAAGCTGTTCCTTGGATACCAGGTCCTGGCGTCCACCAACCAAGTGGCTTTCAATCATGACACCGATGATGTTCTGTTTCCCGCTGCGAATCTGTGCGGCCACAGACTTGCCCACCAACAATTGCCGCTCGTGTTGTTTGGCGCTGTTGGCATGGCTGAAATCGATCATCACTTTAGGTGGTTTTCCTGCCTTTGACAGCATTTCTGAACAATGTTCCACGCTGCGTGCATCGTAATTGCTTTCCTCCCCCCCGCGCATGATCACATGGCAATAAGGATTGCCAGACGTCGAAAAAATTGCCGACCTGCCCTGTTTGGTGACAGATAAAAAATGATGCGGCAAAGCCGCCGAACGCAGCGCGTCCACCGCAATTTGTAAATTTCCGCTGGTGCCATTCTTAAAGCCCACCGGACAGGACAGTCCAGATGCGAGCTCACGATGGACCTGGCTTTCTGTTGTGCGTGCTCCTATGGCACCCCAGCTTATCAGATCGGCAACAAATTGCGGGCTGATCAAATCCAGGTATTCAGTACCAGCCGAAACCCCCATTTCATTCAAGTCAAGCAACAGCTGTCTGGCTGATTTCAATCCTTTGTTTATTTTGAAACTACCATCCAGATCCGGATCGTTAATCAGCCCCTTCCACCCAGAGATCGTTCTGGGCTTCTCGAAATAAACCCGCATCACGATATGCAAATGAGATTTGTGTTTTTCTATGCAGTGGCGCAGCTTTTCAGCGTACTCGCGGGCGGCTTCAAGATCGTGTACGGAACAGGGGCCGACAATAACAAGCAGACGGCTGTCTTCTCCGGACAAAATGTTTCTGATCGCTTCACGAGACTCACAGACACAATGGGAGGCTGTTTCACTCGACGGCAGGTCGGCCAACAACTCTGCGGGGAGTGTCAGTTCCCGGACTTCAGTAATCCTCAAATCATCCGTCTTACGCATAGTTTATTTTTCTCTGCATATTCAATAGTTCATAGCCTGTTTCAGGAGTCTCACGATTACGCTGATGCGCTCAAATTGCGTTTTCATCAGTGCCTTGTTGGCGACCAGACGTGCACTGATGGTCGCGATTTCTTCATGTACTCTCAAGCCATTGGCCTGAAGTGTTTTTCCGGTATCGACAATGTCCACTATATAATCCGACAGGTCAAGACGTGGTGCCAACTCCGTTGTGCCGTTAAGTTTGATGATTTCCACCTGTTCTCCTGTGCTGGCAAAGTAATCCAGCGTGGTGCTCGGATATTTGGTTGCCACCCTCAGGCGCCTGCTGTTTTTCCCATTTCTCGTGAGTGCTTCAGGGAGACCGGCAACCACCATACGACAATGTGCGATATTCAGATCAAGCAGCTCGTAAACCCCACTCCCTTTATGCTCCATCAAAATATCCTTGCCGACTATTCCCAGACCGGAGACCCCGTGCTCCACATAAGTCAAAACGTCAACCCCACGTAAAACCAGCAGATTGATTTCAGGATCAGACGTTTCCACTACCAGTTTGCGACTGCCCTCAAAACCGCTTAATGGAGCACAATTCAAGGCATTGAGCATCGGCATTGCGCTTTCCAGTACGCGCCCTCTGGAAACTGCAAAAAAAATTTTTGCCTGGTCTTTCTTCTGTAAAAACAAAATACTCCTGCGCGCTCAATCCGGCGCCGGGACACGCCGAATATTGGCCCCGAGCTGTGCCAACTTTTCTTCAATGCATTCATAACCGCGGTCAATGTGATAAATGTTGTCCACTATTGTTTCCCCTTCCGCCACCAGGCCCGCAAGAATCAAGGACGCAGAAGCACGCAGGTCTGTTGCCGACACCTCAGCTCCATGCAGTTTTTCTGTTCCCTCAATCATTGCACGGTTGCCTTGCACGCTAATGGATGCCCCCATTCGACATATTTCATCAACGTGCATGAAGCGATTCTCAAAAACCGTTTCTGTGACCACGCTTTTCCCCGTGGATATGGCATTCAGGCTGGTGAATTGTGCCTGCATGTCAGTTGGGAAAGCAGGAAAGGGAGCCGTCGTAATGTCGGTTCCTCGTGGCCGTCGCGCGGTCATATCGAGAGTGACGTGACTGTTGGTCACTTGGATTTCAGCTCCCACATCATGCAATTTACACAAAACCGCGTCCATCAGGTCGGCACGGGCATTTTCAACCGTGATTTTGCCGCCGGTAATAGCGGCAGCCACCAGATAAGTACCAGCCTCTATGCGGTCGGGGAGAACATCAAAGGTACATCCAGACAGAGAATTTGTTCCATGGATTTTGATCGTCGATGTTCCTTCCCCCTCTATATTTGCTCCCATGCAGTTCAGACAATTCGCCAAATCAACTACTTCAGGCTCTCGGGCCGCATTTTCAAGAACTGTGGTTCCGGTAGCCAGCGTAGCCGCCATCATCAGGTTTTCCGTCCCGGTGACTGTTACGCAATCAAATACCAGGTGCGTTCCTCTCAGGCGGGACGGACAACGGGCTTCAATATAACCGTCATCACTGATTTTAATGATTGCCCCCATTGCTTTCAGGCCGTTCAAATGGATGTCAATGGGCCTTGAACCAATTGCGCACCCTCCCGGGAGAGCCACTTTTGCAATGCCATGCCGGGCCAGCAGAGGTCCCAGGACCAGCACCGAGGCACGCATGGTTTTTACAATGTCGTTAGGGGTAAAAAAACTGTTCAAGGTGCTGCTGTCTACTTCAACGGACATCGACTCGTCCACCACGATCGATACGCCCATCTGCCGGAGCAGAATGATCGTTGTGGTGACATCGTGCAGGTGTGGGACGTTTCGTATTTTTAATGAACCATCCGCCAGCAGAGATGCCAACAACATCGGTAAAACCGCATTTTTAGAACCGGATACACGCACCAATCCCCGCAAGGGCAATCCGCCACTTATGTGCAATCTATCCATGAAAATACCCTATCGCGACCCAGCCCCCCTGGTTGCTGAACAACTGATGAAAGAATCGCTGCGCAGGCAAATAAACACTTGTCACGGTAGATTTTGGATAATCGGCACAGTCTGGTTTTCCAGGTGCTGAATCAGCGCTTCAAGCCCTTCGTTTTGTATGATTCCAGCATAATTGTCGCGAAAAAGCTTCACCAGGCTGATGTTCCCAAACTTGATGTCAATAATTTTCCATGTTTTTTGTTTGCGCAAGACATAATCTACCCGGTAAGGCTTTTGTGACTGGCCAGGGAAGCTTACCAAGCTGCCCACGAGACTGTAATGTCTGGGCTGCGGCAGGTCGAGGTACTCAATTTTTACGTCTGCAACCAGTCCTATCGCCTGCGCGTAGGTTTCCTTCAATCGCGTTTTGAAAACCTCAACAAACCGCCCGCGCCGAACTTCATCTGCACTTGACCATGCCTCCTTGCCAACAACCAGCCTGCCCACGTCATTCATATCCATCCAGGGAACCAGCCTGGCCTCAACCAGTTCCTCATAAAAATCCTGGCTTTTTCTTTGCGTAGTACTAGCGCTTCCCAAATCCACCAGAATCTGATTCACGGTACCACTGATCAACTCCCGCGCCTCTTGTTCATTTCCCGTTGCGCTATACCCGGAAAACAGAAGCAGGACGGCAATAAAAATTACGGCATGCAAACTTTTCAACCCCGATCTCCCCATCTCGCTATTGTACCTCGTGGCAACACAAAGAAACGGACAGACCCTATCATACTCGAACAAACACTGTTCAGAAGAGTTTTCTGCATGTCTCAAACAGCAGGCTATACTCTAAAGCCTGGATCGTGAACCGCTATTTTCAAGATCAGCAATTGAAGCCCTTTCTTTTTTTCAAACGGATGTCATTGCCTGCCTTGCTGGTTTTGTCAGCCCTGCCCTTTTCCGGAAAAGCGCAGAATCAGGGACCGACACTGCCTGACCTGGGAGGTGTCAATGTGAGCGGGCTGACTTTGAGTGAAGAAAAATGGCTTGGCGAGGTCATCCTCTATGAACTACGGGCATCGCTTCCAATAGTTGCGGATATCGAATTAAATGAATATCTACAATCGCTTAACAAACGCCTGGTATCGGCACCCCCAAGCAGCGCCCTCGACCTCCGTGTCTTGCTGGCAAGGAATGAAGCAGTCAACGCATTTGCCACCTTCGGAGGAAATATTGTCATTTTCTCGGGTCTGTTCATGGAAACAGAAACTGAGAGTGAGCTTGCCGGGATACTGGCACACGAAATTGTCCATGCGGGCAGGAGACACGCGCCGCGCATGTTGCAGTTGTCCAAAGATGTACAGCTGGCAAGCCTCCTGTCAGTTGCGGCGGCCCTTATTGCCGGCATTTCAAACAAAAAAATCGCCACGCTGGGGCTATATGCTGGAATTTCAGGCGTGGTTACAAAACGATTGGAATTTTCCCGGGTATTTGAGAACGAGGCAGACCGTTTTGGCATGGAGCGTATGGCAACAACCGGCTTTGACCCCCGGGGCATACCTGCTTTTTTCAAAAAACTGTGGGATCACGAACGTTTCGACCTGGCGTTTCCAGAATATCTGAGAACCCACCCCCTGACGGAGAATCGTTTGGCAGACAGCCTGGAAAGGGCTTCAAAATACAAAAATGACTTGCAGAGCAACAGCCGGGAATATCGATTTGCCAAAGCCCGCCTGCAGGGCCTGCTCAAACCGCACGAGTATCAGGACTCTGCTTTCCCTGGCAATCCACCAAGCCTGTACCGACAGGGAGTTGCTTTAATACAGCTAAACAAAGCAAAAGAAGCACTGTACGTTTTAGGAAAAATTGGCAAGTCCAGTCTCGCGATCAATCTGGCAATCGCACGGGCACATCTGGCTTTGAACCAACCTGATAAAGCCGCGTCTGTACTTGCCAGCCTGGACAAACTGCACCCAAGACGAATGAGCGTATCATTTTTGCTGGCCGAAACCGAAATACATCAAGGAAAACCGGACGCTGCGCTACAGAGGCTGGCCCGGCTTGCGCATCTCGCCGATCGCTTTCCGGAAATAAACGCCTTGCGCTCCAAAGCAGCCTCAGCGGCAAAAAAGGGCTGGCTCAGCCATGAATATTTAGGTGACTACTACTGGTTGACCGGACGCTTCGAGATAGCCATTGAACAATTCAGGCTGGCTGAAAAAAACACAAGAGCAAATCGTTCTTCGCAACTGCGCACCAAAAGCAAAATCCAGGAATTGAAAGCTTTGCGTGAGAAAATCCGACACCAGGAGCGCTGATTCAACGTCTTGAAGTGCCTGACGACTGCACTGGGTGCCGGCTCTCTCGACCAACATTTATGACCAGCTTTGCTTGAACACTGAAAGTGCGCGAGGAAAAGGCGGGTATTTGACGAACTCTGCAGGAGAACGATATATGGAGTGCCATGCGCCGAATGCCGGGAAGCTCGCCTCACGGGATGTGGTGAGTCGCTCCATGACCTTGGAGATTCTGAACGGTCGGGGCCTTGCCCCGAAGAAAGACCACATTCACTTATACGGAGAACATTTGAGGAAAGAAGTGATTGACGAGTGGTTGCCAGGAATTGCCGAGTCGTCGCTCTGTTTGCCGGCATTGATGCAGACCGCGTAATCCAGTTCCGGTCTCGCCAACGGTTCACTACATCATGCGTGGCGTAGCAACCAACTACCATGGTGAGGTGCTTTGTCACGGAGGCAGTGCAAACCAGTAAACCTGGTGAGCCGTGCCGGAGCTCTGATGGCTGCGGGCGAGGCAGCCTTCGGTGTACGGTGCCCGCCTGGACTCGAATTCTCTGTTGGTGTTTTTAAGGGGGAACGGCGGCGCATCGTGCCGCTAGGCTTCTTGAGCTACACCAAGGACACGCGGCTGTGTGGACTCAAAATGCCCTGTCTCAAGCAGGCAGCCACGGGTTCTATACCCCTCAGACAGGATAGGGGCTAAAGCCTGGGGTTCTGTTCAGATTTTTTCGTAATAACGAAACCTGTTGGGAAGAAAATGAAAATCCACCAGTGTCGTAATAAAAATCTTCAGCATGCTCGCTTCAGCTTCGTAAAATAGCCTGTAGTACTGAAATTTCATGAACATGGCAGCTGCGAAAACGATGCTGGCGAACGTAAGGAACGATCCGATAGCGAGCATGGAAGCTCCGGAAATTGCTTGGCCGAAAGTGCAGCCAAGCGAAAGGGCACCGCCGAACCCCATGGCGGTTGCCCCGACGATATGCCGGACAAAATCACGGAACGACGTAAACCACTCAATACGGAAACTGTGGCTGAACAAGGCGTACAAAAAAGCCCCGATGACCATGCCAGCGGTGACCATCAGGGCAAAAGTCAAAAATGTCGTGGCGAAACCCTCTTCCAGGAACCTGAGAAGATGGGCGCCTGGTTTGACGAAAGTAAAGGATTGAGCTCCGACATCAAAAGGCCGTTCGTCCAAAAAGTCTATTTCTTCCAGCAAATATATCCCCATGGGGCCGGCAGTCACGTACCAGGCAGCCGTCACCAGTAATCCCACTCCTACACCGCCACAGATGTTGGTCACATCGGACTTTTTGACAAGAGACCACAGCAACCAGGAAAACAAGGGAACACCAACCACCAGGCCGGTTATCCAACGCCTGTTCTCGCCATCAAATCCGAACGCTTTCCCCGTCAGGCCGGCCAGACTTTGACTGGCGATCCCATACTGCTGAAAATCAAGCGTCGCTGGCTGCATCCACTGCAAAAACAACACAAAGCCGAAATCCGTAAAAATCATCAGGTAAGTGGCTACGCCCATCACCAGAAACACCACTGCTGATTTAAGGCTTCCACCGCCAATCCGGATCAGGATTTTATTTCCGCACCCAGAAACCATCACCATCCCCACTCCAAACAACAATCCCCCCAAAACATACCTTGGCCAAAGAAAAACCGGTGTCCCATAAGGTGGCTTCCCGGTTATTCCGCTGTCTGTGAGTGCCGGTTCAATACTGCCCATAACATCCAGCACGGCCACCCCAAGCATCGCACTTGCCAGCGCCAGAACCCAGGCGCGCATTCTGCTGCTGTCACCGATGTTGACCAGATCGGATACGGCACCTAAAGTGCAAAAGTTGGTTTTGGAAATCAAGAGGCCGCTCAGCAGTCCCGCCACCAGGCCCGACAGCAATATCAACTCATAAATTTCCACAGACAGTGCCGATCATTTTGGCACTGATTTGCGAGTGCCCAATCGTTTCTGAAACACAGAAAGCAAAATTACCAACAGCAGACCCAGCAAAGTCAGGGGGTCATACGAACCGGCAAAAACCAAGAACCCGGCAATTGCAATCAACCACTGCCCCAAGTCACTGCCACTGCCACTGCCACTGCCACTGATTTCATTGTTGTCACCAGGTGGAACCATGCTCACCAATGCCGCTATGGAACCGGGAGTCGCATCAGCATCGTTGACCCCATCATCCACAATATGCAACAGCAAACAGCGGTGTCCCATATTCAATCCGCTTTGCCACGGTTCAGGAACAGGCGAATCCGCAACTACTGCGGGACAGGGATCTGGTGCAGAATAATAGCTTCCTCCGCTCCCGGTGCGAAAATATTCCCACTCGGACCGTGCAAAACTATAGCGGGCGACACTGCCGCCTCCTGTGGGAACGGGAATTGCCAAGTGCAGGCGAATACGCGCAAAATTGGGAGTTTCGAGTGCCGGGGAAAGCATCTTGATGCGAAAATCAAACACGCTTGCCTCGCTCACGGGAGAAGACGCGTACGGTGGCCTGCCGATTGAAGCATCCACGTAGGGGGAAGACAGCACTCCGGAACGCGCCAGTTCAGTTGCCTCGCTGCTCCTGTCTGTGGAACGCAACAGCAGAGAACCGGGAAGTACTGTAATATCCGCGAAAGCGTTGCCATTGGTGGCTATCAAGTCCAGCGTTTCAGGAATGGAATCCAAAGGCGTGGTTTCGAGTACTGGCACCGAAATCCCCCACCGGTTGCGGGTGAGACTGTCATTCCCGCTCCACCTTCCTTCCACTTCAGCCACAATGCGCAGTACGTTGCCGGGAACATAATCAGAATCAGGCGGCAAAGGCGCAGTCATACCCTCAAAGGGATTATCCTCGATGCTGCAAGCCGTGGGTTCGGGCAACGGTTCGCCTGGAGGCGTATAAACTGTGGCTACGGAACAGATTCTCGGCGAAATTTCGTCACCATAGCCCGTTGCCTGCACTTTAAACGGGAAATCTGTACCGGATTTAAACACCAAAACTTCAGACGCGTTCTCCGAATCATTCCGTTCATACACCGCAAATCTCACCTGTGGCGGCAAAATCTGTGTTCCTCTGGTTACGTACAGGGCATCTTTGCCACAAGTGGCAAAAAAACGGTCGGTCGCGTTTTTGGCGATGAAACGTTTTTCACCAGGGGGTGCATACTGTTCTTGGTCATCGCACTGCAACTGCAAGACCTTGCGCATCCCGGGAACAAGATTTTCGTAGGTGAACTGGAAAGCAAGCTTCTGGGTGAGTGGAAGGCGCAGGCCATCGAGTTTCCTCTCTACCCCATCTTCAAGAATGGTGACTTGTTTCGTGGGACTGAGATAGTCAGTACTACGCTTCTTCAAACTCAGGGTGTCGGCCCCGGAAATATCCAGGAATGTGGTTAATGTGCCGTTCTCACTGGCATTTGAGGAAAGCACGATGTCCTCCCCAAAGTTGATTTGCGGTGCCAGATAAACGCTTTGTTCAGGCAGGCTGGGACCGCTTGATGCCCAGTTGCCGTATTGGTCCACTCCCAGCCAGAAGATGGTACTGAGACCGGGCTGGAAAGAAGATTTGTTCTCCTCAAACACAGGCTGGCAAACCTGTTCAAAGTTACCTGGCAGCGTAACCCCGTTGCAGGGTCCGTCGGTTTCTTTCACGTAGGCAGTCAACTGGACACAGTCAGTACAGCTGACCCCAAGTTGCTCACTACCGCTTGGCTGGCTGGCAAAAGCAGAGGTCATGATTTTCTCCTCTGCCCCGAGTTCAATGGTCGGACGCACGGATATCCCTCCAACCAGGTCGTTGCTGCCACTGTCACGGCAATCCGTGCCGCTGCGTACTTCAATGTTGTTGGGAACTGCGTCACCGTCGCTGTCTGCATAAAACCCTTCGGCACCAGTCAGAACATCCCGGGAACAAAATCTTGCAACGGCCTCTATTACTTCGTTCTCGGAAGGAGTTGACTTCAACAGACGCTTGTTCCTAAAAAATTGAAACATGGCGGCGGTCAGCAGCTTGCTGGGGGTGCTGAGCCTGACGGGCCGATCACGCGTCACGAACACTTCGTAAGACAGCGAGGAGTCGTCCTGAGACCCCAGGGTACTTTCCAATTCCAGGCTGATGGTTGCCTGGGCAGGAGAGAAACTGTCACCCGTTGCAATTCGCAAACCACGCAAAAATACGGTTGCTTCATTTGTGCCCATTTCTCCGGCAATCCGGGTACTTCTTTCTGGGAACAGCTTGAAACTTTCATCACCCAGGGCACGCCAGTAAAGTTGACCGGATCTCTGAAAGTAGTTGATGTTGAGGGAAATGTTGCGCACCCGCTCACCTGCTTCCGAAGCTGTTACGAAGATCTGCTCATCCAGTGGTACGCCCTGGATGTGGCTTTCGTGTAGCTGAATGCTGCTTTCCCCTTGCTCGATCTCTAAATTGCCACCCGGTCCCATAGCGCGTTGCGCGTAACGCACGGCAACTTCGGTACTATCTGCCAGGCTTTGTCTGGAGCTGGAGTAAAAAGACTGCGAATAATTGGGGTATGGGTAAAGTGCGATTTGCGGGCTTGCGCTTCCTGCCCGTAGCGGGCAGTTGAACTGGCTGAGTTGACGGGACGTCAAAGTCAGCGTGCTGGGAGGAGTGCTCGGATCATCAGTCTCGAAGGCCCCCCGGTGTAAAACGTGCACAGAAAAACCCGGAAGATCCAAGCCGGAAACTGCAGATGCCGAAAAACGCGTGTAGGTGATCGTGGAGTCGTAGTCACTGGAAAATTTTGTGTTGAGGCCATGGCTGCAACGCACCTCAGCAAACTCGGGTGGGAAAACCAGACTGTAGGAAATGGCGGAAAATCCGGAAACCGGGCTGGAAGCAATCCAGACTTCAAAAGTTACCTCAGCATCCTTTGTTTCAAGATTTTCAATGCGAAGATTAACCTGCCCTTTACATTCCGCGCAGTCAGGAATCTGCAACTCTGGAATCCGGTAGAAATTTCCCTGTTCAAACGCAACCTGTGACCAGGCAACCGCAGGCAGAAACAGGCCAGCCATGCACAGAGCAACCCGCAAACGGTCGCGGAATTTCACTGCTCAGCCATCCGGGCAAGCAGCCAAGCCAGAATGTCCCAGGTTGGGGCTGACACCTCGAATCACGTCCTCGACATTCACGGCCCCATCAAGTTGTCCATCTGCCCGAGCGTAATCAAATGGTTTTCCCAAATCCGCACGATAATTCAAGAAAAATTGAACATCTTTCCCATCGACAGTCCCATCTCCATCCAAGTCTCCAGCTCTCAGACAACTCACGCCGCCACACGTACTTTGCATTTGCATTGTGTTTTCGGATGGGGGCGCAGTGAAATCAACATCAAAAAACCCTTCTTGTGCACGCACCGACCTTTTTACTCCCAGGTGGTTGTGATGTTTGACTGAAAAATAAAGCGCTGCATCACTGTCAGCTCCTGAAAAGTAAAGCGGTGGACATGCCTTGTCGTCACCATTCAGGCAAAGCGTTTTTTCGTCGGCAGGAAGTGAAATGTATGCCCGAGGGTCAACAATTCTGGCATTCTCCAACAGCAAAGCCGTTTGGCAGGTTCCTGGTGTTGCTGTTGCGTTTCCCGCGCCTGCCTGCACCACCTGCACCACCACCCAGTCCACCACACCCCTGGCCACAACCGGGTCAAGGTTTCCAGAAGTCCCGAACAGGGCGGAGAGATCAGCAGATTCGCAAAGGGCGGGGGCGGGGATACAAAACTTCGCGGTCATGGGAAGCAGGCCGGCACCCGCCAATTCGGAGCGCATAACACGCAACGGGTCATCATTTCCCGACAGGCTTCCTGTAAAAACGACAAGGATCAAAAAAAATAATCGATTCACACCTACATCCTCCCGCGGACAGTGACTTTTTCAGAAATCCAAACCCTTACGAACACCATTCCAAGAACCCGAGCCAAAAAATTCCATGAGATAGAACCCACCCAACAACTGCCCCTTTCGTTGTCAGGACCCTCGTAGTGACAGTTTAACCCCCAGCCCGAATAAAAACAACAGTCAGACACGCCGGCATACGTTCAAAACGACGGTGGCAGGCAGACCAGGCCCTCACCTTGCGACCGGGCTTGGTACCCTCCAAGACGCAACACGATACGCTGAACTGCATCGACGATGCCTTTCGAGGATGCTTTACCCGCCCCGCCTCTTTCACGGCCCAATTCCCGACTAGCGGGACCAGCAGGGATTTTTATGGCTGCCAGAACAAAGCGACTTTGCTTTTTTGCAGTCGCGGGCAGGTGTCGCTACAGCTGAGCAGCCTCTCCTCTTTGTTCTTTTCCTTTAGCAGACACGTATTCAATAAATCGCCAATCCACATAACTCCCTTGTTCTACACTCAGGCCATGGGCACTACATGGCAACTGACGGCTGGCAAGTTCGAGTTGTGAAACGGCAATACAGTTTCTTTTTCTATCCAGGTATCTGTCAACCAATGAATTACTATATCCCTCCACTCCTTGTGGTGGACTGGAATTGGTCGCCCGCTCCGACGTGGATGGTGCAGGTCCACCAAATGTAAAATGGAAGCGCCGATGCTCTTTACAGAGTCTGGAAAAAATCTTTCGCAAACCGGGCTTGTACATCATCCTGGGAACCGGATTTCGGGTCTGTATCAGGAGAAGTCTCCCTTCCTGCTAGCCCCACTGTACAGCTGAACAGGCTCTCCTCTTTGTTCTTTTCCTTTAGCAGACACGTATTCAATAAATTGCCAATCCACATAACTCCCTTGTTCTGCACTCAGGCCATGGGCACTACATAGCGACTGACGGCTGGCAAGTTCGAGTTGTGAAACAACAATACAGTTTCTTTCTCTAACCAGGTATCTGTCAACCAATGAATTACTATATCCCTCCACTCCTTGTGGTGGACTGGAATTGGTCGCCCGATCCGACGTGGATGGTGCAGGTCCATCAAATTTACGATGGAAGAGCCGTTGCCCTTTCAGAGTCTGGAAAAAATCTTTCGCAAACCGGGCTTGTACATCATCCTGGGAACCAGATTTCGGGTCTGTATCAGGAAAAGTCTTCCCTCCTGCGACCCCTTCCGTTGACTTCCCAGCAGGAGAATGGGGGGAAGTCTGTTCTCGAGCTTCTTTCAAACCTCCCTCGGATAGAAGCTGGCAGGAATGTTCAACTTCTGTGGCTTTAGCCACTTCAGCTGCCAACCTAAGAAATTTTCTTCTGCTCCGAATGATGTCGTGACCACAGACATCCCACCGACCGACAGTGTCTCTTGAAAGCTTTAAACTGTCGGTGAGTGTTGTAGCTATTTCTGCCCTCACCCCCAGAACGCGCGTCCGGTATTTTCCCGACGCACAGTACTTTATCCAATGCGTTGCCCAACCCAAAAAACTGGTATTCCCAACCACATAGCCAGAAACTTCACCACTGTCGCTCTGGACCTTCAGAACCTCCCCAAATGGCTTGCTTCGTGCCTGAGCAAACAAGTTACTGGATAACTGCATCATGTCCTCCCCCTCTCAGTAAATTCTGAGCCAGATCACGATATTGTATCGCATTTCGTCATGGATTCAAGGCGAAACATCCAAGACTTCAAGAGCGATAGCGAAGACGCTCTCCAGTTGCTCAGACCTGATGAACAGTGACATTGGGGTCGGTGGCTAACCGTCGCTTGTTCTGTGACAACCCAGGTAAAGCGTGCTAACGGCTGGTCTCGCCCCTGCTGCTGAAAAAATGCTCAGGAATGAAGGCATCAACGATAAACCGGTGGCCCGAGGAAAGTCGGACCACGATAAACTGCATTGATGATGTCTCTACGGGGGGGGGGGGGGTTAATGGTCATCTTATTGACGCGGGTCTTGCCACAGTTCCTCCTCCCGGTATGGGAAAAAACCTGAACCTGGCCAGCCATGTTCTGCGCATACCGCCTTCGCAAAACCCCGACCACCTCTTTGACATTGCCCAATTCCAGACTGGCGGGACCAGCGGGGATTTTTATGGCTGCCAGATCGAACCGACTTTGCTTTTTTGCAGTCGCGGGCAGGTGTCACTGGAGCTGACCAGACTCTCCTCCTTGTTCTTCTCCTCGAGTAGACACATAAGCAATAAATTCAGAATTCACAAGATGTGCTTGATGTATTTTCAGCTGGAATTCACGAAATGGAGGCGGCTGGCTAACAAGTCCGAGTTGCGAAACGGCAATACAGTTTCTTTCTCTATCCAAGTATCTGTCAAACAATGAATTACTATATCCCTCCGTTTGTGGTGGACTGGAATTGGTCGCCCGATCCGACGTGGGTCGTACAGGTCCATAAAATTTAGAACGGAAGTCCAGATTCTCTTCCAGAGTCTGGAAAAAATCTTTCGCAAACCGGACTTTTGCATTATCCAGGAAACCGGATTGCGGATCTGTATCTGGAGTCGTCTTCCCTCCTGTGCCCCCTTCCGTTGACTTCCCAGCAGGGGAGAGGGGGGCAGTCTGTTCTCGAGCTTCTTTCAAACCTCCCTCGGATAGAAGCCGGTAGGAATGCTCAACTTCTGTGGCTTTCGCCACTTCAGCTGCCATCTTAAGAAAATCCCTTCTGCTCCGAATGACTTTTTCTTCCCAGACATGCGACCGACCCGCAGTGCTTGTTAAAAGGTTTGCACTGTCGAAGAGTGTTTCAGCTATTTCTGCCCTCACCCCCAGAACGTGCGTCCGGTATTTTCCCGACGCACAGTACTTTATCCAATGCGTTGCCCAACCCAAAAAACTGGTATTCCCAACCACATAGCCAGAAACTTCACCACTGTCGCTCTGGACCTTCAGAACCTCCCCAAATGGCTTGCTTCGTGCCTGAGCAAACAAGTTACTGGATAACTGCATCATGTCCTCCCCCCTCTCAGTAAATTCCTGGAAAATCCAAAAAATCACCACCAATCGCGTCAATCACGATATTGTACCGTATCTGTCATGGATTAAAGGCGAAACATCCAAGGCTTCGGGAGCGGTCGCGAAGACGTTCTCCAGTCGGCCAAGTCCAATGAACAGAGGCATTGAAAAGCCAAGACTGAAGAGTGGAACAGCCTAAAGGGACAGGCGGCCAGAAAAGTCAGCCTGGCGAAGCTGCTGTTTATGGGTAGAACTGGTTCTTTGGGTATTTGGCGGCCTGCTTAAAGCGTATTTCGGTTGCTAGTCATCCAGCTTGCCTGCAGTCTGAGCTTTTCGGCAAATCTCCTCTGGAGTTCCCTGGCTGAGTGGCGAGTGTCGCTTTTCTACTGTCGTGGAAATTGACTCTGTCATCAATGACAGGCTCGACCGCAAAGTCGTCCTCCAGTTCTTTAGCCGGTAGATTTTCTCGTATTGAGTTGGCCGCCTGAGTCTATTCACAGGGGCCATGTCAATGCCACACCCTCGCTCACACCTGGAAATCCGGGCAGAGTCGATGCCGCTGGCCTGGGAGCGGCTCTGTCGCGCCCCACAGGTCAGCATTTTTTTCTGCGGCGAGTTTATAATTTGGGTATCTTCAATGGCGAACTTTCCTATCTCCAACAACCCCAGGCAGTGCAGCGGCTAAAAAGCAAAAAGCCGCTGCTTGCAACATATCAGCAGCGCCTGTTTGAACTGGGCTACAGTGCAGACAGTGCTCAGTTCAAGACCATTCGGGCACTGGAACCGTTATTCGGAAAAGTGAAGGCAAATTTGCACCACGGCATCTGGTCAAAATGGCTGGCACGTCTCCAGCGCAGGAAAATCACACCTGGAGGGCTCTATATCTGGGGAAAAGTCGGGCGAGGAAAGACTTTTCTGCTCGACGTGTTTTACGAAAGCCTGGCACTGAAGGAAAAACGAAAACTACATTTTCACCAGTTCATGCAGGAAAACCATTCCTTGCTCAAAACATTCGGGAAACGGAAATCGCCGTTGCAGCTTGTGGCGATGGAACATGCCAAAAACAACAAAATCATTTTTCTCGATGAATTCCAGGTTACCGATATTGTTGATGCCGTGATTCTTGGTGAACTCTTGCCGGCGCTTCACGCCCGCGGAATTTTCTTGCTATTGAGCTCAAACACGAAACCTGACGACCTCTACCTAGGCGGGCTGCAAAGAGAAAGATTTTTACCAGCCATTCAGTTTATGCAAAAACAGTACCAGGTCGTCAACTTGAACGGCATGAGCGACCATCGCCTGAACCTGTTGAGCAAAAATGACATTTTCATGGTCCCCAACAGCCGGCAAAACCGGCGCACTATGGCAAATTACTTCAAACGTCTTAGCAACCGGGAGCGCGGCCAAAATAAAACCATTGAATTGCGCGGTCGTATCATTCCGGTCATCGAGAGTGCGACCGGCACGATCTGGTTTGATTTTGAGATATTGTGCGGAGGACCGAGGTCGGTAGCCGACTATCTGGAAATTGCCAACAGGTTTACCCATGTCCTGCTTTCCGGAGTACCGGTTCTCACGCAGCGAGATGATGTCGCGCGTCGTTTTATCAACCTCATTGACACACTCTATGAACGGCAGGTTAAACTTCTCACCATAGCGGATGTCCCGCCGCGTAAACTATGTACAACAGGGAGGCTTAGTAACATGTTTCACCGAACAGCCAGCCGCCTGAATGAAATGCGTTCCCGGCAATACCTTGCCAAGAGCCACGTGAGATTGGGAATGGAAGCGACCGGTGGCAGTATTTAAAACCAACCGATACAACAAGGAGTAACCTATGTCTCGAAAAACAATCAAGGTGGCCATCACTGGAGCGGCGGGCAATATTGGTTACGCCCTGGCGTTTCGTATTGCCGCTGGCAATATGTTGGGGTCGGATCAACCGATAAGATTGCAACTGGTGGATATTGAACCGTGCGAAAAAATTCTCGATGCCGTAGCCATGGAATTGGTGGATTGTAATTTTCCCCTGCTTGACGGTCTCGAATGTACCGTGTTTCCATCCGAGGCTTTTCAAGATAGTGATTATGCTTTGCTGGTTGGTGCCAGACCTCGCGGCAAAGGCATGGAACGCAAGGATTTGCTGTCAGCCAACGGCAAAATTTTTCAAGCCCAGGGGAGGTCTCTCAACGACAATGCCTCTCGGGATGTGCGCGTTGTGGTCATAGGCAATCCAGCAAATACAAATGCGTTGATTGCTTTGCACAATGCCCCGGATTTAAACCCCAGAAATTTCTCCTGTATGACCCGTCTCGATCACAACCGTGGAGTTGCCATGCTGGCAGAAAAAACCGGCATTCCCGGCCATATGATCGACAACATGACGATATGGGGAAACCATTCAGCCACACAATTTCCAGATCTATCGCACTGCACGGCAGGTGGTGAACCGGCACTCGACCTCGTGGGAGGGCAATGGTGGAAAAACACTTTTGTGCCTGAAGTTCGTGTGCGAGGCGCCCGGGTCATTGAAGCTCGTGGCGCTTCATCTGCCGCATCTGCCGCGTCTTCAATTATTGACCACGTCCGGATTTTGGCTCGCCGCACCCCGAAAAACGACTGGACCAGCATGGGAGTGTTATCTGAAAATGCGTACGGCATCACACCGGGATTGATTTTCTCTTTTCCCGTCACCACTGAGGACGGAAGCTGGCAAATCGTCGAAAACCTGGAACACGGGGTTTATGCGCAGGAAATGCTGCAGGAAACCGAGCGCGAACTGATTGAAGAACGAGACGATGTTGCTGAACTTCTCAACTGATTGAGCCCGGAAGCTGGCAAATTTTCGGCGAGAAAAGCGAGAACTCGTCAGCGGCTCAGTAAATCCTGTTGCTGAGCAATGAAAAATTTCCTAAGCTGGCGAAATTCTTCCCGACGCACCATATCCCAGGTGATATGCAAACGCTTCTGGCCACCGCTTTCATCCACCAGCAAAACTTCCACGTAACGACGAAACAGGTGCACTACCTTGCTGTTCATGGGTTCTGAAAAAAACGATTCACCATGGCGCCTGAGGCTGATTCTCTCGTTAGGTCCCAGACACATTTCCGCATAACCCTGTGAAGCGTTGTGCCAGAGAAAACGGAACAAGGGCAAAACCAGAAACACCGTAGCTGTTTCAAGTGCCAGAAAGGGAAGCAGAGACAGCCAGTCCAACAGGCAGGGAAGCAGGAGACCAACAAAGCCCAGGCACCCCACGATGCACGCGGTCAAGCGCGGTTGCTGAAAGGCGATACGCGTCATTTTTTCAACGACGACTCCGCTGGGGGTCGGCTTCGCCCGTCACCGACAGACACCTCCACAGGCAGGCCGGTGCGAATGATGCCTGCTATCTCCTGCCACGCAGCTTGGAGATCGGGAATTTCCGGCATGCCCATGATCACCTGATAAAGAACCGGATCCGGCAATTTCAGCAATTCCCTAAATGCCTGCTGGCGACTGCGACCCGCTTGTGGATAATGACGGTACAGGTAATAGGTGACCATTTTGTCCAGTTCTCTGGTTCCGCGACGACACTGCCAGACAAGATGATTGTAGTCCCTGTCATCCATCATTGCGAAAAACCCCTACACACCAAAAAACCAAGGCATGTCACAAGCCCCTGCCCCTTGATTGCCAAGGCAACAGCTATACAAAAACAGGTGGTTCAGCTTTTTCTTGCCACTATCGCCTTTTTTATTTCAGCGATTGCGCGAGCAGGATTCAACCCTTTCGGGCAGGCTTTCGCACAGTTCATGATCGTGTGGCAACGGTATAGTTTGAAAGGATCCTCCAGATCATCAAGCCGCTCTCCGGCGGCTTCGTCCCGACTATCGGAAATCCAGCGATAGGATTGCAACAAGGCGGCGGGACCAAGATAGCGGTCGCTGTTCCACCAGTAGCTGGGACAACTGGTGGAACAACATGCACAGAGTATGCATTCTTCCAAGCCATGCAAACGGGCGCGCTCCTGTTTTGATTGCAGGCGCTCCTTGCTCTTGTCCGGCGGTTCCGATGCCTGCAACCAAGGCTTGACGGAAGCATATTGCTGATAAAAACGGCTTAAATCGGTTACTAGGTCACGGACCACGGGCAGGTGCGGCAAGGGATAAACTTTAATGTCTCCTGTCAATTCACGTATCGGCTTCAAACAGGCAAGTGTATTGGTACCATTTATGTTCATGGAACAAGAACCACAAATTCCCTCGCGGCACGACCGGCGGTAACTCAAAGTCGAATCCACCTGATTTTTTATCGCATTCAAGCCATCCAGAACCATCTGCCCGCAATCACTGCGAGGTAATACGTAAGTATCAAGCCGTGGATTGCCTCCTTCGTCAGGATTAAAACGATACACTTTGAATCTTAAAACGTCCTTCCCGTTGCCTGCCTCATAGGTTTTTCCAGGCCTCACCACAGAATGTACCGGTAAACTGAATTGCATTTCTTGATTCTCCTGTTGTCAATAAACCCTTGCTTTTGGTGGAATGGATTCCAATTCATCCATTTTGGTTTCCAGTTGGACCGGGCGTGTCCGAATTTTGCATTCACCTCCCTCGTTCACCGTAACCATGCTGTGTTTCATCCAGTTTGCATCGTCACGCTCCGGAAAGTCATCACGTGCATGTGCCCCTCTGCTTTCTTCGCGAAACAAGGCACAAGACACGGTTGCAGCCGCCAAAGGTAAAAGATTGGAAAATTCCAGGGTTTCAACCAGATCCGTGTTCCAGACCAAGGAGCGGTCGCTCACCTTTAAATCGTCAAAGTCGCCATAAATCTCACGTATCTTCGCAACTCCTTCCCGCAGGCTTTCTCCGGTCCTGAACACAGCCACATGGCTTTGCATGGTTTTCTGCATGTCAAGGCGTAACTGTGCAGTGGGCACAGCGCCACTGGCATAACGGAATTTGTCAAAGTGCGCCAGTAGTCGGTCAAGGGATTTTGAGTCGACAGCCGTGTGTTCCTGGTGTGGCTTCAGGAGTTTGGTGGCACGATGAGCCGCCGAACGTCCGAAAACAATCAGATCCAAGAGGGAATTCGAACCCAAGCGGTTGGCACCGTGCACCGACACGCAGGCTGCTTCGCCCGCAGCCATCAGCCCCGGCACAGTTCGCAGGCTTTGCTGCTTTACGTTGCCATCGTGGCAAAGCACCTCACCATGGTGGTTGGTTGGTATGCCACCCATGGTGTAGTGAACCGTTGGCAAGACCGGAATCGGATCACGGCTTACATCAATGCCGGCAAACAGACGTGACGACTCGGCAATGCCCGGCAACCGCTCGTCAATCACTTCTTTCCCCAAATGTTCTATGTGCAGGTGAATGTGGTCTTTCTCCGGACCAAGGCCCCGACCATTCAGAATCTCCAAGGTCATGGAGCGACTCACCACATCCCGTGAGGCGAGGTCCTTGGCATTCGGCGCATAGCGCTCCATAAATCGTTCTCCTTCGGAATTCGTCAAATACCCACCTTCTCCTCGCGCCCCCTCGGTGATCAAACAACCCACACCATAAATGCCGGTCGGGTGAAACTGCACAAATTCGCTATCCTGCATTTCCAAACCAGCCCTGATCGCCATCGCGTTACCGTCACCGGTACAGGTGTGCGCGGAAGTGCACGAAAAATAGGCTCGACCGTATCCCCCAGTCGCCAGCACAACCAAGTGTGAACGAAAAACATGCAAGGTGCCGGACTCAAGTTCCCATGCCAACACTCCCACACATCTTCCGTCCTCAGTCATCAGCAGATCAATTGCAAAATACTCAATGAAAAACTTGACCCCATGTTTCAACGACTGCTGGTACAGCGCATGCAAAATGGCGTGCCCGGTGCGATCAGCCGCAGCACAGGTACGGCACGCAGTGCCTTCACCAAAGTGGGTCGTCATGCCACCAAACGGACGCTGGTAGATCCGCCCGTCATCCGTTCTCGAGAAAGGCACCCCGTAGTGTTCAAGTTCGATCACCGTGTCACGTGCTTCGCGACACATATAGGCAATGCAATCTTGGTCTCCCAGCCAGTCGGAACCTTTTACCGTGTCGTAGACATGCCAGCGCCAA
The DNA here is from genome assembly GCA_965237985.1 of Candidatus Oxydemutatoraceae bacterium. Lineage (GTDB taxonomy): Bacteria > Pseudomonadota > Gammaproteobacteria > Poriferisulfidales > Oxydemutatoraceae. The sequence continues at coordinate 395,486 of OZ250161.1, read as the reverse complement.
TCGTCTTCACCCATATTACCCAAGGCGGCGCTGATGCCTCCCTGAGCAGCCACTGTATGGCTGCGCGTCGGGAATACTTTGGTGATGCAGGCCGACGACAATCCGCTTTCAGCCACCCCGAGCGTCGCCCGCAGACCAGCCCCGCCGGCACCAACCACGACCACATCGTGGTGATGATAGACACAGGAATAAGCGGGCTTTTTGATCTGCGTCATGAGGCAATAATCTTCACAATGGCAAACAACCCGGCCACAGGGAGAAAGAAAAACAACAAGTCCAGAAACACAATCGACCCCACCTTCAGCCACGCGCTGCGCACATAGTCTTCAACGACTACGCGCAAACCTAAAGCCGAGTGGTAGGCCGCGACCATCAGGAAAGAGGCCAACAAGACTGTATTCAGAGGAGCACGAATCCATTCATGGAAAGCGTTGAATTCAAGGCCTGGAAGGGAAGCCAGCGAAAAGCCCAGCCACAGCGACAGAGGTACCAAAGCTACGGAAGAAACCCGTTGCAACCACCAATGGTCAGACCCTTCATGTGCGGAACCAGGTTGTGCAAAGCTGCTTCGGTCACCTCCCGCCATCACATCAAGAAATAGACCGACCAGGTTAAAACCGTCAGCAACAAAGCCACAAGCAAGATGGAAACAGCCGAGCGGTCAACCGTACGTAATTCAAAGCCCACCCCGGCATCCCAAAACAGGTGTCGCACACCGGCACACAAATGAAAATAAAGAGCCATGGTCGCCAACAACAACATCAACTTGCCAAACCACCCAGACAGAAGCGACTGCATTGGCAGGTACGCATCTTCACCCACAGCTGCCAGGCAAATTAAGACCACAAAAACGGCGTAGGCAAAGGCAAGGAATACACCGCTGATTCTATGCAGAATGGACAAAACAACCGTCAAAGGCAAGCGGTAGATCTGCAGGTGCGGAGAAAGCGGCCTGTGCTCGCCGAATAAATCTTTCATGGGGTCTGTTTCATATCCGAACCTCATGCTAACACTAGCACCAACCCCAAACAAGATTACGAATGCAGATTTACGAGCAACATGATCAGCTCGGCTTTGTCCTCTGTAGAAATATCCGCCTTTTCAACCTCGTTGCTTCCACACTGAAATCCTTGGAACGGGAAAAAGCAAATGGCAGAAAAATCAACCAACTCCCATGATTTTCCCATGAGTGGTCGAGAGCATCCGTCCAAGCTGTCAGACGCACTGACAGACGACACCGATGTGCTGCCTTTCGGCGAGGAATACCAGTAGTCTTTCTCAAGCACCTCATCGTGTACGCCAGGGAAAAGTACTCGCATCATGGTTGTCGGAAACACGCTTCCCACCGCCTCCCATTGGGCGCACCGAGGACGTGATAACATGCGTCGGCGGCTCACATGTAAGCCCGGCCGCAAAAGTGTCACGGCACCCCCAATCGGTGTCCGAGCGCAAGGGTTGTTAGAGAATGTCGAGTGCCGTGAGTCGTCGTCAGCATCACGAAAACAGAAAACCGTTTTCGCCCGCGGTTGCTGTTGCCTGCGCTCGATTTTCACACTGGGCAATCATGCGCCTGACCGTTGACAGGGTGTCGCCGTTCCAAATCGCGCGGAGCTGATGGACACTCCCCGCACTCTGCTGAGAAAAATTTTTCCAAACATGGAACAGGTCGGCCAGAATCCTCGTCTCCGCTCTATTTTTGGCAAATTGCTGACGCGCAGACAAAACTGGCAACTTGGACACCGGAATGTTGCCACGGCATTTGCCGTTGGTCTGTTTTGCGCTTTTATCCCTGTTCCTTTTCAAATGCTCATTGCCGCCGCACTGGCCCTGTTGACGCGGGCCAACATCGCCATTTCCGTGTTGTTGGTGTGGGTCAGCAACCCGATAACCATGCCGCCGATTTTTTATTTCTGTTACCTGTTGGGACGCAAGATTCTAAACCTTCCAGAGCAGCCTTTTTTCTTTGAGTTGTCACTGGAGTGGTGGGATCATGCCGTCGCCAATATTTGGCACCCTTTTTTACTGGGATGCCTGGTTATGGGGATCATTGCCGGCCTCAGCGGCTATTGCATCGCCAATCTCTATTGGCGCACGCACCTTAGCTACATCTTGCGACAACGCAAGGACGGCAAACGCAAATAAACGGCCACAGCTATCCGGAAACCAGGTCCTATATTCTCCATACCCGCCCTGTCGGCTGTTTTTTTCTCATCAAGACGCAGAATTACTCCTAAATGTCAGCAGGCTGAATTGCGTTTCAACTTTGTTGAATACTCCGGCTTGAGCCCGGCAAAGGTCAGCAGGGCAACAGTTTGCCCTCCAGCAATTCATAACGCTTGCTGAATTTTTTCGCCAAGACTTCAGAATGGGTCGCCAAGAGCAGTGATACGCCCTGCTCAACCTGCATATAGAGCAACAGCTCAGCCGCCTCAGCACTGCTTCGGTGGTCCAGGTTCCCGGTTGGTTCGTCAGCCAGGACCAACTGCGGTCTGGCAACCAATGCCCGGCAAATGGCGACGCGTTGACGCTCTCCACCAGACAGCTCTCCAGGCCGCCGGTCAACAAACCTCCCGCCCATACCAACACGCTTCAGCAAGACCTGCGCACGTGCGCAGGCGTCGCGGGTATTTTTACCGCGTATAAAAAGCGGCATAGCCACGTTTTCCAAGACAGAAAATTCCGGTAACAGGTGATGAAACTGGTAAATGAAACCAATTTCATGGTTGCGCCATTCACACAGTGCCTTTTCACTCAGACCATCCAGACGTTGTCCGCGGTAGAAAACAGCGCCGCCATCCGGTTTCTCCAAGCCGGCAATCAAATGGAGCAGGGTGCTTTTTCCACTACCTGAAATACCAGTAACCGCAATACTTTCACCTCTGAGTAATGCGAGATCCAGCGAGCGCAAGACCTCAACCCGGTCCTGACTGCCCGTTTCATACCCTTTCACCAGCTCCAGACAAGACACCAGAATGCTGGAGCTCTCACTCATATTTCAGCGCCTCCGCAGGACGTACGCGAGTGGCCCGAAACGCCGGGTATAAAGTCGCCAGACCCGTCAAAAACAGTGAAATCAGGCAAACCATCAACACATCACTCAAAAGAAGTTGCGAAGGGACTTCCGTAATCGGATAGACATCAGGAGGCAAGAACTTGAAACCAGTCAAGCGTTCCAGCGCCTGTACCAATCTTTCCAGGTAAAAAGCCAATGCCGCGCCCCCCCCCGCACCAAGAAGCGTGCCTGACAATCCCACCAGGAAACCTTGCAAAACAAAAATTTTCACGACCCTGGCAGGGATCAGTCCCATAGTTTGCAGGATGGCGATTTCGACACGTTTCTCATTCACCAGCATAACCAGCATGGAAACAATGTTGAAGGAAGCAATTGCGACAATCAGCGTCATGATGATCAACAAAATCAGTTTTTCCATTTCAATGGCGCGGAAAAAATTGCTGTTCTGTTGCGTCCAGTCGCTGACCCAGTACAACGGGCCCAGCTCTCTGCCAATCTGGCGCCTCAGTTCCGGTGCCTGAAAAAGGTCGTGAAAACGTAACCGTACTCCGCTGACCTGCTCCCCCATCCTCAACAGTCGTGCCGCATCTTTCAGATTGATGAAAGCCAGACTTCGGTCGTAGTGGCTGATCCCATAACTGAAAATACCGGTCACTGTGAAGCGCCGAAACCTGGGCATGAATCCGACCGGACCGACCCGCATGTCTGGAACAATGATCGTCACCTTGTCGCCGATGCCAACATCGAGACGGCGCGCCAGTTCATCACCTAACTGAATGTGGTACGAGCCAGGAATCAGCGAAAGGCTCGTTCCCTTGAGCATCAGCTTCTCCAAGTCCGAAACTCCTTTTTCAAGCGTCGGCGTGATTCCGCGCACAAAGACACCGCGATTGTGACCACTGTGGCTCAGCATGGCATGAGTTTCAATAAATGCTTCTATTCCAATAACTTCCTTATTATTCTTAATTTTATCTATAATTTCTTGGGGATCGACGCTTCCTGCCAGACCCGTCACGGTGGCGTGAGCCGCAAAATTCAACAGGCGCGAGCGCAATTCTTCCTTGAAGCCATTCATGACGGAAAGCACCGTAATGATGACCGCCACTCCCAGACCAATTCCAACGATGGAGATAATGGTCACAAAAGAAATGAAACGATTGCGTTTGCGCGCCCGCATGTAACGCAAGGCAATTAAATATTCAAGTTTCATGGTCTCGCTCTCGGGGGGCGTTCAGAAACCTGAAAAACAGCGCAACATTCTCCTGTCAGTCACTGTTCACCAGTTCGTTTACCGTGAGATCCACCACCACACCTGTTTGCACCACAACGATCTCGCTACTGCCCAATAAATCACCGGGCATGACACCGGCACGACCACTTCGGGAAATGTGTGCGCGAACTCGTACCCTGTCCCCGTTTGCCAGATGCACGCCTGTGACCATGGAGTCCTCTTTGCGCAGGCGCACCGAAAAAGGAAGCGCTTCCGCTTTCATGCGCACGACTGCCAGCGGGACACGAGAGCCACTTTCCGCCTGCGCATAAACAAACACAGCATCTTCCGGCATCACCCGATTCTGCAACTTCGACTCAAGAGACACGTTCACTGAAATTGAAGCCGTTTTCGTGCTTTCCGAGTCCAGTCGCTGTGCCAAAGCAATCTGTCCGCTTATAAAAGACTGTAAATCCGGGTTCTCACTCCCCAGCAGAGGGAGCAAAAGCTGCCAATAATCTACGGCCGCCTGGTAATTTTCCATTCGGAAATTCAAAACGCCAGCTAAAAACATCGCATTTTCCCGGCTCTGCTCATTCTCCAACAGCTTTTTCTGAATCATGGCTTCTGCTTCGTAAAAGTACGCTCTTTGATCACCCAGCACAATGGTTTCCACGTATTCCAGCATGATTCTGGGGCTGGAAATCGCCGCCAGTTGTTCCACTTTCCTGTATGCCCGCAAAGCCAGTTCATAATCTTCGAGAACCGTAGCCGAGCGTGCCAGCAACAACCATCCTTCTCGGTTGTCGGGCTCACTCTCCAGGTTTTGTTCAACCACGGCCACCATTTCTTGCAACGTCGGTTGTGACTCCAGCTTGGAAACAATTTCAGACCAGCCACCGGAGAAATACAGGCTCCCAACCACCAGCCACAGTCCCGTAAGTCCTGCTGCCCAAGGTGTGCGGTGTCGGACTTCTGAATTGCCTGCCTGAACGCTTGACTGTAATCGTGGGGCCTGCCGCGCCCGCAAATAATCCTCTTGCGAAATCATGCCAGTGGCCCGGTCGTTGTCCAACTCCTGCGCAAGCACTTCCCGCAACGCTGCTTCCCGGTCTTCGTGCGGTTTTTCCCGGTCCTCCGTCAGCAGAGGGCGCAATACGAAAAACAATACGGGAAACAGAACCAGACAAAGCAGCAATAACGGAAGCGCCGAGAAAACAGCGTTCACTGTCGCCCCTGAGGATGAATTCTGGTTCCGATATTTTTGAACAGGAAAAGTATTCCGACCAGAAGCAGGACGAAGGGAGCGACCCACAAAGGTAGCGTTGCATAATTGAACGGCGGTCGATAACGGACAAAATCGCCATAACGCTTGGTCATAAACGCAAAAATCTCCTCGTCGCTTTTACCTGTGGCAAGCATACGCTTGATTTCCAGACGTAAATCGCCAGCCAGTCCGGCATCAGATTCGGCTAGATTCTGGTTTTGGCATACCAGACAACGCAGTTCCTTCAAAATGTTCTGATAGCGCACTTCTTCAGCGGCAAGCTGTCCCTGCACCGCAACTGGGGTCATCAGGTACAACGCCGCAAACAACAGGAAACGGCTAATGGTCATCGGTCCGCACTTTTTCTATCAACGGCAACAAGTGATCCTTGACGATCTCTGATTGCAAAGGCCCCACATGTTTGTAGCGAATTCTTCCCCAAGCATCAATCAGGAAAGTCTCGGGCACTCCGTACACTCCCCAGTCGATTGCCACCAGCCCTTCCTGATCGAAAAAATTCAAGAGGTAGGGATTGCCAAATCTTTCCAGCCACTCCTTTGCTTCTCGGCGGGTATCCTTGTAATTCAGGCCATAAATCGGAACGGCATGCTGTTCCGACAGACGCATCAGCACTGGGTGCTCCTGGATGCAGGAACGGCACCAGCTTGCCCAAACATTCAACAAAGACACTTTTCCTAAAAAAACCTTTTCATCCAACTGCTGCTCCGGCATGTTCACGGTCGCCAAGCTGAAATGCGGAGCTTCCGCACCAAGCAGCGGAGACGGCAAAAGTGATTTATTCAAAAATAAACCGGCATAAAGAAAAACAACCAACAGCACAAAAACCAAGAAAGGCAGAAAGTACTTCACGGGCACCCATGCCGTCGGCAACAACGGAGCATAAATTCGACATCCAGAAAGCCGGAGCGCCCGAGCGCCGGTCTATCCACCATCAACGTTGCCTGCTGCCGACCGGAAACGGCTCTTGCCCGACACCCGAAAACGGTAGCGTCGATCGAGCGCCGCCAGCAGGCCACCCAAAACCATGAGAATCGTGCCGAACCAAATCCAACGGATAAAAGGCCGGTAATAAACCCGCACAACCCAACGCCCGGGAACCGTTTCTTCTCCTATTGCCACATACAGGTCTGCAAGGGGTGTTGCGTGAATCGCCGCTTCCGTCATTGGGTTGTTCTGAATCAGATACACCCGCTTCTCCGGATACATCTCAGCTACTTTTTCGCCACCGGAAAAAACCTCAAAAGCTCCTATCTGCGCTCGGTAATTTGGTCCCTCCGCTTCAAAAACCGTGCGAAACTGGAGTTCATAGCCAGCCAAGCTAACGCTGGAATTTTCACTCAGCAACACTTCTCTCTCTTGGCTCCAGGCATGGTTCAAAGCCACACCGATAGCAAACACACCAACGCCGACGTGTGCAATGCTCATGCCGCAAAAAGTGCCCCATGACAATTTCCCCGCAGCCACTACTTTTAATAATTGCCAAAGACTTGCCACGATCAGCAGTAGACCGGCCGCAATCGCAAACCACGACAAAAAGCTCAGCTCACGAGGAACCAGCAAAGCCATTAGCGTCAGGCCCGCAAGCACCACAAGCAACGGCAAAACCAAGCCCTTGAGCACCCGGGGCGATGCCCGTTGCCAGCGCAGGCGTGGGCCGATTGCCGCCAAGATGACCAACGGCAATGCCAGGGGTACAAAAATCAGTTCGAAATACGGCGGGCCAACGGAAATCTTGCCGGCCTGGAGCGCATCAAGCAACAAGGGATACAGAGTCGCAATCAATATGGATGCGGTCATGACTGTGAACAACACATTGTTCAGCAACAAAAAAGTTTCTCGCGAAAACAGCTGGAATTCCCCTGTGTTGGAAATTTTGGCAGCCCGCAAAGCATATAGTGCCAACGCGCCTCCAATCACCACGACAAGGAGCAACAAAATGAATACGCCGCGCGCCGGGTCCGTGGCAAAAGCGTGCACAGAGATCAGGACGCCGGAACGAACCAGAAAAGTTCCGAGCAGGCTGAGTGAAAAAGCAAGAATGGCCAGCAATACCGACCATTTCTTGAAAGCATCTCGCTTTTCACTGACTGCCAGCGCATGGATCAGGGCGGTACCCACCAGCCAGGGCATGAAGGACGCGTTTTCGACCGGGTCCCAAAACCACCAGCCACCCCAGCCGAGTTCGTGGTACGCCCACCAGCTTCCCAGTGTAATTCCGAGCGTCAGAAACACCCAGGAAAACAATGCCCAAGGTCGTGACCAATGTGCCCAGGCGGCATCCAGTCGGCCGGACAACAATGCCGCACACGCCAAAGCGAAAACCACAGAGAAACCGACGTAGCCCATGTACAGCAGGGGAGGATGAAAAATCAGCCCGGGGTCCTGCAACAGTGGGTTCAAATCCCGCCCCACTTCCGGCACTGGAAACTGCCTGGCAAAAGGGTCTGAAGTCAACAGCATGAATAATAAAAAGCCGATGCTCACCAGGCCCAGAACCCCAAGCGCATGGCGTAAAAACCGTCGTTCCAGCCCCTTGCTGAAAAGCGTCAAGGCAAAAGTCCAAACACTCAGTATCAGCACCCAAAGAAGCAATGAACCCTCATGTGCGCCCCAAATGGCAGAGAGCTTGTATTGCACCGGCAAAAAAGCATTGGAATTCTGCGCCACGTATACCACGCTGAAATCGTCAGCAAAAAAAGCGACGCCAAGACAGACGAATGAGAGCAGGATCAACATGGCATGAACGCTGGCAGCGGCCACGACTCCCCGATGGAGCATCGCAAATGGCAAAAATGCGAAAAGCGACTGCAATCCCGCGACCAAGGCAGCGGTGACCAAAGCAAAACGACCCAGCCAGGGTGCCAAGGAAACCAGTTCAGCCCACCAGGAAAAATTGCTTACAGATTCCACCGGCACTTCTCTCAACCGTTCCCGTTTATTTGGGAATAGACAGCGGGCTGCCGCGGTTCATGAGGTCAGCAGTGCCGGCCGGCATGTAGTTCTCGTCATGTTTGGCAAGCACATTGTGCGCCACAAAAACCCCATCATCACGGAGTTTTCCAGTCGCGACAATCCCCTGTCCTTCACGAAACAGATCGGGCAGCAAACCGGTATACGTCACCTGAACGCGCGCCTCCTGATCCTGCAGTTGAAAACGCACACTGGCTCCGTCCGTCGAATGCCTGACACTGCCAGACACCACCATACCGCCCAGATTGAAAGGGGCACCATCAGGCACTTCACCCCCAACCACTTGGTTGGGGGTATAAAAATACAAAAGGTTTTCGCTCAGGGCGTACAAAGTCAAGGCCGTGGCCATGGCGCTGCCGACCCCCAACACGAGGACAAAAATGAGTCGCCGCTTCTGTTGTGGTTTCATTTATCGAGTTTTTTCTCCCGCGTTTCCAGGCGAACGCGACGCAAGGTCCTGAGCGGCAACCACACGTTCAAAAAAAGCACTGCGCAACCAATGGTGTAGGCCGACCAGACATATCCGCCATAGCCGCCCATCGCAAACCAGCTTTCCCAGTCCACTGCCCCCCTCCTCTTCAAGCAACCGGTTTGCGGCGCACTGCAACCACGATGCACAGTCTGAGCAACAATACACTCAGAAAATACATCATGAACCCCATGGCGGAAGCAAGCAACGGCCAGAGCATGTCCGGATGCACAGCAGGCGCCGCAAAACGCGCCACGGTCGGCCCTTGGTGCAAAGTGTTCCACCAGTCCACGGAAAAATGCACGATCGGCACATTCACCAGGCCCAGGATAACCAAGGTACATGCGGCGCGTATGGCTTTCCTTTGATTGGGAATGGCTGTCGCCAGGGAAATCACACCGAAATACAAAAAGAGCAGAATCAACTCAGAGAGGAGACGGGCATCCCAAACCCAGAATGCCCCCCACATCGGGCGCCCCCAAATCATGCCGGTCAACAAGGCAAGAAGTGCAAATGATGCGCCGATGGGCGCACATTCCACACAAGCCAGTTCGGCAATCCTGATGCGCCACACCAAGGCCAGAACGGCCAAGAACGCCATGACCATATAAACAAACAAAGACAGCCACGCCGCCGGAACGTGCACATACATAATCCGGTAGGCATCTCCCTGTTCATAGTCTGCGGGAGCAAAAAACAATCCCCAGCTAAAACTGAACGCAATGGCAGCCACGCTCAGCAACAAAATCTTTGGATACACTCGTTCCGCCCAGGTCGCAAACCCGGAAAGCGTTGCCAGTTTTCTCAATTTCACGAATAAAATACCAAGGTTTGCAAATCAGGCCACCCGCAGCTTGCCGCAACTTGCCTGCCAAGAAAGACGTGTCGCTGGTCTGTCCCTTCACGAGGCAAGGGATTCACTCCATCACCACCCGCAAAGCACTCGCTGCCAAGACCGAAAACACAATCAGTCCCAGTATGAGGATGGCAATCAGAATCAATAAAAGGCCGGATGAGTCGAGACCGGCTGCCGCAAAATTGACGGCGCGGGCGCCAAAGATCAATGGGGGCACGTAAAACGGCAGCATAATGAGCCCCAGCAACATGCTGCTTCTGCGCAAAGTCACCACCAGTACCGCTCCTACCGCACTGACCAGACTGATGATGGCCGTGCCCAACAGCAGAGCGAGAAAAGCCACCCAGAGCGCAGGCCCAGGCAGACCCAGCAAGATGCCATAGAACGGCGCCAAAACACTGATTGGAACACCCGTTGCCAGCCAATGCACAAAAAGCTTGGCAAGCAGCAACAGCGAAAGCGGGCGTGGCGAAAGACAAAACTGTTCGAGCACGCCTGTTTCGTAATCGGGGCGCAGAAACCTTTCCATGGACAAAAGATTGGCAAGCATGGCCGCCACCCATAACGCACCCGGTGCCAACTGTAAAATAAAGTCGTTGCTGGTGGTTGTCGCCAGGGGGAACAGCAAAAGCACCAAGCTGAAAAACACGACAGGTTCTACCCACGCCGCGCGATGTCGCAACAAAATCAGGAATTCTCTTCTCAAAACTGCGTGCACGGGAATTCGCTTTCAGGCCAGCGGGTTTTTTCGTTCCGGCAGCAACAGACTACGCGACTTTCCCACCGTCACCGGGATTGCGGCATGAGCGGCAATCAAAGCCACGCCACCACCAGCCAGATGCTTTTCAATCATGCCAGTCAAGCGCCCTGCCCCATCTTCATCAAGGGTCGCCAAAGGTTCATCGAGCACCCACAATGTTGCACTTTCCAGCAACAAACGACTCAAAGCGACGCGATGCCGCTGCCCTTCCGATAAAGAGGCGCAAGGCTGGTCGAGAAAATTCTCAATGGCCAGTACGCCGGCAATTCGCCTGACGTCACTTTCACCCGCCGCGTGATTTTTCAAGTTACTGAAGAAAAGCAAGTTCTCACAGGCACTCAGTTCCCCCCTGAGCGCGTTTTGGTGTCCCACATAACTTATGGCATTCCGATAATGGTCTATATCGTCTTTGACCGGCCTGCTACACCAGAACACTCCCCCGGAATCGGGTGGCGTCAAACCAACAACGACCCGCAACAGCGATGTTTTTCCAACCCCATTCGCGCCCCTGATTTCCAGCATCTCACCACGTTCAAGAGAAAAAGCAAGGTCCCGCCATAGCAAAGTGCTACCTCTGAATAACGACAATGAACGGACTTCAAGCATCAGGAGTTTTGCAGAGGGAACGCGGTCTGCTCCTGCTTAGAATTATACGAACATTCATAAAACCCGTGGTATGGTACCGACCATGCGACTGCTTTCCCACGGTTTCCGCGAAAACAGGCCGTTCCTGAACCGGGGAATCAGCTTTCGGGATTCTGACTTCCAGCCGACGCGCCAGCTGGTCGACAACGGCCAGGCCGCAACACAAGGTTTCACACTGCACATCGTTGTATGCGACCTGTAAATGGTTTTCAGCCTTGCCAGGCAGAGGCCCGCCGACACAAGACACGAAATAATCAGCAGCACAGGGAAGCGAGTAATTTCATGACCCGCACACGGAAAAATAAAGGAAACACGCCTTGAAAACCAGCGAAGGACTGGTCATGAAAGGTCAATGCAGGCAAAAACTGTTGCCCATGCATCCAGTGAACAGCATGGCTTCACTGTGGGCCGCCGTTCTCCCATACACCAGTCTGGTCAGTACAAACCATGTTTGAAAGTTTTGACGCAATATTGCTGTCCCGTATCCAGTTTGCTTTTACGGTGTCTTTTCATTTCATTTTCCCTTCCTTGACCATCGGTCTGGCAAGCTACCTGGCGTTCCTGGAGGGACTCTGGCTGAAAACCGCCGACAGCACCTACCTCAGACTGTTCCACTACTGGCTGAAAATTTTTGCCCTGACTTTTGTCATGGGGGTGGTTTCCGGACTCGTAATGAGTTACCAGTTCGGCACAAACTGGGGGGTCTTTTCTTACAAGACTGGCCCGGTGCTCGGCCCTCTGATGGGTTATGAAGTCTATTCGGCTTTTTTCCTGGAAGCAGGCTTTCTCGGCATCATGTTGTTCGGGATCAATCGGATCGGCAGGAAGATGCATTTTTTTGCCACCCTGATGGTGGCGTTCGGCACGTTCTTTTCGGCCTTCTGGATTCTTTCCGTAAACAGCTGGATGCATACTCCGGCGGGTCATGTCATAAACGAACTCGGACAATTTGTGCCCGAAAATTGGATGGAAGTGATTTTCAATCCTTCATTTCCCTACCGTTTCATGCACACGATCGGTGCCGCTTTTTTAACGACGACTTTCGTGGTGGGAGCCGTTGGTGCCTATCATTTGCTGCGCCATTCAAAAAGCCTGCAGGCACAAAAAATGTTTTCCATGGCAATGTGGATGGCAATTTTCCTGACACCGGTTCAATTGGTGCTTGGCGACATGCAGGGACGCAACACTTTGGAATATCAACCGGCAAAAATCGCAGCCATTGAGGGACGTTTTGACTCGGAACGTGGAGCCCCGCTGATTCTCATCGGAATACCAGACGGGGAAAAAGAAACCGTAGAATACGCGATCAAAATTCCATTGCTTGCCAGCCTCATTCTGACCCACAACCTCGACGGAAAACTTGCCGGCCTGAAGTCTTGGCCGCGAGATGAATGGCCAAACCTGCTGGTTCCATTTTTCGGCTTTCGCATCATGGTGAGCATGGGGTTGCTCATGCTGGCACTGGCGGTCAGCGCTGCGGTCATGCGCTACAAAGGCAGACTGTTTTCTTCACGACCTCTCCTGCGCTGGGCCGTGACCATGGGGGGCAGCGGTTTCATCGCCGTACTGGCAGGCTGGTTCACCACCGAAACCGGCAGGCAACCTTATACGGTTTACCACCTTTTGCGCACTGTTGATTCGGTATCTCCGATTGCCGGAACGGCAGTAGGAATATCCCTGTTCATGTTTGCAGCGGTTTACCTTCTGATTTTTGGTTTTGGCATTTATTATCTTTTCAAACTGATGGGCAGCTCTCCGGAAGCGGTAGAGAGCCCCTACATGGAACAGCGATGACGCCTTTTCTTTTCACCGGTTTTCTCCCTGCTCAGGCGGTGAAACACCTCTGGGCCAGGCTGAATAATATGCAACACCTGCATCTCTGCTGAAGACCGTCATGGCTGCCAACGAACTGGTATTGATCTGGTTTTTCATTATCGGCTTTGCTGTTTTCGCGTATGTCGTTCTCGATGGTTTTGACCTCGGAGTCGGCGTACTTTCCTTTCTTTTCCGAAAAGACCACGAACTAGCCCTGGCCATGAAAACCATTGAACCGGTATGGGACGGGAATGAAACTTGGCTGATCGTCGGGGGCAGCAGCCTGTTCGCAGCCTTTCCCCTGGCTTATTCCAGCCTCCTTTCCGCATTTTACGCACCCATCATCGCCATGTTGCTGGCATTGATATTTCGCGGCACCGCGCTGGCCTACCGCGACCACTCAAGTGTTTTGAAACCATGGTGGGAGCGAGGATTCTGTTTGGGTTCTGTTGTCGCAGCGTTTGCACAGGGCGTGATTGTCGGAGCCTTGGTTCAGGGAGTCACAGTCGATGAAATTGGCGGCTACGCAGGTGGGTGGTTTGATTGGCTGAGCCCTTTTTCTGTTTTTACCGGCCTTTCTGTCGTGGTGTCCTACAGCGTGCTGGGTGCCGCCTGGCTGCATCAAAAAACCACCGGGCCGATGCAAGCTTACAGTTACCGCATCCTAAAAAAAATATACTGGCTGTTGCCGTTGGTTATAGTGGTTGCCTGTTTGTGGACACCCACCTTGCACAGTGATTTTTCGGATCGCTGGTTCAGCTGGCCGACCATGCTGTATTTGTCCCCAATTCCAATCCTGTCTGTCGCCTTGACTTTTCTACTTGTCAGAGCCATCCACCAGCACCAGGAAATGGCATCTTTTTTGTACGCCCTGAGTTTGTTTCTACTGTCTTTCGCAGGATTTGCGGCGAGCATTTACCCGAAAATCATTCCACCGGACATTACAATTTTTACTGCCGCCAGCCCACCTCAAAGTCTTACATTTCTGTTGGTCGGCGTCTTGGTTCTGTTTCCGGTCATCCTCAGTTATTCAGCTTACAACTACTGGGTGTTTCGCGGCAAAGTATACTTGGATGCGGCGGAAAAAAGCCGGTGACGGATGCCCCATAAAACAACGGATGAAAGACACCGGGAAAACGGGCTGCACCAGATATTCTCCGATACCGTTCCCGATGGGCACGGTATCGGTTCTATACCCTCTGGGAACAAAACAGCAGTCTTGACAAACCATGCCAAGCACTCTGATCTTCTTCATTTCGCAGCTTGGCGAGCGTTTTCAAACAGACTCTTTTCGCAGACACAGAGTCTTCCTCGGAGCTGCTGAGTGATACAATCAAGCCCATGAATCAGAGTGCCTCAAAACCTGACTGCCGCTTTTGCGTTCGAATTTTCCTCCTCTCGCTTTTTTGTGGCTTTTTTGTGGTGTCTTTTGCTGTGTATGGCGGAGAAAACAAGACCGTGCGCATTGCCTACCTAAAAAAAGCCGGCGAACAATTGCCAAAACTATCCAATCTGGATCTGCCGCCGGAAAATGATGGGGTTCCAGGGGGAGAACAAGGCACGCTCGACAGCAACGGAACCGGTAAGTTTATCGGCTTGCATTTCATTTACGAACACGCGGTTGTTGCCGCCAAAGAAGATTTTCTCACTGCGTTCCAAGCGCTTTACGCCAAAGGATTTCGAAATTTTGCAATCGACGCAAACAGGACCGAACTGTTGCGTCTGGCCGACTCGAAGGAAGGAAAATCCGCAGGATTTTTCAACGTCGGTTCCGGTGACGATTCCCTGCGTACCCGCGACTGCCGGGAGAATATTTTGCACATTACTCCAAGCGATGCGATGCGCGCCGATGGGCTTGCCCAGTATCTGGTCACGAAGCGCTGGAAAAAATGGTTTCTGGTCACTGGCCAACGCGGTCTTGACCAAAAAATGGCAGTTGCTTTTCGCCGCTCGGCAAAGAAATTCGGGGCCAGGATTGTGGCTGAAAAAGTGTGGGATTATGGGCCGGACATGCGCCGTACAGCAGCTTCCAATGTTCCAGTTTTTACCCAGGTCGAAGAATACGACGTGTTGCTCGTCGCGGATGTCCTCGGGGAATTTGGAGAATACCTGATGTACAGAACCTGGACGCCGGAAGTGGTAGTGGGTACGCAGGGAATGTTTCCCGTAACTTGGCACCGAACCCATGAAAGATGGGGAGCGGCACAAATCCAAAGCCGTTTTCTGAAAAATTATGGAAAAAGGATGTCTGAAATGGATTACAAGGTCTGGCTCATGGTCAGATCTGTTTCCGAAGCAGCAATCCGGACCCGCTCCAAGGAACAGAGCACTCTGTGGAAATTTTTGCGCAGTGAACAATTTGAACTGGCTGGGTACAAAGGACAGAAAATGACATTCAGGGCATGGAACGGGCAACTTCGCCAGCCGATCCTGCTGGTCAGTCCGACTTCCTTGGTTGCGGTTTCACCACAGCGCCAGTTTTTACACGAACATTCATATCTTGACACTCTCGGATTTGACAAAAGCGAATCCGAATGTCGTGCAGGAAAACAGGAGGACGCATAAATGAGCGTATACACCCCATGTCGTGCCGGCACCCTGACTCTGCTGGCCACTCTGGCGGTTCTGATCTGTAGCCAGCCAGCTGCAGCTAATGAAGCACACACCATCTATGTGTCCAACGAGAAAGACAACACAGTGACTATCATCAACGGCACAACTTTGGAAGTCGAGGACACCGTTGCCGTGGGGCAACGTCCGCGCGGAGTTCTGGTCAGCAAAGACCAGAAATTTCTGTATGTCTGCACAAGCGATGATGATCAGATCCAGGTTATAGACCTGAGCAGCAGAAAAGTCGTGCGCTTTCTGCCGTCGGGCCCGGATCCGGAACTCATGGCCATGTCTCCGGACGGGAACTTCATTTACGTTGCCAACGAAGACGACAATATCGTCACGGTCATCGACATCCAGAAACGCAAAATTGCTTCGGAAATAGAGGTCGGCGTTGAACCGGAAGGCATGGGCATCAGTCCCGACGGCAAGACTCTGGTCAACACCTCGGAAACCACGAATATGGCGCACTTCATCAACACTGCCAATTCCAATGTATATGCGAATGTGCTGGTGGGGAGCCGGCCTCGCTTCGCAGAATTTACTCATGACGGAAAACAGGTCTGGGTCACATCCGAAGTAGGCGGCACTGTACATGTCATCGACGCCCACAACCAGAAAGTTTTGAAAATTATCGGCTTCAAAATACCCGGCATCAGACCTGAAGCCATTCAACCGGTTGGGGTCCGCTTGAGTCGCGATGACAAGACCGCCTATGTGGCATTGGGGCCAGCCGCTCGGGTGGTGGTTCTGGATGCCAAGAGCTATGAAGTTCAAAAATATCTGTTGGTCGGACAACGAGTCTGGCAAATGGCTTTCAGCCCGGACGAAAAGCGCCTTTACACGACCAACGGGGTCAGCAACGACATTTCCGTCATCGATACCACCGAGTTGCGCACCATTAAATCCATCTCTGTAGGAAGGTATCCGTGGGGGGTGGCGGTCAGTAAACAATTGTGACCGGTGTCACGCAGCCAGTCCTGGAAGTTTCCGACCTCAGTTACTTCTTTGGCAATAAACAAGCTTTAAACAAGATTGACCTGAAAATTTCGACGGGCGAGTTCTGTGTGCTCCTCGGGGCCAATGGTGCCGGGAAAAGCACTCTCTTTTCCTTGATTACCCGGCTCTACAACAGCCGCAGCGGCAGCATCTGGATTTGCGGCCATAACATCAAAAAACACCCCTACTTCGCCCTCAAGAAACTGGGAGTGATTTTCCAGCAACGCTCCCTTGACCTAGACCTCACGGTCTGGCAGAACATGAAATACGCGGCCGCTTTGTCCGGTTTTTCCACCCGCCGAGCTTTCCCGCTGATAGAAAAAGAACTGCAACGTCTGGGGATGGAACACCAGATCCATGACCGACTGAGGAATTTGAGCGGCGGTCAGGTCAGACGCGTGGAGATTGCTCGGGCATTGATGCACAGCCCCGCTCTGCTGGTACTTGACGAACCAACCGTCGGTCTCGATGTCGAAAGCCGTGAAGCGATTATTAAGCATGTGCGCCATTTATGTGATGACGGTACCGGAATACTCTGGACTACGCACCTCCTGGACGAAATTGACCAAAAAGATACCTTGCTGGTACTTCGCAAAGGAGAAATAGTCGCGCGTGGTGTCGCCGGAGAGATTGGTAATACTCAAACATTCAATACATTCAAAGCAAGTCTTGCTAATTTACTTTAAGTTAGGCAGAGAACCATGCCCACACTGACCCCGCTACCTCAGGAGCGAATTTCCAATCGTTTGTTGTCCGAACACTGGTATTGCTTCAAAGGAATTACCACCCGTGAATTGTTGCGTTTTGTACAGCAGCGTGCCCGTTTTGTCGCGGCCTTGGTCAGGCCGCTGGTGTGGCTGTTCATTTTTGCGGCTGGCTTCCGCTCCGTGTTGGGTGTTTCCATTATTCCCCCGTACGAAACCTACGTGCTCTACGAAGAGTACATTGCCCCCGGGCTGATCGGCATGATTCAATTGTTCAGTGGCATGCAGACTTCCCTTTCCATGGTGTACGACCGCGAAATGGGAAGCATGCGCATTTTGTTGCTCAGCCCGATGCCACGCTGGTTTTTGTTGGCAAGCAAATTACTTGCCGGAACCATCATCTCCGCCTGCCAAGTTTATGTTTTTCTGGTGATTGCCTGGTTCTGGGATATTCGCCCTCCAGAAATCGGATACTTGGCATTGCTCCCGGCGCTGCTTCTGAGCGGTCTGATGCTTGGTGCACTGGGATTGTTTATTTCTTCAGTCGTCAAACAACTGGAAAATTTTGCCGGCATCATGAATTTTGTGATTTTCCCCATGTTCTTCGCTTCCTCCGCCTTGTACCCCTTGTGGCGCGTCAAGGAAGCCAGCCTGTTGCTCCACCAGGTCTGTGCACACAATCCCTTCACCTATGCCGTAGAACTCATTCGCTTCGCTCTTTACGGCCAGCTGAATATTCCCGCACTGTTGTGGGTGTCGTTCTTTATGATGCTGTTTTTTGCCTTGGCGATCTATGGTTACGACCCGACGCGAGGAGTACTCGGCATCAGACGCCGTGGCGACTGATTGAAAAACACCAGTGCCGCACAAATTTTCCTGACCTGAGCCGCGAACAAATACCATGAAAAAGCGCCTTGGGGGAACGCCAGGGACTACGCCTGTAAACCTTGGACAGGCAAACTGAATGGCAACTGAAAAATTTTTGCGCATCGTGACGCGAAAAAGTCCCTTGGCATTGCGACAAACCGAAATATTCAAAAAATGCCTGCGCGAAACACTACCCAAAGTTGAAACCGTCACCAAGGGAATGGAAACACGCGCCGACCGCAATCAAAGTCAGCCGCTGCGTGTTTTTGGCGGCAAGTCCCTGTTTGTGAAGGAATTGGAAAAAGACCTGCTTGCCGGGCGGGCGGATGTCGCCGTTCACTCTTTGAAAGATGTGCCGGGAATCTTGCCAGACGGACTCATTATCGCAGCCGTACTGGCGCGTGGTGATGCCAGTGATGCCTTTCTTGGCGCCTCATCCACCCGCTTGGACGATTTGCCTGAAGGCGCTCGCGTCGGGACTTCCAGTTTACGCCGCAGCGTGCAACTGTTGAACAAACGACCTGATCTTGCCATTGTCAATCTTCGCGGCAATATCCAGACCCGCCTGGCCCGCCTGGAAAGGGGTGATATGAATGGGATTGTGCTGGCTTGTGCTGGTCTGGAACGAATGGGATACCACGTACAACCCCACCAGAGACTGGCCGGCAACCGCATGATTCCCGCTATCGGCCAAGGTGCCATTGCCTTGGAATGTCGAAGCTCGGACCATGCACTCCGGGAGCTACTGACAACGGTCAACGATGAAGATACCTGGCGTTGCGTCCACGCTGAAAGGGCCGTCGGGTTAAGCTTGGGTGCTGACTGTTTTTCACCGCTGGGAGTTCATGCCACAATTGCCTCCAAACGCATCAGAATCCATGCCCGCGTCGGGAATGCCGCGACGAATGCATTACTGGATTACCATGGGGAGGCAGCAGCTTCGGACTTTGCAGTCATCGCCCAAACCGTGGCACAAGAACTGTTGCTTCAAGGCGCCCGTCAGCACCTGAAAGCGCACCAGAAGCATGCTGCGGAAAGCTGAAAAACCCTGGCATCGTCAAAGGACAGGGCCTGCTTCGGACTTTGCGGTCATCACCCAAACCGTGGCGCAAAAACGATTGCATCCAGGCGTCCCTCAGCACCTGAAAGCGCACCAGAAGCATGCTGTGGAAAGCTGAAAAATCCCGGCTCTGTCAAAGCTCAGCGCCGCTTCGGACTTTGCAGTCATCACCCCAACCGTGGCGCAAAAACGATTGCATCCAGGCGTCCGTCAGCACCTGAAAGCGCACCAGAAGCATGCTGCGGAAAGCTGAAAAATCCCGGCTCTGTCAAAGCTCAGCTCCCGCTTCGGACTTTGCGGTCATCACCCCAACCGTAGCACAAAAACGATCGCATCCAGGCATCCATCAGCACCTGAAAGCGCACCAGAACCATGCTGCGGAAAGCTGAAAAACCCTGGCATCGTCAAAGGACAGTTCCGGCTTCGGACTTTGCAGTCATCACCCCAACCGTGGCGCAAAAACGATTGCATCCAGGCGTCCCTCAGCACCTGAAAGCGCACCAGAAGCATGCTGTGGAAAGCTGAAAAATCCCGGCATCGTCAAAGGACAGCGCCCGCTTCGGACTTTGCGGTCATCACCCCAACCGTGGCGCAGAAACGATCGCATCCAGGCATCCATCAGCACCTGAAAACGCACCAGAAGCATGCTGCGGAAAGCTGAAAAACCCTGGCGTCGTAAAAGGACAGGGCCTGCTTCTGACTTTGCAGTCATCACCCCCACCGTAAGCACAAAAACGATCGCATCCAGGCGTCCGTCAGCACCTGAAAGCGCACCAGAAGCATGCTGTGGAAAGCTGAAAAATCCCGGCATCGTCAAAGGACAGCGTCTGCTTCGGACTTTGCAGCCATCACCCCAACCGTGGCGCAGAAACGATCGCATCCAGGCGTCCATCAGCACCTGAAAGCGCACCAGAACCATGCGGAAAACTGAAAAATCCTTGCATGGTATGCGCGTGCTGGTTACCAGACCGCATGAGCAAAACCGCAAAATGTTGGCTTTATTGCAGCACGCCGGCGCTTTGTCTCAGGCTTTTCCGGTGACCACAATGCGCGACCGATCCGACATCGTGGCGAAACAATGCAATCGGGACGACATCCTGTCAAGCAAACTGCTGATTTTCATCAGCCAGAATGCAGTGATATACGCAAACCGCCTGTTTGCAAAAATCGGAATAAAGGGACACACACTCCCACCGGTAGCAGCTGTCGGCAAAAGTACTGCCGAACTGTTGGCTCATTACAACATCCCGGTGTCAGCCTATCCCCAAAACCCTGGTTCAGAAGCGTTGCTGCGTCTCGCCATTGTTACCCGAACAGCAGGAAACGGGCGAGTCATCATTTTTCGCGGGCTCGGAGGCAAAGAAGTCCTGGCCCAAAAACTTAGAAAAATTGCGGCGCAGGTCCTGTACCTGGAAGTCTACGAGAGAGTCATGCCGAACTGCCCACCCCTAGAACTTACACCTGGAAAACCGGCTTACGACCTGACCATGGTCACCAACGTCGATGCACTGCTGAACCTGTACGCGCTGACTGCCAGGAAAAGCCGCAGTCAGCTTCTGAACTTGAAACTGTTGCTGGGCAGCGAAAACCAGTTGCCTGCCTATCATGCACTGAAGTTTCAAAAAACGCCGTTAGTCGCAAGAAGCCCATTGGATCACGACATGCTGCACGCCGCACAAGACTGGTGGCAAAGCAGACACAGGAAATGACGAATAGGAACAAGCAAGCTGAACAGGCCTGACCCAGGCGGCTGAACTGTCAAAAAACCCCAGACTGCCTCAACCGGTGTAGCGAGAACCCAGACCCCAAAGCGGTACCCATCTTTCAGAGTGAACCCGGCTCAATCAAGATCGGTTTTCAGCAACGTTGTCAGAATTTCTGGGACGCTGCCCAAGACACAATGACAGCTCCGGGCCAGACTTTGCAAGCTTCACCACCTAGCTGGTACCCCATGGTCCAAGCGAAAGGTGTGCACAGTCGTCTTGCCCACACCTCAACCAGCCACAGTTGCCTTTATTCGCTTAAGATAGGCGGCGATATGGTCTGGTTCCACAAACGAGAGTTCGCCAATAATTCAGAGTTCGCGGAGAGCTGTAGAACAAATGAAACAGCACGGCTCAGCAACCATGCAGAAAAGCATGGTGAAAAAGTCCGTCGGAATTTGTGCGCGACTCCGCCCGGCTCCAAAGGCACAAGACCATCCCCACACAAGCGACAATGACGAAAGAATCCGCAACCACAACGAAACACCGCCAGACGGACACTTTTTTCCAGAAAGATGTTCCTTGTCCGGACGGCACTGTTTTTTGCCAATTTCCCTGGCTTGGGGTCACCCGCTTTCACGGCGAAGACACCGGTGATTTTCTGAACCGGCAATTCACGAATGACTTGCTGAAAGTTGACAGTTCACATTCCGGATATTCCGGGTATTGCAATCCAAAAGGACGAATCATCGCGCTCGGACGGGTTTTTGTTTTCGGCGGCGATTATTTTTTCAGCTTGGAAAACAAACTTTCGGAAACCGTTCGCAAACGTTTGTCAATCTTCGTCATGCGCTCTCGTGTAACCTTGGAAGCTACAACTTTCAAATGCCTCGGAGTCATGGGCAGAAACTGCGACGATGTCGTGCGCAAGCACTTTGGAAGTGCTCCAGCTCAACCTGGCGAGCAGTGCTGTACAGAAAATCATGTTTTGATCCGAACCGCCGGCAGTGACTGCCCACGCTTTGAAATATACGCAGACGCCGCGCATTTCACTGCCTTGCAAAACACGCTTTTGCAGGATGCAAGATCCGCTGATCCGGGTCTTTGGAGAATGCACGAACTCTGCAATGGTTACCCCATGATCAGTGCAGCAAACACTGAGCGATTCCTGCCGCAATCCCTCAACCTGGACTGGTTGGGAGTGGTCAGCTTTTCCAAAGGTTGCTTTCCCGGACAGGAAATTATCGCACGGACCCATTACCGCGGCAAAGCCAAGCAACGTGCCTGTCTGGTACGAAGCACGGATAAGCAGGAAATGCTTCCGGGAACCAAAGTGTTTGTCCGCAAATGGCATAACGAACAGCCCTGCGGAGAAATCATCGACTCCTGCCCTGTCCCGGCTGGAAATGGTTGGCTGGGTCTGGCTGCTTTGCGGATTGCCGGAGGCGGTACCGGCCGTCTGGGCAGCGTCGACGGTTCTCTCCTGGAAATCTGCCCTTGGCTTCAGCCAGTTGAAGCAGAACCGGGGTCCTGACAATGCCGCCCGGAAAAAGTTTCAAATGATTACTGCTTCGTGACAAACCAGTTTCTTTCCATACACATCCTTGGCCGCTTCAGGCAATGCCTGAAAGCAGACAAGGCACTTTTAACGTCGGCAGGCGGTTCCATGTCTGGCAGGATATTTTGCGCCCGCCCCTGATAGCAGCGCTCATTGCCTTACTTCTGTTGCTCGCAGGCATGGCATTGTTTCGGCACAAGCGGGCACTATCCCTGTTTCTGCTGACCGCGAGCGGGCTGATTGTTGTCCTGCTGATTCTGGCCTTCAGCGGGCATCTCTAAGCGCCGTCGTCCCCCGACGGATACCACATTCCAAAAGCCTCTCCGGAAGGCTCCGGCGAGGTACTTTCAGCCCCGCAGACCTGCTCCATGAAAGCATAAAGCTGTTGCAACAAGCTGCGTGCCTCGACCTCGGAAGGCGTGTTTTTCGCGACCAGCAAGGCACAAAGCGCAGACAAATACTGCGCGGCAACCAAGGGATCTCGGCATTGCTGGTCGTGCTCCCGCAAACAATCCAGCATGCGCTCGACAAAGGCATGAGATATTTTTAATTCATCCACGAACTGACACTCTAGCACTAAAACGCCCTACACTCCGGCTTTTGTCGAAACCCTCATACAACCCCCTCCCAATATCAACCTCCTCGCTTTCTCGTCAAACTATCCAGGTATTCCAGCCGCTCCCTGAAATATGCTTCCCAGCCGCGATTCGTCGGCTTGTAATACATAGTTTCGGGCACGCCATCGGGAAAATATCTTTCCCCTGCTGCAAAAGCGTCTGGTTCATCGTGGGCGTAGCGGTAAGTCTTGCCATGCCCTAAAGAACGCAGCAACTCCGTTGGGGCATTGCGCAAATGCAATGGCACCGGCAGTGATTTCTGCGCTTTGACTTCAGACATCACAGTCTTGAAAGCCACGTGAACGGCATTGCTTTTCGGGGCACATGCCAGATACAAAGCCGCCTGCGCGATGCCAAGCTCCCCTTCGGGACTTCCCAGACGCTCGTAGCACAACCAGGCGTTCAAAGCCACAGACCAGGCCTGCGGATCGGCGTTTCCGACATCTTCGTTGGCGATGCGTACCAGGCGACGAGCGATGTAGAGCGGGTCACAACCCCCATCCAGCATTCTTGCCAGCCAATACAGGGAAGCATCTGGATCACTGCCACGAATGGATTTGTGCAGCGCAGAAATCTGGTCAAAGAAAATATCCCCGCCACGGTCAAAACGCCGCACATTCTGTGCCACCAGCAAGGCAATGGTTTTTTCACTGACCGTCCTGACTCCGTCGCGATCGGGTGTCGTTGTCAGCACGGCCTGCTCCAGTAAATTCAATGCCTTTCTGGCATCTCCATCAGCCGCTTCGGCGATGATGCGACGCGATCGTTCGGCCAGAACCACCTTCGCAAGCACCGCATCCTGTTCCATTGCACGACCCAGAATGGCAAGCAAGGTTTCATTCCCCAGAGGTTCCAGCACATAAACCCGCACCCTGGAAAGCAAAGCATTGTTCAACGTGAACGAAGGGTTTTCCGTGGTGGCACCCAGCAGAAAAAAATCTCCGTTTTCAACATAAGGCAAGAACGCGTCCTGCTGCGCCTTGTTGAAGCGGTGTACCTCATCCATGAACACTACGCTCTGCGTTAAAGTCAATTGACCGGCCCCAGCCTGCCCCGCTTCACGGATGTCTTTCACGCTGGCAGACACGGCGGAAAAGGTCTTGAAAGCCACCCCGCATTCATTGCACAAAACTCTTGCCAAAGTTGTTTTGCCACATCCTGGCGGCCCCCAGAGAATCATGGAATGCAATTTCCGAGTAGCAGCCACATTGGCAAGCAACTTGCCAAAACCCAGCAAATGTTCCTGTCCCAGGATGTCAGCGAGCACCCTCGGTCGCACCCTGGCAGCAAGCGGATACTTCATGTTTCTTCCAGTCTTTCTCGCTGTTTCGTCTCTCAAGGCTACCATCTGTCTAATGGGGAGTGCTTTGCTGAGGCACGGAAAAACCACCTGCCACGTCAACATCTGGTGGTAAATACAGGCGGAAAACCGAAGGGTCGATTGTTCTGTCAAACTTCTGTGCAAAAAAATCAATCACAGATTTTTGCGAAAGCTGGTCTATCAGTTCCATGCGTTTGATCGCCTTGCCTCGGTAAGCCAAGCGCAACCGGACAAAATCGGAATCGCCTCCACGGGGACTCAAAATCAACCAATCTAAGCCATCGCTTCGGGACTGAAACTGCACTGAGTAGTACTCACGGGGGACCCCCTTCCCCAACAACAAAATCATTGGCAAATGCCCCATGGCGTCAGCCAAAGGAGAAACGGATGCCTGTTTGAGGTCTGGATCGTAATTGATGAGTTCCTGCCCGTTGGAAACGAGAATCTGCTGGGTGGGTGAAGAATATTCCCAACGAAACATGCGCGGCCTGCTGATCCATACCAACCCACGCGAGCTCTCAATTATCTCCAGTCTCTCGCTGAAAAGTCTTTGCGCAAAAGCCGCTGAAAAAGTATCAAAGTTCAGCAATTCAAGCAGCTTCTGTTCTGCCTCGCTTTCCTGCGCCTGGCAGGGCAAAGCGCAAGCAAGCAGGATAAAGCAGAAAACGCAGCCGCTAATTCGCACGACTCTTCATGCCCATTTCGCAGGCAGTAGCGGCATCAGACTTTCAACCTGGTCACTGACTGACCTTGACCTCACCCGCCGCATCTTTCCCCGTGCACGGCTCTTCATGCCCATTTCGCAGGCAGTAGCGGCATCAGACTTTCAACCTGGTCACTGACTGACCTTGACCTCACCCGCCGCATCTTTCCCCGTGCACGGCTCTTCATGCCCATTTCGCAGGCAGTGCACTATTCCGTGACCTTGACCTCACCCGCCGCATCTTTCCCCGTGCACTATTCCGTATCTGGCGGCGACACCAACACTTCACGTTGGCCGTTGTCCTTGACCTCGCTCACAATGCCTTCCGCTTCCATTTTCTCCACCACATTTGCAGCCCGGTTATAGCCAATTCTGAGACGGCGTTGGACATGCGAAACTGAAGCACGGCGGGTTTCAATCACGACTCGCACGGCTTCTTCGTAAAGCTCGTCATCGCCTGCGCCGCTCGACCCCGTGCGCCCCTTCACAGAACTTTCCGGCCTTGCCGCATGCAAAATATTGATGTCATGATCAGGGCCTTTCTGGCGGGACAGAAACTCCGTAACGCGGGCAACTTCACGAGACGAAACATAGGCGCCGTGCACACGTTTGGGAATTTGTACCCCGGGGGTTAAAAACAGCATGTCGCCGCGCCCGAGTAACTGCTGAGCTCCGGACTGATCCAGAATGGTTCTCGAGTCCACACTTGAAGACACCTGGAAAGCAATGCGCACTGGAATATTGGCTTTTATCAAACCGGTAATGACATTGACAGAAGGGCGCTGCGTGGCAAGTATCAAGTGAACGCCTGCAGCACGCGCTTTCTGTGACAGACGGGTGATCAGAGTTTCAACCCGCTTGCCAACAATCTGCATCATGTCGGCGAATTCGTCGATAACCACCACCACATAAGGCATGTGCACCAAAACTGCACCCGACGCCCCACCATCTTTGCGGGGTTGGCGCAGAGGTTCCCCGGTCCGCTCCGCTTCTGCGACTTGTCGGTTAAAGGCATTGATATTGCGCACCCCCAGCTCAGCCATGATGCGATAACGGTTCTCCATTTCTTCCATCGCCCAACGCAAAGCATTCACCGCCAGCTCCATATCGGTGATCACGGGTGTCAGCAAATGTGGAATCCCGTCGTACACTTTCAATTCCAAGAGCTTGGGATCGACCAGCACCAGCCGGATTTCCCGGGCACTCGCCTTGAAAAGCAGGCTCATGAGCATGGCGTGAATGGCAACCGATTTGCCAGAGCCGGTCGTGCCCGCGACCAACAGGTGGGGCATTTTCGCAAGGTCCGCAAGCACCGGGGAACCAGCCACATCCTTTCCCAGAGCCAGAGTCAGTCTGCTGGTGGAACGGTTGTAAGCATCAGACTGCAACAGTTCCGAAAGACTGATCGTTTTCCGCTCCTCGGCCGGTACTTCAATCCCAACGTACGGTTTCCCAGGAATCACATCCACCACACGCACACTGGCTACGGAAAGCGCCCTGGCAAGGTCTTTTTCCAATGCCGTGATGCTGCTGACTTTGACGCCTGCAGCCGGAAGCAATTCGAAGCGGGTAATCACGGGGCCTGGACAGATTTCCATGACTTGAGCTTCAATCTTGAAATCAGACAATTTCGATTCCAGCTGTTTCGCCATTGCCTGTAATGACTCATTTGAACATGACGGCGCCTCGTCGAATGGCGGGTCAAGGACACTGACATTGGGAATCTGATAGGGCTCAGTGGCAACGCCCTCGAAAAGGTCTTTTTGTGCGACGTTGCGCGACTGCCGTGAAGACGCAGGTTCGTCAAGCCTAGGCAAAATTTTCGGGGCCTTGCGGTTTTTCTGGCGTAGCCAGCGGCTTTTCACTTTCTCCTGCATGCGCACACCTGCCTGTTTGCCTTTGCGTTTTTCACGCTGCTCGTGAATAAAGCACCGCACCGCACCAGGGACGCCCAGAACAAAACCACCAATCTGTTCCGCTGTCCTCAACCACGGCGGGCGACACAACATCTGTATCGCTCCAATCGCCACCGTCAGTAAAGCAATGGTGGCCCCCACGATATTGAAGTAATTCACAAAAGCCCGCGCAATGTATCCCCCACTCAGCCCTCCGGCTCCTGCCGGCATACTTTCCGAATGAAAATGTACAGTCGCCAATCCACAGACGGCAAACAGCAACAGGCCAAAACCGATGGAGCGCATCACCTGGAGTTGCCATCCCGGCGGTTCCTGCTGGGTTGATTGGCGAAGCTTGAAGCCAAAATAGACCAAGATCAGCGGCAACAAAAACGCCGCATATCCACCCAGAAAAAACAGGGTATAGGCAACCCAGGCGCCAACTTCCCCAAACTGATTTGCAACCGGATGCTCAGCACCTACGTTAGCCCATGAGGGGTCAGCGGCATTAAAGCTGACCAGAGAAACCAGCAGAAACGCAAACAAAGCAAAAAACACAAAAGTCGCTATCCCACGAGCATGCACCCGGTAAAGTACTGGCTTTTTCGTTTCTGAAGTTTTTTTTGGTCTCATATTTTCCTGGCACAACAAAACATTGTCGTGGCCGCTCATTTTACAAAAGTCACGCCGATAAACCGGCATTCACAAAATACAGGAATTGGAAAGCGGGACCATTTGGGCGCCTTCCTGACAAACTAAAAATTCACATGGAGATTGAGAAACTCATGTTTTTTAACTGTTGATGCACCTAAATGACAATTCACGAAAGTTTTCTGCTAGAGAACCAGTCATGAGCAGACAGAAAATATCAAATATATGGAAACGCTCCAGGAAAACCATCGGCGGCATGGGTGAAAATTTTTGAAACGGCTGTCTTCTCTATTGCGGCACAAAGTGCTTTAGTCTTCCTCATAGCTTTCGGAAACGATACCCGGGTTTCTACCGCTCAGCTTTTCCTGTTTTTTCAGTTCCTGGCGTTTTGCAATGCCTGGATCTGGTGCCACTGCAAAAAACACTCGGACAGTGCCAGACCATTCTACCCAAACCCGTTTCCCGCAATACTTTGCAGCATTGCCAATATCGCCTGGGGGGTTCTGTTGGGATACAGTTTCTTCGACCTCGACCACAAGCTCGAAGGAAGTGCAAGCCTGCTTTTTTTCTCTGCTGCTTTCTTCATTCCGGCTTTTGTCTTCCTCACCCAGCACGAGCGGATAAAGAAGCTGGAAAAAAACAATGAATGCTGGAGGTACCTTCGCCACCATTTTCTTTTCAACAGTCTAAACACTACCGTTTGTCTACTACACACACACCCGAAACTTGCCGAAGCTAATCTCCATCAGCTGGCAGAACTGTTCCGCGTCGTGATGAAACAAAACCACATAATCAGCCTCAAGGAAGAACTGGAAACAGCGAAGCTTTATTTGAAAATTGAAAAAATCCGACTAAACGAAAAGCTCAAAGTCGTCTGGAAGATTGACCCCCAGGTAGCACTGGAAACCCGTGTTCCAGCAATGTTGTTGCAACCACTCCTGGAAAACGCCGTTTACCATGGGGTGGAAAGCTGTGTCGGCACCGGCACAATTTTTGTTTCCATACACAAACACGATGTGTGGCTATGCTTTGAAATTCGCAACCCGGCAGGACAGCTTCCCACAAAACATGCGCACGGGAATCAACAGACACGCCAGCGTATTGAAAATCTCTTGTCAATGGTTTTCGGCGGTCGTTCCAGCATAAGCCACAGTCTGAATGCCAGTGAATACATCGTAACTTTTAAAATCCCAATGGAGACAGAACTATGAATGTACTGGTCGTTGACGACGAAGAAGCCGCTCGGGAGCGTTTATCTCACATGATCGAGAGTTTTCCAGATTGCCATATCGTGGGCAAGGCAAGCGATGGCATCGAGTCGGTATTCATGGTTGATTCCATGCCGGTGGATCTGGTTCTCATGGACATCAGAATGCCCCGCATGAGCGGTATCGAAGCTGCACGGCACATCAGCAGTACGGACAAGCCCCCGGTCATTATTTTCATCACCGCATTTACTGAACATGCCCTGGATGCTTTTCATGTCCACGCCGAAAACTACCTGCTCAAGCCGGTGCGCCGGGAAGCCCTGTTGCAAGCTTTGGAACACGCCCAACAAAAGTCACGCTATCTGGTCCGGGAACCAATTGCCTTCAACGGCAAAATGAAGAGTTATATCTGCTGTCATATCGGAAAAAACATGGAACTCATCCCGCTGAATGATATTTACATGCTGCGCTCGGAAGAAAAATACTCGGTGATTTATCACAGCGGAGGGAAATCCATCATGGACCGATCTCTCATCAGTTTTGAAGAAGAATATTCCACGAACCTGTTGCGCGTGCACCGCAACACCTTGGTCAACAAAGCCTATATCAAAAGCCTTTTGTGTTCCGGACCAGGCAACTATTTTCTAACAGTCAAGAACCTGAACAACCAGATCCGCGTCAGTCGTCGCAACCTCAGTGCAATCCGCAGTTTCATGAAAACTTTTTCCGGTTTTCTAAAATACGTGGCGCACAGGCGACAAACGGTGCTGCCAAAACATCATTGACTGGAAATAAAGAAAGCACCTGCGAGAATTGCGCGACCAAAAACACAGAAATGTCTCGGCGACTGCCAGACCGAAAAAACACACTATTGCGGACTCTCCAAGCGGAAAAGTACCTGAAAAAGTCTTGGCAGCCTCTCGGTTCTTAGCAAAGTTCCCCTGCCAAACGGACTATGCGCTTTTTTTTCCTGCTTCTCATGCCTTGGAACCAGGCAGGTCTTTCTCTATCAATACAAAACTTTCGACAGACCATTGTTCTGGATGTAAATAGCCGTATTCAGGGTTTTTTCTTTCATCGTCTGCTGCCTTTCGGTTTAGTAGACTGGACAGAAATAAACCCTTGAGCTCCTCTCTTCATTGTCCCCTGGGCAGCTCGCCTCGTGCGTCAGTTCCGACAGCTGATGTGCGATGGGACCCAAGCATCCCCATAAAGCTGCTTGCGCAGCTTTGCTGCAATCCATCAGGGATTTTATGCGCGTGCCTGTGTGCTCCACCGCTTTGCGCAACCAGTCAGCTACCTTCTCATCGTCCTGCATGACACCGCCTCTCGTCAAGAAACTGTCACTGTTCACGGCGGCCCGGCTGGCAAGAAAATCCAAAATTGCAACCCCTTGTCCCCCGCCCACTGTCACAAACATGTTCCGGCACATCGGGCCGTTCCATCTCGTAAGTGACATAAAACCTACAACCCGGCACCCGGGTAACGAATCAGACCTTCATTCCGCAAATTGTTGCTCAGCGTGGTAAGAAGAACGCACCAGAGGGCCGCTTTCCACGTGTCGAAAGCCCAAGCGCCTGCCAAGCTCTCGGTAATACGCGAATTCCTCCAAGGGAGCATATCGTCTCACCGAGCGGTAGCCCTTCCCAGGACACAGATATTGCCCGATGGTCAAGATGTCGACATCGTTTGCACGCAAATCCTCCAAGACCCTTTCTACCTCCAAGGGGCTTTCACCAAGACCCAGCATCAAACCGGACTTTGTCGGAATATCCGGTTGCAGCACCTTGTGGCGCTTCAACACCTGGAGTGAATGCGCATAGTCGCTGCCCGGGCGCACTTGGGCATAAAGAGAGGAAACCGTTTCAACGTTGTGGCCGAGCACATCGCACGGAGAAACACAAAGGTTTCGCAAAGCGACATCCAGCCGCCCACGAAAGTCTGGCACCAGGATTTCTATTTTTATGTCCGGATTATGCGCCCGCACGGCATGCACGCAATCAGAAAAATGTGTCGCTCCGCCATCACGCAAATCATCCCGATCGACCGAAGTAATCACCACATAAGCAAGCCCCAGTGTCTGGACCATCGTTGCCAACCTTCGCGGTTCCTGTTTCTCAAGTGGAGAAGGTCGGCCATGCGCAACATCGCAAAAACTGCAACGACGGGTGCACTGATTCCCCATGATCATGAAAGTCGCCGTCCCGGCGCTAAAACATTCCTGCAGGTTTGGACAACGGGATTCTTCGCATACGGTTGTCAAATGTTTTTCCCTGAGCAGCGTTTTCATCTGCACGATCCGTTCCGAATTGCCGGCCCGTGTATGCACCCAGCGTGGTTTGGCGAGCGGGCCGGCGGCAAAATGTGAATCACGGCAAGCGCGCACGAGCACCTTCGCGCCGCCGCGCAAATGTGTACCCGGGGTCAGTCGGGAGACCGCTCGGTGATTGCTGTCGTTCATAGGACTGAAACGTTCGCCAAGGGAGCACCGGACACTGGCTGCCCCATCAACGCGAAAAGAAAATTTTCCAGAAAATGTGCAGGCACATCGCACGGGTCATCGCCCGACAAATCACAAAACCGCACCACGGGCTGATTGGCAACCCCACAGCACACGATATGTCGGAAACCGGACAGATCGTTACTGACGTTGAAAGCGATGCCGTGATAACTGCAACCACTGCGAACCCGCAATCCCAGGAAAGCAATTTTTGCTCCATTCACAAACACACCAGGACTACTTGGTTGGCGTCGCGCAATCACACCATGCTGTCGACAGGTGGAGACTACCGAACCTTCAAGCAAAGTCACCAGATTCCGTACCCGCATTTTTCTGCGCGGCAAATCCAGGAGTGCATAAAGCAACCATTGCCCCGGCCCGTGACAAGTGGTCTTGCCACCGCGATCGCTGCGCACCACCGGCACGTCAGCTGCGTCCGAAACATCGCACAGGTCGCTGCGCACACCAAGCGTAATCACCGGATGGTGTTGCAAAAGCCAGATTTCATCCGAAGTGTTTGCATCGCGTTGCAGGCAGTGTTGTTTCATGATTTTGAAGCTATCCACATAGTTCCGAAGTGGCAGAATTTTCACAAGCAGAGGCGGGATGCCTTGCCCTTCGAATGCCACAGACGCCACTGAGCGGGAAGACAATCGACACGCAAGTTGTGCCCGGAACTGTTTTTGAGAAGCCGGAACCGCTTTCAATCCGCTTCCGGGAGAACACTTCAAGCTGTAATCATGGTTCATGAAATACTTTGTACCACGACACTGTTTCCCGCAAATGCTGACTTTGGCATCTTGGCGATATGACTGGAAAGCATTTTCTCGCCGGTTGCGCATACCGCTTCGGGTTGAAGGTCATTCAGGCAACGGTAATGCCCGTAGCGACAGGTTCTTTTTCCGCAGGGACTGCAGGGCAAATCCAGTCTCAGGATCTGCGCCCTGGCATGCAAAGGTGGGGTAAAAGCCGGTGAAGAACTGCCATAGATCACCAGTGGAAGACAGCCCACTGCTGTTGCCAGGTGCGACAAACCTGAATCATTGCCGATGGCGAGACTACAAAGAGACAGCAAGTCGACAGCATCCATCAAACTCGTGCGTCCACACAGATTGGTCGCCCGCGGGACCCGGGCGGCAATCAACGACCCCGCTTCAGTTTCACTTTCACCACCCAGAATCCAGACCTGCCTGCCCTGCTTCGCAAAATGCCCGGCAACTTTTGCGAAATAGCGGGCTGGCCAGCGCTTGGATCTCCCGAAAGCTGCGCCCGGCAACAACGCCAAGATCGGTTGCTGGCAGGACAAAGCAAATTTTTGCACACAGAGCGCGCGGTTGGATTCATCTATTTTCAAACGCGGAGAACGAAACGGAATCTTTTCTGCCGACTCACCTGCAGGACGGCCCAGGGCCATAAAGCGGTCAACCATACCCGGCAATGCCAACGGATCGAATATGCGCCGATCATTGATCAGACCGTAACGCAGCTCCCCGAGAAAGCCGGTGCGAACAGGGATGTCGGCAAACCAAGGCAACAAAGCGGATTTCAAAGAGCGGGGCAAAACAATGGCGCGCGTGAAACCTTGGGCACGCAAGGAACGTCCGAGTTGTCGCCGCTTTGCCAGACAGAGTTCACCGTGCCGAAAAGGCAATTCAACAATCTGGGAAACTTCCGGCATACGCCGCAAAAGCGGTGCTGACCAGGCGGGTGCCGCCACGGTGATTTCCGCGCCCGGGGATTGCCGCAGCAAATCGACGAACAGACATTGTGCAAAAACCATATCGCCGACCCACGCCGGACCGACAACAAAAATTTTTTCTCCCTCTATCACACCAGGAGATCTTTAACGGCGAGCTTTTGCGAGCATGTCGCTGGTTGAAAAACCTTTTATGTAATCAATGATTTTCACCTCGCCGCCATTTTCCTGCACCAGCTTTGCTCCAACTACTTCGTCGACGCGATAATCCCCTCCTTTCACCAGCACGTCTGGCATCACGTCGCCGATCAGGCGCTCCGGGGTGAGTTCCGAAAAAGGCACTACCCAATCAACACTTGCCAAGCCGGCAAGTACCTGCATCCGCGACTCAAGCGGCACCAAGGGGCGGCGTGCCCCTTTCAACCTGCCAACCGAATCATCATCGTTAATGGCAACCAGCAAACGATCCCCCAGGCCTGCTGCCTGCCGTAGATATTCAACGTGACCGACATGCAGCAAATCAAAGCAACCGTTGGTCATTACCAAACGCTCTCCCAAGGCACGCGATGCACGTAGGACCCTCGGTAATTCCACACTGGAAAGAATGGCAGGAAAGCTGGGGAAATCGCCGGCGCCGTCCAACAAATCCCGGTTGCGCACAACTGTGACGCCGATTTTCCGAACCGCTACCGCCGCTGCCTGGTTGGCAAATTTCGCGGCAGCCTTCAGCGAGCACCCAGCAACATGAGTTGCAGCCAACACTGAAATCACTGTGTCCCCTGCCCCGGTCACGTCATACACTTCCTGGGTTTCAGCTGGAAAATGTTCAACACCCGACACGGAAAAAAGCGTCATGCCCAGACTGCCTCGTGTCACCAGCAACGCACTCAGTTCCAACTCCTGCAAAAGTTTTTCACCTTTTGCAAAAAATTCTGCCTCATCTCCAGAAACTCCGGCAACCGCATTAAACTCCCCTTGGTTTGGAGTTAAAACATCCACCCCGGCGTAACGCGAAAAATCCTGGCCCTTTGGGTCCACAAAAATCGGCAGGTGGCACATTTTCGCCAAAGCGATCCACTCTGCTACTTTGCCGAGAACCCCTTTGGCGTAATCGGAAAAAATCACGGCATTGCAGAGCGGCAACAGGGCGACAAACCGCTCCTGCAGTTTTTTCAGGTAGTTTTCATTAAGATGCTGTTCGCGATCAATGCGCAACAGCTGCTGGCTGTTGCTCAGGACACGTGTTTTCAGGGTGGTTTGTAACGCAGCGGAAGTTACCCAGGGACATTGCACCCGGCTGGCACCAAGCAGTTCCACCAGGTGCCTGGCCTCGTCGTCCTCACCTGCCGCGCCGAGAAGAATAACTTCGGCCCCGAGCGCGCTGAGGTTCAGTGCCACATTGGCTGCCCCACCAGGACGCTCCTCCAGACCCGAGACACGCACAACCGGCACTGGTGCTTCAGGCGAGATCCGCTCAACATCACCATACAGGTAGCGGTCAAGCATGACATCACCGACCACCAGAAAAGTAATGCCCCGAAAATCAGGCAGGCCCAGACTGTGCAGAGGGGAATCTGGAGGCTCAGCCCAAGGAGGCACGGCGCTCAGTTGCGGAACCATCCACGTAAGTCAACCAGCTCGAGTGACGCGGCAATTTGCCATGTACCAAATTAAAATACGTGGACTGCAAACGCTCGGTGACGGGGCCACATTCCCCGTTGCCAATCATCCTGCCATCCACTTCCCGCACCGGTGTCACTTCCGCAGCCGTACCAGTCAAGAAAACCTCGTCAGCCACAAAAACTTCGTCCCGGGTAATCCGGGATTCGCGGACCTGAATGCCTTGGTCGGCAGCCAAGTCCATGACTGTACGACGGGTAATGCCGTCAAGCGCTGAATACAAGTCCGGCGTGTAAAGACATCCGTCTCTGACCAAGAAAACATTTTCCCCGCTGCCCTCACAAACGCAACCTTGCACATCCAGCATGAGACATTCGTCGTAACCGGCATCGATCGCTTCACGCAAAGCCAGAATGGAATTCAAATAGCCACCGTTAGCTTTCGCTTTCACCATCATCGCGGCTGGGTGATGGCGGATAACGGAAGAAGTTTTCACCCTGATGCCGGTTTTCATATTTGCCTCACCCAGATATGTGCCCCACTCCCATGCCGCGACCATCAAATGGGACTGAATATCATCAGCGCGCAGTCCCAGGGATTCGCAACCCAGGAATACCATGGGCCTGATATAACCTTGGCGAAGCTCGTTACGCAGCAAAATTTCCATTTGAATGTCAACCACCTGTTCATGGCTGCAAGGTACATCAATACCCACGATCTTGGCTGAATGGAACAGCCGGGTGGTGTGGTCCTGCAAACGAAAAATCGCTGCTCCACGCTCCGTTTCGTAAGCGCGAACCCCTTCAAAAACTCCCAAACCATAATGCAGTGTGTGGCAAAGCACATGCACTGTGGCTTCTCTCCAAGGCACAAATTCTCCATCCAGCCAAATCCATCCATCCCGCTGATCCATCGGCAAATTCGTCATGCATACTCCTTATTTTTCCAAGAAAATCAAAACCGGGGAAATTGAACGAAGCACTAGAACCGTAACAAACCGTTATTCAGAAAACAGAACAAGACGCGATTTTTCCATCTGGAGCCATTCGCCAACCGTTCAATGGGTAGAGTCTATCCCTGATTGGTGTTTTACGCACAAAGACACACCCGGTATGAAAACAGAATTCATTATTTGATTCTTTATGCAGACCCGTGAGAAACATCGGCAACAAGACCGGGCACATCTGCGTAGCACAGGCCTCTGTGATGCTTCACCCCCCCGTCCTTCTGGTACCAAAACACTAAACAGAACAAGACGCGATTTTTCCATCTGGAGCCATTCGCCAACCGTTCAATGGGTAGAGTCTATCCCTGATTGGTGTTTTACGCACAAAGACACACCCGGTATGAAAACAGAATTCATTATTTGATTCTTTATGCAGACCCGTGAGAAACATCGGCAACAAGACCGGGCACATCTGCGTAGCACAGGCCTCTGTGATGCTTCACCCCCCCGTCCTTCTGGTACCAAAACACTGATGACCAAAATTTTTTATCGCTCCCGATGGGGAAGCATCACTTTTGATGGATCATAAAATTGAGAATCATGAGCATGCCTCCCCTTCGATGTGGCTGTTTCCAGTTGAAAGGGGGCCAAAAATGCTGATTCGTTTCACAATTAAAAACAGAAAACCCTGACGAGGCAAGGGTGCCTTAACCCTGAGTACCACACGAGAACATCAGCACAAAGGGCGGACAGCTTGCCAAATACAAAACACTATTCTCCCAATCTCAACGATTTATGGCGGCAAGGCATCACAAAAAAGCCAACTGTCAGGAGCACTGTACTGCGTCCAACCATTCTTTGCTGAGCCTGTGCAGACCGGTAGTTGCATAGAGATTGCCAGGTTTTTCTAGAATAATAATATCTAAAAAGTCTTTCCTTTTCAGCATGTTATAATTTTTTAATAAGGATATTTATGGGTTTCGTCATATGCTGAAACGAAAAACTGACCTGAAAGAAAGGCTGATTCGATAAAGAGTTCCAGACAAAAAGTTTTGTCCAGGCCTTGTGGGCAAGAAATCGATTTCCACAAATCCTCGGCAAAAAAATCATCGGCCAAGAAACAGTTTTTGCAATGTGTTCTTAAAGGCACATCGGAAATATGTCTGCTTTTGAATAAGCTCCTGCCCCCGGGCGTGGAGCAACTCCCGTCATTCTACCACTGCTTCAAAAACACTCAGTCGGTGTTCAAGACTGAAGCAGTAAATCCAGACTTTGTCGAATTCCTGGGAAGCAAAACGTCCACATCGTGCAAAACTGAACGAAGACCTGCACATCCGCTTGTGGGTATTTCCCACCCTGAGAGCAAAGCGAGATCACCAGACAGCATTCCGGAATTTCCACAGGAAGAGGCAAAATAACCATCGGAAAACAGACCATTTTGATTTCGAATGAAGCCGGAAAATACGTACATCGTATGTACTTGGGGAAATGACAATCTGTCTGCCAAAAAACCAGTCAGACATCGTTGGAAAGAAAACAGGTCGCACGAGAGGGATGGAAATCAACCAGAAGTGACAGGCGGCACACCATACCATTTCGCCGGGCAAGCTGTGTACCGGATTGTCCTGTTTCAGGATGACAACAGGCGGCTCTTCAGAGAACTGCCTATGTTTCAAAACAAGAACTTTTTAGTGCTTTGTTGCGGATTGACTGCACTTTTCGAAAGCACTGGTTGCCAGACGACTGGGCAACAACATTCAGGTTGACAGGAAAATTACTTTCAATAGAGAATAGTAGTCATTATCATTCCCGTTAAAGACGACAAGAATCACCTCTTCTTCCACTTGAAAGACCTTATGGCCGGAAAATTTTGTCGCCCCGCAAGGCGACACGGACAACACAAGACTTTCTTCAGAGCTTCGTTTGCCGGCATTGTTTTTCTGGTTTTATGGTTTGCCCTGCCATTTCAGACCGGTGCTGACGGAAACAAGAATGACAGCACGGCACCCCTGGCAAAAGAAATCGCGAAAACCGTGAATGTCTACTCGGCTCGCAAAAGGCATCTCATCAGACCTTTGCTGGACCAGTTCGAGAAAAAAACCAGCATAACGGTCAATTTGACGACCGCAAAATCGGACGCACTAATTACTAGACTACATCTGGAAAAAAACCATCCGAATGCCGATATATTCATCACGACTGACGTCGGCCGCCTGCATCGCCTGAAAAACCTGCAACTTTTGCAACCTTTGAAATCTGCCTGGCTGGAAAAAAACGTACCGCCTCAATACCGCGACTCCGACGGGCAATGGTACGGCTTGTCCGTACGTTTCCGCGTCATCGTGGCTGCACGCCGACTGCCAAACTCCGTAAGACCAGAACGTTACGAGGATCTGGCTTCTCCAAAATGGCACAAAAAAATCTGCGTGCGTTCGTCGGACAATGTGTACAACCAGTCACTGATTGCTTCACTGATCGTTGCCAACGGACGAACAGCAACTCAAGACTGGGCAGAGTCTTTGGTTGACAATTTTGCCCGGCCGCCAGCCGGGGGTGACCGCGACCAGATACTGGCAGTGGCACATGGCGGCTGCGACCTGGCTTTGGCCAATACGTATTACCTGGCGATGATGCGTGAAAGCAAAGACAAAGAACAATCAGAGGCCGTAAAGAGAGTGGACATCATCTGGCCAAACCAGGAAGACCGTGGCGTACACGTAAATGTCAGTGGTGCCGGGATCATCAAGGGTGCCAAGCATCCCGAGGCCGCACAAAAACTTCTGGAATACCTGCTCAGCGATTCTGCGCAGGCTTGGTACGCGCGCGTAAACCATGAATATCCGGTAATAAGCCCCAGTGCTTCTGCCAATGATACGCTTCCTGTTCAAGAAACCTTCAAACGTGATGACACCGCCCTCCACAGGCTTGGGGCATTGAACTCCGAAGCTGTCAAACTGGCAGACCGCGCCGGCTGGCGTTGAAACTTTGACGCCGTCACGCTGGGTTGCGTTGCTTGCGCTGTCAAGCTGCGTGGTCGTGGCAGCGCCCATCATCTCTCTCGGATTTTATTTTTTTACCCCCGACGCCGAAGTCTGGCACCATCTCGTAGAAAATCTTTTAGCGGAATATTTCATCAATTCACTGTTGCTTTGCAGCGGCACCGCGTTACTTGCCGGTCTGCTTGGAAGCAGCAGCGCCTGGCTTTGCACCCACTGCGACTTCCCAGGGCGCGCATTCTTCAAGTGGGCACTTGTATTGCCACTTGCCTACCCAGGCTATGTCATCGCCTATACCTACACCAGCATGCTTGACTATGGCGGAGTGTTGCACAACTGGCTGACCATGCTGAACCTTTCGGAACCGTTGCCCATTCGCTCCCTCGGCGGGGCTGTCTTTTTACTGGCTTTCGTGCTCTATCCCTACGTATACATACTCAGTTATATCGTGTTTCGCGGCTACCTGCAGCGGTCTTTGGAAGCGGGCAGGATGCTGGGAGCAAGTCCACAAGAGTGCTTTTTTCGCCTCAGCCTGCCCATCGCCCGGCCCGCCGTGGTCGCCGGTATGGCTTTGGTGGCCATGGAAACTTTAGGGGATTATGGCGTGGTGCAGTATTTCGGGATCCCGGCGCTCAGTTCCGGCATTCTCAAAGCCTGGTTTGGTCTCAACAGCCTGGGGACGGCGATTCAGCTTTCCCTGATACTCTTGGGGGTCATTTTTCTGCTGCTGGCATTGGAACGGGTTTCCCGCAGGCGAGCCCGATTTGAGGACAAACAGTTTTTATCGTCTGAAAGCAACTCATACATGACTGGAAAATCTCACCTCGGAGCGACTTTTTATTGTGGGCTGGTGTTGTCTCTCGGCTTTGTGATCCCGACTGTGCAGTTGTTGTTCTGGGTGTTCGAGAACAGCGGCGGATTTTCAGACGACTACATTGCACTGATAAGCAACACTTTGTATCTGGCAACAATGGGAGCCCTGCTGGTGCTCCTGGTTTCACTAATTCTGTCGTACTCCCATCGCATAAAACCAGGACGCATCCTGGGCTTTGCCAGCGAAACCGTCGTCCTGGGTTATGCGGTCCCCGGTGTTGTCATCGCCGTCGGTGTGCTCGCCATGGCAACCATTTTGCGAAACGTCGGCACCTGGCTCAACATAGACGCGAACATCTGGGAAAATGCGGGGATTGCTTTGTTGCTTCTCGCCCTGCTGGTTCGCTTCCTGATCATGGGGTTCAATCCCCTGCAGTTCGCACTGCAAAAAATTCCGCTTAGCGTTGACGAAAGCGCTAAAAGCCTTGGTTCTGGGTTTTTTCGCACTTTCTTCACCATCCATTTGCCACTGGTGAAAAACGGTGTTTGTGCCGCTTTTCTTCTGGCTTTTGTGGAAATTGTCAAAGAGTTGCCGGCGACACTGATTTTGCGTCCTTACAATTTTGACACCTTGGCGGTTCGGACTTTTGAGTTCGCATCCGATGAACGGCTGACCAGCATCGCCGCCCCGGCATTGACGATCGTACTCGTCGGCCTGTTGCCCATCGCTATCGTGATTCGTTCCCTGAGACTGCACAAGCACAGGATGTAGAGACAGGCCGCTTCAGCATGCCCAACACACCTCCACAGCAAGGCTTTGAACGCGTTCTGATTTGCTTAAAATGTTAAAATGCGAAGGGTCGAGACAAAAAATTACAATGCACCCGTCATGACCGATAGCAGGGAGACTTTCCTGAGACTGGACGCGGTTTCCACAGCCTTTTCCAATAAAACGGTCTTGCATGGTGTTACTTTTAGTCTACACCGCCAAGGCGTTGGTTGTTTGCTGGGACCAAGTGGCTGTGGGAAAACGACCTTATTGCGTTGTCTGGCAGGCTTCCAAGCACTCAAGGAAGGCACGATTCACTTGGCCGGAACATTGCTCAGTTCCGTAAATTTTCACGTGCCGATTGAAAAGCGACAGGTTGGCATGGTTTTCCAGGAACGTTCTCTGTTTCCCCACTTGAACATTGAACAAAACATTGCTTTTGGTCTACGTAAAATCGGCAGAAAACCACTTCGCCACCGGGTCGACCAACTCTTGTCACTGGTTGGCCTGGAACACTGCAAAAAATCCTATCCTCACGAGTTATCCGGTGGCGAACAACAACGCATTGAACTGGCGCGGGCACTTGCGCCGCAACCCAGGCTGCTGCTGTTGGACGAACCATTTTCCGGACTCGACCCAGGCTTGCGTCTGCAACTGGCAGATGAGGTCAAGAAACTGATTAAAAAGCAGAAAACCACGGCTTTGTTCGTGACGCACGACCAGAATGAGGCACTGGCACTGGCGGACTACGTGGGAGTGATGTCGCAGGGACGGCTACTGCAGTGGGAGACTGCCTACAATCTGTATCACCGGCCAAACTCGCGCGATGTCGCAACTTTTGTGGGCATGGGAAGTCTCCTGGCTGGACAGCTGATTGCCGAACACAAAGTGCGTACGGTACTGGGAGATTTCCCTTTGGAAAAATCGAGGAAAATCGACAAAAACGAACGCCTGAGTGTTCTCGTCAGGCCGGACGACATCGTGCACGACGATGACAGTTCATGGCAGGCCACCGTTGTGACAAAACAGTTTCGCGGTGCGGAATTTCTCTACCAGCTGGCACTGAAAAACGGTGAAACCGTACACTGCCTGGCCCCGAGTCACCACGATCACCGTATTGGCGAGGCCATCGGCATTCGGGTTGACATGCAACATACGGTCGCTTTTTCCGAAACCCTGACGGTTGATGGTCAAGTCGGCAGGGCCGACACACTGGAAGTAAAAGTTCGATAAAAACCTCTCCCGCCAACCAGGACGCGGCAGACATTTACCAGCAGAAGCTACTGTTCAAGCTGTTGCTTCCGCACCCTTGGAAGCCGATAGACGAAGCATCGTACGGCACACCGGGAATGGCGGTTTTCGTGTCATATCTCGTGATTTCGTGCCCGGCTACCGGATCTTGAGAATGTTCAGAATGTTCAGTTTTTTCATAATCGGCGCCTTTACGAACTTTATTTTTGGTTCCGACCACTTTCCTTCCAGTCGATAATGAAGTATCAGCACTTCGTCCAGCTTTTTTCCCAGGCGAACGATCTTCTCTCCCAGAAATACCAGCCCTCCGACAAGTGGCCCACCAACCAGTGCGGCGGCCACAGGTAGACTCCCGCTTAAATTAGGTACCACCTCGATGTTCAGGTCATACAACTCTTCTCCAATATCCGTTTGACCCTCCATTTTAATTTGCATGGTAGGGCTGTTAACCAATAGTTGCCTGGTATCCATCTTCCTGTCACGAAACGTGAAATTCCCGGAAAGTTTGTCAAAGGGCAGGCCTTTTTCCAAAAGATCGCTGAAATCAAGAGACAAGCGTCGCAGGAGAACAGAAAGATTCAACAGGCCAAACAATTTGCTGATTGATGGGTCTACCTGTTTGAGAGTCCCCTTTCTTAACTCGACATTCGCGCTTCCAACGGCTTTCTCTAAACTGAAATCGCCCGGACTTCCCGGCCAGGCCAGTTCAACATGAAAATAGCCGGCACCCTTTTCAAGTGCCGTGTTCTGTTCTTTTTTCGACAACAGACTGCCAAAGTTCTGCGCTTTGACGCGCAGCTGCAGGCGAGTTTTCTGACGCGCTTTCTGCACTTTCCAATCGCCTGCTAAGTCCAAACTGCCCCTGGCTTCGGGGAGATCCGCCGAAAATCGCGAGACTTCCACACCCGTGTCGGTCACCTGAAAAGTTGTCGCTACCGAAGTGAGTTCCAAATCTCCAAACTTCAGGCTTTTCACATAAGCTTTCACCAGGGGCAGTCGGGAAAAACTATTCATGCTGGTGCCGGCGCCGGGACCGGAAAACATTTCAGAGGACAGAAATAATTTGTCCAGTTTGATATGGCCAATGGCATCCGGGGAGCGCGGTATCAATGCCCTGCCCTGTAACCAGTCAGAACGCACATTCATGCGAATTCTTTGGACCTTGTCGGTATGGGCACCAAACCACAATTCTCCGGTTTGCGTTGAGCCCAACTGCACAGCGGCAAAGGAAAGTTGTACCCGGACATCCCCGACAATGGTCGGCGATGAAGCACCTTCGGGCAACCAGCGAGACCAGGCGAGCACATCCACCGGTTGCAAAAATCTTGCCGATAAATTCACCGTATTGGAAAGCGGCAGGCGCTCCGAAACGTAGTGCGCAGCAGCGATGTTCCGGAGCTTCGGTTGCAACTCCATGCGGGTATTTTTATGAATAATCCGCATCGTGAATTCGCGTTTCTCCGCGGCTTTCTTTGCCAACGGAGCAGGCAGTTCAAAGGTGCTGCCAACCAATCCCGAGCGCAAATCAGCCAGGATGCCCTGTTCAGACCATTTTTCGCTCTGAGCTGGAATCTGCACGTTAATATCCCAGTGGGAAACTCCCGAAACATGACCCTGGAATGCCGGGAGATAGCGAGCAACCAGATACTCGCTTGATAAATTTCCTCGCACTTGAATTTCGAAGTTACGGGCTTGGCGAGCAACTTCAACAACAAGCCGCTGTCCGGCAAGGCGGGTCGTGAACTGCCCCTTCCGGGGGCCGTCGGCATCAAAATGCAAAGTGCCGTTTACTGCATCAAACTCCCAGTCCTGTTCAGGTAATTGCAAACGGGCATCGGCAAAACGCACCATGCCTTCAAGGCGCAGAGACTCAGCAACACTCTGGGCAAGCGGGGCATCCACTGCCAACGTGATGCTTCCTGCTCCCTCCAACAAAAATCGCGGCACTTTCCCCACCGCCAGGCCACCCGTTGCCGAAAGATAATCCAGCATCTGCGCCAAGTCGCTGGTTGCCTGCAAACGAACTTTGACAACTGGGCGCGCAAGGTCCGGGATTTCTACCCGCACCTTGGTCGACAGCAGCCCGTAAAACCGCGCCTGGTGCGCATCTACTGTCAGCTTTTTGCCTGCAAAGCGCACTTCTCCGACAATATGGGTCACCGGTGCCAATCTTTTGCGGTAACGAATCCGGCCGTCATTGACTTGAATGTTCGCAAAGAAATGTCCGCCGCCCTCGGCAAAAGGAAAGGCGTGCAGGGGGCCGGACAAACCCAGCGTCGCGTGTTCCGCCAGCCCGGAAAGCAGCGACTCCTTGAACCAGTCTTGCAAAGTTGGTTCCATCAATTTGAACGGCAGCAAGCCACGCACCGCAGTCAGAGAAACCGAACGCATCTCTAAAAACGTATGGATGACCGGCTCCTGTTCGCCAAAAGTGCCGAAAAAATCACCTTGTAGTTGTCCCCCGGCAATGGTGGCGGAATCAATGCGTGACAAGACCATCAGGCCGCTGCTGGATGGTGCCAGATGCAGCGACCCGGAAAAGTCCCGGAGATGTCCGGGCAGTTCGAAGGTGCGCGCGTCGGACACGCGCAACTCCTCTGCTTCCATGGTGATGCC
This sequence comes from Candidatus Oxydemutatoraceae bacterium, assembly GCA_965237985.1. Lineage (GTDB taxonomy): Bacteria > Pseudomonadota > Gammaproteobacteria > Poriferisulfidales > Oxydemutatoraceae. The sequence continues at coordinate 351,357 of OZ250161.1, read as the reverse complement.
GAAGCGGGTCAAGGTGGGCGTTGCCAGAAACGATGGTGGAAGCAGCAGCTGCGCGAACAAGGCAGAATCCTGTGACACCGTTTCCGGCACTGGGTCATGATGGAAAAGTGCTGCTGCTCGAATTGAATTCCTGGAAAAAGCGACCGTCAGCGAAGAAGGAGCAAAATATTCCCGAAAAATTTTTGACACATAGCGATTGGTTTTATCGTCAATATCTGGAACCACAAAGCGCAAATGACTTTCCGCCACCAATGCCCGGCTGTGTTGCAGAGAAAACGTCCCCTGTTTTATCTGTACCGTCGGAGAAAACAGAAACAGCTTGGCTACCTGAAGCTTGCTGGCGTTTTGCGTGCCCGTCCAAGAAAATTCCGTTTCCAGATTCAACGGAAACAGTTCATCCGCTTTGACCATGCCGAAAAGTTTCTCATCGGCTCCCAAGCTTCCCTGGTAATCCTGCAATTCCAGTTTTCCGGTCAGACTGCTCAAACTTCCTTCATCCAAAACACCCCAAAAAGCTCCGCTCGCTACCCCCCGGCCCAGTTTGTTGAAGGCAAAAAAATCCCCCCAGGAACCCAAGTCCAACTCTTGGGTTTCGATATGAAAATCCCCCGCAATCCGGTCTGAGCGGAATTTAATTTTAGCCGTCAGGTGCATTTCAGCAAAGGTCTCTGAACGACCGCTCCGCAATTTCAACTGCATATTTTCTTTGTTCGCCTCCATCGTCAGATCAACATTGCGCAGGCCTAAAGTCAGGTTGGCATGATTCACAAAAGTGAAAGTGCTGTCCCTGAAAAGTACGGAAACGCGCTGGCTTTCAAAACCTGAGTCAGGAGTGGTTGAAAGCATGTCGGGAAATTCTGGACGACCGTTTTCGTCAAGGTGAATGGTGACGGAAGAGCGATAAAAATCAGCCTCGGAGAATACAACTTTTCTTTGCATAAAGGACTGAGGTAGATCCATACGTAGATATAAAAAATCACTACTGAACAAACTGATAGGAGAGTCTGGTAACTGCAGTTCTAGATCTGACATTTCCACCAGCATGGTCGGAAAATGAAAGCGGATCCTGACGTTTGAGGTGGCGACTTTCACACCATAATGCTCGCCCAGCTTCTCAATGCCCTCAGCGATATATCCTTGTGCCGATGTGGAATACTGAAGATACATAATCGCGCTGGCAAACAACAAGATCAGTGCGGAGAAAAAATAGCCCAGTATTCTCACCAACCTTCAACACCATAAATATTTTGCCGGATTGCTGACGGTCGTCATCCCACCGCAACCCTATTAAAGTTCTGCATCACAAAGCGGTATAGCAACCGCTCACTGCTACTCGGTTCTGGTTCATGGGAAATCAAGATTCCTCTGCTTTAGGTGGTTGCGTGGTCCAGAGTTTTTCCAAAGCATAAAAATCACGGCAACTTTTCCGCATAACATGAACAACCACCTCACCGTAATCAAGCAAAATCCATTCGGCTTCGCTTTTTCCTTCTATGCCCAGTGGTTTCAAACCATCATTTTTCAAACTCTCTGCGATGTTCTCAATGATTGCCCGGTTGTGGGGTCTGGCTTTGCCGGTCGCAATGAACATGGTATCAAACAGGGGAGTGACTGCTTTTACCTCAATTTCCACAATATCTTCCGCATTTGCTTCCAGCAGCAGGGCGCGAATCGTTTCCGACAATGGCGCTTTACTCATTGGCACCACCCATAAAGGTGGTGTTCGCGAATATAACTCCAGACGCCGGCAGGCAGAAATTCGCCTGGCGGCTGGCCTCCAGCGATCAGCCTGCGAATTTGCGCAGCAGAAATGTCCACCTGACACTCCCGATAAAAACACCTGCCGCCACAGGGACTTCGCGTCAGCTCCGCCAGACCGACAAACCCACCTGGAGGTGGGGAGGGCGAAACCGGGCCGGACCGGGCCAGCACAATGAAGTGGGCAAGCTCCTGGATGCGCTCAAAACGGAACCAATGCGGCATATCCGCATACGCATCCTGGCCGAGAATAAAAGCCAGAGATGCTTCCTTACCTACTTCCATGCGGATTTCTTCAAGTGTATTCACGGTAAAGGAAGGGCTTTCACGTTCCATCTCCCGTGTATCGACAATCACTCCGGAAGGAAACTTCACGGCGCGCAACATGGCGAGGCGGTGTGATGCAGGAGACACTTCTTTGGCCGACGCAGGTTTCCCGCACGGCAAAAGCGAAATCCGTGCTACTTCTGGTCGAGCTGCCAATCTGAAAAGCGGCCGCAAATGCCCAAAATGAAGTGGGTCAAAAGCACCACCGTACACTGCTGTCAGCTGCAAGAACCCAAAGGCATCTCAAAGCACCTGACCACTACCAAAAACCACGTATTTCTGACTCGTCAAGCCTTCAAGCCCCACTGGCCCGCGCGCATGCAGGCGATCAGTGCTGATGCCAATTTCGGCCCCCAGACCATATTCATGTCCGTCCGCAAAACGCGGCGAAGCATTGACCATAACTGAACTGGAATCCACTTCACACAAAAAGCGCATGGCGTTCGCACGGTCTTTTGTGATAATCACATCAGTGTGTGCAGAACCATAACCAGCAATATGGGATATGGCCTCATCCAGGTCACGAACAACTTTCACGGCCAGAATCGGTGCCAGGTATTCCGCGTACCAATCCTTTTCACTGGCAACCTCCCGACCCGGCAACAACTTCAGGCTACTGGAGCAGACCCGCAATTTCACACCCTTTTCTTCCAGCTTTGCCGCCACCCGCGGCAGAAAAGTCGGCGCGATTTCCGCAGAAACCAGCAAGGTTTCCAAAGCGTTGCAGACGCTGAAGCGTTGTGTTTTACCGTTCACGGCAATGGCACAAGCCATATCCTCATCGCACTTCGCATCCACGTAAACGTGACAATTACCATCCAGATGCCTCAGTAGCGGGATCCGGGTTTCACGCGAAACCCGTTCAATCAGTTGCCGCCCGCCACGGGGAATAATCACGTCAATCAAACCTTCCAAAGCCAACATTTCGCCAACCTTGCTACGGTTTCTACCGGGCACCAGATAAACACAATCTACCGCTAATCCCGCCTGAACCAATCCGGCATGCACACAATCCACGACTGCACGGTTGCTTTCGGCAGCATCCGAACCACCCTTGAGCACGACACCGTTACCAGATTTGATGCAAAGGATCGCAGCATCAGCGGTCACATTCGGTCGCGATTCATAGATGATCCCCACGACCCCCAGTGGTACACGCATGCGCCCCACCGTAATACCGGAGGGACGATTGCGCAATTCGTTGATTTCACCAATCGGGTCAGGTAGCTCAACGACTTTTCGGATGCTTTCAATCATCGTCCCGATGCGGTCTGCATCCCAAGACAAACGCTCAAGAAAACTGGCATCGAGCCCCTTTTGTTCCCCGAGCCGCAAATCACGCCGGTTTGCTTCCAGAAGTGTCGGCAGGGAGCGCTCAAGACCGACGGCAATTTCAGTCAGCGCCAAATTTCTGATTTTCGAATCGGAAAGCGCCAAAAGGCGGGCGGCACTGCGCACCTTCCGCACCCGGTCTTTCATGGTCTGGGAATTCGCGCCTGTTTCCATATCCATCTGAAGGTCACCTGATATTAAGAAGTGGAGACGGGGTGGCGGCGATCCATAACACCAATTCTAGCAATTCTCGCCACTCGTTGCCGCCGCTGACGCCTTTGATCGCAGCATCGATCCGTGCACATCTGTGCAAAAGGACCTGCCAACGCCGTCGAGGACGCCGCTCAAAAGCCAGCTGCAATCTCTTTCTGCGGGACTCCCACTGACTGTGCAAAACCGAATGGTGATTTTTCCCGGCAACCCGCAATCGCTCCATTTCCACCAATAGTCGAAGCCGATCCGCCAAAGCCCACAACACCAAAGCGGCAGGTTTCTTTTCTTGCTCCAGAGAACGCAAAATACGCACTGCACGCACACATTCACCGTTCAGTGCCGCGTCCGCCAACGTGAAGACATCAAATTTTGCGTCATCACACAGCGAGGTGGCCAATGATTCCAGACTGATTTTTTCGTCAGGGAACAACAAGGACAACATCTCCACAATGCGTGCCGCCGCAACCATGTTGTTTTCCGTATTTTCGACAATGGCATCCACCACCTGGCTCCCCAGTTTCAACCCGAATTTCAATCCCCTGTGCCGCACCCAAGCTTTCATCTGCGCCTGGTTTTGGGTTTTCATTTCCACCATGACACCCATCTGCTGTATTTTTTTCACCCAGGCCGAACGCGCATCCACTTTGTCAACATCTACAAGCAAAACCACGCTGGTGCTGAGATTCGAAACAAGCATCTGCAGGTGGTGACCCGTGTGGGCTGGAATTTTCGCACCGTTAAAACGAAGCTCGAGTATTTTCTTCTCCCCGAACAACGAGATATTGTCAACGCCTGCCATTAGTACGCGCCAGTCAAAACCCGCAGCCACATAGTGCACTGAGCGGTGGCTGTGTCCTTGTCTGCGTGCCGCAGCCAAAAGCATACGGGCCGCTTCGAAACGCTGCAAGGGTTCTTCTCCACACAACAGATAGACTCGGGCAAGGGTTTCTTTTAAACTGGCTTTGAAAGTCGAAAAATTCACTTTCCCGCGTAAAACTTTAGTCATGACATCTATCCGTTCCATAGCCTTTGCAGGTCTCGGCATTATGGGAATCCCGATGGCGCGCAATCTGCTGAGAGCCGGTTACCAGCTTCACGTATATGCTCGCAAAGCTGCGCTCCTCGAAGAATTTACAAAGCTCGGTGCCCGCGCCTGCAACACCCCGGCCAGCGCTGCGGCAAATGCCGATTGTTTTATTTCCATAGTCTCCGACTCGCCCGACGTAGAAACCGTCCTGACCGGACCAGATGGTGCCATCCATGGCTTGAAGAAAAACAGCGTAGTGATCGACATGAGTACAATTTCTCCGCAAACAACTCAGACATTGGCAGCGCAACTGGCAGAGAAATCCATCGATATGCTGGATGCTCCAGTATCCGGCGGGGAAGCCGGGGCCATCAACGGCACGCTTTCCATCATGGTCGGTGGCAATAGCGAAACTTTAAAGCGAGTCATGCCGGTCCTGCGGGTTCTGGGAAACACCATCGTCCACATCGGCGCCAACGGTGCCGGGCAAACCGCCAAAATGTGTAACCAGATGGTGATCACGCAAACCATTGCCGCAGTGGCTGAGGCCATGGAATTCGCCCGCGCCTCAGGCGTGGACGAAACGCAGGTACGAACGGCACTGCTCGGTGGAAGTGCACAGAGCCAGGTTCTTGAAGTGTACGGACGACGTCTGCTGGAAAGGGATTTTACACCAGGCTTCAAAATTGCTCTTTTACACAAGGATCTAAAAATCGCCAGTGCCACTGCCGCCGCCATGGGCCTGCAGCTCCAAGGACTGCGTACCGCGTTTTCTCACGTAAGCGCCGCCGTGGATTCCGGACGTGGAGAACTGGATTGTGCCGTCATGATGGAAATAGTCCAGGAAAGCTCCCACACACATTAACCCGCGACAGGGAGCCTGAACGGGCTGCCAGACTCGAACTACGGCTACCCGGCACGCCGATGTTTCTTCAGCAGATGTTTCAAATGCCCTAGGATTTTCTCGCACAATTCACCGTGCAAACGCTCCAAAGCCTCTTCACGCCTTTGCGCGCTTACCACCGGATTGCTCGGTTCATTCGGATAACCGCCGTATACGGTAAAGTGCTTCTCATTGAACAGCAGGTCTTTGGTTTTTCCCTTGCGAGTTGTCTGGACATCTGCATCCAGACGTAAATCATATTCGTATGTGCCCACCGCAGTGCCAATCAAAGCAACCTGTTCGGCGACTTTCTGGTTTTGCACCCTCAACCGCCATACCGCCTTTCCACCTGCCACCACTTTCACTCCATGGCGATTCAACACAGAACGCATCATCACGTACAAGGGGTCGTAGTGTGCCAATCCAGAAACAGCAACTTTTGTCGGCAAAGCTACGTGTGCAACAGACTGCGGGCCGCTGCCTGCCAAGTGGTAACCACAACCGACAACAACCGCCACCACCGGCGCCAACAGCTGCAATTGCCATTTCCCGTCCATCGCTAAACCACAAAATTAACCAGACGGTCGGGAACAAAAATCACCCGCCTGATCTGACTTTCCGTCACAAAACGCTGCACGGTACTGTTCGCCAACGCCAGCTCAGTCACCTGTTCTTTCCCGCTCCCCTTCATGAGCTTCAGCTGGGCACGCAATTTTCCATTTACCTGTACGACCACAGTAACGTGATCCCGTTGCAGAGCTTCCCGGTCAACCTGTGGCCAAGAACTGTCAATCACCGGTTCGCCAAAACCCAAACGAAACCACAGATGGTGTGTAATGTGCGGCACCACCGGCGCCAACAGCTTCACAATGGCGATGTAACCCTCGCGCTGCACCAGGTGGCCGCTTTGTGAACGGTCTGGAAAGCGCAGCAAAGCATTAAGCAGAGACATGACCGCCGCAATTGCAGTATTGAACACATAGCGAAGACCAATGTCATTACTGACTTTGTCAATGGTTTTGTGTATCTGGTAGCGCAATTCCAAGCCAGCTGCACGATCAGCGGGCATCTCTGTCGGAACGACACCGCAATGTTCACAAACCCCACGCCACAAACGTTTCAAAAAGCGGGAAGCCCCTTCCACTCCACCCTCAGACCACTCCATGGACTGCTCTGGCGGGGCCGCAAACACCATAAACAGGCGAACCGTGTCCGCCCCGTAACGTGCGATATAGCTTTCCGGGTCCACCACGTTGCCTTTCGATTTTGACATTTTCACACCGTTTTTCAGCACCATGCCCTGGGTCAGAAGGCGCGTAAACGGTTCAGAATCAGCAACCAGTCCTTGGTCACGCATCAGACGATGGAAAAAGCGCGCATACAGCAAATGCAGAACCGCATGCTCAACCCCGCCAACGTATTGGTCTACAGGCAACCAGTAAGCAGCCTCCTCGTCAAGCATCGCCCCCTGACAACCGGCGCTGGCGAAACGCGCGTAATACCAGCTGGATTCAAAAAAGGTATCAAAAGTATCGGTCTCGCGGCGCAAAGCAATGCCGTCCTCGTTCACCCCCGCATCACAGAAACTCTGACTCGCAGCCAGTGGTGACCCTTGTACAGAAAGATCCATCTGCTCTGGTAAAACAACCGGAAGCGCATCGTCCGGCAAGGTCTGCGGCTTGCCATCAGCGTAAACAATCGGGATGGGACAACCCCAGTATCTTTGCCGCGAAACTCCCCAATCACGCAAACGATAACGAGTTCCCGCACGGCCCTGACCACTGGCCTCAAGAGTTTCACGCAACTTGGCGAACGACTGCCGGTAGTCCAGACCATCAAACCGCCCCGAGTTGCATATCACTCCTTTTCCCACAAACGCACCCTGATCAAAATCCCAGTCTTCCTTGTCGAGCGGACGAATGACCTGACGTACTGGCAAGCCGTATTTCCGGGCAAATTCCCAATCCCTCTGATCATGCGCAGGCACCGACATCACAGCGCCGAATCCGTATTCCATCAACACGAAATTCGCACACCAGATTGGCAACCATTCCCCACTCAGTGGGTGGCGGCAACGCAAGCCAATATCCACCCCGGATTTTTCACAACAGCTTTGTGCAGATTCAGAAACAGGCCGCTGGCGGCAGGCCTGGACAAATCTCGCCAGTTCTTCATTGTGTTCAGACCGTTCCACCACCAGTGGGTGCTCCGGTGCCAACGCCAGATAGGTCACCCCCATCAGCGTATCCGGACGGGTGGTGAACACAGCTATGATTTCTTCGCGATCCGCGCAAGGAAAATCAATTTCCAGGCCTTCCGAGCGCCCAATCCAGTTTCGTTGCATACGCTTGACCGATTCCGGCCATTTCGGCAAATCGTCCAGCCCCTGCAACAATTCGTCCGCGTAATTCGTAATGCGCAAAAACCACTGCGGGATTTTTCGGCGCTCAACCAATGCCCCGGAACGCCAGCCCCGACCTTCAATCACCTGTTCATTTGCCAATACCGTCTTGTCAACCGGGTCCCAATTGACAAAAGTGGCTTTGCGATACGCCATCCCCTGACGGAAAAGCCGACCAAAAAACCATTGTTCCCAACGATAGTAATCCGGATCACAGGTGGTGATTTCCCGCTGCCAGTCATAAGCAAAACCCAGGCGGCGAAGTTGCCCTCTCATGCGTTCGATATTTTTCCGGGTCCACTCGCTCGGGGAAGCCGAACGGGCAAGCGCCGCATTTTCAGCAGGCAAGCCAAAAGCGTCCCACCCCATTGGCTGCAAGACATTTTTACCTTGCATGCGCTGATAGCGGCTGATCACGTCACCAATCGTGTAATTGCGCACATGCCCCATGTGCAAAGCACCACTGGGATAGGGGAACATGGACAGGCAATAGAATTTCTCGCGCCGCGGATCCGGCCTGGCCACAAAACAACGATGTTTCTGCCAATACGATTGCGCCTCACGCTCCAGCGTTTCTGGATCGTAAGGGGGCGAAACAGCCTCAGCAGCAGTGCCAGTCAACAGCGGCTTTGCTGTGGAAGTGTCAGAACCGGCCATCACCCTCGAAGTGATCCAAATCGCCTTTGACCGAGAAATTTCCGTGCGACGCTGCCTGCAGAAACAACATTTTCAGTCCAAGGTTTCCAAGACGACGCTGGGGTTCCGGAGATTCAGGAGATTCAGGAGATTCAGGAGATGCCGGAAATGCACGACGACTCGTTGGCAGTGACAGACCAGGGCAACACTTCCTTGCCGTGGCTTCGCCCGCCAATTCCACTGACCGCCGCCCGGCGTTGAAAATGGCAGCGAGGCAGTCGCCGGAAGAGGCAGGCATCCAGCTTGGCCCGGACACCTTTGACCGAGAAATTCCCGTGCGGCTGCCGGGGGCTCACAGGACTCCCGGAAACGATCGGTTTTTGCGGTCTCATCCGCTTCTGTGTGCCGGTCTTTTTGCAACGGTTTTACCAAAACAACAATTTCATTTGCACAATCTCATCTGGAAAGAAGTTCTGCGCTCGCAGTTGTATCTACCACAGCGTCGCTGACACCATGGGTACCACCAGCCTGGCAGTGGCAAAGACCACATTATTTTGCAACGCATGCCGCAAAATGTCTCCCCGAAAACGATTGCCGAGAGTACCCCCGCCAGAAATGCAGCACAGGCACCTCAGGTTGCCACATCGCGCTCATCGTCGCTCACAGGCACCACCCACTGCGGATTGTTGCGAATGATCCATCATGGTGCAATAGTCAAGGGAAAATCGTCTCGCCACCTTGGAAAACAACTGGGGCAAGACGCACCGCAAACATGGACCGATGGTCGCTTGAGAACACGCCTGTGGATCGCAACCGCCACTTCAAGAAGCGCAGCTCGACAAACGGTTCGAGAAGCGAAAACCGGAACCTTCCACCGTTCTATAAACCGTGTCCTTCGTGAACAAAATGGGTGACCTGTCCAAGTTCGGGATTTTCGTGAAAATTTTCAATCTGAAATATGTTCTCCGGCGTGTTGCCAGGAACTTCTCTGAGAATATACCCCCAACCGGGTGCAAGTACCCATTGCCCAGGATGGTCAAAGTCACCAAGACCTCTTTCCGAACGAGTGGAAAGTCCACGGACACGCCTGCTGAGAAAGCACGGATTCCACCATCACGTGCCCAGTCAACTGAACCGCGGGGGCGGCATCGTACCTTTCGCCAGGCAACCCAAAAGCAGCAGCGGCATTGCCGGAGGTATTTTGGCTGAGCACTTCCAAGAGTATTTTCTCGAGAATCGCAATACCTCTGTTCATTATTATCCAACACCAAAAAACGTTTGGCTTCGCAAGCAACGGCCCACAGAAATTAAGCATCGCCGCACACCACAACAGTTCCAGTCAGACGCAAACAAGGCAGGCCCAGTGACCAAGGAGGTGAATTGCTGGTGGCGCCGCTGCGTGAGAACGGCCAAAACCAAGTTTTCAGACCTTGACAAAACCCGACAGGAGCCAGCGCGCCGCTCATGACGACCACTATTCCGCAGACCTGCTTCTGGCACAGGCAGAACGGCAGAACGGCAGAAAGAAAGCCAACAGCATCACCAGGAAAGAAGCCACTAAAAGCGGCAGACTACCCCAACGAACAAACAGCGTAGTACCAGAGCGCGGCTGCAGATCACCACTCAGCAACTGCTCGGAAAACAACGGAGCCTGCCTGATGACACGGCCATCATGGGCAATGATGGCCGAGACCCCGGTGCTGGTTGCGCGCACCATGGGCAACTGGGCCTCGGCGGCCCGCAAACGCGCGATTTGCAAGTGCTGAAAAGGAGCGCTCGAATCACCAAACCAGGAATCATTGCTGACATTGAGCAAATAACTGGCCTGCAGAGATGCTTCACGCATTTCATCAGCAAATGCTGCTTCGTAACAAATGGAAACACCGACATTGTGCCCACCAACGGAAAACAGACCCAGAGCTGTTCCCGGCAACATATCAGATAAGGGAATGCGGACCAATGCAGAAAAGATATTCAACAAACCACGCCACGGCATATATTCGCCAAAAGGCACCAGGTGGCGCTTGTGATACAGCAGTGGCTCGTCGCCAAAAGCCACCAGGCTGTTTTGGAAACGCCCACTTTCTGAATCGCGTGCGAAAACCCCGCTGATCAACACCGTTTCCCGAGATAAAAGCTCCTTTGCCAGAGGCTGGAAAAACGAATTTTGCAAATCCCCATAAATACGTGGCAAGGCGCTTTCCGGCCACACCACAAGGTCGGCATTCGCGCTTTTCGTCATCCGAAGATAGCGATCGACAATACCACGGTAATGCTCCGGCTTGAATTTGTCGTCCTGGCTGATGTTGGCCTGCACGATCGCCACCCGGATGGGTTCTGGCAAAGGCGTGGTCCAACGAATTTCACTGGAGTACAAAGCCCCGACAATCACCATCACCACCATGCAGACAGCCCCTGCCCATCGCAAAAATCCCGACCGACGTTGCGGAGCGCTAACAAAAGCATTTGAACACACAAAAACCAGCAAGCTCGCCAGAAAAACAGTCAACCATGACACTCCGTAAACCCCCAACAAGGGGAAAAGTCCCAAAAAAGGAGAATCAATCATGGCCTGTCCCAGCAGATTCCAGGGAAAATCGGTAAATGAGGCGGTTCGCAACCACTCGCAAAGCACCCATACCGATGGCCAAAGCAACAGCGTCAAAAAAGCGCCTATGTTTTTTTTTCGTGCCAGCGCCACCACCATGGCCAGCACCGCAAAAAACACCGCAAGTATGGCCACAAACAAAGCTGTGGCACTTAGCGCGACAAACGAGGTTGCTTCACCATAATCATGAAGACTGTAGTAAATCCAGTAGGAGCTGCCCCCCATGTATCCCAAACCAAAACAATAACCCGCCAGTGCCGCTCTGCCTGGCGTTGCCTGGTGCCAGGCGGCAAGCACAAAGCCCAAAACCGGAATTGCCAGCCAGTACCATGAAAACGGAGCAAAAGCCGTTACCAGGACCAGCCCCAGAAGCAGACACGCGGACAGCAGAAAGCGGCGGGACAACCCGAGAAAAGAACCAGTCAATGCCATGACAAAGTGGTTATCCAGCGCACCCGATTGTCGCCTGAGCCTGCCAGGGAAAACCAGATGTCCTGTTGCTCCGCAGTTGTTTTGCCTGGCGTTGCCTGGTGCCAGGCGGCAAGCACAAAGCCCAAAACCGGAATTGCCAGCCAGTACCATGAAAACGGAGCAAAAGCCGTTACCAGGACCAGCCCCAGAAGCAGACACGCGGACAGCAGAAAGCGGCGGGACAACCCGAGAAAAGAACCAGTCAACGCCATGACACAGCGGTTATCCAGCGCACCTGATTGCCGCCTGAGCCTGCCAGGAAAAACCCGATGTCCTGCTGCGCCGCAGTTGCTTTGCCTGGCGTTGCCTGGTGCCAGACGGCAAGCACAAAGCCCAAAACCGGAATTGCCAGCCAGTACCATGAAAACGGAGCAAAAGCCGTTACCAGGACCAGCCCCAGAAGCAGACACGCGAGCAACAGATGGCAGCGTGTCAACCTTAGGGAAGAACCAGTCAATACCATGACACAGCCGTTATCCAGCGCACCCGATTGTCGCCCGAGCCTGCCAGGGAAAACCCGATGTCCTGCTGCGCCGCAGTTGTTTTGCCTGGCGGTGCCTGGTGCCAGGCGGCAAGCACGAAGCCCAAAACCGGAATTGCCAGCCAGTACCATGAAAACGGAGTAAAAGCCGTTAGCAGAACCAGCCCCAGAAGCAGACACGCGGGCATCAGAAAGCGGCGGAACAACCCGAGAAAAGAACCAGCCAATGCCATGACACAGCGGTTATCCAGCGCACCTGATTGTCGCCTGAGCCTGCGGAAAAACCGGATGTCCTGCTGCGCCGCAGTTGCTTTTCCTGGCGTTGCCTGGTGCCAGACGGCAAGCACAAAGCCCAAAACCGGAATTGCCAGCCAGTACCATGAAAACGGAGCAATAAGCCGTTACCAGGACCAGCCCCAGAAGCAGACACGCGGACAGCAGAAAGCGGCGGGACAACCCGAGAAAAGAACCAGTCAATACCATGACACAGCGGTTATCCAGCGCACCCGATTGTCGCCCAAGCCTGCCAGGGAAAACCCGATGTCCTGCTGCGCCGCAGTTGTTTTGCCTGGCGTTGCCTGGTGCCAGGCGGCAAGCACGAAGCCCAAAACCGGAATTGCCAGCCAGTACCATGAAAACGGAGTAAAAGCCGTTAGCAGAACCAGCCCCAGAAGCAGACACGCGGGCATCAGAAAGCGGCGGAACAACCCGAGAAAAGAACCAGCCAATGCCATGACACAGCGGTTATCCAGCGCACCCGATTGTCGCCTGAGCCTGCCAGGAAAAACCAGATGTGCCTATTTCGCTCCAAGTGGATCCAAGGCACACCCAAGCTCAATCACGCGTTGCCTGGAAACGAAAAGTTGCAAATCGACGATCACGGCAGGCCAATAGGTACCTGTGTAAGCAGGTGGGGAGAACCAAGTCTGCCAAAACTCTGTATCTTTTGCACGGTAGGAGAGCCATTGCTTCTGCGCGAGCTCCAGTTTATCCAGGTTTGTCGCTGACAAACGGCTTTTGAACGTGGCAAGGCGAGCATCAAGCAATGTTCCCAGTTTTGACGCTTCCTGCTTTACACACTCCTGCATCTGAATCGCATTGTCGGCACCGGTTTCACATGACCGGACTTCATGCCTGATTTTCGCAACTTCTGGATCATTTTCACCATCACATAAAGCCGCCAGACCCACCACATGCCAACAATAAACCAGTAAACAGGCTGCCCATAAAAACACCTTCCTCATGCTTCCCTCCACTGAGAAACCAGTCATATTTGAAACCTCTAAAACAGCCAAAATCTGCATCGGCCACGAAAAACCACTATGCTACCGTTCGGCGAACACTTTGCAAAACAAAAACCTATCCCCCCACCCTCAGAATTCCCTGTTGCAAACCGCGTTCGATTCCCCCATGCCGGCAAACATCCGACACAATACCTGAGCATATCCCACCACCGGAAACATGAGGTTCAAATCATCCCTTCCTGAGTGATCAAAAACCAGCAATCATGCAAAAAGACTTTGCCCTGTGGCTCGTACCATCAGAACCAGAAGCCAGCCTCTTGCAGGCATGGATTGAAAAACTGGCAGGGTACTTTGGTTCTATCGCGTTCCCCCCTCACGTTACGCTTGTCGGAAGGCTGACACAGCCACAGGCCCAAGTGGTGACAAAAACCCAGGCACTAAGTGCTTATTTACCCCCATTCAGGGTCACCTTGCAGGACTATGGCTGGCAAAACACATATTTTCGCTGTTTTTACCTGGAAGTGGCGGATACCCTGGCAATGAAACTGGCACAAAAAGCCATAAAAAAGCATTTCGGAGTAAAACACGCACTTTTTAAACCTCATTTAAGCCTCGTCTACGGTCATCTTCAAAACGAAATCAAAGAACATCTTGCCAAAAAATTATCCACACTCGGCAAAGTGTGCATGAAATTCGAAGCCATACGATTGGTCACCATGTCCCAAGATCATGACCCAAAAACCTGGCGTCCAGCCCATCTTTTTCGCCTCGGGCCTAGCCGGAAGCATCGCCCGCGAAATATTTTAGCCACTCGAAAAGCACGATATGCGACACATCGCCGGATTCCTGCAGAGGGTAGCTGCTCTGCTATACTTCCGTGGCTTGCGGAAGTCTCCGACGGCGGGGACAACGCCGAAATTCCTCTGAAAACCGAATAAAGAACAGCACGGTTTATTTCCCGATGAAGGCCTAACATGGCAAAAAAAATTGTTATTGGCAAAGAAGAGTGGTGTGCCTTGCCAGAACTTGGATTGCCGATGATCAAAGCACGGATCGATTCAGGAGCTAAAACTTCCTCCCTCCATGCATTCAACATTCACCCCTTTGCAGAAGACGGCAAAAAGTACGTCCACTTTGACATCCACCCCCTCCAGAGCAATCGCAAGACCATCCAGAGTTGTCGTTCAGCGGTCATTGGCAAGAGAGAGGTCAAAAGCTCAAGCGGGATAAAAGAAAAGCGGCTGCTCATAAGAACGCCGGTCACGCTGGGGGATGAGACTTGGGAAATCGAAGTCACGCTGACCAACCGCGATTCGATGGGCTACCGCATGCTGTTCGGTCGCGAAGCCATGAAAGAACGGGTGCTCATCGATCCTGATACGTCATTCTGTCTCGGGGAACTTGACGAAGAGAATGCCCGTCAGCATTACCTAGCGGTCCAGCCCGGCAAAGATGGCTTGAAGATCGTGCTGCTGGCCAGCAATCCCGACCTTTATTCCAACAAGCGAATCATAGAAGCCGGAGAAGAACTCGGGCACGACATGCACTTCATCAATATTCGCCAGTGCTACATGAACATCAGCTCATTAAACCCCGAAGTACGTTACCGAGGCGGCGAACGGCTGGTGGTAGATGCCGTTATTCCTCGCATTAAGCCCAGCATGACCTTTTATGGTTGTGCGGTCACACGACAATTTCTTTCAACCGGCGCATACTGTCTGAACGATTCCATTTCGATTGCGCGCTCAAGAGACAAATTGCGTTCATTGCAGATTCTTTCCGATAACGGCATACCGATGCCCACAACCGGGTTTGCCAACTCGCCTGTAGATACCATAGAAATTATTGAAATGGCGGGAGGTGCCCCTGTAGTCATCAAACTTCTTGAAGGGACTCAAGGCAGAGGCGTGGTGCTGGCGGAAACCAAAAAAGCCGCGGAAAGCGTCATCAATGCCTTTAAAAGCTTACGCGCCAATATCCTCGTGCAAGAGTTCATTCGTGAAGCGAATGGGAAGGATATCCGCTGCTTCGTGATAGACGGAAAAGTCGTCGGGGCTATTGAACGGGAGGCTGCGGCAGGGGAATTCAGAGCCAACCTGCACCTCGGCGGGAAAGCGAGCGAAGTCAAGATTACTTCCGTCGAAAGAAAAATTGCGATCGGCTCTGCTAAAGCCATGGGTCTTAAAGCGGCGGGCGTGGACATGATTCGCTCCAGAGAAGGACCAAAAGTACTGGAAATCAACTCTTCACCCGGTCTGGAAGGCATCGAAGAAATTACCGGCAAGGATATTGCCAAACTCATGATTCAATGCGTGGAAAAACAAGTCAAAGGAGAAAGGCGGGTATAGCAGGAAACAACCTTGCGACCGGGAGGCAAAACGAACGGTAGGGGCATTTGGCAGATAGCCCACCGCCGCACTAAAGCTTCACTGTCATTTCTACTGCACATGCGGGCGTCCCGCTCGCCTGCTGCATTTGCACAGCACCCAGGCAAACAAAGCCACTAGGGCAAGCAAAAAATTTCATGAGCAGCCACTGCGCGAAGCTCGGCCGGCCATCAGAATGAATCAGCCAGGTGAGTGGTCCTGCTCCCTTTGTTGCAATTTCCGAAGCACCTGGAATTTCCTGGCACTTGGTTGTTGACAAAGGCGATCAGGAAGGAAACTACCCCCAGATCTGTTCGTGATACAACCTAGGCGGTCGCACGTGCAGAAGGCGGCAAACGCTTTTGCGGCGGTTCCAAGGGTAACTGGCCGTGCCCTCTCCCACAGGACTGTTCCACGCATATACCTTCAATACTCTACTATCAGCCCAGTGCACCACTCACAACACGGCAACGAGAGGGGGAGCGATTTACCTGACTTTGGCCTGCTTGAACTGCACCCATTCACGAGCGAGAAAACGGTCCGCAGATTTTTCTTTGCGGCTTTTGACTTTCCCTGGTCCTCTTTCGCGTCCAGTCTCAGGCGAGGCAATCTCGTTTTTGCCTGTCGTTTGTCCGGCATCAGTCTCTTCATCTAAACGCATAAAACTTTCCATCCGATTGCTGAAGTAAGGATTTACCGTATTCACGCCTCGGCACTTCCAATTTTTGTGATTTCCGGTCCGTGGATCAACAGTGCCGTACTCATTCCAAAGAAACAGCAAATCATTGTCATGGGGAAGCTTGTCACTGGACAGTATAAAAAGTGCAAATTCCTTCGCCAGCTCAAGATTCTCCGGATTTTGAAAAAAATCATTTTCTTTCAGATATGCATCCAGACCATCAGGGTTGAACCCCAAAGACGGGTCCTTCTCAAAGACCTGCACGAATTGCATCAGGTTGATCGGAAGGGAACCACACTTGAAATTTTTTCGCGCGGTCTTATCGTCAATCTGGTAGGACTTGCTGTACAAACGAACGAGTTCCAGCGTCGTAACTTTCCTGGCACTCAGGGAAATTGGTGCGTGCTGGCGCAATAGCGCCACCACTTTTTGGCGATACGCACCACCTTTCGCGGTGAGACCCTTCGCTTCACGAAGATCATCTTGCAATTCTTGCTCAGCACGCGACCGGTTCCAAGGGAACTGAAGCTGCACTCGGCCGAAAACGTCCTCAGCTCCGGGTGTAGGACCGGCTCCCAAATTCCCAAACTCTTGGGCAGCACCAGACTGCACCCCTGTACGGGCATTCTGTTGGACATCTGGTGCGACGTTCATCTCAGACGCTTCCCCCACACCAGTTTCAACTGGTACGTGAGTCGCGTCCTCGTCACGCCCGATATCACGCGGCGGCCGCACGTCTTTGTTGGCACTGATCTCGTGGAGACTGTTCAGGACAAGTCTTCGTTCCTGCAACACTTTTTCTTTATAGCCACCAATGTTTAGAGTGAATTTCACATTACTGACCAGCCAGCCAAAAAAATTTCTTTTCCTGACCACAAAATGACTGGCATCACCTGTATCTTTACTGACTACGACTTCCCCATAACGACCAGCTTGTTCAAATTTAAAAAGAACTTCGTTGTACTTGATTTTGTTCTCCGCACTGATTTCACTCACTTCATGCCCCCCGTTTCAATACGGACCAGCCCTCAACTCGAGTGTTGAAATTCTCACTCCGCCAGCCACCAATACCCTGGGAGAAAAACTCCGCACCCCAGATCCGGAGGATCATTATACAAGAGATGGAGTCAGCCATAAACAACCGCTTCATGCATTAGGGGAAAACACGTTCATCCCGTTTTTCACCCCCTACTTCTCTGCTGGAGCCTTTGCCGGGATGATAGGTATACACGGGAACAGACACAAAAATCCACCAGCTCAGAGGTGATGCTCGTGAACTGGACGAGGGGGAGTGAACGCGCCGGACGACCATCCGCCTGCTCACCAGACGCGACCCGCAATCGGCCAAGGCAAGAGATTCCTGAAAGTCCCTGGCCGGCGCATTCGTCGCATCTGCTCAACTGGGTGATTCAAAGACCCTTATGCTGTCCCTAAACCGATCATCGGGGAACGGAATACTCTTAAAAATACTTTGCCCTGCTGGTGAACAGACGAAAGGCAATGTTGAAATTGAAGAAATGGAATCTGTCACCCAAAATTGTGGCTGTAGCCGACGAAAAGGACTGTGAATCCGCGGAACCACTCGACGAGAAAACACCTTGCCCAATCTTCAGTCAAATAGGCGCGGCCAAAGTCCCGGTCAGTCAGCACCATTTCCTCCGGACAAACAAGGGGACGTGAACGCGGACAATCCCCTTGAATTTACCTCCTAAAGGTAGCGCGGGTGCCCGAAATACCTCGGGAAAATCTTTGCCGGATACTTTTTTCGCCGCCTCCTTGAAAAGCTAGTCAAAATTGCTGGTGAGACAATCCGAACCAACTGTGCACCAGAACAGAAACACAGGAGAGTTTCATGCAGTTTGTTTGGCTGCATATCAGCTTTGCGGATCACTTTATCAGCCAGCTGATGAACAAGTGGCCCAGCTTCTTTGAGCCTCCCCAGGAAACGATCGTCGGACTCTTTGCTTCTCTTTCTCTTTGCCCGTATCTTTCGCGATCCGTCCTGCCAGTTCTTCAAAAGTCAGAGCTTTGCCATCTTTTTGTCTCGATACACCCGCCCCCGCGAATACCACCAACCTATGGTCTCTCAAGGCAGACACCAAGGACTGAGAAGCTCAATCCCGGCAATTTTCATTGATACACCATCCGTGAAACCCGAAACATTGGCAAAGAAGGAGGGAACTCATCTCGGACGACAGTTTTGACGCGCCACCAACGTGGCGATTCCCTGTCATTCTGCCGTTTTCCTTCTATCCGATACTTTTCCTGTCTGTTTTTAAGACAACCCATCATGAGGCAAAAACCTCAGCTCAAAGGAACGATTCTGCTGTCTCTCAGAAAGGCTGATTTCCCCCGCATCTCATGAAGTTTTGCGGATCTTTTCTCGTTTACGAGTTTTAGCAAGCCGTCCCAGGCACTTTGCAAATTTTGTTGTTGAGCAAATGTTGGTGTTTCTGGCTTGTATAGATTTTTCCTTTTTTGCACTGCTCTTTAAAATCTATCTGTAGATTCCGGTCTTGCGAAACCAGCAGTCTGACTTTGGAAATCAATGCCAAAGCGATGATGTCGGGGTCGTTAGACTTCAAATGATGCAACTCCTTCTTTTTTTCTTCTACCAGCTGCCTGTTAACTTTCAGGGCACTCCCTCCACGGCCATATTCGGCAAGTAATGTTTTCATCTCTTTGCATTTGCCTAATTCCCTTTCCATTTTTTTAGTAGGGGAATAGGTAAGTTTCCCCTTTTCGGTTCTAAGTCATTTCATGACTGGCTTCATATCCTCTTTCCCCTAAAGGAAATCACCATATCTATTCGTGTCCAAAATGAGGCACATGACGCTTAACTCGTGAAGCCGAGCAAATCATCAAACTCTTTTAGAAAAAAATCTCGGTAAGCTTTGGGTGATTCTAAAATATTCCCCTGCTCATCAAACCCGATGTTACGCACCCGAACCTTGTTGCCGGCGCAGCAAAGTAAATGAGCGAAACATCCTCTGACTCGATCTTTTTCTTCCTGATGGCGATACGAGCGCGGTCGACCATGTAATCATTGTGTGTTTCGATGATGAAACTATGCCCGTATTCTTTGGCAAAATCAATCAAGAAGGAAGACAATTCTGCCTGTGTCCTAGGATGCAAATGCACCTCTGGCTGTTGCAACAAGAATTGTCTGGGTACAGGATCCGTGATGACGCGTACTAGAATGGGCAGGAGCTGGCCTACGCCATAACCCACATCGACAAGATTCACTTTCGGCCCTTTGACTGTAATTTGCAATTGAAATTGGTAATGCGTGCCACGCCCAAACCTCTTGACATAAATCCCCTCAAACAATCCCGAAGTGTTGCCAAATTCAGTGAGTTGTTCCTTCAACCGATCCCATTCTTTCCTGTCCGTCCACGCCATAGACATGAGCACCATGGGCGTATCACTACCGTCTGGACTGTCTGCGTCTACCCGCAAGGGATCATAGGTGCGCTGTGTGTTGGAACGAATAGGGGCAAAACTGTATACGCCGGGAAAACCCAGGTGCGCCGAGGAATGCCGGAGCACCGGGGGATGCCGGTAGTACAAGGATCTCAGGAAACTAAGGGAATGGAAAAGCGGTGAGGCCTTAAGACTGCTGAACCATGCTTGGACTTCCTTGGGCAATCTGTCGAGAATGCCCTTGGGAAAACTTTGAAAATGAGGATAACAAGCTAAAATGAAGGCACGCAAAAGATTTCTCGAAGGCTGTAGAGAACATGTAAACCTCCTTCCCTTTTCTTTTTTTTCCAGTGTGAGAAACATCTTTTCAGGAAATAGAAAACCATCAAGGGTACTGGCATCATTCTGTTCTGCACCTGCCTCCATCTCCTTCACGACGAGTTCATCATCTGCAGCGGATATTCTCGATTCCTGGACAATTGGCTCAGATGTCTTTTCCGAAGGCTCTAAGGTGAGCAGTATTTCTGCAGGTGCTTCCCCTTTCTTGAGCTGAAATTCAAACCCCATCTGAAAGCTGCACTTCACGGGTTTCGACCTTCTGACCACGTCGAAGAATGTGCCCATTTGATACGGTTCGCAATTGAAGTCAAGCCTGGGGATGAGGGTGTCGTCAGCAAACAAAAATTTGTGCAAGACATGGAAACACCCGAGAGCAGTCGACTTTCCAGTACTGTTTTCGCCCACCAAGAAGGTTATCGGGCGTATGTTCAACTCTTGTCTGCCGACAAAGCAGCGAACATCCCTAAAGCAGCAAACATCCCTAATGAATAGTTTTTTGATCAATCAATCCACCTCTCCTGTTCTTGTGATACCCACAAGAACCGCTTGCCAAGTGCAGGCGAAAATTCAACACAGTCCTACTATACGCGCACAAATACGGCTTGCCGACGCAGCCCCATTGCGCTGACTCTTCGCTCAGAAACACAACCATCACGTCAGCGACATACTGTAAAAAAACACCGAGACGAATAAAATTTTTCCAAGAGCGTTGGTTCCTGCCCCCGCTCTCTGTCAGAAACACAGGCTTCTCCAAGATGAACGGGCAGGACCATTTCTCTTTAGATTTGGCAGTCAATCTTATGGCAAACTCACGGGCGGTAGTAGCTGAAAACGGGAAGCGAACCTGCTGAACCGGTTTTCACCACAACATCACCTGGTCTCAGCAGGAGAAAGTAAAATGGAATACGAACTGCACGATTTAGCCGGAAATATTGGCGTGGGATTGGTCCTGATCACCTACCTCCTTTTGCAAATGGAAAAATTGTCCAGCAAGAGTATCTGGTACTCGGGGATCAATGCACTGGGTGCGGGGTTGGTGGGAACATCGTTGCTTTACGACTTTAATTTGTCGGCTTTCATCATTGAGGTTTCGTGGGCGCTTATCAGTCTCATCGGAGTAACCCGGTATTTTCGCAATGCTGCCCGAAAATCTTTCTGAACAACGACCGTTTTCTCGACCGGACCTGTGCCCGGCTGAATCCGCCGCCGGTACGAGAAGTCGCCACATCGACGCTGACTAGCAGTCTAAGGTGTTTTGTCTCTCCCAGACACTCAGGTGGCCACTGAAATCATGCCACTCGTGCATCTTGAGCTTGCTGTAGGCATCAACCAGTTCATCACCAAAGGCTTTCCTGAGGGGCTCGCTCTGTTCAAACAGGTGCAACGCGTCCAGGAGGTTTGACGACAACTCCGTGACTGCCCCAATCTTTTGCCCTTCCTCGTACATGTTGACGTAAAGCGGCTTACCGGGGTCACGCTCGTTTTCGACACCATCAAGTCCAGCAGCGACTATTCCTGCCTGCAGCAGGTAGGGGTTCGTCGCTCCGTCCATTAAACGCAACTCAAAGCGACCCGCGTCGGGCACTCTGATCATGTGCGTGCGATTGTTGCCGGAGTACGTCACAGCATTCGGCGCCCAAGTGGCCCCCGATGTCGTGACGGGAGCGCCAATACGCTTGTAGCTGTTTACGGTGGGATTGAAAATGGCGCACAGGGCTGGCGCATTGTGCATCATCCCACCCAGGAAAAGGTAGGCAAAGCGAGACAAGCCAAGTTCGTCTCCGGCATCGTGAAAAAGGTTTTCCGTCCCTTCTCTATTCCACACTGAAACATGCGCATGGCAGCCATTACCGGTCAGCTCGGCAAATGGTTTTGGTGCGAAGGTCGCGCGCGCACCATGCTTTTCAGCAATGGCTTTTACCATGTACTTGAAAAACACGTGTCGGTCAGCAGTCGTCAGTGCATCGTCATAAGCCCAGTTCATTTCAAACTGACCGTTAGCATCTTCATGATCGTTCTGGTAGGGCTCCCACCCCAATATTTCCATGCAGTCGCAGATTTCACTGATAATGGGATAGCAACGCATCAATGCCTGCTGGTCATAGCAGGGCTTCCGTTGAACGTCTTTGGCATCGAAAATTGCCGTTCCTTCAGCATTGACGAGAAAAAATTCGCACTCGACACCGGTTTTTACTCTGTAACCGGCAGCCTCGGCACGCGTAATTTGAGTTTGCAAAGCGACCCGTGGTGAAGCTGCGACATCCCGGTCATTCATGCGCAGATTGGAAGCCAGCCAGGCAACCTCAGGCTTCCACGGCAACCGCATCATGCTGCTCGGGTCGGGCACAGCAAACATGTCGGGATCAGCGGGTGTCATGTCAAGCCATGTCGCAAAACCGGCAAAACCGGCCCCGTTTTCCTGCATTTCCTGGATGGCACGAGTGGGCACCAGCTTGGCACGCAAGGAACCGAACAAATCAACAAAACTGATCAGAAAGTATTTGATGCCTTTCTCCGCGGCTACGTCGGCAAGTTCAAGTGACATATTCTTCTCTCATTCTTCCTCCCTGTGGCCTTCGGCACACATGCCGATCAAGTCGTCATACCCGACGAGAGCACCGTTGAATTCGGCCTTCGCGTCCAGCAAACAGCTCCAGACATATTCCGCCAGCGAAACATCCACCAACAAGTGAAAAGCCGGACAGCTTCCTATGCCTGCGCGAATTATAAAGCCGGAAACACCGGCGATCACGGTCTGGGCAACGCTGGCAATCGGAAAATTCCTGGAACGCAAATCAAGCGCGCATAATTTCGCAAACATCTCGCTCGCCCGCTTGCCGCTGACAAGGAACCAGGCATGTGACGCGTGGCGCGGCACAAAATAGCATTCCTGTGGCATCTCTCGAGCATGTTCTTCGCTCAATGCTTCGCAAGCTCCTGCACGTCCATCCAGAGCCTCCAAAACCAGCATTTCTCCGTCAGTCAACCGTGCCAGAAGACTGCCGTCGCTCTGCGTGGCAACGGTGCCATTACGGTCCGGGACCTGCAATCGCTGCTTGCGCAACCAATCAAGCACCCCCCGTCCTTTGAATCCGACACGCGACAAAGGAGACAGGTCAGCAAGACCTAACTGCTCACGGCGGGCCGCCGTAGCCTTCTTCCCACCGTAGCTGGCAGCAATCGCGGTATTGCCCAAGGCCCGAAACCTGGCTCCCTGTGCCAGCAAGGCACGATAAATCGGCGAACGCGAAAGAAAGTCGCCTGCCTGCACATTTCCTTCGTTCATTACATTTTCTGCCTCTCGTTATCAGGATCGTAGAAAGGCGCTTGGGCGACAGTCACGGGAACCAGTTCTCCATTTTCCAGCTTGATCAGCATCTGGTCACCGGGCACTACACCGGGTCTGGCAAACGCCAGACCCACGGTTTTTTCCAATGTTGGCGAATATCCTGCCGACGTGACATGCCCGACCACTTCACCAGCCTCAATGATCAGGTTCGACTCCAATGGCGCGGCCTCGCCATCCCCCGCACAAGTGAAGCCCACCAGTTTTCGCCTGAGTGGCAATTTCCCGCGAATGGCAACCGAACGGCCACCTGCAAAGCAGGGTTCCTTTTTCGCAATTGCCCAGCTCATCTGAATTTCGTGAACCGTGGTGTTCGCGTCAGTGTCCTGGCCGATGATGACGTGGCCTTTTTCAAGCCGAAGCTGACGCTGCGCCTCGACCCCGACGGAACAAATCTGAAATTCACGACCAGCTGCAAGCATCGCATCCCACAAGGCCTCACCTTGCGGTGCCAGAACGTGAACCTCGTAGCCGAGTTCGCCGACAAAGCCCACTCTCAAAATACGTGCGGGGATATCGGCAACTGAACCGTTTTGCACCGCCAGATAGGGGAAAGCCTCACCAGATAAATCGACACCGGGACAAAGGGTTTTCAACACAGCACGTGAATCGGGGCCAGCGATGTTGATGCCCGCATATGCCGACGTAAGGTTTGCCAAATCCACATCCAGTTGCCACTGCGCATTCCACCAGAGAAGGGTGCGAAAGATAGAGTCAGCCCCCCCTGTCGTGGTTGTGATGTAGTAATGTTTGTCCGAAAGCCTAGCGGAGATGCCATCGTCAATCACTACTCCGTGTTCATTGGCCATCAACAAATATCGTGTCGTTCCCACCCTTTGTCGTTTGTAGGAAAAGGTGTAGACGCGATCCAGAAATTCCCCGGCTTCGGCACCGCGGACTTCTATTTTTCCCAGTGTGGACACGTCGATTACCCCAACGCCGTTACGGATTGCAAGCGTTTCACGGCGTATGCATTCGGAAGCCTGGGACTTTTCTCCGTAGAATGCTGGGCGCCACCACAAGCCAACCGGCATCATTGAAGCCCCTGCCTCAAGATGACGATGGTGCATGGCGGTGCGCCGCTCGGGCTGGAAATTGCGGCCAGCCAGCACATCAAGACGTTCCGGCCGCAACGGTGGGCGGGCGGTAGTCACACCGCATTCGGAAAGAGTCCGTGATGTCGCCTGTGCCACAATGCGGGCAGTCGGCAGCGCCGAGTGCCTGCCCTGCGAAGGCCCCATCCCAACGGTTGAATAGCGCTTGACAAGCTCCAGCTCATCATATCCGTCAGCGCAGGCGTTGAGGATGTCGCTGATTTGCAAATCCTCATCAAAGTCCACAAATTCCTTGCCCTTCGGATGGGGGAAAATGGGCCAGTCGAAATTGGGTCTTTTGCGCGAACTTTCTGGAGGCATCTTCGGGCCAGAAGACGCTAAACCCAAAGATGTTGCCACCTCATGGCCGGCACGTCTGCCATCAAGCAGCAGAGCATCAAGATCGTGGTAGCCATTTATGGAACCGGCACTCTGAACGTGCTTGGGCAGATCGACAATCCCGAAAAGCGAAAGATCATCGTCGTGACTCAGTTTTCCTCCGGCCAGCAGCGCCAGTTGGTACGCCGGCATTCGACCGCCGGACATGCACAGCAGATCGCAAGCCAGATTTTCAGAGGAGGGTTGGCAAACCCCGCGGGCAACAATAGAGGAGACAAGGACCGAATCGAGTCGCCTGCCCCGAGAGTTCGCCTCGTATACGGCACTTCCGACGATGGTTCGCATGGCGCGAGATTTGACCTCTTGCGACAAGGTGCACTCCGGTGGCTCGGCACGCATATCAACGACGGCAACGACTTCGCAGCCGGCATCAGCAAGGTCGAGTGCCGCGACGTAACCTTCGGAACTCTCAGTGAGGACGACGGCTTTTTTGCCCGGACATATCCCGTAAAGCTTGAGCAATCTTTGCGCAGTGGAAACCAGCATGATGCCGGGCAGGTCGTTGTTGCGGAACACAACGTGCTGTTCCAGTGTGCCGGTAGCCAGAACCAGTTCACGGGCGCGTACTTTGAACATGCGGTTGCCGCGAATGACGGATAGCCAGTTATCCGCGAACCAGCCAGTGCAAACCGCACCGCTAAGGATTTCGATATTCGGACTGCCGGCAATCTCATCCAGCAGTTCCCTGCCCAAACTGGACTGCTGAACAGGGTCGGCAAATCTAGACCAATTCAACGAGCCCCCCAAAACAGGACTTTCCTCCACGACCAGTGTTTGCGCTCCAGCGCTTGCCGCAGCCAGCGCCGCCGCAAGGCCAGCGGGGCCGCCACCAACCACGGCTACGTCGTAGAAACTGTAGACCTTGTCGCAGTCAGCCGCTCGTGCGGAATAATCAACGGTCCCCAACCCTGTTTTTTTCCGAAACAGAGGTTCCCACAACCACCCCCAAATACCTCGAGGACGAAAGAAGGCCTTGTAGTAGAAGCCGACCGGCAAAAAGCGTGAAAAGTATGACAGCCACGCCTCCCGGTCTTTTTCGAGGCTTCCAGTATAGTTCTGGGCGGTGATTTCCATGCCTTCAGCCAGTGGCCGCAAGTCAGCAAACACATTCGGCTCATCACCAATCTGCAACAAGGTGTTTGCGTCCCCACCCACTAATGATGACAAGCCCCGCGGCCGGTGGTATTTGAATGACCGCGACAGCATGCTGACCTGGTTGGCGGCCAGAGCGCTGGCCACGCTGTCACCGGCGTAGCCGAGATAGTACCTGCCCTCAAAACGAAACCCAAGTGGCCTTTCGCGATCAATGAGCAAGGCCTCCCCAAGGCGAAGGTTATTCACTTGTGTCGTCTCGGTTATGCGACCCAAACAGTTCCTTTGCAGGGAATGTTCTGATCACCTCATCGGTCACCGTATCGCGCTCGGCGACAAACCAGTAGGAACTCGCCGTGTGGCACCACCACTCCAACCTCCGGCCCATGATTGTGTCGTGCGCCCATAAACGGGCAATCCATTTCTCGTCACTATTACCCAAGTCATGAGAGGACGCATCCACTTCACCGAAACACACGAATTCATTTATGTTGCGCGGGCCATTCATAGGACAATGCAGTATTTTCATCCCCCGATACCCTTCATCAGTGGCTCGCAGCGGTCGCACCCGCTTCATCCAGCAATTCAAACGCGTGGAATCGCTCGAGTCGGAACGGGCGAGCCAGTTCTGGCAAACGCCCATGCGCGACTGTTTCAGCCATACATTTGCCGGCGATTGGGATTGCCTTGAATCCCCAGGTCCCCCAACCCGCATCCAGCCAGTAGTTCCTGACCGGGCTTTCTCCCATGATCGGAGCATAGTCCGGGGTCATGTCGGTTATACCCGCCCATTGACGAAGAATGCTTACCTTGGCTAGGAACGGAAACAATTCCAAGGTGCTGGCGATCAGTATTTCCTTCAAATCAAGCGTTGACCTGGTCGAATACAACTCGTAGGGATCCGACCCCCCACCAATGACGACTTCACCCCTGGCCGTTTGGGAAAAATAAGCGTGCAGACCGGCAGAGCTCACCAACGGGTCGAGGAATGGCTTGACCGGCGTAGTCACCATGGCCTGCAAAGGATAAACACGGATCGGCAGGCGAAGTCCAGCCAGGCGTGCGACAACCGTACTCATGCCCGCAACCGCCTGGACGATATGTTCGCAAACCAGTTCGCCACGATTCGTGGCAATACCAGTCACGCGGTCGCCACGCTTCCGTATTCCCGTCACTTCCGTACCTTGGTGAATTTCAACCCCAAGCTCCCATGCCCGGCGCGCGTATCCCCAGGCAACTGCGTCATGTCGCGCTGTCCCCCCGTCCGCATGCCACAAGCCACCACAGATCGGCAAGCGTGCGTCATGGGACATATTCAGAAAAGGCACGATTTCCCGCACCCGGTCACAGTCCACCAATTCCAAACGAACACCCAAGTGTTTACCGGTCTCGGCACGCAATCGAAATGTCCTCAGGGTGCTGTTGGAATGAGCAAGCGTGAGTTGACCTCGCTTGGAGTAAAGCATGTTGTAGCCGAGTTCATTGGCAAGGCCTTCATACATTTTCACCGAGGCCTGGTAAAAAGCGATTGATTCGGGAGATAAATAATTCGAGCGGATGACTGCGGTGTTTCTACCGGTGTTGCCGCCCCCAATGTAGCCTTTTTCGAGCACCGCGACATCGGTGATTCCATGCTGCTTGGCTAAATAGTAAGCGGTGGACAATCCATGCCCGCCCCCCCCGATGATGACGACGTCATAACGCTTTTTCAGCGGTCGACGTCCAGGAATGTCTCGCCTGGCTGGGTAGCGCCTGGACAAACCATATTGCAAAAGACCGAATGGCATCAGGCAAGGTAGCCAATAAAAAAACCGCTTTTCCAGGTCAAACCGTCACACCTTGAATTTGGACACTGTGCATTCCTGAAGAGAGCGCATGCACCACAATCCGCGCATGGCATCCCCTTCTTTTCCCGCATCATGGCTCGGACCCAACTCCATTCCGGGAAGCAAACCACCGGGGAGTTCAAAATCCACTTCCACACCAACACCGACTGCACCTAACAAAAGGAATTGGTCTCACTTTCATCCTGAACGATGGCTCAAAAAATCAGCCCGATCCAGCCCAGATAAAAGAACAACTGACACAAGTGATCTGCTCTGATCCATGGACCAGTCATCCATTTTATCCGCTTATTTTGCAAATTTTTTCTGCATTTCCGGAGCACTAACCCAATGCACCTCAGTGATTATAGCCAACGGAAGTCCACTTTTACGATACTCCACGGCCCGTTCAATTTTACGACCATAACTTTGATGCATCCAACTTTCGGTTACCCCCGTACCAATAACAAGATAATCCAATTTTTTTGAAATATTTGTTATGACAATTCCACCCAAGCTAAGAATTGCATGTTGACACTGTGTCCTGAAACCAAAACAAGTCCTGCCAGTAAAACAAAAAGTTTTATCATCGAAGATAACTGTCGGCAAAGGATCATCAACAGGCAAATAAGGCGACGATACTCTTTCATCAAAAGTAGGCGAATCGCCCGCTAAATTACTGAGGTCTATAAACAACTCGCTTAGTTCTTGCTCGGTGATGACATTGTCACTAAGAATATTACTGGCCTTGTTGAAATATTCATCAATTATCCCACAATCATCAATACTTTTTTTACAGCGTATCAACCAATCCATTAAATACACGACCTCACTTCGAGTTAATACGCCGTCGGCAATCATACCTCTACTAATACCTATTAATTCATCAACACGTCGCTCACTGACACGTTTACGGCTATATCTCATATGTCTATCCATGAACACCAGCTCCAAACATTTTTTTATTTCAATAACCCTGACTGGCTAATCTCCTGTGCCGAACACAAGCGAGATTTTCAATCAAGCCAAAATGCTTATGCAAATCAAGCAAAGCAAAAGAACAGACTTTTTCATGGATCGTTTTTATTTATCTATCGCAAGACGCTTCATTGCCTGCAAACGCTGATAACATCAGCTGGAGTGGTGGTATCAGTTACAAACATTGATATAAGTCAAATTATTAAATTCTTTCACTTTGTCAGCCCCAGCCGGTTGACAGTTTAGACGCAATGTCTGCACCTACGCTCACAAATTGAATGTGCCACTATCCCTCAGTGACTCGAAACGTTCTCGATAACCTATTATATAAGCTCGCAAGCAAGTCCAATAAGATATTGAGTGGCCATTCATCGCTCGGTTCGTGGCCAATGAAAAGGATTCTATGAAGCCACATGAAAGAGAAAATTCCATCCTCCCGACAAGCTGATCAAAGCCGAAGCCTGATTGGCTTCCTCGTATTGTCCTTTCCGAGTCTGGCTTCGCTTTTTGCTGTACATTCCCAATTTTTTTGCCACTTCCCAACCACGCGAGCCACACGCTTAGCAGCCAAGGCACTCACCTAAATCGTTCGCAGGTGCCGCCGTGCAACAACAGGACCAGACTTATGGGTGATGAGCAAAGTAACTCAGTCACGGCAGTGCATCTTCAAGCTGTAGTCCGTCAAAAGACTTTCGCACATTGAACACTGCGGACTCCGGCGACCAGGACCCGGCGACAGCACTAAAATCCGCCCAATCGTTCCTCAACTCCGCATACGAAACCACTTGATCGTCAACGCTAAAAATCAGAATTGCCAAGTTTCCATTTTCTGCCAGTGTCCGGCGTTCCTGGCCCGACCAGTCCCAGCCAAAAGGACAGTCCGCCACTTTCTCTGGCGGCATAAAGTGGGGCGAAATACGTACCCGGTCCCATTGAAAATCCGTCACTTGCGCCAGTCTGAACGCCTGACCATCTCTATGTGCAGAACCAATCTCTTGGTGAAGTTGCTCTCTGAATTGGCGATGCCACGTGCAATCGTAATAGCGAAAAACATAATAGGAAGCCAATACACCAACCACTAAAACACTGGCAAGGAGAAGCCCAAACTTCGCCGGAAGGCTGCTCAGTGCACCACGAACCCCCACCACACAATACCCCAAAAAAGCGGCTAACGACCCAACAGGCAAGCCCAGAACCACCAAGGCCTGGCGCTTCCACAGGAAATGGGGGACTTCCCCACTCCCACTGTGGAATCAGGCACCGGGCAAGCCAGCCTATTTCATTGTCTGGGAGATGTGCTTTCTGGCGGCAGAACTGTCCTCATCATAGGTTTTGCTTTCGTGGATGGTTTGCCAAATGTGCCAAGCAATCCAAAAAACCAGCCCGACCACCACAAGCAAGCCTTCGCTGCCGACAAAAGGATACATGGGGCCAATCTCAGCAATTTCGCCCGCAAAGTTTTCAAAATTTCCAGTTGTCATTTCTATTTCTCCTTATGTGACGTCACGACGCGTCCAACGTACGCACGGCTTCCTTGTTTGCGGCAGCGAGCGTTTTTTCGTCGGCTTCAGCCGTTTCCTCAGCCCTAAAGTCCAGACCCGCCAGCTCGATCTCTTTTGGTATGCGCAAGAGATCTGCGGCTTTGAGGGCCTTGGAAACGATGAAGGCCGGAATGAATCCCAGAAGCCCAAACATGATCAAGGCACCGATAAACTGCCCGATGGGATTGATTGCCGCGTAATCGGGGTTGGGCGAAGACGGATAGCCCCAGAGCAGGAAACCAGCAGCTATGAGTCCGAAAAACCCGGCATAGCCATGCACAGCAATCGCACCAACGGCATCGTCTATCTTGAACTTTCGCTCAACCCAATAGTGGAGTTTGTACATAATGATCACTCCGGCCGCAGCAACGAACATCGCCTGGATCGGGTGGTAAAGATCGTTTCCAGCGGATGCCGCGATGATGCCGGCCAAACCTGAGGAGTAGGTCCAGAAGGCATCACCCTTCGAAACAAAATACCCGGCCAGCAAGCCTCCTGAGAGGGACATTAAAAAGTTGAAAGTAATCGCTGAGAGAGAGGTTGGCCCAAGGTAGATGTTCGTGGCGGAAAAGAAGACTCCGTCACCACTTTGCACGTCGATGATGGGAACATTACACGCGGCATAGAACCCCCAAAACCCGGTATAGATTAAAAAGAGTCCGAGCGCCGCCAGCCAAGGATTATGCGGTCTGATTTGATTCGCCGATCCGTCGGCATTGAACTTGCCGATTCGCGGCCCCAACACAGCGAGGATACCCAAGGCGAAGCCGCCCGCGATGGCGTGAATGACGCCGGAAGCATAGGCATCGTGGTAACCCAGCTTTTGTACCATCCAGCCCTCCGGGTGCCATCCCCACGAAGCATCGATAATCCAGAAAACCGAACCGATGAGAACTGCCAGAAACCAGAAAGCACCTGAGCGTATCCTTTCAATCACAGAACCCGAAACAATCGATGCCGCCGTCCAGGAAAAGAGCAGGAACGCGGCCCAGAAAACGCCGTTAATCCGGGACCAGAAGATTGTGTCGTCCGACGTCAGGCTATCAGTCGCTGGCGTGCCACCCATGTGCGTCCCCATCAGTTCACTCCAGGGGGTGGCCCATGGCGCAGCGACCAGTCCACCAAGAATTCCGGGGCCATTTGGAAATGCAAAGTATATCCACCACCCGAAAAAGAAGAAGGTGATGGTGATCAGTGGGATCAACATCGTGTTCTTCAACAAAGTGTGCATGTGATTCTTGCGCCTGGAAGCAGCGACCTCATACATACAAAAACCAACATGTATCAAGAACATGAACACTACGGTTACCCAATAGTAAAATTCAGTGAAAATTACGGTAAGGGACGACAATGCCTCAGTCATGGATTTTCTCCTCAGCAGTTAAAAAAACAGAACACCCTTCGACTGCACCACGTCTTCCGTTCAGTCAGCGCCGCACTGCGACCTTGGAATAAGCCGATTTCAGCTCAACCAAGGGATGATTTTCAGACATTTGAAACTTAATCAGCAACTCACGCGCCAGCATATCACGATCCTGCTGGTTATCGGGCAACTCCATTCCTTCTGGAACAGTAACCCAACCGTTGATGTTTCGATCGAAGACCGCCGGCCGACTCCCCTCAAAACCCATGTGGACATCTTCCAGCCAATTCAGGTCCTGCCATCTCATCACTTCGATATACTTCTCGAGAAACGGAGTGATGCGGTTCATGTCGGGGACGAGATTGACATCGTAGCGGTAGCCAATGTGCTGGCCAGTCCATTCTTCGTGTCCTTTGCTTTTTTCGCTCATCTCTTTCTCCGGGCGATCAGAAGCGTGTCATGTCTGGACGGCCAACCGTGTGCTGGGTACCAGCCAGGGGAACCTGTGCCATTGCCGAAGCCTCCATCGTCAACGCCGCCAAGTCTTCGGGTTCCAATGAGTGCACGTTGGTTTTGCCACAGGCTCGTGCAAACAATTGTGCCTCTATCGTCATGGTGTGCAGAAAATTGTAGACCCGCTCCGCCCCTTCGTCAGGATTAAGCCGTTTCCGCAAATCCGGGTCCTGGGTCGCAATGCCCACCGGGCAGCGCCCGGTGTGGCAATGATAGCAATGTCCCGCCTTCACGCCTATTTCCTTCTCAAAATCTGCTTCCTGAATGTTTTTGTTGCAGTTCAGCGCGATCAGTGCCGCATGGCCAATCGCCACGGCATCAGCCCCCAGTGCCAACGCCTTAGCCAGGTCTGCCCCATTGCGGATACCTCCCGCATAAACCAGTGAAATCTCTCCACTCTTCCCGACGTCATCAAGCGCACGACGCGCCTGGCGGATCGTGGCAATTCCCGGGATGCCGGTATCCTCGGTTGCCAAATGTGGCCCGGCACCAGTCCCCCCTTCCATGCCGTCTATATAAATGCTGTCTGGACCGGTCTTCGCCGCCATGCGCACATCGTCATAGACCCGAGCCGCACCCAGCTTGAGCTGAATTGGAATCTCGCCTTCCGTTACCTCGCGAATTTCGTCAATCTTGATCGCCAGATCATCTGGCCCCAGCCAGTCAGGGTGCCGTGCTGGTGAGCGCTGATCTATGCCGGCCGGCAGAGAGCGCATTTCAGCTACCTGGTCAGTAACTTTCTGTCCCATCAGATGCCCTCCCATTCCGACCTTGCAACCTTGGCCAATGAAAAATTCAACGCCATCCGCCAGCACCAGATGATGGGGATTGAAACCGTAACGAGACTGAATGCACTGATAAAACCATTTTTCGGAGTAGCGGCGCTCATCAGGAATCATTCCACCTTCACCTGAGCAGGTTGCCGAACCCGCCATCGTTGCTCCACGTGCCAGTGCCGTTTTCGCCTCGTAGCTCAAGGCCCCGAAACTCATGCCGGTAATGTAAACCGGTATATCCAGCTCCAACGGCCGCTTGGCTTTCGGCCCTATGACGGTTTTTGTCAGACATTTTTCCCGGTAACCCTCTATTACAAATCTCGTCAGCGTCCCTGGCATAAACGTCAAGTCGTCCCACGTCGGGATTTTCTTGAACAACGAAAAGCCTCGCATCCGGTAGCGGCCGAGCCCAGCCTTGACGTGGATGTCATCAATGACAGCCGGCGAAAAAATAAAGCTGGACCCGAGAACATGACGCCCCCTGGCCTGATCTTCATCGGCTCGGTCAATGACCTCACTCTCGACTACAGGTTTTTCTGTTTTCATTGTTTCACACGCCTCATTGTCATCTGGTGCCTACAGGATCAGTTTTTTCTCGGCCGGCTCCAGCTTATCGTAATTCCACAACTGCTTGCCGGATACAATCTTGACCATGTTTTCCAACTTGTTGGGAGCATCGAGACCATAATTCCCCAGCTTGTTTTTCAGCCACTGCACGTCAAGTCCGGTCATGTCCGCCGGCACCGCATCCACACCCAAACTGGAGATTTTCCCGGCAACGTAGATAGTCCCATCATAGATGGAATCGCCCAAGTTTGGCCCCGCGTCCCCGAGAATCACGATGCGACCTCGTTGCATCATAAAACCCGTGTTCATGCCGACTCTGCCGCCAACCACGATCGTTCCACCTTTCTGAACAATGCCCACTCGGGAACCAGCATCACCCATGCACACCAGATCGCCACCCCGCAGCGCAGCGCCTAAAGTCGAACCGGCGTTTTTTTCGATCACGACCGTCCCGGCCATCATGTTTTCGGCACACGACCAACCCACCCGGCCCATGATGCGAATGTTGGGGCCATCTGTGAGACCACACCCAAAATAGCCCAGGCTTCCTTTGAATGTCAGTTCAAGGCGGTTGAGTATGCCTACGCCCAAGGTGTGTTTTGCCCCTGGATTGTCAACAGTAATTGAACCGTAACCTTCGCCCATCAAATGGCGAATTTTTCCGTTGGTCGCAGTCGCAGTCAGATCCGCTGCATCAAAAGATGCCGCTTTGTCGAAATCGACCTCCACGGAATTGTGATAAACAAAGTGTTCCTCCTCTGTTGCTGAGAAAAAGACCTGCTGGGTACGACCGGCCAGGCGCTCCTTGTGCATACCGGGTGCGTTTATCTGCTCCATACCCGAACCTCCCCCTCATAGGGATCAGAAGTGTCAATCTCGTGGGAGAAAACGCTGCGAATGGCAACCTCCTCCGAAGCCATCACCGTACAATCTTCTCCCTCATAGAGAACAAGAGGCTTGGCAGCCAACATATCCTTGGCCATCCCCAGTTCATTTCTGGTCGCAAAAATGTACGTGAAAACTCCGTCGAACTCGCCGATAGATTTCTCCATCGCATCGCGCAAAGTATTTCCCGCCTCCATTTCATTCGCAATGTATACCGCGATAAGCTCGGAATCGCAATCGGACTTGAAACGGTGGCCTTTCCTTTCCAGCACCCTGCGTGTACTCCAGTAGTTGGTCAATTGTCCGTTATGGACCACTGAAATGTCGCTGTATGGATATGCCCAAAAGGGATGTGCTGAACGGATGTCCACATCGGACTCGGTGGCCATGCGGGTATGGCCTATCGCGTGGGTACCCATGAATCCGCCCAGCATATACTGCTTGAAAACATGGTCGGCGCTACCGAGATCCTTGAACAGCTCCAGGGAGTTTCCGAGGGACAAAATCTCGACATCAGGCAGGTATTCCACACTGTCTACCAAGTGCCGCAACTTTTCCTCGTCGGAACAGGAGAATTCAATGCGGAGCACGTAGTCGGTCATGGCTTTTTCCGAAGCCACCGGGACACCGGCACTTTCAAAACACGCCAGCACCTGGTTTTTTCGTTCGCCAAATTTTCTTTGAATACTGATGCTTTTCTTCAATTCATTCCGCTCAGCCAGCTTGACGCATATCACGTACCTGTCGGACCGAACCGAATCACGGTAAAGGGCGGTTCCAACCGAGTCCGGCCCCCGATGAACCATCGCCTGGAGCATGGCCTGCATTTCGGAACCAATGTTGCTTGATGATCCAGTATGAATAATGCCTGCTATCCCACACATTGTCGTCACCTCTCCCCAGCTTCTACGGCCATCAGCGACTGCCTGCGTGTCAAATCAACCACGATGCCGAATGATCCAGTATGAATAATGCCTGCTATCCCACACATTGTCGTCATCTCTCCCCGGCTTCTACGGCCATCAGCGACTGCCTGCGCGTCAAATCAACCACGACGCCAACCCTGTCGCTCAAGGCAGATAATCCAGGTAGGTCTCGGTATCCCAATTGGTGACCGTAAGGTTGAACTTCTCCCACTCATCACGCTTGTAGTGGAGATAGACCCGTAGCATTTCACCTGGCAAAGCACTTTTTATGACCTCATCTTTTTCGAGGGCATCCAGTGCAAGACCCAGGCTCATCGGCAGTTTCTGCACCGTCTTGCCTTCCTTGATGACATCGTAAATATTTCTTTCTTCTGGTTCGCCTGGGTCGATATTGTTCTCCAGGCCATCATCGAAGGCTTTGAGCAAGGCACCTGCCATAAGGTGTGGGTTGACCATGGAATCGACCGACCGGTATTCAAAACGTCCGGGTGCCGAAACACGCAGACCGCACGTACGGTTCTGGTATCCCCAATTAGCGTACAGAGGAGCCCAATAGCCCGTATCCCACAGCCTTCTATAGGAATTTACTGTTGGAGAACCAATGGCGGTCAGGGCCTGTAAATGCTCCATGACACCACCGATTGCATTCAGACCGATTTTGCCGGGCTTGCGGGGATCCACAGCGAGATCAGGCATAAAAGTATTCTCACCACCATACAGATATGAGAACACTTCCTCTGCTCCCGGCAGAGGATCCTGGTGCAAAGAATTGACGCGCTCCTCACCGCCACGCCACAGGGAAACGTTGTGATGGCAACCCGACGCAGAAACCCCCATGAAAGGCTTGCTCATGAAACACGCGATGATGCCATGCTCACGTGCAACCTGCGCACATATCTGCCGGTAAGTGGCGAGGCGATCCGAATTCCTCAGAGGATCATCAAATTGCCAGTTAAGTTCCAATTGGCCGGGGGCATCCTCATGGTCGCCCTGAATCATGTCCAGCCCCATCGCCTGACTGTATTCAATAACCCGCATGAAAACCGGCCGCAATTCTTCAAACTGGTCTATGTGATAACAGTTGGGCTTGGTCAAGCCATCAATCGTCTTGCCGTCCTCGCCCCGCTTGAGCCACATCATTTCTGGTTCTGTCCCAATTCTCATGGCCAGACCACCATATTTCTTTTTGAATTCCTCGTGAATGATCCTGAGGTTCCCCCGACAGTCCGAAGTCAAGTGCGCTCCTGGGTTTTCCAGTTCCTCCCGGTTCCGAAAGCAGGTGCAGAATACACGCGCCACCCGCTTGTCCCAAGGCAATTGGCAAAAGGTTTCCGGGTCCGGGATGCCAACCAGTTCGGCCGCTTCGGGACCGTAACCAATATATTGGCCATGGCGGTCCACAAACAGATTCGCGGTTGAACCGTAAACCAGCTGAAAGCCGCGCTCAGCGTTCCGCTCCCAATGATCGGCAGGAATACCCTTTCCGACGATGCGGCCGGTCACCGAAATAAATTGAAAGTAGATATACCGAATGCCCAAAGCATTGATTTTCTGGCACACTTCCTTGACCAGCTCAGCGCGGCCGGGTGACTCAACGTGTTCTTGAAGTTCCATAATTTGATCTCGCTTTTCGTCCGGACACCTTCAGGAAGCCAAGCACATCAAAAACCATCAGCTCCAGGGAAAGGGACTGTTGGAAACCGGGTGAACCCGACCCTGTGAGTAGCGAGAAAAGCGAAAAGGTCGCAACAGTTCGCTTTTCCCTCCACAAAGCTCCTTGGCAACCAACTTGCCAACCCCCAGCATTTTATAACCGTGGTTGGAGTCGGCAATAACATAACAATTGTCGTAAAAGACATCAAAGACTGGAAAACTATCAGGAGTAAAGGCTCCTATACCTCCGGAGGACTCCTTTCTGTACTTCGGCAAGGTCCCGGCGAAGCGTTTGTGGCAATGTGCCAGCGCCGAAACCCACATATCAGCAAAGTCTTCCCCGACGACAAAGTCACTGGAGGCAGGGCCGTAGGGGTCAACCTTCACCTCGTCGGGGTCGATGTCAA
Organism: Candidatus Oxydemutatoraceae bacterium; assembly: GCA_965237985.1. Taxonomy (GTDB): domain Bacteria; phylum Pseudomonadota; class Gammaproteobacteria; order Poriferisulfidales; family Oxydemutatoraceae. The sequence goes on along the minus strand of OZ250161.1, from coordinate 313,806 downwards.
TTCGATACGGTGCGGCACCACCCTGCACACCACCGACTTCCCAATCCGATTTGTAATATATGCCCCACATTTTGTCGGTCAGCAACTCACCGCTGGAATCCGAATACAAGGGAACCTCGGAGTCCACGTGGATCACCGGCGGGACTGAGCCATCGTTGGTCAGCAAGGAATCCGGGGCAACGTCCAGCGTCCCTTCCTGCAAACACCAGTACACCCACATCGGTACCAATTTGTTCCCCTCTGCATCAATTTGTATCTTGGCTGGCAAAGCCAGCATCTCCCAGACTTGCTTAATCCATGGTCCGACAGCTATGACAACCTGCTCACACTCAATATTCCCCGTGCCTGTTTCTACCGCGACAATCGCATCGCCGCTCGCGTCAAAGCTAAAACCCGTCAATTCGGTCCGCTCCAGGATGCGTACTCCCTGACCTCTAGCCCTGGCCTCCAAGCCTTGAAGTGATTTCTTGTTGTCGGCATAACCACCGCGCTTTTCATGCAACAAACAAGTGATATCCGAGGCACGCCAGTCATGAAAAATATTCCCCATGTAGTCAAGGCAAGCCTTTTCGCCCTCGACCAGGACAGATTCATATCCGATGTCTCGCTGCTCTTCGGCAATCCCCGCGACATGCTCATGCATGATTTCCGGCGCAAGCTGCACATAGCCTACCGGGTGGTAGCTGTAAGCTTCCGTATCGCTCTCCCAAACTTCAACGCTGTGCACCATCAGCTCCCGCATTGACGTTTGAAAATAGTTGTTGCGCACGACCCCGCACGCTATCCCCGAGGCACCCGCACCAACCCCTTCCTTGTCAATCACCACAATATCGCCACCATGCCCTTCTTTCCGAGCCTTCAATTCGAGCGCCAAATGGTAGGCAGTGCTGAGCCCGTGGATGCCGGCTCCAACAACCACATACCTAGCCTTCGCGATATTTTTCATTCTCTGCCTGCCATTTCCTGGCAAGCACACCTGGGGAAACGCTGGTCTATCAGCCTCTCGGGAGGCTCAACAGTCGGACTTGAACAACCCATGGATTCAGCGCAAACAGGCAGGGTTCACAGCGACCCAGTCGTGACCAGGCTCATTTTCCAGATACATCGCCCCACAAGACCGCTCCGTGAAATGCAACAGGCGTCAAACACCTAAAAACTCGGAACAAATCTGCGTGAAATCATGATAAATGAGGCAGGTCTCCCCCGATATGGACAGCAACTCGAAACCACAAGCCGATCAAGACCGAGGCACCCGAGTCGCTGTTGACATGGCACACGACTATGGCACCGACCGACCGACTTGTCAAAACCTAATTCCACGCTCAACGAACAACATGACTACGGCCACTTTGAAGTCTTGCTGCCACCATAGCTGTAACCTCTGCCCAGAAAGTTCGGTTTGGCACAGGAAGCAACGGTCACGAGGGGCGAACAACTGGCTTCTCGTCGCCGTGCAGGAAAAACCTGAACTCCGCTTTTTTGCACGGAGTCCTGACTAAAACCAGTACGTGTGACCTTCACGCCTTCAGGCTGGAGCGCTGCAGGCGAAAAAGGAACGCAGGAAACGAAGCCCCAAAGCCAGTACGTGTGACCTTCACGACTTCAGGCTAGAGCGCTGCAGGCGAAATAAGGAACGCAGGAAACGAAGCCCCAAAACCAGTACGTATGACCTCCACGACTTCAGGCTGGAGCGCTGCAGGCGAAAAAGGAACGCAGGAAACGTAGCCCCAGGCAACTCTCGGGAACAGTCCAAAAATATCGATGCCCGGCGGGAACCATACCAATCAGCAGCGTAAAACATTTCAGACAGGAAAAATTCCAGCCTTGCCTGGGCTTTGACAGGACAAAACAACCAGAACGGTCAGCTGTAGGCCTGGTCGCTGTTGCCCTGTAAAACAGTCAGAAGCTGGTGACTTTCAGGCAAGAAAAATCCATCCCCAATCGTTGCGAGCGTATCTTCGCTAGAAAGCGTGATGAGTAGGGAAAATTCAATCTTGATGTCAGTGATTGGAATGACGAGACCCGTCTTGATTATCTGCTTTAAGCAGACAGGACTGGCATCCTGGTTGATTTGACACTCCGGCAGGCGTTGATTTTCGCTGCAAACAAGGAAAGATGACGACGGTGGTGGGATAACACGATTCATGCTGGAATACCAAGCAAGCAAGGGCGCCGGCCGCACTTCATATGACACCACTGACTGTTTGTCTGCTTTGAGTTGCCACAATTCAGCAACAATCAGCCACTGGCAACTACCCACCACCAAGATCAGGAAGTCGCTTTACCCGGCAAACCTCTCGGACGCGCAGGTCGGCTTGTTGCACTGCATTCGCGGAGGGTTATGTCTTGGTGCCGGGACTGGAACGCAAGCTGGTCTGCTTGTTTATTCGCACAGTGCTGGCAGCTCATGCGCCAGATTGATGGCTGACCTCGTGTTCGGATAGTAGCGGGAAGCGCACCGGTCACGGCTACGCTACCGTTTTGCAACGTTCGCACCAAAAATGGTGCAACATTTCCCATGCCGACGTGCGCCGATCGCTTTCCGGGCTCCAATCGGGAGATGGTTCAGCCATTCCAACGGACGGACTTTGCCGTCACCTGATGCATGATGCAATCACCCCCGCTCTGGTACATCGGCCACAAACCCCAATGGCACAACGCGCTACCCTCACTGCCCCCCCTGGACAGACCACTTCCGGGGACCTAGGTACAATCCGCCGACTGTGCATTCGCGGAGGGTTATGTCTTGGTGCCGGGACTGGAACGCAAGCTGGTCTGCCTGCCGTCGCTGATTGTCTGACTTTCCGCACCCTTCGTTCATCACGACACTCCAACTGATAGGGAGAAATGACCACGTTCACCCTCCGTTACGTTCTTCGCTGCTCACTCATGAACAGCACCCCAGCGGGTTGGCTCTTGTGCTCTGTGCTTATTCTCTTCCACTTGGCCGAAGGTCCCAACAGGGAAGTCATGAGCCAAAAAAACGGGCATTGCCGATGTTGCCCGTACGCCAGCTATGATTGTACACAGCTTGAATTTGTGCTAGTGTAGGTAGAGCAGGTGGCCAAAAAAACGGGCATAAGCGAGGTTTGGATTGGGCTGCTGGAGCGAGAGTTCAACGAGAACTTCGCTGAAATGAGTTGCAGGAAACGAGTGATATGCTGATTGAAAATAGCGCAGTCAAAAGGGCCGCAAACAGCCGGTTCGGTCGTCTTGAGGTACGTCCCGACAACACACAGCATGGGGGGGAGAGAGTGGTCTGCAAGAGTTCTTTTTTCACTTGGACAGTGCACTACCTGCGCTACAGTCTCAGCAGGGGATACCAATACGAAGTGCACGAAATGCGCGGCAGAATTTTGCAGGCGGCCGCTCGCGCTGGAAAACCTAATCATCTCTCTCTGGGATACACTGAAAAAATGGATTCAGTTGTCAGTGATAGAAAAGCTTTCAACCGACACGTCTTCGAGCAACTGAATCCTCAGACCACCAATGCCCCGGCACAAACGCATACGAACCAAGACGTCGAGACCATTGTCCAGCAAGAAGATTCCTCGAGAGTTCTAGTCATCAATGATTCCGCTCACCCGGAAGCTCCTGGTGTCAAGAAATGGTCAAACCAAGACAATCTGTACGATACTTTTTGGAGCCAGAAAGAAAATAAGCTTGCAGAGTCTGGATACAAAAATGTTATTCGGTTCGAGAAAACAGGAAACGTTCAGAGTCTCGATAACATCAAACTAAAAACAGGCGGCAGGGAACCCGGCTCCAAGATTCTTTGCGCGGAAATTGCACGACGATCTGAACGTTTCAGCCATGGGCTACCTTACGGTGAAGACCCACCAAAAACTACTGTAGGCTGCATCCTCACCTATTTGCAGTTTGTGACTCCGACTTCTGGCGGCCGGCATGACGGTCTATATGGGTCGGTTGCTTTTCTGGGCTATTGTGACCCCCAAAGCAATCCGGGACTTGAAATCTATGAAGGGTGAGCCCCCTGATGGATGTACAGCCGTAGCACATCTACGCGACCTTACGGTTACGGTGAAGACCCACCAAAAACTACTGTAGGCTGCATCCTCATCCTATTTGATAAAACACGAGTTTGTGACTCCGAACCAAAGAAGAAATAATGGAGGGCTTGGACCAGGAACTTCATCAGGGAGTTTCCGAACCGTCACGTAAAGAACAAAGCGAAACATGTAGCTCTTCCAGACTTACAACTGAGGAATTCAAGTATGTGGTAGAGGGAATGAAGGATTTCGCCACCCTGTACTTTGAAACTGATGGCAGTTGAAAATCTTTCTTGCGGAAACTGGGCGGTTTGAGGGGTCGGAAAATAGCAACGGTGTGCTCTCCTGTTCGATTTTTGTCTTGGGAAACTTCTGTAAACTGACAAAAACCTGGTTGGGTGATAAAACACGACAGCGTGGTTGTCGAGACTTTCCCGCACTCCAGAGTCGCCTTGTTTCCAAACAAAACCCCTCGTATTGGCCTGACGGAGTGCGCCTCGCAATGAAAACTTTATCCCGCCACCAGCCTTGCCGCCCACGTCTTCAAAACGCCTTTTGACACTTTGTGACGCCAGACGCAGCAACGTTGTGACCGCGGAATCTCTACCCACCACAGCTTGGATTTCTGGCAAGGGCCACAATACAAAAAGAGCAACTCTCAGCGTGCTTTGCCATTTCCATTCAATACCCGAAAATCAATCATTTCGACCTCCGTGCGCTATGTGTTAGCCGCGGCGCCTTGCTTAGAACATCTGGTCTTGTTGCGTTTCCGGAACGTCCGGTTCGGCACGTCGCAGCAATAACGGCACACCTAGAACTCACCAGCTCCCGACGTGGGCATCTTTACTCATGCCTTTTTATTCGCACAGTGCTGGCAGCTCATGCGCCAGATTGATGGCTGACCCCGTGTTCGAATAGTGGCGGGAAGCGCACCGGTCACGGCTACGCTACCGTTCTGCAACGTTCGCACCAGAAATGGTGCAATATTTCCCACGCCAACGTGCGCGGATCGCTTTCCGGGCTCCAATCGGAGAATGGTTCAGCCATTCCAACGGACGGACTTTGGTCACCTGATGCAATCACCCCCGCTCTGGCACATCGGCCAACAAACCCCAATAGCACAACGCGCTACCCTCACTGCCCCCCCTGACCAGACCACTTCCGGAAACCCAAGTACAATTCGCCGACTATGCATTCGCGGAGGGTTATGTCTTGGTGCCGGGACTGGAACGCAAGCTCGCCTGCTTGTTTATTCGCACAGTGCTGGCAGCTCATGCGCCAGATTGATGGCTGACCCCGTGTTCGAATAGTGGCGGGAAGCGCACCGGTCACGGCTACGCTACCGTTCTGCAACGTTCGCACCAGAAATGGTGCAATATTTCCCATGCCGACGTGCGCCGATCGCTTTCCGGGCTCCAATCGGAGAATGGTTCAGCCATTCCAACAGACGGACTTTGCCGTCACCTGATGCATGATGCAATCACCCCCGCTCTGGCACATCGGCCACAAACCCCAATAGCACAACGCGCTACCCTCACTGCCCCCCCTGACCAGACCACTTCCGGAAACCCAGGTACAATTCGCCGACTATGCATTCGCGGAGGGTTATGTCTTGGTGCCGGGACTGGAACGCAAGCTCGCCTGCTTGTTTATTCGCACAGTGCTGGCAGCTCATGCGCCAGATTGATGGCTGACCCCGTGTTCGGATAGTGGCGGGAAGCGCACCGGTCACGGCTACGCTACCGTTCTGCAACGTTCGCACCAAAAATGGTGCAACATTTCCCATGCCGACGTGCGCCGATCGCTTTCCGGGCTCCAATCGGGAGATGGTTCAGCCATTCCAACAGACGGACTTTGCCGTCACCTGATGCATGATGCAATCACCCCCGCTCTGGCACATCGGCCACAAACCCCAATGGCACAACGCGCTACCCTCACTGCCCCCCCTGGACAGACCACTTCCGGGGGCCCAGGTACAATCCGCCGACTGTAAACTTTGCACCATGGTCTTTATTTACGCCAGACCCTAAGCAAGACTACAATGCGGTCTTTGCAATGGTTACCATAACGCGCATCAACTGGCTGGCAGCCAGTTCATCGAGGGGCGGGTAGCAAATCCGAACAAATTGGAGAAACCAGATGAAGAACACCATTTCCAACCGAAAAATAGAAACAATGCCTTCCGCCTGCGTTGCCTTGCTCGTTCCAGAAAACCATAAAAAAACTGAAGTCTGGAAAAAAATAGACACAGCACTTGGTGGTTTGCTGGAACTGACCGCAAAACAAACGAAATTTGAAGGAGCAATCGGCTCTTCTTTCACGCTGCATCAGCCCGACAAGGGGCATAAGTCCATTATCGTCGCCGGCCTTGGCAAGACGGAAAAACTAGAGCGTGCAAAATTCATACGTGCGGCGAAACATTGCGCACAGCTTGTCGTGAAACTAGACCCCGAGAACGTGGCTCATGCCTGCGCTTTCTGTGATTTCCCAGAGGGAAGCGAGGAGTGGTCTTTGCGAACTTTTTTGCTGGAATTGCTGAATGCCGGTTACCGTTATGAAAGCAAAAGCAGCAAAAAGCAACCGAAAAAGCGGCTGAAAAGCTTTCGCGCCCATCTATGTGACAAGGCCACTGACGGCAAAAAAATCATCCGGGAAGCGGAAGCCATACACCACGGCATGACACTGGCTCGAGAACTGGGAAATCTGCCCCCCAACATCTGCACACCATCCTGGATGAAGAGACAGGCAGAAAAGCTGAAAAAGCTGTCTCCGAAATTGCGTGTTAAAACGCTCGGCGAAAAAAGCATGGAAAAACTGCATATGGGTGCTTTTCTTTCCGTCAGCAAAGGGAGTTGCCAGGAAGGAAAACTGGTGTGCATTGAATACCGCAATGGGGGCAAGCAGAAACCAGTGGTGCTGGTCGGGAAAGGAATCACTTTTGATACCGGCGGGATTTCAATCAAGCCCAGCGCAGCCATGGACGAAATGAAATTTGACATGTGTGGTGCCGCCAGTGTTTTAGGAACTTTACTCGCCTGCATAGAGCTGGAACTTCCCCTCAATCTGGTCGGCGTTCTTGCCTGTGCAGAAAATATGCCCGGCGGGCGGGCCTGCAAACCGGGCGATGTGGCAATCACCATGTCCGGAAAAACCGTGGAAATATTAAACACAGACGCGGAAGGCAGGCTAGTGCTTTGTGACGCACTCAGTTACGTTGACAAATATAAACCCGACTGCATTGTGGACATCGCCACCTTGACCGGGGCTTGTGTGGTTGCACTTGGGCATGTAGCGAGCGGCCTATTGAGCAACGATCAGGAGTTGTGCGACGCTTTGCTCGCCGCCGGCGAAAAATCTGGAGATCGCGCCTGGCAACTGCCGCTTTGGGACGAATATCAGCCATTGCTAGACAGCAACTTTGCGGATATCGCCAACTTGGGAGGAAGGTCGGCCGGCACCATCACGGCGGCCTGTTTCCTGTCACGCTTTACAGAAAAACAACGTTGGGCACACCTCGACATAGCAGGCACCGCTTGGTTAACGGGGAAAAACAAGGGGGCTACCGGAAGACCTGTTCCTCTGTTGACTGAATTTCTGCTGGGGCGAGTGCAAAACGGCTGATTGTTTCCGTTTCCCGGATTGATGGAAAAAGTCTTTAATCCGGCTACGTTCGAAAAACGCTGGCACTCCTACTACTGAGAAAATGGCGATCTTTTCGAACCACAGGAAAACGACCATTACAGCTGCATGACCGTCACACCGTCCCCGGATTGATGGAAAAAGTCTTTAATCCGGCTGCGGTCGAAAAACACTGGTACTCCTACTGGGAAAACTGCGATCTTTTCGAACCACAGGAAAACGACTATTACTTCTGCACTGCTGCATGGCCGTCACGCCGCCCCCGGATTGATGAAAAAAATCTTTAGTCCGGCTGCGGTCGAAAAACACTGGTACTCCTACTGGGAAAACGGTGGTTTTTTCAAACCACAGGGTGGCGGTGCCCCCTTCTGCATGACCGTCACGCCGCCCCCGGATTGATGAAAAAAATCTTTAGTCCGGCTGCGGTCGAAAAACGCTGGTACTCCTACTGGGAAAACAGTGGTTTTTTCAAACCACAGGGTAGCGGTGCCCCCTTCTGCATGACCGTCACGCCGCCTCCTGATTGATGGAAAAAGTCTTTAATCCCGCTGCGGTCGAAAAACGCTGGTACTCCTACTGGGAAAACAGTGGTTTTTTCAAACCACAGGGTAGCGGTGCCCCCTTCTGCATGGTCATCCCGCCGCCGAACGTAACCGGCACCCTACACATGGGGCATGCTTTTCAAAACACCCTGATGGATTGCCTGGTTCGTTACCAGCGCATGCGCGGCAAGCGTGTGCTTTGGCAGGCAGGAACAGACCATGCCGGCATCGCCACGCAAATGGTGGTCGAGCGTTGTCTGGAAGCAGAAGGTAAATCCCGACACAGCTTGGGTCGTGAAAAATTTGTCAAACGAGTCTGGGAATGGCGGGAAGAATCCGGTGGGATGATTTCCCGTCAACTACGACGCCTGGGCAGCTCGCTGGATTGGGAACGAGAGTGCTTCACCATGGACAAGAAGCTCAGTCGCGCCGTGTTTGAAGCATTCACGAAACTCTATGACAATGGGTTGATTTACCGCGGCAACCGGCTCGTCAACTGGGATCCAGTGTTGAAAACCGCCATCTCCGACCTGGAAGTCATCACCGAAGAAGAACAGGGCAAGCTATGGTATTTCCGTTATCCCCTGCACGGCGAAGACGAAACCGGTTTGACTGTTGCTACGACACGCCCGGAAACCATGCTGGGGGACACCGCCCTCGCCGTGAACCACGACGACCCCCGCTACAAAGACTTTATTGGGAAATACGCGGTCGTTCCCCTGGCAAAACGCCGAATCCCCATCATTGCAGACCCGCATGTAGACCCCGCTTTCGGTAGCGGGTGCGTAAAAATCACGCCAGCGCATGATTTCAATGACTACCAGGTAGCAAAACGCCACGGTCTGGAATTCGTCAACATTTTCGACGAAGCAGCCGCATTAAATGAAAACGTTCCGCAGGCATATCGTGGCAAGGACCGGTATGTTGCCCGCAGAGCAATTGTTTCCGAGCTGACTGAGCTCGGGCTGCTGGAAGAAATCAAAGCACACAAACACGCCGTACCAAGAGGGGACCGCAGCGGCACAGTCATCGAGCCCCGGCTTACCAGGCAGTGGTTTGTGAAAATTGACACGCTTGCCGAAAAAGCAATGGCGGCAGTACGCAACAAAGACACGTTCTTTGTGCCACACAACTGGGAGAAAATCTATTTTGACTGGCTAGAGAACATTCAAGACTGGTGCATCAGCCGACAACTGTGGTGGGGACACCGAATTCCCGCCTGGTATGACGCTGAGGGAAAGGTTTATGTCGCCCCCGACGAAGCGCAGGTGCGAAAGAAATATAGCCTTGGCAAGACCGTGCAATTAAGTCAGGACACCGATGTCCTGGATACCTGGTTCTCTTCTGCGCTATGGCCATTTGCCACTCTGGGGTGGCCCGACCATCCGCCGGAGATGAAGGATTTTTATCCGAACAGTGTCCTGATCACTGGATTCGACATTATTTTTTTCTGGGTTGCGCGCATGATCATGATGGGACTGCAACTAACCGGGACAATTCCTTTCAAACAGGTGTACATACACGGGCTGGTGCGCGACAGCGAAAACCGAAAAATGTCCAAGTCCAAAGGCAACATTATCGACCCGACCGACCTCATTGATGGAGCATCCCTTGATGATTTGATCAAAAAACGGGTGAGCAGTCTCATGCAGCCGCAACAGGCTGCATCCATAAAAGCGAACACCCGCAAACAGTTCCCCCACGGCATTGAAGCTTTCGGTGCCGATGCCTTGCGCTTCGCATTTACCGCGATGACTTCAACTGGACGCGACATTCGTTTTGACCTGCAACGCATTCGAGGCTATCGGAATTTCTGCAACAAACTCTGGAACGCGGCTCGCTTCGTCGTTCTCAGTTGCGAAAAAAACCGGGCACTGCTCTCCTCAGACATTGCCCCGATAAAAGGAACTTTGGAACATTGGCTGGAACAAAAACTCGCTGACGTTACGACATGCGTTGAAGAGAATTTCGAACGTTACCGTTTCGATTTAATTGCCAATGATCTTTACGGATTTGTCTGGCATGATTTTTGCGACTGGTTCATCGAAATTTCCAAAGTAGTCCAACAATCAGACAGTGCCGAAGAGAACCGCAAAGGCAACCTGCTGTGCATGATTGAAACGCTGGAGTGCAGTGTTCGCCTCTTGCACCCGATTATCCCTTTCATCACAGAAGAAATCTGGCAACAGTGCAAACCCCTGCATGGTCGGAAAGAAGAATCGATCATGCTGCGACCTTGGCCACGCATACCGAAAGTAAGCCGGGAAACAAATGGCGATATCGAATGGCTACAGGCTTTTGTCACCGGCGTACGCAACATCCGTTCAGAAATGCGGATTCCCCTTCAGCAGCCGCTGTCGGTGCTGGTGCAACATGGGACGTCCGACGATCGCTTGCGGGCAAAAAAATTCCGACTGGAGATCAGCAAGCTCGCCAAAGTAAATTCCCTGGATTGGCTTGACGATAACACAACACCACCGCGCTGCCTGACCGCACTTTTTGGCAAGAAGAAACTGTTGGTGCCGCTTGACGGTCTGGTGGATTCCGAGGATGAAATAGCACGATTGAAAAAACAGATTAAAAAACTGCATACTGCTTTGGGCACAATCAACCGCCGACTTGAAAGCCCGGGGTTCGCTGCCAACGCGCCGCTTTCAATTCGTGCAGAACAGTCCAAGAAAGCAAATTCCCTGTCCGCACAAATAACCGCCCTACAAGAGCAACTCAGCTCCCTGCAATAAAGTTTCCATACCCTGTCTCGCTCCTCGACGCTTCAATTCCGCGCAACCCCAGGCGCTTTTGAAACAAGCTGACCGCCGGCAAGGAAGACATGGCACGAGGCAGCAACCAGACCCATCAAAGTGCCCGCTGATTGCAACAGACTGCTCATCAGACAATTGACGCAGCAACTTGACGAGAAGCGCATCGCACACAAAAGGAGGAAGTCTGACGACATGAGCAACTGTTGCTGTGTGTCGATTCGGAAAATGAAGAAAAGCAACGTGTTTCCATAGCTTCCTCTGTGGACAGTCCGCTATATCAACCCCAAATTCAATGAAAATTACCGATCCGGGGATGCACGCGATGCGTGCGGAAATACTTCGCCAGGCGTTTGGAGATGGAGGACTACTTTGGCCACAGCCCTGGAGTGCTGGTTGTAAACAGAAAGAAATTCAGTCGCCCCGTTCATCAACAGCTGCTGTTGCAGGAAAGTTTGGCTGACAGCACCGCACCCAGCAACCGACCCGTTGACGCTGCCAACGAGACTTCAGGACTGGAAGAACAAAGGAAACACGACAGCGACGTCTGGAAGGGAAACAGAAAAAACATTGCAATGCATATCCCAAGTAGCAAACTTCAAAACATCTACGCCATGAAAAAGATGATGAATTGCCGGAGCATCGCCTCGAGAGCAAGCGACTCACCAGGGAGCCAACAATAGTTCTCGATGCAAGAACAGGAAAGAGACCAGGCAACCACCAGGGCCGTACGAAACAAAGCCCCGCTCCATCTAAAAGCAGAGACAATACCAAACACTGTCTCAGCCACCTCACCTTTGTGAGTGATGAAGCCCCGGATAGAAACACGCCGTTCGAAGAAGGGGATGCAGAGCCATGCATCAGGGTCACTCAACAGCAGAGAGCTTTGGATACACTGCCGGGAATACGCATCCTGAAAAGTATGGAAATTAGAGGCATCCCGAGATGATAAATTGCCGGGGCATCGCCTCGAGAGCAAGCGACTCACCAAGGAGCCAATAACAGTTCTCGATGCAAGAACAGAAAAGAGACCAGGCAGCCACCAGGGCCGTACGAAACAAAGCCCCGCTCCATCTAAAAGCAGAGACGATACCAAACACTGTCTCAGCCACCTCACCTTTGTGAGTGATGAAGCCTCGGATGGAAACACGCCGCTCGAAGAAGAGGATGCAGAGCCATGCATCAGGGTCACTCAACAGCAGAGGGCTTTGGATGCACTGTCGGGAATACGCATCCTGAAAAATATGGAAATTAGAGGCATCCCGACTGGAACCGGCAACTGTCGTCACCGCATGCCAAATAAAAAACTGATGGGTGATGAGCGCAAGACCATCAGTGAAATTTTGGGAGACCAAAACAAACCACAAGGCAATGCGGACACATCAAAAGTCTGTGGTAAAATTCAGACAATAAATGAAAAATCTGCGAAACCACGGTACCTGAAGAAAATTTAGTTCAGAAGGAGAATGCCTCACGCAAAAGGAGTTCCAGAAGGTCGTGAACAGTGTTGAAAAAATTCCTTCCTTTTGTTCTCGACACCATTCGCAAATCTTGGTCTGAAGCACGTGTAGCAAAAAAAATTGAAGCAAGATGCAATACGAAACCAGGAATAAAATGCAGCAGCATCGCGACCAACGTGAGCAGAAAAAGCCGCTTCGTTTTCGCCAGAGACCTCTGCAACACACGAAACCATTAACCCTGCGTATTTGGATATACGCCAGCTACCTGATGTTCCTGGTTGGAAAATCATTGTATTTTGCATTGCGGCAGGCATTTGCCATCAAGACTGTTCAGCTGCCCGCGTACTCTTTTGTGCATCACGGATTCCTGACTCAAATGTTGCAACCGCCCGTGAACTCACTGTCTCAAGAATTTATCAGGTCCGGGATTAGCACCATCTGCCTCACTCAGAAACCGACCGGACGGAGCGGCACCTATTGCAATAACAATTGCCAATGTTCCAAGCTGTTGTGCCAAGATTTGAGTATGCTGCTCCCATATCCTTACTCGTACTGACAGACGCAGCTTTCAAGACGTGTTTCCCCAGTGTAAACTCAGCACGCACTTGGACACAAAAACCACCATCACCACCAACCGGGCTTGGCTTCCGAATTTTGTCGTATCCACCACAAATACGCGGAGTAGCGCGCACCACCCCGCACACCTGATGAAGAAGGGGCTGTTTTCATGAAGCACTGTCAATGGAGAACGCGACTGTTTGTACTGTTGCTGTTCGCGGGGCAAGCAACTTTTGCCGGGCTGGCAGAATACGAACTCGTCATCGACCGCGAACCCATTCATATCGCCGGGGAGACGCTGAAAAAAATTACCGTCAATGGCAGCATTCCCGGGCCCACTTTGGTTTTCACTGAAGGAGACGACGCCGTCATTCGTGTCACCAACCGGATGAAAGAAAACACTTCCGTACACTGGCATGGCCTGTTGCTCCCCGGGACAATGGATGGTGTTCCAGGATTCAACGGCTTCAGTGGCATCAGCCAAGGCGAGACATTCACTTACCGTTTTACCATCCGCCAACACGGGACTTACTGGTACCACGCCCATAGCATGGGGCAGGAACAGGACGGTCTTTATGGCGCCCTTGTGATCCGCCCCCGTCACGGACCCGAGGTGCCGGCGGAACGCGACTATGTCGTGTTGATTTCAGATTTCCACAAAGAAGACTCAAACGAGATCATAGCGAATCTGAAAATGTCACCAGACTATTACCAGATTGAACGCCCCACTGTGGGCGAATTTTTTGCAAACGTTGAAAAAAAAGGTTTTGCAAAAGCTTGGCAGGAGAAAGTTGCCTGGGGGGAAATGCGTATGCTGCCAACCGACTTGTCGGATGTAACAGGCTACACCTTTCTGGTCAACGGGCTCACTCCTGGGCAGAACTGGACCGGGCTGTTTCAAGCGGGAGAACGTATTCGTCTGCGATTCATCAATGCTTCTGCCATGTCGTTTTACGATGTCCGCATACCAGGGTTGAAAATGTCGATTGTGAGTGCTGACGGTCAACTCGTGGAACCGGTGGAGGTCGATGAATTCCGCTTCGGGGTTGCTGAGACTTATGACCTGATCGTAATCCCCAAGGACAACAAAGCGTACACAATTGTCGCAGAAGCAGTCGACCGCAGCGGTTTTGCACTCGGCACGCTGGCTCCACGGGAAGATATGCACGGGACACCCCCGCACAAGAGACCACGCGCTCGCCTGACCATGGCTGATATGGGCATGGAAAACGACGGTGGAGGTGCCCATGCTCATCACCACACAAAACCCGCCGAAAAAGGGAAAGTGCTGGCCAGCGGCTGGAGTAATGCCGGCACACCGAAGGGGCACAAGGCACTGGATTACGCGGACTTGCGCTACCGCAGCCTTCAAAAAGACCAACGTCAACCAGAACGCGAAATTGTTGTGCGGCTCGGTGGAAACATGGAACGCTACACCTGGACCATGAACGGCAAGAAATTCGAAGATTCTGAGCCTGTCAACCTGGAAAACAACGAACGTGTCCGCTTGAAATTCATCAATGAAACCATGATGGCGCACCCCATGCACCTGCACGGCATGTTTGTGCAGCTTGAGAACGGGCAGGCGGTTGGAAAACTGCCCAATAAACACACTGTAATCGTAGCCCCCGGGAAATCCTATTCCACTTTGTTAACAGCAAATGAACCCGGTGAATGGGCGTTTCACTGCCACCTGCTCTTTCACATGATGTCCGGAATGATGGACAAAGTGGTCGTTGCCAGACGCGTAGACAGCGACTTGTCGGCACAAAGCATCCGGCATTAGGAAAGCCGGCATGCCTGTTGTGAAACAGAGTACTCGAGAAAATCATCTGTACCGCAACGCGCTCCGCCACCTGTTGTTGGCGATAAGTTTATGGGCACCGTACGCGTACACAGCAGGGGAACATGAGACGCGTATTTTTCATGCTCTTGTTTTGGAAACCGCCTTGGGCAGTCAAAGCTCCCACCACAGCATCGTAGAATGGGACCTCGACGGCTGGATTGGCGGAGATGACCACAAATTGTGGCTCAAAATTGAAGGTGAACGCCAAAACGGCGTCACAGAAACTGCTGAATTCTGGGCAATGTACAGCCGTAATATCAGCACATTCTGGGATGCCCAGGGAGGCATTCGTCATGACGCACAAGCTGCTTCTCTTGACCATATTGTCCTCGGCTTCAATGGTTTGGCACCCTATTTTTTTGAAACACAGGCACATATTTTCATCAGTGAGAAAGGAGATATAAGTGCCCGCCTCCGCCAGGAAAATGAGTTTCTTCTCACCCAGAGCTTGATCCTGGAACCCTACCTAGAGTTCAATGTCTTCGCGCAGGATGTGCCCGAAATTGCCGTTGGCCAAGGTTTGTCAGAAGCGGAACTGGGAGTGCAAATCCGCCACCAATTCATCAGGAAGTTTGCGCTCTATGTTGATATACGCCATCAGCGAAAGTTTGGTGAAACCGCATCGATAGCCAGACGAAATCAAGAAACCGTTTCCTTTTGGGCAGGGCTTATCGGCATGAGAATCCTGTTTTAGGCTTGGTGCAGCCACACCACACCAACAGCACGCAACTGCGCCCGACAGCACGGGGTGATGAACTTATCTCCGCCACCACCACCCAACCGTCACCGCTTGCACGTCTTGAATATCAGCGATGAACACAGCCGAGAGTGGAACTGGGAGTGCAAATCCGCCACCAATTCATCAGGAAGTTTGCGCTCTATGTTGATATACGCCATCAACGAAAGTTTGGTGAAACCGCATCGATAGCCAGACGAAATCAAGAAACCGTTTCCTTTTGGGCAGGGCTTATCGGCATGAGAATCCTGTTTTAGGCTTGGTGCAGCCACACCACACCAACAGCACGCAACTGCGCCCGACAGCACGGGGTGATGAACTTATCTCCGCCACCACCACCCAACCGTCACCGCTTGCACGTCTTGAATATCAGCGATGAACACAGCCGGGAGCGGAACTGGGAGTGCAAATCCGCCACCAATTCATCAGGAAGTTTGCGCTCTATGTTGATATACGCCATCAGCGAAAGTTTGGTGAAACCGCATCGATAGCCAGACGAAATCAAGAAACCGTTTCCTTTTGGGCAGGGCTTATCGGCATGAGAATCCTGTTTTAGGCTTGGTGCAGCCACACCACACCAACAGCACGCAACTGCGCCCGACAGCACGAGGTGATGAACTTATCTCCGCCACCACCACCCAACCGTCACCGCTTGCACGTCTTGAATATCAGCGATGAACACAGCCGAGAGCGGTCAGCCATCCGGCGGCCACCTCCTTGGTGATTCCGTGTTTAGCGTGGCCACCACGGACCATCAGACGCCTTACGCCCAATGCTGATCAAGTACTGCTTAAGGACCCATCGCAGGCAGATGATGCCGCCACCTCCATGCACCTGACTTCTTCGTCCGTCAGGAAATTGAAGTGGCTCTCACGTTTGCACGCGGAAAGTCGGTAATTGTTTTGCCGACAAAAACGAATAAAGAGGTCATTCTTCCGGCTCGGCATATCCACGATTTCCAGGATGGCTACCCTGGCCCTGTCGTAGCTGAGCAGGAAGGCCAATCCGGGTTCGAGTTCCTTATCGATGAGTCTGTGTTCAATAAAACGAAACGGAACTTCCGCCTGAGGCGTCGTATCGATGTAGCGATACCACCTGACCGTATCATTGTGGACGGTCATGGACCCTTCATCGCCGAGCGAATAGTCCACCAATGTCTGAAGACTCTTGGAAAAGGCTTCCAGAGAAGCGTCATAACTGACAGAATTCTCCAACATGGATGCTGAAACAGGAAACCAGAAATGCAGAAATTGAAAAACGGGCAATGGCTCTATTCAGCATCAGACCTGACGACTTTCCTCAGCTGTCACCACGCCACATTCCTGGAAGCCGGGCGTTTTGAAAAACCACCGGAAGATCGTGCTCAGGACCCCACCACCAAGCTGCTCCAAGAAAAAGGCATCGAACATGAAGTCGCCTGCCTGGAAAATTGGAGGAGAGAGGGGAAAACCATCGCAGAAATTCCTGCCAAGGCACCACTGAGCAAGCAACTCGACGATACCCGCGAAGCACTGCATGACGGGGTCGATGTCATTTACCAGGCACTTTTGTTTCGCCAGCCCTGGCGCGGCTATCCAGACTTTTTAATCAAGTGTGAAAAGCCTTCCATGCTGGGAAATTTCAGCTACGAAGTGCTGGACTCCAAACTCGCCAAAAATCCCAAACCCGGGCACATCATCCAACTTTGTCTGTACACGGAACTGCTTGCCGAAATTCAAAAAGTCCAACCACGGGAAATGCATCTTGTGCTGGGCGACAACAAATTAGCCAGCTTCGGAGTAGACGATTTTTTTTACTACTATTCCCACGCCAAAAAGCGCTTCGAAAATTTCCTGCCCCGGTTGCCGAAAAAGTCTGACCCGGAACCATGCCAACACTGTCGCTTTTGCAACTGGCAGGACCGATGCCGCGCGGAATGGGAGAAAAACAGCCACTTGAGTCTGGTCGCCAACATCCAGCGTCCACAAATAAAGAGCCTCTGGCAGGCCGGAATTAAAACCGTTGCGGAGCTGGCGGACACGACTCTTGACACCAGCGTCCCAGACCTCAAGCCCGAAACATTTGCCAGGCTCCGCTCACAAGCCAGACTGCAAAGTTACAAAAAACGAACCGGGCAAGACCAGATTGAAATGATTCCGCCAGTTGTCGGGAAAGGTTTTTCACGCCTGCCAGAGCCCAACAGGGGAGATCTGTTTTTCGATCTGGAAGGGGATCCCTTTTACCAGAATGGCCTGGAGTATCTGTTCGGATTTTACTGCCCGGGGGAACCTCACGCAATATACCGGTCGCTCTGGGCGCACAACCACGTGGAAGAAAAACTGGTGTTTGAAAACTTCATGGGGTTTGTCACTCAACATTTACGCCAGCACCCTCAGGCCTTCATTTATCACTACAACCATTACGAGACTTCTGCACTCAAACGCCTGGCATGCCGGTATGCCACTTACGAAGAACCACTGGACAACCTCCTCAGGCAAAACAAATTTATCGACCTGTACCGAGTGGTGGTGGAAAGCATCCGGACTTCCGAACCCGGGTACTCTCTCAAGAATCTGGAAACCTGCTACATGGGCGAGCGCACCGAGGAAGTCGCCACCGCCGCTGAAAGCATCGTGGTGTACAACAAATGGTGCCAGACTGGCGAACCGCACCTGCTGGAAGAACTCGCCGCATACAACAAAGTGGATTGCATCTCCACTTATAAATTGCGCGACTGGCTGGTTGCTAAAAGACCCGCTGAACTGCCATGGTTCAGGAAACCCGGCAACGGGGAGGACCCGACACTGGGGCGCGAACCCGACCTGGAAACAGAGCGCAAACCGTGGGAAATTGAATACGAGCAGTATCAAACACGCTTGCTGAGAAAAGCGTCCGGAAACAAGGCCAACTGTCATGAGCTCATGTCACATCTATTGGAGTTTCACAACCGCGAAGAGAAGCCGGAATGGTGGGCTTTTTTTGAACGCCAGAATCTAAGCGAAGATGAGCTGGAGGAAAATGCGGAATGTCTGGGCGGCTTACGGCTCATCGAGCCACCTGTACCGGAAAAACGCTCTTTGATTTACAGCTACCGCTTCCCACCGCAGGAATACAAATTGAAAGTCGGCAGCCAGGTGACGAATGCCCGGAGCAGTGCAAGAGCAGGCAGCATCCTGACGCTCGACGAAAGCACCGGCGTGGTTCAAATCAAAATCAGCAACAAAAAAGATCCTCTGCCGGAAAAACTTTCACTGGGCCCCTCCGGCCCCATAAACTCCACAAAACTCCGTGCCGCGATTTACACGGTTGCCGAAACCATCATCGCCGACAAGGAAGAATATCAATGTGTGCTCGATCTGCTGAATCGACGAGCACCCAGAATCAAAGGAAAACCCCCCAATGCCGCCATCATTACTGGCCCAGACCTGCTACCAGAAGCACTGCAGGCAATCGCCGACCTCGACAACAGCTATCTCTTCATCCAAGGGCCGCCCGGTACCGGCAAAACTCACACCAGTGCCCACATCATCGTAGAGTTGCTGAAGCGCGGTAAAAAAGTTGGAGTGTCCGCCAACTCTCACAAGGCAATCCATAATCTGCTCAGCAAAATCGAAACTGCGACAACAGCTGAAGACTTTAGGTTTCGCGGTGTAAAAAAAGCCTCCGGAACCCCGGAAACCATGTATCAAAGTAACCTTTTCAGCAATGTCATCGCCACCAAGAATATTTCAGGATCAGAGGATCTGTTTGCCGGTACAGCGTGGTTTTTTGCCGACCCGACAATGGCACGAACCCTCGATTATCTGTTCATTGACGAAGCTGGCCAGATGTCTCTTGCCAAAGTAGTGGCAATGGGAGTTGCCACACAAAACATCGTGCTGGTGGGCGATCAAATGCAACTCGGACAGCCGGTACAGGGCACTCATCCCGGCGAGACCGGTTCATCCGTGCTGGAGTTTTTGCTGGGTGACCGTGCAACCATTCCACCTGAACGCGGGATTTTTCTGGAGAAAACCTGGCGACTATGTCCCAAAATTTGCGACTTTACTTCCCAGGCATTTTACGAGGGTCGCCTGGCACCGCATGAAAGCGCCGAGAAACGCGAACTGATTTTCAAAAACATCAAGCTGCCCAGCGCCGGTATCGCATGGATTGCGGCACACCACCAAGGCTGTTCACAAAAAAGCGTCGTGGAAGGACAAATCATAGAAAATCAGTACCAGAGACTTTTGCAGCAAAAATTCAAAACCGGCAACGGGGAACAGCGCCAGTTGACCGAAGCGGACATTCTCGTGGTCAGCCCCTACAATGTACAAGTGAATTATTTACGCACCATTTTGCCAAATCATGCACGTGTCGGGACAGTGGACAAGTTTCAAGGCCAGGAGGCCGCAGTAGTTTTGATTTCCATGGTGACTTCCAGTGCTGAAGATCTGCCCCGCGCCATCGATTTTCTGTTCAGCAAAAATCGACTGAACGTCGCCATTTCCCGGGCACAATGCTTGGCCGTCATCGTTTTCAACCCGCAACTGTTGGAGACTCCATGCCAACAGGTGTGGCAAATGAAACTGCTGAACACTTTTTGCCGACTGAGCGAACACGCCACACTGGTGCCGGCCAGCCCGGACACCGAACCCGGCAAGTTACAGCTATTGAAAGAGGCAGATTTATTCGTACCTGGGATCCGCCGTCCTGGTACTTGATAAACGGCCCCATTGGGGCAAAGATATTGCCCGCTTTAATTCTTGGCAAATGCTCAAGTCACAAAGGAGGAAGAGAAAATGCTGATCGGTATACCGAAAGAAATCAAGGACCATGAATACCGCGTGGGGTTGACGCCGGAGAGCGTTGCCGAGATCCTTTCGCACGGGCATAGGGCACTCGTTGAAGAAACAGCCGGGGCTGGAATCGGAGCAGACGACGACGATTATCGTACGGCAGGGGCTGAAGTCGTGGAGACAACGGATGAGATCTTCGCCCGCGCCGACATGATCATCAAAGTCAAGGAACCACAGGCCAGGGAGCGTACCATGTTGCGTGAAGGCCAGATTCTCTACACTTATTTGCACCTGGCACCGGATCTGGGTCAAACCAAAGAACTACTGGCATCCGGTGCGGTCTGTATCGCTTATGAAACCGTAACGGATGACAGTGGCAGGTTGCCGTTGCTCAAACCCATGAGCCAGGTAGCCGGACGCATGTCCATCCAGGCCGGAGCCCACGCCTTGGAAAAAGAAGCTGGCGGACGGGGGGTTCTGCTGGGTGGAGTACCCGGCGTCGCCCCTGGAAAAGTACTAATCATCGGTGGCGGTGTCGTCGGATTTAACGCAGCGCAAATCGCAATCGGCTTGAAAGCGGAAGTCACCATCGTGGATCGGAGCCCGTCGGTATTGGAATACCTGTCATTGCATTTCGAATCCCGCGTCAAGACCATTCACTCCACCAGAACCTGCCTTGCCAGTCTCGTTGCTGACGCCGACCTTGTCGTCGGAGGCGTCTTGATCCCAGGAGCCTCTGCACCCAAGCTTGTGCAACGCGACATGTTGAAAACCATGAAACCTGGTTCGGTCCTCGTAGATGTCGCGATCGACCAAGGGGGCTGTTTTGAAACTTCAAGGCCGACAACGCACTCCGATCCAACATACATGGTGGACGGCGTCGTTCATTATTGCGTCTCAAACATGCCAGGGGCGGTTGCCAGAACCTCCACTTACGCGTTGAACAACGTCACTTTGAGTCACGCCATTACCATCGCCGACCGCGGCTGGAAACAGGCCCTGCTTGACGACCCAAACCTACGCAACGGACTCAATATTTGCGCCGGCCAAGTGACATGCCAAGCAGTTGCCGCCGATCAGGGGCACCACTTTTGTCCACCGATGCGCATGCTCGGCGCATGACCCCCTGCGACTTGCCCTCCAACCAAACCACAACACCCCAGAGATAGCCCGTTCAGTCCGCGCACCACAACAGGTGCACGGCAGGAACACTCAACATCCCGTGAGCTTCAGTCCTCCCAGCCAATCCAGCTTTGTTTCTGATATTTCCCGGTTTCGGGATCGACACGGCGTCGTTCATTATTGCGTCTCAAACATGCCAGGGGCGGTTGCCCGAACCTCCACTTACGCGTTGAACAACGTCACTTTGAGTCACGCCATTACCATCGCCGACCGCGGCTGGAAACAGGCCCTGCTTGACGACCCAAACCTACGCAACGGACTCAATATCTGCGCCGGCCAAGTGACATGCCAAGCAGTTGCCGCCGATCAGGGGCACCACTTTTGTCCACCGATGCGCATGCTCGGCGCATGACCCCCTGCGACTTGCCCTCCAACCAAACCACAACACCCCAGAGATAGCCCGTTCAGTCCGCGCACCACAACAGGTGCACGGCAGGAACACTCAACATCCCGTGAGCTTCAGTCCACCCAGCCAATCCAGCTTTGTTTCTGATATGTCCCGGTTTTGGGATCGACACGGCAACGTTCATTATTGCGTCTCAAACATGCCAGGGGCGGTTGCCAGGACCTCCATTTACGCGTTGAACAACGTCACTTTGAGTCACACCATTACCATCGCCGACCGCGGCTGGAAACAGGCCCTGCTTGACGACCCAAACCTACGCAACGGACTCTATATCTGCGCCGGCCAAGTGACGTGCCAAGCAGTTGCCGCCGATCAGGGGCACCACTTTTGTCCACCGATGCGCATGCTCGGCGCATGCCCCCCTGCGACTTGCCCTCCAACCAAACCACAACCCCCCAGAGATAGCCCGTTCAGTCCGCACCACAACAGGTACACGGCAGGAACACTCAACATCCCGTGAGCTTCAGTCCTCCCAGCCAATCCAGCTTCGTTTCTGATATTTCCCGGTTTTGGGATCGACACGGCAACGTTCATTATTGCGTCTCAAACCTGCCAGGGGCGGTTGCCCGGACCTCCACTTACGCGTTGAACAACGTCACTTTGAGTCACGCCATTACCATCGCTGACCGCGGCTGGAAACAGGCCCTGCTTGACGACCCAAACCTACGCAACGGACTCAATATCTGCGCCGGCCAAGTGACATGCCAAGCAGTTGCCGCCGATCAGGGGCACCACTTTTGTCCACCGATGCGCATGCTCGGCGCATGAACCCCTGCGACTTGCCCTCCAACCAAACCACAACACCCCAGAGATAGCCCGTTCAGTCCGCGCACCACAACAGGTGCACGGCAGGAACACTCAACATCCCGTGAGCTTCAGTCCACCCAGCCAATCCAGCTTTGTTTCTGATATTTCCCGGTTTCGGGATCGAACGGCATCGTTCATTATTGCGTCTCAAACATGTCAGGGGCGGTTGCCCGAACCTCCACTTACGCGTTGAACAACGTCACTTTGAGTCACACCATTACCATCGCCGACCGCGGCTGGAAACAGGCCCTGCTGGACGACCCAAACCTACGCAACGGACTCAATATCTGCGCCGGCCAAGTGACATGCCAAGCAGTTGCCGCCGATCAGGGGCACCACTTTTGTCCACCGATGCGCATGCTCGGCGCATGACCCCCCTGCCTTGCCCTCCAACCAGACCACGACACCCCAGAGATAGCCCGTTCAGTTCGCACCACAACAGGTGCACGGCAGGAACACTCAACATCCCGCGAACTTCAGTCCTCCCAGCCAATCCAGCTTTGTTTCTGATATTTCCCGGTTTCGGGATCGACACGCTTGTCGGTATCACTCCAGCCGAGAAGGCCCTGCTTTTGGATCACACCAGCTTCAGGATTGACTCGGACTGTTGTGTCCAGATAACCGATAAAACCGTCTTTTTGCAGCACACCGGTCGCACGCTCGATGCGCACCCCGGTATTCACCCATCCCAGAGAACTTCTTTTCTGGACCGCTCCGGTACTCGGTCGCACTCAGTGGTCTGTATCAGCCCAGCCCGGCCACCCCCGTTTTTGCACCACACCGGTTCTCTCGTTTATCCGGTAGCTATGCTCATTGTCAATCCCGAGTCTTTTTTCAAAATTTCCCGAACCCAAAACGGCACCTCCCTTTCTTTATAACTGATCGGCACGAAAGCCACTGCTGTGTTGAAAAAATCATCCACTTAAACCCGAAGACGAGGATCATAAATCGCTCCCAATACTGCTGCCCGGCTTGCCCCGGTCACTGCTGGCAGGTTACCGGTCTGATT
Source organism: Candidatus Oxydemutatoraceae bacterium (assembly GCA_965237985.1). GTDB lineage: Bacteria > Pseudomonadota > Gammaproteobacteria > Poriferisulfidales > Oxydemutatoraceae. The sequence continues at coordinate 290,095 of OZ250161.1, read as the reverse complement.
CCGAAGGCGCCGCTGTGCCAGCCAGGCAAAGCAACCCGCCTCAACCCAGTCAGGATCGATGCCCGCGTCAAGGGTTGTCGTCACCATCCGTTGTGACAGCAAAGCAGACAAACGCGAAACCAGGTGCGTATTGTGCACCCCGCCACCACACAAAAAGACACGGGCATGTTCAGGCAAAAATTTCTCAACGGCATCGGCGATGGAACGGGCAGTGAACTCACAGAGCGTTGATTGCACAACTGCTGCATCTGCATCCGGACACCTGGCCAGGCAAGTCTCAAGAAATGAAAAATCAAAACTTGTCGCACACAAACTTTTTTGTAGTCCGCAGAACCCCTGACTTTTTAGCCGCAAAAGATGCAAAAGTTCTTCGTGAAAAGACGCGGATGCAGCCCAGGCACCTGCACCGTCATAAGGAACCCCAAGATGGCGAAGCGCCCAGTCATTCATCAGGATGTTCCCCGGACCCACATCGCATGCTACAACCTCGCCGGCAGCTCCGAGGGCGGTGATATTGGCGATCCCCCCAATGTTTACAATGGCGCAGGCTTCGTTTGGCCGCGCTAAAAACGCCTGATGAAAAGCAGGAACCAGAGGTGCCCCCTGCCCCCCTAACGCCACATCGGTACTACGAAAATCAGCAACCACCGGCAACTCGGTTTGCACGGCAACCACGCTGGGATCCCCCAGCTGCACAGTGAATGGGTTTTTTCCGAAAGGGCGATGTATAACCGTTTGACCGTGCAAACCCACTGCCATGATCTCCCGGCGCCGCAAGCTTTGACTCTCGACCAGCGCATTGACCGCGTCCGCGAACCATTTTCCAATTTGCACTCCGAACGCGGCATATTCGGCAATGTCGATATTGCCGGACTGCAGGCCGACAATCTGCTCCGAGAAATCTACAGGAAACAGGTTTTTATGCGTGGCCACCAAGTGACAACCGTCCGCAAAACTGAAAGCCGCCGCATCCACAGAGTCGGCGCAAGTCCCGGAAAGTGTCCCAATCCACAAAGCTGTCATTTTTCTACTTTACACGGGTTCGCCACGAGCACGACCAGCTCCCCAGGAAAAAAGTCGTGACCCGGAAGTCAGGGACGAACCAGCCCGACTGTCCCCGCAGGAGTATTTTATTGCACCTCATCCAGCCAGGAAACCTTGGTTCAGAAGTGCTTCGCCTGGCAACAGGCAACCAGACTTCCAGCAATAGATGCTTCTCACTGGCAGCTCATACTGTCTTGCCAAACCGACGCGTGGTCACGCCATTGTCGCAGCCAGAAAAACTAAAAACAGATTTTCGCATTTTGCACTGCAAATGACGCACAGAAGCAGCACCAGGAAAATGGCATGCGAAACCGTGTTGCCTTGCGACAAACGGGTTTTTCGGCCTGACACAGGAGACGAGAAAAACACCACTTAGGCAACTCGAGAAAATGACGACCCTGAGGGGATTCTCACCCTCCTTCCCCACCACTGACTTGACGCGGTTACTAATCATCTGGTCGGTTCAAACAGACGGCGTACTCTTGCCAAAACCGCAGGACGAAAAACGCTAGGCTCAATGAATATGTGCAGTGCACGGGGGGATGAAGTTCCCGAATTTCAGTTCAGCCCCATAAACAGAGAAGGTCTGAGGAAAAAGGCATAACCCGCCAGCAGATAGTGTTTTACTGAAACTGCCACCGTAGGCGAAAAAGTCAGTGAAGCTCTCCATTTCTGGCAACATCATGCCATAGAAAACCGCCGGAAAAGGCTGTAACGCACCTACAAGACACCACCCTTACCCATCTGGAAGGCTATCTACCCGGCAAACACGGTTTTGTTCAAGAAGCAGTTTTTGCTGGCACACACGCCTTTGCCGGGAGTTTATAATGCCCCTGCTACGACTGATGAACCGACATTGCGTAGGCAACGCTGGCGAACTGGTTGCCCTGACGGGAAAGCAGACAAAACACCGGAGAGATGGCCGAGCGGCTGAAGGCGCTCCCCTGCTAAGGGAGTATGGGTTAACCCCCATCGAGGGTTCGAATCCCTCTCTCTCCGCCATTATGTTGACATAAAGCACTGATCAGTCAGTGCTTGAATGGTCTTCCCTACATGATTGGGGCGTTTCTACTTGGACAAGCATAAACAAGCGTGTACGCTAGATTGACCCCCACGTACGTCTTCCCAACGTACGTGGGGGAGTTTCCCCATAGTCGTCTGTTTTTCTTTTTTTAGTGGCAGTCTTCCCCACGTGCGTGGGATATTACTCTAGGGGGTTGACAGGGGGTATTAATCTATGCTAGCCACTGTGAGGTCTTCACCCATGGGGGTGTTTTCTTGTTTAGCGGATATTATATGGTGAGTTAAGTGATAGCTAGGAATAAAATGGGATTATTCCCATCAGCGGTATTTTCGTTTATGTGCATGTGTGTGCCATCTCATGCGAGCGGGCACACACATGGAGCGCAATATTCGGGAACAGTACCGCCTCGCGCGAGCGAGGCCAAATTTGGCACAACGTGCTGGTCCGAAAGCTCCCATGTGTCTTCATTTAAGAATGCCATTGCTAACCCAGACGCCAAGGTGGATTGGAATAAATATTCATCAGATATTCTTAGCAAAGATAGCTTTACAACTGAAGATGGAAAAACAATACACGGATTAGTATGGAGAGCCAAGGAGCCAATGGGATACTTACTGGTTGCACAAGGAACCTCCATGCTAGCAGCCGAAATATTTGGATCCTTTAAAAGGTTCAGTGACCTTGGTTTGGATGTGTATATATATGATTTTCGTGGATATGGCGAAAATAGCAACATTAAAACAACATTTGAAGGTATTATATCTGATTATTCTGTTCGACTTTCTGAATTGAACAAAATTGAAAAATACAAGCAACACTATATTTATGGAATTTCATTCGGTGGAGTGCTGTTTTCAAATGCTATTGATGGATTGCACGATGATATAGACGGAGTTGTATTTGACTCTGTACCTGATAAGATCACATTTCTTGCATTTTGTCCATGGAAAATGGACCCAACTAAACTGTTGCCAAAGACATGTAAGAATTGGCTGATTGTTGGCGCAGAAAGAGATGGAGTAGTAGGAAAAGGTGCATCTAAATTAGCTAAGAAGGCGAAAGTCCGATGTGGAGCGCAGACAAAAATTGAAGAGCGTTATGGTCATGTTTTTATGGATAACCATTCAACCGAAAGATTGAATGCGGCTAAATCTCATTTTGGAACTTTAGTTCGGAACAATGCTGAACGATAACAACATGGCAAACCCAATGCCTACTCAAAACAATACCTCAAGAGTGACCCTGTGTGTATTACTTGCTCTTGTTGGGGGTATATGGGTGACAAAAGGTGATTCTCATGATGCTATTTCAAGCTGGTTAATTATGGTTTTTGTGATAGGCGCCATGCTGGAAGGTAACACCATCCTTCATTGGAGAAAACGTCTAAAGTATAGCCTCATAATTGGTCTATCCTTTTTTGTAACAATTATAACTTTGTTTTGGCTATTTGGATTTGAAGCATCAAGTTCAGACCAAAGCCAAGGTGGACTTGTAAGTGATTTTACTGTTCTAAGTGAGAGAATCAATTCTTTGCGATCGTTAGTATATGCACTAATTTAGTGCAATTACCGCGTTCATCGTATGGCTTACCTGCCTAGGTAGTTATTTCCTAGTTAATAAGCTAATAGGATTGAGAAGCCTGTTTAACCTGGATTCTAAAGCTTTCAAAATGCTGTATCAGCTTACTATAATTGTGTTGATTCTAGCTATCGGTCTCGTATATAAAACTCTTTAAGACAAAAATGTGCTGACAAATCGTTCCGTCCGACTGCTTGTGCACGGGCTGAACTCAGGCGGTGCATGCTAAACAATATAAAATTATGAGTATTCCCCACGTGCGTGGGGGTGTTCTCTAATTCAAGAAACTAAATTAGCTCTAATGAAAGTATTCCCCACGTGCGTGGGGGTGTTCTTCACGCGCAAGCTCCAGCACCGCGTCAACCGCGGTATTCCCCACGTGCGTGGGGGTGTTCTCTAATTCAAGAAACTAAATTAGCTCTAATGAAAGTATTCCCCACGTGCGTGGGGGTGTTCCTTTTTTTAGTCGTCGCCCCCAAGTTCAGGAGCGGTATTCCCCACGTGCGTGGGGGTGTTCCTTTCTCTTAATTTGAGTAATTGGACCTTTAGAAGTATTCCCCACGTGCGTGGGGGTGTTCCTTCCTCTCTCGACACGCTCTGAGTCTCTACATAGTATTCCCCACGTGCGTGGGGATGTTCCTCATTTAAGAACGCAATTTTTGGTTATGAATAAGTATTCCCCACGTGCGTGGGGGTGTTCCCTATGATTTAGATTTTAAGCGCCCTGAAAGCGGTATTCCCCACGTGCGTGGGGGTGTTCACGTAGCTCTTTACTTTACTACCTGAAGTACATTAGCCTTCCCGTGCGCGTTGCGGTTTTCATTCGCACAGGACTGGGACAACACACCCCAGCCTGTAAGCCTTAGGTTTCCCATACAATGCATGGGGAGCTTGGGCCAGACCAAAAAACGGTGAACCATAGGAGAATAATGGCAAGTAAAATAGTGGAAGAAGTAACATCAGCAAATGCTGATTATGTGGCTGGCTTTGGAGGCAAAGGTGATTTGTCAATGCCTCCAAGAAGACAGTTTGCAATTCTTACATGTATGGATGCTCGTTTAGATCCAGCAAAGTATGCAGGTCTTGCTGAAGGCGATGCCCATGTCATTCGTAACGCAGGAGGAAGAGCAAGTGACGATGCAATTCGTTCATTAGTAATTTCATATAAATTACTCGGCACAAAGGAATGGTTTGTCATTCATCACACAGATTGCGGAATGGAAACATTTAGTAGTAAAATTATGGGTGATTTATTGTCCGGTAGTTTAAAGACTGCAAGTGTTGATGCATCGGGGTGGCATGACAGTAATGCAGGTAGCGGCACAACAGACGGTCAGTATATTGAATGGCTTACTATTAGTGATCAAGCTAAAAGCGTGTTATCTGATGTAGAACGAATTAGAAATAATTCAATGGTGCCAAGTGCTATTCCAATTTATGGTTATATTTATGACTGTAAGACTGGAGGTCTCATTGAGGTTCCTGAAGCAACAGAAGCGGGCAAGGCAAGTTAAAACCTAACAAGGCAAATTCACTCGGACGGTTAAAAGCTGTCTCTACCACCCTTTCACAGTCCGGTATCGATTAAAGCCAGTAGCCTCGACGGTTTCCAGTGCTTTAACTTCGTGAAGTTCGTCGTCATTCACACAACACCCGTTTCGAATCACCACTAGAGTTGCATTCCCGCTGTTCTGGTTGTGGCGGTGTTCTGGGTCGTTGTTTCCACCTGACAGGAGCAGAGGAACGGTTCTGCGAGCTGAGCTACCTTTGGAACCGTAAAGCGGATTTGCGATTCGAGCATGGTAACAGTGAGCTGGTCATACCTGCCGAATTCATCTCTCAGGCTGAGCACAAAGTCACTGTCCTTGACCTTGTCAACATCACGTTCATAAAGCACTTGAACCATTGTCGTTCCAGAAATCATCGTCGGTCCGTCATCGTTGTCATTACACCACAAAGCGGACAGTCGTCATCGTGGCGGGGGATTTTCTAAGCTTCCACTCCAGGTCCTCTGGCTGCACACATCCTGTGCCTCAGCAGGCATAAACAACATCTCTTCTCTCGGGAGCAGGCAGGCGGTGAACTGGCCGGTCTCGGCAACATCGCCGCCAAAAAAGCTACTAATCAATGGAGCTAAAAGCGGGATGTCTCGGATTCCCGGAAGCCTATTCCCGGTTCCAAAGTCCCAGGTCTGTGTGCTCCACCCAGAATAGCTTGCCTCTCCCTGACAGGCGACCCAGGGCTCGGTCGTACAGCGAAGTTGCTCGCGGCTGCGCACCGCACTTCCTGGGTGCTGCCGTCATTGCGCCCCCCCAACAAACCCATCATGCCGCTGGTCGGCGGTACAGCTGGCAGCGCGTAACTGTCGACAATGACAGCACTATTAAGGCCCACCTCACTTTCTCCGTAGACTGCGCTCACGACACAGGTCTGGCAGATGTTGCCCTGATTCCTCCCAACCAGTCCTCCTACTTGCGTGCTGGTGGCGACTGCACTCCCTTGCATAGCTGTTGTTGACAGTGCTTCGGTTACCCAGACCAGCCCACAGAAACTGAGGCTAGATTCAGATGAGTCGGTGAACGTTCCGATCGAAAAGCTTTTGTAAATTTTTCCGCCGATGCCTGTACCCCAGGCAAAGGACACTGCCTGAAGAACACATGAAGCGATCAAAAGAAGACCGGACGAAGAAAAAGAGAAAGACGATGGCGAAAGAAATTAATCACGAGTGCTGTTGGCATGGGGATCCTTACCATGAACTGACTGAGCATGAAGTGGTGCGGGTTGACCCAGAAGCGCGGGAAGCATTGGAGAAACTTGAGCCGCCCCAGAAAATATTGATTGACGAAGACGGGAACACGTTCTGGGCTGGTGACGGTGCGCCCCCCGGCATCTCTTGGGAAGATTATGCCGGTGCTGAGATCGAGCGGAACGCTGGGGTGGCTGTAGTGGGTACACGCGGCTCGTTCCGTCCAAAAGAAGGAGAATGAAAAAGAGTTGGGAAAACACACAGATTGAGCAATTAAGAAATATGGTCAAGACAGTTTACGTAGCCAATATGCCCTGCGAATGGCTCGTGTCTTGACGGGGCTCCAAACAACGCGTACACTCAATTCGTTCCCACAAGCGGGCAGCGAGCAGGGGAGGCATTCGAGATAGATACGTGTATGGAGGTCTTAGTCTTTCTTAAGCTCATTACAACATTGAATTGGAAATTATTGCTCCATGCGATGGCCTAAAAAAAGAAAAGACGCAACTGCCCGCAACTCTTTAGCGCTGTCGCAGTGCCTCGCCAAGACATATGATGAGAAAACGAAAGGTAGACGCGTTCTCAATCATTGTCACATTGTTGGTGAGGTGGCTAAGGAGCTCATATCAAGACTGCCAAAATTCTTACGGGAGAGCCTCTTCCCGGCTGGATCGGAGCTGATTGCGGCTGCCCATGACTGGGGCAAGATCAGTCCTACATTCCAGGAAAAAATTTATCGGGGATGTGAAGGATACGTGGACAATTCAATCGATGAACTTGTCGGAATCGATCCCAGGATCGAAAAAAACTGGGGTGGCCATGCTGGAGTAAGCATGGCTACTGCCAAAGCCCTGGATGTAGGCAAATACATCCCGGAAATTTTGGGGCAACACCACGGATTCATGCCCAATTTAGGAGGTAAACTTGCCGAGGATGGATGCTTTGGCGGGACATCCTGGCTAAACCGACGTAGAGAATATTTTGTGGAATTGAAAAAGCTGCTCAATTGCGATTTCCCAAAAGTCAAAGACCCACTTCATGCGAGCGTATTATCGGGACTGACAACTGTTTCGGACTGGATAGGGTCGGGAAAAGATTTTGACGATCCAAGTCAAGATTGGCGGCCTCTCATTAGTCAATCTTTGGATTCAGCTGGCTTTGTCAAACCTGTTCTAAAGAAAGATCAAAGTTTTGAAGATATTTTCGACTTCAAAGATACCAAGCCAATTCAGCAGGCACTAATCCGGTCCTGTAATACCCCGGGTGTTTATGTCATGGAGGCGCCGATGGGGATTGGCAAAACCGAAGCTGCTCTTTATGCCGCCTACCAGGTAATGGCGAAAGATCTGGCTACAGGTATCTATTTCGCGCTGCCCACGCAATTCACTTCAGAAAAGGTCCATGAACGCGTTATTGAGTTCCTGGAGAAGATCCTGGCTGATGATTGTCCGCACCGGAAACCTTTGTTGTTGCATGGGAATGCCTGGCTCAAACAAACGCAAATGGGCGAAGAGGGCAAACCAGGCGGGTCCTGGTTCCAGTCAAGCAAGCGGGGAATCCTCGCACCTTTCGGGGTCGGTACCATTGATCAGGCGCTTATGGCTGTGATGAACGTGAAGCATGGCTTTGTCAGGACATTCGGTTTGGCAGGAAAAGTTGTGATTCTTGACGAAGTCCACAGTTATGACGCTTACACGGGAACCCTGCTGGACGAACTTGTCTCCGCACTCCGTAAACTCCAATGCACTGTCATTGTTCTAAGTGCAACGCTCACCATTGAGCGACGCTCTGAATTATTGGGCACCAAGACAGAGAAAGATGCTTACCCCCTTGTTTCTGCATCTCCCCAGGGTGGGAATCTGCAAGAATTCGAAGTTACGGTTCTGCCAAACGATTTAGTGCATTTGTCGTGGGTTGAGCAGAAAGAAGAAGTCATTGATGGAGCGTTGCGACGTGCATGCGAGGGACAACAAGTCTTATGGATAGAAAATACCGTAACCGAAGCCCAAGACGTCTATTCATTGCTCGCAGCACGAACACATGAAATGGATGTCGCATGTGGCATTTTACATTCCCGTTTTACACAGACGGACCGAGACAGAAAAGAACGGCATTGGGTTGAACTTTTCGGCAAAGATGGCAAGCAGAAACGAATTGCCAAAGGACGAATTCTGGTAGGAACCCAAGTCTTGGAGCAATCACTGGATATTGATGCCGACTACATGATTACTCGTTTTTGCCCAACCGACATGCTGTTACAGAGGTTTGGCCGGCTCTGGCGGCATTCGGAAACAAAGCGCGCCTCCAATGCCAGGCGAGAGGCCTGGATTATCGCACCGAACCTGGATGTGACAATAGAAAATCCGGAAAAGGCTTTCGGGAAAACCGCATTTGTCTACAACCCTTATGTGTTGTGCAGAAGTCTTGAAGTTTGGCGTGACAAACGATCTGTTTCGATTCCTGAAAACATCCGTGGATTGATTGAAAGCACTTACCAGGAACGGGATGAGCAGAACCAGATGGCGACCTGGAAGAATGAATTGTTCAAAGGTAAAGGGAATCACGGGAAACGTCGGATTGGCATCGAGGCGATGAAATCGTTGGCTCAGGCAGGGATATCGAAGGCCGGTACTACTTTATCGGAAAACAAGTCAGCTACACGTTACGGTGAACAGGAGTCTGTTCAAGTATTACTGTTGAGAAATATACTCCACCCCAAAGGCAGTGTAGAATTGACTTTCCTTGATGGAAATAGATTGACTCTCAAGACCGACATTAAAACCAAAGACAGGAACGAGTGGAGAAAATTTGCCGTGTCCATCATGAAACAGATCGTCAATGTGCCCCAGCACCATGCACCTGCCGCCGTTCCAAGAAACTCGATCCATTGGTTAAGTCATTACCTCTATCTTGGAAACAAGGACTACGAAGAAAGTCTTGTACGAGTAGCTTTAGTGGAGAAAAATGGTGAATTGAAACTTCCGGGAGGGGGGGCTGTTTCGGACAAGTATGATCTTAAATACAGCGAGCATGTTGGATATCAGGTATGTAGAAGTTTAGACCCAATCTGACACATCACTAAATCAAGCTGAGCGCAGCGAAGCTTGATTCAGTGAGAGTTACCCGTTTAGATGTAATTGCAATATTAATATCCAAACAAAGAGGTAACTCTCATGATCCATACTAACGATAAAGTCATTAAATATAAAGTCGGCCTACTCAATCTGGCTGAAGAACTTGGAAACGTCTCAAAAGCCTGCAAGATGATGGGCTTATCCAGAGATACTTTCTAGCGATACAAAGCCGCTGCTGATGAAGGTGGCATTGAAGCACTTTTTGATCAAAACAGGCGTATCCCGAACCTCAAAAATAGAGTTGATCCTGCGATTGAATCCATCGTCGTTGAACACGCTCTGGAAGAACCTGCCCATGGGCAGACCCGAACCAGCAATGAGCTACGCAAAATGGGGACATTTGTTTCGCCGACGGGCGTACGAAGTATTTGGTTACGCCATAAACCTGGCTTGCCTTAAAGATCGACTCAAAGCACTATCCGATAAAGTGGCCACTGAAGGCCTGATTCTTACTGAGCCTCAAGTCGCTGCCATGGAACGCAAACAAGATGACGATCAGGCCTGTGGTGAGATAGAAACAGCCCACCCTGGCTATTTGGGCTCGCAAGACACTTCCTATGTGGGCACATTCAAGGATATTGGCCGAGTCTATCAGCAGACGTTTGTTGATACTTACAGTAAAGTCGCTCACGCCAAGCTCTACACCACCAAAACGCCGATTACCGCCGCTGATATGCTCAATGATCGTGTGTTGCCGTTCTATGAGGAACAAGAACTTCCCATGCTGCGGATTCTCACCGACCGTGGTACAGAATATTGTGGTCGAGCTGACCAACATGATTACCAGCTCTACCTGGCTTTGAATGATATTGAGCACACCAAAACCAAAGTCAGGTCACCGCAAACCAATGGCATTTGTGAACGCTTCCACAAGACCCTTCTCAATGAGTTTTACCAAGTGACCTTGCGTAAGAAAATCTATCAATCGATAGAAGAATTACAAATTGATCTTGACAAATGGCTCATCAAATACAATACTCAACGAACTCACCAAGGCAAAATGTGCTGTGGGAGAACGCCGATGGAAACTCTCATCGACGGCAAATCGATCTGGAAGGAAAAGTTTTTGAACTAAACTTAACCTGACAGTCGGTTGCTGATAAACGGGTAACTGTCAGATCAAGTCTGAATTTCTACAGGTAACAAGGAAGGTGGTAGAGCGATGATGAACAGGCGATATAACTTGGTTGATGAACCCTGGGTCCCGGTTGCGGATGTGGGAAGGGTTAGCCTTCAACAGATATTTTCCGAATCCTCCTACCGAACACTCGGCGGGAATCCAGTTCAAAAAATTGCTGTTACCAAACTGTTGCTCGCCATTGCACAGGCTGCCCACACACCGGCAAACGAAGAAGATTGGGCGAACCTAGGCGCCGCTGGCATGGCTAAAAAATGTTTGTCTTACCTGGACAAATGGCACGATCGATTTTGGCTGTACGGGGACAAGCCTTTTTTGCAAATACCTGCAATTGTCGATGCGGAAACACGGACATTTGGAGACGTTTTACCGGAAGTCTCCACAGGTAATACCACTGTCCTCATTCAATCTCAAGTTGGGGGGGATATGTCTGATGCTGATCGTACAATGTTGCTTCTCGTGTTGATGGGTTTCAGTTTGGGTGGGAAAAAAGTAGACAATAAGGTTGTATTAACACCAGGATACAAAGGGAAAACAAATGATAAGGACAGGCCATCTTCGGGAAAACCAGGGAGTTCGCTCGGATTCAATGGGTATATGCACAATTACTTGGTCGCAGAACACCTGGCAGAAAGTCTTTGGTTAAATATATTTACTGCAGAGCAAATTGAGAAGTTGGGTATTTATAACGAGGGTTTAGGCGCTGCTCCGTGGGAGAAAATGCCGGTCGGTGAGGCAGATGTCATAGCTGAATCACTACGACAAAGTTATATGGGACGGCTGATACCTCTTGGTCGGTTTTGTTTGTTAAATGAGACAGGACTGCACTATTCGGAGGGTATTTCCCATGCCAATTATAAGGAAGGGGTTTTTGACCCCAGTACCGCTGTCTATTCTACGCAAGGAAAGCATAGAATACTTTGGGTAGACCCACAAAAGCGACCATGGCGCGAGTTGACCTCATTGCTCAGTTTTATAGACAGCAGCAGAACAGGTGGTTTCGATTGTCATCAAATTCAATATAGCCTCGATCGGGCCAGAAAACAAATGCCTGTGTTTTCTATCTGGTCAGGAGGGTTGCGTGTCAGTAATAATGCGGGCGAACAATATGTCTCAGGAACCGATGATTACGTAGAGTCCTCAACAATCCTTCATGGCGAGTCACTCGGTGATGTGTGGTATGAGCGGCTGAAAGAGGAAATGCGATCGCTTGAAAAGATTGCAAAACACACTTACGGCGCAACTAATAGGTTTTTCAAGGCCCAGCAAATGGAAGGAAAGGAACAGGCCAAACGGTGCAGTAATCTTTTTTGGCAACTCTGCGAACGAAAATTTCAGCACCTCGTTGACAGTTGCAAAGACCTGGATACGATACACAAACTGCGTAGAGAATTTGCTGATTTTTCTCGTCAGGCCTACAACAATTGTTGCCCCAAGGAGACGGCCAGGCAGCTTGATGCCTGGGCAAAGAATCGCCCGAATCTCTCCAAATACCTTGAAGACACCAGGAAAGACACCAAGAAGGAGGCAGCATGAGCATTAAAAAGTCAAAGCCGGATAAACCCACTGCTTTTGTGGAGCATATCATCGCGCGAAGCCAAAAAGACAAAGCTATCGCGGCAGCACTTCGTCGTGCTGACAATCCTGACACAGAGTATCAAAGTTGGGAAGCCCTGGCTGCCTTCCACGTTGATCTAACGAAACCATGGAAGAGACTGCCCTATGCAACCGTTGCGGCAGCCATTGCGAAGGCAAAAATAGAGCGTAACGGCAGTTTTGGCATTGGTCGAGGGATTGTTGGTTGTTATGACGAGGGGAACCAAAGCGATCAGGCCAAGGCCAAGCTGCGCCGCCTATTGGCTTGTGATTCAGTAGAAGAAGTATGTCGTATTCTGCGCCCCTTGTTCAGTTTGATCATCAGCAAAGGGAAAACACCGTTGAACTATTCCAGGTTGCTCACTCAACTCTTGAGATTTCACTGGCAGAAACAAGCAGTCAAGGCCGAGTGGGCACAAGACTTTTATCGTTATGATGCTCACGACAAGGAATCTGGCGAAATAGCTCAGGGGGTGGCATGATCGCCAGTGTTTTGCGCTTAAGTCGTCTCGATGTAGCGGCCTTGGAAGTTATCGATGCTTATTCATTGCACCGTGTCGTTTATGACTTGTTCGACGATGTGCGAAACGACGATCAGAAACGAAGCGGCGTGTCCAGCGGAGTTCTCTATGCCGATAAAGGTGGAGATTTCCATAGTAGGCGCATTTTAGTTTTATCTGCGCGTGCCCCACTTAAGCCAGAATATGGCGAGTTGGAGATAAAGGAAGTTCCTGAGAATCTTTTGAACCATGAGCGTTATCGCTTCGAGATTATCGTTAACCCAACCAAGCGCGACGGCGAAAGTCGAAAGATCATTGCAATTCGTGGGCGGGAAGAGGTAATGCAATGGTTTGCCAATAAAGCGCCTGAAAGTTGGGGCTTTACGGTATATGCCCCAACATTACAAGTGAACAACCTCAGCGTGAAAGAGTTCAAGAAAAAAGGTCATTCAGTTACCCTCGGTTCAGCTACGTTACAAGGCCATTTAACCGTTAAGGATCGTGCGAAATTCATAAAGAGTTTCCACCAAGGTATTGGCCGTGGACGTGCTTTTGGCTTCGGTCTGCTACAAATCGTTCCACATTCCAATCTGTAAAAAATTGATCAGGAGAAAATCATGGTTCAACAAAACAATCCATTAAAGGGTACACGTATCGAATTTCACATCCTACAGTCCTTTCCTGTGACCTGTCTCAACAGGGATGATGTAGGTGCGCCCAAAACCGCTGTTGTTGGTGGTGTGACGCGCGCGCGAGTGAGTTCGCAAGCCTGGAAACGCCCAGTACGTTTGGCGTTAAAAGAGTTTGGCATTAAGTTGGCCATACGCACCAAGAAGGTAAATGAGTTTGTCGGGAAAGCCTGCAAAGAACTAGGCGCAGACGATGAGCAGGCAGAGAAATGTGGAACAAAAATTGCCAACTTTTTGACTACTGATACATTACATTTCTTTACTCAAACCGAAGCCCAGGCGTTCGCCGAATATGCACGTGCCGAAGAGTTTGACTGTGAAAAAATCAAAGAGAAAGATATACAGAAGTGCGCGAAAAAAACACTGAATCCAGCAGTGGACGGTCTCGATATCGCGCTCTTTGGTCGTATGGTGGCTAAGATGGCTGAATTGAATGTGGAAGCCGCAGCTTCATTTGCCCATGCAATATCAACCCACAAAGTGAGTAACGAGGTTGAGTTCTTCACCGCGCTGGATGATTTGAGGGAATGGGAAGAAACTGGATCAGCACATATGGGGTCGTTGGAATTTAACTCCGCCACCTACTATCGCTACATTAGCCTTGATCTTGGGCAACTGTGGCAGACTCTCTCTGGGAACAGCTTGCCTAAAGCAGTTGAGGCCTTTACCAAAGCTTTGTTTGTCGCTATTCCGTCAGCGCGTCAATCTACGCAGTCCGGTGCGTCCTCTTGGGATTACGCAAAAATACTGGTGCGCAAAGGTCAGCGGTTGCAATTGGCGTTCGATAAACCGGTCAGGCAGAAAGGGTCTGGATATCTGGAACCCAGCATTGAGCAATTGAATAAGGAGCTTTGCGGCAAGGAGAAAATGGCTGGGTCCCTCTTTGGAAAGGTAAAGGAATATACGCTTTCTGCGAATGACGACTTTAATATTGATGATCTCGTAACCGCCCTCAAAGGTCATGCGACGGTGGAGACATGAAAGACCCATATCTATTATTGTGGTTGGAAGCTCCCCTACAGTCTTGGGGGCATGATTCTAAATTTGATCGGAGAGACACCCTCAATTTCCCCACCAAGTCGGGAGTTCTGGGTCTGGTGTGCTGTGCTATGGGTGCAGGAGGAGAACAACGGGAATTGTTGGAGAAGTACGCCAAATTGGATATGACTGTAATCGTGTATGTTCGCACCAAACAATTTGGTGAAAAGGAACCGCAGAAACGACCGAGAGAGCCTTTATTGCAGGATTTTCACATGGTAGGAAGTGGTTATAACGACCGCGACCCTTGGGAAAAACTTCTGATCCCTAAAACCCGTGAAGGAAAAAAAGCAGTAGGGGGAGGAACAAAAATGACCTATCGCTACTACCTGCAAGACATGGCGTTCGCGGTCGCTTTACAGGTGCCTAAAGGCATGGCTCAAACTGTGAGTGATGCGCTGAAATATCCGACATGGGACCTCTATCTGGGGCGTAAGAATTGCGTGCCTACTGACTTTATTTATCGAGCGCAAGATGAGTCGAAAGAAAGGGTTCTAAAACTCGCAGAACAAATTGCTGTGAAAAAAGCATTGATGGAAGATTTTCGTGTACTTAGTGGGGAACATGACGGCGGTGAGGTGATTACCCTGAACGACGTACCGATTCAGTTCGGCCCCCATAAACAATACCGGGATCGTAGGGTGACGGTTGTCTCTGTATGACAGAGGATCTAACCGCATACCTAAAGAGCAGAACAACCGATAATCGGTTGTTGGTAAAAATAACGCGCAACACCCTGCCCCAGGTAAAGGATAAATATCCGTTCATTTATCTCGAACGAGGTCGACTCGAGATAGACGAAAGTAGTCTGAAATGGATCGACTGCGAAAGAAACGTAGTCAGACTGCCCATGGCCACAATTAACTGCTTGCTACTAGGCCCGGGTACAACCGTAACCCACGAAGCAGTCAAAATTGTTGCGGCCGCAAACTGTAGCATTTGCTGGGTTGGAGAAGATAGCTTGCTATTTTACGCGGCGGGACAAACTCCTACAACGGATACCCGCAATCTGCGCCATCAGGTAGAACTCTCTGCAAATCCTGAAAAGTCAGTTATGGTCGCCAGACGTATGTTCACTCGCAGGTTCCAGGCTGCTGAACTTGCCGGTAAAAGCTTGAAAGAAATGATGGGCATGGAGGGTTATCGGGTTCGCCAGCTTTACGAGGCAAAAGCAGAGCAATACCAGGTTGGGTGGAAAGGTAGAAACTATATTCCGGGTAAATTCGAGTTAAGCGATATGACCAATCGGATTCTGACCGCCTCGAATGCTGCACTCTACGGCATTATCGCTTCCGTCATCCACAGTCTGGGTTACTCTCCACATATCGGCTTCATTCATTCCGGTAGCCCCTTACCATTTGTATACGACTTGGCCGATTTATACAAAGAGGAATTATGCATCGATCTGGCATTTTCGCTAACCCTTGAGATGGCGGGTCAATACAACAAGTATAGAGTTTCCTCTACCTTTCGCCAGCGTGTCATTGAATCAGATCTTTTAGGTAAAATTGCTGAGGATATTGACGCATTACTCGGGAAAAAGCATGCTCGTGGTTATCGCTAATGATTTACCGCCGGCGGTGCGAGGTCGCATGAAACTCTGGTTTATTGAGCCCCGCCCTAATGTTTTTGTGTCGGGAGTAAAAGATTCAGTGGCAAAAAAAGTTGTGGACTATCTTTACAAACATTGCCGACCTGAAAGCGGATTGATGGTGTTTCGTTCTGTATCGGTTGCACCGGGGTACGAAATCCGCGGCATTGGTGGTACCAGGAGGGCATTAACTGAGATATCGGGTTTGCAGTTAGTCATTGAAAAAAGCCGCGTAACTTAAAATTGGGATTGTTCTCATATTTGTAGTCTTTCTCACACGCGTGAGAACGTTCCCAGGGTCTGAACAGGGAAGACGCTCTGGTCGCGGTCTTTCTCACACGCGTGAGGACGTTCCCCACCGAGAAGGGCACAAGGAGACCGTATAACGGTCTTCTCTACTCTAGGTAGGTACCTCCCGGATGGGATTTTTTCATGCTAAAATTGTAGGGTCTTCCCCACGTGCGTGGGGGTGTTTCCATCTAGTCGGGCGATACTTAAAGCTCTTGAAGGTCTTCCCCACGTGCGTGGGGGTGTTTCCAAAGACCTGGTCACTTCTGGCGTGGGTGGCGAGTCTTCCCCACGTGCGTGGGGGTGTTTCCCAAAATCTTGCATAATTACCCTTTCCCGCCCAGTCTTCCCCACGTGCGTGGGGGTGTTTCTCGAGTAGTGAACCGGGTACAGCTTCTAGAATCGTCTTCCCCACGTGCGTGGGGGTGTTTCTCAAGCGTTCGCTAAACAAAATACTTCCGGAACGTCTTCCCCACGTGCGTGGGGGTGTTTCTCATCTTGCAAAGACTTTTAGAGCAGGCTGGTAGTCTTCCCCACGTGCGTGGGGGTGTTTCTGAGACGAATCTGAGGGTCTTGTGCCAATGAAAGTCTTCCCCACGTGCGTGGGGGTGTTTCTGGATTTATGGACTCTGTACAATGACACAATTAGTCTTCCCCACGTGCGTGGGGGTGTTTCTCAAACTTTGCTCAAGAACGGCACCGCATAAGTAGTCTTCCCCACGTGCGTGGGGGTGTTTCCGTCCGGGCTGGCGATACTTAAAGCTCTTGAAGGTCTTCCCCACGTGCGTGGGGGTGTTTCCCCTTTGCGGTCTCAATGTAGGCGGTACGAAAAGTCTTCCCCACGTGCGTGGGGGTGTTTCTGAGCAAGAAGTTGAAGGACAACTAGTCCAAAGGTCTTCCCCACGTGCGTGGGGGTGTTTCCAAAAGGCTCATCCATCCTTGTTAGCTGGTTCTGTCTTCCCCACGTGCGTGGGGGTGTTTCTACCCGGATTGTGAAGAAGCCTTGCGGGCGGAAGTCTTCCCCACGTGCGTGGGGGTGTTTCCCGAGGGAGAAATACTTGAGCGTGAACACCCGGGTCTTCCCCACGTGCGTGGGGGTGTTTCCAACCCTCATTATTTCCGGCGGCGTAGTTACCCAGTCTTCCCCACGTGCGTGGGGGTGTTTCCACACCGGTAACACGAAACCCTTGCGTGTCGAAGTCTTCCCCACGTGCGTGGGGGTGTTTCTTTTTGTACACTCACGATGAACGCGGTTTTTGAGTCTTCCCCACGTGCGTGGGGGTGTTTCCCAGGTGCAAAACTTTCAATGCCCACACCAGCAGTCTTCCCCACGTGCGTGGGGGTGTTTCCTTTGGAGTCCAGTTCAACCGCCCGTTCAGCAGGTCTTCCCCACGTGCGTGGGGGTGTTTCTAATGAGCTCTATGCGCGAGTGAAGTACTTCACGGTCTTCCCCACGTGCGTGGGGGTGTTTCCTTCAATCCACCCTCAAACACGGAATCCGGCTTGGTCTTCCCCACGTGCGTGGGGGTGTTTCTCAAGCTTGGCGACCGGGGAAACGCCGCCAGGCGTCTTCCCCACGTGCGTGGGGGTGTTTCTCACTTTTTTATCGACCGCCTCCTGGATAGCCAGTCTTCCCCACGTGCGTGGGGGTGTTTCCTTGCATCCTTTGAAGAAAAGTACGCCCCCCATGTCTTCCCCACGTGCGTGGGGGTGTTTCTGATGGCACTACTTTTCGCACATCACCGCGAGAGTCTTCCCCACGTGCGTGGGGGTGTTTCTTGTCCCTGACGGTGCTTTTTATGGAAAACCCTGTCTTCCCCACGTGCGTGGGGGTGTTTCTCATGGCGAGGGGCTTACACTCTTGCGAGACACGTCTTCCCCACGTGCGTGGGGGTGTTTCCCTTTATCGATCACTTTCACACCCGAAGCCGTCGTCTTCCCCACGTGCGTGGGGGTGTTTCTGATAGCGTCCCCTTCCGCACATCACCGCGAGAGTCTTCCCCACGTGCGTGGGGGTGTTTCCTGAAAAAGTCTTTATCATATCCCGATCACAAAGTCTTCCCCACGTGCGTGGGGGTGTTTCTGCCGCCGAACCAGATTGAAAGACCCGCGGCAGGTCTTCCCCACGTGCGTGGGGGTGTTTCTGATGAGCTTTATGCGAGAGTGAAGTACTTCACGGTCTTCCCCACGTGCGTGGGGGTGTTTCCACACCGGTGACACGAAACCCATGCGCGTCGAAGTCTTCCCCACGTGCGTGGGGGTGTTTCTGCGGGGGGGGCAGGGAAACGGTCTTGGGTTTTGTCTTCCCCACGTGCGTGGGGGTGTTTCCTGCCAGTGTGCCTGTACTCAAGCCGACTCACAGGTCTTCCCCACGTGCGTGGGGGTGTTTCCCAGATCATATTATGCCTACCGTTCAACTTTCAGTCTTCCCCACGTGCGTGGGGGTGTTTCCTACAGTCCTTGACTCTTGGATAGGTACAACGAGTCTTCCCCACGTGCGTGGGGGTGTTTCCAACTTTCGTATTTCCTGTCTTAAAACGAAACGGTCTTCCCCACGTGCGTGGGGGTGTTTCACCACTTGCCAGGTGCAGCTCTCGCCAACCAGGGTCTTCCCCACGTGCGTGGGGGTGTTTCTTTTTCTGATCACACCGGAAACCGTAAAACTGTGTCTTCCCCACGTGCGTGGGGGTGTTTCTGTTTTTCCTGCTCTCACGCGATGGCAACATATGTCTTCCCCACGTGCGTGGGGGTGTTTCTATCAGGCATTTTGTATAAAAGTTGTACAATATCGTCTTCCCCACGTGCGTGGGGGTGTTTCCCTGATCCCAGGACATGGTCAGGGAGTCACTGAGTCTTCCCCACGTGCGTGGGGGTGTTTCGCTGGTCGTTTGTAGGATTCGGCATTAGTTATAGTCTTCCCCACGTGCGTGGGGGTGTTTCTGATTAAACCAAGAAATTACCAAAAACCCGAAGGTCTTCCCCACGTGCGTGGGGGTGTTTCCGGGCGGTTGAGCTGGATGGCAAGGTTGAGTTAGTCTTCCCCACGTGCGTGGGGGTGTTTCCTTGTGTATCTTTATGCATCGTACAAGGCCTCAGTCTTCCCCACGTGCGTGGGGGTGTTTCTACCTAGGTAGTCAAAAAAAAGGAGATTCCAAAGTCTTCCCCACGTGCGTGGGGGTGTTTCTGCACTCATAGGGACAACCCTACGAATGAATACGTCTTCCCCACGTGCGTGGGGGTGTTTCTTATTAGAGGTTTTGCTTCGGGCAGATGTTAAAGTCTTCCCCACGTGCGTGGGGGTGTTTCCTTATTAAAAATCGGGGTTGGAGTGTCGGTTGGGTCTTCCCCACGTGCGTGGGGGTGTTTCTCATAGAGCAATTGAGCATCAAAAAATGCGGTAGTCTTCCCCACGTGCGTGGGGGTGTTTCCTTCTGATGGCCAGGCTATGGCCAATCACTCTAGTCTTCCCCACGTGCGTGGGGGTGTTTCCAGTTTTTAATAAAAATGAAAATCTTTGAAACCGTCTTCCCCACGTGCGTGGGGGTGTTTCTGAATACCACTTTACTTGAGCGGCGGAACTATGGTCTTCCCCACGTGCGTGGGGGTGTTTCCTAGTTTTCCAAATCCTTATTGCGGTTGTGGGCGTCTTCCCCACGTGCGTGGGGGTGTTTCTATTTGGATTTTTCGTGTTTTTAGCAGGTGAAGTCTTCCCCACGTGCGTGGGGGTGTTTCCTTATACGTACCATTGAAGCCGATTATCCATCCGTCTTCCCCACGTGCGTGGGGGTGTTTCCATCTCGTACAGCTCAGAAGTCATCGATGCCGGGTCTTCCCCACGTGCGTGGGGGTGTTTCCCTCTTGAGCAATGGCGGCAAGCAACCCGGTTTGTCTTCCCCACGTGCGTGGGGGTGTTTCTTTTTACAACTGCGGGAAGAAGGGAAGATAGCAGTCTTCCCCACGTGCGTGGGGGTGTTTCTTTCTACCGGCCTTTCGGGGACGACTTTTAGCAGTCTTCCCCACGTGCGTGGGGGTGTTTCCTGCGGGCACCGGTTGAGAGGCCGAAGCAGTTTGTCTTCCCCACGTGCGTGGGGGTGTTTCGGTGCGGATACTTTTTGACGCGGTGGACTACCGTCTTCCCCACGTGCGTGGGGGTGTTTCCACCCCCGAAGCCACTCTAGCAATCGACACCACAGTCTTCCCCACGTGCGTGGGGGTGTTTCCTACCCCCCTGCCACGCTGGCCGGATAACTGCTGTCTTCCCCACGTGCGTGGGGGTGTTTCTGTAGATGGACTAGCTTTACTTACTGGCTTCAAAGTCTTCCCCACGTGCGTGGGGGTGTTTCTCTTCTTGGGCATGCCCCACCGGTGCAAGCATTGTCTTCCCCACGTGCGTGGGGGTGTTTCTTCAGTTCCCAGTTTCGCTAATTCACGTCGGCAGTCTTCCCCACGTGCGTGGGGGTGTTTCCCCACCACTCACCGTACAAGCATCCTTCACCTTGGTCTTCCCCACGTGCGTGGGGGTGTTTCCAAGTATCTTCACTGCTTCTCAAGCAGCCCAAGGTCTTCCCCACGTGCGTGGGGGTGTTTCTATCCCCCAATTTTGCAAACCAAGGAGTAAGCAGTCTTCCCCACGTGCGTGGGGGTGTTTCCCAGGACAACCGCCGACTGAACCTACATCGCCAGTCTTCCCCACGTGCGTGGGGGTGTTTCGGAGTTACAAAATGGAAGATCAAAACACAAAATGTCTTCCCCACGTGCGTGGGGGTGTTTCCTTCACCTGCTCCGTAAGCCCGCTTGTAGAGCAGTCTTCCCCACGTGCGTGGGGGTGTTTCTTTACTCAAAGAGTCATCCTTGACTACCAGAAAGTCTTCCCCACGTGCGTGGGGGTGTTTCCCATCTTCTACCCAAAAATAATCTCTATCAGCGGTCTTCCCCACGTGCGTGGGGGTGTTTCAGATTCATCATGGTCTTTCGCGCCGCCTCAACGGTCTTCCCCACGTGCGTGGGGGTGTTTCTTACAAATGGAAACAGAAAAATTCGATCTCGAAGTCTTCCCCACGTGCGTGGGGGTGTTTCCAGAAAACCGGCAGGGGCAGGGGCTTGCCCCCCGTCTTCCCCACGTGCGTGGGGGTGTTTCCAAAAATTCGAGATTCGCTCAAACAGCCCGGAAGTCTTCCCCACGTGCGTGGGGGTGTTTCCGCATGGCCTTTCCTTCCCCTTGACTACGCACCGTCTTCCCCACGTGCGTGGGGGTGTTTCTCATTCCTTTACGGGACTTAACAGGCGGAACAGGTCTTCCCCACGTGCGTGGGGGTGTTTCTCTAGAATCATGGCTCAAAAACTACCACTCCCCGTCTTCCCCACGTGCGTGGGGGTGTTTCTTGCTGAACTGGATTTGCTTTGCAACCTGCAACGTCTTCCCCACGTGCGTGGGGGTGTTTCTAACTCCGGGAGAAGAAAAGACGGGCACTTTCCGTCTTCCCCACGTGCGTGGGGGTGTTTCCTCTAAGTTTGGGTTCTGCCCAGGAAAAACTGGGTCTTCCCCACGTGCGTGGGGGTGTTTCCGGCTTACGTCCGCCAAACTTCCTCTTCATGACGTCTTCCCCACGTGCGTGGGGGTGTTTCCGCGCATCCTGGCTGACAAAAAAGACCACGGGAGTCTTCCCCACGTGCGTGGGGGTGTTTCTCACCCCTGTTCCGCGCCTTTTCACCTGCAACAGTCTTCCCCACGTGCGTGGGGGTGTTTCTAGTGTCCATCGCAAGCAAGATAAAATCATCGAGTCTTCCCCACGTGCGTGGGGGTGTTTCCGGGCTGAGTACCAAAAGACATACCGCGCCATCGTCTTCCCCACGTGCGTGGGGGTGTTTCTTCGCGCAGTTTCCGCAGCTTTTTTTGCGAGTAGTCTTCCCCACGTGCGTGGGGGTGTTTCTTCGCGCAGTTTCCGCAGCTTTTTTTGCGAGTAGTCTTCCCCACGTGCGTGGGGGTGTTTCTGATGCGTTTTAACATTAATCGTAAGGGAGCGGGTCTTCCCCACGTGCGTGGGGGTGTTTCCCTCTTTTTAAAGTGCTTTGGTCTCGTCGGGAGGTCTTCCCCACGTGCGTGGGGGTGTTTCCATTTTTAAGTTCTCCTGGTTATTTTGGTGAGTGTCTTCCCCACGTGCGTGGGGGTGTTTCTCCTTTTATGTTACCATAACATCATGAAACAAAGTCTTCCACGTGCGTGGGGGTGTTTCTTTTAAAGGATAGAAAAAACATTATTCTATCATATCTTTTATATCATTATATTTAGCATTACTATGATGTTTAAATTTTATCGCACCTATACAACTCCATTTAAAGCAACCATTCCAGCAGATTTGCAAACACATTTTGCCAATACTCCTGTTTATAAGAGATTTAGAAGATTCTTTTTGCGTTATTTATATAAAAATATCGCACTTTTTAATAATAAGGAGTTAACTAATATAACAGATGAACACAAAGAGATTTTATGGATACATTTGGTAGACCCTTATTTAGGCGATAGTTTGATGGATTTATCTAGCAGAATTTTATTACAAGGCAAGCAAGTCGACTTATTAACACAAACCAATGTGGCTGATATTTATAAGCAAGACAGTATATTTAATTTTGTTTTTACAGACCCAAATGAGTGTGATGCCAATCAATACGATGTAATGATAATAGATAGTTATAGGCACAGAGGATTAAGAATAGTTAAAAAGTATTTATCATCATTGCCTTATGTTAGTCTTTACGGGTATTACGGAGGACATAATCTTAACCGCACTTTGTTCAGTTTTTTTCGCCTCAATCAGTTACTATTTAACCCTTGTAATGAACAACATATTTACGACACAGCAAAGCCATTATTATCAATTAGTAGAGAAGACAAACAAATAGTTGGACACACTAAATTAACAGGTGATTTTATAACTATTGCAATAGGGGGTAGAGAGCAAAATCGTATCTTTAACTCTTGGGATAAGATTGTAAGAGCTATTTTGGCAAAAGAATTAACAACAAAAATCGTATTAGTTGGCTTACAAAACGCCAGTAAAGAGTCTCAAATAATAAGCAAGAATTATGCTAGTAATATTATTAATTTAGTGGGACAATATAGCTTTACACAAAGTGCATATATTATCCAAAAATCGCAAGTATTATTATGTTGTGATGGTGGTTTAATGCACGCCGCTAATGCAGTTGGCACGCCTATTATTGCATTATTTTGCTCCCATGTAAAACCAGAGATGAGAATAACAGGCGAAAGTAAAGACTACGCACTGTATGATAAATATTGTGTTAATAATATTAGCACTAGCAATATTTTAAAGAAGTTTGAACTATTATTGGATGCGATAAACACCAAATGAGCGATGAATCTGCAAAAACAAAATCACTAAGAGGTAATGACTTTTACAACAAGTACTCAAGTGGAAAAGTAATAGACATTGGTGGTGGTAATGATGCTGTTATTAAATATGCAGAGGTATTTGACTTAGAAGACGGAGACGCACAATATATTAGCAAATATAAAAACAAAGAGGTCTATGATTGTGTTTATAGCTCACATTGTTTAGAGCATATGGTAGATGTGCCGAACGCTATTTTGCAGTGGTGGCAACTTGTTAAGCAAAATGGCTATATGATTATTGTGGTTCCTGATGAGGATTTATACGAGCAAAAATGTTGGCCACCTATCTTTAAATACCGACCATAAAGCAACATTTAGAATAAATAAAAGCAACACTTGGTCTGGTGTATCTTATGACTTGTTTAAACTATGTAAAACCTTGTCTAATGTAGTAGTAGTTGATGTCCGAAAACACGACTTAAACTATGACTATAATCTACAATATAAGAATTTTCCAAATTGGTTAAGGTGGATACACAAGTGGCAGTATTCTAAAAACTATATAATAAGTTCATTGGCTAAAGATATATATAAAACCTTATACCACAAATATTATTTAAACAATAGTAAAAATATAGGTATTCCTATTGACCAAACTAGAGGAGATGCTTTAGCACAAATACAAATTATATTACGGAAAGTAAATAGCATAGGTTAAAATTTATAACCATAATATAAGAGTCTTCCCACGCACTTGGGAGTGTTTCTGTATCTTTTAGTAAACTCTTTATCTACCAAAAATTCACGGGTAAAAGTAGGAATTTGGCGTCTGAATGGCAGGGTATATGTGCTTTTAGACCAAAACATTAGTTAATATATTTTTTAACTTCATCAAAAATTATTTTAGGCTTGATGTTATATAAACACTCGCTTCTACCACTGTTATAACAACCTTCTCGAGCGCAAGGCACACAAGGCATACTTGCTTGAAAGAGTGTAATATTGCCATAGGTTTGCACTAATTGGTCTTTTTCAGCACATTGCTGTAACTCATTATGCCACGGCGACCATATTTTAGTGTCTGTGGGACCAAAAATGGCAAAAATAGGTTTATTTTGTGCTGCAGCTATATGCATATTTAAAGTGTCCATGCCAATATAACAGCATGAAAGCTCGCTAAGTACTATCAACTCACCTAAGCTTGTATCCCCCATAAAGTTATAAGTATTGACGAGTTTTGGTAGTTTATATTTTATATCTAAATCAATGTTATTGTTACTGCCTGTTATTATAATTGCTATATCTAAACTATCTAGCATAGTTAATAATTCATCTCTTAAATGCTGAGGGTATATTTTGTAGTGATATTGTGCTGATGGGTGAAATATAATAAATTCTTTAATGTTTAGTATAGCTAACTTATTAGCTATACCAATTTTATTTGACTCTTGGCAACTAGCGCTAGATATAATTTTATTGTTTTCAATATTGAGAATTGGCAGTGCTTTGGAATTATTTATAACAGTATGTTTATTATCTAACAAGTAATTATCACTTAAAAGTAGTTCTTTCCACCACGATTTTTTATACTCTTTATCAACAGCACTAATAGATTTTTTAGCAGCTAATATAGCATATAACACACTTCTATCGCTTGTGGTTAGGTTAATTGCTAGATCGTACTTTTTATATATTTGTTTAATAATTGCTATGTCTTGCTTAATGCCTGTATCTTGCTTTTTTTTATAAGAAAAAGAAATAATTTTATTAATATATTGTAAAGTTTCAGCCACCCCCAGAGTGTCATCATTGACAAGCAAATCTATTTTTGGTTGTTGGTAGTGCTTATATAATGCTGTTATTAGAGGATTAGCTAGAAAAACATCGCCATTTACGCGTTGCACAATAACTAGAATATTACTAATTTTAGGCATAATCTTTGTATAAAAATGCACTGAAAAAGATAAATACAATCATTGTAACTCTAAGCGTATAAGTATACTTCACTTTGTCTTCCCCACGCACGTGGTGGTGTTTCCTCATCCTGCAATTGACAGAGGGTGGTCAATTGATACGGATCTTCAGCACTTCCCACGTCTTCTGCTACTTCTAGATCCTCACCACCACCCTCGCAACTGTAGCGGTTGTAAACCGGGCGTTGCGAATCATCAAAACCTTTTGCCTGGCCGCTACCTTTGAAGTAGTCATTCCCATAGGTCAGCGCGCCCCTGCCCCTCCCATCCTGGTATATTTGACTAAACCTGGAAAATTCTCCAATACAACCACCGTTCTCCTCACTATACGCGTATACTCCTGCCACTTGCGCTGCACCATCCGGAAATCCGGGAGAACCTGAAACCCCTCCAGGTGAGTTCGCACCATCAAAACAAACCTTGAAATGGGAACATTTCGCCCAGTGCATTTTGGAAAAAAGCCAGAATCAGGAGATGAAAGAAATGAAAGATCCTCACCTTCAAATGTTGCCAATCCCTGATCGTCCCCGCCGCCATGGTGGACAACAAAACCATCGAAGTCGTCCAAGGTGGCGGAATTCCAGCCCAGAAATCCAACCATCCCGTTTTCCTGCTGCCCGCTTCCCAAGAACGTCAGAACTCCATCAATGCGTAACAGTGCCCAATCCCCTTCTTCGCTTCCCGCAACAAAATTCGAGTTCATCCCTCGGATGTAGAGAGCCGTGGTGTTGCATTGATTCGCCCAAAACTCAAACAGGGATCCCAGACGTACCGCCGTTGTTGCGTTTTCGGGGTTCCTAAGCTGTGGTCTTGGTCCGACGCAGTGCCAGGCAGTGAGAAAATATAAAGCTTGGTCTTTTGTTTCATTGTTCAACAAGCTCCCAGAACATCTCCAGCTCGTCCCAGTACTGTTGTTCACCTGGTAGCGTGCAATGCCTTTTGAAACCGTCAAAACGTTGGTGGATTCACTGCTGGTGGGACTATTGGTACATATCTTGCGCCCTGAGGAGAAACAGGAGTTCTCCTGCCGCGCCTGAAAATGATGAAAATCCAAGCCCACAACGTCGCCTTGTTCATCCCTGAAGATGTGGCTGATTCTGGCGATGGAAAATGGGAATGCCTTGGGTTTTGCCTGATTACCTGTCGGTCGCCAGTACTCCACGACCATGGTGTCGCCCGGCACTGCCAGTGACCAGAATGCACCACCGTCTTCGGGACCGCGCCCGCTATATTCCCAGACGTGTGCCGAACTGCTGTCCTCGATGCTGTAAACCTTGACGGCCATGCCACTGGCAAGATTGAAGTCCACACAACACACCTGCAAAAACAAGGCGGCTGGCGAATGAAGCTGGGCCTGCCAAACCTCAAAGCCGTCTTCCTGTTTGACCATTGCCCAGTTCGACGACAACAGGTGCACCGACCTGCCAATCCCTACGTACATCTGTGCCGGGTCATTCACCATGGCGATAATTGCTTCCTGCTCTTCAGGAGTCAGCGGCGGCAGATCAAGTCGCGTTGCCCGATTCGGGTAAACCGCAAGAGCCGCATCACGCGCATGCTGAATCTCGGGTGCCGGCTGGACACTCCACAACCCCGACTCCATGGCATGCGTGCCTTGTGCAAATTCATTTGCTGTTGCCAGGAGCGGGACGAACAAAACCGTCCGAAAAACTGTCGCGACTTTAATTTCTTTTCTCGAATGAACCCTGTGCAAAGTATATCGCTGAAAAAGCACTGCCTGCAACTGTATGGAACCCGGCACACATCTAAAACAGGAATGTTCGCTCAGTGAATGAGACTCCCGGATACCGATTCCGACCGAAAGATGCTGAAAATGATCAGACAGGGAAACCGGAACGGAACCATGCCCCAGGCTCTTGACCCGACAATTCCACAACTCTGTAACGGAATCGCTAACCAAGTGAGCTGGCGGTCGGCACACCGAGGAATGCCCTGAGGCGCAATAGTGCTCGATGAAAAAATGGCTGGCGAAATATTTTCACCATAACTTCATCGTGCAAACCACTTTCAGGGGCGGTCACTCTTTTGGCAAATGGAGCACCGAACGGACACGAAAACCGGTGCGGTGACCGATATGGAAACCGGGACAAAAACTGGTACGAAAACCAGCGCGAAAAGCGGTGTGGAACCATGCCCCAGGCTCTTGACCCGACAATTCCACAACTCTGTAACGGAATCGCTAACCAAGTGAGCTGGCGGTCGGCACACCGAGGAATGCCCTGAGGCGCAATAGTGCTCGATGAAAAAATGGCTGGCGAAATATTTTCACCATAACTTCATCGTGCAAACCACTTTCAGGGGCGGTCACTCTTTTGGCAAATGGAGCACCGAACGGACACGAAAACCGGTGCGGTGACCGATATGGAAACCGGGACAAAAACTGGTACGAAAACCAGCGCGAAAAGCGGTGTGGAGCCATGTCCCAGACTCTTGAGACCATACTTCCACAACTCTGTAACGGAATCGCTAACCAAGTGAGCTGGCGGTCGGCACACCGAGGAATGCCCTGAGGCGCAATAGTGCTCGATGAAAAAATGGCTGGCGAAATATTTTCACCATAACTTCATCGTGCAAACCACTTTCAGGGGCGGTCACTCTTTTGGCAAATGGAGCACCGAACGGGCACGAAAACCGGTGCGGTGACCGATATGGAAACCGGGACAAAAACTGGTGCGAAAAGCGGTGTGGAGCCATGTCCCAGACTCTTGAGACCATACTTCCACAACTCTGTAACGGAATCGCTAACCAAGTGAGCTGGCGTACGACACGCACCACCGGGAAGTGTCTTGAGGCACAACGTCTCACTGTTCGTCCCTGAAGGTGTGGCTGATTCTGGTGATGGAATAATGGAAACGCGTCGGGCTTTACCTGATTGCCTGTCTGTCGCCAGTACTCCACGACTACGGTATCGCTCGGCACTGGTAGTGACCAGAATGCACCATCGTTTTCGTGCCCGCGTCCGGTATATTCCCAGACGTGTGCCGAACTGCCGTCAGCGAGGCTGTAACCCTTGACCGCCATGCCATCGGCAGATTGAAGTGTGCAAAAGCACCTGTAAAAACAAGGCGGCTGGCGAATGAAGCTGGGCCTGCCAACGCTCAAAGCCGTCTTCCTGTCTGACTTATTACCCAGTTTGACGGCAACAGGCGCACCGGCCTGCCAATGCCCACGTACATCTGTGCCGGGTCATTCACCATGCCGATAATTGTTTTCTGATCTTCAGTGGGCAGCGGCGGCAGATCCAGTCGCGTTGCCCGCTGCGGGTAAAGCTCAAGAGCCGCGTCACGCGCGTGCAGAATATCGGGTGCCGGCTGGACACTCCACAACCCAGGCCCCACGGCCGGCGTGCCTTGCTAAAATCCATTCACCGTCACCAGAAACAGGATAACGTAAAGGTCCGAAAAGCTGGCGCGACTTTAATTCTTTTTCTCTGAATGCCCCCTGTGCGAAGCGTAATGCTACTGCCTGTACGCCCCTCGAAAAAGTGCCGACTGCAAGTGACGCAACATTGACACTGCCGGGTCCAGAAGTGGCGGGACAGGAATCCGGCTCTTTTCTGATCAGCGCTAATCGGTCAGAATCACCAGACAAGAAAAGTTTTTCTGAATACCCGCAGACAGCAATGAATCTCATGAATGCTACGCCCCAAAACTCCTCGCCACCAGCATGCCTGACCGGAAAGAAAAAACGTGTGGCGGTTGCCATATCCGGGGGCGTGGATTCGGCAGCATGCGCTTTGCTTTTGAAACGGGAGGGGCATGAGGTTTTTGGTATTTTCATGAAAAACTGGGAAGAAGACGACACCGAAAACTATTGTCACGCAGCCGAGGATCTGCAACAGGCAGAGCAGGTCTGTGCGCAGCTGAAACTCCCCCTGCGCATCGTGAATTTTTCTGCGGAATACTGGGACGAGGTATTCCGATCATTCATGACGGCAATACGGTCTGGACTGAGCCCGAACCCCGACATTCACTGCAACGAGTTCGTGAAATTCCGGCATTGTCTGGAACACGCCAGGAGCCTGGGTGCTGACCTGCTCGCCACAGGCCACTACGCCGATATCACACAACATCGCGGCAGATTCAAATTACACAAAGGAGCAGACGACAACAAGGAACAGAGCTACTTTCTGTGCCGCCTGACCCAGGAGGCACTGAAACACTGCTGCTTCCCGCTGGCACAATGGAGAAAACCCCAGGTTCGGCAGCTGGCGGCTGATCATGGTTTGAAGAACGCAAAACGCAAGGACAGCTACGGAATATGTTTTATCGGCAAACGGAAGTTCGCGGACTTTCTCACGCAATACGTTCCAGGCAAAAAAGGCGACATCGTCGACACCAGCGGTCAGGTTTTGGGACAACACAGTGGCGTCTGTTTTTACACCATAGGGCAGCGAAAGGGCCTGGGTATCGGTGGCGGCAGGAAACGTGAAAATGCGCCCTGGTACGTGGCAAACAAA
Organism: Candidatus Oxydemutatoraceae bacterium; assembly: GCA_965237985.1. Classification (GTDB taxonomy): domain Bacteria; phylum Pseudomonadota; class Gammaproteobacteria; order Poriferisulfidales; family Oxydemutatoraceae. Next base: position 259,919 of record OZ250161.1, on the reverse strand, counting down.
AAACTCGACAGCAACCAGCTGGTGGTTGTCCAGGGACGAGACCACCCTGCCCTCCACTACAACACCCTGATAGCCGACGATCTGCACTGGATAGACACTCCCCCTGGAAAGCATGTTCAGGTCTGCGCCAAAGTCCGCTACCGCCAGATCGATCAGCCTTGTCGCGTACACCCGTGCGGCGCAGGAAAATGGGAGGTGCGCTTTGCTGTTTCACAACGTGCTCTGGCACCCGGACAACACGTGGTTTTTTACGATGGGCGCGAATGCCTGGGAGGTGGCATTATTCGTAGCAGTGGAACCACCTATAATGACCAATCTGGACAGCCGGGGCCATCCGCCGAACCTCGTTATTCTGTGACCAATCACAAGGGGGCATCATGAATCAATTACCAGGCAACAAGGAAACGACTGCAATAAACAGTTTCGGAGCACGAAGCACCCTTGACGACAACGGCAGCGGACAGCCATTCACAATTTTCAATCCCGCTGCGGTCCCGGGCGCTGAGACCTTACCTTATTGCCTGAAAATCCTGCTCGAGAATCTGCTGCGCCACGAGGATGGAACCCGGGTTACCGCCGACGACATCACGAACCTGACAAAAAAAGCAAAAAACGGCGCGGCAACAGAAATCGCTTTCTTTCCTGCGCGCGTACTCATGCAGGATTTCACGGGAGTGCCGGCTTTGGTGGATTTGGCGGCAATGCGGGAAGCTGCTCCGAATTTCGGGCTCGACCCGGCCGACATCAACCCGCTCAAACCGGCAGAACTGGTGATTGACCATTCGCTGCGGGTCGATAAATTTGCCAGCAGAGACGCACGTAACTTGAACACCATGCTGGAATTCAATCGCAACCGCGAGCGCTACCGCTTTCTGAAGTGGGGAAAAGAAGCATTTACGAATCTACAGGTCATTCCCCCGGGCTCCGGAATTGTCCATCAGCTCAACCTGGAATTGCTTGCCAGCGTGGTTGCCACGACGCGGGAAACAGGGGAAACGATGGCTTTCCCGGACACCTTGGTCGGAACGGATTCCCACACCACAATGATCAACGGCATCGGGGTGCTCGGCTGGGGAGTGGGGGGAATTGAAGCCGAAGCCGTCATGCTCGGCCAGTCGCTGAGCATGCCCGTTCCGACGGTCGTCGGAGTCTACCTGGAAGGACAGCTGACTGAAGGAACTACCGCGACTGACCTGGTTCTGCGCATCGTGGAGTTATTGCGTGAATACGGGGTGGTCGGAAAGTTTGTTGAATTTCATGGGCCAGCCTTGGACCACTTGTCACTCGGCGATCGGGCGACCATCTCGAATATGGCACCGGAGTACGGAGCAACCTGCGGTTTTTTCCCGGTGGATGATCAGTGCCTTCAATACCTGCACATGACAGGAAGAGACAAGAGTCAGGTTCGACTTATTGAAATGTATTCAAAAGCTACAGGATTATGGAGAAACGATGAGTGCCAGATTGGCTACGACGAGGAATTGTCTTTGGACCTGAAATCCGTTCGTCCCAGCCTTGCCGGACCTTACCGACCGCAGGATCGCATCTCGCTGGATGCCGTCGCAGACAGTTTCACTGAGAGCATGGCGGCAATAAAAAAACCACCGGATAACAAGCCAGACGTGGATCGCAATGCCATGAGCGATGGCATGGTCTCTATCGCCGCGATTACCTCGTGTACGAACACATCCAATCCTTCCGTCATGCTCGCGGCCGGACTGGTTGCTCAAAAAGCCGTGGCACTCGGCCTTGAAGTCAAGCCTTGGGTCAAAACTTCGCTGGCACCTGGCTCCCGGGCGGTCAGCGACTATCTTGCCGAAGCCGGACTTGCCGAACCTTTGGAGAAGCTCGGCTTTCACACGGTCGGCTATGGTTGCACCACCTGCATCGGGAACTCCGGCCCACTTCTGAAAGAGGTTTCACGCGCCATCAAAGAAAAAGACTTGGTTGCGGCCTCGGTGCTGTCCGGAAACCGGAATTTCGAAGGCAGAATACACCCCGAAGTCAGGCTGAACTACCTGGCTTCACCACCGCTGGTCGTGATTTATGCCATCGTCGGCAACATCTCTGTTGACATTTCTTCTGAGCCTATTGCCTGGGACCGCAACGGGAACCCGGTCTATATGCGGGATGTCTGGCCAAAAAACAAGGATATTCTGGCATTGGAAAAACGTGTGCTTTCCCTGGAGCGATTCAAGAAATCCTATTTGGGGGTTTTTACCGGCGAAAAAAACTGGGTACAACTGGACGGAGGAAACCAGCAACTGTTTGACTGGCAACCCTCTTCCTACATCGTACATCCACCTTACCTGGAGGGGGTCGGTAAAGAACCCACCCCCCTGAAAATCATCAAGGCGGCGCGCGCGCTGCTGTACCTGGGAGATTCGGTCACCACCGATCATGTATCTCCGGCTGGAGCCATTGCCGAAAACAGCCCGGCAGGCCACTACCTGAAAGAAAAGGGGGACAGTCTGGGAGACTTCAATTCTTATGGCTCGCGGCGTGGCAACCATGAAGTGATGATGCGTGGCACTTTTGCCAATATCCGATTACGCAACAAGCTGGTTCCTGATGTGGTAGGAGGGTTCAGCAAACACTTTCCAAGTGAAGAGGTGTTACCGGTTTACGATGTGGCCATGCGCTATAAGGCAGAAAATGTTCCCGTCATTGTGCTGGCTGGCAAAGAGTACGGTACGGGGTCATCACGCGACTGGGCGGCAAAAGGTCCCATGTTGCTCGGCGTGCGCGCGGTCATTGCAGAAAGTTATGAACGCATTCACCGCTCGAACCTGATTGGCATGGGCATCCTTCCCCTGCAATTCCAAGAACAGGAAAACGCCGAAACCTTGAGACTGGATGGCGACGAACTGTATGACCTGCCGAAAATCGCACCAGGCCAGAAAACCGTCACCGTCAGGGTCAATAGCAACCAGGCAGGCGAAAAAACATTTGTTGCAAAAATCCGTCTGGATACGACACGTGAGGAAGCCTATTTTCGGCACGGCGGCATTCTCCCCTATGTGATGCGACAACTGGGAAACCGGAAAATGGCACTGACCACACCCACCTGATGGATACCATGCCGCAACCTTCGAACACGAACCGAAAGCTCGCAGCACACAGAATCAGAAATCGGGTCCAAGGTCAGCCTGCCTCTTCCAGGCAGTTTCGCAAGTTTATGCCGGGCGGGGCTGCGGTCGGCCCAGAAGTCCACTCACATCCGGACTTTTCGGCACTGCTCCGAAATCAGCCGCGTAAACAGCACCCTCTTGCCGGCAAAACCCAATAAATTTCAGGCAGTGAAAAAATGGGTCTGTCGTGCCCCACTGTCATGACCACTGCTGTTGCTTTTCCCAGACAATCTTGTCTTCTCCAAATGAGCGTGCATTGCCTCTGCGGGAACCCCTTTTCACCTTTCTTTGAAGAAATGTTTGTCTCAGCCAACACAGTTCGGATGCCATGTCCCGCACCCGGGCCGGTTCCCCAAAACCGGAGATCGATCTTGAGGTTCCCCTTGGAACCGTCACCGCAACAGGGTGTCCTTCTGCACCTTTACCGCGATCAGAATTTGCGCTTCGAAGTCTCGGGAGGAAAATATCCTGACAGTGTCTGACTGGTGTTTTCATGAGCCAGAACTAACAAAAACAGGAGAAACAAAAATCTTGGACGAAAAATTCAGAACGGAATCCGACAGCATGGGGGAAATACAGGTCCCGGTGGACGCTTTGTATGCAGCGCAAACGCAAAGAGCTGTCAACAATTTTCGCATCAGCGACAAAAAAATGCCGCGTGCTTTCATTCGTGCTTTGGGACTGATAAAAGCCTGCTGCGCCTTGGCAAACAAAAAACTGGGCCTGCTGGATGCACCAGTCGTCGAAGCAATCGTACAGGCGGCCGGGGAAGTGGCGGCTGGAAAACATGATGCCCATTTCCCAATAGACGTTTTTCAAACCGGTTCGGGCACCAGTTCGAATATGAATGCAAACGAAGTCATTTCCACGCTTGCTTCGCGTGCGAGTGGTCTGGCCATTCATCCGAATGATCACGTCAATGCCGGTCAAAGCTCAAACGATGTCATTCCAACCGCTGTCCATGTCAGTGCGGCACTGGAACTGTCGGAAAAACTGCTTCCTGCCATGCACGCCTTGATGAGGCAACTCGATGCCAAAAGCGAGGAGTTCTTCGACTGTGCAAAAACGGGCCGCACTCATCTGATGGACGCCATGCCGGTCACTTTCGGACAGGAACTTGGCGCCTGGAGCGCACAGATTGGAAACGGTACCCGGCGCCTGCTGGCTGCTTCCGAACGGCTCCACGAGCTTGCGCAAGGCGGAACCGCAGTTGGTTCAGGGATCAACTCACATCCAGACTTTTCGGCAGCCTTCTGTGCTGAAATCAGCCACAAAACCCACATTCACTTCCAGCCAAAACCCAATAAATTTGAAGCGCTCAGTTGTCAGGATGCCGCGGTCGAGACCAGCGGTCAATTACGCGTTCTTGCTGTCAGCCTCATGAAAATTTCCAATGATTTGCGCTGGATGAATTCCGGACCACTTGCCGGACTTGGTGAAATTTCTCTCGTGGCTTTGCAGCCTGGCAGCAGCATTATGCCGGGCAAAGTAAACCCGGTGATTCCCGAAGCAGTCGGCATGGTTTGCGCCCAGGTCATTGGCAATGACTTGACCATCACGGTGGCTGGCCAATCGGGAAATTTTCAACTGAACGTCATGTTGCCGGTCGTCGCCCTCAATCTTTTGGAAACCATCGAACTCCTCAGCAAGGCCTGCACCGCATTAAACGAAAAAGTATTTCACGGCTTTGCTGTGAACCGGGAAAAAGCTGCTGAACCGCTGGCAAAGAACCCGATCCTGGTCACTGCTCTCAACTCGGTTATCGGTTACGAAAAAGGCGCAGCCATCGCAAAAAAAGCCTACCGTGAAGGACGCCCCATTCTTGACGTAGCAGAAGAAAATACCGACATTTCTCGTGCCAGACTTGAGGAACTGCTTGACCCGCTGAAGCTGACCGGCAGTGTGAAAAAAGCGGATTAACGCAGGCAAGGATGCGCAGGGCGGGCGTGGATGAGCTGAAACCGCTCGTGACCACGCGTTGAGGCATGGTTTGCGCCCAGGTCATTGGCAATGACTTGACCATCACGGTGGCTGGCCAGTCGGGAAATTTTCAACTGAACGTCATGTTGCCGGTCGTCGCCCTCAATCTTTTGGAAACCATCGAACTCCTCAGCAAGGCCTGCACCGCATTAAACGAAAAAGTATTTCACGGCTTTGCTGTGAACCGGGAAAAAGCTGCTGAACCGCTGGCAAAGAACCCGATCCTGGTCACTGCTCTCAACTCGGTTATCGGTTACGAAAAAGGCGCAGCCATCGCAAAAAAAGCCTACCGTGAAGGACGCCCCATTCTTGACGTAGCAGAAGAAAATACCGACATTTCTCGTGCCAGACTTGAGGAACTGCTTGACCCGCTGAAGCTGACCGGCAGTGTGAAAAAAGCGGATTAACGCAGGCAAGGATGCGCAGGGCGGGCGTGGATGAGCTGAAACCGCTCGTGACCACGCGTTGAGGCATGGTTTGCGCCCAGGTCATTGGCAATGACTTGACCATCACGGTGGCTGGCCAATCGGGAAATTTTCAACTGAACGTCATGTTGCCGGTCGTCGCCCTCAATCTTTTGGAAACCATCGAACTCTTCAGCAAGGCCTGCACCGCATTAAACGAAAAAGTATTTCACGGCTTTGCTGTGAACCGGGAAAAAGCTGCTGAACCGCTGGCAAAGAACCCGATCCTGGTCACTGCTCCCAACTCGGTTATCTTACGAAAAAGGCGCAGCCATCAGCAAGGCCTGCACCGCATTAAACGAAAAAGTATTTCACGGCTTTACTGTGAACCGGGAAAAAGCTGCTGAACCGCTGGCAAAGAACCCGATCCTGGTCACTGCTGGAGGAACCGCAACTCGGTTATCGGTTACGAAAAAGGCGCATGGTTTGCGCCATCGCAAAAAAAGCCTACCGTGAATCTTTTGGAAACCATCGACGCCCCATTCTTGACGTGGCAGAAGAAAATACCGACATTTCTCGTGCCAGACTGGAGGAACCGCTTGACTCGCTGAAGCTGACCGGCAGTGAAAAAAAAGCGGATTAACGCAGGCCGGATGCGCAGGGTGCGCGGGCGTGGATGAGCTTGAAACCGCTCGTGACCGTGCGTTTAGGCAATGCAGGGAGCACAACGCGACAGCTGGGAAAACCATGTTTCACCAGCAGACTGCCCGGATTTTGCCCCCGGAGAAAAAGGAAGGCTGCGACAAACCGTTTCTACCGCCCCATCCAGGAGGCTGATGCCCTTCCTGCTCAAAGCGAGAACTTCAGCGACACAAACGCTGTAGAAGCGCTTTCGTTTCCCGGGCGTCTTCTCGCACTACTGCTTCCCACAGGGTTTCAAGATTTTTCTGCAACGCTTCCCAATTCTCTGAACTCTCCCGGGAACGCATGACACGTTTGTGTCGTGTGGCTTCAACATTCGATTCCAGAAACAACTGCTCATTCAACTTTTCTCCAGGACGCGCCCCGGTGTAGCGAATTTCAATATCTCCGCCTGGATTGTCCGCATCTTTCACCGACAAGCCGTACAAGTGCACCATTCTTTTTGCCATGCGATTGATACTGACCGGATCCTCCATGTCCAACACAAGTACTTCGCCCCCTTCGGCCATGGCCCCTGCCTGGATCACCAGCTCAACCGCCTCGGCAATGGTCATGAAGTAGCGTTTCATGTCCGGGTGGGTAATCGTCAGTGGGCCGCCAGCTGCTATTTGCCGCTTGAACAACGGAAACACGGAACCGGAAGAACCCAGGACGTTGCCAAAACGCACCACGCAGGCACGCGGCCCCAGGCCGGTTTGCGACCTGGCCTGCACAATCAGTTCAGCCAGTCTTTTGCTGGCTCCCATAACGCTCTGTGGTCGCACTGCCTTGTCGGTGGAAATCAAAACCAAAGTCTTTGCGCCTCTTCGCACTGCACAATCAAACAATGCCAGGGTCCCGAATACATTGTTTCGCACACCCTCCACCACGTTGCTTTCCACCAGGGGAACATGTTTGTGGGCAGCGGCATGGTAAATCGTTCGTACGGCGAAGTTGCGCATGGTATTTTCCAACAGCCCACGATTCAGTACCGAGCCCAGGACCGGTTGGAGCACGCCGCTGCCGAGATCGGGAAATTTTTCCCGTAACTCCAAATCGACCTGGTACAAAGCATGTTCCGAGACATCCAGAAAAACCAGACATGACGGCCCACTTGCCAACACTTGACGACACAATTCTGCCCCTATCGTTCCCCCGGCACCCGTCACCATAACGGACTGGCCACGCACATTGGCTTCCAAAAGCTCGTGGATCGGCTCTATTTTTTCCCGTTCCAGCAAGTCTTCAATTTCCACCAGATGATACTTGTCGGGATCCAGCACCCCCTGAGTAATTTCCGACATGCTCGGCAACATACGCACACGCACCGGGTACGACTCAAACAGTGCCAATACTCGTCGGCGTTCGGCACGAGAGGCGAAGCGAAGCGTCACAAAAACATCTTTTACACCGAATCTCCGGCAAAGCTTTGCGAAATGTCGCAAGGAAAACAACGGGATCCCATTGATGTCCCGCCCCTCGTTCTCCACAGATTCATCGAGGAAAAAAGACGGCATAAAAGCCGCGCCATGACGCAAAGCACTCGCCAGCTGCACCGCGGATTCACTCACCCCATAAATTGCCGCCGCTTTCCCATAGCTTCCGACCAACAGGTTGCGAACGAACAGACGACTTATCACGATCAACAGAAAACAACACAACAGGTAGATCAACACCACCGAGCGTGGCACCTCCTGCACGCCAGTCAACAACAAGGTTGTGCCCCACGCCAGTGCCGCCAAGGTTGCTCCCTTGGCTGATTGCCAGATCAAATCTGAACCCAGGTGACGAACAAATACCCGATAAAAACCGCTGAACCAAAACGAAAGGAGTGAAACGAGAACAGCCAGCATGAGCGGAAAAATCCATTTTTCCTGAGGCTCGAGAAACTCCCCATAACGTAATGAAAGCGCAGTCCAGAACGCCAGCGTTACCAGCAACAGATCGAAGCCGAGCATCAACAGCCTTTTCGCAGACTTGGGAAGCGCAATGAGCCACCGAGCAGACATCAGTCGACGAGGATGCGGGAACATGAGCTTCGATAATACTTGTCAATTTTCAGCACCAGTAAGACCAGAGGTGCAAAAGCCACGATGGCCAGAACAAAACCCCACTCCGGGAAACCGGCCGCCGCGAAAGCCAAAGGAAAAAACCAGGCGACATTGACCAGCAATACGCCCAGCAGTACAGAACGGTGCGCCCAGGTCCGCCCCGCCGCCGGGCTGGAGTCTGGCTCTTTGGTGCGTTGCCAATGCATCGCCAGCCTTTGGTAGGCATGATCCCGATGTGCCTGCGTGATTTTCTGCCGGTTTTTCAGGCGCAAAAAAAGCGTGGTGGTGGCATCACCAAAAAAAACTCCGAAAAGAATCAGCCAGCACCAGACATTCAAGACACCATGGGAGGAGGTTTCCATCACCAATATAGCCAAAATGTAACCGAAAAACCCGCTTCCTGTATCGCCCATGAACACTTTTGCCGGGGGACGATTCCAGAACCAGAAACCTAGCCCCACCGCAAACAAATTAGCCAAAATAAAGTGGTGCAGCAATGGCCCGCCAAGAGCCAGCGAAATGATCAAAGCGGACAAAGACATCGTCATGGCCTGCAAGACTGCTATGCCGTCAATACCATCCATGAAATTAAAAGAATTGACGCACCAGATAATTGCGAGGCCGGCAAGTGTGCCGGTGAACCAGTTGCCGTTCACCACAATCGTCGCAAACGGCAGAGAAGGAATGGCAAGCAGCAGCACCGCCGACAGCGCCAGCAGAAAGTGAAAAAAGAATTTGAGAATTGGATTGATTGAATAAAGGTCGTCAACGAACCCCAGAACCGCAATCAGTCCGCCACCAACAAACAGGCATAGCAAAAACGGCCCGAATACGGACCAGTCAGCACCACCCACAATGAAATAACAAAGTACGGCCGCCAGAAAAACTGCAATCAAAGCGATGCCCCCCCCACGGGGAGTGGGGGAGAAATGTGAACTGCGCGGACCCGGGCGGTCTAGAACACGGCATTTCACCAGCAAGTGGCGGGTCTGGCCACTGAGCAGCCAGGAGGCCCACAAAGCGACCAGCAGAATTAGTGTCTCAACCAGTGGTCGACCGTTCGTTGCACCCCTTGACCAACATCAACCGGTGGTGACCAGTTCAATGTCTGGCAAGTTTGCGAAATGTCCACCTGCAGGCTTCCACATAATCTCAGCATCATCCCTTCCAAACCTAACAGCATCCCAAGCACGTGCAACAGTCGCCCGGGGATTGGAAACAGCAACGCACGTTTTTTCATGGCAGCCGCAATCATTCTGATAAGTTGTGGCGTGGACAAGTCCTGCCCATCAGAAACCATGAATGTTTTTCCTGTGGCACGATCTGAAAGCAGGCAACAACGCACCAGGTCACAAAGATTTGCGAGGCTGACCAGACTACGCTTGTTGCGAACTCTTGCCAGGGGAAGCGGCAGCCCCCGGGAAATGATTTTCATGAGCCGCAAAAAATTGCCCTTGACACCTGGCCCATAAACCAGCGGCGGGCGGATCACAACCGCTTCCAAACCACCGGATTGCACATGGTCACGCAACGTCTTTTCTGCCTCATGTTTTGATAGCGCATAAGCATCGCCCGGCATGAGCGGACTATCCGCTCGCAGTGGTGTAACACTGCTGTCGCCATGCACTTTCAAGGTACTGAGATAAATGAAGCGCCGGACTTGCTCTCGCTCCATTGATCGGAGCAGGCAATCGATGCCCACCAGGTTGGCGCTGCGGAAATAATCATAGTCGGTGCGCGCTTTTCGATCCAGCTGGTGCGCGGCGCCGGCCAGATGCACAACTGCACCTGCCCCCACCAGGGAGTAGCGCAGTTCACTTTCACAGCTGATGTCACGACAACGGCAATAGCTGACACCAGGTAGCTTGTACGCCGGTTCGCTGCGCACCAAGGCACGCACCGAAAAGCCGTGCTCCACCAAATCTCGCAAAAGAGCACTTCCAATAAACCCGCTTGCCCCGGTTACCAGGACCGGGGCATTGATGCCAAACATACCAGCTACTGGAAAATCACTCTGGGGAAAAAGCCGGGAAACCGGTTCTGTGCCTCAACGATCCGGCGAATCCGGAGCGAAAACATCTCAAAACCACGCTCCTCCTAGTTACGAAAATGGGCCACGGCAATAGCTGACACCAAGTAGCTTGCGCGCCGGTTCGCTGCGCACCAAGGCACGCACCGAAAAGCCGTGCTCCACCAAGTCTCGCAAAAGAGCACTTCCAATAAACCCGCTTGCCCCGGTTGCCAGGACCTGGGCATTGATGCCAAACATGCCAGCTACCGGAAAATCACTCTGGGAAAAAAGCCGGGAAACCGGTTTTGTGTCTCAACGATCCGGCGAATCCGGAGCGAAAACATCTCAAAACCACGCTCCTCCTGGTTACGAAAATGGGCCACGGCAATAGCTGACGCCAGGTAGCTTGTGCGCCGGTTCGCTGCACACCAAGGCACGCACCGAAAAGCCGTGCTCCACCAAGTCTCGCAAAAGAGCACTTCCAATAAACCCACTTGCCCCGGTTACCAGAACCGGAGCATTGATGCCAAACATGCCAGCTACCGGAAAATCACTCTGGGAAAAAAGCCGGGAAACCGGTTTTGTGTCTCAACGATCCGGCGAATCCAGAGCGAAAACATCTCAAAACCACGCTCCTCCTGGTTACGAAAGTGGACCTCGGCCGCGACACCATTTGTCCAAGTTAACGAGAGGGGTGCACTGCAGGCTGTGGGTCAGCGGAATACCACTCCAAGCAAAGAAATCCCAGGCAATACCGTTGAAAAAACGATTCTGCATTTCAGCACACACCTAAGCCCGAACAGACAATACCTCTTTACAACTCAAAACTCGCTACTCACAAAACCGAAAGACTATTCCGGAACAGCTGTCCAGGTTCGGTTTCTAAAAAGGAATATCGTCGTCTTCCAGGCTTTCCGCCGGCGCCTGTTCGGAGAAACCACGGGGAGACGAACGCTCTGGTCTTCTTGTCGAAAACTGGGGTGGAGCGGCAACATTACCATGTTGCTGCTGTGCGGCGTCAGGCCTGTCCCCCTCTTTAGTATTGTGAGAAGGTTGTTGTTCGTCGTGGCGGGTGAACCCTTCGGGACGACCACCCAACATTTGCATTTCGCTGACCACGATTTCCGTCTGATGCCGCTCAGCACCAGAATTGTCTACCCACTTTCGCGACCTTAGACGTCCCTCCACATACACTTGCGACCCCTTACGCAAATGCTCGGCGGAAATTTCAGCAAGACGACCAAAAAACACCAGACGATGCCATTCCGTACGCTCGTGTTTTTCGCCCGTCGCACGGTCTTTCCAGGTTTCATTCGTCGCCAGGGACGCACTACACACCGCTGAACCATTCGTGGGCCCGTAACGCAAATCAGGATCCTGACCCAGATTTCCAACTAGAATGACTTTATTAACACCTCTTGACATGATGAATTATTCTCCATTTGAAATCAGCAATCTTTGCCAAGAAAAAACATAGCAATGCCGCCGGTAATCGAGACGATTATACTGTATTGCTTCGCAAATACAGCGTGACATTTTCGTCTCCCGAAAAAGAAAGACCCGCACCATAAAAGACCAGAACTACTCCCTGTTGCTGTGGCGCAAAGGGGGTTCCTTCACGCTTGTCAGGAATAGTAACCACAAGGAACACAGGACAAAACCAAACAAGCTGGGAAAGCCTGTTCCAACATACGACTGAATCAATCCCGCGACAAGTCCCCCTACAAAAATACCGGCAAACTGGCAGGAAGTAAAAACACCCAGACAGGTGCCGCGAAATTCTTCCGGAGCCACCCGGCTGACCAGTGCCGGCAAACTTGCTTCAAAAAAATTAAATGCCACGAAAAAAATCAACCCGGCCAACAATAGCCACAACCAGTCGGAGGGGACCACAAAAAACAGTAACTGCGCAAAAGACAGAAGAAAAGCATTGATCAGAAAAAAAAGTTTGAACTTGGACTTTTTCTCGGCGAGCTTGAGAAGCGGAAACACGAGCAAGAAAGAAAGCCCCAGGAGCGGAATGTAAAACTTCCAGTGCTCAACGAGCGGAAAATGAAACTGGTCACGAAGCACAAATGGCAAAACCATAAAATTTGCCACCAAGGTGGCATGCAAAACAAAAATGCCGACGTGAAATTTCATGAGCTGCTTGTGGAATAACCACCTTAAAATTCCAGCACTGGTATCGGATTGCTTTTTCTGAAAACCAGTCTGCCCCGGGTTCGGCACCGCGAACAACACCAAAAAAAGCGCAACCCCACCTCCCAGAGCAACGAAATAGAATACTCCCTGCAAACCAAAATTGCTCAGCAACAGCGGTGCCACTAAAAAGGCCAGAAAAAAAGCGGTCCCGATTGCCAGGCCGATAAACATTGAAACTCTGGAACGCTGCCTGGCCCGCACCAGGTCTGCCGCCAAAGCCATGGTTGCAGCAGAAATAGCCCCCACCCCCTGTAAAGCACGCCCCAGAATCACTTGATGAATGGATTCAGAACTCGCCGCGATGACACTACCCGCTATGAAAATCAAAAGACCGACAACAATCGCGGGTTTACGACCAATGCGGTCAGAAAGGATGCCAAACGGCAGTTGCATGATCGCCTGGGTCAAACCGACGATCCCCAACGCCAGTCCTACAAGTATTGCAGTGGCACCTGGGAAGCTGGAAGCAGCCACAGCCAGCACCGACAAAGGCATGAACACACCCAGCATGCGCACAAAAAATACGCCGGAAAGAGACAGAGCCGTTCGCCGCTCCAAACGATTCAAACGCAAATTACTCATTCAGATATAAAAATGTTCCAAGACGCATCATGTCCTGGTATGAAACCAAGCAAGCATCGTGCTTGACACCGCAAAAAAATGCACGGCAGGCCTTGCCTTGGGGAAGCCGGAACACGCTCCGGCTTCCCCATTGTAACCGGGTAAACGCCGTCCTGAAACACGGCAAATTTTCTGCTGTGTGATCAAGTGGATCGGATCCGCTTTCTCCCATTTGGAAAGGTCTGCTTTTTCACATTGCCACTTCCCCGCTGGAATCTTTAGCCACCAGGAGGAGGTAAATGGCACAAGAATCCACTGCTTTGACTGACAATGAACATGGGAGCCGTCACCAGTCTATGATGACCCCGATTGTCCTTGACAGTCATGTCCACCATCTACACTGGATTGAAGCGACTGCTTTCCTGATCCTTGAAACCCAAGACTACCCGCCATCAAGAATCGATGAGCGTATTCTCACCGGATGGTCCCTACAAAGTCGGAATCCGTTTTGACCCACGATTGAATGAGACGACTTTTTTCCCGACACTCACTCTCAGCCGTAGGAAAAGACCTGGTGACAGATACTGCTTTGGACACGGAGCGTCAATTGCGTTTTTCGGTCATCTTCTGACCCCTTTGGTACGTCAGAATCAACACAAAAAAACCACTTTGGCAATCTGACAAACCCAAGTTCCAACGCATAGCCGGCGTCGATCCCGACCCCAGATATTGATTCCGACACTCTCCCGTTCTCCAGCTACGCTACGGAAAAAGAAAACAGGCTTATGGACTGTCCCGCCTTCCGCCACGCCCCCAGGCATATATCTACAGAGGATTATAGAGTCCTTCCTCGTCTCCTTGTTCTGTCGCCTTTGAAAACCAGCAGGCAGCCTCATGGTCGTCCTGCCGGACACCCCACCCATCGGCGTACATTCTTCCAAAGTTGTTTTGCCCGGCTGCGTCTCCTTGTTCTGCTGCTTTTGAAAACCAGCAGACAGCCTCATGGTCGTCCTGCCGGACGGACACCCCGCCCATCGGTGTACATTCTTCCAAAGTTGTTTTGCCCGGCTGCATCTCCTTGTTCTGCTGCCTTTGAAAACCAGCAGACAGCCTCATGGTCGTCCTGCCGGACGGACACCCCGCCCATCGGTGTACATTTTTCCAAAGTTGTTTTGCCCGGCTGCATCTCCTTGTTCTGCTGTTTTTGAAAACCAGCAGACAGCCTCATGGTCGTCCTGCCGGACACCCCTCCCATCGGCGTACATTTTTCCAAAGTTGTTTTGCCCGGCTGCATCTTCTTGTTCTGCTGCCTTTGAAAACCAGCAGACAGCCTCATGGTCGTCCTGCCGGACACCCCACCCATCGACATGCATCATTCCCAAGTTGAATTGTGCGGCTGCATCTCCTTGTTCTGTCGCCTTGTGGTACCAGTAAGCTGCCTTCTCAAAGTTCTGTGGAACATCCTCCTCTCCCTTGTGGCACATCTCTGCCAGCTCGGTTTGAGCATTTACGTCTCCCTGCTCAGCTTTACGGAGCGCGACTTTGAAGGTCTCAAGCATCCAGGAAGTCCCAATCAAGAGTAGCCAAAAACGGCAACAGGTAGAACCGGAAGCAAAGTATCTACCGCGTGCTCACTCTCTCGGCGCTTTCTCTGTTACCAAAAGCACGAACACCAGTTTTCATCAGCACAATCTCCACTGGGGTTTTTGTGCCATCGACAACTCCTGAAAAACTTCCAAAGCAACCGCAAAACGGGACTACTGAACCAGTACTTTTTGCCCATCCCGTAATTTCCGCACACCGTCGACCACAACACGCGCCGCTGGTGCCAGCCCCTGTTCGATTGCGATTACATCATCCAGGCGTGCGCCAAGCTGCACCGGAACACGACTCAAGGCACCATTATTTTCCACAAAAACCGCTGTCCCACCTTCGTACTGCACCGCTGAAGCTGGCACGGTAACAACCCTGAGCTTTTCTTCAAGGGACAATTTCACTTGCACGATCTGTCCCACACTGAGCCCTTCACCCGCACAATAAATTCGTACTTCGTGAGTCAGGGTGTGCGGATCAGGAATTGTTTGCACGGAGTGAACGCGTCCAGAGAAATTTTGCCCATCGGCCACAATCGGCACCAGCGAGTGCGCCTGAATATATGCCAGATCGTTATTGCCAACGTGGATGACTGCCGCCAGGCTGGAAACAGCCGCCAAAACCAGAACCGTCCGCCCGCGGTCTACATAATCACCCTCCTCCACAGTGATCGAATTGACCACCCCGGCGTAGGGGGAAAGCAAAAATGTCTTTTGCAGATCCTCGCGCGCCTGGCGTAGCCTGGTTGCAGCCAGCAGATACTTTATGCCTGCCGCTTTCTGCGCATTGGAGTATTCCTTTGCTTCGGATTCAACCCTGACCAGTTCTCGCATCGCCGCATCCAGAGAAGAGCGTGGCGACAGTGATTTTTTGTCCAGATCTTCCTGTCTTTTGACTTCAAGGCTTTGCAAGACGCGCCGTTTTTCCGTCAGCTCGAACAAGGTTTCGTAACGCATTTTTTCAAGCTGCGCCAGTC
Organism: Candidatus Oxydemutatoraceae bacterium; assembly: GCA_965237985.1. GTDB lineage: Bacteria > Pseudomonadota > Gammaproteobacteria > Poriferisulfidales > Oxydemutatoraceae. The sequence continues at coordinate 244,329 of OZ250161.1, read as the reverse complement.
GCAATTCATTTTCAGCGATGGCCAAGGCATTTGCAAAATCGTCTGCCCGAAGCTGCAAAAGGATTTCCTTCGCCACTACGTTTTTTCCAACTTCCGTTTTTCGCTGGCTGAGAACGCCTGAAACTTCAAAGCCCAAGCGGCTTGTTTTGACTGGCTCCAGACGGCCGTAAAATAGTCTCTCGGCCAGTAGATTCAGCTCCTGCGCCGCGACTATCGAAACCACTTCCCGACTAACTGGTTTGGCATTGGTGGCCGGGTTGGGCTTTGCCCATAACAAAACCAGCACTGCCATGACCGTGACAGAGACAAGCAATACGCTAATGTGCCGCTGCAATGGTTTTCCCAAAACGCGAGGGGACAGGTGGACAACATTGGACACTATAGGTTTGCACTGGCAACGGCGATAACCGGCAAGCTGTTAATTGCCTCCCCCAGACGCAACCGCTGTCAAGACCCAGCACATCTTTTCGTACCATAAGCCCTAAAGCAGACCAGTGTCCAAAAAGCACCCGCCATCCATCTTCTCTCCGACTATCAAGATCAAACCAAGGAAAGTAACCCGCCGGCTGGGAACCGGGGGGACCGTTTTCATGCAAATCCAGGCGACCGTCTTCATCGCAAAAACGAATCCTGGTCAAAGTGTTGGCGATAAAGCACAACCGCTCGGGGCCACGCAAGTCTTCCCGCCACTGAAGTGCTCCTCGGCAAAAGAGACTGTCAAGAAACGCAACGTGATCCGGTCCGCGCAAACGGTCTTCGACTTCGCCTGCCAAAACGATCGCATCACGAATCGACCACTGCGGGACCAGTCCGGCGTGCACCAGCAAAAACTTGCGCTGCATATCGTGGTGTACCAGCGGGAGGTGCCGCACCCATTCGTACAGCTCGCCGCACTCCCGGCTTTTCAACAATTTATCGAGTGACCCGTCAGCCGGTGGTCTGCCGCTTCCTGAACAAATCCGCAAAAAAGAAATGTCATGGTTGCCCAGCACACAATCGATACTGTCGCTCAAATCACGCACTAGGCAAAGTGTTTCATACGAACTGGGACCACGGTTGACCAGATCACCTGTCAACCACAGGTGATCAGAGTTTTTATCGAAATTTATGCGCTCCAGCAACGCCTCAAAAGCCTGCAGGCAACCCTGCAGGTCACCTACCGCATAAAGAGCCATTTAAGCACGAACTTAGTGAAGAACGTTGGGCACGGCCAGCATGAACTCATCAATCGGCGCGTCAAATTCCTCACCGTCTACCGCCTTCATTTTGTACGAACCTCGCATGGTTCCGACCGGCGTGTCAATCAATGCCGCACTGGTGTAACAGAAAGCTTCACCGGGGCGCAGAAAAGGCTGTTCCCCGACCACGCCATCACCTTGGACTTCCTGTATCTTGTCGTTGGAATCACAAATGATCCAGTGACGAGAAATAAGCCGGGAAGCAACAGTGCCATCGTTTTTAATCGTGATGGTATAAGCAAAGGCATACCGTCCTTCCTCGAAATCAGAATACTCTTCCAAAAACAAAGTGCGAACCTGCGTGGTAATAATGTAGCGTCCGTCAGCTATCTCTTGTCCCATGTTTTTTAGCCTCCATGAGTTGCAGTATAGCTTCCAAAGCTCCCAAGGTCAGCATCCTCGGCCTGATGGCAGGATTCAACCCAAGACTTTCCAGCTCCACCCCATCCAGCATTCCAGCAAATATGTTGCGAATGCTTTTGCGCGGATGACTGAAAGACCGGGTCACCAGTTTCTCCATGCGCGCAGCAAACTGCAAGGATGGCGGTGGCTGCAAAGCACGCAACCAGACATAGCTTGAGCAGACTTTCGGCGGCGGGTTAAAAGCGGCGGCTGGAACATCAAACAATACTTCCGCATCGCAGTAGAGCATACGCGTCGCCCCTATACGCGACCAGTGGCGCTCTCCCGGACGGGAGCACAGCCGCTGGGCAAATTCCTTTTGCAAACAAAAGTGCATATCACGGAAATATCTGGATATTTTCAAAAATATCAGCAACAAAGGTGTGGAGATATTGTAAGGCAGGTTACCCACCAATCGTGTGGCTCCCGGTTCCACCAACGGCAAGTAATCGAATGTCAGCGCATTTGACTCGTGGATATGCAATCTTTTGAAACCATCGTAACGGGTGCGCAGGCGGTCGACAAGACCCCTGTCCACTTCCACGGCATGGAGTACCACACCCTTTGCCAGCAAAGCGTCTGTCAGTCCTCCCAGGCCAGGCCCAATTTCCAGCATCGGCTCATCCCGGCGCGGGGAGATCACGCTGACCATATTCATCCCGGCGCGGGGAGATCACGCTGACCATATTCTCGATGACTTCCGGATCACTGAGAAAATGCTGACCCAGTTGTTTTTTTGCTTTCACTGACCGGCGGATCCCGAAGAGCCGGCCAAAAGAGACGCACAAGGCACAGACACTGGAGCATGCATCCGACCGGACAAATCGACAAGCCCCCTGTCCACTTCCACGGCATGGAGTACTACATGCTCACCCGGCAAAGCGTCTGTCAGTCCTCCCCGGCCAGGCCCAATTTCCAGCATCGGCTCATCCCGGCGCGGGGAGATCACGCTGACCATATTCTCGATGACTTCCGGATCACTGAGAAAATGTTGACCCAGTTGTTTTTTTGCTTTCACTGACCGGCGGATCCTGCAAGAGCCGCCCGAGAGGGATGCACGAGGCACAGACACTGGAGCATGCATCCGACCGGACAAATCGACAAGCCCCCTGTCCACTTCCACGGCATGGAGTACTACATGCTCACCCGGCAAAGCGTCTGTCAGTCCTCCCAGGCCAGGCCCAATTTCCAGCATCGGCTCATCCCGGCGCGGGGAGATCACGCTGACCATATTCTCGATGACTTCCGGATCACTGAGAAAATGTTGACCCAGTTGTTTTTTTGCTTTCACTGACCGGCGGATCCTGAAGAGCTGCCCGAGAGGGATGCACGAGGCACAGACACTGGAGCATGCATCCGACCGGACAAATCGACAAGACCCCTGTCCACTTCCACGGCATGGAGTACTACATGCTCACCGGCAAAGCGTCTGTCAGTCCTCCCCGGCCAGGTCCAATTTCCAGCATCGGCTCATTCCGGCGCAGGGAAATCACGCTGACCATATTCTCGATGACTTCCGGATCACTGAGAAAATGCTGACCCAGTTGTTTTTTTGCTTTCACTGACCGGCGGATCCTGAAGAGCTGCCCGAGAGGGATGCACGAGGCACAGACACTGGAGCATGCATCCGACCGGACAAATCGACAAGACCCCTGTCCACTTCCACGGCATGGAGTACTACATGCTCACCGGCAAAGCGTCTGTCAGTCCTCCCCGGCCAGGTCCAATTTCCAGCATCGGCTCATTCCGGCGCAGGGAAATCACGCTGACCATATTCTCGATGACTTCCGGATCACTGAGAAAATGCTGACCCAGTTGTTTTTTTGCTTTCACTGACCAGCGGATCCCGAAGAGCTGCCCGAGAGGGATGCACGGGACGCAAATTCGGCAGCGTGCATCAAGCTGGACGGGTCGGCACGTCCGCTGCCCGCCAGATCCAGTGCTACCCCGTGATCAACAGAAACACGCAAAATCGGCAAGCCTAAAGTCAGGTTGATCACGCGCTTGAAGCCAATGCTTTTAATGACCGGCAACGCTTGGTCGTGGTACATCGCGACCACGGCATCTGTGTTTGCCAGGCTCTGTTCCGTAAAAGCCGTGTCTGCCGCTACTGGCCCAGTCACCGCAATGCCACATTCGCGCGCGCGGGCAACCGCGGGTTGAATCACGTTTTGTTCTTCGTCCCCCAGATACCCTCCCTCGCCGGCATGCGGATTCAGCCCGCAAACCAGGATTCGCGGGCTGTCTACATTAAAATAAGAACGCAAACCAGAACTGGTTGCGCTCACCGTCCGGAAGACACACTCGTTGCTGACCTTTTCTGGCACTTCCCGCAAAGGCAAATGCGTGGTTGCCAATGCCACTTTGAGACCATGTTCCAGAGCCAGCATCATGGTGGCATTGCATCCAAAACGACGAGCAAGGTATTCCGTGTGACCTGAAAAAGCAAAACCGCTGTCGTTGATCACTGACTTCTGTACCGGGCACGTCACCATCGCGACACTGTTTTCATCAAAACACCTGTCGCTTGCGGTTGCCAGTTGTCTGATGACGTAAGGGGCATTCCTGGGGTCGGAAAAGCCGAGACGGACCGGCCGATGACACAAAGGAATGTGCAAAACAGAAAGCACCGTGGGTTCATGGTCATGGGCAGGCTCGTGGCTTTCCCTTTCGTATTCGCAAAGCTTGACCGGGCTGGCCAGCATCCGTGCCCTGGCGCGAAGCATATCCAGGTCCCCGACAAGAACGTATTCATGGGAACGAGAATCGTTGCGCAAAGACAGGGCGATGTCCGGCCCGATTCCAGCGGGTTCCCCGGTAGTGACCAAGACCATTCTTTTACGGCCAGACAAGTGCTGTTCAGTGTGAGATGAAGGAATGAAGATCAGCCTGCTCTTAAACTTGGCTTCCTGCCCAAAACATGATTTTTCCACGCCACAGAAAGCTCGCCAACCTGACCCACTGCCGTCAGCAGTGCGAACGCGTGTCGCTGATGTTTACTTGGCACCAATAACTTTTATGCTTCTCGTCTCGCGCAAATGGGACAGCCAATTCTGGACTTCGGCACGGGATTTCTCCCGGCGGATGATTTCCGATGCTTTCTGGTACGCCGCTTCAAAATCCGACTTTTCCTTGTGTACTTCCAGGACTTCCAGCAAATGCCAACCAAAAGGAGTTTCAAAGGGGCCCACGACCGTTTTCGGTTTTGCAGCGACAAGATGCTTTGTAAACTCGGGGGTTATTTGTTCGGGATCAAGCCATCCGAGGTCACCACCTTTGAAAGCGCTCATGGCATCTTCAGAAAATCTCCGCGCCAGATTCGAAAATCGCTCGCCTTTTTGAATGCGTTGCTTCCACGCCGTCAGCCTCTTCCTGATCACTGTTTCGCTTTGCATCGGGCTGAGCTTCAACAAAATATGCCGTACCCTGTACTTGCTGTGCACACCCTCACCAATGGCGCGCTGGACATCAAGCAACTGGTAAAACAAAAAAGCGTCACTGGTTTTCAATAACTGACCGGTGCTGCCCGGACGTACGGCGCTGAAACCGTCACGAACCACTGTCGGCAAATCTTCAAAGTGCAACCAGTCGAATATCTGAAACTTTGCGCAACCACGACAAATCTCCAGTTCACGCAAAAGAGCAGAAGTTCTCTGCCGCAACCAGAACAAGGTGTCGATGTTCTCACGCCTCAGTTTCAACACGAGGACTTTCAGCCGCTTGCGGGTTTGTTCAGGAATTGATGCCGCTTCGAACCGCACCTGCACCATACGAAACTCCGGTCTGAAGTCACCCACTTCGTCCATGAGGAATTCTTGAATTTCACTTTCTTTAATATAAATGCGGTCCACCACTTCGCGCTGCAGCAAAGTGTTAATCGCAATGTCATCCCGGACCCGCCTCCTGATCCAGGAATACTCTTCTCCCACTTTGCGCAAATAGTCCTCCAAGGTCACGCCTTCACGCGCGGCCAAAGAATTCATCGCCCGATCAAGCGTAATATCGTCAATGACAATGCCCAGCTTGCCGGCTTCCTGAAGCTGCAGTTTTCTCATGATTAACTGTTGCAAAACTTCCTGCCTGAAAAACCGCATGTCTGTCGGAATTTGGTGTCCCTGAGAACGCATCATGCGCCGGGCCCGTTCAACGTATGCATCCAGTTCAACCTGGGTCACAATGTGGTTTTCAATGACCGCAACAATGCGGTCAAGCGGGCGCGAGGTGGCTGCGACAGCTGTGATTCCATAAACCAGGAAAATACTGAGCAACGCTTTGCCAACCATCGTCTGCAAGCGACAAAAAAAGTTTTTATGCGTAAATCCCGTCATTAAATTTGTCCTGAAAAAATGTTTTTCCGCTGCTCGTCGCACGCTGTCACCGCTGCTGCCCCAGACCGCGGAGCGAAAATTGCAAGCCAAATCGGTTGTCATAATCCGCTTTTCCCTGTAGCCCAGTGGCAGCTTCTGCGCCGGCGTTGACCAGCAAGCGTTGCGCGAAAAAGCTGATGCTCCAACAACAGCTTTCGTACTCGAGTCCGACCAGCGATTCAAGATCGCGCCCGCCTTTCAGGTCCTGACTCCAGGCTCCGTGCACTCGCCAGTTTTCCCTGACGGGCGTGTCGAAAGCAAGCCGCAATTGTCTGAACTTTTCTGCGGGTCCACTGTCCACAAACCCGTTGCCTCCTGCCTGCAGAGAATGGAAGGAAACCTCAAAACGTACCCGATTCTCTGCACGATACCGCAAAGAATGTTTCGAACCACCGGCGAAGGCAGTGCGTTTTCCAAGCTGCACTTCACTGCGCAAAGACACTCGATCAGTGAAACGAACCTGCAAATCGGCAATCACGTCTGACTGCTTCTCCCGGTTATCAACAGCAGACTGAAGCCCGACTTTTCGATCGTCGAAATAATGTATTTGTCCTATGCGCGCGCGGGCAATCTCTATTCCGCTGTTCTTATGGAGCATTTTAGCAACCAGCCCCAGGCTGAGTTGATTGGCATCGCCCACCCGGTCAACGCCACTGAAACGATTGTCTGCAAACAGGCGATCATAAGAGAACTCTTTGAAGCCCGTGTCAAAAAGTGGCATCTGTTCCTGTGCTTTGCGCGGCACGTACAAATACATGAATTCCGGCTCCAAAACGCTTGTGAAGCGTCGGCCACTATGAGGATTTTCAAATAGCAGCCCCCCTCGGAAACTGAAAAACGGAACCGTAAGAGAAGGGTCATCAGCGACTGTGGGCGAATAGTGGGTGTGGTGCATGCCGAAGCCGGGAGCCAGGTAAGCCCAGGAACTCCGGAAGAATTTTTGCATCTCAAACTTGCCATACAGGCGTTTTCCCGAGAGAGACAGGTCGTGCGAAAAATGAGTCCAGCGCAGCAACATACGTGTCTGCAAACCAAAAGGCTGGAAAAAATGGTTTCCTGCAAGCTGGATGTCAGGACGCCTTTGATAGATGCTCTCGGCTGAAGGATAGACACTGCGAATCCGTTGCAGGCTTTCTGAAAACAGTTTCAGACGCCAGCCCTTCCAGACGTAATCCAAGCCGGCCCAACTCGGCAAATATCCTTCGTGCAACAAGTTTGAACTCACTGAAAAATCCTGCGAATAATCGAGGTCCGATACACGTTGCAATCTGGCAGAAAACTCCAGCTTGTCGCTGACTTTCGAAAGGTGCCGCCAACGGTATGAATAGCGGTCGGCATCGTAATCTTGGTCATCAAGCCACTCGGACTGCATATCACCTTCACCATAAGGCAACAGATAACGAAACTTACCACCGACCTGCAAGCCTCGCTTGCTCATATAAGCTGGTCGAAAAAGGAAATCCATGTTGGGAGCGAAATTGAAGTAGTAAGGAAAAGCAACTTCTGCACCACGCCGGCTGCTGTAACCAAGCCTGGGTGTCAGAAACCCGCTGCTGCGTTCCTTGTTCAGTGAAACCTGAAAATAGGGAAGCGATAAAAACGGGACACCAGCGACATGCAAAGTGACTTTGTAGGCCTTCACCACCTCCTTCCTGTGGTCAAGGAGAATTTTATCGGCACTGAGAAACCAGGCAGGCGATTTGCCAAAACAAGAAGTGTAGCGTACTTTTCCGCTTGCCAGCAGCCTGCTTTCGTTTTCATCAATCTGTAAATATTCGCTCATCAAAGCTTCTCTTTCCCGGCGATAGCGTACTGCCCCAGAGAGGCTGCTTTTCCCTTTTAGACGGTCAATTTTCAAATGCTGCGCAGTCACGAAATGCAGTCTTTCCGAACCGGAAACCGCACAATGCCGCGGCACTCCTGCCTGCGCTTCACAACACATGAAAACAAAACAGGAAAGCAAAAGCAGACATCTTGCAGGACATGACCAAGAACGGCGAGTTTCGGGAGAAGCCTCTGTTTTAATTTTTCTAAAATTTTCCAAAAAACACGGGAAGCAAGTAGCGACAAATCTTCCCACCGTACTTTTTTGTGGCTCAAAAAAGGCGTCGCGCTATTGAAAGACAGCAGAACTATCCCGAGGCGGTCTGCCCGGCTGCCAGTAACCGCCAACGCAACTCACCAGTCGCTGAAGCGATGAAAGGTGGGTTCTCCAGCGTGTCACGCTGGTTATACCTCAAAGGAGTACCATCAAAGTCCAACAAATACCCACCCGCTTCTTCCAGAATACATTGGGCCGCAGCGGTGTCCCACTCGGACGTATGACCAAAACTGATGTACAGGTCTGCCGACCCTTCCGCAACCAGGCAACATTTGATCAGGCTGCCTCTGTAAATCAATGTGTGATGGCCCAAGCCGCTTAAAAATTTTCGCATTCTTCTCCCGGGGCCTCCGCGCCCAACGAGAACGCGTGGAAGGTCCGGCAAAACTTTACAAACCCTCAGCGGCTTGCGTTCACCCCATCTATTTTGCACAGTCGCCCCTCGTCCGACCACTGCACTGTAATGCAAGTCGAGCATTGGCGCATAAACGACCCCAAGACACGGACAGTGATTTTCAATCAAGGCAATATTGACAGTGAAGTCAGCGCGGTTGTCGACGAATTCCCTCGTACCATCCAGCGGGTCCACCAGCCAGCAGAAACGGCTGTCTTTCCTTTCTTCGTAATCAATATGTTGTCCTTCTTCGGAAACTATCGGAACCGAAGGCAACAATTTCAAGAGTTGTGTGATGATGTGTTGGTGAGAAATAAAATCGGCATCGGTTACCGGCGAATGGTCGGCTTTTCTGTATACCTTGAAGCCTTTTTTTCGCACCGCCATTATGGCATCTGCAGCCTGTTCAGCTACGTCCCTGACCTCAAGCAATAAGCCCGCCAAGTCAGGCAAGCTGGAATGCACTGCACCAGTCACGTGTCCCCAGGCTTCAGCGCCAGCCCCCGGCAGATGACACCTACTGTCCGCTCAGCTGCGTCTTTGACTTCAGGCAACAGGCCAAATCAGGCAAGCTGGAATGCACTGCACCAGTCACGTGTCCCCAGGCTTCAGCGCCAGCCCCCGGCAGATGACACCTGCTGTCCGCTCAGCTGCGTCTTTGACTTCAGGCAACATCCACCAAATCAGGCAAGCTGGAATGCACTGCACCAGTCACGTGTCCCCAGGCTTCAGCGCCAGCCCCCGGCAGATGACACCTGCTGTCCGCTCAGCTGCGTCTCTGACTTCAGGCAACAGGTCCACCAAATCAGGCAGGCAGGAATGCACTGCCGGCATCGTCTGCCGCCAAGCTTGAAACCCGGTTTCCTGACCAACACTTCAATCGTTTTTCCGTAACTCAAAAGTGGGAAATAATCCTTGACCTTTAAAATGATCCTCGGCACAGGCATCAAAATTTACAGTCATCATTGGTGTGTCCATGGTGCATCCGGATCCGAAGATTATAAATGCCGCAAACACCATTCGGATGCAAACGAGCACTTTTGCTTTCTACAATCTGGCCCCCGGCATCCTTGTCTTCGAACGTTTTGACGGGTTCATGCGACAGCTGCCAGAACAAATGCCCGTAATCAACTTTATTGCGTCGATCATCAATAGCCTGGGTAATACAGGAACAACAGACGATGAGGCGGCGACATCCTCAAGTCGGCCTGACTGAAAGAGACTATGGCGGGATCACTTCCAGCTTGCTTTCACGACTTGCCGACCAGTCTGTCAATGCAAGGGAAAACCTGGTTTCCGAAACAGACTTTCTCCGGTTTTTCTGTCCGCCTTCAACGCACATTTTCTCCCTGCCCCCATAGCAATGTCAAAACAAATCTCTTGACACAAAAAACGGGCTCCCCCACGAAGGAGAAGCCCGTTTCTCACATCTTGCAGGCCGCGACTATTCGGCGGTAGTAGGATCAATTACCCTTCTGATTTCAGCAATTTTATTGGCTGGAAACCCGCCCTGTTCGGCATGCTTCCTGATTGCCGCTTCGTTGGGGGCAATGTAAGTGCAATAAACTTTGTCATCAGTAACAAAACTTTGCACCCACTGTATCTCAGGGCCCATCCTTCTGAGAACATCACAGGATTTTCGCGAAATCCCTTGCAAATCATCTTTGCCAAGTTCACCAGCTCCCGGTATTTCGCGCTCGATTATGTATTTTGGCATTTTGAAATCCTCCTGTTAAAACGACCAAGTCAAAGCAAACCCGGCATGGTAGGACTTTACATCCAGCTTGGTGTGGTTCGTTACGCCACCGCCACTGTACTGCCTGGATTCATGAAGCTGATGGGCAACGTGCGCATCCAGTGCCAGAAATGGAGCAAGGAAGCCTTCGTAAGTAAACCCAGCTGTCAGGCGATGGCGATATATTACAGGGGTTTCCATAGCCTGCAACCAGGTCCAGACCTGGTTCGCTTCCCCGGTTCCAACAAGCGGAAGGCAGGTGCCAAAACCACCGCCACCATTTGTAGAACCTGTGCAAACATATTCATAACCCTGAAGCGCCCCCAGATCAACACCATTGATATTCCGAGTCGGGTCTTCGGCATAACCATAGCCACCGCGTAATGTCCAAGGGCCGTCTGTGTATTCCACACCTAAACTAAACACGTTCTGATCCTTGTAAAAACGTTTCCAGAACTCTGCGTTATCCCAGGCTTTGTAAATATAGTCTGCGGCAACCCGCCAATTTTCATTAAGCTGGTGTGAAATACCGATGCCGACATTGGCAGGTTGCTGCACCTTCAGCGTTAAATAATCAGCTCCGCGTATATCTTCAGAATGAGAAACCAGCATCATGTCGTTCCAGTTATGCTCAAGCTCTGTCTGGTAATAAAAGCCAAGTTCCGTGCTGTCGGTCAGGTCATACTCACCACCAAGCGTCAGACGTACACCATAGTCATGCCCCTGCCCAGAAGTCCCGGCCAAACCAGCTTCAAGCATGCCATAGGAAATGGTCACGGCAAGTCCCAAATCCAGTCGATCCGTCACCTGATAACCGGCACCTGCGTTGATGCCCAACACGATGAACTCCGCTGCGGCACCCAATGTTTTCGGGTTGCGGCGCCAATCCACGCCAATTCCGGAAACAGCAGATACTCCCAACCCCAGCACAATGGGAATGCCGACACCGGCAAGATCCTGCGTCACGGCTATTTGCGGTATTGTATAAAACTCGGCACCCGAAGTAGTGGGCCCGCTTCGAGGAATGATGCCATCTGGAATCCCTTCTCGTACCAGCAACGGTTGTTGTACCGTCGCAGTAGCACGTGGGTAATAGAAGGTCGCACCAAATGTAAAGTCAGTTCCCCCTTGAAAGTCCGTCAGGTTGGCGGGATTTCCATACACAGCTTCAACAGGACCGTTGCTGCTGCCGGCGATCGCTGTCCCTGCCATCCCCCCCGCACGGGGCGAGAGGACATTGTGCAAATCAAAACCGTAAGGTCCTGCGATTGCCGAACTTGATACAAACGAAAGTACCGCCGCACTTCCAAAACCCAGGACAACAGCCCTGACGCTTTTGAACAAGCCATGGTTTCTGTGGAACATGTTTTTCAACCTCATCATTCAAGCAGTCAGTACGCCGACTACTTTTTAAACCAGCGCCACGGGTCTTCCCCGCCCACCTTCAAAAATAACCAGACATTAACCATCAGTGCGATGAGTAATGCCAGTGCGGTCCCCAGGGACCAAAGCACAACATCCAGTGTCCACTCGCCTCTATAGAAGTGTTCACCTGCGCCCGCCTGCACCAGCCCGAAGCCCACGGCCACCGACCAGACGACCATCGCCAGTGTCGCTTTGAGAATGGAAAACTTCATGTGCTCAACCTCCCAAAAAGCAGGTCAGGAACCGACATTGACCACGACATCACGCAACCGCCCGCTCTGAATATCAAAGCTCGTCGGCAAACTGTCGTAAGGGATGATTTTGTCCTTGCTGGTCGCGGTGTGTGCTTTCACCGAGTCCAGCCATGCTGAAACACCGCTGTGACCGTTCACTGCATCCCCCCGACCATTGATGAGCAGTTTGTTGATGCCTGCTGCCAAGTGGATGTCAGCCAGAGAAAACTGCCCGCAAACAAAGTCACCCCGCATATTGGATCCTCTGCTTTGTAAATGCTCGTCAAGAAAACCAAGAAAATTTGAGACGACTTCCTGATCATCCAGATTGTTCTGTAAAATATCAGTAGCCAGGTGTGACAACTCCCACTGCTTTGCGCGCACCACCCCATTTCGGATCGTCAGCGAGGAACCAAAGCCTTTGTCGTCAAGGTACGAAAGAATCCCGTAAACTCCGACTACCGCGTGATCGACATCCTTAATGACGGGGCCGACACCAAAAGGCGAAATAGACTTGACTTCACTTGAATCGGGGTCAAAAGACAAAGCTTCAAGATCAATCCCCTTATCCGCACCAACCATAAGGCACTTGGCGGTATTAACACAGGACGGTTGTCCCCAAATTTTTATTCTCGTTCGCAAACGATCGCCGATCGACATAAACGTAATCTCCTTTTATAAGGCGGTTGAACTGTAAAATAAGGAGTGGACCCAGCTAAACAGTGGGTCGCACTCTACATCAAAATAGACGCAATAAACCTTTTTGAGTTTTTTGCTCAAGTGGCAGAAAGGAGGTCGCCCTCTTCAGGCTCACCATCGAAACCTTCCTGCTTGTTTATTCTTGCCGCAATGACCTGTTCTTCCCGGGAAGCAAAGTGCTTGTCCCAAGCAGCCAGTTTCTTACGCATGTAGGCCTTCCACAAAGGCGGAACAAGCGCCATGGCAAAAGTCGTGAAATATCCCCAACGGGTGTTGGGGGCACCAACTTCCTCAAGTTCCCAGAAATGCGTCTCACCACGATCATGGTGATCGGCCTGGCGACCGATTTCAATGAAGAACCAGCTCGTAAACGCCGTCGAGTTATCCCATGAATGACGGTAGTCGATGGGTTGGCCTTTCACTCTGATGAGCCCGTAGTGCTCGAGAAAATTCAGCGCCTCCAGCTCAAAATTCGAAACGACCCAGACGATAGCAAGGCAGCCAATACCGACCCAACCACCAGCAACAAAGAACAGAAACAGCGATGGCAGGCTCATTGCGAAGCCGCGAATCCAACGGTTTTGCCATGAAAGGAAGGGAACGCCCAACGCTTCCAGTCGCCTGCGCTCCATTTCAAACAGAAACTTGGACTGGCCGAAATAGCTCAAAAACAAATGACCGTAGATCGTCCGCCCCCGAGGCGCGGTCGCCGGATCATCTTCCGAACCCAGCTCCAGGTGATGGTTGTAAACATGGGCATAGCAAAAATGGCTGGACGCTGAAAGCCCCATCATCAGGCGAGAAATCACAAACCCAAAGCCTTTGGTATGACTCAGCTCGTGTCCGTAAATGATCCCGATACCCGCAAATATGCCAATGGAGTAAGCCGCTCCAATCAGATCCGCCCCGGTAATGCCGTTGGTGACCGGCAGCCCCAAAAACGTGCCAACCGATGTCACCTCGACACCCGTAACATACTGGTGAACCCGCCAAGCCAAAACCAGCTGCAAGAGAACGAAAATCGGCAGCATCAGGTACATCACCGTATTCTGCAAGCCTGGGAAGCAGACTGTTTCGCCGCTCCCGTCAAAGCCGGCTCCGGACGTCTGAAAGCGCATGACAGTGTCAATGACAATGCCCGCTCCCAACAGGATGACTCCAACCCAGTTGAAGACCCCACCCAAGACAACCCCAAACATCGCAATCAGGATGAGCAGGGGCGCCAAAAAATACCTGGCGTTCACCAATACTCTGTTCATTTCTCTCCATTACTCCGGTAGTCTGTGCACACCAAAACCTTTGCGCCGCCAAGACCACCCGTACAGCGCAGCCCACCTTTATAGCACTGTGGATCTGTGCTGTCAACCCCGCGCACGCACGACCAACGTTCTCTCAGCAGGAAACCTAGGCGAAAAAAAAACACGTCAACCCGCGCACGACCAGCGTGGCACCGCACCAAACAGCTGACCCCGAATAAAGACGTAAACCCCCTTATACGTACGCGCACGACCAGCGTGGCACCGTACCGAACAGCTGACCCTGATAAAGACGTCACCCACCGCGCGCGCGACCAAAGTGGCACCGTACCGAACAGCTGACCCCGATTAAAGACGTCAACCCCCCACGCGCACGACCAGCGTAGCCATGTCAGTTCTGCCTCCAGAGATGTCTGTTTTTTTAGCTCGCGATTTCCGCACTGGAATTTTTAGCCAACAAGAAGGCACAAAAAACAACCAGCTCCGGGCATTGTTCACAAGCGTGAGTAAACAAGGTCACCGAGAGGTGTACATGACCATCCGCCAAGAACACCTGACGTGCCGGCAGGCGACATGCGAACCGTCCCCAGGCAATCCACAGACGGCGTAAGCTCAGGTTTTACCAGGCTTGAAGCACCAGAATGACAGAGGCCTGGTTCACAAAAGACGCGAAAACCGAGCAATTCCATCGGCGGATGGCAGACCATGCCGCGTTTCCGGCACTGGCACAGACCTGGTTATGACAAGCGGCTGCTTTTCAATTTCGGACTTCACCTGTTTGCCGTACCCTTCGTAGAAATCACCTGCCATAATTCCAGATCATGGTAGAGATCGTGCATGCTGCTTCAAGAATTCCGGCGAAACCTTGACCCGCAACTGTATCCGCAACTTCTCGTGGCACCTTGCAGAAGATGGCCATCATCAAATGTTGTCTCCACTAAGTACATGAGCATTCTCAATCAAAACTTCCCTGTGGACGTTTGAAATCCCGAGTTTCGTTCCAAATACCCGGAACTTCCCACGCGAAACTCCGAGCACTTTATATGGGGGTCAAGAAAGTTGAAATCAGCAAACTACTGGTCTATTTCGGGACCGAAAAACCACCGTGCCGAGAAAAGAGGACCAGCACAGAAACACATTACTCTGAAAATCAATCCCTGTTCTCTTCGTCAGCGTGCTCTGTCCGTCATGAAACACGGAGAGCCTTCTGTACTCGGCTTTCACTTCGTGGAGCAGGAAGTTTGGATCCAACTTTCTCCTCCAGCACCACCCGTCGCCCCCGGCAAAGGGACCTACGTTCGTCGCTCCATTTCTTTACGCATTTCTCGCACGATCAAATTCATCTTCCGGCGCCCCCAGACAGTTCTCCTCACACCTCAGCGAAAATTCATCGTCGCTCATCGTCCTGAAAGACTCAACTCAGGTCCGCATCTCAACTGCTACCCGTCTGTCACGAACTGCGTTTTCCAGAGGAGCACGGGGAGTGCCACCGCCACGCGCAACCTCGCCGCCGCCGAGCAACAATCAGACAAGCCCGGCAAATCGTCTTCGCCAGTAAAATCGCCGCTCCATAAAGGTTGCCGAACCGAGCAATCACGGGAAAAAATCACGGCCTGCATTCTCTCCCTTCAAGCACAATTCCTTCTGGGAAACAGTGTCTTCATACTTGGTTGTGACCATCGTCGTTGTTTCGCCCTGTCCCATTTTCCCCATAGGCAGGCGGATCATCAGCCGACACTACAGCACCATAATCAGGCGGTGGTTCACCACCTTCATCATCAGGGAGTGCTTCCAACTCATCGTAAAGGGGCGGATCATCGTCAGTAACTTCAAACCTGAATGACTCCTGGGCGCTCATAGGTGCTACTTCACCCCACAGTTCCATGTCGTGTGTTTGTACTATATGTGCCACTTCCTTGAGCACTTCACGGACGAAATTTGAGCGTAAGGGCACCCTCCGTGCCGCACGCCCTTCAATTCGTTTTATCACCGGGTGATTCTCTGGATCTTCAACGCCCATTTCAGCAAGAGCTTCCATGATTTCAACAGAGAAATTATTGGTGGTTACCTGTCTGGCAAGGGTGACCTGCGGTTTCGCCCAGCGGGAAAAAAAGCGGCCCTCAAGCCAACATACGCATCGATCGTAGAAATTATTGCCACGCTTCTTAACGATGATCCTATAGTCATCAATACGAAACTCGTTTCGAGATGTCTGCTGCAGCTGCTCGGGGGTCATGGACATGGGTTCTAACCCGCGACCATCACCCTGTGCGTAAGAACCCTTATATCTGTTGAATATATCCGTAATAATCGACATCACAACCCCTCCCCAAGTGCTAAAAAACCACCCATCCAAAAGCGGGCCGGGAAACGTTTCATCCCCCAAACACACTCCCCACATTATAGCTCAGAACCCTCCTTCATTAACAAGAGTGGACCTTTCGTTTGGGCAAGCGCCCTGACAGCGTCCGCTTTTTCTCATTACAGGAATGACCGCTTTTAATCTCGCAACTTCCTTGCCGGAACCATCATCCAAAAAAAGCGAATGGCACAAGAATCAACCAGCTCCGAGGTATTGCTCGTGAGCGGCTAAGGGCCGACGCACCTCGGGGTATGCGAGACCGTCCGCCAGGAAGACACCTGAAACGACAGCAAGTGGCACGCGAGCTCCAATCCCGCCCGGGCGGCGTAGCTTCGGACAGCCCCGCCGCAAACTCTGTTGATGCCAAGCATCTCAACCTGAGACTCGGCCGGGTCGCGGCACGGCAGAAACATTCCCGGAATCCACCAACCAACCCTGTGAACGATACCCAAGCATCCAACACGAGCAGGAACCAACCCCATGAAACTCGTTTCCTCTGCTTTCATTCCGCTGGCAGTGATCATTTCACCTGCCTGCAGGCGGATATTTCACTCCCGGCCTGATATTTACTGCAATGAAAATTTAATCCATCCAACTCAGTTGTCCAGCCAGAGTTTCGCGTTTTCAAAAAACCGCGACCAAGGACTTGCATCCTCCCATTCCTTTGGTCTCCATGAGAACTGTATTCCTCTGAAAACCCGCTCCGGGTGCGGCATCAGGATGGTGATGCGACCATCGTCATTGCAAAAACCGGTGATGCCAGCCGTGCTCCCATTTGGGTTCTCCGGATAGTTTTCCGTCGCTTCCCGATCTGCGTGACCCACATAACGCAGGCAGGTGTTGTGTGCAAGCGCCTCCGGGACTCCGTCTTCAAAAACAACCCGACCCTCGGCATGCGCTACCGGAACCATAAGCAAACTGTTTGCCATCCCCGCAAAAAAAATAGAGCGCGTGTCCAACACTTCTACCAGGCTGAGGCGGGCTTCAAACTGCCTTGACCGGTTGCCGACAAAGCACGGCCAAGACTCCGTACCGGGAATCAGTTGCTTGATTTGCGAAAACATCTGACAACCATTACAGACCCCTATCCCGAAAGTATCAGGGCGCGCAAAAAATGCTTGCAGCTCCTCGCACACCAACGGATGGTAAAGAATACTGGCCGCCCATCCACGTCCCGCTCCCAGCACGTCTCCGAAGGAAAATCCTCCGCAGGCGGCCAGCCCATGAAAACTCTTCAAAGAACAGCGACCTGAAGCCAGATCACTCGTGTGCACATCGACCGCTGTGAAACCCGCACCATGAAAAGCCGCCGCCATTTCACGCTGGCCGTTCACGCCCTGTTCACGAAAAACAGCCACCTTCGGACGGCACAGGCCCTTGGTCCCCGGTGCCTTGCGAGTGACAACAGCCTGTCGAGAAGAAACATCATTTCGCCAGCTCGGGCGCAATCCGTACGCATCCTTTCGGATCACAAAATCGCGCTCTTGACGGGCGCAGACAGAATCGTCGCGCAGAGACTGAATGCGATAGCTCGTATCCCACCACCATTTTTTCAATTGCATCAAGTCCCAGGACCAGGCTCGACCGGCAAGCAAAAGACGAAATTCGAGATCATGACTCGGTTGCCCAATTTGATGGCAACAATCGCCAAGACCAGATTCAGCGGCAAGCTGTTCAACCTGAGGCAAAGCATCGGCCGCAACCTGTATGACCAGACCTGGCTCCTCGGAAAACAGAAAACCTGGTGCATCACCGGATTCACAGGAAAGTCCTATCTCCAAGCCGGTATGTGCAGCAAACGCCATTTCGCACAGCGTGACAAAAAGCCCGCCGTCCGAGCGGTCGTGACAGGCAAGCAACATTCCCGCCGCACGTAGGCGACGCAGAAAACCGTGCGTCTTTTGCAAGTCCTCAGGGCAATCCAGATCAGCGGGGACATTCCCAAAAACGTTGCACACCTGCTCCAGCACCGAACCACCCAGGCGGTTTTTTCCGCGCGAAAAATCTATGAGCAACAAAACCGTATCCTGATCGCATAACAGTTCAGGGGTGCTGGTCTTGCGAACGTCTGTAACCGGGGCAAAGCTTGTGACCACCAGTGACAGTGGCGAAACCACTTCATATTGCTTCCCCTGTTCCCGCCACTCGGTGCGCATGGACAGTGAGTCCTTGCCCATCGGAATCGCAATGCCCAATTTTGAACAAAGCCCGGTTGTCACTGCACAGACAGTTTCATACAAGGCCGCGTCCTGACCCGGGTAACCCTGTGCCGCCATCCAATTGGCAGACAAGCTAATGTCCGTCAAAGCAGGGACATCGGCCGCAAAAATGTTCGTCAGGGCCTCCGCAACGGCCAAACGTCCAGAAGCAGGAGCATTCCAAACCGCCACCGGTGTACGCTCACCCATAGCCATCGCCTGGCCAGCGTAACCAATATAGTCCACGGCACACACAGCACAGTCACTGACCGGAACCTGGTACGGGCCGACAAGCTGGTCACGAGAAACCAGTCCGCTCACCGTTCGATCCGCTATCGTGATCAGAAAATTTTTGGACCCCACAGCCGGAAACTTCAACACGCGCTCTACTGCTTCTTCAAGCTCCACATCTGCCGGGGAAAAAGTAGCCGACGGGGAGGTCTGCGCCTGGCCAGCGTCCGCAATGTCGCCCAGATTCACCACCGGCTTCTGAAAGGCCTGCCCATTGACACGTGAGGAGGAGAGCGATGGCAACCTGACAACCTTCGAGCCACCAGGAACTTTTCCAATCAACATGTCCATTGGAACAGACGCCGGCTCGTTGCCATAACGACGGTCGCGGATGATCAAGGGAGCGTTTTTTTTTGCAACTCCAATAACCGCCACCGGGCAACGTTCCCGCTCGCATAAAGCAGAGAGCTGACCTAAGTGTTCACGCACAACGACCAACACATAGCGCTCCTGTGCTTCATTGCACCAGAGCTCAAGCGGCGACATCCCGAAATCCGCGCTCGGAACATCGGCAAGCTCGATAGTCCCGCCGCAGCCCCCTTCTGCCAGCAACTCCGGGACAGCGTTGGCCAGCCCACCAGCGCCAACATCATGGATCGCCAATATTGGGTTCCCTTCCCCCAACGCAACGCAACGGTCGATGACTTCCTGACAACGCCGTTGCATCTCCGCATTCGCCCGTTGCACCGAGGCATAGTCCAGTTCGCTGCGGTTTGTCCCCGCAGTCTGTGAAGACGAACTCCCGCCGCCCAGACCAATCAACATTGCCGGCCCACCCAAAACCACGACCATAGCGTCTTCAAGAACTTTGCGCTTGGGAGAAAATCCCGGAGCTGTCCCCATGCCGCCGGCGATCATTACGGGCTTGTGATACCCCCAGTAGGTTGTTCCTTGTCGGTGTTCAAAAGTCCGAAAAAAACCACCCAGACCAGGCCGACCGAATTCGTTATTGAAACGCGCGGCGCCAACCGGCCCCTCCAGCATGATCTGGCATGGATCGGCAAAAAACGGCGGCACAGAACTCGCTTTCTCCCAAGACCTTGGGTGCCCCGGCAAATGCAGATCAGACACGATAAAGCCGCACATACCAGCGAGGGGACGGGCACCGCGCCCGGTAGCGGCTTCATCACGAATTTCGCCCCCTGCACCGGTTCCCGCGCCAGGGAAAGGAGCAATGGCAGTCGGATGATTATGCGTTTCGACCTTGAGCACCATCACCAGGTCTCCCGGCTGGTTGCCATATACCCCGGTATCTGGTGCCACCTGCCAATAGTTCCCTCGCGAACTTTCTACAACGGCAGCGTTGTCTTCGTAAGCACAAAGCACTCTTGACGGAGAGAGCGCCCGCGTTTGACGTATCAGGTCAAACAGCGTGAACCCCGGATCGACCCCTCCAATATCCCAACGGGCATTGAAAACATGGTGACGACAATGCTCAGAATTGACCTGGGCGAACATCATGAGTTCCAAGTCGGTAGGCGAGCGCCCCAAGGCGGCGTATTGCCGCAACAAAAATGCAATTTGAGCAACGCTGAGCTGGAAACCAAAACACTTGGCAGCAGCCCGGATTGCTGCGGCCGCCTGCCCCGAATCAGTGCCCAGGGTTACAACGGAAAAAGCAGCTGGACTTGTGCTCTCAAACAAAGTCTCCAGTTCCTGAGCATCACGAATGACTCTTTCAGTCATCCGATCGTGTAGCTCAGCCATAAAGGTTTCAACATCGGCCACAGAAACCTGACCCTGTCCGCCGCCCTCCTGAGCAAAAGCCGCTTGGTCAAAGCGGTAAAAAAGCCCCCGTTCAACTCGCCGCACTCCACTGAAACGCGCAACCCGACATATATCTCCGGCACCGCTTGACCAGGCAGAAATCAAGCCGGCGCGCGGGAGAACCAGGTAGCACCCAGGCCGGGCAAATTCTTTTTCCAAATCTTCGGCAACACCCTGGTTGGCACGAAAGAGTTCAGCAAGCCGTTTGAAATGCACGGCAGGCATAGCCGGAGCACAGTCCAAGAAAAAAACCTCACGAGACCACAGTGCATTGGCAGGCAACCCACGTCGGCGGAGTGCCGACCGCCCTCCCTCGGCGACCAGACTTTCTTGACCAAAAAAGTATTTCACCATCCGCAGTCTGGCTCACGGTGCCAAAAGCATTGGCTCCCAGAGACAAAAAGTCTGGCAATACGGCAAACCCATACGCCGCCCCTGACAGGACTCGCCCCTGAACACAGAAAACCGTCTGCAAGCGGGCAAAACACTCAAGCAAAAACCGGATCGAACAACCAAAACACGCAACATTGGCATCGACACACCATTGACAGAAGCAGTGGCTCCCCTGCAACTCCACTCCGGGAAGGGTCCGAAAAACGAGGAACCGGCACGAAGCACACGACCGGTCAGGGGTGCTCCGCCGGTTCTACCTGAAGGCAGTGAAATGCCGCTTAGACTTCGTTGGCAAGGCCTTCTGTCAGCCTGACCAAGTGCCGGCGGCAACTCCTGGACTTGAGCGCGCGAAAAGCAGTAAGCAGTGCCTCCCCCGCGGCTCCACTCCGGGAAGGGCACGAAAAACGAGGAACCGGCACGAAGCACACGACCGGTCAGGAGGGCTCCGCCGGTTCTACCTGAAGGCAGTGAAATGCCGCTTAGACTTCGTTGGCAAGACCTTCTGTCAGCCTGACCAAGTACCGGCGGCAATTCCTGGACTTGAGCACGCGAAAAGCAGTAAGCAGTGGCTCCCCAGCAACTCCACTCCGAGAAGGGCACGAAAAACAGGGAACCGGCACGAAGCACACGACCGGTCAGGGGGACTCCGCCGGTTCTACCTGAAGGCAGCGAAATGCCGCTTAGACTTCGTTGGCAAGGCCTTCTGTCAGCCTGACCAAGTGCCGGCGGCAATTCCTGGACTTGAGCGCGCGAAAAGCAGTAAGCAGTGGCTCCCCAGCAACTCCACTCCGAGAAGGGCACGAAAAACAGGGAACCGGCACGAAGCACACGACCGGTCAGGGGGGCTCTGCCGGTTCTACCTGAAGGCAGCGAAATACCGCTTAGACTTCGTTGGCAAGGCCTTCTGTCAGCCTGACCAAGTGCCGGCGGCAATTCCTGGACTTGAGCGCGCGAAAAGCAGTAAGCAGTGGCTCCCCCGCGGCTCCACTCCGGGAAGGGCACGAAAAACAGGGAACCGACACGAAGCACACGACCGGTCAGGAGGGCTCCGCCGGTTCTACCTGAAGGCAGCGAAATGCCGCTTAGACTTCGTTGGCAAGGCCTTCTACCAGCCTGACCAAGTGCCGGCGGCAATTCCTGGACTTGAGCGCGCGAAAAGCGGTAAGCAGTGCCTTTTCGGACTCTTCGCGTTCGCGATAATCGTAAACCGTCAAACGTTCCCGAACCTGGTTTCCAAAATCCGGAAACGCTTCTTCCAAACCGTAAAAAAACCACCCCAAACGGGCGCCATACCAAACGGAAATCATGCAAAGCTGCGCCACCGAAACCCGACAGGCCCCGCTTTCGAGGCGTGATACCTGCTGAGCTGAGCGATTGAGCAAAGTCGCCACATCCAAAAGCGTAGCGCTGCGCATACGTCTCAAGGTCCGAATGCGTTGTCCGAGATGAGTATCTATCCGTCGTTGTACCGACGGCGTGAGCATCAAGCACAAGTCTGCTTTGGGGATGATTCTTGAAGCCACGAAACACTAGGCTAACCATTCTGGTGCCTATGTTTTTCCAAAAAAAGAAGGTAATTCCCATTTTCTTCCATTTAATGGAAACTTTTTCCATAAACATAAAGCCTTGCTGCCGGCAACCCCGAGATTATGAGAAGCCGGAGTCAACAACCAGACATACTGCGTGAAACCCGGAACACGACCGACCACCCACTGACCGTGCACCACCGCAACGTACCCTAAGGTGTGTCTTATCATGACACGGAACCGGGCCTTGGCAAACAGAGCGATAAGCCAATCAGATGAGTACAAATACGACCACCTTTTTGAAAAGCACGATGTCCAGCGTCTACCCCACTGCAAACGAATTTAACCTGCTTCGCCTTCAACACGCAGGACAATGAAATCGTTGCCCTGGGTTGCTGGTCCCCGCACGAACGGAAGCACGACATTGAAAACCGAACAGTTATGATAGCAGGATCGCAAGAAAAACTATCTCCGCGGTGGTCGCTGCCAGCCCATTCGTCCCTGCCTTTCTTCTCTGGTACACCCAGCGCAGCATCGAACAGCCACCCAGTCCCCAAGGTCGCGAGTTGAAACGCCAGCCGGGCGGCCCGTCAGGCACGTCAGCAACTCAACTACAGAGCCGTAAAAGCGGGCGTTTCAACCCCACTGCGAATGGAACTGACCTGCTTCACCTTCAACACGCAGGACAATGAAATCGTCAGCCTCGGGTTGTTTGTTGCTTCCCGCACAAGCGAGAGCAATGCAATGACCTATCCGCAACAAAACCCGACTAAACGGCATTGAAAACCGAACAGTTATGATGGCGGGAACATGAAAAAAACTATTTCCGCGGTGGTCGCTGCCAGCCTGCTCGTCCCTGCCTTTCTTCTCTGGTACACCCACCGCAGTATCGAACAGCAACCCAGTCCCCAAGGTCGCGAGTTGAAACGCCAGCTGGCAGATCCGTCAGGCACGTCAGTAACTCAACTACAGACCCGTAAAAGCGGGCATTTCAACCCCACTGCGAATGGAACTGACCTGCTTCACCTTCACACGCAGGACAATGAAATCTGTCAGCCTCTGGTTGTTTGTTGCTTCCCGCACAAGCGAGAGCGATGCAATGACCTATCCGCAACAAAACCCGGCTAAACGGCATTGAAAACCGAACAGTTATGATGGCGGGAACATGAAAAAAACTATTTCCGCGGTGGTCGCTGCTAGCCTGCTCGTCCCTGCCTTTCTTCTCTGGTACACCCACCGCAGTATCGAACAGCAACCCAGTCCCCAAGGTCGCGAGTTGAAACGCCAGCTGGAAGATCCCTCAAGCACTCAAACGCAGGTCCTCAAAAGCGGGCGTTTCAACCCCGCCGCGAACGATTCCGACCTGCTTCACCGCGGCCGGGGAAACTTCAAAATTGTTCGCTTCCAAAGCACAAACTGGGTCGTGCTGGAAGACAATTTCAAGGTCACCAACGGGCCGAATTACAAGCTTTATTTGATCAACAGGCGGGATGATATTGAAACCGAAAACGCATTTCTCGCCATAAAAGCCGGCTCTCACTTCGTTGGCAACATTCAGCAATTCGAGGGTTACCAATCTTTCCCCATTCCCGCCCATGTTGACCTGAATACCGTGAAAAGCGCCCTGATCTGGTGTGAAACTTTTTCCCAATTCATCACGAGCGGCAAACTACAATGATTTTTCCCGGGCCATAATCCAGACAAAACCCACAACCCGGAAACAGAAAAAAACCTGTATTTTCGCTAAAGTCGCGGCACTTCAGTAGCCGACCCAGCTGGGTCGTCGACAAAGACCGCTGTGTGGACAGTGACAACAATCCACATCGCTTCCCCAGGCAGGCAAAGGTTTCCCACTTGCAAAATCGCTACGAAATTCCCGCAGGCGCTGCGAAGTTTTCTCCTGCAACTCGGCAAGCTCGGTTCCGGAAAAAACCGTGTGACGCAAAGGAGTGTACGGCTGCATTTTCAAGTAACGCACCTCGCTTACGTTTTCACTCATCAGCGCGTAACTGAAAAGCTGCACTTCATTTCCCTGCACAATGCGCGCCCTGGCAGGCACCTGCCCGGTTTTGAAATCCACCATTACTTGTCCAGATGGAAGCCACACCACCAGGTCCGCCCGGCCCTGTAAACACAAACCATCAGCAAGGGTTTTTTCGAGTTTTACTTCGCTTTGCACGTCCTCGGCCGTATAAAAAGACGAGTTTTCCAGCCACCAATCCACATAGCGCGCACAGATGTCATTTGCAGCCAACAGCCAGAAATGGTTGGCATAACTGTTCCGCACATACGGCAAAAACTCCTGCTCCACCGCTTCCTTGGCAAAAGCGAGGAAACGTTTCCGGGCAGAAGAACAAGCAGCACGATCCAATCCGACAGAAAAATTTTTAATTTCACCATGCAGGGTGGCCAGACAGCTGTGTAAATGGGGACCAAAATCACGTTTGTCCAGAAAGCTGCCCGCCACACTTTGCTCCTTAAAACCTAGGCAGTTCTCCACAAAAAAACGGTATGGACAACGACTTGCAACCTGGAAGGCACCAACACTGATCGCCTTTGGCCAGCTTCCGCGAGGGGCATCAGGAGCTGGCATACACGGTAGATTTTTCAAAACAGAGTGGGGCGGGGCAGGCAAAGAATTTTCAAACAGGGACTGATCCGCAAGATCGTCCTGGTAACAGAACTCGTGAAAACTCCTCAGACTGTGCAGCCAGGGAACTGCTTCCACTCTCCCACTCCGGTCGTATGTCTGGCAACTCAGCAACACTTCAGGCGCCGACTCGAGCAAGGCACGGAAACGGTTCTGCTGAAGGTTGCGCAGGGCTTCCCTGCCCGGCAGCCCCAGTTCCTGACGCACCTGCTCGTTCAGCAACATGCCACGCAACGGCGACAAATGCCGGAGATCCAAAGCCGCCACAATCAGCGCTTGCGACTGCAGCAAAGTCGCTTGCTGCAGGTTGTACAAAATAGCGTGCGGCTCCCCTGGCGCCACTTTGACTTCCGGCTTGAAACTGTTGTGCTCAAGTGTATGCAAAACCCATGACCGCCAGAAACCCCAGTTTATTTCTTCATCGCGTTCCGCACCGAAGCGACGTATCTCTCCCAGCCGCTCGAGGATTTCCCGCCCCGCCGCATCACACTCCAAAGCATCCCTGATCCCAAACGCCACGAAGACCGAAGACAAGGCCGCGAAAAACTCAGCGCTTTTTAGCCGACCCCCAAACAAGGCTTCCAAACCAGCAAACATTGGTCTGATGCCTTGAAAAAAAAGACTCGCTTCCTGACAGGCGCGACGCCGGGAACTGCGTTGCCTACTGGCGAGCACCGCCAGCAGCTCCTCCAAAGTAACAACCGGATAATCCACCGCCGCCATTGCTTGCCGCGCCGTTCGGACGATGCGCACCAGACTTTCCTGAGAACGGTTGAAGTTGCAATAGGGAGAACGAACCAGACGTAAAATTTCATGACAGCGAAAACCCAGATCTTCCTTGGGCAATAAAAGTGCAACCGTAGTGGCAGAACTGGTTGTCGACAAGGCCCAACCAGAAAAATCCAGCAGTTTGACTCCTTGGTTAGCCAGGCCGGCATGCAACATCCTGGCAAGTTTGCGGTCAAAGCTGACCACTGTTACCTTGTGCTTCCCCATAGCCAACCATTCCTGAATGCGCAGGCACAGCCCCTTGGCGTGCTGCGCCATGCTATCGGGCCAGAAAATCTTCAAGCGATCCGCTATGGGGCTTTGCGGAAAATGACTGCGACAATATGCGGCACGCTCAAAAAGGGTCCTGCTAAAATCAAAAGCCTGGTGCAAAACCTCGCTCGCGCCATCTCCGCCATTCGCTGCCACAACAACCCCAGGGACTGCCCGGTGCATAGTGGCCGGCGGAGTCGCATCCCCAGATGGTGCGTGCAAAAACGATACGGCTTTGCCCTGTCCGAACAGTTTTTCAGACCAGCTGGCTTCTGCCGGACTAAGATGATCGAGACCACACATAAAAATTTTTTCAAAGCCATTGCCGAGCACACCAGATTCAAGATATTTCAAATAGACGGTCTGCAAATCAGGAAGCTCATCGTCTTCCGATTGCGCTTGCCAGGACTGAAAGAGATCGAGAAAAATACGTTCAGAAGCAGTTGCAGACAAAACCGTTTCGCCGCGTTTACCCACGCCACAAGCCGCCATTTCATCAAAAGTCAGCCCCAACTCTTCACCAAGCTGCCAAACATCGCCATGCTTGAAAAGATCACTGTTTTCTTTCAACGAAAAAGCCAGGATGAATTTTCGCTCGTGCGATTCCAGGAACCAGCACTCGCCTGATGCTTTACACGCCGCAAGCTGCTTCAGAGTCGTGATTTCAGGTGGGATGAGTGCCTTTGCCCCGTATTCGCAGGCAGCAGCCAACAGCTTTTTCAGCAGCGTTTGCTTATAGTGCAAAGAAGGAAGCAACACTAAGGCAGCACTGAGGTCTGGAAGCTGTTCAGCACCAAGCCGCACGACAGAGCGGGCGCAAACCGCCAACAGATCTTCTCTGTAAGGCAAGTGCAAAACACCGAAACTCCCGGTTTGCAACCCAGTTCCCGGTGCGTTGATCACAGACTCAAAATGTTTGCGAATAACAACCGTTTTCTAACCCGGGTCACCACGCCCCCAGGCGCACAACCACGTTCGCCCAGACCCCGTTCAACACTCAACGAATCAGATGACTGAGCTTGTTTTTTTTCTCACACCACTGGTCCGCATCAGCAGGAGCAGGCTTTTTTTCGGTGATGACCGGCCAGATTTCTGTCAGTTCCGCATTGAGTGCCAGAAAATGATTCTGATCTTCAGGAAGATCATCATCGGACACAATCGCATCGATCGGACATTCGGGGACACACAAAGCGCAGTCAATGCACTCGACGGGATCAATTACCAAAAAGTTCGCCCCCTCGTGAAAACAATCCACCGGACAAACTTCAACGCAATCAGTGTACTTGCACTTTATGCACCCCTCAGTCACTACATAGGTCATTCTCCCCTCCCTGAAAAAACCACAGACAACAGCGAATGCCCGCGCGAATCTAACACAATCGCATCGATCGGACATTCGGGGACACACAAAGCACAGTCAATGCACTCGACGGGATCAATTGCCAACAAAGTTCGCCCCCTCGTGAAAACAATCCACCGGACAAACTTCAACGCAATCAGTGTACTTGCACTTTATGCACCCCTCAGTCACTACATAGGTCATTCTCCCCTCCCTGAAAAAACCACAGACAACAGCAAATGCCCGCATGAATCTAACACAATCGCATCGATCGGACATTCGGGGACACACAAAGCACAGTCAATGCACTCGACGGGATCAATTGCCAACAAAGTTCGCCCCCTCGTGAAAACAATCCACCGGACAAACTTCAACGCAATCAGTGTACTTGCACTTTATGCACCCCTCAGTCACTACGTAGGTCATTCTCCCCTCCCTGAAAAAACTACAGACAACAGCAAATGCCCGCACGAAAAGGTATCTCCCCTTGCCAGGCCGGCAACTGAGAAAGCCGACATTCCAGGCAAACAGAGCCATCTTAACACTCAGCACACTTCGTAGCTGAGCTTTTGCTTCAGCCACAGCTTTTCCGGAACCGTCAGGCAACACAAACGTTCCACCTCGGCACAAAAATTGTTGCGACTCATGAATTCCCCTCCCAGACTTCGCAAATGCCTGGTTTCAATCTGACAGTCAACCAGTGAAAGGCCATGGTGCAACAAATGTCCGCACAACTGATAAAGTGCCGCTTTGGAAGCATCCCGGGCCACGGAAAACATGGATTCGCCAAAAAACATGCGCCCGATTCCCAGGCCATACAATCCTCCAAGCAAACTTCCGCCGGCATTGCTGACTTCAACAGAGTGCGCAAAACCCAAGGCGTGCAGGCGGTTGAGAACGTCACGCATTTCCGACGTGATCCAGGTACCGTCCTGTTTTGGACGACTTCCCGCACAAGCACTGACGACTTCGGAAAAACGCGAATTCAACGTGTAGTTCCAGCCCGCGTTCCGCAAAGATTTACGCAAAGCCCTTCTGACCCGCAACCGTTCCGGCCGCAGTACCAGGCGAGGATCAGGTGACCACCACACCAATGCCCCCTCCCCGTCAGGCCAGGGAAAAATTCCCTGCGAATAAGCCGAAAGCAACACTTCCGGACATAATTTCCCACCAACGGCAACGACATCCTTAAAAGCCCCAAACTCTTTCACCAACACCGCGCACGGCCATTTCGGGTCACTTTCAGACGTTGGCATACAAGCCACACTGCGACACAGGGACTCCATCCTCACGGTACGGAGATTTTGCCAGAAGGAAAGGCAGCATGGTGCGCCTTTGCTGTTCTTCTCGACGGCAGAACTGGGCAATAATCTGGCCAAAGCGAGAGTTGGAAAGCCAGTGCGCCGACCAAGTTTCAGTGGGCAAAAATCCGCGAGGAATTTTATGCATGCCCTGAGCGCCCGGTTCAAATCGCTTCAATCCATGTGCTATGCAATATTCAATTCCTGCGTAAAAACACGTCTCAAAATGCAACAGCTCGTGAAACTCCCGGCAACCCCAGTAACGCCCATACAAAGCGCTGTCGTCCCGAAAGCATATCGCGCATGCGACGATTTCATTTTTTCTCTCGGCAAGAAAAACCACGAAATGGTCCGGCATGGTGGTCACGATCTGCTGGAAAAACTTCAGATTCAGTGCCCGAAAACTGGCTTTGTAACGAAAAGTGTTTTCATACAAGGCAAAAATCCGGCGCGTGCGCCACGCATCAAGATTTCGTCCCGAAACCGCCGTCACACAAAGACCCTGCTCCTTTACAAGGCGCCTCTCGCGGCGAATCATTTTGCGTTTTTTAGAAGTCAGGACAGAAAGGAAATCATCAAAACACTGGTAACCTGAGTTATGCCAGTGATATTGGTAGTCCAGCCTCGTAATGCAGGAACTTTCCGAAAAAAACTGTTTCTCTTCAGCGGTGCAAAACAACCAATGCACCCCACTTAACCCCAGGGAGCGAACCAGGCTTTTTGTTCCCTCAATCAAAGCGCCACGCAATTGCTTGGCGCCACATAAACGATGCCCCGTCACCGGAGTGAAAGGAATTGCGGAAACCAGTTTCGGGTAGTAAGCATGGCCGCAATGCTCGTAAGCATCAGCCCATGACCAATCGAATACAAACTCCCCAAATGAATGACTTTTTACATAAAGCGGCGAAGCAGCCAGCAAATTTCCCGCTTTGTTTTTTATACCTTGGTGAAGCGGCAACCATCCGGCACGCGTGTGCACGCAATCGCTGTTCTCCAAGGCGAAAAGAAACTCATGCTGGAGGAACAGGTTTTCCTCAGACACCAGGTGCCGCCACGCATCGCGATCGAAATCACTCATGGTGCCAAAATCCGAAGTGGCGCAAGACGATCCCGACAACGGTTCAGAACCAGGCATTTTCACGTCGCGACGATTTCAAGCCACCAGAAAAAAAGCATCACGGAGGCAACCAGCACGATTTGGACGGTCAGGACAAACCGGGCGTTCAGTGGAAAGCGACAAAGTATGCCCGGAAAAGAAAAAAAGAAACCAAAGCGAACTTCCTGACAGGCAACATTCAACGCAACAAATTGTCCACTGGAAAATCACCATGCAGGACGCGGGCTACTTCTCCTGCCTGGGGAGGCTTTCCAGATAATGTTCGGCATCCAGGGCAGCCATGCAACCCGTACCAGCGGAAGTGACCGCCTGACGATAAATATGGTCGGAAACATCGCCCGCCGCAAACACCCCGGCGACACTTGTTTCCGTCAGGCGTGTCGGCTCACCCAGGCCAGTTTTGATGTAGCCGTTTTCCATATCCAGATGCCCATCAATGAAATCCGTATTCGGCCGATGCCCGATGGCGATGAATACCCCACTCATAGGATGCTGGCTTAGCTCGCCGGTGATTTTGTGACGCACTTTTATCCCGCTGACCCCGGCATCGCCACCCAGTACTTCCACCAGCTCACTGTCGTAAAGAATATCCAGCACCCCCTCTTTTTCTCGCGCAAACATCCGGTCCTGAAGAATTTTATCAGCACGGAATTTGTCCCGCCTGTGTATCACCGTGACATGCTCAGCAATGTTGGAGAGGTAAAGCGCTTCCTCCACGGCTGTGTTGCCACCACCTACCACCGCGACTTTCTCACCTTTGAAAAAGAAACCGTCGCAAGTTGCGCAAGCCGAAACCCCACGACCTTTGAAAGCGGTTTCGGAATCCAGCCCCAGGTACAGTGCCGAAGAACCGCAGGCAATAATCAGCGCGTCGCAGGCATACTCCTTTTCGCCAAAAAATTGAAAGGGACGCTGAGAAAAATCGACGGATTCAATGTGGTCATCCTCCACTTTCACGTCGTATCTCCCGACATGCTCGAGCATTCTTTCCATCAGATCAGGCCCCTGCAGGCCGGCAATGTCCCCTGGCCAGTTATCCACCTCCGTCGTGGTCATCAATTGCCCACCCTGTTCAACCCCACTGATAATCAGAGGATCAAGATTTGCCCGCGCTGCATAAACCCCTGCCGTGTAGCCGGCCGGGCCAGAACCCAGAATAATTAAGCGTCTTTTTTCCATTTTCAGGCCGTTTGGCCCCCGCAGTATAACAAAGCTCCCTCACTAGGAAGCTGCGGACGAACCGCCGACAAACCACTACTCAGACGCCTGCCAGTGCTAAAAACGTCAGTTCACCAGCGAAATGTGAAAACACTGATCCAGTGGTTGACTGCCTCGATTTCCTGTACAATGAACACCAATGAAAACCATAGGGGGCGACCTGGCTTCGACATGAGCTGCGAACCCGGAGGTGCATGCCGAGGTTGCAGCATACTCGTAAAACTGTTGTAAAAAATCTAGCTGACGAAACATACAGCTTACCGGCCGCAGCCTAAAAACCTGTAGCCTGTCTGTGGCAGAGGCACCCGCGCCGCCTGCTGCAGGCATAATCGAAAGCGGGGTCGCTGTCCGGACTGTGTACGACCGGACGGTTCAACGAAGTGCACTAGCTTTTCTGCTCCCCGCTTTGCCGGAGGCAGGAAAGTGAAAATAAAGGCAAAGCTAAGCATGTAGGACCAATGGCAGAGGGCGCGTGGACGCGGGTTCGATTCCCGCCGCCTCCACCATCTTAAGGTTTTAAGAGAACCAATAAAGCCCTAAAACGTAATAAAAACAACGTTTTAGGGCTTTATTAATACCTATGGCATCCTAAACCGTGCCGTAAAATCCGACTTTTATAGTAGTACCGATAGTAGTATCATCCATATACTCCAAATAGCGGTGCTACTAAAAATAGCCAAAACGACCAAACCACTAACCAATACGGGAATTGATCGAGCCAAATCGAAACCGAAGATTTATACCCTTTCAGATGGTGGTGGATTACAACTGCGCGTCAAACCCAACGGCTCAAAAATCTGGTTGCTTGATTACTACCGCCCACATACAAAAGTACGTACTAGCCTCAGTCTTGGCTCTTACCCCGCGCTCTCACTCGCAACCGCCCGCTTAACTTGTCATGACCCTTCATTTATAGTCTGCGCTCAGAAAGTGCTTGAGGAATTTGGCGAAGGAAAACCGATGCACTACAGGGAGATCACCAGAAAGGCCCTGGAACAGGGCTGGCTGGTCACGGCGGGAAAGACTCCCGAAAGCACTATGGGCGCCCAGATGGGCGGCAAGATCAGGAATCAAAAGAAGCGCGGCGAACAACCCCTCTTTGTGCAGCATACACGGGGTTATATCGGCCTGAGTCAATGGATGAAAGCTGACGATGAATCCCAGGATCCAAAGTCGTTGGGAAGTTCAGGACTGTAAAGTCGCTCCATCCGTTATGGAATTTTCATTTATAGTCTGCGCTCAGAAAGTGCTTGAGGAATTTGGCGAAGGAAAACCGATGCACTACAGGGAGATCACCAGAAAGGCCCTGGAACAGGGCTGGCTGGTCACGGCGGGAAAGACTCCCGAAAGCACCATGGGCGCCGTGGTGGGCAGCAAGATCAGGAATCAAAAGAAGCGCGGCGAACAACCCCTCTTTGTGCAGCATACAGGAGGCTATATCGGCCTGAGTCAATGGATGAAAGCTGGCCTGACACCTCAGGATGAACCCCAGGATCCAAAGTCGTTGGGAAGCTCAGGACTGAAAGTCGCTCCATCCGTTACGGGATTTTCATTTATAGTCTGCGCTCAGAAAGTGCTTGAGGAATTTGGCGAAGGAAAACCGATGTACTACAGGGACATCACCACAAAGGCCCAGGAACAGGGCTGGCTGGTTACGGCGGGAAAGACTCCCGCAAGCACCATGGGCGCCCAGGTGGGTAGCAAGATCAGGAATCAAAAGAAGCGCGGCGAACAACCCTTCTTTGTGCAGAATGCAAAAGGCTATATCGGCCTAAGTCAATGGATGAAAGCTGGCTTGGCGTCTCAGATTGAACAACACAATCACAAAACTCGAAAGTCCCTGCACAAAAAACTGTCGACCATGAACCCAGACGAGTTTGAGACGCTCATTTCCCTGCTCCTCACCGAAATGGGCTTTGAGAAGGTTGAGGTCACTAAACTCAGCGGAGATAAGGGCATCGATGTTCGTGGAACCTTGGTTGTGGGTGATGTTATCCACATCAAAATGGCCATCCAGGCCAAGAAATGGAAACCCAAGAACAATGTGCAGGCCCCGGTAGTTCAGCAGGTGCGCGGCAGCCTGGGAGCCCACGAACAAGGCCTGATCATCACCACCAGCGACTTCAGCAGTGGAGCTGACAAAGAAGCCTCCCAAGCAGATAAGACACCCATTGCCCTCATGAACGGGGAACAGCTCGTGACGCTCCTGATGGAACATGGCTTTGGTGTCCGTCGCTCAACGCCGGATGTGTTTGAGATTGATGAAGAGTCACTGGTGATGGGAAGGAGCAAACAGTGAAGCGTAAATTTTATGAGCTCAAAACCAGAAGGATCCGGCGAATGAATCAGCTGGTTTGCCGGCGCCCATAGAATCACTGATGATGAAAGGCGGCAGAGACTGCGGTGCGTTTTAAGGCATCGACCCTGGAAAATTTGCCTGTGATTCATTTTTTGCGACATCGGGGCGAGATGCCATAAACGATTCCCCAGCAGTAAATCGTTTGGCTGTGGCACACTTGCCACCACGCCACAGCCGTTCCGTTGCCGCCGGGAGGCACCTGTCCCGTCTCTACCCGCCACCTCCGTTCACAGCGCCTGAAGTGATTTTTTCCTGTTGACCACGGCAGTTCGCTGCCCTTTGCTCACATCGGTCGAAGGCTTGGCAGCGATTATGATGTTTTTCGTTTCTCATGAATCAGACACAGGTCGCTTTGTCACTCGTGTTTGTGCTTTCGTGATGCACAAACTCATTGTCCGTATTCCAGTGAATCACAATCTTCGACACGGAAAAATGATGCCTCCCGGACAAGAAGGCGCGATGGTTGGGGTTGCCGCTGGATTGGGCACGCCAAAGCTCGCTACAGGCCTGACCCAGCTGCAAGCCTGACCCGGCAAACCTGCTCCTCTGGCAAGTCCAACGCTTTTATGCTCCTCGTCCTCGTCTTCATTCAAACCTTCATTCGAATTCTCGATTGGTTTCCGGAAAACCCTTGCATTGTGGGGGGCTGATGGATACAATCTCGTGCTGCCGTGTAACCTTTTTTAGCATGGTCCAAGAACCGCCAAGAGCAAAAGCATGCTGGAGCTTTGTTGCGTAAGCATAGATTCCGTTTCCAGCCCAACACAGGATATGCAATGAAATTTGAAACTGTTGCCGTGCACGGAGGTTATCAAGCTGAGGAAACCACGCGCGCCGCTGTAACTCCAATTTACCAAACGACTTCCTACACATTCCGTGATACACAGCACGGAGCCGATCTGTTTGACCTCAAAGAAGTTGGCAACATTTACACACGCATCATGAACCCAACCACCGCTGTCCTTGAGCAGCGGGTCACTGAAATGGAAGGCGGGATTGGTTCTCTGGCGGTATCTTCCGGGATGGCGGCGATCAATTACACCATCACTGCCATTGCCGGTACGGGAGACAACATTGTTTCTTCAGCCACGCTTTACGGGGGCACGTACAATCTTTTTGCACATACTTTTCCGGCCATTGGCATAGAGGCCCGCTTCACGAACAGTTCTGCCGAGGCCATGGAGAAACTGATTGACGAGAACACCAAGGCCGTGTTTTTTGAATCGATTGGCAACCCGGCGTGCGATGTCCCAGACTTGGCCGCTATTTCCGAGATGGCACATCGTCACGGAGTACCGGTCGTCGTCGACAACACGGTGCCAACCCCTTATTTATGCCGTCCCTTCGATCATGGCGTAGACATCGTGGTGCATTCCCTGACCAAATACATGGGCGGACATGGCAACAGCATCGGAGGGGTCATTGTGGATTCGGGAAACTTTCCTTGGGCGGATCACCCTGAGCGCTTCCCTCTTTTAAGCACGCCTGACCCTTCCTACCATGGAGTGGTTTACACGGAAGCTTTTGGCAAAGCGGCGTTCATCGGTCGCGCTCGGCTCGTCCCATTGCGTAACACGGGCTCGGCTATTTCTCCTTTCAACAGTTTCCTGGTCTTGCAGGGTCTGGAAACCTTAGCGCTACGCATCGTGCGCCACAGTGACAACGCTCTGGCTGTCGCTGAATATCTTCTGCAACATGAGCGAGTCACCCGGGTAACCTATCCAGGTCTCCCTGGACACCCGGACAGCAAAAACGTGAAGCGTTATTTGCGGGATGGCAAAGCCGCGGGCATTCTCAGTTTCGACATTATCGGTGGCAGGGAATCCGGCACGAAGTTCATCGATGCTTTGAAACTGATTTTGCGTCTGGTAAACATTGGAGATGCGCGCTCCCTGGCATGTCATCCGGCCACCACGACGCACCGTCAATTGGGAGAAGAGGAGTTGAAATCTGCCGGGGTAACTGAGGAAATGGTGAGGCTGTCCATCGGCATTGAGCACATTGACGACATCCTGGCTGACCTCGAACAGGCGCTCAGCGCCTCAGCGGCATAAGGACACTCCGCTCTAGCCAGCGTAGATACTGTTACCTGCCTCCACTTGGCACAAAGCTGCTGGGGCGCAGGCGCACAGTGTGTTTTTCAGTGAGTGGCCGAGCTTGGTTGGTGTGTCTCCGGGTTGAGCCAAGGATGGGAGTACGGTGCTAACCACGTAGCATCAATGTGCTCAGACGCATGCCCGGCTTTTGCAGGAGGCGGCGAATCACTAGGTAACTGAAGAAAACGCGCCGAACGTAGCCGCGTGTTTCCCCGAACGGCAACCCGGCCACCCAGGATTCCGGGCTGTGCGGTGGCCAGTTCTTCAGCCAGTACCTGACCCTTGCAGCACCGGCGTTATAAGCGGCCACGCTGACCATGGCTTCGCTGAAGCTCCTGCGCAGTTTTGCCAAGTGTGCCGCTCCCAGACGAACATTCAAATCGACATCCAGCATACGCCATTTGCTGGGAGGTTTTGCACCAATCAACCTGGCGCTGTTGCGCGCCGTGGGTGGCATCAGTTGCATCAGACCGCGTGCCCCGGCATGGGAAACCGCATCTTTCACAAAAGCACTTTCAGTTCGCATCACGGCGTAGAGCAAAGCGACAGGCACGGCACTTTCCTGTGCTGCTCGACGCACGGTTTCCTCGAATGGCAGTGGGTGACGCAAGTAGTACTCACTGCCGTGTGGAAAAGTAGCCATTGACCGGATGGCACAGTACGACCACTGCCAACGCCGACACAGGGTTGCCAGCGCTCGCTTTTCGGGCTCTTGCAAGCGATCAGACAGAAAATGCAGTTCGCGCCGGGCATCGATGATGCGATCCAGCTTCAGCAATATGCGTATTCTTTTCACACTGTCCCGAGATAAAACTTTGCGCAGGACACTCGCCGGAACACCGTCCGTTGGCGCCCATCTGTACTGCACATACAAATGGTCCGCCGCCAGAAAATTGAAATAGCCGGTTCCTGCCGCCAAGGTTCTGAAAATCACTTTGGCCTTTGTCATGTCCCCAATGGCATCGAGCGCCATCGCTCGCCAGTATTGCCATTCGAGGGTTTTACGCTCCTCCGCTGCCAGTGCCGCCAGGTTCTCCAACACCTGAGCCCACTGTCCGGTTCGCAAAGCAGAACGAATCATCTCTTGATGAACCCGTCCGCTTCTCTCCTGCGCCGGAACACTGGCAAAGACCCGATACGCTTCCTGAGAATACAGTTGCCGCGACAGCGCAAAACCAAGCGCTATCCCCGCCTTGTAGTGGTCATGGCAGCCTGTTCTCTCCATGTTCTGCCAAGTACGGACGGCCGCCTGTGAGTCATTTCGCGCCAAGCTCTTCATGGCGACGGCAAGCACGTCTCTGTTGAAAAACAGGCTGGGACAACCCTCCCCGAGCGAAGCCAAAACCTTTTCAGGACGCCGATAAGCCTCTCTCAAGCTCTGGAACCAGCCACGATTGCGTGTCTCCAGATTCTTTGACAGGTATTGCGCCAGTCGTACATTGCCTTTCTGCATAACCGACACCAGCCTGTCCCAGACCATTTTTTGATCAATCGTCCCACTTTTCAATCCCCAGGCAAACGGCGCATCACATTCCTTCGGTTGAGAATGCGCCACCAGCCACAAGTCGGCTACCGCCTCTCGCACCAGCGCATACTGGCCGGTGTTGAGCAGACCGGTTGCCGCCAGGCAGGAGAGTTTTCGTCTGTCGTACTGGCGTGGCTCAAGATAATGGGTAGAAAAAAGTTTCCACTGCTGATTTTTCGCAAGTTGCGCAAGCCATGCGTTGCGCAAGCGCTCGCCGTATGGCGTATCCTGGTGTTCGTTCAGAAAAGCAACCATCGCATGCGTGTTCCCAGTGTGCATTCGAGCGCGCAAATCCGCGGCCTGCAAATAAGGGAACAAGGGGTGCTCTCGCAAATGCCGGGCATGTTTGGCAAAGACTGAAAGATCACCCTTTTCCAGGCGCTTTTCGACTTCCAGAAAACGGTGGTGCCCGGAAGCATCCGGATACACCGCCTGTCCGGTATGAGGGGCGATGAACAGGCAGAAAAGCAGGCCAGTCTGGAAAACTCGGCAAGCGTCTTTCACTGTACTCTTTGACAAAGGATAATCACGATGACGAACCTATGGACCTCTTGAACAATTTCGTGACCGGCATCGCCGACCTTGGACTGCACCGGTACGGTCTGATTTTCTTTACCGTCTTGCTGGCAATCCCAGCACTGGTCGCCGGCAACATGCTCCAGTTCCTCTTGACGCGAATCGCGCGCGGCGAAACCAGCTTGAGAAAAATCTACCGCCCCCTACTGGCAAACTTTTTGGTGTTTTCGGCGTTTCTAATCGTGCTTTCCGCCACCGTTCTGGAATATTCAGCTTGAGACTGGCCTGAACATCGACTGAGTGGGACTGAACGCACCTCTATGCTCATGTTTGGCAGCAGGCCGGTGCTGTCCAGCGAACTTCGGCAATGTCATCATGGCCACCCTCACACCCGGAACGCCGGGAACTATTGCCTGACCCCCTCCAGGTACAGTTCCATATCGACAAATTGTGAAGCTTCGGACAACAGCCACCTGTAATCGATTCCGAAGTCCGCCAACCTGAGCCGGGTCGTTCCAGCGAACCCCGCACGGTAACCACCCCACGGGTCAGCCCCCATGCCAACGGACTCTGCCAAGATGGTGATGACTCGCGTATTGCCCTTTAAGGTCAGCTTGCCTTTCACTTCCATTGTGCCGTTGCCAAGGTTCTTGAACGAGGTGCTGTTGAAAGTCGCTTTGGGATATTTTTTGGTCTGCAGAAATTTTTCACCGCGCAAATGTTTGTCACGCTCGGCGTGGTTTGAATCGATGCTCGCTGTTGCCACGGAAACCTGGATACTGGATTCACCGATTTTTTTCGGGTCATACGAAAAAGTACCGTCGAAGCGGTCGAAACGTCCAAGCAACCAGCTAAAGCCCAGATGCTGGATCTTGAACTGAACAAAAGCATGCATGCCTTTTGTGTCGATCTTGTAGTCTGCCGCCTGCACCACAGGAAACGCCGAAAACACCAACACAATGTTCAGCACCAAACTTCTCAGATGTTTCTGGAAAAATTTTTCAAGCCCCACGGTCTCCTCCTATGTCGCGCGGAATCCGGTGGAATAAAACCCGCCGGCCTAAGAAATCAATCACGCCCCAGCATCCGAAGCAGGGTCTGGTCGCGATGCAAAAAATGGTGTTTCAGTGTTGCAAGTGCATGCAGTCCAACCAGAATTACCAGTACCCAGGACAAGTAATAATGCATGTCGCCAACAATATCTTCCGGGTCGGGGAGCTCGGCCAGCAGCGCCGGCACACGAAACCAGCTAAACACTTCTACCGGCATGCCCTGGGCTGTGGGAATCAAATAGCCCGTGAAAGCAATGGCGAAAATCAACCAAAGCATCGCGAGGTGTACAAGGCGCGACGTATTTTTCTGCCAAGGTTTTAGTTCGGGCGACCGAATCGGGCGACGAACCAGCACTCGGTGGCAAAACCAAAACAAAATGATTGGGAAAAGCAGCATGCCAAAACTCTTGTGATAATAAGGAGCAAGATAGTACCACTCGTCGTAATAATTCAGCCCAGTCATATACAAACCCAGCACGAACAAAGTAAAAACCAGAACAAACACGCCCCAGTGCACGACAATCAGTACCCAGGCGAAACCATTTTTGCCATCCGGGCGTTGCAGTCGTGTCCACATATTCGCTTAGTTTATCTCCTGCCGGGAACTCCCGCTCCCACTTCCTGGAGTCTGCCTGCCGACGTGCATATCGTCAACAAGGTAGCTGCTGACCCTTTCTTCCAGCCAGTAGTGCGAGTAGCGCGGCCGCAAGGGAGAATTCCCGGAAACAAAGCCAACGTGGCCGCACATGCGCTTAGTTTATTTCCTGCCGGGAACTCTCGCTCCAACTCCCTAGAGTCTGCCTGCCAACGAACGTGCATATCGTCAACAAGATAGCTGCTGACCCTTTCTTCCAGCCAGTATAAGCGCGGCCGCAAGGGAGAATTCCCGGAAACAAAGCCAACGTGGCCGCACATGCGCTTAGTTTATCTCCTGCCGGGAACTCTCGCTCCCACTCCCTAGAGTCTGCCTGCCAACGAACGTGCATATCGTCAACAAGGTAGCT
Source organism: Candidatus Oxydemutatoraceae bacterium (assembly GCA_965237985.1). GTDB lineage: Bacteria > Pseudomonadota > Gammaproteobacteria > Poriferisulfidales > Oxydemutatoraceae. The sequence goes on along the minus strand of OZ250161.1, from coordinate 204,724 downwards.
GCTGACCTTTTCTTCCAGCCAGTAGCGCGGCCGCAAGGGAGAATTCCCGGAAACAAAGCCAACGTGGCCGCATATTCGCTTGGTTTATCTCCTGCCGGGAACTCCCGCTCCCACTCCCTAAAGCCCGCCTGCCAACGAACATGCATATCGTCAACATGGTAACTGCTGACACCTTTCTTCCAGCGAGTAGCACGAATAGCGCGAGTAGCGCGGCCGCAAGGGAGAATTCCCGGAAACAAAACCAACGTGGCCGCATATGCGCTTAGTTCATCTCCTGCCGGGAACTCCCGCTCCCACTCCCTGAAGTCTGCCTGCCGATGTGCATATCGTCAACAAGGTAGCTGCTGACCCTTTCTTCCAACCAGTAGCGCGGCCGCAAGGGAGAATTCCCGGAAACAAAGCCAACGTGGCCGCCTCGCTCGCTCACTTCAATGCTAACATCTGCTGACAATTCACTGTTTTCGGGTAGCGACTCGGGCAGGGAAAAAGGATCGTCACGCGCCTGTAGTACGAGCGTCGGGACGACAATGTCACGCAACCAAGGGCGGCAACTTGCAGACTGGTAATAATGTTCGGCATTCTGAAAGCCGTGTAGCCTGGATGTTGCCACTTCATCGAATTCCCGGATGCTTTGCGCAGAAACGACTTCCTGTGTGGAAATCCCCGGCATCGGAGTCACCGCACATTTTCGCAAAAATCTTTTTTTCACACCAAGGAGCAGATGTGCCTGGTAAATGCGCGAAAACCCCCGCATCAGGCAGGCAACGGTTTGCGCAAGGTCAAAAGGCACCGAAACAGCGACTGCCGCTGCCAGACTGGCGCGGTTGCCGAATTCCCCCAGGTATTTCAGCAACATATTCGCACCCAATGAGTAACCAATCGCCACAATCTGGCGGCCGGGATACCAGACCATGAGTCGTTCAATGACAAAATTCAAATCACCTGTTTCTCCGGCATGAAAGCTGCCTGGCAGGCGGTTGGGTTCGTCCGAACAATTCCGGTAGTAGATAAAAACACAGGAAAAGCCTTGTCCTCCCAGATTCTGCATCATACCGACCGCGTAGCGAGAGTCCAGAGAGCCACCGAGGCCCGGCAAAACCAACGCGATCGGACCTTCCCGCGGACCCGCGAAACGCAGATCCAGGAAATCGCCATCGGGAAGCTCCAGCCGCCGGAGTTCAGTGTGAACCCGCGAAACAGGCCGAACCAGGTTTGCCCAAAGCGTTTGGGAATGGGAATCAGGCAGCCACCAGGCAGGACGAAATTCACTGCGAATCAGCACGGGGTTTTGTCCTTCCCTGCCCCGTGGCATCCTAAGCCGAGCACACAAGCGTGGTCACTGCTTCCCCGACAAGAGAGTCTGGGCATTTTTTCAATAGTCTGGAACATGGTTTTCTGACATGCGGTTTCCCGCCAAGCGTAGCTGCTTTCACGCACCCGTTTTTTTTGCAACACGGCTACTATTATGCAGCATCATTTTTATATGCGGCACGGTGTCTGGTCTGGCAACGATTTCACTGACCGACGACTGGAACCGTACAGTCAAACTTTCAAGTCCGGCAGCCAGAATAGTTTCCCTAGCCCCGCATCTTACGGAAATGGTGTACTTCGCCGGCGGCGGAGATCGTTTGCTGGCAGTTTCAGAGGCCTGCGATTACCCCAGCACCGTCAAGAGTCTGCCACAGGTCGCAAACCACCGGTTTATAAACTACGAAAGGATCAGTGCCTTGCGCCCTGACCTGGCACTGGTCTGGGGAGCCGGACTACGCAGCGCACAATTGGCAAAGCTCGAGGGTCTGGCAAAGCAGGTTTTTGTTTCCGACCCCACTGACATGAAAAACATTTCTGATACGCTGCTACGCGTCGGCATGCTTTTGGGCCAAACGCAGCCGGCCAAAAAAAACGCAGAAAAATTCATGGCCGAACTCGCAGCGCTGCATCAGGAAAACGCCAGGACAGAAAAATTGAAAACCTTGTACTTGATTTGGCATGACCCTTTGATGACAGTAAATGCGAATCACTGGATTTCCAAAGCCATCGCCCTGTGCAATGGCGTCAGCCCTTTCTCGTCCCAGTCTCCTCCGGTCATCACTTTAAGCCGTGAAATGCTTTACCTGACAGACTTTGACGTCGTCCTGCACGATTCCAACTACGAAAAAATGAACCTGGGGCCCCTGAGCGGGTTGCCGATTTACCGCTTCGATGCCAAACCGCTGAACCGTCCCTCCCCAAACATCGTCCACGGTGTCAGATCCGTGTGCGACCGTTTGCGGCAGGCACGGACCAACCGCCCATCAAGCCATTGAAATCCGGTGATGCACAATGGCTCGCATCGGCAACACAATCACAGGTATTTTGAAGCTCGCCGCTCAAATTGCACTGCCAGGGCCAGTCAGAGAATCTCCCGGCCCGGGAAGCACTTCACAATCTGAATCCGGAAGGTTGCAAACACCTGGAGAAAATGGCCTCTGCCAGTCAATGGGGTCTCGCCGGTGTGAAGGCGTTGCCTCCGGGATGGGGGCCATCGGGGACTCGAACCCCGAACCTACTGATTAAGAGTCAGCTACTCTACCAATTGAGCTAATGGCCCAAAAAACAAGCACCGGGGTGAGCGATGGGCATTGAACCCACGGCCTCAGGAGCCACAATCCTGCGCTCTACCAACTGAGCTACGCCCACCATCCACGATTCATTATACCTCCACCACGAAGCCCTGCCGACAGTGCCTGCCGTCTCTGCCCACTCGGCGTAGCCACCGGCAAGCGAAAAACGCGCCTGGCAGGACTCGAACCTGCTACCCTCGGTTTAGAAGACCGATGCTCTGTCCGGATGAGCTACAGGCGCAGAATCAGTTGGAGGCCTTCAAGTTTTTTGCGAACGCGTCACGCAGCGACAGCATTTCGAAACTGGACAACAACCCGGGGCAATGATCTCGCCAAGCAAGTTGTGGCGCCCGCCTGTCCAGACAATCAAGTGCACAGACCAAGGCGACATCCGCCAAAGTCAATCGCCCAAAACAAAAGTAATCTCCAGCATTTGACCTTTTTTCAAGCCACTCCAGAACTGTAGAGGCTTTTCCAAACTGCCAGTTTGCCCAGCGCTCGGAAACGTTCTCCTTGTCCACGAGCCTGGCCGCGACCACAGCAACCACTGCATCGACAATCCCGTCCGCCGCGCTTGCCACGGTTTTCACTGCTATTCGCTGTTCCAGATCAGCGGGAATAAAGAAAGGTTTGCCCCCTTTTGCATCCAAGTAATCCACTATGACATTTGAATCAAAAATCGCCCTGCCGCCATCGTCTATGAGTACCGGGACTTTTCCCAGCGGATTACTTTCAGCCAGTAGCGCCGGGCGCACCCGTGGGTGGGTCGCCACTCTTTCGTATACCATGCCTTTTTCATCTGCCACAATGCAGACTTTCCGAACATAGGGACTGGTTTCCAAAACCAAAATCTTCATTTTCGACACCTTGAAATTAGAAAAACAAATCTAAATCACGCGAATCGGGGCAAGAGGATTTGAACCTCCGACCCCCTGCTCCCAAAGCAGGTGCGCTACCAAACTGCGCCATGCCCCGCACAGTGGAATTATCCTGTGCTTTGCAATGACATGTAACCCTCACATGACTCACATTTCACCACCGTCAGCAAGTCAAGCACCAAGGCTACGGGCTGCCCACTTCTCGAAAAACGGAACTGCCACCTTTCATTTGATACCAGAAAGGAACACAGATTCTCAGAATCAGTCAACCCATAACGGAACAAAAAACACGTTTTTCCTGCCCGGAATCCTGTCACTGAGAACGAGAACAGGAAATCGGCAAAAATCGTTGAGTTGTCCCAACCATCACAAACCCTTCACGTCACATATTTTAACTGGTGACAAGGTTGCCGAAGTGACCCAAGACCTTGAAATAAACCAGCGCGTCTTCCCGACCGTGCCGTGCGGGGTAATAATCTTTTTTGACGGAAATCACTCGAAAAAATTCGGATTCGTAAAGGGATTTAGCTCCGGCATTACTGGAGCGGACCTCAAGAAAAATACAAGACGAACCCAGGCACTCCGCTTCCCTACACGATGACTGCAAAAGCCCTCGTCCCCAACCTTGCTTCCTGTGTTTGGGGGAAACACACAAATTCAGGATGTGAGAGCTTCGCCTGCCATGGGCCACGATAACATAGCCGACAATTTTCCCCACGTACTCAACAACGTAGGAGGGATAGCCCAAAAATATACAGTCACGAAAGGTTTTCTCGCCCCAAGGAAAACCATAGCTGGCAACCTCGATGCTGATGACATCCTCGATATCCTCAAACATCATTTTTCTTAGATTCATTATCGTGTTGACACGGGCAGGTGGCAGGGTGACAACGGGTAAAAAATTTGTTCAGGCACCATGCGCAACTAGGCAAGAGGAGAAAATCGTGTCCTGAAAACTATATGCAAACTAGCCAGACTGCCTCTACGGCAGTATTTTATTGCACCTTGGTCGGTCAGGAAACCTTGATGCGTTTGCGTTTCGCCTGCTGTACGGATGCGACCTGACGTCGGCAACGGCATCCACTTTATATCGTTATCGCAGCAGCAACCAGCTTGTAACATTTCTTGTCATGAACATAGGGTTCGCCGAGGCTGATCGTCAAATGGCACTCATCGACATCATAGTCACCGTTATTCCGAGCCAGATATTGCTTTTCAATTTTGGGGTCGGTTACCGACAAATCGTAGTGAACATCTGAGAACCAAAAATACGTCCGCAACTTCTCTTTCATGTCGTTGAAGCGCTCTCTGGAGCGAAAAACTTTCAACTGTATTTTTTGGACGTGAATGAGATTTAACGAACTCGTTTCCGACTTTTCCTGTTCAGGCGTGATGCGATTACTTTTCCCAATAGGAGCTTTCACCATTTTGCCACAAGGTGCCGTCCGCTTCGGCAAAAGTTTTCAGATCAGCCCACGGATATACCCCAATCCGTTTCCAGCGTGTCTTCGAATCCAGCAGCCAGGTTCTCAATCTGGTGACTCTCCGGGAGATGTCCGAGAAAAGAAACTTCCATGACATCCAGGCCCTGTGGTTCACCCTCGCTGTACTTGTATCGCCTCTCATATGGCGCCCCCCCAGTCGGTCGATCACTGACAGGGCGTATCAAGGCAGATGGGCGACCACCGGCCAACCCCCTTCCGGCAACGCATCTGACAGACGGTTTCCGGGAATTCGCCAGGCAAGCGAGTCTTTTCACAATAGCTATCTACTCACCTCCGTTTCAGCACAGGTAGAACCTGCGTCACCGGCAACTCACCCTCTGAGTCAGGGTTGGCAACACGCGTCATTCTCGTCCGGCAGCGAAGCCCATCCGGCCAAGCAGTCCCGAAATTTATCCGGCGCAGCTTCGTCTGCTGCCGACCGCCTGGTCATCTTGAACCCATTGCTGTTTGCTGCCGGAAAAGCGTCGTTCACCACGGATTAGTCGCCACTGAGACGTGCGACAGGTCACCAGAATTTACCAACACCTTCTGTTTTCCCGGTCGCCACATGGCGAGGGTCTGTTGCATTTCGTTCAACGTGACCGAGCCGGTCGCTTTTTTCAACAGTTCATGGCAAGTTCCGAGACCACTGCCTGATTCGCTGCCGAAGGCCTACTCCACAAAAATCCGCACGGTGCCGAAGTCCGATTTCTCCAAAACCGCCTTCAGGAAAGCAGTTCATGAAAAACCAATAGTTCGCTACAAAACAGGGAATTGCCATCCTGAAAAAGTCTCTCGGAATGATGCCGGTGAGTGGATTTGAACCACCGACCTACTGATTACGAATCAGTTGCTCTGCCGTACTGAGCTACACCGGCAATGGCATGCTCCATTTTCGCACAGATTTTGCTGCTTTTAATTCCAGCACGGTCGCAAAACAAGGGTAAATCCCAAAGGGATGAGCATCACTCATCGGGCGTTTCTGTTCTGTCGGAAGCGGACCTTATCTATCTGGATTTGACACCGGCAGCCAGCACTTGTGAATAGGTTCAGATAGATGTGAGACTCCGGCGGTTACTCTGCAGCCCGCGAAGCGCGCCCTTATGGAGCGCTGTAGCGAGCGGGCCGTTGCCGATTGCATTGGCGTAAAGGGCCTCGGAAGATAGGTGTTGATGAAACGACCCAACCTTCCGGAGGCCAATATGCAAATCCATGGATTGCACAAGAACGTTTATAGACTTTAGGCCTACGCCCGTACACAGGAATGTCTTGATGTCTATCGACAACAACATAAAGACAAGGTGCGGCGATGGAATGACCTGAAAGCCGAGGGGGTCAGCGATGAGAAGTGCCAATACTTTGTCGGCATCTCGCGCGCATCCTATTACCGTTACAGGCAGGTTTTGCATGACCTTGAGCGGGGTATTGTGCCGCCGTCGAAACGACCAAGGCGGGTCTAACAAACCTCTGTGGGGGGAGGCCGATTTACAGCTCGTGCTGCGGGTCCGGCGCGAAACCCCGACCTATGGGCAAAGAAAAGATCGCGGTTATTCTTCAACGCGATCACGGCGCCTCTATCAGCACCAGTACGGTCGGGCGGATCCTGAAGCGATTGTTCGACAGGGGATTGATCCAAAAGTCGCTGTCAGCACCGCACCCGAAGAGGAAGCGAGACTTTCGAAAATCCCATGCCCGGCCCTAGACCTACAAAGATTATGGCAAAATGCACCTGGGCGAACGGGTCCAGGTCGATCACATGACAGTGCACAAAAACGGCGTCACCTGCAAACACTTCCAAGCCTGGGAGCGCTGCTCAAAGTTTATTCATGCGCAAGTTTATTCGAACGCCAAAGCAACCTCTGCCAAAAGGTTCCTGACCGAACTTGTCGAAAAGCCCCCTTTCACGATCTGCTCCATACAGGTCGATGGCGGATCGGAGTTCATGGCCGAATTCGAGACCGCCTGCCAGGAACTCACCATCGAACTTATCGTCCTGCCGCCAAGCAAACCGACCTACAACGGCGGCGTCGAACGGGGAAACCGAACCTTCAAAGAAGAATTCTATTACCGAGCTGACCTGCTCGCAGATTCCATTGGGGCCATCAGATATGAACTCAAAAATGCCGTCCTCAAATACAACACATACCGGCCGCACAAAAACTTGAACGGGAAGACACCAATGGCCTATATTCACAACACCTTCTCCGAGGTCGGTAAGATGTCTCAGATCATGTGAACCATTACACTTGAGCGCCACTGGAAACGAACCGGTCGCCAGAACACAAGGTCTTCATTTCTGTGCCCCCCCGTCCTGAAGCAGAGACGAGTCCCAACGGAAACGTGGAAGGCACCGGCAATTTGTACACAGACGGATAAAGAGCGCCGCAGAAATACAGCCCGCTCGCCGGCGCGGCGGCGGCAGCAACCGTGCGATCGCACCCAGCCAGCACCTCTGCCAGCCACTTTGCTTCCTGCCTGCCACGGCCAATCTCCAACAGGGAACCGGCAATGTTACGCACCATGTGCTGTAGAAAAGCATTCGCAGTGATCGTCAAAACAACGAACATCCCCATGCGACAGACCTGTGCCTTATGCACCGTCCGCACGGCGTTCAAGGCCTGGCAGCCCGCGGCCCGAAAACTGCTGAAATCCTGTTCGCCGATCAGTGCCTGGACTGCTTCCTGCATTGCCTCTACCTGCAGTCGCCGCTTTTCGATGGTAACGCGACATCGCCAGATGGAAGAACGCTCGGTACCATCCATAATCAAATACTGGTAGCAACGGCCAAGCGCACTGTAGCGGGCGTGAAATTCTGCAGGGACCGAAGCGAGCCATTGCACGGAAATCTCTTCCGGAAGGTGTGAATTGGCTCCACGCCGCCATTCCAGAAGCGACCTGGCGGCATCAGAATCAAAGTGCACCACTTGGCACAGGGCATGAACCCCACTGTCGGTACGCCCGGCGCAACTCAAGGAAACAGGATGCGCGGCAATCTGGCTTAAAGCAGTACTCAGATGTTCTTGAACCGTCCGCACGCCAGGCTGACTTTGCCAGCCATGAAACCCGCTCCCGTCGTATTCGATGCCGAGCGCATATTTCACCAGAGGCCGGGCGTTTTGCGGCTGGACATACGACTACTTTTCCGGCGTACCCGCAGCCACAGACCCAACGCGATCAACGTCAGCACGAAAGTCACCGCCGCCAACACCTGCCAGGGACGCCTGGTTAAAAGCACTGGCCAGCCCTCCTGGAAAAACTGAAAATCGACGCCAGAACTTTCCATATCGCCACTCGGCTCTGTCTCGGGCATCCTCTGTTTTCGCAAAATGTCGAGCTGGCTTTGCAAAGCCAGAACCTTGTTTTGCAGAGCGAAATTATTTTCCCGCGCCTGTTTCAGGAGCGTGAGCTGTCCCTGCCGGGACGGAAATTCCTTGACGTGCTGCCCTTCCCGAAGCAACCGCCCCAGCAACCCACCGGGTGAATCAAAAAGCAATTCCAAAATGAGGTCACGCCTAGTGTTCAGGGATGCGCTCAGGGAATCGAAGCGTCGTCTTTCAGTCGGAGTCATCAACGCCAGCAGCCCATTTATGAAGCCGGTCTCAGGCTCATTTGTCATTCTCAATACCGGCACTTTGACTCCATCTTCGCCGTCATGGTCACCGTTAATACGCATAAGCTCAGTAAAAATTGCAACAGCGGGAACTTTGCCATTGGACCCCAGTTGTACCACCAGGACAGACAGCATTTCCGGTGCAGAAAGAATCTCCTCCGGAGATGCCAAACCCGACAGAAAAACACGCGGCTTCAACGTCACGCGATAGGTGGTATATCCCACCTGACCGTTTTGCGTCACAGCGAGCACCAGGCCAAAATTCTGCCGTTCGATAAAACCAATGCTTCTGAGGACCACATAAGGGGAGGAGGCACTTGGGACCAGCTCAACAACCAGACGTTCGTGAAACGGATACCGGCGAACGTGTTTGTCGTGAAAAATCTCAGGGGCAGCGATCCTGACCACAGGCAACTCCGTCATCTCCCCAAGGATTTCGATACGTGCAACCAGAATTTCTCCCACGTGGCTGTCTACAGTCAAATCCCCCAGTTCGACGGCGAACGCTGCGCATGCCGGCCAGGAAACCGCCAGGAGCACAAAAAATGCTGTTATGAATTGAGGTAATCGCGCCGCAAACATTCGGCAATCTGTATGCTGTTTGTCGCTGCCCCTTTTCGTAAGTTGTCTGCCACCACCCACAAATTCAGCCCCTTGGGGTTTGAAATGTCACGGCGTATTCTGCCCACAAACACCGCATCTTTGCCGGCTGCTTCTGTCACCGCTGTCGGGTATCTGTCACCACCAACTTCATCAACCACAATCACGCCACTGGCACCGGCAAGTGCGGCCCGCGCCTGCGCAATATCCGGTTCAGATGCAAACTCAAGATGGACCGCCATGGAATGGCCATAAGAAACCGGAACCCGTACCGCTGTCGGATTCACCAGCAGGTCTGGCTCACCCAGTATTTTCCGCGTCTCCCAAACTATTTTCATTTCTTCCCGGGTGTAGCCATTCTTTTCAAAATCACCGATATGCGGCAAAACATTGAAGGCTATCTGTTTGGCAAATACATGCCTTTCATATTGCTCGCCAGCGAGCACTGCATGGCTCTCGTTCTCCATTTCCATAATGGCGCTGCGCCCGGCCCCGGACACAGCCTGGCAAGTCATCACGTTGACCCGCAAGACTTGAAAGCAGTCATGCAGGGGCTTGAGCGCCGTCACCATTTGAATCGTCGAGCAGTTCGGGTTGGCGATGATGCCCCGCTGCCGGTAAAGCGCGATGGCCTCGCCGTTGACTTCCGGAACCACCAGTGGAATATCGGCCTCATTGCGATACTGGGAAGTGTTGTCAATGACCACGCATCCCGCTTCAACTGCGCGTGGCGCATAGTGTGCCGAAATTTCGGCGCTGGCGGAAAACAGTGCAACCTGAACATTGGAAAAATCAAAAGCAGCGAGATCCTGAACGTCAAGCGTGCGCCCGGCGAAAGACAAGGTCTTGCCTGCCGAACGCCTGCTTGCCAAAGGAAACACCTCGCCGTAGGCGAAATCGCGCTCAGCAAGCACTTTGAGCATCGTCTCACCCACCGCGCCCGTGGCACCGACAATCGCTAAATCCACTTTTTGTTTCATATCTTCCCTTCTTGCACCTCGCGCAGATACAGCTGTGACTCAGCAAGCGAGTGGACAACCAGATCCCCCATCTCCGAACAGGAAACCGCAGACTTGTCATCCGCCAAGTCAATCGTCATCCCCTCCTCAAGCGCATCATCAACAGCGTTTTCCACCCGTCTCGCAGCTTCCTCCTCTCCCAGTGAATAACGTAGCAGCATGGCGAAAGAAAGAATAGCTGCCAGAGGATTCGCGATATTCCGGCCCGCGAGCTCGGGGGCGGAACCATGTACGGGCTCAAAAAGCCCAGCCCCGCTGCACGCAAGCGACGCAGACGGCAGCATGCCGATCGATCCGGTCAGCATGGCAGCCAAATCGGAAAGAATGTCCCCAAAAAGATTGGCAGTTACAATAACGTCAAATTGTCTGGGGTCGCGAACCAGCTGCATGGCTGCATTGTCCACGTACATGAAATCCATTTCCACATCCACGTAGTCACTGGCCGTGCGCTTTGCCACTTCCCGCCACAACTCGGATACTTCCAGAACATTTGCCTTGTCAACCGAACACACTCGTCCACCCCGCTTGTGCGCGGCTTCGCAGGCAACGCGCACAACGCGCTCTATTTCTTCGCTGTCGTAAATCATGGTGTTAAAAGCTTCTTCACCATGGTCATTTTTTCGGCGACCACGCGGCTCACCAAAATAGATGCCGCCGGTCAGTTCCCGCACGATCAGGATATCCAGCCCGGACAAAAGCTCAGGCTTCAGCGACGAGGCGTGCACCAAGCTGGAAAAAACTTTTGCCGGGCGTAAATTCGCAAACAGTCCGAGTTCACTACGTATAGCCAACAGACCACGCTCCGGACGTAGTTCCCGTGCCAACGTTTCGTATTTTGGTCCTCCCACCGCACCCAGCAAAATCGCATCACTCTGCCTGGCATCTGCCAGCGTGGCTTCAGGCAATGGTTTCCCAAGCACCTCCACGGCACACCCACCAATAAGACCGGTTTTGAATTGAATGGGACGCTGGAGAAATGGCGCGACCGCCTCACCGACTTTTCGCGCCTCTGCCACTACCTCCGGACCGATACCATCGCCTGGCAGTAGCAAAACCCGGCCAGACGAAGCACTTGCTTCCGCTTCCATATTGGATCAGGGGGTGTGATCGTCCGGGAAAATCCAAGGCGAGGTACGTGCACGCACTTGCTCGTAAGCGCGAATTTTCCCGATATGCCCCATAGTCAATGCTATCTGGTCCAATCCTTCCAGCAAGCAACGCTTGGACAAGGCGTCAATTTCAAAAGTCCACTGCGAGTCACCATCGGAGACCGTTTGCTCCGGCAGAGAAATGTGCAGCCGGTAGTCTTTACTCGCCACTGTTCTCCGAAAAAGCACAGCGATCTCGGATGGTTTCAAAGAGACGGGAAGCAAGCTGTTTTTGTAACAGTTTTCTCGAAAAATATCAGCAAAATCCGGCGCCAGCACCGCATAAAAACCTGCCTGGAACAACGCCCAGACCGCGTGTTCGCGCGACGAACCGCAACCAAAATTATCGCGGGCGAGCAACACGGATCCCCCCTGGTAACGGGGATCGTTTAAAACAAAATCAGGATTCAGGCGACGCTGTGAGTGGTCGGTTCCGATTTGCCCCGGGTCAAGGTACCGCCACGAATCAAAAAGGACTTCGCCTAAACCCGTTCTGGTAACAGCCTTCAGATACTGCTTGGGAACAATCTGGTCAGTGTCGACATTGACATAATCCAGTGGCACCACCAGTCCATGATGCGTTGTGAACGGCTTCATGAACCGCCCAGGCAGTCACGCACATCTACGAAATGTCCTGCTACGGCAGCCGCCGCCGCCATGGCAGGGCTTACCAGATGTGTTCTGCCCCCGCAGCCCTGTCGCCCTTCAAAATTCCTGTTGGAAGTCGCAGCACATCTCTCGCCCGACTCCAGAAAGTCATCATTCATACCCAAGCACATAGAACAGCCCGGGGCACGCCATTGAAAACCTGCGGCCATGAAATCCCGATCCAGTCCTTCCTCTTCGGCCTGACGCTTCACCAGACCCGAACCCGGGACCACCATGGCCAACCGAACGTTTTTCGCAATTTTCTGCCCCCTTGCCACTTGCGCTGCGGCGCGCAAATCCTCGATCCGGCCATTGGTACAAGAACCAATAAAAACCTTATCGATAGAAATGTCCTGAATCGCGGTATGAGCCACCAGACCCATGTAATCCAGTGCCCGACGACAGGCGTCAGCTTTCACGGGGTTGGAAAGCTGTTCCGGATTCGGCACGCGACCAGAAATCGGAACCACCATTTCGGGCGATGTTCCCCAGGTAACCTGCGGCTCTATCTCATCAGCCGCAAGCTGTATTTCATCAACAAATTCCGCATCCTCATCTGAATACAGTGACTGCCACTGCCCCAGTGCCTTTTCCCACAATTTTCCTGAAGGCGCGAAAGGCCGTCCGGCAAAATAGCAGGCAACACGATCATCAAACGCAATCATGCCGGCGCGCGCGCCTGCTTCAATGGACATATTGCAAACCGTCATGCGCCCCTCCACAGACAAAGCTCGAATGGTGCTGCCGGCATATTCAAAAACACAACCGGAGCCGCCAGCGACGCCAATTTTCCCGATCAGCCTTAAGACAATATCTTTGGCGGCGACCCCTGGAGAAAGCTCCCCCGTCACGCTGATCCTCATGCACTTTGCCTTTTGTATCCGCAGACATTGCGTTGCCAAAACATGCTCCACTTCCGATGTCCCAATCCCTAATGAGAAAGTCGCAAAAGCACCGTGCGTGGAAGTGTGTGAATCACCGCATACCACCGTCATGCCAGGCAAAGTAATCCCCTGCTCCGGGCCAATGACATGAACAATGCCCTGACGAACATCGTTCATCGAAAAGCAGCTAATGCCAAACTCACGACAATTTTTCCCCAGCATTTCCACCTGCAGTCGTGCAACCGGATCACGAATGGGCTGTTTTCGTTTGACCGTCGGCACACTGTGATCCGGTACCGCCTGAATGGATCCGGCACGCCACGGCTTCATGCGACGGTGTCGCAAGCCGTCAAAAGCCTGTGGAGAAGTCACTTCATGGATCAGGTGCCGATCGATGTAGATCAAACAGTTCCCTCCAGCATCCTCATAGACCAGATGGTCCGACCACAACTTATCGTAGAGTGTTTGCCCGCTCATTGCCGGATGATTATACAAAATTGCAGATATTCTGCCCGTGTTGCTTTCCGGAAGACGGGCTGACCGACCAGGCAAACTTTCTGCCAAATAGGTCACTGGAAACCAAGGGAACGCTGGTTGCCAGTGGTTCTGTCTGCCAGAGCCTTTTGTTCAGCAGTAATCTGTCTCGCACTAGTCGGGACCTTTCCGGACAACTGCTTTGTGGATTTTTGGAAGATTAAAGCCTTGCGAAAAACAGATTCCAATTTCCTTTTGCTGTGTATTTGCTGTATCACATGCAGGTAGAAACCGGATCGAAATGACGACAGGGAGCAGGAAAAACCAGTGATGCCCGTGTGCCTGTACAAAAAGCGCCTACGTCCCTTTTCGTTTTCCAGCCACAAACAGAAGTGAAGGTGAGAATCAATTTCAATGAAGCGAACATTCGTCGTTCGCAAAGGTTTGGAGATGTCGGGACTTCTCAGGGCGAAGCCTACGTCGTCAGGCGTTCATTCGGAGAGTGGGCTGTGCACTTGACATAGATGAGGGGTTCGCAGAAGTTTCATCATGACCTTGTCCTGCTTAATGATCGGCGTGGGGCGCGTTCCCCCCAGGACCTCTGATGAATTCCGTTGGCTATATATCGTGCCGGTATGGCGCTGCTTGCTTTGAAGATTGAGAAAATTATTTTTTTGTCCTGATAAATAGACGGAGGAGAGTATGGAAATCAAATTTGGCTACAGCGATGTTCGTGGTGCCCGAAGATTTGGAGATGTCGGACTTGGTGACGATGGCAAGGCTCATGTCATCACACGCTCCTTCAGACAGTGGACAGTACACTGCTTGAAATATTACAGCCCCTTCGTTGCTTACCGAAACCGGATAAAAGAACAGCGACGCGAAATCTATCAGGGTCTGCTTGCTGGTAAAGAAACCACCCCAAGCAGCGGTGGAACATCACCCCATATCGGAAACAGAAGAATGCTTTTGCGTGAACTGTCTGAACTTCTTCCGAAGTCGAAGGAAACAGCAGAGGATCAGGCAGACCGTGGACCTGAAAATACACCCACCCCTGCTCGGTCTTTGATCGCAGCCGAGCGAACTGACAATAAAATCCCCTCTACACAAGCCGGCACGCGCTCGTGTAGAACCTCGTGGGATGACGTTCACGGCGAGATGGATGCTGAAAAACTTCTGAACGGCAGTGAGCTATCAATGGCTAATCTCACAGGCCTAGACCAAGGAGAAAAAGTGCGATTCAACACAATCCTGGGTGTTGAGATGAACAGGCGCATCGAGAAGAAAATTACGAAATTGCGACCGAAATGGAAAAACGCGAAAAAAGGCACAGAAGACGCGGCACGAAAAGAGGCAGCGGTGGCTTTCCTGACATACTATACCTGCTGCGCATATTCGAAAGGATCTGCAGATTCTTTCGAAACGCAGCCCTTACGCTCACCAAGTGATAAGTTCGCTAGTGCTAGTCTATTCGAGGGACAGCCAAAATTCGTAAGCATAGCTGCAGAATCACGGATGCCCGTACCAGCAGGTTTCACAGCTGAGCTGGCATGCCAGATGGTTGAAAAGTTGGAGTTCAAAGATAGTCAACTGGTGACAACGGATGAAAAACTCGGAAACATGTCCGTGGCCATGGAGTTCGCACGCGCTGGCAGTTCTGATGAATCCGGGGATGGTTTTCAGTTGCCTAAGGGGGGGCTGTGGCAGAAAATGATGCGCTTACCGTGCTCGCTATTCGTTTTCAGATGTTTTGCAATCTACCCAGTTAACTCGGTGATGCGTAGCCGTAGGCGTGTTTCTTCCCGGGGATCTACTTGCTTTGAAGATTGAGAAAATTATTTTTTTGTCCTGATAAATAGACGGAGGAGAGTATGGAAATCAAATTTGGCTACAGCGATGTTCGTGGTGCCCGAAGATTTGGAGATGTCGGACTTGGTGACGATGGCAAGGCTCATGTCATCACACGCTCCTTCAGACAGTAGGTCGTACACTGTTTGAAAGATTAACCCCAAAACCAGACCGATTACGCGGGAGAGAGACGTCTCTGTGGATGCGGGGGACGGACAACCCGCCTGAAAGTCAACAACGCTCTGCAAGCGCAAGGCAAGATTTCTCCAAGGCACCCCTGGTAAAGGGTTCTCAACGTGAACAACAGACAGAACCGGAAAGAACCGATCATTTAGAAGGATGTCCATACCAGGACAATTGGGAATTGAGCACCATTCTCTGCCACGTCTTTGACGCGTCTGAAGACGAGGCGGAAAGAGAGGGACACAGTTACTTTCCTGCCTCCACAATCAAGACGGCGAGAGCGGCTGGCGCTGAAAGGAGAATAAGTCTTGGCACAACAGTGTTCTGGAGTTCATGCCATCCAGACTCAAAACTGAAAGAAACGAGTGCCGCCAGTATTGGAAGGATAATTTGGACAAGGTCTGTTTGAGAATAACAATGGCGAAAGCACGGAAACCGCTGACGGCTTGAACTGGATGGAGATTGCGTATCTGACCCTGAGCGGAAAACTGCTTCCGTTACTTTGTGCACAACTTTTCGCGTTCATCCCGACACAAGAGGAAAAGTCAAAATAAGCATGCGAAAGTACCGGGATATACAGCCAAAAATCGCTGAAAGTGCTTATATCGACCCAGACGCGGCAGTCATCGGCAACGTAAAAATCGGTGCCGACAGCTCCATCTGGCCAATGTGTACTTTGCGAGCTGATGTGAACATCATACGCATCGGCACACGCACCAACATCCAGGATGGCAGCATCCTCCACTTGACCGGTGATAACCGCTTTTTTCCTGACGGCCATTCCTTGCTGATTGGAAACGAGGTTACTGTCGGGCATGGTGCCATTTTGCACGGCTGCCAATTGCATGACCTTTGCCTCATAGGCATGGGAGCTATCGTCCTGGATGCTGCCGTTGTGGAAAGTCATGCCATGGTTGCGGCCGGCGCCCTGGTTCCTCCTGGCAAGCGCATAGAAAGTGGCTATTTGTGGGTGGGCTCACCGGCCAAAAAAACCCGTGCGTTGACTGACAGAGAGCTGGAGTACCTGAGCTTTTCAGCCGCCGATTACGTGCGCGTCAAAAACCATTTCATGCACGGCTGAAGCCCTTGTCCACCAGCACACAACTGTCTGGCAGTCGCTGGCGGAACCGATTAAGAAAGGGTTTCAAGGATATGGTTTTTTGGGTTCATACTCCCCATATTGACCTGCGCACTGAAGGAACCCCACTTACCGTCCCGGGCAACCTCATTTCTCCCGGGAACCTTTAGCCATCAATGCTTTTATAACCGGCGACGTATCCGGGCGGCGCCTGTGCCATAAATAAAAAGACGCAGCTGCCTGTTCAACCAGCATTCCGGTACCATCATAGGCACGTTTGACATCGTATTCTTTCAACCATTTCGTAAAGGGCGTGTTTCCACATGAATAAGCCAGGTCGTATCCCCAGGCAATCGTTCGCAGCAGGTCTACCGGCAAATCAGGCACCACACCATTCAAGCTTGCGGAAGTCGCGTTAATAACGCCGTCAAAGCTGTTTCCGGCAAGTTCTCCCCTGTTGCAAATGCGCAATGGGTAAGCAGAAAACTCTTCTGCGATTTGTGCGGCACGCTCCATGCGCCTGTTGGTTAAAACGATGTCGCGAACTCCTGACTGAAACAGCGCTAAAAGAATGCCGCGACACGCACCGCCGGCACCGATGACCAGTAGTCTTCCACCATCCAGACTGACACCCAGTCTGCGCAGGTCCTTACACAACCCTATGCCGTCCGTGTTATCGGCATAGATACTGCCATCGTCGCGAAAACACAAGGTATTCGCGGCCCCTGTCTGCGCCACCGACGCACTGACTTCAGTCGCCAGCCACCTGGCCGCCTGTTTGAAAGGCAAAGTCACGTTCAGTCCCCGTCCCCCGGCGACAATAAAACTGGCGACGCTGTCAGCAAATGCATTCGGTGGAGAATCAATCGTTCCATAATCAATAGCTTCAGCCATCTGCCTGGCAAACATCAGATGAATCCTGGGGGAAAGACTGTGAGCCACAGGATGCCCAATCACGGCATAACGTGATTTGTGGTTCACCGCCGTTTTATTCAGCCAGGTAGCGGGCTGCCTGCATTGCGTAGTAGCTCAATATTCCCTGCGCACCGGCCCGACGTATGGAAACCAGCATTTCCAGCGCACATTCCCGCTCACGCAACCATCCCCGGCCAGCAGCCGCTTTCAACATGGCGTACTCGCCACCGACCTGGTAAGCAACAACCGGGACATTACAACTTTCTCTTATGCGTCTGATGACATCGAGGTAACAAAGTGCCGGCTTCACCATGACCATGTCAGCCCCCTCCTGCAAATCCAACGCCACTTCATCAAGCCCTTCCAAAACGTTTCCCGGATCCATTTGATAGGTGCGCTTGTCAGCATTCCCAAGCACCAACGCCGAACCTACTGCGTCACGAAAAGGATCGTAAAAGGCGGAGGCGTACTTTACCGAGTAAGCCAGGATGCGAACATTGAAGTAACCTGCCTCTTCGAGTGCCCGCCGTATTGCCCCAACGCGCCCATCCATCATGTCTGATGGAGCCACAATGTCTGCTCCCGCCCGAGCATGAGAGAGGGCCTGCTTCACCAGAAGGTCCACGGTTCCCTGATTCAACACGTAACCCCTGTCGTCGATGACTCCATCCTGACCATGGGAGGTATACGGGTCCAAGGCCACATCGCTGATGACACCAAGTTCCGGAAAGGCGTCCTTTATTTTCCTGATCGCATCCTGTACGAGCCCATCGGGATTGCAGGATTCTTCAGCCTGCAAACTTTTTAGAGCCTTCTCAACAGCCGGGAACAAAATCACCGCCGGTATTCTCAGAGCACAGACTTCCCGGACTGCAATCAAAAGCTGATCCGTCGACAGGCGAAAAACACCCGGCAGAGAGGGGATCGGGTCACGCACATGCTCACCTTCGCAAATAAAAAAAGGCTGAATCAGGTTATCTACCGACAGCCGAGTCTCACATGCGAGGCGACGACTAAAAGCATCTGCCCGCATGCGTCGCATGCGGGCCACAGGAAAAACGCGCGTCACTGCCTGGACACCTCGCGCAACCAATCCCGCGGTCTGAGAAAATCTTTGTAGAGCGTCTCTTCAGGCGTTCCCGGGGACGGGCGCCAATCATATTGCCAGCAGGCAGTGGGCGGCAACGACATCAATATCGATTCAGTACGACCGTGCGATTGCAACCCAAACAAGGTGCCACGATCGTGAATGAGATTGAATTCCACATAGCGCCCCCGCCGATAATTCTGAAACGCTTTTTCCCGCTCTCCCCAAGGCATAGCTACACGTCGCTTGACGATAGTGGAATATGCCGGCCAAAAGCTTTCAGCAACCGAGCGTGTGAAAGCGAAACACCGTTCATATTCCCAAACATTGAAATCATCGAAAAACAACCCTCCTATACCGCGCGCTTCACCGCGATGTTCAAGCCAAAAATAAGCATCGCAGGCTTTTTTGAAACGTGCGTATATCCCTTCACCGAAATCTGCACAAACATTCCAGGCAGCTCGATGCCAGGAAACCGCATCTTCCAGAAACGGATAATAAGGCGTGAGATCAAATCCTCCTCCAAACCACCAGGTCGGCTTGCCATCAGAGTTGCGTGATACAAAAAAACGCACGTTGCAATGCGCCGCCGGGACATGAGGGTTCAGCGAATGCAATACTGTCGACACGCCTGTTGCGCTATAATTTCCACCGACAAGTTCCGGATGCGCGGCACTGGCGGCTGTCGGTAATGCGTTGCCATGCATCAGGGAAAAGTTCACGCCGGCTTTTTCAAAAACAGACCCACACCTGAGACTGGAACTCGTGCCTTGACTGCCGCCTTGCTTAACCCAGTCATCATGATCGAAAACCGCACGCTCGTCCAAGCTCTCGACCCCCTCACAAAGTTCCTTGTGAAAACCCTTGAAACAGGCAACCACCGCATCCAAGGACACTGCCCTATGGCTCATGGTTCAGCCAAGCTTTCGAGTTTGCAAAACAAAACCCCCCCACCGTCATGGTTTTCTCCTGCAAGAATCCCGATTTCCGCCACGACGAAGAGCCAACCGCAGGCACTGCATCATAGTCTTCCCGTACTTTCCGAAGGCCGTTCATCCGCTGCCAGACCTTGAAAACCTGCCCCAGAAAACTTTGTCGCACCGTAAAATCATTCTCTGATTACACGACCGCTGAGTGCATCTCTTATGGTTGTTGGTCGGTCTTCGACGCCGACCGCACCGGAAACAATGCAATCAATTCCTCTCTGATGATGTCTCGCAAACATTTCAGCAACCGCCGCAGCGCTACGCAAAGGGGCTTGACCACTGAGGTTCGCGCTCGTGGAAACCAGTGCCGTTCCAGAGGCTTTGCACAATGCCACGGCAGTCGGGTGCGCCGTAACCCGGAGCGCGATTGTTTTGCGCCCGCCGGTCAGCAGAGGCAGGCAAGAAGCGCTTGCCGGGAATATCCAAGTATAGGGACCAGGCCAATGTGCAAAAACCATTTCGCGCACCGTTTCACTGACGTGCTGACAAAACGGGCGCAACTGCGCAAAACTCTCTCCGATAATAATAAAACCCACCTCTCGTGACCTTCCTTTCAATGCTGTGATTCGGACCAGTGCGGACTCGTTTCCTGGATCACAACCCAACGCGAAAACAGCTTCCGTAGGATAGGCAATCACGCCGCCAGCGCGAACAATCGACGCAGCTTCTCGAATTCCAGCTTCGTAATCCATCCCCTGTTCCACGCGTGGACACAATAGCAGAGGATAACAAACTCAGGTTGCCGAAAAAACGGCCACACATTCCCGCACGGCCGAACATCGCTTCGACAGCCGGAACATTGCGTGCACACAGGCGACAAAATCCGTGCCTGCCATAGGACTCAAGACATCTCCAGAGCCAACTGTTCGTTTACCAATCCATGTGGTGCATCGCGATGGTAGCGCTCCGGCAACAGTATCTGCCGTCGTCGTCGGCAACAAACGAACCGTATTCATCCTGCCATGCATGCGCCAGTTCACCACCGGCAGGGCAGTCAGCAGCACCCTAAACCGTACTGCCCTCCGCAAAATGGGCCGGATTATCAACTTGTCCATGGAGCGATACGAAAGCACTTCCAGGAGATGATGCTCACCAATCATGGCAACCCCTTCCAGATCTGCAGCGATTTTTGTGACATGCGCAGTATCCACAAACGCCGCGCGCAGACAGATTGAGCCGGTCAGCAGCACCCTGAACCGTATTGCCCTCCGGCAAGATGGGCCGGATTATCAACTTGTCCATGGAGCGACACGAAAGCGCTTTCAGGAGATGATGCTCACCAATCATGGCAACCCCTTCCAGATCTGTAGCGGTTTTTGTGACATGCGCAGTATCCACAAACGCCGCGCGCAGACAGATTGAGCCGGTCAGCAGCACCCTAAACCGTACTGCCCTCCGCAAAATGGGCAGGATTATCAACTTGTCCATGGAGCGACACGAAAGCGCTTTCAGGAGATGATGCTCACCAATCATGGCAACCCCTTCCAGATCTGCAGCGGTCTTGTGACATGCGCAGTATCCGACAAACGCCGCGCGCAGACAGATTGAGCCGGTCAGCAGCACCCTAAACCGTATTGCCCTCCGCAAAATGGGCCGGATTATCAACTTGTCCATGGAACGATACGAAAGCGCTTCCAGGAGATGATGCTCACAATCATGGCAACCCCTTCCAGATCTGCAGCGGTTTTTGTGACATGCGCAGTATCCACAAACGCCGCGCGCAGACAGATTGAGCCGGTCAGCAGCACCCTGAACCGTATTGCCCTCCGGCAAGATGGGCCGGATTATCAACTTGTCCATGGAACGATACGAAAGCGCTTCCAGGAGATGATGCTCACAATCATGGCAACCCCTTTCAGATCTGCAGCGGTTTTTGTGACATGCGCAGTATCCACAAACGCCGCGCGCAGACAGATTGAGCCGGTCAGCAGCACCCTGAACCGTATTGCCCTCCGCAAAATGGGCCGGATTATCAACTTGTCCATGGGGCGATATGAAAGCGCTTCCAGGAGATGATGCTCACAATCATGGCAACCCCTTCCAGATCTGCAGCGGTTTTTGTGACATGCGCAGTATCCACAAACGCCGCGCGCAGACAGATTGAGCCGGTCAGCAGCACCCTAAACCGTATTGCCCTCCGCAAAATGGGCCGGATTCATCAACTTGTCCATGGAGCGATACGAAAGCGCTTCCAGGAGATGATGCTCACCAATCATGGCAACCCCTTCCAGATCTGCAGCGGTTCGTGACATGCGCAGTATCCGACAAACGCCGCGCGCAGACAGGTTGAGCCGGTCAGCAGCACGATACAGCAATTTTTTTTCACAATCCTGCAGGCAACAGTGTTTTTCTAAATCGAAACCCACAAGTGCCGCATTGGGTTTGCCTTGCCGCTTCATTTGCACAATACTCGCCGCAGCGATCCGGATTTTAAGCTTGCTACTGTTCTCACAACGGCGCACAGCAGCACCTCCATCGCTCCATTTCATGCGCGGGACTCTGACAAGCATATCAATACGATCCAGCAGCGGTGCGGAAAGTCGCGCGTAATAGCGACGCAGAGCAGCTTCGCTACACCGGCAAGTCCCTCGTTCGTCAACGTCGGATCCATCCGGGCAAGGGTTCATTGCCGCTATCAACTGCACATCCGCCGGATAGCACACGCTGCCTGAAGCACGTGCCACCGTAATTTTTTTGGCTTCCAGCGGTTCTCTTAACACTTCCAAGGCACGACGACCGAATTCGAGAATCTCATCCAGAAAAAGCGTGCCGTTGTGTGCCCGCGTGATTTCCCCGGGTCTCAATTGACTGCCACCACCTGCCAAAGCCACCGGGGACGCGGTGTGATGAGGAGAACGAAATGGTCTCTGGTACAAATTTTCTACAGTGACAGCCTCGCCACACAAAGACCGCACCGCCGCCACTTGCAACGACTCTTCCCGGGTCATGGTCGGCAGGACCCCCTGAAAACGCATTGCCAGCATGGTTTTTCCACATCCTGGCGCACCCATCAGCAGGACGTGGTGACGGCCGGCCGCAGCTATTTCCAGTGCCCTTTGTGCATGGTGTTGCCCATACACTTCTGCAAAATCAGGCCCCTGGAGAACTGCGTCCGACCTGACTTCTATCGGCTCGACACGGTGTAATTTCCGCCCTTCGGAAAAATGTTCGCATACTTCCAGAAAATCTGCCCCACTGTAAACTCTGGCTTCACTGACCAGCGAAGCCTCAGCCGCATTCCCCGGCGCCAATACCAAAGCGTGGCCATTTCTGTATGCGGCAATGGTCGCCGGCAACACACCATGCACGGGACGCAAAGTGCCATCCAGTCCTAATTCAGCAAGAAACTCATAGCCCGCCAGCGCATCCGCAGGCAGTTGCTGGCTTGCTGCAAGAATGCCCAAAGCAATGGGCAGGTCAAAACGCCCACCTTCTTTAGGCAAATCCGCCGGAGTCAGATTAACCGTGATGCGTCGACAGGGAAATTCAAAACGGCTGTGGGAGATCACGGCACGGACGCGATATTTGCTTTCCCGAACCGCTTTTTCCGGCAATCCAACAATATCCAGTGATGGCATACCGGGAGCAATGTGAATTTCCACTCCCACCGCGACGGCTTCCAAACCACGCCCGGCGCGACTGCGAACTATGGAGAGTGACATTTTCCAAACAGTACAGGGCTTCGCGACCTGCTACAGCTCCCCCCGTCTGTGGACTTGAAATTGGCAAAAAGGTTTGACCTATCAGCTTCCCGAACAGTTTCTTTTACGCTTTCCTGAACTGGCAAAAACAGGTGACCAGCGGCCGGATACAAGGAACAGACGGCGGGCGGATCAGGTCGGATACCGTGCTGCACAGAGCGGGAACATCGGAGAACCAGGATGGCCGAAAACCTGCGCCGCCCAACGGCTCACCTTCCTCGAGTGCAGACGCACGGACTGTCTCTCCAGCCTTGTTGGGACTGCTAAAAACAGGCGACCAGCGGCCGGACACAAGGAACAGACGGCGGGCGGATCAGGTCGGAGACCGTGTTGCACAGAGCGGGAACACCGGAGAACCAGGATGGCCGAAAACCTGCGCCGCCCAACGGCTCACCTTCCTCGAGTGCAGACGCACGGACTGTTTCTCCAGCCTTGTTGGGACTGCTAAAAACAGGCGACCAGCGGCTGCTTCAGCATCTGCAAAGTCCTAGCTCTCTGGTGAGTGTCTTTCGTCTCTCGATTCCGGCAACGAATCCAGAAATGCATCCAGACGCTGCTCCAATTTGTCCAACCGTTCGTGCAGCTTTGCCAGAACCTGCTCCTGAATGTCAAACTCCTCGCGGCTGACCATGTCCAATTTCCGTACAACCGGCTCAACACCAGCTTTAAGCCCTCTTTTCACTTCAGTGCAAACTTCGGGCAAGTCACGACACACACCCTTGATCAGTTCAATAATATGAGACCGTTTTTCCATTTCTGTTCTGTCCCTCCAATACTGGTTTCAAAGTCCATGGTAGCTTAAAACGCAACACCTCTCTTCATTTTCAATGCGGCCGAGGAAGACTGTTTGCAAAATCAATCATTCTTTGCGTCGACCGGAACGCTTTGCGTCGAATCTCATCATCGACAAAAATTTCGTTGTTGCCGCTATCCAAAACCTCTTCGAGATTATCCAGGCCATTCATTGCCATCCACGGACAATGCGCACAGCTGCGGCAAGTCGCCCCCTCACCCGCCGTGGGGGCTTCGAGAAACTCACGGTCAGGCGCCAGGCGTTTCATTTTATAAAAGATCCGGTTGTCAGTGGCAACAATGAATCGTTTGTTGGACAGTGTTTTGACGGCATTGATCAGCGCCGTCGTTGAACCGACAGCATCTGCCAGACGAATGACATCCTCGGGTGATTCAGGATGTACCAGAACCGCTGCATCGGGAAAACGTTTTTTCAATTCCAGCAGGCCTTTGTACTTGAATTCTTCATGGACCACACAACTGCCCTGCCACAACAACATGTCGGCACCTGTTATCTGCTGAAGGTAGCGACCAAGATAACGATCAGGAGCCCAAAGAATTTTCTTGTCCTCGTCCATGAGTTTGGTAATGACCCGAGCCGCAATACTGGAAGTCACCACCCAGTCGGCCTGGGCTTTGACCGCAGCGCTGGTGTTGGCATAAACCACAATGACACGATCCGAGTGTTGTTTGCAGAATTCCGAAAAACGATCAGCTGGACAACTTAAATCCAGCGAGCAGGTAGCTTCCAACGTGGGCATCAAAACCGTTTTTTCCGGACTGAGAATTTTCGCGGTCTCGCCCATGAATTTCACCCCCGCCACCACCAGAGTAGCGGCATCAGAAGTGTGCCCAAAACGAGCCATCTCCAGAGAATCGGAAACCAGTCCCCCAGTATTCTCTGCCAGTTCCTGCAACACTTCCTGAGTGTAGTAATGCGCAACCAGAACGGCATTGCGGGCATGCAGTTTGCGAGCGACGCGCTCCATACGCTCAGCACGCTCAACCCCAAAATACTCCGGCACGCTCGCACAGACCGAAGCGGTCGTGGGAACCACTGCACGTTGCGAGGAGTCTATGGGAACATTCATGTCCTTTCCGATTATAGCCCCCTCCGCAAGTGCCTTGCGGCACCCCAACGCAACTGGTCCCCGGCCCCGCCGGCACCGGGGCAAATCTCTTTGCGGTTGCAAAAACCGAAAACTTCAGCAGAGAAACTAAAAGCCATCTCAGCATTTTCCGGATCAGAAGTATTTTTCCATCCGGGAATGCTTGTCATCCTCTGCCCTGCCGACGGCATCCTCATAAATGCTGCACAAGACCGGATCATCCCGTTCCGGAACAGGCAGAAATCCCGCTTTTACGCCTTAATTGGCCAACCACGCTTGCCTCCGGAAAGCCATTTTCCTGGAATAGTGCCAACACTTCTTCACGTGCCGCAGGATCGCAGGATACCAAAAGTCCGCCATTCGTTTGCGGGTCAACCAGGAAATCCTGGCGCCAGGCAGCAACATCCTCACCAACTGCAAGGCGACCAGTAACGCTCTCCCGGTTTCTCCGCACGGCGCCGCTCAGAATACCGGCCTGAGCAAAAGGAACAGCAGCAGCGACCAATGGCACTTTGTCAACATAAAGATTGGCACCCAAATCGGCACCCCGACACATTTCCATAAGGTGACCAAGCAAACCAAATCCACTGACATCGGTCATGGCATGGACTCCGGGGAGCATGGCAATTTCGCTCCCAACCGAATTCAATTGGGTCGCCAATGCCAACATACAAGCCTGACCTGATTCCGAAAGGTGCCCTTTCCGAAAAGCAGCAGCCAGAATCCCGGTGCCCAGAGCTTTGCCAAGCACCAACGCATCTCCGGCCTGCCCGCCGGTCTTGAAACACAAGTGACGGGTTTCGACTTCCCCCATAACCACGAGGCCAAACACCGGGTCCGAAATTTCAATCGAATGGCCACCGACAACAAGAATTCCCGCCTCTGAACATTTTTCCCTGGCGCCGCGCAGGATTTCCCTGACTGTCGTCACCCCTAATTTTTTCAGCGGCACTGCCAGAATACTGAGTGCAAACAAAGGCTTTCCGCCCATCGCATAAATATCCGAAAGCGCATTGGCCGCTGCTACACAACCAAAACCGAATGGGTCATCCAGCAAAGGAGTGAAAAAGTCGGTGGTCGCCAACAGGGCACGCTTATCGTCAAGGCACCAGACTGCAGCGTCATCGAGACCACTACCTGCCGGTAAAGCATCCGGAACCACGCCTTGTCCAACCACAATGTCAGCAAGTAATTCATCGAGAAGGGCGGGCGGGATTTTGCAGCCACAGCCGCCTTGACTGGAAAATTCTGTTAACTTAGCAGGCATGATGAAAAAAACGCGCAGTCCCAACCGGTGGAAGCTATCACAAATAGAATCCTACACAACCATCATTGATGTACGCTCCCCGGCAGAATACGCAAACGATCATATTCCGGGAGCAAAGAATTTTCCGGTACTCAGTAATGAAGAACGACAGAAAGTTGGGACCCTGTTTACGCAACATTCGCCATTTTCGGCAAGAAAAGTCGGAGCGGCAATCGTGTCACTGAATATCGCCAAACACCTGTCCGATCACTTTTCGTACTTTGACCAGGAATGGCAACCCCTGGTTTACTGTTGGCGTGGCGGACAACGCAGTTACGCCATGACCGACGTGTTGAACCAGGTTGGATGGCGCGCCACGCAATTTCCCGGCGGCTACAAAAGCTACAGACGGGCAGTGCTGCTGGCGCTGGAAACCTTGCCTGTCCAGTTGCGCTTTATTGCCTTGGCTGGCCCTACCGGGGTCGGAAAAAGTCGTCTCCTTGAACATCTTAAAGCGCGTGGGGCACAGTGTCTGTTCCTGGAAGAAATCGCCAACCATCATGGTTCTGTACTTGGCGAACCACTCACTGGACAGCAACCCACCCAGCGCCGTTTTGAAAGCCTGCTATGTGGAGAACTTCGACGTTTTGACCCGGCACGCCCGATTTTCGTGGAAGCGGAAAGCCGGCGCATTGGCAAAATACAATTGCCGGATGACCTTTTCAAACGGTTGCGCAGTGCCGAACATCTGCTTCTCGAAGCACCTCGTGACAGGCGCGCAAAATTCTTGAAAAAAGAATACACACACTTTCTGACCGATTTCACTTTGCTTGAAAAGGCGCTGATGAGACTGGCTCCTTTCGTGGGCAAAAAGAAGATCGCAGAATGGCTGGCCTGGCATCAGGCAGGAAACACAGAAAAAGTCATCTCCAGCCTGCTTGACGAGCACTACGACCCCCATTACCGACACTCTCTCGGCAAGTACTGCCATCAGGTTCCTCGCATCGGTTCTTTGACTTTCCCAGAGGTCAATGATGGAGTTCTGGAACAAGCATCAGAACAAATTCTGTCTGATATAACAAAAACTTCCTGACAATCAGGCTGGACAGGCAGCTGCCGAAAACCACCCGCTGGTGACCAGCTCCAGACATAAGGAACTCAGCAGGTGCAGAAAAACTGCCGTGCCAAATTACGCAACAGCAGACCGACAGTTCATGGCGGACGCGACGGCGTAGCACAGAACACCCGGACCGCTGTCCCAATGAAGTCGCAAAACTTCTAATACACATCGGAAATTCTGAACAACCTGACCTTTGGGCCGATGCTCCCCCTGGATCTACGCCCAGACAGGAGGGCACATGAACAAACTCCTGCGGCAGGACCTCGCTTCGAAAAACCGGAAAGGCTTAAGAAGTCTTGTTGCCAGGTGGGATTTGAAAATGGAAAAAAATCACCCGGCGGTGACACAAAACCTGACCCTCAGTCACTGCTTGACAACACTCGACAATGACCCGCCATCCGAGATGCCCCCAAGTCAGCAAACCTCTCCCTTTTGTCGAACGGTGCCGATCCGGCCAGGAATAGAGAAGCGGTCGGCATCCACACCTAAAACCAGATCTGGCAGACAAAATCAGCCGGTGACACGAATGCGAACCTTGTCCGGCAAATTAAGGGAGAGGTAGAGCAACCCCTCAGACCGGCAACGCCGACTCTCCCGTTGCGCATGGCGCGCGACCACCGTTCACTTCCGGCATCTCTGCAAATCACGCAAAGCAACCAGTGGGTTTTGGCAGACCAGCATATTTGCGTGCCTGGCGGTTGGGGCCCTCAGGAAATAATTCATACAGGTAGTGGCTGTTGCCTTTGTCTTTGCCGAGGCGTTTGCCGATTGTCTTGATCAGGAAGCGCACAGTCGGGACAATGTGGTATTCTTGGTAGTATTCGCGGAGGAGGTTGATAACCTCCCAGTGATCATCTCCCAGTTCCGCGCCGTCGACTTTCGACATCGCTTCAGCTACCTCGGGCTTCCAGTCATCGAGGTTCACGAGATAGCCTTCTTTGTCTGTTTCGTAAGTGTTTCCTGCCGCTTCAAGCATCATGGCTTTTCATCCTGTTCAACAACAGGCGCTTTCCAGTACAACAACCACAGCCGGCAACCCCGACACCGAGTTCCGTCAGCTGATGCACAAGCATGACTCCATTTCGCTTCAATACCAGGCATGGACATGATCGTGTTCCGTCACCAAGTCGACAAAGCCGGCGTAATCCACCACTTTAATGCCCGGAATTACACCGGCAACCCCTCTGACCTCCAGGTCCGGCTCCAGCACACAAAAATTCAACCTCAACATCGCCGCGCCGAGGGCAGCAGAAAAACCAGTGCTGCCGGCAACCCCGACACCGAGCTCCGTCAGCTGATGCACAAGCCATGACTCCATTTCGCTTCAATACCAAGCCTGGACATGATCGTGTTCCGCCACCAAGTCGACAAAGCCGGCGTAATCCAGCACTTTAATGCCCGGAATTACACCGGCAACCCCTCTAACCTCCAGGTCCGGCTCCAGCACACAAAAATTCAACCTCAACATCGCCGCGCCGAGGGCAGCAGAAAAACCAGTGCTGCCGACAACCCCGACACCGAACTTCGTCGGCTGATGCACAAGCCATGACTCCATTTCGCTTCAATACCAGGCATGGACATGATCGTGTTCCGTCACCAAGTCGACAAAGCCGGCGTAATCCACCACTTTAATGCCCGGAATTACACCGGCAACCCCTCTGATCTCCAGGTCCGGCTCCAGCACACAAAAATTCAACCTCAACATCGCCGCGCCGAGGGCAGCAGAAAAACCAGTGCTGCCGACAACCCCGACACCGAACTTCGTCGGCTGATGCACAAGCCATGACTCCATTTCGCTTCAATACCAGGCATGGACATGATCGTGTTCCGTCACCAAGTCGACAAAGCCGGCGTAATCCACCACTTTAATGCCCGGAATTACACCGGCAACCCCTCTGACCTCCAGGTCCGGCTCCAACACACAAAAATTCAACCTCGACATCGCCGCGCCGAGGGCAGCAGAAAAACCAGTGCTGCCGGTAACCACATACACCGAGTCCTCGATCAGCAGCACCGTGTCGCCATCATTGGCAAGCCGCAGGCAACTTGCCAGTGCCTGATTCTCAAAAGGTGATTTGCTGACGGTGTGCAAAACGGCGTGGCTCGCAGTTTTCATTCCTGCTGCCCTGCTTAGAAACTCAACACAATATTCTGGGATGCAAACACTGCGGCAAGCTCCTGTGAACCAAGCAGGTGCAACGATTCTTTTTCCGCCCCATCATCGTCTTCGTAAACAAGGTGTAACAAATCTTCCATCCCAAGACCGCGGGCGGCAAGGGATTCTTTTTCCACGTAAATGTCTGTAACGTCGAAGTCGGCCAACGCCGGAAACATTTGCGAAATGTTTTTCAACCCAGTCCCGCTCGTATTTTGCCCCCTGCGCAATTGATACACCCCGTCATCAACAAAAGCCAGGGAAACTTTCTGTTCAAAAGCAGCGGCAGCCAGTGCGACTTCCAAAGACTCCAAAGCATAAATCGTACCGTGTGGAGCGCGCCTGTTCACAATCATGAACGCTTTCCGGGTGCCAGGGGCGGTCATGCTTTCAACCCCCAAAAACCAGCAGACGATCAGATTCGATTCCAGCCTCAATCAACTGGCCAAGACCGGAAAGCCGGAAACCTGGCGCCAGATTGTCGACATCCCTGCCAAGGCGTTTGGCTTCACTCGCGCTCAAAAGACCTCGACGCTGTGCAGCAGCCACACAAATCACCAGGTCAAGATCGTGCTTTTCAGCAAGCTCTGTCCAGCGCTCCACTACGTGCCGTTCATCCTGTGGCGGAACAGAAAGTCTGGTGCCGTTGTTCACCCCGTCATGGTAAAAAAACACACGGCTGATTTCATGTCCTTTCGCAAGTGCTGCACAGGCAAAATTCCAAGCGGTGTCTGATGCCTGATGCGTATAAGGCCCACTGCTGATCATCAGTGACAGCTTCACAACCGGACACCAGAACGACCAGGCACCGCCTGTAAAACCTGTGACTGCCAACAATCTGAAAACGCGCTAAAAACGAATAGAGTCGAGTCATTCAAACTGCACCTTGCGGCGGGCCAGCCAGCAATGCGGAATCTGGCAACCGCCCCTGAAACGAAGCCAGAGAGCCGCTGCCGTCCAACCTTGGTCAGCCAGTTGTTAATATCCACTCCTCATGTTCGTCGCGCCAAACGTGAGAATGCCAACCACCACCACAGCAACTGGCCGCTGTGGTGCGTCGTGGGCAGTGCCGGCAGCGGACCGGCTCTTGAAACGGCGGGTCATTGCGGGCGCTGGTGTGATTGACCCCCATCCGGATAGCCGCCGTCGTGTACTCTGGAGCATTGATGCATATTGGCAGAGGGAAAGGATAACAGGCTGCGGCGCAAATTACATTTCTTCTCATCAGCCACCGGTGCAGGTCGTTGACCATGACAGGCCGGACCGCCGCGACCAGACACCCGGCAACCACATGCAGGACTTTCACCCACACTGACACCCCAGACATAGAAGTTTGAACGTTGCGAACTGAACAGGTTCAAACCAAGATTCTGGCCGACCTCTGTCAGGACATTCACCCCCTGATGCCGACGATCCATTGACCCACACCATTGGTTCGCAAGACCATTCTCTGCCCAGAAATCCATCATGTTTTCCAGGCTTACTACCAGACACTCCTGGCCCTCCTCTGTTTTGGGAGGCTGACCGCGACAAGGCGAAGCCGCCTTCGGGGGGCGGCGCCTTTGGCAACAACCGTGCAAAAACTGACAGACTTTCCAAAAACCGTGAAGAACACAACTGACAACAGTCAGCGTTCCGGCATGTTTGAAAGTGTCCGAAAAAACCATTCCGGATAACAGCAGGCGTGCCGACCCAGACTGCTGTTGAACGGTACCGATGTCAAACCCAAAAAACAGGCCCACCAAGCTGGTGACTCCTGTGGTATAACACTATCGCTTATTTGGTCTGAAAAGGAGTGAAAAAAGGTGCAGACTGAAAGTTTGAAGCCGACATTCTGGCGAAGATCTGACTTGGGGTATATGGTGCAGAACAGCCTGCCTGCAATCGCGAAAAACGTGTCGTGCGGGCACGAAACTTTTGTCCCCCATATTGAAACGGGCTGGCTTTGTCCGCTCGACAAAACAAAAACATGGTGAAATCGAATGGGTGAAATCAACAGACTCGGAAGTGGCATTTCTGGAAGCCTCAGGTCAGGTGCCCAAGCTAAAACACAAAGCCGGAAAACTTTTTTCAAAAAAGCAGTGCACAGAATAGTAAATTTTTTCAAGCTGCCGTGGGGTCGTCGGGTGCGTTCTGAAGCACTGCACACGGCGGAGAAGACAGCGAAAAGTATACCCACTGATCAGCAGCCTGGAAAAACCGCTTCGCGCTGGTTGTTTCGCCAAATGGTGAAGGATGTGGTGGTTTCGCACGCTGATGTGGCACAAAAACTTTCCGGAAATACCAATATTGACTTAAAACAGGTCACTGAGGAGGTCACTGCGACTGTCTTGCGTGCCAAAGAATTGAAAGCCGAAGGAAACTGCAATACCGAGTTCGAAGGCTTGATTGACAATCAGCTGATTTTGCTGGCTACCGTGGTTGCCGTTGTGGAAAACCACACGGCTTGTTTTGAAAAAACCATGGTGATGCACGGGATAGTCTCGAGTCTTTCAGAAAAGTTTAGCCAAAGTAAGGCAGTACAGGATTCCGCTCAAAAACCTGACGAAACAAGCCTGAAAGCATCATCAGATTTTGGCTACAGCATACAAGACATCAGTGAGCCGGTTGAAACAGTCAATGGTGCTGACGATTTTTCTCCATACGTACTGGTCGAATCGATGCAGGAACTCTTTGCCTCGTCGGCTAAGTAAAAATCTGACGAGGCGACCCAGAGTGGGCAGGCTCAGATATTCACCGTGACACTGTTGAATTAAATGGGTCGCTTGCGCCAATCAGGGATGCGATGAGGACGGCGATTACCCCGTCACACTCAACAGATGGCTGAATGCAACCACCTGTCAGGAAAGCCACACCGACCTTTACGGTGGAGACAGTAGTGCATTTTTTCTCAATGTGCCGGTCCTGACCCGGTCGCTTTTCGGGGCGACACAAAAACCAGGGGCTTGATGCGTGTGAACACCAAAGGCATCGTTTACGTGCTCTCTGCTCCTTCCGGGACGGGGAAAACTTCAATCATCAAGTCGCTTGTTAAACGAAACAGCGATTTGAAATTCAGTGTTTCCCACACAACGAGAGCGCGACGCAGGGGGGAAAAGAATGCCTTGGACTATTATTTTGTCGATGTGTCGGAGTTTCAAGACATGGTCGACAACGCCCAGTTTGTGGAGCACGCAGAAGTCCATGGGAGCTACTACGGCACTACCTTCCATTCCATGAATGAAGCATTGGCAAACGGAAGCGCTGTCTTGGAAATCGACTGGCAGGGAGCCAGACAAGTGCGCAAACATTTTGCAAACACTTGTTCTATTTTCATACTGCCCCCTTCGCACGAGGAGTTGCGAAGACGCCTCTTAAAGCGCGACCTGGACGCACCCAGGATCATGGAAAACAGACTGCAAAGCGCCGTCGAGGAAATGGCACACTGGCAAGATTTTGATCACTTGGTCGTCAACGAAGATTTCCATGTCACCTGCCTGGAAATAAAACGCCTGATGAGAAATCACCCTCAGGGAAGTTACGGCAGGCGGCTTGTGAATAAAACGCTGCAGGTTCTGCGCCTGTCACCAGATAAACGGACAGGCTAAGCAGGCATGTGGGTTGAAAAAATCACTGCCGGGCTGACCGGAGCGCAGGTGATCGGCGATTCCAAAACACCTTCCGGGACGGTACATGTCGGTTCACTCCGGGGCGTACTGATACACGATGCACTACTGCGGGTTCTGCGAATGCGTGGGGTACCTGCAAAGTTTTTTTTTGGCATAGATGACCTGGATCCACTGGATGGTTTGCCTGAGAATTCCGCCCCGGAACTCCGCAACTACATGGGTTACCCTCTTACCCAGGTGCCTGCTCCACAGGGGGCGCAGCAGAAAAATTTTGCTGAGCATTACATAGCCGAATTTCTTGATATTTTCCCGCATCTCGGTGTCAAGGCTGAAATTTATCGGATGAGCAACCTTTACCGCAGCGGAGCACTGAATGAAAGCATTGATCTCATTTTGAGCCGAACACACGAGATCCGTAGAATTTTTGCCGAAGTCAGCGGCACAAAACACAACAGGCGGTGGCATCCATTCCAGGTTATTTGCGAAAACTGCGCCCGGATTGCCACCACTGAGGTCACAGCCTACGAAAACTCAGAAGTTGAGTACCACTGTCGTAAAGACTGGGTCAGCTGGGCAAGTGGCTGCGACCACCGAGGCAAATGCTCGCCTTTCAACGGGGCTGGAAAATTACCCTGGAAACTGGAGTGGACTGCAAAATGGCACCACCTGGGCACCACCATTGAAGGCGCAGGTAAAGACCACTGTACCAGGGGGGGGGCTCGTGACATAGCGCAGGCCTGCTACCGGACAATTTTCGACAACCGGCCACCGCTGAATGTTCCTTACGAATTCTTTTTGTGGAGCGGTGAGAAAATGAGTTCCTCAAAGGGAGTCGGCGTGTCGGCGAACAGGATGGCATCCTTCCTGCCCCCAGATCTGTTGCGTTATCTGATGATACGCACTTCCGCGAAAAAGACCGTGAATTTCTCCACTGAGTTCGATTATATCGTCAAACTGTTTAACGAATACGACACCCTGATGCTGAAAATACAGCACGGCAACACCAGCCAAAACAACCGGCTGCTGGGCAAACTGATCCAGTCAGAGCCGCCCGACAACAACCATTGTACTACCAACTTTCAACTGCTCGTGGCACTGAAGCAACTGCCACACGTAGACCCCATCAGGGAAGTGGAGAAAAGAAACGAAGCGCCGCTGTCGGAAGCACAAAAAGCCGGGTTGGAACAGCGCTTGCACGCAGTGGACTACTGGCTCCAGCATTTTGCCGGTGACCAGGAACGCATAGAACTGCAGAAAACACTTCCGGATTCAGCCGCTGAATTGACTGCGGCACAAACAGGATTCCTCAGGTTACTGGCCCAAAAGATCCCTCGGAAACCAGGAAAAGAAGACGAGTTGCAAAAACTTATTTTCGAGGCTGCCAGAATCTCTCCCGTGCCGCCAGACGTGGCTTTCCAGGCAATTTACGTCGCGCTCCTGGGCAAAAGAAGTGGGCCACGTGCCGGGGCCTTGCTGAGCTGGATTGACCACGATTTTCTTCGGCGACGCTTCACGGAACTAAAATTTTCACTTTCACAATTCTGGCTGGAAACCAGCATGAGCAAAGATGTGTACCAGCGCTGGCTTGACGGCAAGGCTGACGAAAAACTGGAACTCGACAAGGTCATTTGCTGGAAACTATCACAAAGCGGTACAGCCACGGTGGAAAATAAACAGGCCAGGCTGTCGGTTATTGAACTCAGTTTCATTAGCCGCAGCGGCAGGCGCTACCTCAAACGGATCAATCCCGAGGCAGGCAATGGGAACAAATCGTACCTGAGCGAAACGCAAGTAGTCCGTGAGGCCAAAAATCTTGCCAAAAATCTACCGGCGGCACTCGGAACCAACCCTGCCGACAATATCAGGCTTCGTTATGCAGAGGAGGCAGCCTCCGCGATTTTCCCCGCATGAAACACCAGCCACAATTGTAGTTTTCTAAAGCGTAAACAGCCACTTTAGCTGATTTCTACAAAAGCAGCTTCGATAATGCTTCTTTGCCTGAAGGCAAAAAACAGATGAACTACAGATAGCACTGGAAGTCTTTTGCCAGGTGAGAATGACACCCGGAGCAGTTGTGTATAGCCATTCTGCAAATTTGCTTCGGCACTTGTTTCTCAGACTCCTTAAAACAAAATTGGCCGTCTCTGGAATTGTAATGGTTCACATGATCTGAGACATCTTACCGACCTCGGAGAAGGTGTTGTGAATATAGGCCATTGGTGTCTTCCCGTTCAAGTTTTTGTGCGGCCGGTATGTGTTGTATTTGAGGACGGCATTTTTGAGTTCATATCTGATGGCCCCAATGGAATCTGCGAGCAGGTCAGCTCGGTAATAGAATTCTTCTTTGAAGGTTCGGTTTCCCCGTTCGACGCCGCCGTTGTAGGTCGGTTTGCTTGGCGGCAGGACGATAAGTTCGATGGTGAGTTCCTGGCAGGCGGTCTCGAATTCGGCCATGAACTCCGATCCGCCATCGACCTGTATGGAGCAGATCGTGAAAGGGGCCTTCTCGACAAGTTCGGTCAGGAACCTTTTGGCAGAGGTTGCTTTGGCGTTTGAATAAACTTGCGCATGAATAAACTTTGAGCAGCGCTCCCAGGCTTGGAAGTGTTTGCAGGTGACGCCGTTTTTGTGCACTGTCATGTGATCGACCTGGACCCGTTCGCACAGGTGCATTTTGCCATAATCTTTGTAGGTCCAGGGCCGGGCATGGGATTTTCGAAAGTCTCGCTTCCTCTTCGGGCGCGGTGCTGACAGCGACTTTTGGATCAATCCCCTGTCGAACTAATCGCTTCAGGATCCGCCCGACCGTACTGGTGCTGATAGAGGCGCCGTGATCGCGTTGAAGAATAACCGCGATCTTTTCTTTGCCATAGGTCGGGTTTTCGCGCCGGACCCGCAGCACGAGCTGTAAATCGGCCTCCCCCCACAGAGGTTTGTTGACCCGCCTTGGTCGTTTCGACGGCGGCACAATACCCCGCTCAAGGTCATGCAAAACCTGCCTGTAACGGTAATAGGATGCGCGCGAGATGCCGACAAAGTATTGGCACTTCTCATCGCTGACCCCCTCGGCTTTCAGGTCATTCCATCGCCGCACCTTGTCTTTATGTTGTTGTCGATAGACATCAAGACATTCCTGTGTACGGGCGTAGGCCTAAAGTCTATAAACGTTCTTGTGCAATCCATGGATTTGCATATTGGCCTCCGGAAGGTTGGGTCGTTTCATCAACACCTATCTTCCGAGGCCATTTACGCCAATGCAATCGGCAACGGCCCGCTCGCTACAGCGCTCCATAAGGGCGCGCTTCGCGGGCTGCAGAGTAACCGCCGGAGTCTCACATCTATCTGAACCTATTCACAATGTTCAGAGTTGAACGGGGAGAAAGCAACCGGGGAACGATACTCCACACGGAGTAACCGGTGTTGGGTGAAAAAGTTTCATCGGGTGCCTGACGCCAGATTTTCTGATGGTGGTCCGATAAATACGCCGCAAACCGACAGCTGGCCAAAATCACCGTTCAACCACACCATTCCTGGAGGTTTTTACGAATTTTATCGCAGGGACAATGCTCAAACTCGTCGACAAACGCTTACAAGACTGACAAGCTGACCACCGACCCTGAGCTTGAAATCAAGACAACGTCAGCCAAACCCATTTGCCATGGCTTAAGCTGTAGAAGTTTAGACCCAATCTGACACATCACTGAATCAAGCTGAGCGCAGCGAAGCTTGATTGAGTGAGAGTTACCCGTTTAGATGTCATTGCAATATTAATATCCAAACAAAGAGGTAACTCTCATGATCCATACTAACGATAAAGTCATTAAATATAAAGTCGGCCTACTCAATCTGGCTGAAGAACTCGGAAACGTCTCAAAAGCCTGCAAGATGATGGGCTTATCCAGAGATACTTTCTAGCGATACAAAGCCGCTGCTGATGAAGGTGGCATTGAAGCACTTTTTGATCAAAACAGGCGTATCGCGAACCTCAAAAATAGAGTTGATCCTGCGATTGAATCCATCGTCGTTGAACACGCTCTGGAAGAACCTGCCCATGGGCAGACCCGAACCAGCAATGAGCTACGCAAAATGGGGACATTTGTTTCGCCGACGGGCGTACGAAGTATTTGGTTACGCCATAACCTGGCTTGCTTTAAAGATCGACTCAAAGCACTATCCGATAAAGTGGCTACTGAAGGCCTGATTCTTACTGAGTCTCAAGTCGCTGCCATGGAACGCAAACAAGATGACGATCAGGCCTGTGGTGAGATAGAAACAGCCCACCCTGGCTATTTGGGCTCGCAAGACACTTCCTATGTGGGTACATTCAAGGATATTGGCCGAGTCTATCAGCAGACGTTTGTTGATACTTACAGTAAAGTCGCTCACGCCAAGTCTCTACACCACCAAAACGCCGATTACCGCCGCTGATATGCTCAATGATCGTGTGTTGCCGTTCTATGAGGAACAAGCACTTCCCATGCTGCGGATTCTCACCGACCGTGGTACAGAATATTGTGGTCGAGCTGACCAACATGATTACCAGCTCTACCTGGCTTTGAATGATATTGAGCACACCAAAACCAAAGTCAGGTCACCGCAAACCAATGGCATTTGTGAACGCTTCCACAAGACCCTTCTCAATGAGTTTTACCAAGTGACCCTGCGTAAGAAAATCTATCAATCGATAGAAGAATTACAAATTGATCTTGACAAATGGCTCATCAAATACAATACTCAACGAACTCACCAAGGCAAAATGTGCTGTGGGAGAACGCCGATGGAAACTCTCATCGACGGCAAATCAATCTGGAAGGAAAAGTTTTTGAACTAAACTTAACCTGACAGTCGGTTGCTGATAAACGGGTAACTGTCAGATCAAGTCTGAATTTCTACACATAACATCTCAAAAGACCCAGTGTTTCATTCGCAGCATATTTTACATTTTCAGCACCATCTCTAGCATCAACAACCTTGACAGCCACCTCATGGACAATCTCATCCTTCCAAAAATCCTGAGCGCACAGGATTGGGACAACTATTTTAGACTTCACCGGTTCGCTGAGTCTGTCCATAAATCCATCATCATCCAGATCCGCAAAGCTAAATGCCCCCCACCTGAATCAGCAGCAAGCTGAGCCAGCACTTCTGGAGAAGTAGCAGCAGGCTCTCCAAGTCTTCTAGAACAGAAGCACTAGGTTCGAGTCCGGGGGACGTATCCACTTCCCCCCTCCACTGCTAGACATTTTCCACGCCAGGAGGATCGCCTGCTTCCCGTTCTTCTTTCAAATATTTTTCAAGATTCATCTCGACGGTCAGCTTCAACGAGTCTCCACCCCCACTTCCCCCACTTTTTTGGTGTTGTTCAACTACGGACTCCAGCGCCATGGCTTGCAGTTGCTCATCAGGCACCTGGTCATCTTCACTGCCGGCAGAAATTCTCAATAAATTCAGTTCTTTATCCGAAGCACGTTGTGCCGATGCACTACCACTACCTCTACCTTTCTCAGCGACAATAATCCTGTAAGCCACCATTCTGGAAACCCTCCAAATGAACTTCGATTTCTTCTCATTTGCCCCATCCCTATCCCCCAAAAAATCCAGCTCGCGCAGCTTTGGGACAACTATTTTAGACTGCACCGGTTTGCTGAGTCTCTCAATAAATTGATCACGATCCAGATTCGCAAAGCTAAATACTCCCCCAACTGAATCAGCAACAGGCTGAATCTGCACTTCTCGTTGCCTTGGCTCTTCGTCCTGTACGGAAAAAGCGTTTCTGGCCAACTCTGGCAGCTCGTCTCCATGATTCTGCTTTCCCGCCAAGGTCGCAACCTCCTGAAGAATACCGCGAACAAAGCCTGACCGAAGTGGCAAATCCCGCACCCGAACAGATTCTATTCGTCGCACCAGATCATGTTTCCAGACATCTTTACCATCAGCATCCAGAGCCGGGTCTATTTCTCGAAGTGCTTCACCAACATCAGAAGCAAATTGATTGCTGGATTTTTGCCGTAGCGAGGGAGATTCCCCACTTCTCGTAAGCGAAAAAACACGGTCTTCAAGCCAACATACGACACGGTCAAGAAAATTGCCGCCACGCTTGCTGATTCGGGGAACATCATTATGAAAACCACGCAACTCGTATCGTGACGTCTTTCGTTGCCCCTTGGCATCCATCACTTCGCAAACTCCCTCACCCTGACCTGTGGCATACGTGCTCGAATACTTCCCAAACAGACCACTAATTTCATTCGCCATCATTACCTCCAGTTTTCAATTCATGGATGCATAACACGACCAAGGAACGCTCCATCATGCTCCGGCAATCCGAAAAACAGCCTTTATCTGCTTTGATTGAAACATGGGCCATCAGCCCCATACCCGGGACAGCTTGTCACAGCTGTTTTTCTCACAGCAGCACCCAAGAGTGAATGACCACTCACAGCCACTTCTCGCACCCGCATCGTTCAATAATTCGCACGCCAGCAGCCCCTCCGCTACTATACAACAACACCGACGAATATCCACGAACCCAGCCAGTTCCTGTATTTTAAACCTACAGAATCTCTGTGTCAAATTTTCTGTCGGTGCTGAGCAACCTGATCATGCCAGTTTTATCCCATTTGAGATGCTTGCTTTTTAGCTCAGGCATTTCCTGCTGGAACTTCGTCATGCCCCCCCGATCGATCGTGTGCGAGCATCCGGTCGTTTTCTAATGTGTAGAAATTCAGACTTGATCTGACAGTTACCCGTTTATCAGCAACCGACTGTCAGGTTAAGTTTAGTTCAAAGACTTTTCCTTCCAGATTGATTTGCCGTCGATGAGAGTTTCCATCGGCGTTCTCCCACAGCACATTTTGCCTTGGTGAGTTCGTTGAGTATTGTATTTGATGAGCCATTTGTCAAGATCAATTTGTAATTCTTCTATCGATTGATAGATTTTCTTACGCAAGGTCACTTGGTAAAACTCATTGAGAAGGGTCTTGTGGAAGCGTTCACAAATGCCATTGGTTTGCGGTGACCTGACTTTGGTTTTGGTGTGCTCAATATCATTCAAAGCCAGGTAGAGCTGGTAATCATGTTGGTCAGCTCGACCACAATATTCTGTACCACGGTCGGTGAGAATCCGCAGCATGGGAAGTGCTTGTTCCTCATAGAACGGCAACACACGATCATTGAGCATATCAGCGGCGGTAATCGGCGTTTTGGTGGTGTAGAGCTTGGCGTGAGCGACTTTACTGTAAGTATCAACAAACGTCTGCTGATAGACTCGGTCAATATCCTTGAATATACCCACATAGTAAGTGTCTTGCGAGCCCAAATAGCCAGGGTGGGCTGTTTCTATCTCACCACAGGCCTGATCGTCATCTTGTTTGCGTTCCATGGCAGCGACTTGAGGTTCAGTAAGAATCAGGCCTTCAGTGGCCACTTTATCGGATAGTGCTTTGAGTCGATCTTTAAGGCAAGCCAGGTTATGGCGTAACCAAATACTTCGTACGCCCGTCGGCGAAATAATATGTCCCCATTTTGCGTAGCTCATTGCTGGTTCGGGTCTGCCCATGGGCAGGTTCTTCCAGAGCGTGTTCAACGACGATGGATTCAATCGCAGGATCAACTCTATTTTTGAGGTTCACGATACGCCTGTTTTGATCAAAAAGTGCTTCAATGCCACCTTCATCAGCAGCGGCTTTGTATCGATAGAAAGTATCTCTGGATACGCCCATCATCTTGCAGGCTTTTGAGACGTTTCCGAGTTCTTCAGCCAGATTGAGTAGGCCGACTTTATATTTAATGACTTTATCGTTAGTATGGATCATGAGAGTTACCTCTTTGTTTGGATGTTAATATTGCAATTACATCTAAACGGGTAACTCTCACTCAATCAAGCTTCGCTGCGCTCAGCTTGATTGAGTGATGTGTCAGATTGGGTCTAAACTTCTACATTTAAAGCAAGCCAGGTTATGGCGTAACCAAATACTTCGTACGCCCGTCGGCGAAATAATATGTCCCCATTTTGCGTAGCTCATTGCTGGTTCGGGTCTGCCCATGGGCAGGTTCTTCCAGAGCGTGTTCAACGACGATGGATTCAATCGCAGGATCAACTCTATTTTTGAGGTTCACGATACGCCTGTTTTGATCAAAAAGTGCTTCAATGCCACCTTCATCAGCAGCGGCTTTGTATCGATAGAAAGTATCTCTGGATACGCCCATCATCTTGCAGGCTTTTGAGACGTTTCCGAGTTCTTCAGCCAGATTGAGTAGGCCGACTTTATATTTAATGACTTTATCGTTAGTATGGATCATGAGAGTTACCTCTTTGTTTGGATGTTAATATTGCAATTACATCTAAACGGGTAACTCTCACTCAA
This sequence comes from Candidatus Oxydemutatoraceae bacterium, assembly GCA_965237985.1. GTDB lineage: Bacteria > Pseudomonadota > Gammaproteobacteria > Poriferisulfidales > Oxydemutatoraceae. Next base: position 163,182 of record OZ250161.1, on the reverse strand, counting down.
TCAAGCTTCGCTGCGCTCAGCTTGATTGAGTGATGTGTCAGATTGGGTCTAAACTTCTACATTTAAAGCAAGCCAGGTTATGGCGTAACCAAATACTTCGTACGCCCGTCGGCGAAATAATATGTCCCCATTTTGCGTAGCTCATTGCTGGTTCGGGTCTGCCCATGGGCAGGTTCTTCCAGAGCGTGTTCAACGACGATGGATTCAATCGCAGGATCAACTCTATTTTTGAGGTTCGCGATACGCCTGTTTTGATCAAAAAGTGCTTCAATGCCACCTTCATCAGCAGCGGCTTTGTATCGATAGAAAGTATCTCTGGATACGCCCATCATCTTGCAGGCTTTTGAGACGTTTCCGAGTTCTTCAGCCAGATTGAGTAGGCCGACTTTATATTTAATGACTTTATCGTTAGTATGGATCATGAGAGTTACCTCTTTGTTTGGATGTTAATATTGCAATTACATCTAAACGGGTAACTCTCACTCAATCAAGCTTCGCTGCGCTCAGCTTGATTGAGTGATGTGTCAGATTGGGTCTAAACTTCTACACTTTATATTCACGACAAAACAGACAGTTGCGTTCACCGTCATTATTTTTTTCATCCGTTCCCTTTCCGGACCATTCTGAACCCCCTTAGCATGAGGAAGAACATATTGGGCTTCTACCTGCTCACTGAGCCTTTTCAAAAACCCTTCGGAAGACATTTCTTGAAAAGATAATTACTCATCATTCTGTCTTTATTGGGCAGTATGAACTGCTTTAGCTTGCTCGCCTGGCACTGCCAGCCACTCATCATCCACTACCTCTTGCCCGTGATTTTCCATGCTAAGACCGTCTGGTCGCCCTCTAAGATGACGGTCAATTATCTCCGTGACGATCTCCACCGACCGGACTGCAGAAAGTCTTCCTATGTGTTGTTCAACTACGGCTTTCAATGCCCTGTTTTGCAGTTGCCTATCAGTCACCACGACCTCACGGCCAGAAGAAGCAACAGTTCTCAATAAACCCAGTGAACCATCCGCATCAAGTTTTAGCTGTTCAAGACCACCTTTACCAGCAGCAACAACCGCGTTAGCCACATCATCGACAATCCTATCAGCTATCTGCTCCCGCTCTTGCTCATCACCTGCCCCCGCCGCCCATAAACCCCGTTCGCGCAGCACTGGGATAATCATTTTAGACTTCACCGGTTCTCTGAGTCTGCCCAAAAGTTGTTCATCATTCAGATCCGCAAAGCTAAATGGCTCCTCAACTTGATCAGCAACAGGCTGAATCTGCACTCCTTGATGAGGCTCAGCTGATCCATCAGGGCGGGCTACATCTTCACCACCTTCCTGCCGATTTCCCCTACCCCCGAGTGCATGGGGCAAAGGTAGATTCTGGTGGATCACCTCTTCGGCTTCGCGATTGTCTTGGGCACCCACTTCCGGGTGGACAGCCGGTTGCCCTAGCCTTCCATCCTGTACGGGAAAAGCGTTTTTGGCCAAATCTGGCAGCTTGTCTCCATGCTCTGCTCTCCGCGCCAAGGTCGCAACCTCCTGAAGAATACCGCGAACAAAGCCTGACCGAAGTGGCAAATCCCGCACCTGAACAGATTCTATTCGTCGCACCAGATCATGTTTCTCGCCACCTCCACCCTCAGCAACCAGATCCGGGTCTATTTCTCGAAGTGCTTCAGCAACATCAGCAGCAAATTGATTGCTGGATTTTTGCCGTGGCGAGAGACGGCTCCCACTTCTCGTAAGCGAAAAAACACGGTCTTCAAGCCAACATACGACACGGTCAAGAAAATTACCGCCACGCTTGCTGATTCGGGGAACACCAGCATCAAAACCACGCAACTCGTGCCGAGACGTCTTTCGTTGCCCCTTGGCATCCAGCACCTCGCGACCCACATCACCCTGAGCCGTGGAACCCTGAGCCGTGGAATACGTACCCGAATACTTTTTAAACAGACCGCCAATATCATTCGCCATAATTGCCTCCAGTTTTCAACTCATGGATGCATAATGCGGCCAAGGAACGCTCCACCATACTCCGGCAACCAGAACAACAGCATCTGTCGGCTTTGATTGAAACATTGATCATCAGACCATACCCGGGACAGCTTGCCACAGCTGTTTTTCTCACAGCCACCTCATGGACAATCTCATCAACGAACCGCATTTTCCCTTCATCTTCCCCATCCTTCCAAAAATTCTGCTCGTTCAGACATGGGTTAACTATTTCAGACCTCACCGGGCCGCGGAGTCTGCCGTACAATTGTTCATCATTCAGATTCGTAAAGCTAAATTGCTCCTCAACTGGATCCAGCAACAGGCTGAATCTGCACTCCTTGATGAGGCTCAGCTGATCCATCAGGGCGGGCTACATCCTCACCACCTTCCTGTCGATTTCCCCTACCCCCGAATGCATTGGAAAAAGGTAGAGCCGGGTGGACAGCCGGTTAGGGGTTGGCTCGATTGTCGGGAAAAGCCTTTTTGGCCAAATCTGGCAGATTGCCTACACTACCTTCATTCATCCGCGCCAAGTTCGCAACCTCCTGAAGAATACCGAGAACAAAGCCTGACCGAAGTGGCAAATCCCGCACCCGAACAGATTCTATTTGTTGCATCAAATCATGTTTGCTGAGATCTATTTCCCCCTCTTTCAGATTATGGCCCACAGCTTCCGGATTCGGGTCTACAACTTTCAGTTTCGGGTCCATTGCTATAAGTGCTGCGGAAACATCTTCAGCAAATTGTTTGCTGGATTGTTGCCGTATAGAGATAGTCGCATCCACTCTCGTAAGCGAAAAAACACGGTCTTCAAACCAACATACGACACGGTCAAGAAAATTGCCGCCACGCTTGCTGATTCGGAGACCATCAGCATCAAAACCACGCAACTCGTATCGTGACGTCTTTCGTTGCCCCTTGGCATCCATCTCCTCGCGAGCTCCCCCACTCTGAACTGTGGTATACGTGCTCTCATACTTCCCAAACAGACCACTAATTTCATTCGCCATCATTACCTCCAGTTTTCAACTCATGGATGCATATGCGCTCCACCATGCTCCGGCAATCCGAAAAACAGCCTTTATCGGCTTTGATTGAAACATGGGCCATCAGCCCCATACCCGGGACAGCTTGCCACAGCTGTTTTTCTCACAGCAGCACCCAAGAGTGAATGACCACTCACAGCCACTTCTCGCACCCGCATCGTTCAATGATTCGCACGCCGACAGCCCCTCCGCTGCTATACAACAACACCGACGAATGTCCACTGAACCACCGCACGCGAACCCAGCCAGTCCCTGTATTCTAAACCAACAGAATCTCTGTGTCAAATTTTCTGTCGGTGCTGAGCAACCTGATCATGCCGGTTTTATCCCATTTGAGATGCTTGCTTTTTAGCTCAGGCATTTCCTGCTGGAACTTCGTCATGCCCCCCCGATCGATCGTGTGCGAGCATCCGGTCGTTTTCTAATGACACGTAATCTGGACGGAAAAACTGGTTGCCACTGCACCCTTACCGGCACCCTGCCCTACCAGTACCTGAACCTGAGCCGGAAGATGTGGCAGAATAACCGGAACGCAACCATTCCCTGCATATTTAACCGGAACCTGGAAAAATCATGAAAGAACCAGTCGTCGGACTCCTCATGGGTAGCAAAAATGACTGGCCAGTCATGAGACACGCCGCTGAACGCCTGGACAGCTTCGCCATTCCCTACGAGAAGAAAATCGTGTCGGCACACCGCACACCAACACTAAGGCCGCGGAAACAATGTTCAGAGTCTGAACGGGGAGAAAGCAATCGGGGAACGATACTCCACACGGAGTAACCGGTGTTGGGTGAAAAAGTTTCATCGGGTGCCTGACGCCAGATTTTCTGATGGTGGTCCGATAAATACACCGCAAACCGACAGCTGGCTAAAATCACCGTTCGACCACACCATTCCTGGAGGTTTTTACGAATTTTATCGCAGGAACAATGCTCAAACCCGTCAACAGACGCTTACCTGACTGACAAGCTGGCCGCCGATCCTGAGCTTGAAATCAAGACAACGTCAGCCAAACCCATTTACCATGGCTTAAGCTGCCGCTCTTAAGACTCGTGCAAAATTCAACACCAAAGCTCTCAACAGCTCGTCCGGTGACTTGTTCTCGCTCTGCTGCACCGCCCCAGTCAACAGGGCTTCTCGCATCTGCAAGATCGTTGTGGGTATGAATCGCTCTGCTAAGTGCAAGTGTCAAACACCAATGTAATGGTCTCCAACATCAATGCGATGTGTTCCAACATCAACGTAACGAGATTCTGCACCCGGCATTCTTGAGACGCAGAGCCCATCAAACGTAGCTTTCACTTTAATACCCCGGGGTATCAATATCCAGAGCTACGTTTGCGTAGCCTGCCACCACGCCCTTTTCAATGGCAACAGCACGAAGGCATTCTCTGACGGATCCCCCACCCAAATCAGTCATAAAATCTCCGATCATTGGTCCTTCTGTTGGTCAGTAATAACTCCTCCATGTTGTCCTGACTCGAAAACAGGAACATTTTCCGCGGCACCGGCACGGTCTCATGAACGTTACGACCTACCGGAACGGGTGGGTCCAACCGGCTGGCTAAAATCATCAGGCTCAGGCACGATAGATTGAGAACCAGCAACAGCCTCTTTGTTAGGGTCGATAATGTTGTTACCATGCTGGTGCTCCACAGCTGATCCGTGGGCGGGGAGGCGCCGGGCTTCCACTTCCAAATAGCCCGCTATTCTATCCAAAATGACCTTTCCAATATACACATCATCATCCCTCCCCAGACCAGCTTGAATCAAAGTGTTATCTCCAGCTATCTTATACAGCTTTTCTTTCTCCCTACCCGTCAAACCATCAACACACAAATTCTTCAGTACTTCGTTTTGAATCTCGCCCCCCTGAACTTCAGGTCCATAGAAAGTGGCTTTTACATTGTAGCTTTCCTGTGCTCCCTGCTTGATTATATCAGTCTTACCTCCCTTAATACTCGCGACAAACCAGACAGTTGCGTTCACCGTCATTATTTCTTTCATCTTGTCCTTTTCCGGACCATCCTGCCTCTCCATAGCACCAAGTACAGGAAGCACATATTCGGCTTCTACCTGCTCACTGAGCCTTTTCAAAAACCCTTCGGAAGACATTTGTTGAAAAGGTAATTGCTCATCAAGAGCTCTTTGTTGGGCAGCATGAACTCCTTCAGCTTGCACGCCTGGCATAGCGTATTGTGGTTTTGCCGGCCGATCAGCCGCCACCTCTTTCTGCTCTTCAACTGGCGCGCTTGGTTTCTTTGCTTTGTTCAAATGATAGACAAGTTCCGTCGCGACGGTCTCCTTCAACCTGCCTACTACATCAGCCCCTTTTCCTTGGTATTGTTCAACTACGTTCTCCAGCACCCTGGATTGCAGTTGCTCATCAGACAGCGGGTTATTTTCATCAACAGCAACTCTATATAATTCCAGTGCTTCATTCGCAGCCTGTTTTACCTCTCCAATACCTCCAGAAGTGGCAACAATCTCACCAGCCACCGTCCTAGAAATCCACCTAACGATATCCACTGTCTTCTCATCTGCCCCATCCTGCAAAAAATCCTGCTCTCTCAGCTCTGGGGCAACTATTTTAGACTTCACCGGTTCGCTGAGTCTGCTATAAAATTCTTCATTTTCCAGACCCATAAAGCTAAATACCCCCCTAACTGAATCAGCAGCAAGCTGAACCTGCGCCACATCTTCAGGAGGTGCAGTAGACTTGGGGCCGGGGTGCATATCCACTTTCTCCCTCCCATGAGCGCCATGACGACTAATTTCCTGTGTGACGACCTGCATCGCTTGACCTGCAGCCTTTTCTTCGTCGTATTCTACAGCCACGAGCTCCAGCGCCCAGGTTTGCAGTTGCGCATCAGTCTGCCCCACCTGGTCTTGTTCTCTCAAAGTATCCAGGTTTTTATTCGCAGCATCTCGTACCTCATTATAATTTCCAAAAGAAGTAACAAGCCGGATAGACACAAGACGGACAATCCTATCAACTACCTTTTGTTCCTCGTCACTGTACCTACCCTTCAAAAAACCCTGTTCGGCCAGCAATGGGTTAACTATTTTAGACATCACCGGGGCGCGTAATTTGTCGAACAATTGTCCATCATCCAGATCCGCAAAGCTAAATGGCGCCTCAACTGGACCAGCAAAAGGCGGCTGCTCGACATTTTCCACGCCAAGAGGAACGCCTTGACCCAAATAACGGTTAATTCCCGCCATGACGATCCGCTTCGTCTGCTCTGCATCCTTTTCCATGTGTTCTTGAACTACGACACCCAGTGCCCCTCTTTGCAGTTGCATATCAGTCAGCTTATCAGTTTTATCATCATAAAACGTCAAAACTTCCAGTTTGTCATTCGCATCAAGTTTCACCTGTTCATGATTTCCCAAAACAGCAACAAGCCGGGCAGACACCGAACGGACAATCTCATCAACTACTTTGCCTTTCTCTTCATTGTACCCACCCTCCCAAAAATCCCGATCTTCCAGCAATGGGTTAACTATTTTAGACTTCACCGGGTCGTTGAGTTTGTCGAACAATTGTTCATCATTCAGATTCGTAAAGCTAAATTTCTCCTCAACTGGATCAGCAGCAGGCTGAATCTGCATTTCTTGATGAGGCGCAACTGGTCCATCACGCTGGACTGCAACATATGCACCACCTTCCTGCTGCCGATATCCCCCCCGCGCGGCGAATACATTGGGAGGAGGTAGAACCGGGTGGGGCAGCTCTTCGTCTCCGCGACCATTGCCTGGGACACCCATTTCCGGGTGAACAATAGGCTGCTGCTCGACATTTTCCGCGCCAAGAAAAACGCCTTCTTTTCTACCTGTATAATTACCAATTCCCTCTACGACGATCCGATACGTACTCTCAAGAGCGTCCTCATTTTCTGAGAATGTCTGAACTGTGATATTCAGTGCCTCTGTTTGCAGTTGCCCATCAGTCCGCTGGTCCTCTGGAATATCAAAATTCCTCAAAGTACCCAGGTGATTATTCATAACTTTTTGTACGTTTTCACAACCACCAAAACCCCCAACAAGTTTGGCAGACACCAAATGGACCATAGCATCAGCTGCCTTGTTTTTCTCTTCATAGTCCCCATCCTTCCAAAAATTCCGCTGATCCAGCAATGGTTTAACCATTTTAGACCTCACCGGGTCGCGGAGTTTGTCGAACAATTCTTCTTCACTCAGACCCGTAAAGTTAAATAGCGCCTCAGCTGGTCTAGCAACAAGCTGAGGCGCCACTTCTTGATTAAGCTCAACTGGTCTATCAGGGGGGGCTACATCTTCACCACCTTCCTGCCGATTTTCCCTACCCACGGGTGCATCTGGAGGAGGTAGAACCTGCTGGAACGCCTCTTCGTCTTCGTGATTATTGCCTGGGGCACCCGCTTCCGGGTCGGCAGCCGGTTGCTCTGGGTCTTCATCCCGTACAGGATTCTGTACGGGAAAAGCGTTTCTGGCCAACTCTGGCAGCGTGTCTCCATGATCTGCTTCCCGCGCCAAGGTCGCAACCTCCTGAAGAATATCGCGAACAAAGCCTGACCGAAGTGACAAATCCCGCACCCGAACAGATTCTATTCGTCGCACCAGCTCATGTGTGTCGACATTTCCACCCTCAGCACCCAGATTCGGGTCTATTTCCAGAAGTGCTTCACCAACATCATAAGCAAATTGATAGCTGGATTTTTGCCGTAGCGAGGGAGATTTCCCACTTCTCGTAAGCGAAAAAACACGGTCTTCAAGCCAACATACGACACGGTCAAGAAAATTGCCGCCACGCTTGCTGATTCGGGGAACATTATCATCAAAACCACGCAACTCGTATCGTGACGTTTTTCGTTGCCCCTTGGCATCCAGCACCTCGCGCCCCACACCACCCCGACCACTTGTGGCATACGTGCCCGAATACTTCCCAAACAGACCACCAATTTTACTCGCCATCATTACCTCCAGTTTTCAACTCATGGATGCATAACACGGCCAAGGAACGCTCCACCATGCTCCGGCAATCCGAAAAACAGCCTTTATCGGCTTTGATTGAAACATGGGCCATCAGCCCCATACCCGGGACAGCTTGTCACAGCTGTTTTTCTCACAGCCACTTCTCGCACCCGCATCGTTCAATAATTCGCACGCCAGCAGTCCCTCCGCTGCTATACAACAACACCGACTAATGCCCACGAACCACCGCCGCGAACCCAGCCAGTCCCTGTATTCTAAACCTACAGAATCTCTGTGTCAAATTTTCTGTCGGTGCTGAGCAACCTGAGCATGCCAGTTTTATCCCATTTGAGATGCTTGCTTTTTAGCTCAGGCATTTCCTGCTGGAACTTCGTCATGCCCCCCCGATCGATCGTGTGCGAGCATTCGGTCGTTTTCTAATGACACGTAATCTGGACGGAAAAACTGGTTGCCACTGCACCCTTACCGGCACCCTACCCTACCAGTACCTGAACCTGAGCCGGAAGATGTGGCAGAATAACCGGAACGCAACCATTCCCTGCATATTTAACCGGGGGTCATGACAAGTTAAGCATGTTTAAAAACATGATAAGTATTGTTATGACAATGAAAAACAAATATGTAATTCGTTCAAGAATTCCTGAGCATAAATTTAGAGAAATTATTCGCTATTTTTCTTTGGATTTGAACGCCGTTCAAATCCAATAATTAACAAAGTTAAGTAGACAAACTATTAATCAATATTTAAAGGCAATTCGCAAGCAGGTTGCCAGAGATTCAACCAACTAATCTGCCCTATTAGTGGGACAGATTGTAGTGGGACAGATTGTAGTGGGACAGATTGAAGTTGATGAATCTTACTTTGGGGCAAAAAGAGTCAAAGGTGTGCGTGGTCGTGGCGCCAAAGGTAAAACCAAAGTATTTGGTTTATTAAAACGCGGTGATAAAGTTTATACTGAGATTGTTCCGGATTGCACTGCAGCGACTTTAACCAAGATAATTAGAGGTAAAACAAGTATAGATAGTGTTATTCATTCTGATGGCTGGCGTGGGTATAATGGTTTAGTAGATTTTGGTTATAAGAAGCACTTTAGAGTTCATCATGGTGAGAATGAATTCGCCAGAGGAAATTCTCATATTGCATCGTAGAAACGGGCTTTTGCATTGTAGCTTTCCTGTGCTCGCGCCTGGATGTCAGCAATCTGACGATTCTTTATATTCACGACAAACCAGACAGTTGCGTTCACCGTCATTACTTTTTTCATCCGTTCCCTTTCCGAACCATAACCAACCCCCTAAAGTGCAGGAGTAACATAATGGACTTCTACATGCTCACTGAGCCTTTTTAAAAACCCTTTGGCAGACATTTCTTGAAAAGATAATTGCTCATCATTCCGTCCTTGGTGGGTAGCACGAACTTCATCAGCTTGCTGCATGCCTGGCGTAGTGTATTGTGGTGCTGCCTAGATAGCGAAATTTTTCTCTTCAGGATTGTCTTGTTCCGGTTCCCTAAGACGATGGTTAATTATCATCGTTACGGCCTCGTTCAGCTGGTCGTTGCCAGCAGCTTCTTTTACGACGGTCTCCAGTGCCACGGCTTGGAGTTTCACATCAGAAGGCGGGTCTCGTTCATCAATATTCATTCTTAATTTAATAATCCCAGTTTTTCATTCGCAGTAACTCTTAGAGCTTGAAAATCTCCCAAAGCAGCAACAAACTTTTCAGTCACTTCATCGACAATGCTATCAACCATCTTTCCCCGCGTTTCCTCATCACGTGTACCCTCCGCCCAATAATTCCGATCCTTCAGCTTCGGGATAACCATTTCAGACTTCACCGGTTCGCTGAGTCTCTCAAACAATCGTTCATTGCTCAGATCCGCCAAAGTTGCCGATGGACTTCTCACCTAGAACCAGCATCAGGAAGAAGGTCTTCGTCGACTACACCCACTTCCTTTTTACCTCGCACACCGTCTGGTGGTGCCAAATGATGGCCAAGTTCCCGCACGACGACCCCCTTCAAACGGCCTTCAGTATCCGCTGCTTGGTATCGTTGAACTACGCTCTTCAGCGCCTTGGCTTGCAGTTGCTCATCAGACGGCGGGTCTGTATCATCAGTTTTAACAGACAGTTTTAATACTCCCAGTGCCTCATTCGCAGTCTGTTTTATCTGTTCAACACTTTGAGAAACGACAGCAATCTCACCAGCCACCGCCCCGGAGATTCCATCAACGATCTTCGCTTTATTCTCATTTACCCCATGCCCATCCTTCCAAAAATTCTGACTTTGCAGCTCTGGGACAACTATTTCAGACTTCACGTGTTCGCCGAGTTGTGCAAGAAATTCGTTATCCCCCAGATCCGTAAAGCTAAATTCCTCCGCAAATGGATTAGAAGGAAAAGGCCAATTCTGCATCACTTGCTGAGTAGCAAAAAATTGGTGTGCGCCGGGCATACCTCCTTCCTCCCCCTGCTGCTCGACAGTTATTCCCTTCTGATGATAGCGGCTAGCTCCTTCTAGGACGGTCTGCCTCGCGTCAATCATAAACTCATCAATGGTTAAGAGTGAGTCAACTACTTTATTCAGTGCTTTGGCTTGCTCCGCTTTCCCATTAGGCTGTTTGTCCTGTTGCTGATTAAGTTGTCTCACCTCATCCAGGTGTTTATCCAAAACTTCTTGTACATATACAGGACCAAAACCACCAACAATTAGGGTAGTCACAAAACGGCCAATTTCTCCAGCTGCCGCTTCACTCTCTGCAGAGCGCTCTTCCTTCTCAAAAAAATTCTGAGCATTCAGCTCTGGGATAACTATTTTAGACATCACCGGGGTGCGGAGCACCTTGAGCAATGCTTCTTCACTCAGATCCTTAAAGCTAAATTGCCCATCAACTGGACCAGTCGGCATTGCTCGAGAATTCCCAACTAAAAAATCACCATCGAAGCCCATACTACAACCATCTTCCAAGCTTCCATCACTATGACTATCTTCCAAACTTACACCACCACCCCAGGGGGCATCTTGCGGAGATTGAGCCCGCCCGGGCATTCCTTTGTCTCTGTTGTGTCTGACTTGCCCATCCACTTCCACTTTCTGGTCACCAGGGTTGACTGTACGATATCCATCACCTTCCTGCCGATATTGCCCACCCTTGAGTGCATCGGGCAAAGATAGATTCGGGTGGGTCACCCCTCCGTCTTCGCGATTGTCTGGGGCATCCGCTGCCACTTCCAGGGCGGCAGCCGGTTGCTCTGGCTCTTCATCCTGTACGGGAAAAGCCTTTATGGCCAACTCTGACAGATCACCTCCATGCCCTGCTCCCCGCGCCAAGGTCGCAACCTCCTGAAGAATACCGCGAACAAAGCCTGACCGAAGTGGCAAATCCCGCACCCGAACAGATTCTATTTGTTTCATCAAATCATGGTCCTTGATATCTCTACCCTCAGCAACCAGATCCGGGTCTATTTCTCGAAGTGCTCCGGCAACATCAGAAGCAAATTGATTGCTGGATTTTTGCCGTAGCGAGGAACGGGTTCCACTTCTCGTAAGCGAAAAAACACGCTCTTCAAACCAACATACGACACGGTCAAGAAAATTGCCGCCACGCTTGCTGATTCGGAGACCATCAGCATCAAAACCACGCAACTCGTATCGTGACGTCTTTCGTTGCCCCTTGGCATTCATCTCCTCGCGAGCTCCCCCACTCTGAACTGTGGTATACGTGCTCTCATACTTCCCAAACAGACCACTAATTTCATTCGCCATCATTACCTCCAGTTTTCAACTCATGGATGCATAACACGGCCAAGGAACGCTCCACCATGCTCCGGCAATCCGAAAAACAGCCTTTATCGGCTTTGATTGAAACATGGGCCATCAGCCCCATACCCGGGACAGCTTGCCACAGCTGTTTTTCTCACAGCAGCACCCAAGAGTGAATGACCACTCACAGCCACTTCTCGCACCCGCATCGTTCAATAATTCGCACGCCAGCAGTCCCTCCGCTGCTATACAACAACACCGACTAATGCCCACGAACCCAGCCAGTTCCTGTATTTTAAACCTACAGAATCTCTGTGTCAAATTTTCTGTCGGTGCTGAGCAACCTGATCATGCCAGTTTTATCCCATTTGAGATGCTTGCTTTTTAGCTCAGGCATTTCCTGCTGGAACTTCGTCATGCCTCCCCGATCGATCGTGTGCGAGCATCCGGTCGTTTTCTAATGACACGTAATCTGGACGGAAAAACTGGTTGCCACTGCACCCTTACCGGCACCCTGCCCTACCAGTACCTGAACCTGAGCCGGAAGATGTGGCAGAATAACCGGAACGCAACCATTCCCTGCATATTTAACCGGAACCTGGAAAAATCATGAAAGAACCAGTCGTCGGACTCCTCATGGGTAGCAAAAATGACTGGCCAGTCATGAGACACGCCGCTGAACGCCTGGACAGCTTCGCCATTCCCTACGAGAAGAAAATCGTGTCGGCACACCGCACACCAACACTGATGTATGAGTATGCAAAAAGCGCAAAAGAACGCGGTTTGACATGTATCATTGCCGGTGCCGGCGGCGCGGCACATTTGCCGGGCATGATTGCCTCGCTGACGCCGCTTCCCGTGCTTGGCGTGCCCGTTACTGGTGGCCAGTTGCAGGGAGTGGATGCCCTGTGCTCGATTGTGCAGATGCCCAGAGGTGTACCGGTCGCGACTTTTGCTATTGGTCCGGCAGGGGCGGAAAACGCCGCCCTGTTCGCTTGTGCTTTGCTGGCGACGCACTCGGAATCGCTGCACCGCAAGTTAGCCGCATTTCGCGAAGCCATGACGGTGGCGGTGCTCGACTCCACGCTTGCCGACTGAGACGGCGCCGGTGGGACTGACTTGGCGAGAGCCGGGAGAAGGCTTTCCTGAACGAAATCTGTGCGCAGGTCTTGACCACCTTCGTCGTCGAGACGAAGTCGACACATAAACCTGAACTACCCCTCAGCTGTGCCTGGAGCCGATAAAAGTCCTGCCCGACCAACCCGGATTTTGCCGACAGGCTCAACTCTGGGCGTTCTAGGTGGCGGCCAACTTGGCCTTATGTTTGTAACGGCGGCACAGGCTATGGGCTATCGCACAGCTGTGTTTGACAACCAGGCGAACAGCCCGGCAGGAAGGAAAGCAGAACGGCATTTCTGTGCCCGCTACGACGATCTGGACGCACTGTCGGAGTTTGCAAAGCACTGCGACGCGGCCACTCTGGAATTTGAGAATATTCCGGCAACCACGGCGCGGTTTTTGTCCGAAAGATTGGTGCTTCACCCGTCCTCGCAGGTCTTGGAAATTGCCCAGGACCGAATTGCCGAAAAAACTTTCTTGCGCTCGACAGGATTCGACACAGTCAATTTTGCAGTGCTTGACAACATCGTGGAAATTACCCAGCATTTTGCCGTACTGGCACCCCCCATCATCATAAAAACAGCACGCGGCGGCTACGACGGAAAAGGGCAGGTGCTCGTGGAGACACCCCAACAGGCTCGCGACGCGTTTCTTGCTCTGGGTTCCGTACCCTGTGTCCTTGAAGAAAAAGTTCCTCTGAAACACGAACTGTCAGTCATTGTTGTGCGCAATGCGCAAGACAATAGCTTTTCCTACCCGGTAGCGGCAAACGAGCACCGGGCAGGCATCCTGCACAAAAGCACAGTCCCGGCACCCATCTCCAAAATGCTGCACCAGGAAGCACAGTCGCTTGCTGAAAAACTGGCTCACGCTTTGGATTACTGCGGCGTTCTCGGTGTGGAATTTTTTGCTGTCGGGAAAAACCGGCTTCTGATCAACGAATTCGCGCCGCGTCCTCACAACAGTGGCCACTACACAATTGATGCCTGCAATGTTTCACAGTTTGAACAACAGGTGCGTATACTGGCCGGGGTTAAAATCGCGAGGGCAAAGATGATGCATCCCGCCGTAGTCATGATGAATCTGCTGGGCGACCTGTGGCACAACAAAGCCCCTGACTGGTCTCCGTTGCAAAAACGCGCCGACCTGATATTGCACCTGTACGGAAAAAACGAAGCACGGTGCGGCAGAAAAATGGGACACTTTTGTTTGCTGGGAAATGACCCGCTGAAGATTTCCGAAATCGCCAGTCGCCTGCACGACGACTTGAATTGTCATGCTTTACAAGCTAGCGCGAGTTGAAAATTTTCGACACGCTGTCCCATTTTTCCGAGTACCGACAACAAAATCGTGAACAGCTTCAGAGCGTTGCGTATCCATGACGAGGGGGCGGGGAACGCGCGTATCGAAGAGCTCCCGTTACGACCACCAGGAAAAAACGAAGTGCAAATCTCGGTGGCATATTCCGGGATCAATTACAAGGATGCTTTAGCTGTTTTGGGGGAAGCGACGATTTTGCGCCACTACCCCCTGACCGCGGGAATAGACCTTGGCGGGTTCGTGACCGAAAGCAACAGTGCAGACTTCCGGGCCGGTGACGCGGTGCTGGCACAGGGTACCGGACTCAGCGAAACCCGCGATGGCGGTTTTGCCGATTACGCGACGCTTCCAGCTGAATGTGTAGTAGGAATGCCGGAAGGTCTGGATGTCAGAAGTGCCATGTTGATCGGAACAGCGGGCTTCACTGCTGCCTTGGCCATTGGAAAAATGGAAAAAAATGGACAAACCCCCGAACAAGGGGAAGTCCTGGTCACGGGCGCCAGTGGTGGGGTCGGAAGTTTCGCAGTGAATCTGCTGGCTTTAAAAGGTTATGACTGCCTGGCGGCCACCCGTAAAGCGCAGGCTCATGAATTTCTCACCCGGTTGGGCGCGAAACGAATCCGTCCGCCGCTCGACGCGACGCCAAAGTTACTTGGAAAATCTCTTTGGGCGGGAGCCGTAGACAACCTGGGCGGTGACACCCTGGCTACCGCCGTAAAATGCACCAGACCGTGGGGCAACGTTGTGAGCATCGGACTTGCACAATCCCCGATGCTGTGTTTGACGACACACCCGTTTATTTTACGTGGCGTCAACCTGCTGGGGGTGAGCTCGGCGAATTGCCCACTGACATTGCGCCAGCATACCTGGTCCTTGCTGGGCAACGACATGCATCCCACCCATCTTGATCAGTTCTGCCATTCGGAAATCGATCTCGATACAGTGTTGCCGGCCGCAAAGCTGCTGCTGCAAGGCAAGGTCACCGGTCGGATACTTGTCAAGCTCTGAATCAGGCGGCACCGGCGACTGATTTTTTTCGCCACCGGAAGGGCCTCCCCGACCGTTTCTACATCTGGTTTTTCAGGCTGTCTGACGGCTGGTTCTCCCTGGCAAACGGTTTCCCGGACCAGCCATTCGAGACTTTCCGCATAAACTTTTTCCTAACCGTTTTGACAAGCCTCTCTCCCTTGAAAAGCATCCCGTACCAACGGGAAAAACACCTTCCTGCATCACTGGATTTTCGCGACCGAGCAGCACCGACATGACTGTTCAAAACACGTCCCATGTCACCCATATCCTGATGTCGGGCTACAGTGACGTATTTTTCAAAGAGTATTCCCGACCGTCACTGTCATCATGCCATTCTGGTTTTTCCAGACACGACAAAAGATACGCTCCTGACAGCTGCATCACTACAAATCACCCAAAGCTGAGAAATAAGGGGCCCACCCCACCAGAAGCAGCATGGCAATCACCAGATCAGCCAGCAGAACACGGTTTAATCGCTGGCGTTCCGCGCGGGAAGCGCCGCTTGAAAACAATCTTGTTACCAAGGCATCCAGCAAAAGTGTTAAAAAAAAAGCGGGGCGAGTACCGGTGCCACCAACGTGAGAAACACCTCCGGCCACTTCAGAATGAGCCCTGCCCCTGGGTCTGGAGCCAAGAACACCATTGCCGACCCCAAAAACATCAGAACCAGACGCAACAAACCAAAATAAGAAATCAAAGTGTTTCCTTGTCCCACGCTATAATCGCCGCACGCCACACGAACCCTCTATCCGGCATGTCGGACATATCCGACCACATCTGCACCCCGACCCGACACTGAGTCAAAACCATGTCGTCAGCGAACCCGCCCTCAGCCTGGATTACCGTAGCCCTGCGAGACAGACCACACACAACAAAAATGAAAGAGCAAATCCGTCCCTCTCTGCCCCCGCAGACTTTGCCCGACTCGGAGAAGAAGTGTCTGCTGTTCTCGATGCCGGCGCCGACGCGACAGGATGCATTTTGATGTCATGAACCAGCACAATGTACCCATTCTATCCCCAACTTGAGTTTTGGCCCCATGGTCTGCAGCGCCCTGCGGGATTACGGCATCAACGCCCCGACCAGATGTGCCTCCCATGACCCGAGCCGTGGATAATGGATCACCCGGCATATGAAAGAGCAAATCTGTCCCTCCATACTCGCCGCGGACTTTGCCCGACTCGGAGAAGAAGTGTCTGCTGTTCTCGATGCCGGTGCCGACGCGACAGGATGCATTTTGATGTCATGAACCAGCACGATGTACCCATTCTGTCGCCCAACCCGAGTGTTGACCCCACACAGTCTGCAGCACCCTGCAGAATAACGGCATCAACGCCCCGATCGATGTGCCTCTCATGACCCGACCCGTGGATAATGGCTCACCCAGCATATGAAAGAGCAAATCTGTCCCTCCATGCTCGCCGCAGACTTTGCCCGACTCGGAGAAGAAGTGTCTGCTGTTCTCGATGCCGGCGCCGGCGCCGACAGGATGCATTTTGATGTCATGGACAATCATTATGTTCCCAACTTGAGTTTTGGCCCCATGGTCTGCAGCGCCCTATGGAATAACGGCATCAACGCCCCGATCGATGTGCCTCCCATGACCCGAGCCGTGGATAATGGCTCACCCAGCATATGGAAGAGCAAATCTGTCCCTCCATGCTCGCCGCAGACTTTGCCCGACTCGGAGAAGAAGTGTCTGCTGTTCTCGATGCCGGCGCCGACATGGTGTATTTTGATGTCATGGACAACTGTTCTGTTCCCAACTTGAGTTTTGGGCCCATGGTCTGCAGCGCCCTGCGGGATTACGGCATCAACGCCCCGATCGATGTGCATCTCATGACCCGACCGGTGGATAATGGCTCACCCAGCATATGAAAGAGCAAATCTGCCCCTCCATGCTCGCCGCGGACTTTGCCCGACTCGGAGAAGAAGTGTCTGCTGTTCTCGATGCCGGCGCAAACATGGTGTGTTTTGATGTCATGGACAATCATTATGTTCCCAACTTGAGTTTTGGCCCCATGGTCTGCAGAGCCCTATGGAATAACGGCATCAACGCCCCGATCGATGTGCATCTCATGACCCGAGCCGTGGATAATGGCTCACCCGGCTTATGAAAGAGCAAATCTGTCCCTCCATACTCGCCGCAGACTTTGCCCGACTCGGAGAAGAAGTGTCTGCTGTTCTCGATGCCGGCGCAAACGTGGTGCATTTTGATGTCATGGACAATCATTATGTTCCCAACTTGAGTTTTGGCCCCATGGTCTGCAGCGCCCTGCGGAATTACGGCATCAGCTCCCTGACCAGATGTGCCTCCCATGACCCGAGCCGTGGATAATTACTCACCCAGCATATGAAAGACCAAATCTGTCCCTCCATACTCGCCGCGGACTTTGCCCGACTCGGAGAAGAAGTGTCTGCTGTTCTCGATGCCGGCGCCGACATGGTGCATTTTGATGTCATGGACAACTGTTCTGTTCCCAACTTGAGTTTTGAGCCCATGGTCTGCAGCGCCCTGCGGGATTACGGCATCAACGCCCCGATCGATGTGCATCTCATGACCCGACCGGTAGATAATGGCTCACCCAGCATATGAAAGAGCAAATCTGTCCCTCCATACTCGCCGCGGACTTTGCCCAACTCGGAGAAGAAGTGTCTGCTGTTCTCGATGCCGGCGCCGACGCGACAGGATGCATTTTGATGTCATGGACAACTGTTCTGTTCCCAACTTGAGTTGTGGCCCCATGGTCTGCAGCGCCCTGCGGAATTACGGCATCAGCTCCCCGACCAGATGTGCCTCCCATGACCCGAGCCGTGGATAATGGCTCACCCAGCATATGAAAGAGCAAATCTGCCCCTCCATGCTCGCCGCGGACTTTGCCCGACTCGGAGAAGAAGTGTCTGCTGTTCTCGATGCCGGCGCAAACATGGTGCATTTTGATGTCATGGACAATCATTATGTTCCCAACTTGAGTTGTGGCCCCATGGTCTGCAGCGCCCTTAATTACGGCATCAACGCCCCGATCGATGTGCATCTCATGACCCGAGCCGTGGATAATGGCTCACCCGGCTTATGAAAGAGCAAATCTGTCCCTCCATACTCGCCGCAGACTTTGCCCGACTCGGAGAAGAAGTGTCTGCTGTTCTCGATGCCGGCGCAAACGTGGTGCATTTTGATGTCATGAACCAACACGATGTGCCCATTCTGTTCCCAACTTGAGTGTTGACACCATGGTCTGCAGCACCCTGCGGAATTACGGCATCAACGCCCCGATCGATGTGCATCTCATGACCCGACCGGTGGATAATGGCTCACCCAGCATATGAAAGACCAAATCTGTCCCTCCATACTCGCCGCGGACTTTGCCCGACTCGGAGAAGAAGTGTCTGCTGTTCTCGATGCCGGTGCCGACATGGTGCATTTTGATGTCATGGACAATCATTATGTTCCCAACTTGAGTTTTGGCCCCATGGTCTGCAGCGCCCTGCGGAATTACGGCATCAACGCCCCGATCGATGTGCATCTCATGACCCGACCGGTGGACGGTTTAATCACCGCCTTTGCTGAAGCCGGCGCCGATTACATCAGCTTCCACCCGGAAGCAACCGACCACGTGGACCGAAGCCTCCAACTGATCCGTAATTGTGGTTGTAAAAACGGCTTGGCTTTCAACCCGGCGAGCGGACTTTCCTGCCTGGATTACGTCCTCGACAAAGTAGACATGATTTTAGTGATGTCAGTCAATCCAGGCTTTGGTGGACAAACATTCCTCCCGCTGGCGTACCAGAAACTGGAACAGGCACGCTGCCGCATTGATGCCAGCGGACGACAAATCCGCCTACAGGTCGACGGGGGAGTCAATGCCGAAAACGTTGCCGCCGCCAAAAGTGCAGGAGCTGACACTTTCGTCGCCGGTTCAGCAATTTTTGGTTCTTCCGATTACCAGAAAACCATAAACGCAATGAAAGTCATGATCCAGTCTGCCACGGACAAAGCGAAATAAGTACAACGAGACGACCTTGCGGAAAATTTACTGACTCAGGCACAAAAATTTCCACCTGATTTTTCTCATTCTCAACCTTGATCACTAAACAGCAATACACACGCTACGCCCGGCAAGGCTACGCCAAAATACCCTTGGCCCGGGAATTGCCTGCGGATCTGGATACGCCATTGGGGATTTATTTGAAACTGGCAAATACCCCGTTCAGTTACCTTCTGGAATCCGTCAGCCAGGAAGAATACTGGGGACGCTTCTCCATCATCGGTTTGCCCTGTAGCGAACGGCTGGAAATACACCGCGATCGCCTGACCTGCTTGACGGATGACACTCGCACTGAAGCCACCCATGACGCACCGCTGGAATACCTTGAATGCTTCTTGGCAAAGCGCAAAATGCCAACCATGCCTGGTGCACCTCGCTTTGCCGGTGGCCTGGTAGGCTACTTTGGCTATGAAATTTCCGGCTTGGTAGAACCCAGCCTGGCAAACATTATGCCGGCAGTAAATGAACCGGATGTTCCTGACGCGCTGTTGATGATTTCGAATGAAGTCGTAGTCTTGGACAGACTGCGCAATGTGCTTTACATTGTTGTCTGTGCAGACACCGATGAGGAAGGGGCTTACGAAAAAGCCAGGCTGCGTATTGCAAGAATCGCAGAGCAGCTACGTGATGTGCCGGCGTGCCCTCCCCGGAACGAGCTGCCCGTGCCAATATCTGAAAATGATTTTTCTTCGCTGACCGGGGAGTCCGCTTACAAATCTTCAGTCGAAGACGCTTTGCGATACATTGCCGACGGCGACCTCATGCAGGTAGTGATTTCACAAAGACTGCAGGCCCGTCTTACTGTCTCACCACTGAGTTATTACCGAAGCCTGCGCCACCTGAACCCTTCTCCCTACATGTACTACTTGGACCTGGGAAAATTTCACGTGGTCGGTTCTTCTCCTGAAATCCTGATACGCAAAGAAAACAACCTGTTGACTTTGCGCCCGATAGCAGGAACCCGACCGAGGAGCGAGGTCCCGGAAACAGACCGCCTGCTGGCTACTGAACTGCTCAATGACCCCAAGGAGCTGGCCGAACATCTGATGCTGGTGGACCTGGGACGCAACGATCTGGGGCGGGTATGTAAAACCGGCAGCATAACTGTCGAACGCATGATGGAAGTAGAACGCTACTCCCACGTCATGCATGTCGTGTCAAACATTGTCGGGCAATGTGCGCAGGGAGTCTCCGCCATAGATATTCTCAAAGCATCGTTTCCAGCCGGAACCGTGACCGGAGCGCCGAAAATTCGTGCCATGGAACTGATTGCACAATTCGAACCCGTAAGACGGTCAGTATATGCGGGCTCAGTAGGTTATATTTCGTGGACCGGCAACATTGATGCCGCGATCGCCATTCGGACAGCACTCATCAAGGACCAGAAAATTTATGCCCAGGCGGGCGCGGGACTGGTATTTGATTCCCAGCCACAAAACGAATGGAACGAGACCATGAGCAAGGTGCAGGTACTGATCCAGGCCGCGATTTCTGCCAGCAGCCAGGATTGGAACAGCCAGTGATCCTGGTCCTGGATAACTACGATTCCTTCACCTACAACCTCGTTCAGTACCTGGGTGAGCTCGGAGCCGAGATATGGGTAGAGCGAAACGACCAGGTTACGGTGGCGGAAATAGAACGCCGACAACCAGAACGTGTTGTGCTCTCTCCCGGCCCCTGTCGACCGGAAAAGGCCGGAATATCTCTGGAACTGGTTCGTCACTTTGCCGGACAGTTGCCGATCATCGGCGTCTGTCTCGGGCACCAGACCATCGGCCAAGCGTTCGGCGCCCGGATCGTACGGGCACGGCACATCATGCACGGCAAGACCTCCGCTATTCATCACAACGCCAAAGGACTGTTCGAAGGCTTTGAAAACCCCTACCAGGCAGTGCGCTATCACTCGCTTGCCGTTAACAGGGAAACCCTGCCAGACTGCTTTGAAGTGACTGCCTGGACGCTGAATGCAGACGGAGCAATCGAAGAGATCATGGGCATCCGCCACCGACAATATCCTTTGGTGGGTGTCCAGTTTCATCCCGAATCCATCCTGACAAAAAACGGGCACAAACTCCTGGACCACTTTCTGCATGACCGCCTATAAAAAAATCCTGGAAACACTGCTCGCCAACCAGGACCTGGAAATCGGACAGGTCACAGCGGTCATGAACGCGCTGATGTCGGGTGAGCTTGGTGCCGCGGAGACGGCCGGACTTTTGATCGCTTGGCGCGCAAAAAGAGAAACTGCAGAAGAAATTGCCACGGCGGCCGCGACATTGCAAAAATTCACCCAGCAGACGGAGGCCTGGCCGGCACCTTTGACCGACACCTGCGGCACAGGTGGCGATGCTTCTGGCACTTTTAATATCTCCACCGCCGCTGCCATCGTAGCTGCCGCCGCCGGAGTCAAAATTGCCAAGCATGGCAACCGTGCCGTGTCAGGTGCAACCGGAAGCGCCGATGTTCTGGAAGCCGCCGGAGTCAAAATTGCCTTGCAGGCTTCCGAAGTCATACAGTGCATTGAACAAACCGGTCTGGGCTTTCTTTTTGCACCTGTCTACCACACTGCCATGCGCCACGTCGCCCCCATACGCAAAGCCTTGTCAGTGCCCACGATTTTCAACTTGCTCGGCCCCTTGGTCAATCCTGCTCATGCCGATACCCGTTTACTGGGCGTGTTCGACACAACGTGGCTGGTGCCCATGGCACGGGCAGCCACCCAGCTCGGCGTGCGCCACGTGCTGGTGGTACACGGCGAAGATGGGATGGACGAAATATCCATTTGCGCGAAAACCCGGGTTGTGGAACGGACTGGCGACCAAGAAACAAGCTACACGCTTTCCCCGCAAATTTTTGGCTTTGACATGGCGGACATAAAAACCATCAGAGCCTCTGGCCCGGCAGAAAGTCTGGCGATCATAAAGCGGGTATTCGCCGGTGAAACGGGGGCTGCACGGGACGTGGTGGCCATGAATGCCGGAGCAACAATTTACATTTCCGGGATGGCAAAAACCCTTGAACAGGGAGTGCGCGTCGCATTGGCGGCGATTCAATCCGGCGCTGCTGAAAACACCCTCCAGACACTTTGCGAAACCACAACACAACTCAGGAAGGAAAGAAATTGAAAAAACCGGACGGCTTGCTGCGAAAAATACTCGCGCACAAAAAAGAAACATTGGCGACCGCCAAAAGGCGGTGGCAAGTGACCGAACTCAAGGAACGAGGCGAGGAACAAGGAAACACGCGCGGGTTCATTGCCGCTTTGCAACGCACCACAGAAAAGCAGGAAACTGCGATCATTGCTGAAATCAAACGCGCCTCCCCCAGTCGCGGGGTGTTGTGCGAACCGTTTGAACCGCTGGATCTGGCACGATATTACGCGCAGGCCGGTGCAATCTGCCTTTCGGTTTTGACGGAAGAACATTTTTTCAAAGGTTCAAGCGTACACCTTGACATGGTACGCCGGTACTGTTTTTTGCCAGTCTTGCGCAAGGACTTCATCATTGACCCTTGGCAAATCATGGAAAGCCGGGCTTACGGTGCCGATGCGCTATTGTTGATTGCCAGCGCGCTGGATGGCCAGCAACTGGCCGATCTGTTTCACCAGACAAGTGAACTCGGCATGGACGCTTTAGTGGAAATCCACGACGAAGCGGACCTGGAGCATGCGCTTGAAATTGGCGAAGCGCTGAAATTGATCGGCATCAACAATCGTGACCTGCGTGACTTCACCACACGACTGGATGTCACCTTGCGCCTGGCACCCCAAATATCACAGGCAAACGACTGTCTTATAGTCAGCGAAAGCGGCATTCACAGCCGTGCCGATGTTCTCAAACTGCAATCCGCTTCTGTGTATGCCTTCCTGGTCGGGGAAGCACTTTTGAAGGCGGAGAACCCCACGCAGAAACTGCGGGAGATTACCGGAAAAAACGAAACACACTGAAAACCGTTTCATAAAAAACGGGACCGCGCTTGCCCGCAAGAGAGACTGCTTCCAAATCTTCCAGTCGAATCATCCCGAGAACCATGGCTATCCAACCGGCCTCAAACAATTTTGCCTCCAGGCTTTGCAAAAAGCGTATTGGTGGCACGCCCGTACAGGTACCAGACATGAAGCACCAGGCCACGAGTCAGCATGAAAGCACTCATGGCTATCCAGAGTCCGTCGTTGCCAAGTTCGAAAAGAAAATACCAAAGCGGCAAATACACCACAATCGTCGCAAATACCAGGCAGACCAGCATGGCCTTGAATTTCAGTAGGCCAATAAAAACGCCGTCGTAAAAAAAGGGGGCCACGCACAGCAGCGGCATGAGCACCATCCAGGGAAGAAATTCTTCTGCAACCACCCGCACCTCGGTCAGATCCGTCAGCAAATAAATAATCCAGTCACCACTGAACCAGTAAAACAAGGAGAAACCGCCGCCCAGCAATGCCGCCCAAATCCAACCCGCCGACAAAAACTTTTTCACCCCCGCAAGGTCGCGGCGACCTGCACAATAACCGATCAAGGTTTCAATGGCATAGGCGAATCCATCAAGCGCAAAAGCCATAAACATCAGCATATTGATCAAAATGGCATTGGCTGCGACATACGACGTGCCCAGCCTGGCAGATTGCAGATTGAAAAACAGAAACGCAAACAGCAGCAACAAGGTCCGCAGAAACAGGTAGTAGTTCAAAGAGAGTAGTGCCCATAGCTGGGCATTGCTCCATTCCGAAACGCGCCAAGGCCTGATGCCGGCGGGGAAGGAACGTCTCAAAAAACAGAAAGCCGGTATCAGCCCACTGTATTCAGCAATCACTGAAGCCAAAGCAACACCCGTCACGTCAAGCCCCAAGAAAAACACAAAAACCACATCCAGTACAGCGTTGAGGGTGTTGATGAAAACCATCAACGCCAACGGGTACAGCGGCTTTTGCAAGCCCAGAAAAACCCCCCAGACAATGAAATGAATGAACGTCGCCGGTGCCGCCCAGATCCGCATGTCCACATAATCGGAAATCAAAGCACCGAACGATTGCTCTGGATGGTACAAAAGCAAGACCAGTTCCACCAACGGTTTTTTTAGCAGGATCAGAATGGCAGCGAGTGACAATCCCAGAAACAGCACCTGATGAAAGCTCCGCACCAAGGTTTTGTGCTCACCTCTTCCATACAACTGCGCGATTACCCCAGTCGTGCCCATGCGCAAAAACCCGAAAAGCCAGAACAGAAAGTGCATCACGGCAATCCCGACAGCTCCCGCGGCAAGAAAAAGCGAATCGTCAAGGTGACCGAGTACTGCCATGTCCACGAACCCCAGTAACGGCACCGACAGGCCGGTCAACATCATGGGGAGCGTGATTTGCCAAAGCCTGAAATGCTCAGGTGGCAAGTGGGAATGTAACAGCCGTTTCAGGAAAACAACAGGAGTTGGAAATCGTTCTTCAGGGAACCATTTGCCGTTTACTCGTCCGCTGGGACATCAATCATGTCAAAATCGCTTTTCGCTGCGCCACATTCCGGACACGTCCAATTATCCGGCACATCCTGCCACCGTGTGCCGGGAGCGAGTCCGTCTTCCGGAACACCATGCTCCTCATCGTAAATCCACCCACATATCATGCACATCCATTTTTTATAAGCCATCTCGACTACTCCAAACAGGAAAACCAACGCCTCCGCCACAGACAACTACGCCAGGCAATTCTTACAAAACACAGTTTCATTTCAAACTTTGCACTGCAAGGCGAGCTATTCTACCCGGCGGCAGTCTTCGTCAGGAAGCAGCATGGCTGCTTGGCTCCCTGGTTTGACAGAGTGCCTGATACAGAGTGAGGTCAGCAGAAACAAAAACCGGATATTCCCAACTTCTCCTACACGACAACCGGACACTGCGCGTACCACGCCACTAAAAACCCTTCCTTGCGCACCGCCGTTATTTTCTACAATGCGTCGTCGTACTCATTAAACTGTCGCCATGGTTAAAATAAAAAACAGAAAAATACCAGTCGTGCTATGCGTTCACGACAACCGAACACTGCGCATACCACGCCACTAAAAACCCTTCCTTGCGCACCGCCGTTATTTTCTACAATGCGTCGTCGTACTCATTAAACTGTCGCCATGGTTAAAATAAAAAACAGAAAAATACCAGTCGTGCTATGCGTTTCTGGATTCGATCCTACCGGAGGTGCCGGGTTGCAGGCCGACATAGAAACGGTTTCCGCCTGCGGGGGACATCCGGTCTGTGCACTTGCCTGCAACACCACACAAAGCGGAAACGCAGTCCTTTCCTGGCAGGCCATAAGTGCCCGCGATTTGCGGGCTCAAATTCAAACGGTTTTTTCAGAGTTCAAAATCTCTCTGATCAAAACTGGAATGCTGGGGCCGCATGCGAAAACAGTCAGCGAGGTCTTGCGGGAATTTCCACCTGTACCTTTAGTCGTCGACCCGGTCATCAATGCTGGAACCGGCCAGTCACTCAACACTACAACTGGAATCGCGGCTTTGCAAAAGCAGTTGTTGCCCATGGCATGCCTGGCGACCCCCAACTACGAAGAAGCACTGACACTGGCCCCAGGAACCCACAATGCCGACATGGCAGCACAGGTCCTCCTCGACTCTGGTTGCACCGCCATATTGGTCACCAGCGTGAAAATCACACGGCAAGAATTGATTCATCGGCTGTACCAGACAAAAAAAACCACACGGACTTTTCGCAGCCGCCGCCTCCGGCACACCTATCATGGCAGTGGCTGCACATTGGCAAGCGCGATTGCCACGTACATGGCCTGCGCCAATCCTTTGGAAGCCGCTGTACAAAAAGCACTGGATTTCACGTACATCGCTCTTCTCAACGCCATGCAAAGCAATACAGGGACATGGCTGCCAAAGCGCTGTTGACTTGTTGACATCACCCATCCTCACCGGCCCCTATCCCGTTTTATCGCCAGAACTGCTTGCCAGCCTGTTGCATACCCGAAAACTGGATGTCTTGCTTGCGACGGGTTTCAATATCCTGCAATACCGAGACAAAACCGGAAACGCTTTTCACAATTTAGCGAAGATCATTGCCCTGCGTAATGCCTGTGAAAAAAACGGAGTGCACTTGGTCATAAACGATGACCCGGTACTTGCGCATGCCACCAAGGCGCATGGAGTGCATTTGGGGGCAGACGACCCGGATGTTGCCACCGCCCGGCTCCTGCTTGGTGCCCATAGTGTCATTGGAATTTCCTGCTATACCTGCCTGGACACGGCATTGCAGGCACAGGCACAGGGCGCAGACTATGTGTCGTTCAGTTCGCCTTTCGCTTCACCGACCAAAAAACGCACGCCCCGGACTACATTGAAAAAACTGGCTGAATTTCAACAAACGCTACGCATTCCGATGTGCATCATCGGTGGGGTGAACCGGCACAATTGGTACAAACTTTATACCAGCGGTCACAGGTTTTTCGCTTTTATCAGTGCCTTGGAAACCGACGACCCAGTGGAATTTCTGCACCAGGTGCAGCCTGGTCTGTCCCGGAACCATGCCGCGACACCGCACAGTCACCAGACCGGGCGGTTCCCAAAGAAAATCACCCCAAGCAGGCACCCGGTGAACATGGATGACGATGGATGACGATGGACGACAATGAAATCTCTCCACCGGGAGCGCACCGGCCGGGTCTGTCCCGGAACCATGCCGCGACATCACAATCACCAGACCGGGTTGTTCCTAAAGCAAATCACCCCAGGCAGGCACCCGGTGGACATGAATGGCACTCGTCGCAAGCAAAACCTGGCGATGCGCTGCCACATCGTGAACGCGAAACACTTTCACTCCGCTTAAATAACCGTAAACCGTAGTCGCCAAGCCGGCCGGCTCCCTTTGTTCCGGAGATTCGCCTCGAGAAAGACTGGCGATAAAACGCTTACGACTTGCGCCCAGCAAAACCGGGTAAGCGTGACGGGTCAAGCTTTGGAGATTGGCAAGCAATTCCAGATTATGTTGCAATGTTTTTCCGAAACCAATGCCTGGATCCAAAAGAATTTTGTTGTCATCAACACCGGATTTTTTCGCATCCTCTGCACGTTGCAAAAGAAACTCTTCCACTTCCGCCACGACGTCTCCATAATGTGGATTGTCCTGCATGTCCATCGGAGAACCCTGCTTATGCATCAAGCATAAATAAGCCCTGTTTTCTGCGGCAAGTCGGAACATGGCGGAGTCTTCGCAGCCGGCGGAAACATCATTCAGGATGCTGGCACCAGCTGCCAAAGCCGCGTCTGCGACCGCGCTTTGTGTGGTGTCAATACTGATTGGAATATGTGGAAAAGCCTTCCTGATGGCAAAAATCACGTCAATCACGCGGTGCCTTTGCTCGGCAACAGAAACCCGTTCGGAACCAGGACGGGTCGACTCCCCGCCGACATCGATGATGTCCGCCCCCTGCGCCACCATTTCTTCAGCATGCTGAATGGCCTTGCGCGGGTCCAGATAATTTCCACCGTCTGAAAAGCTGTCCGGCGTGATGTTCAGGATCCCCATCAGGCAGGGTTTCGAGAAATCCACGTCGGCGACCATGCGATTCATGGCGGCCCCGTCAATCCTGTTCGTTGCCAAGCCATTCTCAGCACAACCTGCCCGGCGTGTGTGGTTTTGCTTTCAGCTAAAGGTTGGAATAAACGGGCCCATCGCGGCCTTGGCATAACAGTAAAGAAAGCTCGTTTCAGGTCCGGCTTTCAACTTTCAAAATAGACAGAAATGCTTCTTGTGGGACTTCCACGTGGCCAATACGCTTCAAACGCTTCTTCCCGGCTTTCTGTTTATCCAGCAGTTTCCTTTTGCGTGTAATGTCGCCACCATAACACTTGCCGGTCACGTTCTTACGCAGCGCTTTCGTTGTGGAACGGGAAATGATCCGGCTGCCAATCGCAACCTGGATGGCAACGTCGTACAGTTGGCGCGGGATCAGGTCTTTCATTTTTCGGCATAGCTCCTGAGCCAGGTGCCGGGTATGCTTTCGGTGCACAATCATGGACAAAGCGTCGACGCGCTCGCCATTCAGCAGCACATCGATTCGTACTAAGTCACCTGCCTGGTATCCCGCAGGTTTGTAATCAAACGATGCATAGCCACGGGTCACCGATTTCAGGCGATCAAAAAAATCTCTGATGACTTCACTCATCGGCATAGTGAATCCCAAGGAAACGTGCCGTCCGGTGTACTGCAGCTTGCGTTGCCGACCACGCTTTTGAATGCACAACGTGATCACGCCACCAACATATTTCTCCGGCAGGATGATGGAAACGTCCACCAGCGGTTCGCGAATTTCAGAGATCATGCCGGCATCAGGCAAATCTCCGGGCTTGCGAACTTCCAGGAGCGCTCCGTTGGTGCCCAGAATCTGGTAACTGACCGTCGGCGCGGTACTGATAATCTTCAGCAGATATTCCCTCTCCAGCCGCTGCTGCACGATTTCCATGTGCAACATGCCGAGAAAACCGCAACGAAACCCAAACCCGAGTGCCTGGGATACTTCTTTCTCATAATGCAGGGAAGCGTCGTTAAGTGCCAGTTTTACAAGGGACTCCCGAAGCCGCTCATAGTCCTCTGACTGAACCGGGAAAAAACCGGCAAACACCAAGGGCTGAATTTTCGCAAATCCTGGCAAAAGTTCTCCGGCAGGAAATTTTTTATGCGTAAGCGTGTCTCCGACTCTGACTTCGGAAATATCTTTTACACCGGCAATAACGTAACCCACCTCACCAGAACTCAGCCGCTCCTTTTCGCTTTGCTTCGGTCTGAACACCCCGAGTTCTTCGACACGGTAAGAATGTTCCGTTCCGAAAAACTTCACTGTGTCTCCTTTGCACATCACCCCCTGGACAACTCGAACCAGTGTCACAACTCCCTGATAGCGATCAAACCAGGAATCCACCACCAACGCTTTCAACGGCGCATCCGCTACGCCTTGAGGCGGCGGCAGCTGCCGCACGACTCGTTCCATCAGGTCGCTGATTCCTGTGCCATCACGTGCGCTGACCAATGCCGCGTTCGTCGCGTCAATGCCAATCATTTCCTCAATATCCTGCTTTACTTGCTCCGGGTCTGCCGCCGTCAAGTCTATCTTGTTGATCACTGGCAACACTTCCAGGTTTTCGGCAATGGCCTGATAGCAATTCGCAATGGTTTGTGCCTGCACGCCCTGCACTGCATCCACCACCAGGAGACATCCTTCACAGGCAGCCAAAGCACGGGAAACTTCATAGCCGAAATCTACGTGCCCGGGGGTATCGATCAAGTTGAACTGGTAGTTTTCCCCAGAATCCGACACGTAATCCAGTTGCACGGATTGCGCTTTGATCGTAATGCCGCGTTCGCGTTCGAGTTCCATGGAATCCAGCACCTGCTCATCAGGATTACGCGCATCCAGCGCCCCGCAATGTTCAATAAAGCGGTCTGCAAGCGTAGATTTGCCATGATCAATGTGCGCAATGATCGAGAAATTTCGAATCTGTTGTGGCGAATGAACCGTCATTTCCTGTGGCGATGCATGTGAAGGATTACCGCCATGAAATTCAACACTTCATCAAGTGCTTACGGTAGTGCTTGAGTTGCTTGATGGCAGCAAGAACGTCATCCTGCGCCAGGTGCGTCGAAACTTTCACAAGGCCATTTTCCACTTCCGGCGCCCAGCGCTTTGCCAGTTCGCTCAAGGTGCTGACATCCAAGTGTCGGTAGTGAAAAAACGCACACAAATCTGGCATCAGGCGAGCCAGAAAGCGGCGGTCCTGACAGATCGATTTACCACACATGGGGGACTTTCCAGGAACTGCCCAAAGCTTTAGAAAACGCAAGGTCTCCGTTTCTACCTGCGCGTACTCCAATGTGCTTTCCTGCACCTTGTTCAACAGGCCCGAAGCACCGTGCTGGCTGATGTTCCACTCATCCATTTTGCCAAGCACTTTCTTGGACTGGTGGATTTGCAACGTGGGACCAAGCTTCATTTCCCGCAACTGCGCGTCAGTGACAGCCGTGGAAATCTCCAGGATGGCATCGTTTTCCGGGTCAAGACCGGTCATTTCCAGATCGATCCAGATCAGGTTGGCAGCATCAATACGCACAATACACACCCAAGGTCATGACGAGCCAATCAGCAAAAGCAGTCAGGCCCCGTAATCTGTTTCCCACACACAAAGCAGTATAATCAGCGGGCATGAGACGTCCTGTCGACAACGCGAACAAGTGGCACCGTGTACTCGCCGTCAGCCTCATTTGGCCGATGCTGTTGTCTGGCAATTTTTCGGCTTCCGAAGAAACCAGCGAAGCACCTGCTCACTACCAGGAAAAATGCACTTCCTGTCATATCCAGATGACAGGAGGCGATGGTTCGCTATTATATTCAAGAAGGGACCGCATTGTTCAGAGCTACCAGGGCCTGGTCAAACAAATTCGCGGTTGCCACGCAAGTCCCGACATCGATTGGAATGATGCCCAAATCCAGGAAGTGATTGATTATTTGAACCGCAATTTCTATCGCTTCCCGACACAGGCATCCGGTTGAATGAAAAAACGGTACTGGATTGCAGGCGATAGTCTCTTCGGGGACCTCTTGCACTGAACTTTTTTAGCTGAACTGCCAAATATCATCCAGGCACCAGCAGTTCCATCACGCCAGACAAGGCAGTGACGACGGACTTGCTTCTGACTGCTTCGCGGTCGCCGGAAAAGCGTACGCTGCTGCTCTTGATCGCCCTGCCCCGCTGTTGCCACGCGAAACAAACCAGCCCTACCGGTTTCTTCAAAGTCCCACCACCCGGACCAGCAACTCCACTGACCGAAACCGCAATATCCGCCGCGCTCACCCGTAGCAGTGCGCCCTCTACCATTTCCTCGGCCACCTCTTTGCTGACTGCGCCTTCTCTGGCCAAAGTCTTTTCCCGGACACCTGACAGTTGCCGCTTGGCATGGTCGCTGTAAACCACCAGTGCCCCCTCAAACCACTCCGAACTTCCCGGTACATCCGTGCAAGCCTTTGCGATCCAGCCACCAGTGCAGGACTCGACGCTCACCAGACGCAGCTGTCGCCTGCGCAACTCGCATGCCAGTGACAGAACCACTTCACGAATACCCGGCATTTCCCGGTTCACCTCCTATCCGGCCCGAACATCGAGACCCGTGAGCCTCGGTCAAGAAACATGCCCCTGGAGAGCAGCACACTCATGATCAGCGAACACACCCCCGTGATGCAGCAGTACCTGCGCATAAAGTCTGAATACCCGGACACCCTGCTTTTCTATCATATGGGGGATTTTTATGAACTGTTTTTTCACGATGCCGAAAAAGCAGCAAAGCTCCTTGATATTACTTTGACTTCCCGCGGCCGTTACGGCAATAAGAAAGTGCCCATGGCTGGTGTGCCAGTACATGCGGTGGAAAGCTATCTCGCCAAACTGGTTCGCCTGGGAAAGACTGTGGCAATCTGCGACCAGGTCGGCGACCCGGTACAAGGCCGCGGGCCTGTGGAGCGCAAAGTGGTGCGCGTGGTCACTCCGGGAACCGTCGTTGAAGACACACTGCTGGATGAGCAACGAGACAATCTGGTCATGGCCGTACATAGCGATGAAAAAACAAAACAGCCGGTATTCGGCATCGCCACGCTTGAACTCAGTTCCGGTCGTTTGACTATCCGCCAGACTGCCAGCCACGCCGCACTGGATGATGAAATAGACCGCCTGCATCCGGCTGAACTTCTGGTCAGTGAAAACCGCACTTTCACTTTGGAAAAGCACCAGCCGCAAAGCTTGCCGGCATCAGTTTTTCTGATAAGAAATGCACGCAGGCTATTATGCCGGCAGCTTGAGGTGCTGGGTCTGGAAGGATTCGGTTGCATAAACAAAGACACGGCTGTTGCAGCTGCCGGGGCGCTTTTGCAATACGTGCTGGACACCAGGAAATCAGAGTTGCCACATTTGCGTAGCCTCATCGTGGAAAACGATGAAGATTTTGTGCAGCTCAGCGCCACAAGTCGCCGTTGCCTGGAAATAGAAAAATCGACTTCAGGCGATCACAAGCGAACGCTCGTTGGCATTCACGATCACACCGTTACCAGCATGGGAGCGCGCTGTTTGCGGCGCTGGTTTGCCAGTCCCTTACGGCAACGCGAAGCCCTGCAAAAACGCCAGGAACTGATCGGCGAACTGGTACATAAGGAAACCCTGCACAATCTACGCGCCATACTGGGACGCAGTAATGACCTGGAACGCATGCTGGCACGCGTGGTTCTGGAAACAGCAAAACCCCGAGATCTGAACGGCATTCGGGAAACTCTGGAGCTGGTGCCGGTTTTGAAAACTACGCTGGGCACTCTGACAAGCCCGCTGGCCAAAAATCTTGATGCCAACCTGCACCCCGAACCGGAACTCGCACAACATCTTGCACAGGCAATTGTGGACACTCCCCCTGCCACCATACGTGATGGCGGAGTCATTCGCTCCAAATACGACCCGGAATTGGACTATTTTCGCGGACTGCATAAAAACGTTTCCGGACATTTGATAGAAATTGAAAATCGGGAACGGCGCAGGACAGGAGTCAATAATTTGCGCGTCGCTTACAACCGGGTGCACGGCTATTACATAGAGATGCCACGCGCAGTTGCTGAGAAAGCTCCGGAGGACTACCGAAGAATGCAAACGCTAAAACACTCAGAACGTTACTCCATTGCCGAATTGAAATCTCTGGAAGGCCGTGTACTTGCCGCCCGCGATCAAGCACTTGCCAAAGAGAAAAAACTGTTCCGGGAAATCCTGCTTTATTTCCGCCCCTTCATCAGTCGCCTGCAGGCAACATCAGCCGCTCTGGCTGCGACAGATGTCATTACCACCCTTGCCAAATGCGCAGAAGAACGAAAGTACTGCCGACCGACACTGGCTGCCTCCCGGGGGATACACATCAAGGGCGGACGACATCCCGTCGTAGAACTCAGCCAGGAAAACATTTTCGTGGAAAACGACCTCGATCTGGATGAGAAACAACGCATGCTGGTAATCACCGGACCGAATATGGGCGGAAAATCCACCTACATGCGCCAAACAGCTCAAATTGCCTTACTGGCACATATCGGCGCCTGGGTGCCTGCTACAGAAGCCACCATCGGCCCCCTGGATTGCATTTACACGAGGATTGGCGCGGCAGATGACATCGCCTCGGGACGTTCTACATTCATGGTGGAAATGACGGAATCAGCCAACATTTTGAATAACGCCGGGCCGGACAGCCTGGTACTGATGGATGAAATCGGAAGGGGAACAAGTACCTTCGACGGACTCAGCCTGGCCTGGGCATGTGCGGCAGAACTGGCAAGCCGGAACCACTCACTGACATTGTTTGCCACACACTATTTCGAATTGACAACGCTCTGCGAAAAATACCCACAAGTGCAAAATGTCCACATGGACGCAATAGAGCACGCCGGAGAAGTCGTGTTTTTGCACAAAGTAAAAGTCGGAGGCACCAGCCGCAGCCACGGCATCCAGGTCGCCCGCCTGGCAGGTCTTCCGGAAGCCACCCTGAAACAGGCGCTTGCGAAGCTGGAGGAGCTGGAAGCCATGCAGTGTGCCCAAAAACAAAAACCCTCCCCGCAGCAACCGAAACTCGCATTTGACCACCACCACCCGGCATTGAAAGCTCTGAAAAAACTGGACCCAAACGAACTGTCTCCTCGCCAGGCACTCGCAACCATTTACGCACTGCAAAAAAAACTAAAAAATCCGGACGACTGAAACAGGACGGAAACCACTGACCGTAGCCACAGATCAGCCCCAGAAGCTGGAGGAGCTGGAAGCCATGCAGTGTGTCCAAAAACCCTCCCCGCAGCAACCGAAACTCGCATTTGACCACCACCACCCGGCATTGAAAGCTCTGAAAAAACTGGACCCAAACGAACTGTCTCCTCGCCAGGCACTCGCAACCATTTACGCACTGCAAAAAAACTAAAAAATCCGGACGACTGAAACAGGACGGAAACCACTGACCGTAGCCACAAATCAGCCCCAGAAGCTGGAGGAGCTGGAAGCCATGCAGTGTGTCCAAAAACCCTCCCCGCAGCAACCGAAACTCGCATTTGACCACCACCACCCGGCATTGAAAGCTCTGAAAAAACTGGACCCAAACGAACTGTCTCCTCGCCAGGCACTCGCAACCATTTACGCACTGCAAAAAAACTAAAAAATCCGGACGACTGAAACAGGACGGAAACCACTGACCGTAGCCACAAATCAGCCCCATCTGCCGATGTCCGAATGCCAGTGCTACCTGCTGGATGTTGCATTTACAAGTGAACGTGTGGTCGCACTTTGTTTCCGTCTATTCTCCCATTGACTGAGGAAACACAAAACCATCACCAGAGCACAAAGGCAGTGAGGGGTCAAGAAATGATGCCGGGGCCGTTGAAACCCCAGTGCAGGCCATACTGTGCCGGCTTGGCAGTGATCCATCGCAAACCCCGCATCAGCAAGCCATATCCAGAGCACCGGACCTTGCTGAAGAACATGACAATCAATCTGCGTATCTGGTGTGCCGACATCATGCGCGTCCCAATGCGACGGGGGTTCGTATCCCTGGTTGCCATCTACAACCGGGCAAGCCGGAAAGTTCTTGGCGTGGGACAACTGTCGAACACTTTGGACAAGCGCTGTTGAAGCACTCCGCCACAACTGCCAGCCTAAGATCTTCAACCCCAGCCAAGGTTGCCAATGTACCAACCTTGCCTTTCCCGAACGGTTGCATTCGGATTTCCATGGCTAACCGGGGGCACCGCATTGACGGGGTCAACGAAGAAAGATCCTGTCCTTGGCTCAAATACGAAAAAATCTACCGGCGAGCACCCGGGGACAGCGGCATCGTTGAGCGTGCCATCACTGACCGAATCAATTGCTCCGACAGCGACAGGCCATACTCGGCCTGCGGGGACGATCCCAGAAAAAAGTTTGCCGAAAAAGTCAGCCAGTCGATAATCCTGGTTAATGCAATTCCGACAGGAAGCAAGCGGTGGGAACAAGCATATTGAAATGCACCCTGAAACAGGCCACTGAACTGCCCAAAGAACCAAGACCAACCAGTTCTCCCCAAACAATCACAACACATTGATGTTAGTATGCGCAAAGTTGCGGTAATGCTTATGGAGGGGTTGTAAAAATGGAAATTGGTGATGGAATCTTGCAGAGAGCTGCCAGAAGTCAGCTGGGCAGACTGGGGGTACAAACAGACAATGGTAACGGGCAATGTGTTCTCAAGAACTCATTCTCAGGCTGGGTAGTGCATATTTTTCGCTACAAGTTCAGTGAAAATTATCGCAAGCAAGAGCTGCAGAGCCGCAGGAATATACTGGCTGCAGCTCTTGGTAGTGAAAATGAGGAATTCAAGATCTCCACAGAACAAGAAAAAACCTTGCAGAACAGGAGGGAGTTTAACCGTTACATCCATGAGGAATCGCAAAGACTTGCCAGCAGCAGAGCCACACCCGATACGGGAGGCAACCAGAACACCCCGGGCACTGAACTTCCCAAAACTAACACTGAAGCCATCACGCCCAGCACCTTTCAAGACCCGGCAACAGACAAAGAATCCACTGAGGAACACACCAAGCTGACATCTACGGCTGCAACACAAGAGCAAAGTCACCTCACAGGTACGACACAAGATCCCGGCAACAGTCAGCCGGTGACAGACAAAAAACCCACTGAGGAACACACCAACCTGACATCTACGGTTGCAACACAAGAGCAAAGTCACCTCACAGGTACGACACAAGATCCCGGCAACAGTCAGCCGGTGACAGACAAAAAACCCACTGAGGAACACACCAACCTGACATCTACGGTTGCAACACAAGAGCAAAGTCACCTCACAGGTACGACACAAGATCCCGGCAACAGTCAGCCGGTGACAGAAAAAAAACGAGTAACCCGGAGGGACTTAACACGAGGAACGGCAGCCAGCAATGCCCTAACAAAAAACCCGAAACAAAATCTGAAGCCCCCTGCGAAAAAAGGCAACAGTCAGCCTACAAGGAACAAAAAAAAAGAAACGCCGAACACGAGCAGAGCAGGAACACCACAATCCAGTAAATCCAGTACCACCAAAAGTGGGCCTACGCCACAAGATGAGAGTAGTCGTATCAAAGTGGCAAAAGATCCCGGAAGCGGCAGAAATCGGCCTATAACTGGAAAAAATACACCAGACACGAGCGCAACGAAGCCCGATGCCGGCAAAACCGACGCAGCAATAATAGGGAAAAGTGTAGGGGCAGAACGCCCCAAAATAGAAATAACGAAAACACTTGTTGCGGTGTCCGGGAAGACACGGACAATTTCTGATAACGAAACATGGATTCAACGTAGAGATTACTGGGCAACTCATAAAATGCAGGCTTATCATGTCACAGAATTTTTTGATATCAGGACAGCAGAGGAACCGCTCGCTTTTGCGCCCGGAATCTCTTCATCAGGACAGAATCGCTTACATGCGCAACTGACAGCCACCTTGGAAAAAAGAATTGGCGAAAGATTGGAAGGGTATAGATTGGCAGGGTATATTGAGGGCACGAAAGTGAGTGCAAATACAAAGCACTGTCTTAGCTACCTCACACTGAAAAATGGACGTGCACCAAACAGAGACACACTGTTTGATCTGGAGCACATGGAGAAATCATCAACAAATGCAAAGTGGTCGACTGATTTTAAAGAAACCGGCATATTGGGCATCCCAGATGTTGCCGAAAGCTGCTGCAGGCGCGTACCCAGTGCAAAACTAATGCATTGTGTCGACAGGGTCATCAAACAATTGCCTGTAAACCGGAAAACGGGAATACCCATGTACAACCGAGAAGGTAAAAACCTTCTCACTCTAATGCACAAAAAAGCCAGTGAACCTGTATACAGGAAAAAATTCAGTCAAGACGGCCAAGAACTTACGAAGGAAGAGTTTGAGTGGGTCGTGGGCAACGTTAAAGGATTCGTGCACTTTTGCGAAGGGAAAGAAGTAGAATCACCAAAGGGGAAATCGTGATGATGAGGCCCGATTTGGTGCCGCTACTGAAATCGCCCTGCTCTGACTCCAGGACTGGGCATTTGTTTGTAAGCTCAGGAGAAACGAGGTTCGTGCCCTTATTCGGAAGGGCGTGGCAGGGAAGTTCAGCCTCTTCAGTCTAAAGACAGGCGCAGCGAAGAACCGGGCTGTTTGCAAACCAGGAAAGCTTGAAGCTGGTACCCACTCCGGACCCTTGTTTCAAGACCGAAAAAAATGAGGATTGAAAGGGGTGATTTGGGTGACTGAAAAGGCTTTGCAACAGTACCCGGCGCTTGCGTAACTTGTAGAAGTTTAGACCTGATCTGACAGTTACCCGTTTATCAGCAACTGACTCGTAACTCAAATATACAGTACTTCCCGGATTTCGCACTCTCTCACGCCGCCTGGCGTTTTAATCTCCACCACATCACCTTTCTCGTGGCCAATCAAGGTGCGCCCAACAGGGGAAGAAAACGATATGATTCCCTTGTCGACATTGGCCTCGTCTTCTCCCACGATACGGTAGCGAAGCGTTTTGTCTGTGCCCCGATCATGAACGACGACAGTTGAGCCAAAAATCACTTTTCCACGGGCATTTATTTTCATTACATCAATAATTTCGGCACTGGCTAGTTTGGTTTCAATTCCACTGATGCGTCCCTCGCA
This sequence comes from Candidatus Oxydemutatoraceae bacterium, assembly GCA_965237985.1. Taxonomy (GTDB): domain Bacteria; phylum Pseudomonadota; class Gammaproteobacteria; order Poriferisulfidales; family Oxydemutatoraceae. The sequence goes on along the minus strand of OZ250161.1, from coordinate 125,169 downwards.
AAAACTTTGTTTTTCCCGAGCCACCTGGTACTCCGCATTCTCACGCAGATCCCCATGTTCGCGGGCCCTGGCAATTGCGGCGGTAATAGTGGGGCGTTGCCGGCTTTTCAAATCATCCAGCTCTTCTTGAAGTTGCTTTGCCCCCGCGACAGTCAGCAATACACGTTCCATAAGAATTCTCCAGTCTGTTAATTGAGATTGTGCAGCTCCTGCAGGCTGCACAACAGTTCCGGCTGACAATGCAGGGCTTTCACCAGTGCAAAAGCTCCCGCCAAAGTGGTGGAGTAGCAGATTTCATTCACCAAGGCTTCGCGGCGAATAGAAAAAGAATCCGCGACAGCCTGTCGCCCTTCCGTGGTATTCACGATCAAAACCACCTCCTTTCGCTTGATTCGGTCCACGACATGCGGCCGTTTCCCCTCTTTCACTTTGAAAACATGCTCGCATTCCATAGCAGCCGCATGCAAAGCTCGTGCCGTGCCCTTGGTCGCCATCAGGGACAGCCCCAGATCGAGGAACAGGCGAGCCAACTCAACGGCCCCTGCCTTGTCTGCATCCTGTACGCTTAACAGCACCGTTCCCGACCTTGGCATACGGTTCCCGACAGCAATCTGAGATTTCAAAAAAGCCTCGCCAAAGCTTCTCCCGAGGCCCATCACCTCACCGGTAGACTTCATTTCCGGCCCCATCAGTGCATCGACACCGGGAAATTTGAGAAAAGGGAATACTACTTCTTTCACTGCAAAAAAGTCTTTGACGGGTCTGGCCTTCACTCCCTGCGAAGCAAGACTTTGTCCCATCATGCAGCGGGCGGCAATTTTCACAAGGGGCAACCCGGTCACCTTGGAAACAAATGGCACTGTACGTGAGGCACGCGGATTGACTTCCAATATGTAAATCTCCTCATCACGCACTGCACATTGCATGTTCATCAAACCTTTCACTGCCAACGCTTTGCCAAGCACTTTAACCTGGCGGGTAATTTCCGCCAGCACCCGTTCCGATAGGGAATGGGGCGGCAGCGAGCAGGCGGAGTCGCCGGAATGAATACCGGCCTGTTCGATATGCTGCATGATCCCGCCGATTAACACCTCTTCTCCATCGCACATGGCATCCACATCAATTTCTGTGGCATCACAAAGAAAGCTGTCCAGCAAAACCGCTTTTCCAGTCTGTACATGCCTTTCCCGTCGCATATAAGCTTCAAGCTCCTCCCAGTCATGCACAATCTCCATGGCTCTGCCACCGAGGACGTAAGAAGGCCGTACTACCAAGGGGTAACCCTGGATACTGGCGAAAGCAAACGCATCCTCGGCAGTGTTCACCATGGCGCTGGATGGCTGACGCAACCCCAATCTGGTGAGCAAGGCCTTGAAGCGTTCACGGTCTTCGGCCAGGTCGATTGAATCTGGCGAAGTCCCAAGCACACGCACCCCGGCACGTTCAAGCGGCCGGGCAAGCTTCAGAGGCGTCAGTCCACCATATTGAACCACCACGCCCCAAGGTTTTTCCACATGAAGAATTTCACTGACATGCTCCATAGTCAGCGGTTCAAAATACAAACGGTCAGAAATGTCGTAATCCGTAGATACCGTTTCCGGATTGCAATTCACCATCAGTGTTTGATAGCCCATTTCCCGCAAAGCCAGTCCCGCGTGCACGCAACAGTAATCAAATTCAATGCCCTGCCCGATTCGATTCGGGCCACTGCCTAAAATCATGATTTTTGTCGCACTGTTGTCTGGAACTGCCTCGCATTCTTCTTCATAGGTCGAGTACATGTAGCAGGTGTTTGTTGCAAATTCAGCAGCGCAGCTATCCACACGCTTGAAAACCGGCCTGATCTCAAGCTCCGTGCGCCGCTTTCTGACTGATTCTTCAGACACATCAAGCAGTTTCGCAAGACGGGCATCGGAAAAACCGGACTGTTTGCAGGCAAACAAATGCTCCCGGCTCATTTTGCCCAGAGATTCTCCTGCCAGATCCCTTTCCATATCCACAATTTCGCTGATTTGCCATAAAAACCAACGCGATATCTGCGTCAGCACAAACACCTCATCCACGGTAAGCCCGATTCGAAATGCCTGTGCGACCTGCCACAAACGTCTGGAACTGCAAATGGACAACTCTTTCCTGATCCAGTTTCTTGCGTTTTCGTGAGCAGGAGGCGTGCATTCGTCCAGGCCTGCCACCCCGGTTTCCAGAGCGCAAAGCGCTTTTTGCAAAGATTCCTTGAAAGAGCGACCCATGGCGAGAACTTCACCGACCGATTTCATTTGTGTGTTCAAACAATCCACGGTTTGCGAGAATTTCTCAAACGTGAAACGTGGCACCTTGGTCACAACATAATCCAGAGTCGGCTCAAAAGAAGCCGGCATGCGCTGGCCGCTGATGGTATTTTCCAATTCATCCAGCGTGTAACCCACCGCCAGTTTCGCCGCTACTTTCGCGATCGGAAAACCAGTCGCTTTGGAAGCCAGCGCAGAAGAACGCGACACCCGCGGATTCATCTCCACGACGACTTGCCGACCGGTTTCTGGATGGACCGCAAACTGCACGTTGGAACCACCAGTATCCACACCCACTTTGCGCAAAACAGAGACCGTGGCGTCGCGCATCAGCTGGTATTCCTTGTCCGTCAGGGTCAATGCCGGTGCAACGGTAATGGAATCCCCTGTGTGCACCCCCATCGGGTCCACATTTTCAATCGAACATACGATGATGCAGTTATCCCGCTGGTCGCGGACTGCTTCCATTTCATATTCGCCCCAACCCAGGAGCGATTCCTCGATCAACACCTCGCTGCTTGGCGACAAAGCCAGCCCGCGTCTGACGGCGGAAGAAAATTCCTCCTGGTTCCTGACCACACTACTGCCACTACCTCCCAGAGTGAACGAAGGACGCAACATCAGCGGAAAGGCAAAATGGCGGAGGGCTTCCTGTGCTTCTGCAAAATCACGCACCAACATGGAGCGAGCGGTCAGTAATCCGATTTCGCTCATTGCCCTGCAAAACAGCCCGCGGTCCTCAGCAATTTTTATGACCTCTGAACGCGCACCGATGACTTCCACTCCAAATTCAGAAAGCACCCCATGGCGATTCAGATCCAGGACACAATTCAATGCCGTCTGCCCGCCCATCGTCGACAACACCGCCGAAGGCTTTTCTTTTTCAATGATTCTGGCAACCGATTGCCATTCGAGCGGTTCCACGTACGTGCTGTCGGCTTCGCCAGGATCGGTCATGATGGTCGCCGGGTTGGAATTCACCAACACGACACGGTAACCTTCTTCCCGAATCGCCCTGCATGCCTGCGTTCCGGAATAATCAAATTCGCACGCCTGACCGATGACAATCGGACCGGCACCAATAATTAGAATGCTTTCTAAATCAGTTCTTTTTGGCACAATCTTTCATCAAATCCATGAAGTGGGAGAAAAACGGTACCAGATCGTGCGGGCCGGGGCTGGCTTCGGGGTGTCCCTGGAACCCGAAGGCCGGTTTCCCGGTGTGATGAACCCCCTGCAGGCTCTGGTCAAAAAGGGAGCGGTGGGTCGCGGACAAACAGGAAGGCAAAAAACTCTCGTCAACACAAAAACCGTGGTTCTGGGAAGTAATCAAGACTTTTCCGGTCGCCAGTTCTTCAACCGGATGGTTGGCACCATGATGGCCAAATTTCATCTTCACAGTGCGCGCACCACACGCCAAAGACAGCAGCTGATGCCCCAAACATATCCCGAACAAAGGGATGCCTGCATCCAGGATCTTACGCACTGACTCGATCGCGTAAAAACATGGCTCCGGATCTCCCGGGCCATTGGACAAAAACACACCATCAGGTCGCAAGGACAAAACCTCACCCACCGGGGTTTTAGCCGGCACAACACGCACTTTGCAATTCAGGCTGGTCAGGATTCTCAAAATCGTCCGCTTGATTCCAAAATCATATGCCACCACGTAGAAATCACCGTCGTTCCTGGTGGCAAACCCGCCTCCAGGGCACCACACACTTTCATCCCAGTCGTAGGCGTGGGAGGTGCTGACTTCCGCTGCCAGATCAGTGCCGGACAGTCCACGAAATGCCAACAGAGCTTTCTTTGCTTCTTCATCGCTATAGTCTGTGCTGTACAAAACCCCGTTTTTCGCACCCTGATCACGTAAATGTCGCGTCAGGCGCCGGGTATCCACATCACAAATCGCGACCACTCCCCGCAGTTTCAAAAAGTCAGGAAGAGAACATTCGCTACGCCAGTTCTGTTCCATGAGCGGAACATCCCGCAACACCAGACCAGAAGCAAATACTGTGGATGATTCAGAATCTTCACCGTTTGTCCCAACGTTGCCGACATGCGGGCAGGTCAAGGTAATAATCTGCTGTCGGTAAGACGGATCGGTCAATATCTCCTGGTAACCAGTCATCGCCGTGTTGAACACCACTTCGCCGACCGCCATCCCCTCGGCCCCCACTTGGCGACCACAAAAGACAGTGCCGTCTTCAAGCAACAAACGTGCAGGAGGCCTCATGGCTTCATGCTCCTGTTTTCAATTGGACGATTCAGAATCTTCACCGTTTGTCCCGACGTTGCCGACATGCGGGCAGGTCAAGGTAATAATCTGCTGTCGGCAAGACGAGCGGTCAATATCCCCCGGTAACCAGTCATCGCCGTGTTGAACACCACTTCGCCGACCGCCATCCCCTCGTTGGTCCCCACCCACTTGGCAACCACAAAAAACAGTGCCGTCTTCAAGCAACAAACGTGCAGGAGGCCTCATGGCTTCATGCTCCTGTTTTCAGTTGGACGATTCAGAATCTTCACCGTTTGTCCCGACGTTGCCGACATGCGGGCAGGTCAAGGTAATAATCTGCTGTCGGTAAGACGGATCGGTCAATATCTCCTGGTAACCAGTCATCGCCATGTTGAACACCACTTCGCCGACCGCATCCCCTCGTCGGTCCCCACCTGGCGACCACAAAAGACAGTGCCGTCTTCAAGCAACAAACGTGCAGGAGGCCTCATGGCTTCATGCTCCTGTTTTCAATTGGACGATTCAGAATCTTCACCGTTTGTCCCGACGTTGCCGACATGCGGGCAGGTCAAGGTAATAATCTGCTGCCGGTAAGACGGATCGGTCAATATCCCCCGGTAACCAGTCATCGCCATGTTGAACACCACTTCGCCGACCGCCATCCCCTCGTCGGTCCCCACTTGGCGACCACAAAAGACAGTGCCGTCTTCAAGCAACAAACGTGCAGGAGGCCTCATGGCTTCATGCTCCTGTTTTCAATTGGACGATTCAGAATCTTCACCGTTTGTCCCGACGTTGCCGACATACGGGCAGGTCAAGGTAATAATCTGCTGTCGGCAAGACGGATCGGTCAATATCCCCCGGTAACCAGTCATCGCCGTGTTGAACACCACTTCGCCGACCGCCGTCCCCTCGTTGGTCCCCACCCACTTGGCGATCACAAAAGACAGTGCCGTCTTCAAGCAACAAACGTGCAGGAGGCCTCATGGCTTCATGCTCCTGTTTTCAATTGGACGATTCAGAATCTTCACCGTTTGTCCCGACGTTGCCGACATGCGGGCAGGTCAAGGTAATAATCTGCTGCCGGTAAGACGGATCGGTCAATATCCCCCGGTAACCAGTCATCGCCGTGTTGAACACCACTTGCCGACCGCATCCCCTCGTCGGTCCCCACTTGGCGACCACAAAAGACAGTGCCGTCTTCAAGCAACAAACGTGCAGGAGGCCTCATGGCTTCATGCTCCTGTTTTCAATTGGACGATTCAGAATCTTCACCGTTTGTCCCGACGTTTCCGACATACGGGCAGGTCAAGGTAATAATCTGCTGTCGGCAAGACGGATCGGTCAATATCCCCCGGTAACCAGTCATCGCCGTGTTGAACACCACTTCGCCGACCGCCATCCCCTCGTCGGTCCCCACTTGGCGACCACAAAAGACAGTGCCGTCTTCAAGCAACAAACGTGCAGGAGGCCTCATGGCTTCATGCTCCTGTTTTCAATTGGACGATTCAGAATCTTCACCGTTTGTCCCGACGTTGCCGACATGCGGGCAGGTCAAGGTAATAATCTGCTGTCGGTAAGACGGATCGGTCAATATCTCCTGGTAACCAGTCATCGCCATGTTGAACACCACTTCGCCGACCGCATCCCCTCGTCGGTCCCCACCTGGCGACCACAAAAGACAGTGCCGTCTTCAAGCAACAAACGTGCAGGAGGCCTCATGGCTTCATGCTCCTGTTTTCAATTGGACGATTCAGAATCTTCACCGTTTGTCCCGACGTTGCCGACATGCGGGCAGGTCAAGGTAATAATCTGCTGTCGGCAAGACGAGCGGTCAATATCCCCCGGTAACCAGTCATCGCCGTGTTGAACACCACTTCGCCGACCGCCATCCCCTCGTTGGTCCCCACCCACTTGGCAACCACAAAAAACAGTGCCGTCTTCAAGCAACAAACGTGCAGGAGGCCTCATGGCTTCATGCTCCTGTTTTCAAAGTGAAATCCCATCGTTCGGAAACTGCCCGGCGGTGCGCTGAAAACCTGTCGGCAAGCAATTTGCACAAGCATAAACCATCAACTGAGTCTCACGAAAAAATAACTGCCCCTTTTCCGTGCGGCACGGCATACCAACCCATAAAGAAGCACCCAGGTCCGTCCGAAGGACGCGGTTATTATACGGCTCATCAAGACCAGTTCAGGAGGCGTTTCCCAAAAATGCTTTGAGCTTTTGAAACCCCCGGAACAACGCAGGGAAAGCGGGTGAAAATAAATGCCATGCGGACGCAGGGACCACATTTTAACAAGCTGGGCGGAATGCAGACACTTTGTATTTTGCTGTGCCTGCTGTTTGCCAGGCCCGCACTGGCGCAACTGGATCTTCACGGAAACTTTACCCAGGGAGGCTTGGTGTCGGGGACAACAAGACCTGGGAATTCCGTATACCTGGACAACCGAAGGCTACAGCTGACCCGCGCAGGAAAATTCGTTTTCGGGTTCGGAAGAGATGCACAGGCCGAAGCTACCCTGAGAATAGAAACTCCCGGAGGGAAAAGGAATTCCAGAACCTTGACGATCACGAAACGCACCTATCAGACACAACATGTCCGCGGACTGCAGGCCCAAAAAGTCAGCCCCGATCCAAAACACTGGTCGCGCATTCGAAAAGAAACCCGCATGGTGCGCAAGGCACGGGCAGTGGACAGCGCCAACGGTAACTTTGTCGGACCGTTTATCTGGCCTCTATACGGAATTGTGACCGGGGTTTATGGCAGTCAAAGGATACTGAACGGCAGGTCTGCCAGGCCGCATTACGGAATCGACGTGACGTGTCCAACACACACGCCAGTGCGCGCACCTGCCGGCGGCGAAGTAACCCTCGCGGAAAATGACCTGTTTTTTTCAGGAGGGACACTCATCATAGACCACGGGCATGGCATTTCATCGTCTTTCCTGCATCTTGAAAAACTGTTGGTCAGACACAAGGACCGTGTAGAACAGGGAGAAATCATCGGGGAAGTCGGTGCCACGGGACGCGCGACCGGCCCGCATCTTGACTGGCGGGTAAACTGGTTTGAAAAACGACTGGACCCGAGTTTCCTGGTTGAGGAAATGCCCACCGAAGACTGTGCAGCCAATAGGTCCCGAAAGGAAGGAAAGCCGCCTGTGCAGTAACGACCGGTGCTCAGCCGGGTGGCCAGCTGAGAGGCCGCCCGGCAAGCAGGTGTATATGCAAATGAAACACCGTCTGCCCGGCTTCTGCACCGTTGTTGACTACCAGACGAAAAGCGTCTTCGCAACCCAGTAACACTGCCACTTCCCGCGCTTTGATGAACAAATGACCTAACAGTTCCTGGTCCTGTGCAGTGGCATCCGACAGCCTGGGAATTGGCTTTTTGGGAATGATCAGCACATGCGTCGGGGCGACCGGCCGGCTATCCTTGAACGCCAGACACAGATCATCCTCGTAGACAATGTCCGCATCGATGCTGCGGTCAATAATTTTCCTGAACACACTATCCTGCGTCGTCATTAGAGCAACCTATGAAATATGAAAAGAAAACACCAACATCTGCCCACAAAAAAATGTGGGTCGTGCAGGATTCGAACCTGCGACCAGCGGATTAAAAGTCCGTTGCTCTACCAGCTGAGCTAACGACCCGTACATCAGCTGCCACAAAAAAAACACCTACTGTCAATATCTGGTTGGATCCGGGATTCCCGCTTCCGCAAAACCCCTCCTCCGGAAGAAGCAGGCCTCGCATGCGCCACACGCCAATCCACGTGTATCCGCACTATAGCATGACACCGTTTGCGAATAATCCAAACCCAGCCCTACGCCCAAAAGAATAATTTCCGCTTTGCTCATTTCCAACAAGGGGCTATGCACCACAACCGAATGCCCACTTTCAACAGCCCGCGTAGCAAGACTCCCGGTCGCTTCAAAAGACCGGAAAAATTCCGGACGGCAATCGGGATAACCAGAATAATCCACTACGTTGGCACCAATGAAAATATGACGACTGCCAAGCGTCTCCGCCCAGGCCAAAGCCAACGACAAAAAAATCAAGTTGCGTGCCGGAACATAGGTACTCGGGATTCCCTCCCCTGAAGCGCCCCTTTTCGGAACCGGAATTTTCGCATCCGTCAAAGCCGAACCACCAAACATCGTCAGGTCCACAGGAAAAATGACATGCTCTTTTACCGCAAACTGTTGAGCAATTTCCTGCGCGGCATTCAGTTCTGCTGCGTGTTTCTGACCATAGCTGAAGCTCAAAGCGTAGCAGTTGTAATCTCCCGCCGCTACTGCCAAAACAGTTGCCGAATCCATTCCGCCGGAAAGCAACACCACAGCCGGAGGGAGCCCCCTGTCTGTTATGCGACTCAAAATCAGGAAAGTCCGAGGACGGGGGGAAACTCGGCGCACCGGTCAACCGTGCTCATCTGCCCGGTGTGTCGCCCCACAGCACTTTGTGGATCTGCAACTGAAGACGCACGACAAGGCCATCTGCCATTATCCACTCGGCAAGTTCTGTCGGCGACTGGCATCCCCATGCCGGAGAAAAAAGCACTTTGCAGGAAAAGTCGCGTTTCATCAGTTGCTTCCTGGACCACTCATAGTCATTCCGATTACAAATCACAAACTTGATCTGATCAGTTTCTTTCAGAAAATTGAGGTTTGCAAAATCATTCCTCGCCACTTCCCCGGAGCCCGGGGTCTTAATGTCCATGACAATGGTGGTGCGCAGGTCAACGCCACTCAGGCACAAAGCTCCACTGGTTTCAAGTGACACCTGGTAACCACTGTCACACAAGCGGGTCAAGAGGCACAGGCAGGCTTTTTGTACCAATGGTTCACCCCCGGTAACGGTCACAAAACGTGTCGGGTAACGGCTGACAGAACGCAGCACTTGTTGCATGTCCATCCATTTCCCGCCATGGAAGGCATACTCCGTATCACAATAAGAACAACGCAGAGGACAACCAACAAGACGCACGAACACAGTCGGCACACCCGCCGTCAAAGACTCTCCCTGGATGGAAAAAAAGATTTCACTCACCCGCAAATCATTGCGAATCAGGCGGAGGGAAGGAGTCGGCTCAGGCACTCAACTCATTGCTGCACATCACCCAGCGTTTTCAAACGTTGTCGGGCTACCGTGCTGATCCGTTCATCCGCCACGCCGGAAAGCGCTTCAAGAAACATCCTCGCCTGCCTCATCTGTCCTTGCGCACGGTAGATTTCAGCAAGCTTGAAACGCACATCGTGATACCGCTCGTGTTGCGGGTAATCCTGTAGAAACTGTTCAAATATCTGCCGTGCTTCTTTGTAGTCTCCCTGTTCGTACCAGCTTTCCCCAATCCAGTACCAGGCAGAAGCCAAGTACACACCACTACGATGTGTATCCACATATTCCTGGAGCCTGTGCCTCATGACCGCGAAGTCCCCGCTTTTCAACGGGGCAAGTGCCAAGTAGTAATCCCGATCATCACTGCCATCGGAACCGGCTCCTCCCTGCGTTGCTCCCGGCAACAGATCTGGAGACCACCTTGCGGACAAAGCACGTGGCGAGCTGTCGACTACCAGACGGGCGGTGCCTGTCTTCCGTCGGGTTGAGGCGGGTACCATATCCGGCACCGCGTTGCCAAGCTCACCACTCCGCCCCACTGATCCAGGAAGGACAACGTGATGCGGGGAAGACAACTGCACTGAAAAATGCTTCGTGTCCGGCAATTCGGCCACTGTTTTTTCCAAGGATTCCAATTGGCTGCGCAACGCCGTCAATTCGGCACGCAGCACTTCATTTCGCCCCCGAAAGGCCTGCAGTTCCCGATGCAGATTTTCAACACGTTCCAAAAGAATGACTTGAAAACTCCGCACCTGTTGAGCCTCAAACTGGGGCGCCTCCTCGGTATTTTGCGCATGCAGAGAAAACGAATAAAACGCGATGACAAGACCCAGGCATGCACACCACAGACAGCCTGGAACGCTTATTGAAGACCGTGCCAAGGGGCACGAATGCGGGCCAGCAATCATCGTCTTAAAGGGGACCACGAAATTGCCCGGACATTACTTTTTCGCAATCTGAGCTTCCTGCCAAAAAGGCCGTCCACTGTTGCGACACCAAGAATGCTTTCTGAACCCTCGCTCGTAAGATAGCCAAGCAAAAAACCATTGCCGAGAAACCGTGGGCTTTCGTCAAGCTGCCCGGTGCTTAAAATGATTTCCGACTTTTCACTCAAGTGCCTGATCACAATAGAATACTTTCCGTCACGCACACCGAGGAAAGCCAAGCGGGACCCATCGGGAGATACCGCCGCATCAGAGTTATACGAACCCGAAAAAGTCACCCGTTGCGGGTGCGGATCCAACCAGGCGGTTTTGTACAGCTGCGGGTTGCCACTGCGATCCGAAGTAAAATAAAGCGTACCATCCGGTGCCCACGCCGGTTCCGTGTCTATTGCCAGATTATTGGTGACTCGCTGCACCTGTTTCGTAGACAAATCAAGAACATAGATTTCAGAATTCCCATTCCGCAGACCAGTATAAGCCAGGTGGTTACCATCGCGCGACCAGGCGGGGGAGAAAGCAGCGCCGGTCAATGGTGCCAAAGTTCTTATCGGGCGTTTATTCAAGGGCTTGATGAGCAGTTCCGGCTGGCCACTGGCAAAAGACACGAAAGCGACTTCCTGTCCGCTTGGCGACCAGACAGGAGACATCAGCAATGTTTTCGAGGAAAACAAAACGAAAATGTTTTGACCATCAACATCGCTGAGGCAAAGATTGTAAATACGACTTTTCAAACCGGTCTTCTCCGAACTGACAAAAGCCAATTGCGAAGTAAAAATACCAGGCATGCCGGTGAGGCTTTTGTACAGCGCGTTGCTGGCCGTATGTGCCAGGCGGCTGACATGATCCAGACGTTTCGGAAGGGCACGAATACTGAATGATTTAACAAACACACGTTGTCCCCTGATTGGGTCATGTAATTCAAATCGCAACTCTGGCAGGTGGGTCGCCGGACTGCGTATCACTTCACCGGTAACAAACTTTTCAATTCCCCGTTTGAGCCACCCGGCGTAATCTGTTTTTTCTTGCCCAACTGTCACGGACAGATCCCGGACATCCAGACCGCGTACCGCAAACTGGCCGGTAAGCTCCAGATCCGAAGCAATGATGCCACTGTAATTTCTTGGGCCCTCTTCTTCTCCAGGAAAAGGCAAGACGACGATGGGAATTTTACCGCGCTGCCCTTCCCTGACATCGACTTTCAACACCGCCGACGACGGAGGCGTAAGCAACAGAAAAAACCACGCAGCCAGAAAGAAAAACAGGAAGCCGCGACCCTTGCCCCTGAGCACGGGAAAAATACCATTCCTAAAGTCCATTCGCAGCTCCGGCAACACTCTGGCTGAAATTCCTGGCAACATTCATGCCTACTGAAGTCTGAATGTGACTTCGACCTCCGCATCAAAGATCTCCGCAGCACCCGGCAGTGGCAAAGGAGCTGCTTTCAACACTGCCTCTTCAAGCGATTGGCGATATAACTGGTTGCCCTCGCAGCTTTGGATCTGCACGCTTCTTACCATGCCGCTTCTGTCCTGCTCCAAACGAATGGTGCAGTCACCATGACCAATGCCACCGGGCGGGACGCTCCACACTGACCGAATCCTATTTTCGATATCGCGTACATATTTGTTGACCAGCAACACCAATTCACGGCTGCGGCGCGCCTCGGCTTCCGCACGAAGCTGTGCCTCTACCGCCGCTTTCGCCTTGGCTTCTTCCGCCTTTCTGCGCACCTCAGCCGCCGCTTTCACCTTGGCTTCTTCCGCCTTTCTACGTACCTCAGCCGCCGCTTTCACTTTGGCTTCTTCCGCCTTTCTACGTACCTCAGCCGCCGCTTTCGCCTTGGCCTCTTCCGCCTTTCTACGTACCTCAGCCGCCGCTTTCGCCTTGGCCTCTTCCGCCTTTCTACGCGCCTCAGCCGCCGCTTTCGCCTTGGCTTCTTCCGCCTTTCTACGCGCCTCAGCCGCTTCTGATCTCCTTTTGGCCTCCATCACTTCCTGCTTGCGCACCATGATATCCGCTTCTCTTTTTGCGGCACGCTTTGCTTCCTGTGCCTCCCGCTGCTTGCGGGCAACCCGTTCTTTCTCCCGCTGTTCAGTCATTTTCTCCTCTTGCAACCTGCGTTTTTCTGCTACTTTCCGCTCGCGCCAGCGTTCAACCTGCGCCGCACTGACCGCCGTTGCCTGAACGACTCCCGACAGGGGAGCACGGGTTGGAGTGGCACTTGTCCCCGGGGCGGTAATAACCATGGCAAGGACACCAATGACCAATGCATGCAATGCCAAGGATGCAACAAGGACAAGAGAAAATAAAGACTTGTTTTTCCGCGTTTCACCACCCCGGAGCCAAAGCCTTTCCAGGTTCACTTCAAAAGTTTTCCTCATCAGGCGGCGGGGCTGTTATCAGGCCGACAGTCTGTCCTCCTGCCACGCCCTCGGGAAAGAGTTCCTGAATGGTGACCAGAACCTTCACCACATCACCATATCTGGCATGTTCATCCGCCCGCAAATAGACCTCGTAATGATTTTCCGGCAACAGCTGCTGCAAAGCGTCCGCAATCCCCTCCAAGTCCATGGCCGTTTCCCCAACACCCTGGCGATTGACCCAAAGTTTCCCATCGCGTTCCACCGTAACAATTAACGGATCAGTAACCGGCGCGCCATCCGCATCGGTAACCGGCTTCCCCTCTACTTCAGGCAAGTTGATTTCTACCCCCTGCTGAATCAAAGGAACCGTAATCATGAAAATAACCAGCAACACCAGCATAACGTCGATGTAGGGCACGACATTGATTTCCGAAATCAGAGGACGTTTTGGGACACGAGGCATTGTTCAATTTTCGGCAGCTTCGCCTGTTTGACCAGCCGGTTTCGCCTGAGTGATGAGAATCCCAAAAAATTCCTCAACGAAGTTGTCGTAACGGGTAATCAGCCGCTCGGTAGTTTCACGATAACGGTTATACGCAACAACGGCCGGGATGGCGGCCACGAGACCCATGGCAGTCGCCACCAAAGCCTCGGCGATGCCCGGCGCCACCAGCGCCAAGGTCGCCTGACGCACATCGCTAAGCGAAATGAAAGCATGCATGATGCCCCACACTGTCCCAAACAAACCCACGTATGGGGACACAGAACCCACGGTCGCAAGGAAATTCAAACGTTTTTCCAATTGCTCCGCATGGCGCGAAATGGACACTCTCATAGCGCGCGTAATCCCGTCACTCAATACTTTTTCAGCAAACGCGTCACTTTCGCGCAAACGCTGAAATTCAGCGAACCCGGAAACAAAAATCTCGCCCATTCCAAAATTGTCATCACGAGCAGAATAGGTCTCGTAAAGCTCGAACAGGTTAGACCCAGACCAGAATTTGCCTTCAAATTGATCCGCTTCGGCACGAGCCACTTTTAATTCCCGCCACTTCTCAAAAATGAACGCCCAGCTTAAAACCGAAGCAATCAACAGGATCAGCAGCACAAACTGCACCACTGCCCCGGATTCGGTCACCAGACCGTAAACTGTCATGCCTTGACTCATGTAGGTGTGCAGTTTAGCTTAATAAGCCCCGGATAAAAAACATCAGCAACCCGAAACAGGGAGGACTGTCAGGGAAATGAAAACGGATAACGTCAGCCGGGTGCGTTGGAAATCTGGAATCTCCGGCACCGGCTTCATAAAGCCCACACCCGTCACTACTTCGTAGTTAAAAGTAAAAATAGTGGCGCGTTAAATTCATCAAAATCAAAGGGTTATACCTTGCGTTCTGTGTAGCGTTGCGCAATGGGTGAGCTCTTGTTTTCCCACTTTGCAGCAAATTCAAACATGGATTAAATGCAAAAGGAAAAACTCATGGAGAAGCAAAAATCAACCCAAAAACTGATTGATAGCCTTAAACCCCAAGAAAAATTTTACAGTGTTCGCGATGGTGAGCTTACCGGGTTTGGCGTTCGGGTTTCGCCTAGCGGGGGCAAAACGTACTTCGTTCAGGCTCAGGTGAGGGGGCGGCGAAAGTGGAATAGCCTTGGTTCAACTACAAAGTTGACGGAGGCGAAGGCACGCGCACTGGCCTTGCGGAGTATTGCAAAGCAGAGCGACCCCCAGACCGCCGGAGCTTAAACAGGCGTTGTTTGAGGAAGTCGGCGAGATATTCTTTGACCGTTACAGACGGCACTGGAAAGATTCCATGTTTCGTTCCAGCCGCAACACCTACGATCACCACATTTTGCCATTTTTCAAAGGGATGAAAATTGGCGAGAGCGACAAGAGCCATATTACCCGCTGGTTCGCCTCGCTTGGCAACCGGCCCGGCATGGCAAACCGAACCCTGCCTATTCTTTCCGTCCTGATGCAGCAAGCCGAAATTTACGGTTATCGGCCTGATAATTCCAACCCGTGCAAAGGCACCCCCCGTTATAAGGTGGCGGCAAAGGAGCGGTTCTTGTCGGCGGATGAACTGGCAACGCTTGGGGGCGTTTTGGAAAGCAATCGCGCAACATCACCGCTTGTGGTGTCCTTTCTGAAATTTGTTATTTTGACGGGTTGCCGGAAAGGGGAAGCGATGGGGTTGCAGTGGCCAAGCTGCAGGCACGGCAACCTGTATTTGCCCGACAGCAAGACGGGTGCGAAAACCATTTTCCTCTCATCCGCCGCCCGTGACGTTCTGGAAGCAATCCCCAGAACGTCCCTGTATGTTTTCCCGGCCTTACGCGGGAAAGCGGGAACCATCACTCAAAGTTATATCGACTACAATTGGCGCGCCATCCGCGAACAAGCGGGGCTGGCAAACGTTCGAATGCATGACTTGCGCCACACTTACGCCAGCGTGGCCCTTGGGCATGGCGAGCATATTATCACCATCGGGAGATTGCTGGGACATGCCGACCCGGAAATCACCCTGAAATATTCCCACCTTGCCAACGACGATATCCAATACACGGCGCGGACCGTGTCCTCTGCCATCGGGGGAGTGCTGTCATCATGAAAAGCAAATTGAAATTAAAACTCACGGACAGTCGTGTGCGCCAGCTTGCCGTTGAGGGCAAGGAATACGTTGCATGGGACAATCAGCTTTTCGGGTGTGGCCTTCGCGTCAGGCCGACCGGGTACAAGGCTTTTATCCTGCATGGATTGGTACGCGATAAAATCCACAAGGTAACGCTGGGAAAGTTCCCGGTTATGTCGGAGGCCGAGGCCCGTCAGGCTTGCGTTGATACGCTGACCAGCTTGCAGATGGGAGAGCCGACACAGGCCGAGCGCATATCGAACGCGCCACGCTTTGACGAGTTTATTTTTGGTGCGTGGCATGAGCAGAAATTTGTCTTGCTCAAACCCACGGGCCAGAGATCGACCCGTAGCTATATCAATTCCCGCTTGTTGCCAGAGTTCGGCAAGATGTATCTGGACGAGATCAACAAGCCGGGGGTTGCCGAGTGGTTCGACATCTACAGCAAGACCTATCCCGGCGGGGCTAATCGCGCACTGGAGGTTCTTCTGTCCATTCTGGAGTTTGCAGTCGTTTGCGGCCATTTGAGCGAAAACCCGGCCAAGGGTATTCGCAAGAACCCGAAGAAAATTCTTAACCGCTTTCTGTCGTCAGAGGAAATCACCCGGTTATCAAAGGTTCTGAAAAATGCCGAAAAGGAAAGCCGGGACTACAGGCAGGGCGCGGATATTGTCCGCTTGATCCTTTTGACCGGGTGCCGTCATCGGGAGATCACCTTGCTTGAATGGTCGATGATTCGTGACGGCATTATCAAGATACCCGACACCAAAACCGGGCAGCGAGAAGTTTATTTGAGCAAGAAGGCCATCAGCATTCTGGAACGCCAACCAAGAAACGGCACCCGGTGGGTGTTTCCGTGGATTAAAGACCCGAAACTGCCCCGAAACAACATAGATCAGTATTGGCGAGACATGCGCGAAAGGGCGGGAATTGAGGACGTGCGAGTCCATGACCTGCGCCATACCTTCGCCAGCCACGCCGTAATCAAGGGGGTAACAATCCCAATGGTCTCAAAACTGTTGGGGCATCGCAAAACCAGCATGACCTTGCGTTATACCCACGTATCGGATAAAGCCACAGAAGTCGCCGCCGAGCGGATCGGCGCGACCTTGCGCGATTTGCTGCAAGGTAAAAGCAAGCCGAAGAAAAAGCTATCGGCAACACCGAGGCAAAATAGCCATAACTTAAAACCGCCAAAAGACCCCTATGAACCAAGCACACGCAGTATGTTTTCCATACGTGTCAGCGAGGAAGAATACGCCGCCGCCGCCAAGGCGGAGGCCGAGGGGCTGAGTGTCGGCATTTGGGCCAGCGCGATGCTGAACTTCCCGCCGGAGCAGCTTCCCCCGGTAAACACCAGACGTGAAAATCGCCGGAAAATGATCGGCTTTCGCATTACCCCTGCCCAAGCCGAAGAATACGCCCTTGCCGCAGAAGCGGCAGGGCATTCCATAACGTACTGGGCAAGGGCGGTGTTGCTTGGTGGCGCACCTTCCCCGGCACCAGCAACAGCCCCAGCCGAGTCGAAAATAAAGGAAGTTCAACGGCCCAAAGTCAAAGCAAAGCCTGCCACGGTCAAGCAACCTCTAAAGAGCATAATGTTTGCTCTGCGTGTGAGTAATGCCGTTCACACCGCCGCCACTGTCCGGGCGAAAGCCAGCGGCCAGAGCGTGGCGATGTGGGCCAGAGACATACTGAACAACCCGCCCGAAAACATCCCGCCGCCGGACGCCCGGAGCAGAGGGAGTACAACACTCATCGGATTTCGCCTCACCCAGGCACAGGCCGACCAATACGCCGTAGCAGCAAAAGCCGCCGGGTGTTCCGTTTCCTGTTGGGCAAGGGCCGTGCTGGCGGGAGCGAATAGTGCGTATTGAAAAAATTAGTAAAAAAGTAGGGTCATGACAAATTAAGCATGTTTAAAAACATGATAAGTATTGTTATGACAATGAAAAACAAATATGTAATTCGTTCAAGAATTTCTGAGCATAAATTTAGAGAAATTATTCGCTATTTTTCTTTGGATTTGAACGCCGTTCAAATCCAATAATTAACAAAGTTAAGTAGACAAACTATTAATCAATATTTAAAGGCAATTCGCAAGCGGGTTGCCAGAGATTCAACCAACCAATCTGCCCTATTAGTGGGACAGATTGAAGTTGATGAATCTTACTTTGGGGCAAAAAGAGTCAAAGGTGTGCGTGGTCGTGGCGCCAAAGGTAAAACCAAAGTATTTGGTTTATTAAAACGCGGTGATAAAGTTTATACTGAGATTGTTCCAGATTGCACTGCAGCGACTTTAACCAAGATAATTAGAGGTAAAACAAGCATAGATAGTGTTGTTCATTCTGATGGCTGGCGTGGGTATAATGGTTTAGTAGATTTTGGTTATAAGAAGCACTTTAGAGTTCATCATGGTGAGAATGAATTCGCCAGAGGAAATTCTCATATTAATGGCATAGAGTCATTTTGGGGTTATGCAAAAACTAGGTTGGTAAAGTTTAAAGGGATGGACAAAAGTACATTCAATTTACATCTTAAAGAATGTGAATTTAGATTCAACAATCGCAAGCAAAATCTTTACAAGATTTTGCTTGGAATATTCAGAAAAGAGCCGCTTAACTTGTCATGACCCTTTCCTAAATATTGTCAGTCTTCGCTTGCCAGCCCATATTTTCGGCTTTTCCTTGCCTCGCCATATTGAATGAAAAAACCGTCCTTGAGCCATTGATTGCAAAGATTAAGAGCCGTGCGGCGATGGATGCCGAGGTGTTCGGCGATTTGCTTTGTGGTAACATATGCGTCCGTTTCAAATAGTATCAGGATTTGCCGCTGTCTGGCATCCAGCCTGCGCAGTTGCTCTGTCTGATCCGGGCGTGACCTTTTTGCAGCCTCTGCAGCCTTGGCACGAACCGTTGAAAATGCATCCGCCATGCCAAGGCAAAAATATTCGTTCCAGCCGGACAGGTCGGCCTCTACACGGCCCGTGTAGTAGTTGTGAGACGGGCCAACGCTCAAGGCTTCATAGTATACCCCAAGGTTCCGCGCATAGTATTCTTCAAGCGAATAGATGCCCTTGAGGCCGTATCCCGCCTTATGGAGAAGAAGGTTTGTCAGCAGCCGCGCCGTTCTGCCATTGCCGTCATAATAAGGGTGGACAGTCGCGAACTGGTAATGGACAAGCCCGGCCATGATCGGAACCGGGAGTTTGTTCGTTGTGCGTTGGCTTTTTATCCACGCTACCAGTTCGGTCATTAATTCCAGCACGTCTTTTGCCTCGGGCGGCATGTAAACGATACCGCCGGAGGCGCTATCGCGAATGACATTTTGTCCGTCGCGGTATGGGGTAGGCTTGTTCTTGCCGTTCATGACCAGCCCGTGCAGGGTCTGGACGTGTGCCTCCGTCAACTCGCCGGGGGAGGCCAGAAGCGTGTCCACGTAATCAAGAGCGCGGTAATAATTGCGAACCTCTTGCTCGTCTCGCTCCCGGTTGGGGAACGTGCCGCCCTGTAAAACCACTTCCTGAACCTGTTCTTGTGTCAGGCGATTGCCTTCAATCTGAGTTGAATAATGAGTGGAAACAAGCCGGGCGCTTTTGCGTAAACTGTCCAACAAAGTCACCGTAACGGACAAGTAGGCGACAGCCTGTCGGCACGCCTCAATTTCCATAAGAGCTTTGCTCAGTTTTGGGCTGATTTGAAATTTCGGGATAAACATAAACACTCCTGATGCTTATTCTACAATAACAGGAGTTCTCACAAACTACCAATAAACTTCTAATAAATTTCTGGATACTTCTCAAAAATCTTAAGCTGGTTTTACCAACTTTTTTACCCAGAATGCAACAAATCAGAATTCCGGGGTGCCAAAAGCAGCCACACATACCGTTACTACAACCCCTTTCATCCCCTTGCAAAGTGGAATCCCTCCAGTTAAGCTGCACCTAGCAGAGCATCCCCAAGGATATAACCAAACACCGATTTTGACATGACGCGCAACCGCGTTATCCATACACACCTGTCTCAAAGTACGGACGAACCTCGAATCACGAAAATCTTCCAACGGCACAGCGAAAACCCAGCTTTTTCTCCAAATGGGATTGTATTGCCTACCCGCAACACTGCTTGGAAAATGCATGGACAGATTGCTACAATTATAGTGGCTTCTGTTCCATAGCCCATCCTGACCACGGCAAGACTGGCAGTTGTTGGGTGTGCCGGAAGCCGTCGCCAGTGCTGTGCGTTGTGCAGGGCGCAAGTCGAGAATGATTTCACTCGGCGACCGCCGACCTGGACTAAAAAACAGAAGGGTTTCTGGAGAGATGGCCGAGCGGTCTAAGGCGCACGCCTGGAAAGCGTGTATACGGGGAATTCCGTGTCGAGGGTTCGAATCCCTCTCTCTCCGCCATACCCGTTTCATCATTTTGTGGGTAAGAAACAAAACACCACTATCACAAGGTTTAATTGATACGGTTAAAAAAACCGCTGATGCTCTCGACATTACTCCTAATGATTTAATGAAGTAAAACTATGGATAAAGTTAATCTAACTAAAAAGGAAGTAAGGGCTATTATCAAATATCTTGAATCTGGAAAACCACTTCCGGAAAAATTTCGTTTTTTACTTTTCGCAGATAAAAAAGAGGTTGAACTGGTATGGAATGGAAAAATCTGTGAAGTGGCAAATGTTGTCTTACCCTTTCAAACAATTGCGGTTGGTAGATGAGCCAAGGGCGGAAAATACCCAAGATACCAAAAAGCAAGCCCAACAAATGCTTTTTGATTTTGATGATAGAAGCAGGCAAATTGCTGGTTGGACAAACAAGCTCATTTGGGGCGACAACAAACTTGTTCATCCAGTTTGAAAAGTGGGGTTCTGCACGAGGAGATAGAAAAAGAAGGCGGACTAAAACTGATTTATATTGATCCGCAGCCACTTAATTGCGGTGAATAAGATCATTTAACACCGCATAATATGCGGTGAAAGAATTGACCTTGCAGAGAATAAAGCCCATAATCTCCGCATGAATAGCAGCAAATATATCTGGCAACACACTGACTGGCCTCGTTGGTACTATGATGCTGAACGTCTCGTCGGCCTATTGGCAAAGGTTCACCACGCTCAGGGGCATCTCCTCGGGCGTATGCAGAACATCGGCATGGGATTACGTGATCAGGCCACTTTGCAGGTGTTGACAGAGGAAGTTCTCAAAACCAGTGAAATAGAAGGTGAACACCTAAACCCCGAAACAGTGAGATCCTCGGTCGCACGCCGCCTAGGTGTTGATGTGGGTGCTTTAGCACCTGCTGACCGACATGTAGACGGTGTGGTGGATATGGTGCTGGATGCCACAGGCCGTTTTGACCAACCGCTCACAGAAGATCGTCTGTTCGGTTGGCATGCGGCGTTGTTTCCCACCGGTTACAGTGGGATGAACAAAATAAACACCGGTGATTGGCGTGATGATGCATCGGGACCGATGCAGGTCGTGTCCGGGCACATAGGTCGTGAAACGGTGCATTACGAGGCACCACCTGCTGAACAATTGACTTCCGAAGTGTCAGCGTTTTTGCGCTGGTTTAATGCCGCTGATGAGTCTGATCCGATGATTAAGGCAGGCTTGGCTCATCTCTGGTTTGTCACCCTTCATCCTTTTGATGACGGCAATGGTCGTATCTCAAGAGCGGTGGGTGACATGGCACTGGCGCGAGCTGATCAGTCTCCACAACGTTTTTACAGTTTATCGGCACAGATCCGACAAGAGAGAAAAGACTATTACGACAGACTAGAGCTGACACAAAAGAGCACGCTGGATGTGACGGATTGGTTGGCGTGGTTTCTGGGTTGTTTGCTGCGCGCAATGCAGGGTGCAGATGTGACCTTGTCAGCGGTGTTGACCAAGGTGCGATTCTGGCAGCATTGGGCAGGCACGCCGATGAATGAACGGCAAATCAAACTGCTTAATAGTTTGCTGGATGGTTTTGAAGGAAAACTCACTAGCAGCAAGTGGGGAAAGATTGCCAAGTGCTCACCGGATACCGCGTTACGCGATATCACGGACCTGCTGAATCATGGGGTCTTATTAAAATCAGATGCCGGTGGCCGCAGTACAAGTTATGAATTAGCGCCTATTGCCTGAATTTCTACATCTTACATGTAGAAGTTTAGACCCAATCTGACACATCACTCAATCAAGCTGAGCGCAGCGAAGCTTGATTTAGTGAGAGTTACCCGTTTAGATGTAACTGCAATATTAACATCCAAACAAAGAGGTAACTCTCATGATCCATACTAACGATAAAGTCATTAAATATAAAGTCGGCCTACTCAATCTGGCTGAAGAACTCGGAAACGTCTCAAAAGCCTGCAAGATGATGGGCGTATCCAGAGATACTTTCTATCGATACAAAGCCGCTGCTGATGAAGGTGGCATTGAAGCACTTTTTGATCAAAACAGGCGTATCGCGAACCTCAAAAATAGAGTTGATCCTGCGATTGAATCCATCGTCGTTGAACACGCTCTGGAAGAACCTGCCCATGGGCAGACCCGAACCAGCAATGAGCTACGCAAAATGGGGACATTTGTTTCGCCGACGGGCGTACGAAGTATTTGGTTACGCCATAACCTGGCTTGCCTTAAAGATCGACTCAAAGCACTATCCGATAAAGTGGCCACTGAAGGCCTGATTCTTACTGAGCCTCAAGTCGCTGCCATGGAACGCAAACAAGACGATCAGGCCTGTGGTGAGATAGAAACAGCCCACCCTGGCTATTTGGGCTCGCAAGACACTTACTATGTGGGTACATTCAAGGGTATTGGCCGAGTCTATCAGCAGACGTTTGTTGATACTTACAGTAAAGTCGCTCATGCCAAGCTCTACACCACCAAAACGCCGATTACCGCCGCTGATATGCTCAATGATCGTGTGTTGCCGTTCTATGAGGAACAAGCACTTCCCATGCTGCGGATTCTCACCGACCGTGGTACAGAATATTGTGGTCGAGCTGACCAACATGATTACCAGCTCTACCTGGCTTTGAATGATATTGAGCACACCAAAATCAAAGTCAGGTCACCGCAAACCAATGGCATTTGTGAACGCTTCCACAAGACCCTTCTCAATGAGTTTTACCAAGTGACCTTGCGTAAGAAAATCTATCAATCGATAGAAGAATTACAAATTGATCTTGACAAATGGCTCATCAAATACAATACTCAACGAACTCACCAAGGCAAAATGTGCTGTGGGAGAACGCCGATGGAAACTCTCATCGACGGCAAATCAATCTGGAAGGAAAAGTTCTTTGAACTAAACTTAACCTGACAGTCGGTTGCTGATAAACGGGTAACTGTCAGATCAAGTCTAAACTTCTACAAATTAGCGCCTATTGCCTGAATTTCTACATCTTACAGTATGGTCCCATCAGATCTCTGACCGTCTTGTCCAGTCACTCCCCCCGTGTCCCAGACATCCCTCAAAATCCCTGCCTCGTTGCACCACCCAAATACACCCTGATACGCAGTTGCCCCTGCAAACCCACGTCCGAGAGACCAATACCCTTCAGTTATTGTCGGAAGGAACTCGCCGAGCGAGCCAATGCGTTATACCCAAGTCTTCAGATTGGCCCGCACTAGGCAGGATTAGTGGCAGCCCCGGCCAGCAGTATTTTTGGTGCAAGGGCTATGCGCCCGACGACACGCCTAACCCCCAAAGTTGTGCCGGGCGTGCCCGACAGCAAACGCCATGTGCCTAACGACACCCGACCTGTCAACCATCAAACTGTCTCAACGAAACTACTGTTGCAGACGCATTTGCAGGTCTTGCCGGCACCACCGGGCTGATGGATAACAGGCACCTGTCAAATTGACTTGCCACTCTCTGACCGTCGTATCCAGTCACTCCCCCCGTGTCCCAGACATCTCCTAAAATCCCTACCTCGTTGCACCACCCAGATACACCCTGATACGCAGTTGCAACGACGTCCCCCCCACAACCTGAACCCGAACCCTGTCACTATCGGCCGAAACACTGTTCATGAGAACCACGTCAAAGAACGTACCTTCTGTACCCCACGCTCCGGGCTTGATAGTAAGTCTCGCACTGGAACCACTTGCCGTTCCGGTCATGCCATTGACTGAGTCAAAATAGGCAAGACCCTTCAATGCGGGCGGCAGTCCTGAAAGCGACCAAGTCAAGGTCTCGTTCACTCCCGCAGAGGCGGCATCGACCGCCTCAAAAGCCAAGGTCGTGCTCCCGGTTTCGGGGGCAACCCGCACTGTTCGCTCGCCGAGACCCCCGATATAGGGTTTGCGATTCAAGTCTGGGTTGGGGTTGTTTTTCAATTGCGGCAATTCGGTTTCACTGCCAAAGTTCCAAACATCCGTGTTCCAGCCATTGTAGGTAACAACATTCATACAGGGCACGCTGTCCACCACGCTGGCCATCGTCGGGCAACGCATCTGCTCGATACTGCGTGGCTCTCCGAGGTTATTGTTCGCCCCCCTGGCGTAGTAGTAGCTCTGCGGGAGACATTTCCTCCTAAGTCCCCCCCACCAGACCGCCGACATCATCATTTCCCTTAACCGAACCCGTCGCAAAGCCGTTGCTGATTGTTCCACGGTTGTCCCCCACCAGACCGCCGATATCTGTATTTCCCGAAACCGAACCCGTCGTATAGCTGTTGCTGATTGTTCCCTGGTTGCGCCCAACCAGGCCGCCGATATCTTCTTCTCGTCCCGAAACCGAACCCGTCGCGGAACTATCCTTAATCGTCCCTAAACTGTAACCAACCAAAGAACCCACGTAACTGTTACCGGTCATGCGCGCATCCACCAGTATCACGCCCCGTATCATCGCCCCAGACACCAAGTACGAAAACAGGCCGACATAACTCATTCTGGGGCGGTTGATGGTCAGACCAGTAATCACATGGTTGCCGTTGTTCACGAAAGAACCAGAAAATGGATTATTCACGGACCCAATAGGCTCAAAGCCGGCTCCGCCGTTCAAATTGACGGTTGTACTCGCGTCAATGTGGGCGGCCAATGCGTATGTGCTGTCAGGTTTGAGCGTATGCCTTGCAGTTGGCAGAGCGTCACCACTTGATACGGAGAACTCGGGATTCCGTCTCCTTCAAGTGCTGGACAATCAGTTTGGGCAAACGCAGGCTCCGCAGCCCAAAACAAGGCAAGCAACGCTATGGCAACACGCACCATGCCCCTAAAATAAAACCTTACTACGGATAAACAAAGGATAAACAAATCCCATGCATGACAAGCCCCCAGTTCTTCAATAATACTGAATGCTACACGAAAACCGGATATCTATGCCAAGGAGCAACGCAGCAGGCTGTAAATTCTCCGCTGGGCCAACACCCACCTTCGACATCTGCGGGCGCGAGTCTGTCATGAAAAATACTCCAAAGTCAAGCTCATCGACCCTGTGCGCGACCAACACGGTAAAACGCTCAGATTCGCGGTTCAATCCCGCTGTGCTTCCCTGCCGAAACCTGCAAGCCAAGAGGAAGCAAACGGCACAAAAACCGACAGGCTCCAATGTACTCCCCAGGCGCGGGCGGGTTGTTCTCAGCCTGCGCACAGATTTTTTCATTGCGGAAAGTATTCCCCAGGCGCGGGCGGGTTGTTCGTCGAGAGCGAACATAGAAACAAAGCCGAAAATGTATTCCCCAGGCGCGGGCGGGTTGTTCTCAGCCTGCTGAATGAACCAGGAACCAGACGCCAAAGACCTTACGGTGTA
The DNA here is from genome assembly GCA_965237985.1 of Candidatus Oxydemutatoraceae bacterium. Lineage (GTDB taxonomy): Bacteria > Pseudomonadota > Gammaproteobacteria > Poriferisulfidales > Oxydemutatoraceae. The sequence goes on along the minus strand of OZ250161.1, from coordinate 99,820 downwards.
CCTGGAGCTGGTGTTGCAATGGCAACAGTAAAAAACCTGAAGGAAGCAACGGCAACATCCGGCACGGGTCGGTTGCCGATTTTGCGAGCACAGTCTCTCCTCGCTTTTACGCAAAGCAAACAGACTGGGTTTTACGTCAGTGCAAAAATCTTCCTAGTTGCCCTCCAACCCAGATCTGCTGCTCTCTGCTGAGGGTTGGTTGCTCAACAACTGGCTCTTCTGCCAAAGAATGTTCCTGAAGATCGGGGTCAAACAGGCGGAAATCAACAAGAACCCCACGCTCTTCTTCATACACACACTTATCTAAAAGCGCAACCACGTATTTCTGTAATTCCTTGTCTGGCACCAGCACTTCTTCGAAGTCTGGCGCCGCCGCTTCTCCGGTTCCCAGGCCTACTCTCGGGCTCTCCACAGGCTTTTGTTCCTGGTTGGCCTCAGTACCTTTCTGGTAGCGCAGCCGACAGTTGTCTTCAATGCCTGTTGTCTTCTCCCACCTAAACAATGTTTTGGACTCTTCTGTATGAGGTTCTACCGTCAGAAACTTCAGAAAGCTCATGGCCAATAATGCGCGCTCCCGTGCTTCCTTCTTTTTTCCAGCATCCTCGCAATTTTCTAAATCTCCCAATGCTTCAGTTCCAACCACCACTTTATCCGTCATAATGGTTTCCGTCATGTAGTCCAAAGCAGCTCGACCGAGCTCTTTATCTTTTTTAGGATCAGGTCCGCATACATTGGAGCGAAGGGGTCTGTTGATATAGCCATCACTCCGCAGGTGATCAGGTCGGCATACATTGGAGTGAAGGCCAATCTTCGTATACCTGTCAGCATTGTCTGCAGTCAAAGCTGTTGTTCTTTCTGTCCACTCACTCCGCTTCCCAGCTGTTTGCACAACAGGATCCAAGTCCAAAGACCTCACCAATTCCTGTGTCCCACGAAAAAACTTCCTACCCTGCCCTGCATCTTTCTCCAAATTCCTTAGCTGATCCTCTACGAACGCGCCTTTGCCGCGGAACTGCAACGTTGCAATTACCTGACGCATCTGATCACTGTTTTTAAACGCTGACAACGCTGCCACACGTTCTTTAACCATACGTTCGCGATAAGGTTTATTCACAGAGGATTTCAAGGAACAAACCAGCCACCCGAAAAACGAACTTTTCAGGTTGTATACAGACCTGTTTTCCTCGGAATCGGTTTTTCCCTGCTGGACAACGCTGAATCGCGAAACGTTTTCTGGGCCTCTCAAGCTTGAAAAGCTGAACTCCATAACTACCTCCGGTGCAAGAAACCAAACTGACCCCTTCATTCTACCAAACTACCAAAAAAACGACACGAAGCTGGAATGTACAGGAGCAACACGATCATGACCGCCTTTTTACCGCGTGATTTCCATACTGGAACCTTTAAGCCGGAAAGAAGTAAATGGCACAAAAATCGACAAGCTCCGAGGTCTTCCCCCAGGCGCGGACAGGTCGTGCATGGCCTGCTGAACCGGGAACCAGGCAACAAAGACCTGTGGTGTACCAGAAGCTTGTGTTGCAGCGGCAACAACAAAGAAAGACCTGAAGGAAGCAGCGACAGCATTCGGTACGGGTCAATTGCCGGTTTTAGGGGCACAGTCTTTCCCCGCTTTTACACGAAGCAGACAGCATGGATTTTACTTTGGCGCAAAAACCTTTGCAGTTGCTTTCCAACCCGGATCTGCCGCTCTCTGGTGGGGGGGTGCTGAACCAGCTGACCCAAAAAGTTTTCCTGGAAGTCGCGGTCTCTAATGTGCTGAAATCAACAAGAACCCTATACTCCTCTTCGCGCCCACACTTCATTAAAGGCGCAACCACGTGTGGCGGTAATTGCTTGCCTGGCACCTGCACGTCGAGTGTTCCCGGCTGCTCGTTGCCAGTCGGAGTCGGTCGCGGAATCATTGGTTCTGTTCCCGACTCTTCATGGTGTCGAACTTTTAGAGAGAACTCCTTGTGCTGAAAGTGCTGCCTGATGTTCATCTGCCAAGTCATCAGCACCCATCCAAACAATAGATTTATGTCCTCTGTTGAGGACCTTGCCTGGATGACACATCAATGGAAAGATTCCGGTGTTCGCGCCGATATGAGACAATCGACCAGCAAGAACCAGAGGATGGCCATACAGCCCCGGGACCATCAATACCGGCCTGGGAGGATCGCCAAGTTTGCCGGCCAGACCTTTGCCAAAGAATTGCAGACAGCGGATCTTAGAATTGCGGTGGCCAACCGGGAACCTTGCCTGGATGAAACATCAATGGAAAGATTCCGGCATTCGCGCCGACGAGCGTTCCCGGCTGCTCGTTGCCAGTCGGAGTCGGTCGCAGAATCATTGGTTCTGTTCCCGGCTCCTCATGGTGTCGAACTTTTAGAGAGAATTCCTTGTGCTGAAAATACTGCCTGATGTTCATCTGCCAAGTCATCAGCACCCATCCAAACAATGAATTTACGTCCTCTGTTGAGGACCTTTCGTGGACGACACATCATGGAAAGATTCCGGCGCTCGCGCCGACAAGCGTTCCCGGCTGCTCGTTGCCAGTCGGAGTCGGTCGCAGAATCATTGGTTCTGTTCCCGGCTCCTCATCGTGTTGAACTTTTAGAGAGAATTCCTTGTGCTGAAAATGCTGCCTGATGTTCATCTGCCAAGTCATCAGCACCCATCCAAACAATGAATTTACGTCCTCTGTTGAGGACCTTGCCTGGACGACACATCATGGAAAGATTCCGGCGCTCGCGCCGATATGAGACAATCTACCGACCAGAACCAGAGGAGGCGATGCAGCTCCGGGGCCATCAATGCCGGCATGCCGGCTGGGGAGAATCGCCAAGTTTGCCGGCAAGCCTTTGCCAAAGAATTGCAGACAGCAAATATTCGGCTTGCTGTGGCCAACCGGGAACCTTGCCTGGATAACATAATCATGGAAAGATTCCGGTGCTCGCGCCGATATGAGACAATCTACCGACCAGAACCATGAGGATGACCATACAGCCCCGGGGCCATCAATGCCGGCATGCCGGCTGGGGAGAATCGCCAAGTTTGCCGACCAAGCCTTTGCCAAAGAATTGCAGACAGCAGATATTCGGCTTGCTGTGGCCAACCGGGAACCTTGCCTGGATGACATAATCATGGAAAGATTCCGGTGCTCGCGCCGATATGAGACAATCTACCGGCCAGAAGCAAAGGATGGTCATGCAGCCCCGGGGTCATCAATGTCGGCCAAGCCTTTGCCAAAGAATTGCAGACAACAGATATTAGAATTGCGGTGACCAGCCGGAGACCTCACCTGGATAACAATCATGGAAAGATTCCGGCGCTCGCGCCGATATGAGACAATCTACCGACCAGAACCAGAGGATGGTCATACAGCCGAGCATGCCGACTCTGACCGGGTCAATTTCTTCAACAGCGACCGGCTGCGCACGGCGTCTGCCGGGTTGGCCGGAGAGAAACTCCGCCGAAAGGTTCAGGCTGTGGCCAAGCTGGATGCAAGCGTGTCAGGAGGAATCAGGGGACGTGATCAAGCAACCAAAATACACCTTGAAGCAAGCCACCAGACTGTCCATGGAACCGAGACTGCCGCACATGGTCACCCCGGACTTCAGAAGCGATCTTTCTGCTTTGCACCTGTCCTGCCAAGAGTATTGGCATTTCCATCAGGAATCCGCTTGTCCCAAGAGATTTTCTGGGTGTTCGGCATCATGAATACTATCCAATACAGATTGGTCGCCGGCACAGTCAGCGTGACACTGTAAATGCTGCTGCGCCTGAAAACCTTGGGACAGGCTTCGTTGCTGGTAATACTCGGCTTCACGCAATCGCTTGATGCGAAACCTTTGGCCACGGAGGAACCCAGTCTGGTTGATCCAAAATTCGGTCGGGCGTTTCTGGGTATCGGCTATCAGAACAAGGATTTTACTTCAGGGCCAGACGTGCACAGTGCCTACCTGGTCACTTTGGTCATCCGAGATTCTGCGGCAGAACAAGCTGGACTGCAGGCCGGCGATCTGATCTTGAGCTTTGATGGCAAAAAAGTCGGCGACATCAAGGCCAGTGAACGTATAAGGGTTTTTTCGAAACACGTCAAAAACAAGAAAGTAGGGAGCCGTCTGGCACTGTTAATACTGCGCACTACCATGCTCATCACGGATTTAAGCGAACCGGCGAAAATCTTTACAAACGAAAACACACTACTCCAAGAAATTGAAAAATTGCCAACAGGCGAAGACTTGACGGTAAACATTCGCAGGCGAAGCACACGGCTTGAAATCGTTGCAATTCTTGGGCAGAGGCGAACTATTAGTGCTGAAACCCTGGATGCTGAACTGCAAGGTTCCAAGTGGGTCGACCACCAGAGCAGACCGGTTGCGGAACTGGCGAAACGCTTTTATCAGAAATTCGGATTTACGGAGAAATACGAAGACTTGCTTGCCAGGTACCGTCAAAATGAGCTTTGGGATGATGGCCAGCGTTTGTCTCTGTTTCGTTACCTGCACGTCAATCCCTTGAAAACGCAAGCGACGATTGAACGCCTGGCAGAAATGATCAGCGGTGAAAACCCGCCGCGCCGCACTCGAACAAAGCAGCTTCTGAACATCGCCGGAGAAATACTGGATTTGTCTGTATCCAGTGGCACGGGTGCACCTTCTGATGTTTTCCCCATGGCCGGACGGATGCCGTCAGCTACCGCAAGGATCACGGGGGTGCTCGCTGCAGCAATGGAGCTTCGAAACGCCGCTTTTGCCGCGCTTGATGAACAGGAAATAGATTTTCTCTACCAGGAAACACCAAAACTTTTGGAACGTTTTGCCCAATCTCTTTACATCGACCACTCCGGCAAGCCGGAGCAGCGCCTCCTTAACACGGAAATTATTGAAATTGGAAAACGCGTGAAATTGGAAAAACTGGTGGCGGCCGCACAATTGATGCATCTGCTGAGCGACCCCGACTGGCTCAAGACCCTGCACGCGGAATTGCCGATGACCCCCTCAACAAAACAGGTTGCCGGTGTGCGTGGTCCGGTGCTTGCCAGCTTTGATTCACCAGCCGGGAAAGTTGTCGCAGGGGGCTACGAACGAAACATTTACGAGGGGAACTTTGCCCTCATCATTGACTTCGGTGGCGACGATTACTATCGCGGAAAAAGCGCAGTCACATCACGCGAACAGTCGATCGCGATGGTGGTCGACCTGGCTGGAAATGACGAGTATCACCACACTGAAATCGCTTCCCAAGGCAGTGGCCTGCTTGGTATTGGCATGCTTTACGACCATGCCGGGAACGATTTCTACGCCGCGGTACGTCTTGCCCAAGGGGCTTCTTTCCTCGGCGTTGGAATTTTGCACGATCGGCAGGGAAACGACCGTTTTGTCAGTGAAGATTTGTCCCAGGGAATGGCATTCTGGGGAGTAGGAATGTTACTTGAGGGCAGCGGTGATGACCGTTATCAATCTAATCTGTATGCACAGGGTGTCGGAGCAGTCAAAGGCTTCGGGCTGCTTTTCGACGCGTATGGCGCTGATGATTACCTGGCGACGGGGCGCGAGCTGAGTTCGTATGGAACTTCAGGTGTGTTCAAAGGACTGTCCCAGGGAGTTGGGGTCGGGTTTCGCGGTTACGCTTCCGGGGGAGTGGGAATGGTCTTGGACAGTTCGGGAAACGATCAGTTCCGAGCCGGAAATTTCTCCCAGGGAGTCGGGTATTTCTATGGGCTGGGGATACTGGTCAACGCGGGAAACGATGATGACTTATACGTGGCTTCCCGTTACGGGCAGGGAGCCAGTGCCCATTCTGCCATTGGAGTGCTCATGGAAGAAGGTGGCAACGATCGCTACTTTGGATTGCAATGGGCTCTGCAAGGTTTTGCCTGGGATTTGGGCGGCGCCTGGCTGGTGGACAAAAAAGGGAACGATTTCTACAACCGTACTCCTCATATTCACACGCTGGCCTCCACCGACCACAACGGATTTGCAGTGCTGGTTGACTACGAAGGGCACGACAATTACGGGGGATACCCAGCCAGTGTCGGCGATAATTCCTACCAGGGCGGACACAGTTTTGCCCTGTTCATAGACGCTGGGGGGGGGGCTGACATTTATCGCCCAGCCGGCGCAAACAGCACGGTCACAGCAGGCGTCGCTTATGGCGTGCGCGCCGATCTGCCCTGCTCCATTGAAAATGTCCTGGCTGGCGACGAAACGCTGTGTCGGGGTTCCCGTCTCTTTCCGTCAACCCCAAAATAGCACCCGACACGGGACAACCAATACGGACTAGGGAGCAGGTCATCAATCCAGGAGAGAAATTTCCGTTGCAGGCAAGATGAAAACATGCAGGCAAGATGAAAACATAAAAAATGTGGTCCCTGCAACCGTCCCTCCGAGTCGGGTGTTTGCGCACGGTTTCCAAGAGTGACCGAGCAATGGCTGCCAGAAACCTTATGTGCCACGCCAAAAAGGAAAGGGTCATGCCGGCGGTTGAAATGCACATCGTCAACTGGTTCCACGGTGATTTTGTCCAGGATTGCAACCTGGGAAAGAGGTGACTTTACGGAAACCCGGCATGTTGATCTGGAATCCGGGCATCAACAAGACGGGACTCATTGAAGGGAACCGGCATGGCTGTACCGCTCGCTGAAATACAATTCGCGCGCCACCTTCGGTGCCTCAAGTGTCCGTAGTCTCAGGTAAACAGTCTCGAATGCCCCACGGTGCGTTCATTCCCGCTCGCTCATGAGCAGGCACCCCAGCAGATACAAGGGCACTCTGTCTTCGTGCGTTGTATACTGGTACCAAGCAAGCTGATGACGACCTGGTCCAGGAACATTATTTCTTTCATGACAGGCACTTTTGTGTTGCTGTTTGCCATCACGCACCCAGCGGCGAAAAACCAGGAAGTGGATCAGTCTGAAGTGGTTCCGCCTTCAGGTTACACCGGCATATACGTTGCTTCGACACTCAAAGCGTTGCGGCCGGAAGATTTTGCAGTGCGTACCATTTACAGAAAAACAGGAAAACTGGACAAGGTGCAGGTTACTTTCGAAAGCAAAACGTCCTCGCCGGAAGCAATCAACTACCGATTTATCTGGCTTGAAGAAAATGGCAGGGACATTCCGGTACCGGGTGCACAGTGGGAGACACTGACCGTTCGGCCAGGAGTATTCACCAGCCTTCGGGGTGTCGCACCAGTAAACCGGGCCGCGAATTACCGATTGGAAATCGTTCCCGCAAAAACGGAAGTAATCCCGGATTGACCAACCCCCTCGCGGCCGCTGAGCGGTGGGCAGGCGAGAAAGGGATAATGGTTTTCGTGTCGTCTCTTTTGCGTGCTCCCTGTCAGCCCAGCACGTGTAGTGCCAGCAGTGCCGTTCCCAAAACCAGAAGCGTTCCACCGACCAGCATTTTTCCTGCTCTTTCAGGAAAAACGGTTTTCTCCAGCAAAAAGAAAAGGGAAAACGACACCAGCCAGAGTATGTTCATCATGCCGACCACAAACATGATGAGCATCAACCCCCAACAGCAGCCCACACAAAAGCCACCGTGCCTGAATCCCATTTGCAAGGCACCCCACACACCATCCCGCCAACCAGACAACAGGTAGCCAAGCGGCCAGCGACAATAGCGCAGGCAGACATCTTTGTAGGGTGTCCACTGATAAATTCCGGCACACAGTATGATCAGACCACTCAGCAAGTAACTACGACTTTCCAACATGTGGTTCAGCAGACCGTGCTCCAAAAGCTGCCACTGCAATGAAACCAGGACCATGCTGTACAGTCCCCACGCCCCCAGATAACCCAAGACAAAAAACAAGGGAGCGGTGCCGCTCAGGTCCCGTCGCAAGCGATCGCGAGTTATGGCCGCATAAAGCGTCACCGTCGGATACATGGCAGGCAACATCATGGCAACCATCATCAGTTCCCACATCAGGAAATTGATTGCAAAATCAAAAACACTCCAAACAGTCGGTGCCGGATGCGACGGCAGCCACAACGAAGTTACACCCACAGACATCGTCCAGATCATGTAGCTCATATAAGACCAGCCGACGCCAGTGAGCAACAAAAGCAACATCCCCACGAGCACACGGTCACGGGTCAGCACTTGTCGTGCAGCAGTGTTTTTTATGATTATGTCTCCCATTGCCGTCAAATGGATGGCTTTTACATCTTTTCCGCCGACACTTTCAAACAGAATCAGTAGCTTCGTCGCTTTTCAAAAGCCTGGGAAAGCGTAGTGGAATCCACGTGCTCTATATCGCCCCCAACCGGCACACCACGGGCCAACAAGCTGCTTGCGACACCGAATCGGGCACATAACTCACTGATCAAAAGCGCGGTAACGTCACCTTCCACAGTGGCACTGGTTGCCAGCACCACTTCCTTGATGGTTTTTTCCCGCAGGCGGGCTTCAAGTTTTTCGAGCCCAATATCATCCGGACCAATGTCGTCCAGCGGCGACAATTTGCCGTGCAATACGAAATAGAGCCCCGAAAAGCCAGTGCTGTCCTCGATCGCCATCAGGTCGCCAGGCATTTCCACCACACACAATTTCGAATGGTCTCGCGCACTGTTCACACACAAATTGCAAAGCGGCACCTCGCTGTACATGCGGCACTGTTCACAATGCCTGAGATTTTCAAGTGCCTCTTTCAGTGCTTCCTGAAAGTGCATTCCGCCATCCCGGTCCCGGTCCAGGATATAGCACACGAAGCGCTGTGCTGTTTTGCGCCCCACGCCGGGCAAAAAAACAAAAGCATCAACAAATCTTTTAAGCAGTGGATCTTCCTTCAATCACGCCTCCAGACCAAATTTTTGCCCCCTGTAATCATCAAACGCCCGGGATTTTCGGCTTTCCGGCATTATGCGAACGTATCGAAGACTCCACTACCGTCGCATCAAAATCACGCCGCAAGGTCTCCACAAATGGATGGCTCATAACACCATCGCGTACCATTTTCTGTTGCCTGCTCAGTGCCAACTGCTCCTGTTGTCCTGGCGTCTCCCCGTGCGCGTCAGACACTTCCCATTCTACTTTGAGGCTCGGTCCATAGCATTTCTGCAAAGCCGCGCGCAACTGTCCGAACATTCTGTCAGCAACAAGGCCACGATTCTCTTTTCTCACCAGGATCACCACTGCATCTTCGTTTCGGACTTGAAAAACAGAGTTCAAACACAACTCGCGTGCACCCCCGGTGAGTGCCATTTTGTCGGCAAACGCTCTCCAGTATTCCACGTCCTTACCCACCAGAGACCAAATTTCATCGCTTGCCCCTTTGTCGCCTTCCTGCCGAATAGGGGACTTTGGGGACGTGCCCGGACGGATGGTTGCGTCTCGATCCTGCGCAGGGGTCGCGACATCGTCTCTCCGTTGCATGGGGGGCCTTGGGGACAGACCCGGGCGGGTGGTTCTTTCTTGATCCGGAGCTGAAGTTGCGACATCGTCTTCTTGCCGTGTGGGGAACCTTGGGGACAGGTCCGGGGGACGGGTGGTTGCGTCTCGATCCTGCGCAGAAGTTGCGACATCGTCTCTCCGTTGCAGGGGGGACTTTAGGGACAGACCCGGGCGGGTGGTTGCGTCTCGATCCTGCGCAGAAATCGCGACATTGTCTCTCCGTTGCAGGGATGGCCTTGGGGACAGACCCGGGCGGGTGGTTGCGCCTCGATCCTGCGCAGAAGTTGCGACATCGTCTCTCCCTTGCAGGGAGGGCCTTGGGGACAGACCCGGGCGGGTGGTTGCGTCTCGATCCTGCGCAGAAGTTGCGACATCGTCTCTCCGTTGCAGGGGGGGCCTTGGGGACAGACCCGGACGGATGGTTGCGTCTCGATCCTGCGCAGAAGTCGCGACATCGTCTTCTTGCCGTGTGGGGACCTTGGGGACAGTGCCCGGGGGACGGGTGGTTGCGTCTCGATCCTGCGCAGAAGTCGCGACATCGTCTCTCCCTTGCAGGGGGGGCCTTGGGGACAGACCCGGACGGGTGGTTGCGTCTCGATCCTGCGCAGAAGTCGCGACATCGTCTCTCCGTTGCAGGGGGGGCCTTGGGGACAGACCCGGGCGGGTGGTTGCGTCTCGATCCTGCGCAGAAGTTGCGACATCGTCTCTCCCTTGCAGGGGGGCCTTGGGGACAGACCCGGGCGGATGGTTGCGTCTCGATCCGGCGCAGAAGTCGCGACATCGTCTCTCCGTTGCCGTGTGGGGAACCTTGGGGACAGGTCCGGGGGACGGGTGGTTGCGTCTCGATCCTGCGCAGAAGTTGCGACATCGTCTCTCCCTTGCAGGGGGGACCTTGGGGACAGACCCGGGCGGGTGGTTGCGTCTCGATCCTGCGCAGAAGTCTCGACATTGCTTTCCTGCCGCACGGAAGCCGGATACCCGGAGGTTTCCTGGGAAACAGCTTGTCCATGAACCGGTGCTGATGCAACGGCATCACCAGCACGATTGCCCCGGCTGACAATGGTCTCGCTTCCAGAATGAGCAGCGAAAGATTCCTGTTGGGTTCCCGCCGACACCGTCACTTCCGCAAACAGTGGCCGAAAACAAAGCATTCTCAATAGCGCCATTTCGAAGACGCTGCGCTGATCGGAAAGAAAAAGCATGTCCTGCCTGCTTTTAACCGCAATCTGGTAATAAAGCTGAACGTCGTTTGCGGAAACAGACCGGCTTAAAGCGACGATCTCTTTTAACGGAAAACGGTGCGACGGCGTGGTTTCAGGCAGCACCTGTTGCACAGCCAGTTCGTGAAACAGAGACAACAAGTCGTCAAGTGCGGCGGAAAAGTCTGCGGCACTGCGATGCATTTCTCCAATTTCGGAAAAAATTGCCTGGGAGTCTCCGGCAACCAGGGCTCTAACCAGCCTGGGAAGATTCGCCCGAGCCGTGATTCCCAAAGTATTTTCCACGACTTCCTGACTGAGTTCGCCTGCCCCGTAAGCAAGGGCTTGGTCAAGAAGACTCAAGGCATCACGCATACTGCCATCGGCAGCGACCGCCAGCTCCAGCAGCGCTTCGTTTTCGTAGCGAACATCCTCGGTTGTCAACCTGTTCGCCAGGTAATCTGCAATGCGCTCATGCGACAATCGGATCAAATTAAATTGCAAACATCTGGACAACACCGTGGCGGGAATCTTTTGTGGGTCGGTGGTGGCAAAGAAAAACTTCGCATGGCTGGGCGGCTCTTCCAAAGTTTTCAACAAGGCATTGAAGCTACTGTTGGAAAGCATGTGAACCTCATCCACCAGGTAGATTTTGAAACGCCCGGCAGCAGCCGCGTATTGCACGGTATCCAGCAAATCCCGCATGTCTTCAACACCAGACCGGGATGCCGCGTCCACTTCGATCAGATCAATAAATCTGCCACTGCGAATTTCTTTGCAACTCTGGCATTTCCCACAAGGTTCAACCACTACTCCAGACTCGCAATTCAAGGCAGCAGCCAGGATCCTCGCCAGCGTAGTTTTGCCTACTCCACGTGTGCCGGTAAACAAATAAGCATGGTGCAAACGCCCAAGCTGGATTGCGTTGCAAAGCGCGCGCGTAACGTGCTCCTGGCCAACAACTTCAGTAAATGTACGAGGTCGCCATTTACGCGCAAGTACTTGGTAACTCATGGAAAATCAAAAAGGCGGCCGGCCACGACAACCATACCTCGGCACGCTTTGGACCGCTACCGTTGCTCCCTTCCGGGCCTGGCGGAGTTCACTGTCTTCCACTGCGAGGGGGCCGCCGCGTACGGCCATGAAAACAAAAGCCATAAGAAAATCGTATCCGAAATGGCCGTAGAAGCCGGCACCAGGATCTATCCTGGCAAGCACTGACACCGTACTGATCCGACACCGGTAATAAAAAGCACCATCCTGCACATTTTTTGCGGCAGCCGCCCAAAAACTCTGCAACAAGCCACAATCACTGACTCCTGACACCAGGGGGCTGACTGCTGTTGATGTCGGTGGAAACGGAAAGACCCAGCACATCGCCAATAGCATACAATCCCGGGGCCCTGTCCCGTACCCAAAGAGCGGCACGCACAGCACCGCGAGCAAAGCAGTCACGGCTGGATGCTTTGTGAGTGATTTCGACCCTCTCTCCAGCCAAGGCAAATGTCACCGTATGTTCGCCTACTATGTCCCCGGCACGCATCACCTGGAAACCGACAGCCTGTCTCGGGCGCGGCCCGGTCACGCCGACCCGGGTATGAACAAAATCTTTTTCTGGCGACAGTCCCAGTCTTTCGGCCACGATCTCACCCAGACGCAACGCAGTGCCGGATGGGGCATCAACCTTGTGGCGATGATGTGCTTCAAAAATTTCCACGTCGGCCTCGCTGCCAATCGCCTTGGCGGCCAGTGCCACCAGGGCGTAACACAAATTCACGCCGACGCTCATATTGGGGGAATAAACCATGGGGGATTTTTCAGCCAGCGCGCGCATGCGCTCGTGTTGTTGCTCCGAAAAGCCTGTGGTTCCGATCACCGCACCTCGTCCCGCGACGGCGCACTGCTCCAACACTGAAATCGCGGACTCCGGTGTGGAAAAATCAATCAGAACCTCAAAATCCCGGGCGCTGAAATCGTCAGAACCTTGCAGGACAGTGTCTGGTGTGCCAGCAACCGGAGCACCAATCATGACGTTTTCAGTGTGGTCATAAGCGGCCACCAGTTCCGTCTCCTCGCATTCAGCAAGCAGGCGAACAATGGTCTTGCCCATGCGACCACCAGCACCGTTAACCGCAACTCGCAGTCTTGGCATGACAGATTCAGAAAATGTCGAGGTCTGCGAAAAAGCTCCGCACTTTGCTCAACCAACCCTCGGTCTCCGGAGTATGACGGTTGCTTTGCCCTTCCATGGTGCTGTCCAGTTCCCGCAAAAGATTTTCCTGTCTAGCCGTAAGATTGACGGGAGTCTCCACAAACACCTGACAAATCAAATCCCCTTTTGCTCTACCATCTACAGATCTGATTCCTTTGCCTCTCATGCGAAACAGTTTTCCGTTTTGTGTTCCAGCGGGGATTTTCAAATTGACTTTCTTGTCCAGAGTGGGCACTACCACTGCCCCACCCAACGCGGCGGCGGTGATTGGCAGGGGGACCTTCAGCAAAAGGTCCCGACCATCCCGGTTGAACAGGGAATGTTTTCGGATGTTTATACTGACGTACAGGTCACCGCTCGGGCCGCCTCCCAAACCTGCTTCCCCTTCGCCGGACAGGCGGATTTGATTTCCGGAATCGATGCCGGCGGGAATTTTGACTGACAGAGACTTTCTGCGGCGCACCCGACCTTCACCTTCACACTTGGGGCATACTTCCCTAACCACTTTTCCCCGCCCCCCGCAATTCGAGCAGGTCTGCTGTATGGAGAAAAACCCCTGTTGCATGCGCATCTGGCCACTACCGCCACATGTCCCGCAATTTTCAAGCCCGACCCCGGCTTTGGCACCACTGCCATCGCATGCCTCACAGGCCTCGGGGAGTACGACATGGATGTCTTTGGTGATTCCGGAAGCTGCTTCTTCCAGATCAAGCGTCAAGGTGTACTCTACATCCCCACCCCGATAGGCCTGCCGACCCGAACGCCCTCCACCAGTGAAAATCTCACTGAAAATATCGCCGAATACATCACCGAAATCAGCGCTTCCACTTGGTCGAAAGCCGGTTGCTTTTCCGTTGACTCCGGCGTGCCCAAAACGATCATAAGCGCTCCGCTTTTCTGAATCGGACAAAATGTCATAAGCTTTTTTCGCTTCCTTGAAACGTTCCTCGGCAGAAGCACCATGGTTGCGATCGGGATGATATTTCATGGCCAGCCTTCGGTAAGCTTTTTTCAGGGCGGCCTGATCTGCACCTTTCGGTACACCTAAAACCTGGTAGTAATCACGTTCCATATTTCAGCGTGTTTTAATTTTTTTTCTCATTTTTTCCATTCTCGCCTTTTCCATTCTTCTCTTTTCCATCGGTTTCTTCGTATTCCGCGTCCACGATTGTGTCACCATCTTTGTTAAACGAACGACTGTCTGCTTCCTGGCTACCAGGATCTGCTTTGTCTTCCTCGCTTTTCTGTTGATAAATGCGCTGGGCCATTTTAGCGGAAATATCGCTGAGACTTTCCATCTTTGCTTCAATGTTGCTTTTGTCATCTCCTTTGATGGCTTCCCGCAAATTTGCCATACCGTCTTCCGCCTGTTTTCTTTCCTCTTCGGTCACTTTTTTCCCGAGATCCTTCAACGATTTTTCCAGCATGTGAACCAGTTGATCAGCACTGTTGCGAACGGTAACCAGCTCATGATATTTGCGGTCTTCTTCGGCATGTTTCTCGGCATCCTTGATCATTTGTTCAATCTCTTCGCTGTCCAGCCCGCTTGACGCTGTAATGACAATCGATTGCTGTTTCCCGGTTGCCTTGTCTTTTGCCGACACATTCAGGATGCCGTTGGAATCAATATCAAAAGTCACGTCAATCTGCGGCACGCCGCGAGGTGCCGGTAGAATATCCTTCAAATCAAAGCGTCCGAGAGACTTGTTTCCTGATGCCCGGTTGCGTTCACCCTGCAATACGTGCACCGTAACCGCCGGCTGGTTGTCAGCCGCCGTGGAAAACACCTGGCTCTGGCTCGTTGGGATGGTGGTGTTTCTCTCGATCAGACTGGTCATCACGCCGCCCATCGTTTCGATGCCCAGTGTCAGCGGCGTCACATCCATAAGCAACAAGTCCGTGACATCGCCACCCAGCACACCGCCCTGTATGGCTGCTCCCAAGGCCACTGCTTCATCGGGATTCACATCCTGACGGAGATCCTTGCCAAAAAAGTTGGCCACTTTGCTTTGCACGCATGGCATGCGTGTCTGCCCACCAACAAGAATGATGTTGCTGATGTCGGAAGTCTTCAGGCGGGCGTCTGTGAGCGCCTTCTTGCAGGGAACAATGGTTCTATCCACCAGACTTTCAACCAAGGCTTCCAGCTTGGAACGTGTCAGCTTGATATTGAGGTGCTTCGGACCCGCCTGGTCGGCAGTGATATAAGGCAGGTTCACT
Source organism: Candidatus Oxydemutatoraceae bacterium (assembly GCA_965237985.1). Classification (GTDB taxonomy): domain Bacteria; phylum Pseudomonadota; class Gammaproteobacteria; order Poriferisulfidales; family Oxydemutatoraceae. The sequence continues at coordinate 84,785 of OZ250161.1, read as the reverse complement.
TCTGTCTGCTGGCTGGAAGAAAGCTCGATCTTGGCTTTTTCCGCCGCTTCTTTCAGCCTTTGCAGCGCCAAGGGGTCGTTGTGTAAATCCATACCTTGGTCTTTTTGAAATTCACTCGCCAGATATTCGATGAGACACATATCAAAGTCCTCACCGCCGAGGAAAGTATCGCCATTCGTTGCCAGCACTTCAAACTGCTTTTCACCATCCACACCCGCGATTTCAATGATGGAAATATCAAAAGTCCCGCCGCCAAGGTCATAAACCACAATTTTTCTGTCTTTGTCTTCTGTTTTGTCCAGCCCGTAAGCCAATGCCGCGGCAGTAGGCTCGTTGATGATCCGCTTGACTTCCAGACCGGCGATTTTTCCCGCGTCCTTGGTAGCCTGGCGCTGTGAATCGTTGAAATAGGCGGGAACAGTAATTACGGCATCCGTCACCTCTTCACCGAGATAATCCTCCGCTGTTTTTTTCATTTTCATCAGCACTTTGGCAGAAATTTCCGGAGGTGCCATTTTTTTGCCTCGCACTTCAACCCAGGCATCCCCATTTTTGGCTTCCGCAATTTTGTACGGAACCAGGTCGATGTCCTTGCTCACTTCGCTTTCTGAAAACCGCCGCCCAATCAATCTTTTTATTGCGTAAATGGTGTTCTTCGGATTGGTGACCGCCTGTCGCTTGGCAGACTGACCCACCAGCGTTTCTCCACTTTCAGTAAATGCCACCACTGACGGGGTAGTCCGGTCGCCTTCGCTGTTTTCGATAATCCTGGGGGTTTTCCCTTCCATCAAAGCAACACAGGAATTTGTGGTTCCGAGATCAATACCGATGATTTTTGACATGCTTTTTCCTTCCTGATTAAATGTTTTAAAAAATATTGGCTGAGATACTTACCATGGGGGCAAAGAAACAGATTTCAAGTCCCGACCCTAAGGGGACGGTTCACTTGTCTTCATCAGCATCCAGGGTCTCGCTTTCTGCTGCCGGTTTCGCTTCCTGCCCAGTACTGACAATCACCAACGCCGGACGCAACAGGCGGCCTCTTTGCGTATAACCTTTTTGTATCACATTCAGCACGGCCCCCGGTGGACTGTTCGCGCTTTCCTGCATGCCCATCGCCTGGTGCAATTCAGGATCGAAGACACCGTCCACCGGGTCCACGGCGGCAACATCGTGACCTGCAAAAAACTTTTCCAGCGACCGTAGCGTTAACTCAAGCCCGCTCCGATAATGCTCGACAGTGGCATGTTTCCTATCCAGATCAGTAGCTTTTTCAAGGCTGTCCCGAACTTCAAGCAACTCGACCAAAAACGACCTGACAAAATATTTTCTCGTGTTGTCCATCTCCCGCTCCGAACGCCTGAGGATGTTTGCCGTTTCAGCCTTGGCACGAAAAAACTGCTCTCGCAATTGTTTGATTTCTTTCACAAGATCAACTGTACTGAAGGCATCTTCAACAGCTGTGTCATTCTGGCCGCCACCCTCTTCAGCAAACGCCACATCTTCCTTCGACCGCCCTTCACTAGCTGTGTCATTCTGGCCGCCACCCTCTTCAGCAAACGCCACATCTTCCTCCGACCGCCCTTCACTAGCTGTGTCATTCTGGCCGCCACCCTCTTCAGTAAACGCCACATCTTCCTTCGGCCGCCCTTCACTCACCGTCTGAGATGAAACATGATTTCCCACTGCCTGCTCTTCCCGCTTTTCCACGCTGCTTTTCATCTTGCCCACAGGCGATTTCACAAGGCTGCTACCCTCGGAACCCTCATCCAAAACCTGGGCATCAGTTTTGGAAACTGGCTTTTTGCTCAGTTTATCGTCCGCTTCTTCCTGGACGAGTCTCTGTTCTTTGCAGTCACTCATAATTTCCCGAAGGCGATTTTTTGTCAATTTTCTCCATGTTTTTCCTCCGTAGAAAAACCCGTAAACCCCGTTGAACGTCCAGCCAGACGAGTGCTGAGAAAAAGCGCGCCAAACATTGTCTTTTCCGGATTTTAAGCCGTCGTCGCCAGCACTACTTCATTCAAAACACTGGGGAGCACTTCGTTGCGAAAAATACAGCTTACATAATAAATGGATTCCCGCTTCAAACCAAGTTGGAAGTGCCTGATTTTCTGCTAAAACGGGAAGAGGAGGGCAAAAAACACGGCTCATGGAGTTGGCTTCGTTCGCCCGGTATCTGGTGCGGATATTCAGGCATTGCCATCTCCACGGGCGGTGTGTCAGCGGGGTCGCCCAAGTCTTTTGCGTCTTGTCACCAAGAGGCGGCCGCTCTTCGGATTGAGATGCCGGCAACAGCGGGTCAGCAACAAAACCTAAAAGCCGGCACGATCATCCTGGCAGAACCATAAAAGAGACTTCCGAAGCCGTCACCCGTGAATAGGTTCAGATAGATGTGGAATGTGGCTGAACTCCGGCTACTGCCAAGGTATTTTTTGCTGACTCGAGGTCTGAGCCAAACCCAGTGTCACTGGAGAACCATTCAGGCAAAATTTTGCACGGCAGACAACTGCCCGGGAGAACATCCGGCATCCATTTGTGACCGCGGCTCGGCGCGGTCAGCGTGCGGAAACACGAATAAATTTGGTTGAAAAACTCCAGGCACTCAATTCATGATGTCAATATGCTGTCCTTCTGCCTCAAGACGTTTGGTTCGTTTCTGCAAAAAACCTTGCACACCGTCTTCATTCTGGTAAGCCTTGCTTGCCACGTACTCCAGCATGGACTGGACATGAAACGCTTTGACATAGCCCTCGATGCGTGACACTTCGCGAAAATCATTGTCAAAGAAAACAAAAGACGGCGCTGATTTTATGCCTAAAGAACGTGCCCAGGCATCCGGACTCATCTCAGATCCATGCGGTGTCACCAATGGCTGTTCACTATCAACGTCGATAACGGCAAGCTGAAAATCTTTCAACAAGGACTCGGTTTCAGAACGCACAAGAATATCCTGGTGCAGCTCCTGGCAACTCTCACAGTCCTGGCGATCAAAAATCACCAGAAGGGGGCGGCTGTCACGACTAAAAATCGCTTTGCTGAAAGAAAAAGGTGGCGACAGCGTGCCGGTCACTCTTTTCGCCTTGTCAGTCGGACTTTCGGCTGACCTGTCACCGGGGTAGTAATCCAGGAATTTTCCTTTTTTCGCATGCCCTTCCGCAAGATACCTCAGCATGGCGAAAAACTTCCGCTTTTGATAGTAACCGTTCATTCTGAAAATCGCTTTGCCATGCGCGTCGAAAAAAACCATGGTCGGCGTGAATTGCACTTGCAGTTCTTTACTGAAGGTCTTCTCTGTAAACATTTCATTTTCCAAAGTCACTTCCCTCGAACCGTAGATATTGACTTCCACGACTTCAAAATGTTGCCGCGTGTAGGCCACGATTCCTTCGTCTCCAAAATTTTCTTCGATCAGCTTTCGGCAATAGGGACAACCATCCTGGTAAAAATACAGCACCAGCTGTTTGCCTTTCTCGGTCGCTTCGGCAACGTCCTCGCCAATGTTCAGAAAAGATTGCATGAACCAGTCTGGATGCTCCAAAAACCCGGGATTGGTCATATCCTTAGTCAAGACAGAACTGCCTTCGACTTTCTCCGCGTGGGCCTGCATGCCGGTGAATCCCAACAAAACAGCTCCTAAAAAGCCAAGTAGAAAACCTGCTGAGCTATTCTTCAAATTCAAGCACCTCGACGACTTTGTCGATACCCACCTGCGCGCACCTCTCGTCCTCTGCACCGGTCGCCCCGGACACACCAACGCCGCCATAATACCAACCACCAATACTGACAGGAAAGCCCCCTCTGATCGTGGTCAGATCAGCAAAGAAATCCAGCCTTCTCTCAATCTTTCTCAAACCCCCGGTTGCCTGACGGGTGACTGCGGAGGTATATGCCTTTTTCTTGCTGATTTCTATCGTGTGAGGCCCAGCCAGTGAATTACGAACAAACGCCTGCAGATTTCCTTCCCGCCCCACAACCGCAACGGCCACCTGATATCCCCGACGGGTGCAATCATCAAGTGCGGTTTTGGCTATCAACATGGCCATTTCCGCTGTTAAAAGCCGCATATCGACCGTCGGTTTGGGATTCTTCTCACTCTGTGCCGCAAGCGACCCCATCATCAGCAAACAAAACGCCAGCACGAACCGACCAGAAGCTGCAAGGTTCCCAATAAAACGCCATCTATTCATAATTTCTACCCCAATGTTGACCCTGTCTGAAATCTCTCAACCTCCTGCAACATAGCCCGGATTGCCGCCCAGGTTCAGGAGTTTTGGCTGGCTCAGCCCCTTCACCGCCATGTGCTGCTCTGCAGGCAAACCGTGCGACTTCCATCTGAAACCTCTCAACCTCCTGCAACATAACCCGGATTGCTGCCCACGTTCAGGAGTTTTGTGACGTGACCGATCACAGTCCCTTCACCGCCATGCACTGCTCTACAGACAAACCGTGCGACCCCCATCTGAAATCTCTCAACCTTCTGCAACATAGCCCGGATTGCCGCCCAAGTTCAGGAGTTTCGTGACGTGACCGATCCACAGCCCCTTCACCGCCATGCACTGCTCTGCAGGCAAATCGTGCGACCCCCATCTGAAATCTCTCAACCTCCTGCAACATAACCCGGATTGCCGCCTACGTTCAGGAATTTCGTGACGTGACCGATCCCAGCCCCTTCACTGCCATGCGCTGCTCTGCAGGCAAACCGTGCGACCCCCATCTGAAATCTCTCAACCTCCTGCAACATAACCCGGATTGCCGCCCAGGTTCAGGAGTTTTGGCTGGTTCAGCTCCTTCACCACCATGCGCTGCTCTGCAGACAAACCGTGCGACTTCCATCTGAAACAACCTCCTGCAACATAACCCGGATTGCTGCCCACTTCAGGAGTTTTGTGACGTCCGATCCACAGTCCCTTCACATGCACTGCTCTACAGACAAACCGTGCGACCCCCATCTGAAATCTCTCAACCTCCTGAAACATAGCCCGGATTGCCGCCCACGTTCAGGCCCACGTTCAAGCTCCTTCACCACCATGCGCTGTTTTGGCTGGTTCAGCGTGACCGATCCACAGCCCTTCACCGCCATGCACTGCTCTACAGACAAATCCGTGCGACCCCCATCTGAAATCTCTCAACCTCCTGCAACATAATTGCCGCCTACGTTCAGGAATTTCGTGACGAGCCCCTTCACTGCCATGCTGCAGGCAAACCGTGCGACTCATCTGAAATCTCTCAACCTCCTGTAACATAACCCGGATTGCCGCCTACGTTCAGGAGTTTTGGCTGGTTCAGCTCCTTCACCGCTATGCGCTTATGTGCGCGCAAATAGTCAGCGAGCACATCCCAGACCGGAGGGCCCGACGCAATGCTGTTCACCGTCCCCCAACCGGCAACTTTATAGCGCTTGTTGACCCGCAGGGGAGTGCCATCCGCAAGGCGCATATCTGAAATTCTTTTTCCGTTTTCAGCGCCGGGTTCTATAGCGTAGCGAAGACCCGCAACCCGCACCATATCCCCGCCCTGCTGGTAATACGGGTTGCGATTGAACAGGTTGTCAGCCACGTCCTCGAACACAGCCATAAGTTGCTCTCCGCTCATTTCAGTTGAATAGGTTTCCGGATAAGTGATACCGGTCAAGTCATAAATATCTTCAACAGTAATCGCCTGCCCAGGCAAGATGGTTCCCCCCCAGCGAAAACCTGGAGACAATGCGATTTGCGCATCATAATGCTGCAACAGGCTGTCGCAAATAAGCTGGTCAAAGGTTCCGCTGAAATTGCCGCGCCGGTAAAGCAGGTCTTCCGAAATCGCCAATTTTTGTGAAAGCTTTTGTTGATGAGGCGCACGCCAGGACTGCAGGACAGCCTGAACTTCCGGATGGGCAGGCAGCAGTTCGGAAAAAACCGGCAGCAGCCGATAACGGTAATCGCGCACTTTCCCGACACCGACCTGCAAATCCAACACAGCAAGAAACTTTCCGCTGGAACCGGCGTTGCCGACCAGCGTCACTCCGCCGGAATTTTTGATTTCCACCATCTCCGGAACCCCGTCATGCGTGTGCCCACCCAGCACCGCATCCAGCCCACTGACCCGGGAAGCAAGTCGCAAATCCACATCCATCCCGTTGTGAGAAAGGAGAACAACCACATCTGGTTTTTCCCGCTCCCGAATGGTCCGCACCAAGGACTGAAGTTCCTCCTCCCGGATGCCGAAAGTCCAATCCGGCACAAAACGCCTTGGGTTCGCAACCGGTGTGTACGGAAAAGCCTGACCAATGATGGCGACACTCGCTTTTCCCAGGGTGCGAATGGTGTAGGGCTTGAATACATGACCACTTTCAGCGTCATACGCCGGTTTGTCTTCGAATTGCGCTTCCTCTGTCAGACTGACGTTGTGGGCCAAAAATTCGCCTTGAAAGCGCTTGATGTTAGCTCGCAACACCTCTTCGCCATAGGTAAATTCCCAGTGGCCGGTCATGGCGTCGACTTTCAACGCATTGCAGACATCGACCATATCTTTCCCGGTGCTCCAAAGCGCGGTGGCCGACCCTTGCCAAGTATCACCACCATCAAGCAGGAGCGTATTTTTCGCCTGGTAATTGTCGCGTAAACGATTGATCAATGTCGCCAGATGCGCAAAGCCGCCCAGTGCACCGTAGCGCTTCGCCGCATGCGCGAAGTCCAGTGACGTAAAAGCGTAGGCATGTGCTGAACCGGGCAGAAAGCCGAATTCTTCCAGGAAATACTTGCCGACCAGATGCGGCTCTTTGCCAAGTGCCGTACCGACCCCCAAATTCACATTGGGCTCGCGGTAATAAGTGGGTTCCAACTGGGCGTGACTGTCAGTGAAATGCAACAGCCGAACATCACCGAAAGGCGGGAAGTCATACAAACTTTTTGCGACCTGCTCCGGGTCCTTCCATCCCGTCCTCACGCCCCAGGCAGTGCCGGCACCCAAGGCGACAAGAAGTAATAAAAATTCTCGGCGCGCCAGATTCATTGAATCTGTGAAATTAGTTCAGATAGGACGGATTGCCGACCTTTCCCCTTTGCCTGACCATTTGCTCGTAACCCAGCTGTCCCTGTTCAGCTGCTTTCTCGGCAAGTTTCACGGACTGCTCGTAATCACCATTTTCCAAGGCCTTTTCAGCCTGCTTAAGAATTTTTCCCAAGTCACGCCATTCGCCACCTACTGAAGCCGCTTTCGCCCGATAGCTTTTGGCTTCCTCGAGCCGAGCTTTTGCTTCTGCCTCAGTCTCGGCGGCAACGCCGACCGACATGAAAACTCCTGAGAAAACCCAGGCAAAAAAACAAAAACCCACTACTTTCAAAACTCTTTGCATTTTATTTCCTTGCGGCCGGGCCATTGAGCACAAAACCATTGCTCATGTGCGTATGAAAATATTCCAGGTTCCGGTACTGCCTGGACTGAGCAGGAAACGGTTTGGCCCGTACCTGCTTGTTGCATCCTGAATAGCGACGGTGCAGTGTGCCCACCTCCCCCCACTTGGAACGATAAACCGGCCAGCCTGTGGCCTGCCCAACCGCAGGACCCAAAACATCCGCACGAAGATTTTTACCGGTAGAACTGAAATGACAGTTCGCACAGGAAAAATTGAGCTGGCCACGCCTGGTGAAATAAAATTCCTTGCCTTCCTGATAGGCTGCCAAGGCACGAGGGTCATCCTTGGGAATCTTGACATCAATTTTCTGACCACGACTCTGGTAGGCAAGATAGGACATCAAGTCAGCAATTTTTCCTTTTTTATAGCCATAGGGCTTTTCGCCGTTTTTCTCCCGGCACTGGTTTATTGCCAATGCCAAAGTCACAACCATGCCGGCTTCCTTGTCCCACCTGGGGTACATGTGCTGAATTCCGGGGCCTTCTGGAAAACAGTCTTTATAGGTCTTGCCATTTCTGAAAGGAGTGTCCCAAAGCCCCTTACCTACATCGACGGCGTATTCGTACGGAGGAAACTCTTCAATGGCCTCCCAGTTGCGCCGCAACTCGTCGTTGACAGAATAGACACCGTTCGCCATATCCTGGAACGGCACTTCTGGAAACTTTTTCTTGAAGTAGTCCTGATACAGCTTGAGGTCCTGTTCAGGACTCACCGCCGTGGCCAAGGCCTGTTGTCCGCCGGAAGCGACAGGCAAAAAAGCCGCCAGCATCAGGCCGGAAACCGTGAGCCAAAAAAGCCGCCCGAGTATGCACGGCTACCGCCAAACCACCTGAAAATCCGCATTTTCCCAGTCATTTTATTTTCACCGTTTTTCGGTCCTCTGCACCGGTGTTGTCAACCCAGTTCAAGGTCAAATCATCACCCGCCTGCCCACCTTTGAACTTGAATGAAATATAAGGATTCCTGGAAACACCGGTCCCCCAGAAGGCCTTCAAGACCGCATTTTCCCAGTCATTTTATTTTCACCGTTTTTCGGTCCTCTGCACCGGTGTTGTCAACCCAGTTCAAGGTCAAATCATCACCCGCCTGCCCACCTTTGAACTTGAATGAAATATAAGGGTTCCTGGAAACACCGGTCCCCCAGAAAGCCTTCAAGACCGTATTTTCCCAGTCATTTTATTTTCACCGTTTTTCGGTCCTCTGCACCGGTGTTGTCAACCCAGTTCAAGGTCAAATCATCACCCGCCTGCCCACCTTTGAACTTGAATGAAATATAAGGATTCCTGGAAACACCGGTCCCCCAGAAGGCCTTCAAGACCACCTTGTCTTTCCATGTGGCAGTCAGCTCCTGCACGTAGTGGGCAGGAATTTTTTCTCCGGTTTTTGGATCCTTCCTGAGGCCGGTTTCCATGGGGTGCTTGATGAGCGCCTTGACCAGAACCTCGCCATCCTTTGCCGTTGCTCTGATTTTCATGGTACTTGTGCCTGCCATCAGGTCCTCCTGCTGTTAACCACCACAGCCGCCGATCGTAACTTTGACTTCTTTGCTGGCACTGTAAAGCTTGCCATCGGCTTCAACCAGCACCACTACATGTGAAGTCTTGAGCATTTTAATGCGTGTGGAAACATAAGGAACTGCACCCTCATAAAATTCATAAGATGAAGTAAGCGGCAAGGGATTGTTCTCGACCAGCACACTGAGCCGGGTCACCCTATCCAGTGAAGTGGAAACGGAAACCGGAACCACCGCTCCATTTTCCGCAATGTCGGGAACTTTGATTTGGATCTTGTCCGACACCGTCGTGGTTCCACTGACTTCAAGCTCGGCCAAAGCCTTGTCAAAGTTATCCGCACCAAAAGCTTCATTTGGGCGCCTTGACTTCAGATCAGCAGCCAACCGCCCTGAAAGTGCCAGCAAGCCGCAAAAAGCAATCGCTCCGCCCACTAATCGCCGGCGTTTCAAATTCATGTCACTTCCCTCCCCGCCATGTTTTCAAAAAGCTACTGGGCATAGAGATACTCAATAACCTTGTCTATTTCATCAGCGGTCAATATGCCATGCTTTCCAAATGGCGGCATCACGGCATCCGGACGCTCCTCGGTAATGTCCCAAAGAATCGCCTGCATCTGCTTCCGGTCAGGAAAACGCTGTTTGATTTCCACCAGTGGGGGCGCTATGTCTCCAGGACTAACCCCTCCCGCCAAATAATGGCAGGCAAGGCAGTTCCCCTTTTTGCGATCGAAAGCAATTTTCTTGCCCTCCTCTACCGCGTCACCCGCCGCCGACACACTTGCCAGAACAAAAGCAAAAAGCAGAAAGGCCAACCCGGACAGGCAACGCACAGCCGCTGAAAACCTAGGGAAATTCATGCCTGTTCACCACCCGCGACTGACAGATTAAAAAGCAAACTGAACCTGGGCAAGTATTGCGTCGAAACGGTTGTTTCCGCCTCCGGCTATAGCCCCTTCATTATACCCATCCTCGTCGCCGCCGACTGAAGCGTAGTTCAATTGCAGGCGCCCATTTTTTACGGTTTGACCCAAAAACAGGTTCACACCCACTTCGTAGCGCTCCAGATCGGTCTGGACACCCTTGACATCGCTCTCAGCCTCCTGGTAGCGCACCACACCCTCCACAATATCGTTGAAAGCATAGCCTGCTTCCAAGAACCAGGCTTTTTCATCCCGGTCACGTTCGCCAAGGACGTTACCACCGTCTATGTACTCGGCACGCAGTCGCAAGGGGCCCTGCCTGTAGATCGCGCCGACATCGAACACATCGTAGTCCTCCGTGCGTGTAGTGACACCGTCTTTCACATCATCGGACCCACCAGCCTTTTCCACTGTACCCACAGAAGCTTCAAGGTGAAATGCCTTTCCCAAGTCATAGAACAGTCGTGCCGCGTAAGCATAATCCTGGCCCTTCTGCACCACGTCAATGTTGGCAGCTTTTGAACGGTCAGCCGGATTGAAAATGCCCAAGTCATAACCCAGGCGCCCCTCACCCACTGCGATCTCCCTGCCACTCACCATCAGACCGAGACCACGATTGAGAACCAGACGTGACACCATGGTGCGTTTAATCAGCGGCAATTTTGTACCGGAATAGTTAAACGCCATGCCAACCGGCGTTTTGTACTGGCCGAACTTCAGCCGAAAAGCACTGTCGAACTTGTAGGCAACAAAAGCATCACGAACAAACTTGGACAAACTTGCCGGGTTGCTGCCGCTCGATTGTGCATCAAAATGCAAAGTGCCAGACCATTTGTCCCATTTCATTTTAGAACCAAAACGAATTCGATCCGCACCAAATTCCAGGTTGTCCTGGTCTTTACTGCCCCCGGTTCGGTCGATTTGTTCGGCTCCGATCTGCGCATAACCCCAAAAATCAACTTTCAATCCCTCCAGACCATCCCCTTTCAACTCGACACTCACGGCCAGTGAAGACGCTGAGTAGCCCAGCATGGAAGCTAAAAGCACCGGAAACAACCATTGGTGTATCAGCACAGACCTGCATGTTCTCACGTTTTTTCTCCCTGATGTTAAAAATTGGAAAAGCAAAATAAACCGCCGCCCTCGGTAAAAAAAACGGCGAAGGGGCGGGACTCTATCACATGGTTTGCCACTTGGCAATAACGGCGAAAACCCCCAAACAAAACCAGATTTTACAAAGCTGGAATCACAAAAATGTACGAGCAACGTGATCATGTCCACTTCTTTACCACATGACTTCCCTGTTGGAACCTATGACCAAGAGTAGGCACATGGCACAAAAGTCAACCAGCTCGGCAGTATCGCCCTTGAGCGACCGAGAGTGAACGGGGGGATGCTCGCTGTAGTCCAACCAGTTTTCACAATGGAGATAGAAGGTGTTTTCGTCCTTTTCACCACAGGGGAAACACACCACGGAAGTTGACGTGGGTTCTCGCCGGGATTCAAGTTTCAAGCAGCGATGGAAAGGTTGCCTGCCGTTCCAGACCATTCAGGAGATCGCTGCCACACACCGGAGGCATCCCACGCCTTCAGTTCCTGGCAATGTCAGGCAGTCGGCAACATGCCTGAGTGGGTTGCAGCAGGGAACACCACCACGCTCATCCAATTACGAGACGCTATTCACAAGCTTTCTTCATAGTCAGATTAGAGAAGGTATGGTGGAACGCAGTTGTGCGGTAATTGCCAGGTCTGACCGGGCACAAAAGACCGTGGCAGAAACTCGGGAGAACCAGCCCGGTGCTTTACTCGCCGATGACAGACGACCTGGCTATTGATGAAACAGCACAACCTGAACATGCGGCAACATGCTGACAAAAACATCACGACAACGCATGAGGAGAGCCGGCATCACGCGCATCTGGAGCCAGGAACGGGAAAGCAACAGCGAATCCAAACGGCTCATCAAATACAATACTCAACGAACTCACCAAGGCAAAATGTGCTGTGGGAGAACGCCGATGGAAACTCTCATCGACGGCAAATCAATCTGGAAGGAAAAGTTTTTGAACTAAACTTAACCTGACAGTCGGTTGCTGATAAACGGGTAACTGTCAGATCAAGTCTGAATTTCTACAGATAAACGGGTAACTGTCAGATCAAGTCTGAATTTCTACAGATAAACGGGTAACTGTCAGATCAAGTCTGAATTTCTACAGATAAACGGGTAACTGTCAGATCAGTCTGAATTTCTACAGATAAACGGGTAACTGTCAGATCAAGTCTGAATTTCTACAGATAAACGGGTAACTGTCAGATCAAGTCTAAACTTCTACAACTAAACTTAACCTGACAGTCGGTTGCTGATAAACGGGTAACTGTCAGATCAAGTCTAAACTTCTACAACTAAACTTAACCTGACAGTCGGTTGCTGATAAACGGGTAACTGTCAGATCAAGTCTGAATTTCTACAGATGACTCAATCGTATTGCCTGTTGTTCTCATGCTTCCTTGTTCCTCCTGGGGAAATCGTATCTCAGTTCAAATGGATTGCGTAGAACTGCCTGTCAATCGCCGCCTGCCCGGGACTGAATTCATGTACCAGCTCACAGTCCCCTGCGACACGCCGCAACAACAGCAGATTTTTGCTCCACCCAACACAAAAATTGCGGACATAACGCCTTTTGGTTCCGTTTTCAGCCAGTTCCCTGGCATCAATTCCTGCATTTTCATACGACCCCGACTAGCAACCTTGATGGGGCTACGCCCGTGCAGTCTCTCTTGCGATTTCAACCGGACACCCCGCCTTCTCCAGCCCTTACGATGCATTTTCATGCTACCCCGCTCCAAAACCCTGACATCCTCGAGATAACAGCCCGATCTTGCCCCCCTCAATCATTTTGCCATCCTCATTGCCTTCATGTGTCACTCCGGTTCTTGCCAAAAACTCTACGCTTCCCGCCTTTTTGAATCACCTGCAGCGACAAATCATGGAACTCTCCGGCACCCGCTTTTGCAGGCACCTCAAGCATCTTTGTCCCGTGTCGGTAAGCGGCTTTTTATCGCCTTTGCAAGAAGTAGACCAAAAGAAGTAGAAACCCACACCCACGAGCAGAGCCACCAGGACAGCGTCTCCCCCAGTTAAAATCAGCATAATCTGCCACATAGAGCCATCCTGTCATCAGAACTCCGCCTGCCGCCAAAAAAAGCATCACAAAGTCAAGGATTCTTTTGATTCGGTAAAGCGATCGTTAATCATGATGTCACCCCGCGCGTGAAAAAAGCGGAAGGGGGCGAGGGTTGGATACAGCCCGCAACAGCAAGGATTTCCGAGCCGATTATTTTTAAGCTGAAAAGCACTTCAGCACAGCAATATCGCCGAACCGGGTTCTCAATCAAATTCCCGTTCTCCGCTTCATCCCACAGCTCCTTTGGATGTTTCAGGCAATACAAGCCCGCTGCCATTCGCTCCGTGCCATCACCAGATGCATACCATACTTACCATGAACGAAAAAACCCGTCAAACCGGGTTTCAAACGGTCCCTGTTCTCAGGAATGGGTGCAACCCGACCTCGGGAGTATTTGCGTCGACCACCACGCACCCTCCGAACAACTCCGGAACAGAGCCTGGCTACCCACAATCCTGACCATCCTCTGGATCATCTTACCCCGTTAAACTGCAAACTGATTGGGCAGACGCTGGCAAAAAGCCTGTGGTTTGCAAACATCAGCACGGTCAATGTTGCGAGCAACGTGATCATGTCCACTTCTTTTACCGCATGACTTCCCTGTTGGAACTTTCAGGCGGAAACAGACAGCGCAAAAATCAACCTGTTCCAAGGTGTTTCTCATGAGTGACTGAGCAAAGGCACCGCACGGTGTTCGAGATCATCCACCCGGGACACCTGACACCCGACAGGCAGTGCTAATGTCGGATGACTGCTGGCGCCTCAGGATGGTACGGATAACAGGCAGGTGAGGGGTGGCATAACTCACTGCCCGACAGGCAGTGCTGATGTCGGATGACTGCCTGACGCCTCAGGATGGTACGGATAACAGGCAGGTGAAGGGTGGCATAACTCACTGCCCGACAGGCAGTGCTGATGTCGGATAATCAGCTATCGTCCACCGAGGACAGCGTCGCCAGCGTGCGGCTGACAAGCTCTCCGCAGCAGGCTGAAGTTCGACCGACCAGGAGGTGTGCGGCTTACGGGTCATCGGCGTGAGCAACACAATAAGCACCACGCAGATTGCTTGCCTCGCTACACCAAACTGTCTACAATGGGGGTTCGCTTGGGATCGCACAGGGTCTGTTCCCGAAGGCATCTTCTTTGCGTAACAAGGAAGCATTCGAAGTGCTGTCGCTCATTGCGGTGTCGTTTGCATCCGGTTGACCATCTCATTGAATTGACATGCAAAGTGACAGCTTGTGCGTCGCTGGGGAGGCATTTTATCGTTAATGGGGGAGGTGAACAACAAGCAGCTGAGCAAGTTGCTTGAACGTACTGTGGAAGCATCAGGCTACGAATGCTGGGGGCTGAACTTTGACCGTTATGGCAAACGGCCGAAGCTGAGTGCTTTCATCGACCGTCCGGGCGGCGTGACGCTGGAGGACTGCGAGGTGGCAAGCAGCCGGATCAGTGCCGCCTTGGATGAAAGCGATCTGTTCCATGGCCCGTACACATTGGAAGTGTCTTCTCCGGGAATCGAACGCCGTCTATTCAAGCTGTCACAGTTCCGTCTCTATCTGGGGCAGAAAGTCAAGATCAAGTGCTGGATATCGGTCAATGGCAAAAAGAATTTTCGCGGTGTCATTCAATCGGTTCAGAAAGAAACCTTTACTTTGAAAGTCGCAGAAGAGGACCTTACTTTTACCATGGACCAGATAAGCCGTGCATCACTGTTTACGCGCAGTTTCAAAGAGGCACTCGCCGATCCTGACCAAAGGGTTAAGGGGGAGTCGTGAACAAGGAGATGTTTCACATACTGGAATCGGTATGCAATGAAAAAGGGCTCAGCAAAGACGAGTTGTTCGGGGCCATGGAAGAAGGCCTGGCCGCCGCCTTGAGACGCAGACAGGGACAGGAAAAGGATTTCAGAGTCGAGATCGATCGAAGAGATGGATCTGTGAAAGCCTATCGCCGCTGGATCATTATGGACGACGAAGACGAGGAATTCGAGGCGACGGATCGACAAATTCTTCATTCATACGCGAAAAAGAAAGACCCAGCCGCCGAGGTCGGGAAATACATAGAAGAAGAGAGCGACGATGTTCCTTCGGGAAGGATTTCCGCACATGCCGCCAAACAGGTCATTGTACAGAAAATACGTGAAGCGGAGCGGGCACGGGTGGCTGAAGTCTACAGCAGCAAGGTAGGCTCCCTGGTAATGGGCACGGTGAAGCGTGACGAGCGTACCGGTGCATACCCCGGTATTTACCTTGAACTTGAAAACAGCGTCGAGGCATTCATTCCTCGGGAGCTTTGCATACCTCGGGAAATTGTGCGCGTCGGCGAAAGAATGCGCGCTTACTTGAAAGCAGTCCGTGAAGACGGCAAGGGAGCGGAGCTGATACTGTCACGCACGGCACCAGAATTCCTGATCGAGCTGTTCAAAATTGAGGTTCCGGAAGTTGGTCAGGGCGCGATAGAAATTATTTCGGCAGCGCGCGATCCGGGATTGCGCGCCAAGCTGGCAGTCATGTCCAACGACCCGCGCCTTGATCCGGTAGGTGCCTGTGTCGGCATGCGTGGATCGCGGGTTCAGGCAGTGTCCAACGAACTGGCTGGCGAACGCATCGACATCATCACCTGGAATGAAAATCTCGCCAATTATGTCACCAGCGCCATGTCGCCAGCCGCGGTTGTCTATGTCCGAACCGACGAGGAAAAAAGAAAAATGGAAATCGTGGTGGAAGAAGACAAGCTGGCAAAAGCTATCGGACGTGGCGGTCAAAATGTTCGACTTGCCAGCCAGCTCACCGGGTGGGAATTGTCGGTGATGAGTGAGCGGGAATCGAACGAAAAGCGGGAACAGGAACTGAAGGACCGCCAGAAACTGTTTGCAGACAAACTGGAAATCGACGAGACCTTTGCCGCAATCCTGGTGGACGAAAACTTTACCACCATCGAGGAAATCGCTTACGCCAAGCCGGAAGAATTGTTGCAGATTGAAGGAATCGACAAGGAAACCAGCAGTGCCCTGCACGAGCGTGCCAATCACGCGCTTTTCCTGCTGGCAATGTCCGGCGAACTGGAGCAACCGAAAGAAACACTGAACCTGATTGAAATGGAGGGGGTCGACAAAGACTTGGCGAGGAAATTCGCCATGCATGGCATCCTCAC
This sequence comes from Candidatus Oxydemutatoraceae bacterium, assembly GCA_965237985.1. Classification (GTDB taxonomy): domain Bacteria; phylum Pseudomonadota; class Gammaproteobacteria; order Poriferisulfidales; family Oxydemutatoraceae. The sequence goes on along the minus strand of OZ250161.1, from coordinate 68,612 downwards.
GGTGGAAGGTCTTGCTGAACAATCAGTTGATGACTTGCTGGAAATTGAAGGCATGGACAGGGAGAACGCGGAAACATTGATCATGGCTGCCAGAGCCCCTTGGTTTGAAGAAGACGAGTAGTCGCGTTCAACCGAGGCATCAGAGCAACAGACAGTATGGAGACTCTTGAGACACTTTCCGAACTCCTTAAGAAGCCTGTAGAGGAACTTCTGAAAAGGCTTGAGGAAGCCGGCATTCAGGGGAAAACCGCAAAGGACAGCATCAGCCAAGTGGAAAAGACCAAACTGATTGCCTCGGTCATCAAGTCTGTGCCGCGAGGCGGTCACATGCGCCGCAAAACCGTCATGACCAAAATCAAATTAAGCGGCAAGGCTGGATCGGGAACGGTCATGGTGGAAACCATCAAATCCAGGCACCAGATTAAAGCACAAGAACCGGTAGTCAAGCCAGAACCACCGCCGGTCAGCGCCAGCCCGGAAATCGCCGCTACAAAAGAAGCCGTTTCACCTGAAAAAGCTGCCCCAGAACCAAAACCGGAAAACAATCAGGAAGCGGTTGCTGACATTGCCACCATTGCCGGAGCTGCGGAGGAAGCCGGCCGGCCGGCCGACAAAGTGAAGAAAGCAGCCACAGCGGCCTTTGAGGAGAAAAAAGCCCGTAGCAAAGCACCCCCGAAAGAGAGGCCGACGGCTGCAGTAAAAACACCCAAGCAACAGTCCATCAAAGAAGCCAAAAAAATCCCGGCCAGAAAGGAACCGACGAAGAACCGACTCAGGCTGAAAGTGGGTGCGGAAAAAGCCAAGAGAAGAAGGCCGAAAATCAAACGTGCCGGCTCGCGGGTGTATTCGGCACAGGTGCATCAATTCGAACTTCCGACCAGTCCGGTCAAGCGGGAAGTCCAGATTCCGGGAACCATTGAAGTCGTGCGGCTGGCTGAAAAACTGGCCATAAAAGCTTCGGAACTGACCAAGCAAATGATGGGGATGGGGGTGATGGCAACGATCAACCAGTCTCTGGACCAGGATACCGCCGTGCTGGTCGTCGAAGAGTTGGGACACGTTGCCCTGCCCATCACGAAAATGGACGTGGAGGAAAAATTTAACCTGACGCTGGGAAAGGACGCAGGAGAACAGGTGCCGAGACCGCCGATAGTAACAATCATGGGGCATGTCGATCATGGCAAAACCTCCTTGCTGGACAAGCTGCGCAAATCCAATGTCGCGAGTTCCGAATCCGGTGGGATCACCCAGCATATTGGTGCATACCGACTGTCTCATGAATATGGGGGCGACAAAAAATGGGTTACCTTTCTGGACACGCCTGGACACGCGGCATTTAGTTCCATGCGTGCCCGGGGGGCGAAAGTAACCGATATTGTGATATTGGTCGTGGCCGCTGACGATGGAGTCAAACCGCAAACCGTGGAAGCCATCACCCATGCCCGTGAAGCGAAAGTCCCCATCATCGTTGCCCTCAATAAAGTCGACCGGGACAACATCGATACAGAAAGAGTCAAAGCCGAGCTGGCGAAACACGAGATCCTTTCGGAAAGTTGGGGTGGAAAAAACCTTTTCGTGGAAACTTCGGCGACGACTGGCAAGGGCCTGGATGCTTTGATGGAAGCGATTTTGTTGCAGTCTGAAGTCATGGAACTTGAAGCCCCAGCCACCGGTAATGCCCGCGGGGTCGTCATTGAATCTACCTTGGAAAGAGGTCGTGGTGCGGTAGCCACGGTGCTGGTGAAAAGTGGTTGCCTGCGGCCCTCGGACATCATGTTGTGCGGCAGTGTATACGGAAAAGTACGTACCCTGAGCGACGAAAATGGACAGGTGCTGAAGGAAACGACGCCCTCTACCCCGGTTGTGGTACTCGGGCTTTCCGGCCCGCCGGAAGCGGGGGACGAAATGAACGTGGTCGACAGTGAGCGAACCGCCCACGAGGTGTCGGATTTCAGAAAGAAGAGAAAACGAGCGCGGAAACTTTCGCAAACTGGCAGTGTGGTGTCCGAAGACATATTCAGTGCCATGGAAAAACGAAAAAAGAAATCTCTGATTTTGTTGATCAAAGCGGATGTCAAAGGAAGCGCTGAAGCGTTGCACGTGGCACTCAGTGCTTTGAAAAACGATGAAATCGAAACCAAAATCATTGCTTCTGGAATTGGCGGAATCACGGAATCGGACGTCAGCCTGGCCACCACCTCCAAAGCGACCGTTATCGGCTTCAGGGTGCGCGCCGACACGCAGGCTCGGGTTTTGGCAAGAGAGATGGGAGTGTCGTTGCTGTATCACAACATCATCTACGAAGTGCTGGACGATGTGAAAGAAATACTGGTGGAACTTTTGGACCCGGTCTACAAGGAAAATATCCTGGGACAGGCTTTGGTCAAAGATATTTTCCCCAGCTCCGAATACGGAGTGGTGGCTGGTTCCCTGGTTACAGAAGGAACGGTTCACCATGGCAGCAAGGTGCGGGTTCTGCGTGCCAGTGAAGTCATTTATGAGGGGACGCTTGAGTCTCTGCGTCGCTTCCGAGACGATGTCAAGGAAGTCACTTCCGGAACAGAATGCGGCATTGCTATCAAAAACTACCAGGATGTTCAGACTGGCGACAAGATCGTGTCGTTCGAAAATATCAGAATGGAAAAAAGCCTGTAGCGTTTTTCACGCTGGCGGCGGGTCGGCGGAATGCCTGCCAATGAAGCGCAACGGGTTTCGCGGGCGCACGCAGTGGGGGGTGTCTTGCACTGCGTCGGGGGGCGGCGCCTTGGATTCAGCGAATGGATTTTTCGTTCAAGCCACGAGGCGGGTCGTCCGGCAGACTTTACAGGACATCTTTCGAGCGGATTGAGACCGGGCAGAGAAAAATGCAAAAACCATGTTTTTTCTCGTGTCATCATCATGCAGATTTCCACCGCCGTGTCGAAAGACTTTTCCCCATCATTGTCAAATGGATGGGATCCGAATGGCAGACACCCCTTCCCTTGGGACTGGACTTCCACAAAAGTGGTCGCCATCTTCAGAAAACTCCATCGCGACGAAACGTTGAGAGACCAGGGTTCCATCGTCACTGCGTCGAAAACTTTTCCCCATCGTTGTCAAATGGATGGGATCCGAATGGCAGACACCCCTTCCCTTGGGACTGGACTTCCACAAAAGTGGTCGCCATCTTCAGAAAACTCCATCGCGACGAAACGTTGAGAGACCAGGGTTCCATCATCACTGCGTCGAAAGACTTTTCCCCATCGTTGTCAAATGGATGGGATCCGAATGGCATTCCCTTGGGACTGGACTTCCACAAAAGTGGTCGCCATCTTCAGAAAACTCCATCGCGACGAAACGTTGAGAGACCACCGAAAAACTTTTCCCCATCGTTGTCAAATGGATGGGATCCGAATGGCAGACACCCCTCCTCCGTCGCGACGAAACGTTGAGAGACCAGGGTTCCATCATGGGATGGGATCCGAATGGCAGACACCCCTTCCACAAAAGTGGTCGCCATGAAAACTCCGTCGTCCATCCACTGCGTCGGAAAGACTTTTCTCCATCATTGTCAAATGGATGGGATCATGGTCCATCGCGACGAAACGTTGAGAGACCAGGGTTCCATCATCACTGCGTCGGAAAACTTTTCCCTCTTGAAAAATGGATGGGATCCGAATGGCAGACACCCCTTGGGACTTGACCTCCACAAAAGTGGTCACCATCTTCAGAAAACTCCATCGCGACGAAACGTTGAGAGACCAGGGTTCCATCATCACTGCGTCGAAAGACTTTTCCCCATCATTGTCAAATGGATGGGATCCGAATGGCAGACACCCCTTGGGACTGGACTTCCACAAAAGTGGTCACCATCTTCAGAAAACTCCATCGCGACGAAACGTGAGAGGCCAGGGTTCCATCATCACTGCGTCGAAAGACTTTTCCCCATCGTTGTCAAATGGATGGGATCCGAATGGCAGACACCCCTTCCCTTGGGACTGGACTTCCACAAAAGTGGTCGCCATCTTCAGAAAACTCCATCGCGACGAAACGTTGAGAGACCAGGGTTCCATCATCACTGCGTCGAAAGACTTTTCCCCATCTTGTCAAATGGATGGGATCCGAATGGCAGACACCCCTTGGGACTGGACCTCCACAAAAGTGGTCGCCATCTTCAGAAAACTCCATCGCGACGAAACGTTGAGAGACCAGGGTTCCATCGTCACTGCGTCGAAAGACTTTTCCCCATCATTGTCAAATGGATGGGAACCGAATGGCAGACACCCCTTCCCTTGGGACTGGACTTCCACAAAAGTGGTCGCCATCTTCAGAAAACTCCATCGCGACGAAACTGAGAGACCAGGGTTCCATCATCACTGCGTCGGAAAACTTTTCCCCATCATTGTCAAATGGATGGGATCCGAATGGCAGACACCCCTTCCCTTGGGACTGGACTTCCACAAAAGTGGTCACCATCTTCAGAAAACTCCATCGCGACGAAACGTGAGAGGCCAGGGTTCCATCATCACTGCGTCGAAAGACTTTTCCCCATCGTTGTCAAATGGATGGGATCCGAATGGCAGACACCCCTTGGGACTTGACCTCCACAAAAGTGGTCGCCATCTTCAGAAAACTCCATCGCGACGAAACGTTGAGAGACCAGGGTTCCATCGTCACTGCGTCGAAAGACTTTTCCCCATCATTGTCAAATGGATGGGAACTGATTGGCAGACACCCCTTCCCTTGGAACTGGACCTCCACAAAAGTGGTCGCCATCTTCAGAAAACTCCATCGCGACGAAACGTGAGAGACCAGGGTTCCATCATCACTGCGTCGGAAAACTTTTCCCCATCATTGTCAAATGGATGGGATCCGAATGGCAGACACCCCTTCCCTTGGGACTGGACTTCCACAAAAGTGGTCACCATCTTCAGAAAACTCCATCGCGACGAAACGTTGAGAGGCCAGGGTTCCATCATCACTGCGTCGAAAGACTTTTCCCCATCGTTGTCAAATGGATGGGATCCGAATGGCAGACACCCCTTGGGACTGGACTTCCACAAAAGTGGTCGCCATCTTCAGAAAACTCCATCGCGACGAAACGTTGAGAGACCAGGGTTCCATCGTCACTGCGTCGAAAGACTTTTCCCCATCATTGTCAAATGGATGGGAACTGATTGGCAGACACCCCTTCCCTTGGGACTGGACTTCCACAAAAGTGGTCGCCATCGTCAGAAAACTCCATCGCGACGAAACGTGAGAGGCCAGGGTTCCATCATCACTGCGTCGAAAAACTTTTCCCCATCATTGTCAAATGGATGGGATCCGAATGGCAGACACCCCTTGGGACTGGACTTCCACAAAAGTGGTCGCCATCTTCAGAAAACTCCATCGCGACGAAACGTTGAGAGACCAGGGTTCCATCGTCACTGCGTCGAAAAACTTTTCCCCATCATTGTCAAATGGATGGGATCCGAATGGCAGACACCCCTTGGAACTGGACCTCCACAAAAGTGGTCGCCATCTTCAGAAAACTCCATCGCGACGAAACGTGAGAGGCCAGGGTTCCATCGTCACTGCGTCGAAAGACTTTTCCCCATCATTGTCAAATGGATGGGATCCGAATGGCAGACACCCCTTCCCTTGGGACTGGACTTCCACAAAAGTGTTCACCATCTTCAGAAAACTCCGTCGCGACGAAACGTTGAGAGACCAGGGTTCCATCGTCACTGCGTCGGAAAACTTTTCCTCATCGTTGTCAAATGGATGGGATCCGAATGGCAGACACCCCTTGGGACTTGACCTCCACAAAAGTGGTCGCCATCGTCAGAAAACTCCGTCGCGACGAAACGTTGAGAGACCAGGGTTCCATCATCACTGCGTCGGAAAACTTTTCCCTCTTGAAAAATGGATGGGAACTGATTGGGCTTTCACAGAATTGATTGCCGGCATCAGGAGACTTTGCTGTGGAGGAAAACAGACCACGATGAAACGCTGAGACCTCGGATCTTTGTTGCTGTGTCGAAAAAAATTTTCTTGGAAAATGAACGGGATACTACTGCTAAACAAGCCGTATAACTGGACCTCCGCAAAAGTGGTCGCCATCGTCAGAAAACTCTGTGGTGGGGGGAAAACCGGTCATGGCGGAACGCTGGATCCTGCCGCCACAGGATTGCTCATCCTAGGTATGGGCGAAGGGGTCAAGTCGCTTGGTGTTCTTTTGAATATGAGGAAAACCTACCTTGCCTGCCTGCGTCTTGGAACGAAAACAGACACCGGCGACGCGCTGGGCAAAGTGGTTGAAGAAGGGTCCGGGCGGGTTCCGGATCGGAAAACCCTCTTGGCACTTTGCGAAAAGTTCAGCGGCGAACAAACACAATTGCCGCCCATGTATTCAGCAGTGAAAGTCCAGGGCCGAAGCCTGTATAAATACGCCCGTGCAAACCAGGAAGTGCAGCGCAGCCCGCGCACCATCACGGTCTACAATATCTGCCTGCAGAGCATTGGGGAGAATGGATTTTGCCTGAAACTGCATTGTTCCAAAGGCACTTACATCCGTACACTCGCTGAAGACATGGGCAAGGCACTCGGAACCGTGGCACACCTGTTTTCTCTTGAGAGACTGAAAATTGGAACTTTTTCTGTTCGGGATGCGTTGGCCGGCACCCGGCTTCTCGACCCGATGGAAAATACCCGCCAACTTTTACAACAACATCTGCTTCCTGTGGACACACCACTTGCTGTTTTTCCCGGCATCCTTGTGGACGCCAACCAACGTGATCGCCTGCGGCAGGGTCAGGAAGTAAATGTTGGTCATGATGCAGTCCCTGGATTACAACGACTTTACGGCCCGGGAGGCGGCTTCATAGGCTTGGCTACTGGATGCGGACCAAACACAATCAGAGCGAAACGGCTTTACACGCTTTGCCGGGAAACTCAATGAAAAAAAGGGAAACCGGCAAATGACCGCCTTGATCAGCGGCTCGCTGGCATTTGATACCGTCATGGTTTTTGAAGGCAGGTTCAAAGACCATTTGCTACCCGAACAGTTACACATTCTGAACGTATCATTTCTCATTTCAAAACTGAAAAACAATTTCGGCGGCTGTGCCGGCAACGCCGCTTACGGAATGCGACTCCTGGGGCTGCAAAGCAGCCTGGTCGGATCGGTAGGCAACGATTTCTCAGACTATATGCGGTGGCTACAAAAATCCGGCGTGATCTGTGACCATGTTTTTACAGTAAATGATGATGTAACGGCGCGCGCCTTCATATTTACTGACCTGGACAATAACCAAATCACTGCTTTCCATCCCGGTGCCATGCAACAGTCCCACCTGGCACACATACCAGAACACGGAAATCATAAAATCGCGCTGCTTTCTCCCGCCGGCCGCGAAGGCATGCTCAGGCATGCCGACGAACTTGCCGACAAAGGCGTGCCATTTCTTTTTGATCCTGGTCAAGGAACCCCGCTGTTTTCCGAAGAGGAACTGATGTTTTTTATCAAGCGTGCCAAATGGCTTGCCTGCAACGATTACGAACTTCGCATGATCGAAAGGAAATGTCAGACGGGCAGCGATGCGCTGAGAAAAAAAGTGGACGCGCTGGTGGTGACCGGAGGGGGAAGGGGAAGCGTGATCTATACTGCCAGCCAAGAATTTCGTATACCTGCTGCCACGCCTGGCAGGACAGTCGATCCAACGGGTTGCGGTGACGCGCATCGCGCAGGCCTGATTTTTGGCTTGATGAACAACCTGGATTGGGAAACAACGGGACGAATCGCCTCCCTTATGGGGACCTTGAACGTGGAACAGTCCGGCACGCAAAATTATTCCTTCACGCCTGCGGAATTCACGGAACGCTTTCGCGAATCTTTCGGTTACGCCGTGGACATTTTGACGACGGCCGAGTGATGGGGTTTGTGCTCGCATAAATCCAGCTGTTGCCAACCGCGCCGGGTTGCCATACGAAGCAATTTTGGGTCGCCATTCACCACGATGGGCTGGTCCACCCATTCCAACAACGGCAAATCGTTGATGGAGTCGCTGTAGAACCAGGAACGCTCATAGCGGGGGCGTTCTTTTTCCAACCAGCTTTTCAATTCGGTCACTTTGCCAGGCCCAAAACACGGCGCGGAAGTCGCGTGTCCGGTAAAGCGACCATTGACAATTTCGGGCTCAGGGGCAATCAGCGCATCGACACCGAAATACCTAAAAACAAATTCCGTGATGAAGCGGTTTGTCGCAGTAATCACGACCACCAGATTCCCTGCCTGCTTGTGACTCCTGACCAGATCCAAAGCTTTTTGCCCGATCAGCGGAGGGATTCTTTCAGCAAAAAAAAGGGCTCGCGCGGCCAACATCTTCTGCATATCGTGCTCGGCAAAGGGCTTCAAAACAAACTCCAGGTAAACCTGTGGGTCTAAAGTCCCGGCCTGATATTCTTGAAAAAACCGCTGGTTTTCCAGCAGATATTCATCTCCAGACGCCAAACCCTTTTCAGCTGCGTAGCGACCCCACTCAAAGTCACTGTCGCCACACAGCAGGGTGTTGTCCAGATCAAAAAGTACCAGATCCATCACGCCTCACCGCCACCAGTCACGAAGTAATTCCGCCAGCAAAGAATCGCATGGCTTGACAATGAAGTCATGCTCCGGGACCGACACCGAAAAACACACAAAAGCCATTCACTTCTCCCATCTCCAAAGCTGGATACTGGCAAATGCACCCAGCAAGGCAGTCAGTGCAGCCAGCGAAAAAATCAAGGTGCTCCCCAGGCTCTCCCATGCCACTCCAGACAGAAACAGTCCCAGGGACCCCTCGATACCAAAGCTGGTGCTGGAATACAAGGCATGCCCCCTGGCCTTTACGGGTTCTGGGAAAAACTGGTTCACCAGGCGCAGTGCTGCCGCATGATAGGACCGTAAGTGGCAGCATGGAGAAGCTGTGCCAAGACCAGCACAGATAAAAATTGCGGCAAAAAGCCGATTGCCAGCCAACGCAATGACGCGGCAACAAAACTGACAATCAGCAAGGTGGCAGCCCCGAAACAAAGCCATTCACTTCTCCCATCTCCAAAGCTGGATACTGGCAAATGCACCCAGCAAGGCAGTCAGTGCAGCCAGCGAAAAAATCAAGGTGCTCCCCAGGCTCTCCCACGCCACTCCAGACAGAAACAGTCCCAGCCCCCCCCCCGATACCAAAGCTGGTGCTGGAATACAAGGCATGCCCCCTGGCCTTTACGGGTTCTGGGAAAAACTGGTTCACCAGGCGCAGTGCTGCCGCATGATAGGACCGTAAGTGGCAGCATGGAGAAGCTGTGCCAAGACCAGCACAGATAAAAATTGCGGCAAAAAGCCGATTGCCAGCCAACGCAATGACGCGGCAACAAAACTGACAATCAGCAAGGTGGCGCCCCCGAAACAAAGCCATTCACTTCTCCCATCTCCAAAGCTGGATACTGGCAAATGCACCCAGCAAGCCAGTCAGTGCAGCCAGCGAAAAAATCAAGGTGCTCCCCAGGCTCTCCCATGCCACTCCAGACAGAAACAGTCCCAGGGACCCCCCGATACCAAAGCTGGTGCTGGAATACAAGGCATGCCCCCTGGCCTTTACGGGTTCTGGGAAAAACTGGTTCACCAGGCGCAGTGCTGCCGCATGATAGGACCGTAAGTGGCAGCATGGAGAAGCTGTGCCAAGACCAGCACAGATAAAAATTGCGGCAAAAAGCCGATTGCCAGCCAACGCAATGACGCGGCAACAAAACTGACAATCAGCAAGGTGGCAGCCCCGAAACAAAGCCATTCACTTCTCCCATCTCCAAAGCTGGATACTGGCAAATGCACCCAGCAAGGCAGTCAGTGCAGCCAGCGAAAAAATCAAGGTGCTCCCCAGGCTCTCCCACGCCACTCCAGACAGAAACAGTCCCAGGCCCCCCCCGATACCAAAGCTGGTGCTGGAATACAAGGCATGCCCCCTGGCCTTTACGGGTTCTGGGAAAAACTGGTTCACCAGGCGCAGTGCTGCCGCATGATAGGACCGTAAGTGGCAGCATGGAGAAGCTGTGCCAAGACCAGCACAGATAAAAATTGCGGCAAAAAACCGATTGCCAGCCAACGCAATGACGCGGCAACAAAACTGACAATCAGCAAGGTGGCGCCCCCGAAACAAAGCCATTCACTTCTCCCATCTCCAAAGCTGGATACTGGCAAATGCACCCAGCAAGCCAGTCAGTGCAGCCAGCGAAAAAATCAAGGTGCTCCCCAGGCTCTCCCATGCCACTCCAGACAGAAACAGTCCCAGGGACCCCCCGATACCAAAGCTGGTGCTGGAATACAAGGCATGCCCCCTGGCCTTTACGGGTTCTGGGAAAAACTGGTTCACCAGGCGCAGTGCTGCCGCATGATAGGACCGTAAGTGGCAGCATGGAGAAGCTGTGCCAAGACCAGCACAGATAAAAATTGCGGCAAAAAGCCGATTGCCAGCCAACGCAATGACGCGGCAACAAAACTGACAATCAGCAAGGTGGCGGCCCCGAAACGCAGCAGCAGTCGCGGCAACAAAACTGACAATCAGCAAGGTGGCGGCCCCGAAACAAAGCCATTCACTTCTCCCATCTCCAAAGCTGGATACTGGCAAATGCACCCAGCAAGGCAGTCAGCGCAGCCAGCGAAAAAATCAAGGTACTCCCCAGGCTCTCCCACGCTACTCCAGACAGAAACAGTCCCAGGGACCCCCCGATACCAAAGCTGGTGCTGGAATACAAGGCATGCCCCCTGGCCTTTACGGGTTCTGGGAAAAACTGGTTCACCAGGCGCAGTGCTGCCGCATGATAGAGACCGTAAGTGGCAGCATGGAGAAGCTGCGCCAAGACCAGCACAGATAAAAATTGCGGCAAAAAGCCGATTGCCAGCCAACGCAATGACGCGGCAACAAAACTGACAATCAGCAAGGTGGCGGCCCCGAAACGCAGCAGCAGTCGTGGCATAAACATAAAAATCACAATTTCTGCGAGCACACCCAAAGCCCACAATGCCCCGATCAGAATCTCATCGTAGCCATTGTCAGCCAGATAAATGCTGAAAAAAGCGTAATACGGCCCATGGGAAAACTGCATGAGCCCGGCAAGAACAAGCAGGCACACAGTTTTCGGTTGCCATAGGCGAAATCCCTCGAACTGTGTTTTTCGGTTGATTACAGCCGGCATTTCGCCAATCAGGAATGAAGTCACAAAAAACAGCAACAGCAACACACTGATCACCCAAGGCAACAGTTGCAGTCCGTAATACTGGAACAAAGGTGCCAAAGCCAGTGAACAGACGATGAATCCCACCGAACCCCACAATCGGATCCTGCTGTAGCGTTCTTTTTCCCTGCCCAGGAAGTGCATGGTGGTGGCTTCCAACAACGGCAAGATCGCGTGAAAAAAGAAACTGAACAAGAAAAGAATGGCGGCCATCCAGAAATAATCCTGGCGATAAGTCAGCAAAACGAAAAAAATGCAACTCACCCCGGTTCCCAGGCGAATCGTCCCAACTCTCAACCCGCTCAGGTCGGCAAATCGACCCCATATATAGGGGGCGACAATGCGGGTCAGCAAAACTACTGCCAGTAGTTCACCGATCTCCGCTGGTGAAAATCCAAGCGAGCGCAAATACGGAGCCCAGAAAGGAATGTACGCTCCCAGGATGGAAAAAAGAACAAAGTAGGACGCAGACAGTCTGAGGCTCGGATCCGAGCCGGCCGGCCACGAACTCCACACGTTTCAGCCCGTGCCTGCGGTAATTTTATTTTGTCCGGTGTGGCGAAGCAGGTGGTCGAGCAACACCAGTGCCAACATAGCTTCCACAATGGGCACTGCCCGCAAACCCACACAGGGATCATGGCGGCCTTTTACGGATATTTCAGTTTCGTGACCATGAATATCGATTGTCCGACCTGGCAAACGGATGCTGGAAGTCGGTTTGAATGCAACGTCAACGGTCACATCTTGTCCGGTTGAGATGCCGCCGAGGATGCCCCCGGCATGGTTGCTGAGAAACCGTTCAGCAGTGATTTCGTCGCGATGCGTGCTACCCCTTTGGGCAACGCAGTCATGGCCACTGCCAATGCCCACGGACTTGACCGCGTTGATCCCCATCATTGCGTGCGCGATGACCGCGTCCAGGCGATCAAAAACGGGATCTCCAAGCCCCGGCATCATACCCGTAGCTTGCACCCTCACCAGAGCACCACAGGAATCGCCTTCGCGAAGCAAAGATTTGAAATACGCTTCCAAGACCGGCAATAAGTCCGGGTCGGGAAAAGAGAAGGGGTTTTTTTTCGCTTCATTCCAATCCAGATCGTTGCAGCAATGCGGCCCGATTTGAATCACACAGCCGTCGATTTCAATTCCGCACCGCTCGCGAAGAAACTTCTTGGCGATGGCGCCTCCAGCGACCCGGATCGCGGTTTCACGCGCCGAAGCTCGCCCGCCTCCACGGTAATCACGCAAACCATACTTTTTCATGTAGGTGTAATCGGCGTGCCCGGGACGAAACTTGTCCTTGATGTCCGTGTAGTCTTTGCCACGGCTATCCATATTTTCAATGACAAGCCCGATGGAAGTACCGGTGGTTTTTCCCTCAAACACGCCGGAAACAATGCGCACCCTATCTGGCTCACGCCGCTGTGAAGTGAATTTACTGGCTCCCGGACGGCGGCGGTCCAAGTCCTTCTGGATGTCGCTTTCCTGCAGAGGCATGCCGGGTGGACAGCCGTCGACAATTCCCAGCAATGCCGGCCCGTGACTTTCTCCGCAACTGGTCAGTCTGAATAGTTTTCCAAATGTATTTCCAGACATTTTGGCATTGTAACAAAGGCTGTACGCAGCAAATTTCCGCAATCTTCATCTGCTATAGTATGCAGTCGGCAATGCACTCGGCAGTTGCCATCGCCCGGGACCAAAAACAAGTGGAAACAGAAAGAACAACCGTTTGGGAAAAAATAAAAATCGGAATTCTGTATCTTTTGCCGCACCATCTTATAACCAGGCTGATATACCGCCTGACGCGGCTGGAAACACCGTTGAAAGACCCTCTGATCAAACTGTATATAAACTTTCTGGGGGTCGACATGCACGAGGCTCTTTACCCTGATCCGGAAAGCTATCGCAGTTTCAACGAGTTTTTTACCCGCTCCCTGAAACCTGGCGCAAGGAAAATATCCACCGACCCTCTGTCTGTGTGTGCCGCATGTGATGGGGCCATTCTGGCGTATGGAAAGATTGAAGATGGCGACTTATTCCAGGCCAAGGGGAGGTTTTACTCTCTGCAAGACCTTTTTGCCGGCTCAAAAGATCATGCTGCGACTTTTGATGGCGGCAGCTATCACACGATTTACCTGTCACCGTACGATTACCACCGGGTGCACATGCCAATCGCAGGTAGATTGAAAACCATGATTCATGTCCCGGGGCGACTGTTCAGTGTCCAGGAATACGGCACCTACATGATCAAGAATCTGTATGTGCGAAACGAGCGTGTCATCGCTGTTTTCGACACCGTCATGGGACCTCTTGCCATCATCATGATCGGTGCCATTGGAGTGGCATCCATGGAAACAGTGTGGTCTGGTCTGGTCACCCCTGCCAACATGCGGGTTTCACATACCTCGTACGAACAACAGAAAAATGATGTTTACTTGCAACGGGGAGAAGAAATGGGGAGGTTCAACCTGGGTTCCAGTGTTATTTGCCTGTTGGCAAACCCCGACATTTCACATTTACCAGCAGTCAGCAGCGGGATGCCGGTAAAAATGGGAGAAGCCGTCGCCCGGTTGCAAACCAGCGCTTCGGCAGGTGATTTGCACGACAAGGCGGGAGAAACAGCGTAACAACAGGCAGCAAAGCCTTCAGTCCTCAACGCTGATGCCGCCGGAGATACGACGGTCGCCTTCTCCGGCTTATCTGGATGTCAGCCAGCTTTTTCGGTGCGTTGCCAGCTCCTTTGCCGACACATTTCATACAAACATAAAGCCGCCACGACCGAAACGTTCAAACTTTCCACTTCGCCATGCATTGGCACAGAAACCAGATGGTCACAAAGTTCCGTTGTCAATCTGCGCATCCCGTCCCCTTCCGAGCCCAGAATAAAAGCGATCGGTCGCTGGCAATCGAGTTCGTAAAGACTATGCGCAGCTTCGGGGCGCAATCCTACCATCCAGACCCCGGATTCTTTAAGATGCCGAATCATTCTTGCCAGATTTTTTGCTTTGACCAATGGCATCCGGTGCGCCGAACCAGCCGCAACCCGCATTGCCGCAGGCGTCAGCCCGACTGACCTGGCCGCCGGAATCACTACCCCGGTCGCGCCGCAGGCCTCTGCCGACCGGAGGCAGGCGCCGAGATTGCGCGGATCGGTCACACCTTCAAGAATCAACAGTGCTACAGATTTTGAGGCCTCACAACGCGTCAACAAGGTTTTTTCCGGCAGGCTTGCCGGCGGGTCGCACCAGCAAAGGACCCCCTGATGGCTTTTATGTCCCGCCGCCTGGTCAAGTTCTGTACGATTTTTAATCCGCAACTGAATGCCGGCAGTCATTGCTGCCATTCGTATTGACGCAATTCTTTCCCCTTTCGCAGTGCCTGAGACCCACGCTTCCTGTATATCTCCAGGCTTTGCACGCAGAGCAGCCAGGACGCTGTTGATGCCACCAAAAGCCAGTTTCATCAGTATCTCCTGCGTCGCCTGAAACCCATTCTTCGGTCACGCCTCACAACCCCATCCAGCATCAGATCAATTCTCCGCTCCTCAGGATCAACGGCCGCGACCACGACCCGCAACTGTTGCCCCAAACTGTAAACGGTGCCGCTACGGCGTCCGCACAAACCATGCGCCGACTCATCAAAAAAATAACTGTCGGTCGGTAAAGACCTGACATGCAACAGACCATCCACATAAAAATCCTGGATCTCCACGAAAAGCCCGAACGGCTGAACCCCCGAAACCAGGCCTTGGAAACATTTCCCGACGTGACGAGACAAATTCAGGCATTTGAAAAAATCTTCCACGCTTCGCGTCGCCTCGTCAGCGGTTCTTTCAGTCGCCGAACAATGTGCGCCGACCGCCTTGAGATTCTCTATACTCTGCTGGAAAAACGCTCCCCCACCAAGTACTCGATGAATGGCGCGGTGCACCAATAAATCTTGATAACGCCGAATAGGGGAAGTGAAATGCGCGTAGCAGTCAAGTGCCAGTCCAAAGTGTGCATCCTGCTTTGGTTGATACACAGCACGTGCCATATTGCGTAACAGGAACATCTGAATGACCGACTCGTCATCGCGCCCCATCGCTTCTTTCAAAAGCACAGAAATCGCCTTTATCGTTGTCCCTTGGAAAGTCAAGCCACGGAGATTGAAAAAGCTTTTCAACTTTTCCTCCGCATCTTCCTTGAGTCCCTGGTGAACTCGGTAAAGCGACGGTTGTTTCGCTTCAGACAAAAAAGTCGCGGCGGCGACATTGGCCAAGATCATGAATTCTTCAATCAGGCGATGTGCGTCGTTGCGCGACACCGGCATAATCGTTCGGAATTTTCCTTCGCTGTCAAACCAGATTTTCGCTTCCACTGTATCCAGTTGCAAGGCCCACCTCTGGTCACGCAAAACCGCCAGTTTTTTGTATAAACCGTGCGCCGTTCGCACCATCTCGGCAATCTTCTCGCTGGCGCCCGCCAATGGCTTGGACTCATGGAGAAAAAGACCCACTTGCGTGTAATTCAAACGAGCTTTTGAACAAATCAACGCCGGCATGAAGGAATAATCTTTCACCATGCCTGAAGTCGCTATATTCATGCGACAAACCATTACCCGCCGTTTTACTTTTGGGCGCAGGGAACAGTGCTGGTCGGACAAAACCGCAGGCAGCATCGGCACAACCTGTCCCGGAAAATACACGGAGTTCCCGCGTTGCGCTGCGTCTTCATCCAGTTCGGTCCCGTATTTCACGTAGCTCGCCACATCGGCGATGGCCACCCAGAGAATCCACCCGCTTTTACTTTTTTCACAATAAAACGCATCATCAAAGTCTCTGGCGTCTTCACCATCAATCGTCACGAAGTCCATTTTCTGCAGGTCGACACGGTTGCTCAACGGGTCTTTTCGCTTTGCCGCAAGGTTCGCCTCGTGCAACACTTGGTCTTTCCAGACATGCGGTATGCCAAAAGCATGTACCGCCGCTTCAACCTCGCTGCCCACTTTTTGCCGGTCACCAAGGATCGTCACCACTTCTCCACCCGGCCTGTCGCCACGATGCCTGGCAGTAGCAGCATGGACAAGGACCGCATCACCAGTTTGCGGCTTCAAATGACCCCGGAGAACAACCCTCATTTCTCGCGTGTTGATTTTGTACAGCGGTTCCACAAAGCCTTTTCCTTTGTACACACCCACGAAATCCAATGCCCGGAATTCAAGTTCCAGATCTACCAGTTGCGGCGACCGATGTTTCCGGAAATCAAATTTGGCCAAAACCCTGTCATTTTTCAACAAACCCTTGGAAAGCCTGCCGGGAACCGGGATCAGAGTGGCTTCACCATCGGCTGTACGTAAAAAAACCTTGCCGGAACGATCGAGGACCAGCTCCCCTTTATGCCAATCCGATGAGTCCGTGTGTTTCAAAGAAACGCGCCGAAAAATGAGTTCCGCACCAGCAACAATCGGCCAGATACCCCGAAATCAGTCATAAGCAGGGAACCGGACTGGCACCAAAATCAGAATCCTTGCTACTCATCCGGTGTCGACCTGAATATAATCACACTGCGCATGGCGCAGACCGATGAAATATGTTGCAAGCAATTTGGTCCCCGGTGAAAAGGTCACCTACAGCGCATCCATACACTGGTTCATTTACGTGCCGGGGACGCTGCTGGTGCTGTCTGGTCTTGCGCTCCTGCTCGCACTTGAAGTCTGGGACGGGGCTGAGGTCTGGGAAACTTCGAACAGTTATGGCGACAAGGTGGTTTGGGTCGCCACAGGCATCATGCTTCTCGGTGCTTATTCTTTGTTCAATGCCGTTATTGCGAGAATATCGATAGAACTGGCCGTTACGAACCGGCGCACGATCGTCAAGACCGGTTTCATCAGCAGGTACACTTTTGAGCTCAATCATGCTGGCGTCGAAAGTTTCCATATTAAACAGGGCATCATCGGGCGTATTTTCGATTTTGGCACTCTCAGCATCCATGGGAAAGGCGGCGGCATGAAACCTGTCGGCTGCGTGGACAGTCCGCTGGAGTTCAGAAAAGCTGCCATCCAGGCTGTTGATATTTCCCAGAATCATTGAATAAAATATACGCAGCCCTTTGATCCTGTTGCGAAATCGCTCCTGGGATTCTGGGTCATAGTAACAGAGACCACGCAATTTGAACCCGGCTGAGGTGGCGGAACAGGTAGACGCGCCAGCTTCAGGTGCTGGTGGGGCTGAGTAGTTCGGGTCGGTTTTTACGGATAAAATCACGGGGTTACAAACGGTGGTTGACCTTGGACGGGTCTGCCGGGTTAACTTTTGTGACACATGCGGTTTCAGTGCTGGATTGATATTTAGGCTGTTTGATTAAGCCCAGGTGGCGGAATTGGTAGACGCGCGGCGTTCAGGTCGCCGTGTCCTTACGGATGTGCGAGTTCGAGTCTCGCCTTGGGCACCACTCAGGATTTAGGGATGGTACAGGTCAACGTATTCATAAAGGCAAACGAGCTCCTGCCCATCAATCATCAACCGGTACGCCGACGGGCCGGGGTCAGCAATCGAGATCGGTTGGCTGCCAGCAAGATTCAAGAGATGCTTGTAGTCGCGAAAATTTTTTGTGCCAATCGATTCGTCGTAGAGCGATGTTCTGAACACGAGTCTGTGCATAACCGCCCTATCCGCCTTCGCCGCCAACGTACCCACCGTGGCATATAAAAGCTGATAGCGAACGTCAAATCTGGCGACGTCCGATTACCCGAAGTTCTGGCACAGAAAATTCTCGATCCGTGTCGGGGCGTTCGTTGATTCACCGGAATTTTGCCGCCCCATCGCTGCCCGATAAGTTTCCTGTACCGGAGCACCAAAAGTTTCGTCAACTTTGGCTTCGCTGCCAATAAACAGGCTTTGACCAATTTCAGTCTCGCCATAGATACCTAAATCATGGAATCGGCCGGGGCCTAAGTCGTCAAATTTAAGTTCGAGCTCCGGTATTGTTCTATCAAGTGATACCGAACAATGCAAAGCCTGGGGGGCCGTGCAGCAATATGGGCGCCACCATTTTGGTTTAGCATGAACTCTGCTCTGAATAGGTACTGCGGTGCTCCTTCCAGTGGTGACGCTGTTTTAGCGTGTCGTAGAGCTTTGCCCAGTCGTCCAGGTTAGCTATCTCAGCACCAATGGAATCCTCAATACGCAGATCAAGCATGGTCGCGCGGCTAGAATAGGTCAGCAACCAGAGAAGTTTGCCGCCGGAGAACGGCGAAATGCTAAAAAAACAAAGGAAGCTTGAAGTGCTAAAATATCCCCATGAGGACCCAGTGACGCATTTAGTGCTTCATGCGCTCCTTCACCGTATCCACTTATAAGAAACGGATGGACGACAGAGACGCAGACGTGATCGATAGTTCGCCCAAGCTCTTCCGTAAATAACATCAATATTGGGAAGGAACGCCACCATGGCCGTGACCGTATTCAAAAATACAAGCTATAACCTGGCCGGGCTGTTGTCCCGAATACAGCATGGCGAAATTGCGCTGCCCGATATTCAGCGACCTTTTGTTTGGTCAAACACACAAGTTCGCGATCTCTTTGATTCAATGTACAAGGGCTTCCCGGTTGGCTATTTGCTATTTTGGTCCACCGGCGCAGACACGGGCACCAAGCAAATCGGGACGGATAGCAAACAGACCGCGCCAGCTTTGCTGATCGTTGATGGACAGCAACGTTTAACCTCCCTGTATGCCGTTATCACCGGTACACCGGTGGTGCAGAAAGACTACACCGAGAGCAAGATTCGCGTGGCGTTCAGACCCTCGGATCACACTTTTGAAGTGACCGATGCGGCAGTCGACAACGATCCCGAGTTCATCCCTGATATTTCCGAAGTGTTCAAAGGATCATTTCTGACCTTTGTCAACAAATTCCTGGACAAGCTCGAAGCCTACAGAAAGGTCAAACTCGACGACGAGGAGAAAGATCGCCTGGTAGAAAGCATTGACCGACTCAAAGACCTGCAAAACTACCCGTTTCAGGCGATTGAATTGGATCGAACCGTCGACGAAGAACATGTGGCCGAAGTTTTTGTTCGTATAAACGGTGAGGGGGTTAAGCTCAATAATGCCGATTTTATTTTGACGTTAATGTCGGTTTTCTGGGAAAACGGCCGTCGGGAGCTGGAAGCCTTTGCGCGAGCCGCCAAAATGCCAAGCACTGACGGCGCGTCTGGATTCAATTATTTTATCAAACCGGCCCCGGACCAGATGCTTCGCGCCGCCGTCGGCCTGGCCTTCCGACGCGGCCGATTACGGTACGTGTATGCGATTCTTCGCGGCAAAGATCTGGAAACCGGTGAGTTTAGCCCCGAACGGCGTGACTCACAGTTCGCGAACTTGCAAGAGGCGCAAGCGGCAACGCTCGATCTGACCAACTGGCATGAATATCTGAGATGCCTGCTACAAGCAGGATTCCGATCAAGTCGAATGGTGTCATCTGAGACCGCGCTGATGTACGTCTACATCTTGTGGTTGGCTGGTCGCCGCGACTTCAATATAGAGATCAAGAAGCTTCGGGAAGTCATAGCGCGATGGTGGTTCATGGCACATAGCACGGGGCGCTACACCGGCTCTTCGGAGACACAAATTGAAGCGGACCTCAATCGAATTCGCGCTCTGAAAAACGGTGACGCGGATGGGTTCTGCGAATCGCTAGATCGCATCGTGCGCGACACCTTCACGAAGGACTACTGGGAAATCACCCTGCCCAATCGACTGGACACTTCCTCGCCCAAGTCACCACCATTGTCTGCGTACTGGGCGGCGCTGAACATCCTGGACGCCGAAATGCTGTTTTCCGATCTCAAAGTCTCAACGATGCTCGATCCGTTGGTAACTCCGGTCAAGGACATGGAGCGACATCACCTCTATCCCAGGGCGCACTTGAGGCGACAGGAAATTACGAAGATCGCCAGGATTAACGCAATCGCTAATATGGCTTTCATAGATTGGTCCGACAATTTAGCGATTTCTGACAAGTCGCCTACCGAGTATTGGGCGACGATGACCAAGAACATGCCCAAGGATCAGTTGAAACGACAGATGCGCTGGCACGCACTGCCGGTCGGTTGGGAGCAGCTTAACTACGATGAATTTTGCGAGAAGCGGCGCAAGTTGATCGGTGAGGTGGTCCGCGATGGATTCCAGAGGCTCTGGGACAGCAAAACCGGGCAAGCCGAGGCAACCAGCACCATTCGCGACCTTATCGCTGACGGTGAGTCGAATGTCCTGGAGTTCAAAGAGCGCGCACGGTGGAGCCATGGGACAGATAAGAAAGGGAAAAGCGAACAGATCATCGTCAAGAGTATCAGTGGCTTTATGAACAGCGAGGGCGGCACGTTGGTTGTCGGCATTGCGGATGACGGCAACGTCATTGGCCTGGAGAGTGATTATGCCACGCTGTCCAAATCGAACCGGGACGGTTTTGAGCTCTTCCTTACGCAACTAATAGCCGGCAAGATCACCGGCCCCTCCCCCTCGTTGTGCCGAGTCAAATTTCACGAGCTTGAAGGGAAAGACATCTGTCGGGTCGAGGTTGCGGCGTCTGCCAAGCCAGTATTCACCTGCCCGATAAATAGCAAAGACCATACAGATTTCTGGGTTCGCCAGGGCAACAAAACAGATCAGTTTCACGGGACCGAGTTGGCCGAGTATATCGAAGAGCATTGGGGATAGTTTTATCTGTAGAAGAATTACAAATTGATCTTGACAAATGGCTCATCAAATACAATGCTCAACGAACTCACCAAGGCAAAATGTGCTGTGGGAGAACGCCGATGGAAACTCTCATCGACGGCAAATCAATCTGGAAGGAAAAGTTTTTGAACTAAACTTAACCTGACAGTCGGTTGCTGATAAACGGGTAACTGTCAGATCAAGTCTGAATTTCTACAATTTATGTTAGACAGTTTCAAGAACCTTGGCCGTTTACGATTTCCTCGAAAAGGAGATGTATTACCCGCGTCGGGAACATCCAGTTTTAATCGCGATAATGACGGAGTTCTTGCTGGCGAGTCAGCTTGTGAGGAGAGCACGCTCTCAGCCTGGTTTGAAGGTTCGACACATACTACCCTTGATGAAGAGATCGTGGGCCTTGGGAGTTACGGCCTAACGTTGACAGTTCTTTCTAGCGAGGAAATCATTGAAGACCCCTATGAGGACGAGAATGAAGATGAAAAACTCGTCGATAGCTGGACACCCAAATTTGCCTATGGGCGATAGTTGGTAACAGCGCCAGCAAATCCCGGATGATACCAACTTCATCTTCTGTCAAGGAACCTGCTCTTAGGGCGCGGGAGGTCATCCGTTAGCGGCCCCTTTCAATCCGACAACATCCATCAACTTTCCATAGTCGGTGACAACGTCATATTTGACCTTTCCAGATTGGATATGGTCGTTGATGCCATCGAAGAATTTGCGGGCACATTCGATTTTGGTTTTCTCAATTTCACGTAATTTCATTGAAGACATTGTGCCCTTGGTCTCCGCCACAAAATAGATATGTTTGACGCTGCCCTGCTTAAATGAAATTGCCCAGTCGGGGTTGTAATCGCCAACTGGTGTTGGAATGAGAAAACCACCCGGCAGTTTTGCATAGACCACGACTTCATCGCTCACATCCAGCTCACCGACAAAGCGGCGCTCAACATCAGAGTCGGCAACGCAATAATCGTAGACATGATTTTTCAGCTTCCCTGTTGCGCGGGAGAAATCCTGTCCTGTCTGGGCGGCGGTGAAAATATCGGTTTCATAACGATCTTCGACCCCGTTATAATTGAGTTTTTCAATAATAGCGGTGGCTTTTTGTTCCTTGATCAACCTTGAAGCTTCCGTGATGAAATGTTCGGGATTTTGCTGAAACTGCGCGAATATGGCCGGTTCAATTCGGGTGAGAATTTCCGCAACAGTTTTGCGGGTCAGATGGGCATTCTCGGCAATTTTACCGACAAGGTCATAGGTAACATCTGAATATACTGTGCCGCCCCGTTCTGTGCTTGCGCCAGTAACCTTGAAGCTTTCACCAGATTTAAGCTGGTCATCGGTTACGGCAGCAATCTGCTTGCCTTCCTGCACCGTATATTGTAGCGGTGTGATACGAAGCTCTCTATTGAGCGCAACAATTGATTTTCGTACCAGTTCATCAGATTCAAATTCGACACGGTAAACCGCTTTGCGATTGATACGTGACCAGAGTTCCAGGAATTCCTTTTTCGAGAAATTAGCGTTGAGCGGATTGGCTTTTTTCTTGCGGCCATCGTCAGGCTTCGGAAGTTTGCTATCGTCAAATACGCTGTCAATCAGGTCGATTATCTGCGCCGTATAGGGGGCGAATTCTTCGGAAAAACCAGCTAGTTCGCTTGCTTCTTTGACCTGATGATATGTGTCAGTGATCCCGTCATCATTATCGGTGTAATCGTTCTTGATCAAATAGCGATAAATCTGTTTGGCCATTTTCGGGGTTATTTCCACCGGACCGGATTCCGTATCTATAATTTTACCGGTGAAATAGGCCTCAGTGGCTTTTCTGGGCCGTGCTGAAAGTATCTCCGCAATTTCAGTTTGCAGGCCCGCAACAAAGTCCTTGTAGCTTTCACTCGCGACAACGGTGAGTACATTAATGTCATGCACAATGGCCGGGTTGTCCATGCGCTCGCCATGCTGATTGACCGACAAACGAAGCCCGCGTCCGACTTCCTGGCGGCGGGACAGTGTGTTGTCGCTGTGTTTCAATATGCACATGACAAAGACATTGGGGTTATCCCATCCCTCCCGTAGGGCAGAGTGCGAGAAGATAAAGCGGGTTGGTTCGTCAAAGGACAAAAGCCGCTCCTTGTCCTTCAGGATCAGATCATAAGCGTCCACATCATCTGAATCGACGGAGCGTGCGCCAACTTTCGGGTCTTTCAGACGCTTGGATTTCTTGTCTATGGCAAAATAACCATTGTGGGTTGCACTGGCGTCAATGCCAGCGAGATATTCGCGGTAAGCTTCATTATCGAGTGCCAGTTCTGACAGGTATTCGTCTTTCAAGAGGTTATATTCGCGCTCAAAAACGCGGGCATAGTCGCCCTTTTCATCCTCTTGCTCATAATCACGGTATTTGGCAACGGTATCGATAAAGAACAGGGACAGCACTTTGATACCTTGAGCAAAGAACTGCTTTTCCTTGTCAAAATGCGCCTTGATGGTCTCGCGTATCTGGATGCGGCGAATGTCCTGCTCGTTCACATCGCCGGTGGCTTCGCCTGCGTTCAGGATGACGCCGTTGGTAAATTCAACCGTGTCATGATTATAGTCAATCTGGCTGATGGTGAAGCCGCGATATTGATCCAGTTCACCGGATTCCACGAACAGATCGCGTCCGAATTCCAATCGTTTGAGCTGACGTTTAATCTCGCCGGATTTGAGCTTCACTTCCAGTTCAATGCGTGCCACGGGAGCCTTTTTGGAAATTTCGATACTTTCCAGATAGAGGTAGGCATTGGTGCCCGCCAGTCCGAGCGTCTGAATACCGCGCACCGCAATTTTCTTCACCAGTTTCTGGTTATAGGCATCAAGCGCATCAAGCCTGTGTATCTTGTTGTGATTGGTTTTATGGGTTGCTGAATAGCGCAAGATGAACAGCGGGTTGAATTTGGGCAGGGCATCCATGGTTGCCTTGCCTTCCATCTTCTGTGGTTCATCCAGTATCAGGACTGGGCGGTTGGAGCTGATCACCTCGATGGGGCGGCGGGACTGGAAGTCGTCCAGTTCGTCATAAATCCGGCGATTGTCCGCACCGCGCGCGTTAAACGCCTGAATGTTGATAATCATCACATTGATACCAGCGTCCGATGAAAAGCTTTCCAGCTCATGCAGGCGCTTGGAATTATAGATAAAGAACCGCGCCTTTTTTCTGTAGCTTTCGGTAAAATGATCAGCGGTGATTTCGAATGATTTTTTTATGCCCTCGCGAATGGCAATGCTTGGCACCATAATGATGAATTTCGACCAGCCATAGCGTTTGTGCATCTCGAAAATGCTTTTGATATAGCAATAGGTCTTGCCGGTTCCGGTCTCCATTTCAATATCAAGATTGAGCCTCGCGCCGGGCTTGTATGATTTCTGCTTCGACTTGACCACGCCCTTGCGGTCGGTCTCGGTAAAATCGGCAAGCGACTTTGACAAAGGCAAATTCTGGCGTTTCTGCACTTTTTGAATATTGTCCAGAAGCTGAATATCTGTCAGGCGAATATCGGCATTCTTGAAGCCTTCATCGAACATGCGGGCCGCTTGGGTGCGGCCTGGATCCATGCGGTAGCACAGCACGTCACTTTTGGGCTGTCCGGCAAAGCTATCCAGAACCGCGTCAACGGCATTGGTTTGATAGGCCTGGATTTTGAATTTAAGCTTCATTCTTTTGGCCCTTCTATTTGTTTTGCCGCCGCTTCCGCCAACGTTTTCAGGTCCTTAATTGAGGTACGTTTACCTTCTGCCTCCAAAAGTGCGCGGCGGGTATGGGCGAATTTTTTGTATTCGGTTTCAGCATGGTTTCCCGCCGCCTTATGACTGATAGACCCTGCACCATCCAGCACATCACGATCATTAAATTCCAGAAAGCTGTCCAGTTTATCCTGCCAGTCTTTCATAAAAACCTGCTGACGCCGTTTGGCCTGATCTTCGGCAAAATCAAGCCACATGGTGACGATACGGTTTAGCTCTGAAATTTCATCTTTGGACAAATAATTCTTGGCGGTTCTGGTATCAACCTTTGTAACCTGTTTGCCCTTGAAACTGGTCAACCCCATATTGGGCCGTATTATGATCAGCGCGGTCTTTAATCAGTTCGGCTGCGGTCTTGCCGGTGGCGGCAAAATGGAGCTTATTCTGGATTATCTGGAAAAACAGGTGAGTTTCTTTATCTGCCGCCTGATAATCTCCTGCCAGTGCAAAAATTTCACGTACCCGCAAATACATCCGCGCTTCGCTGGCGCGAATGTCGCGAATACGTTCCAGTAATTCGTCAAAATAATCAGGAATACCCCCGCCTGGTGCTGGCGGGTTTTTAAGCCGCTCATCATCCATGGTAAAACCCTTGACCAGATATTCCTGCAAGCGTTCCGTCGCCCAACGGCGAAATTGTCTTCCACGAGCCGATCGCACCCGGTAGCCAACGGCCAAGATGGCTTCCAGATTATAATGGTCGATATTCCGGCTGACCTGCCGTTCTCCTTCTATTTGAACTATCCGGAATTTCCGGATAGTTGCCTCTGGGTGTAGTTCATCACTGTCATAGATGTTTTTCAAATGCTCATTGGCTGTTTTAACTGAAACCCCAAACAGCACGGCAATCAGGCTCTGAGAAAGCCACAGGCTTTCATCAATAAAGCGGCATTCAACCCGGGCGGTGCCATCCTCTGTTTCATAGAGAAGCATTTCACCACTGAGGGGCATGGGTTCATTCTTTTTCACCATGACGCTCCCTAAATCGACTTAACATCGGTGGCGGGGGAAAGCTGGCGGAAAATCTGATCGACATTGATTTTGACCGCATCAGAAACAAACCCATTGTCGCGAAAAACCACGCGCACTGGTTTATGGGTGGCCAGTTCCTTGACCAGTTCTTCGGTAATGCCTTTGTCAAAACAGGCGATCAGGTCATAAGGCGCGTGATTGACGAAAAAGATGGTCTTGTCTTGAATGGTTTCCTTGCGGATAGGCAGGGTCAGGTCAACACCCCAATCCACCAGCACCTGAAACAGAAGGTCTTCCGGGTTATCTCTGCCTGGCTTGATATTATCGACGGCGGCGAACAGGTCTTTCTGGTCAGTCTGTTCTGGCGTGTAATAGACATCCGCCATGTTGGAGGTGTCGATTTTCAGGACACGAAAACCAACATCCTTGTTCCAGTCTTTGTGGCACTCACCTTCAAGGATTTTTTTGCCCGCACGGCGGATGCGTTCCTTGGAAATTTCGGCGATTGTGCTGTAACCCGCTTTGAAGGCCTCGGATTTTTCGTCCGTTTCCTCGGGCAATTGCACCATGATGAATTTACGATTGCCGCCATCCTCAGCGTTGAGTTGCATAGTCGCGTGAGCGGTAGTGGAAGAGCCAGCGAAGAAGTCGAGAACAATGTCATTTGGTTCTGTTCTCGCTAGGATAAGCAATCTACTTAAAAGGCGAATGGGCTTTGGGCCATCAAATGCGCCAGCTTCAAGCAGTGAAGTAACTTCTTTAGCCCCCTCTTGGCTATGCCCAACATCTTTGTAGAACATTATGGATTGTGGAGCCATTCCGTCAAACTTCAATTCAGACAAAAATCGCTTTATACATGGTACATTATTGCCACCTGCTCCGAAATATATTCGGTTATCCTTTAGTCTCTCCAAAAATGCTATCTTTTGGAAATGCCCCAGACCGCAGTTTTTTTCGAGCCAAATACTTTCTCCAGTGTTCGGGTTTGTTATCGGATAATACAAATTTGGTCCAATATTGTCTGTATTAACAAGTTGCAGCAGTCGAATTCCAAGGTCCACGCGGGTCGTTGTCAGGATTTTTATAATCGTGGTTATGCTTTTCGGTTCTCAAACTTGCCTTTTGAATAACATCTGATTTAGATTTGCATAGACAAAACATATCATGGTCTGTTAGAAAAAAATCTTTGAATCGTTAGATGGCGCTTAAGCTTTCTTTTGCCAAACAAGTTGATCAATAAAATTTCCCGCCCCAAATACTCATCACAAATTTTTCGTAAGTCCCGCAACTTCGACTGCATCAATACTTATAAAAATAACACCATTTCATGAAGAAGGTTATTTGCTAGTTTTAAACGTGGATAAATCATCGACAACCAGTCCGAATGAAACCGTCCATTCGCTTTCGGGGTTGGCTATAATCAGCTTGCCGCCTTCTTCATCAATCTGTCCGCTATCTTCCAGATAGTCCTGTTTACCGGCAGCAAAGTCGTCTTCATAGATAAAATCATTCCCCGTATTGTAGGGCGGGTCGATATAGATCATTTTGACTTTACCGAGATAGGTTTCCTGCAACAGTTTCAGCGCATCCAGATTGTCGCCTTCAATGAACAGGTTTTGGGTAGTATCAAAATCAACGCTATCCTTACGGCACGGACGCAGGGTTTTGGCAATGGGCGCATTAGCCGTTAGCAGGGCTTCACGTTTTCCCGGCCAGTCGAGGCGGTAGCGTTCCTGTGGTCCTTCGACAATGCTGTCTGATAATTCCTGCCGCAATTGATCAAAATCCACTACGAGGCGCAGCTTGCCGTTTTCGTCCGTTGCTTCGCTTACGCAACTTGGAAACAGGTCACGGATTTTCGCGATGTTTTCATCCGTCAAATCTGGGCTGTGCATTTTTAGTTTGTCCATGTGTCGTATCCTTTCCCGACCTAAAACTTCCGGCCTGTTAATTGTTGCTCTTTATCTGGTGGCGTTTTCGAACCGGATAACCGCGTACACTTATCCTGAAAACGCTTTAATTCTTGTTGCGCCGCCCGCAATTCTGCGTTGATGGCAATGCGTTTGTTATATTGTTTCTCGCGGGCCATACGTGCCTTAATGCGTTCAATCTCGCGCTCACCCGCCCGAATAGCTTCCAGGTTTTCAATCCGCACTGCGAGTGGTTTATCCATGCCAAATTCACCGGGTAGCAGGTCACTTAAAAGCTTGTCATAGAGCGCGCCAAGATCAAGCGCCGTAGGCAAGGTCGTTCGCGGACTGTCCACCACTTGCCAATCGCTTTCAAAATATTCGCTCACCACCCATTTTTCGCTGTCCGCTTCATTGGGACGTTTAAAGGCTGCAACCACTTTGCATTTGTCATTATGGGTCAGTTCAAAAATAATTGGAAAAGCAATGGCCTTGTCGATGGCACGTAAAACATCTTCATCGCATGTGGTCGTCCGCAAGCGGATTTCAAAAATCTGAATTTCCGATACGGATTTTGTCGCGTTCAGATTGATGGTTTCCGGTGCCAGCTTGACTTTCCAGATGATTTTTTCCACCTGATCCACAAAGATCTGCTGCAATTTTGAAGACGCACGGGCGTGATCGTAAATCTTGCCCTTAGGTAAGATTCTGCCAAATTCTGCTGCCTTGGGATAATCGAAAAATGCGTTCATGAGGTTTTTGCCTCCTGAACAACCAGAAAGGCAATCAGTTCAAAATCATCCAGTCCGGCAATGGTATTGACCAGCGCTGTTGTCCGCCCGCCACTGAACAGACTATCAATGTCTTTTTCTTCCTTGACCTCAATCATGGAACGGATAGCGGCGCTCAAAAGTTCTGATTGTTGCCTCATATCGCTGCCGTCCTGTGTTTGCTCATTAAACAGGCGGCAAATATTCTGTATAGGCGCGGACCACCCCTTACAGCTTGAACGTACCAGATCGAGAAGGCGCTTAACCTCGGTGTGATCAACCACAACCTCACCGTCATTATTGATATAGACAAGGTAATAGGGGTGCAGCCGGTTCTGCTGGTTGATATTAACGCTGTCATGGATGTTTTTCAGGGCGAAAATCACCCCGGCAGGTAGCCCATGGTCAGCATCAGCCGGAACAACCGCATGAAGGCCGTTGGGCAGGCTTTTCAAATCGCCATTTTCCTTCACATAGTTGAGCAAATCCATACGGAAGTCATTGAGGCCAAGGTCGGTGATGGAAATACCGGTTTTTACATCTTCCAGATCAATCACTTCTTCCTGCATGCGTTGGAGCTGTTCCTTGCGGTAGGCAATGTCGCTGCTTTTGGCGGTCAGTACATTGTCATCCCCGGTTGCGGTTACATCGGCAATCATCATGCGGTTTTCGACGCGCTCTTTCAGTTTGATATAGTCATCCAGAGTAATATCCGGCCAATAGTTCACAAGCTGAATTTGGGCATTGGGCGAACCAATGCGGTCAATGCGCCCGAAACGCTGGATAATGCGCACCGGATTCCAGTGAATGTCGTAATTTATGACATAGTCACAGTCCTGAAGATTCTGGCCTTCGGAAATACAGTCGGTGCCAATGAGAATATCTAATTCATTGCTATCATCTGGCATAATGAGATGTTTTTCCTTGGCACGCGGTGAGAATAGCGTGAGGACGGACTGGAAATCATAGGTTTTTTTGAGCGTTGTCTTAGGCGCATCCGAGCCGGTAACTTTTGCGCTATGCAGGCCTTGGGTTTCTAAAATATTGGCAGCAATATTTTTGTAGAGATAGTTTGCCGTGTCCGCGAAGGCCGTAAAAATGAGTATTTTTTTGTTACCCGCATTGAGCGGATTCTTGATTTTGTCCAGAATCTGTGCCTTTAAATGCTGAAGTTTGCTATCATCTTCTGGCCGGATCAGCTCCATGGAAGCAAGAAGTCCATCGATTAACGCAAGGTCGCCTTGTAAATCATGCTGCCAGGATTGAACGTCCATATCCGCAAGACTGATTTTGACTTTCTTGCCAACGGTGAAATCCCCGAGTCCACTTAAATCATCGTCATCGCCATCAAAATCATCCGCGTTGGCGGTGTAATCGGATATGTTCAGCATACCGCCCGAACGCTCAAAATCCGCTATGGCATCAAGGGTGGTTGTGAGGTTGGTTTTTAGTCTATCCAGCGTCAGACGAAACGCCTCTACCGAGCTTTCAAGCCGTTTCAACAGATTGGTCGTCATAAGCGCTTGCAGACTGCGTTCACGGTCCGCTTGTCTCAAGCGGCCTTTGCCGCCTTCAAGCTCTGTATCGTACAGCTCTTCATATTTTGTCATGCGGCTGAGCAAAATATAACTAAGCGGCGCATAGACCGCGAGTTTTAACAAGGTGAGCTGGGCGAAAATATCGTTCAGGCTCATAACATCCGTTCTGGCCGTGAGCGGACAATGAAAGGAGAGCGGCCTGCGGCGTTCTGGAAATTTGCCAATGTCTTTGGTATCGTAAAATGTTTCGATATGCTTGCGGGAGCGGGCAATCGTTACGCTGTCCAGCAACTCGAAAAAATCAAAATCAAGAGCCATGAGAATGGCCTGTGCGGTGCGTTCTTCGGGGGGAAGTTTTGACCACATATTAAAAGCGGTTTGAGCTTTGCGGAATATTTCTTCAACGCTGGTATTGGTTTTCAGCTTTTGGCTAAGAGCCTCGGATTGGCCCTCATAGGCAAGCGCGAGCTGGTTACGCAGATCAGTGAAACGGTTGTTTACCGGCGTTGCCGACAACATCAAAACCTTGGTTTTAACACCCTCCAGAATAACCTGACGCATCAGTTTCTGATAGCGCGTTTCCTTATCCTTATAGATGTCATTGTTTCGGAAATTGTGGGATTCATCGATAACAACGAGATCATAATTCCCCCAGTTGACGCGGTTTAGAGGTATGCCAAAGGACATGCCGTTGTCCCGCGATAAATCCGTGTGGCAGAGCACATCGTAATTCAAACGGTCTTTGGCAAAGAGATTAGTTTTTAAATTGCTGTTATAGTTCATCCAATTGTCAGCCAGTTTTTTAGGGCAGAGAACCAGAACAGAACGGTTGCGAAGCTCATAATATTTAATAACCGCAAGGGCTGTGAAGGTTTTGCCGAGGCCAACACTGTCCGCCAGAATGCAACCATTATAGGTTTCAAGCTTGTTTATGATGCCCGTTGCCGCGTCACGCTGAAAGTTGAAGAGCTTGTTCCAAACCAAGCTATCCAGATAACCAGTGCGGTCGTTTGGCAGAACATCCTCGTCAATTTCTTCCAAAAATTCATTGAAGAGATTGTAGAGGATCAGAAAGTAAATGCGTTCCGGCGAATTTTCCTGATAGATGGATTCAATGTGCTGGCAGATAGATTCGGTAACGTCTTCCAATTTGTCCGGGTCGCTCCAAATCTGATCAAACAGATCAAGATACGTGTTGGTATAAGGTGCGCCATCAAACCGATTGACGATATTTGAAACGGCATTTCCTTTTTGCAGGCCAAGATCAACAGCTGTAAAACCACCTATCGGCATGTAGGCAATCTGTTCAGATTTACCATCGACGCAAATAAATTGTTGCATCGGAGCTTTGGTTTTGTTCGAACGAAATGTCGCTTTTTTTCTTATCCAGTCAGCACATTCACGGGCAACAGCACGTTGTGTCAGTTTATTGCGAAGTTGAATTTCAAACTCTGTTCCGTAAAGACTTCTCTCGCGCTGTGCTTTTGGAATAAAAAACTCGCGCTGCTCTCGCTTGACCTGATCCGTTGCCCCTTCCGGTACAAATGTTGGGACAGTGAAAACAAAATCCAGTTTGTCGATTTTTGATAATTCAGCTTTTAGAGCTTCAAACGCATATATCGAAAAGCAAGAGGCCGCAATTTTCAAGCGCGTCCCATTCTTTAGGGTCGTTTTGAGATCGTCTCCGAGAAGGTTGTTAATGTTATCGACTATTTTCACGCTAATTCCCTATCAATATGCTGCTGATATGGACGAAAACGGCGGATATATCATTGTTCATAATGTGTACCATGTGGCCCTCGCTTTCCCGTGTCGTCTGATTTTTCCGGTACCCACCAGCTCGCGCAGTCGCAGTTTGATCGTATTTCTGTTTGCGCCGGTTGCTTCGGTAATCTGCACAATATTTTGGCGATTATGGGCACGTAGCAGTGCCAGAATTTTTAGGGAAATTTCCGGTAATTCAGCATCACCATCACTGGCTATCTGATCACGATCAAGTCGCTCAGCCAGATTGTTTTTCTGTTTTTTAAGACAGCGCAGGAAGAAACCCACCCATGGCTCCCAATCGGGTGCATCGCTTTTTAGCGTGGTTTGGGTGCGGCGCAGGGCCTTGTAATAAAGATCTTTATTTTCCTCGATCACGCTTTCAAGCGAAGCGTAAGGGACATAATCATAACGCGCCCGAAGCAGTAGCAAAGTTGTCAGCACACGCGACAGGCGGCCATTTCCATCCTGAAACGGATGGATGGCGAGAAACGTCACCACGAATACAGCAATAATCAACAGCGGATGCAGTGCTTCTTCGTTAATCGCTTTTACGGTCCAGGCAACCAGCTCTTCCATTTCGCGCGGCGTATCAAAAGGCGTGGTGGTTTCAAAAATCACACCTATTTCACGGCCATCAGCGTCAAAGGCAACCACATGATTATCAAGTGTCTTATAAGTTCCGCGATGGCGCTCATCCTTATGGCTGTAGCGCAGTAATGTCTGATGAAGCTGGCGAATATGGTTTTCAGTAAGCCGCAAGTCGGCAAAAGCCTCGAACACAAGGTCCATGGCGTGGGCATAGCCCGCCACTTCCTGTTCATCACGGGATTCGAAAGAGGTTTTGCCTAAACTCGATAACAGGGTTTCAACTTGTGCATCAGTCAGCTTTGCGCCTTCAATACGGGTTGAAGAGCCAACGCTTTCAACCGTTGCCACTGTGCGCAAAGCAGACAGGCGTTCAGGAGAGAGATTTTCCAAGGCCTGCCAGCGGCCTTTAAACTCGTCAATCTCCGCAACAAGCTTCACAATATCCAGTATCAGATAAAGGTTAGGGTCTTTCATAGGGTTTCATATCCAATAATTTACCCCATAATACCCAATTTAATCCAATATACCAAGAGGAAAATACCCCTCAAACGTCCGCATCGTTTAAATCGACAGGAGGGCTGGTAAAATTTCCATTGAATTTGATTCAAATTTTCAGTGGTTAATGCTATAAGATGTAGAAGTTTAGACTTGATCTGACAGTTACCCGTTTATCAGCAACCGACTGTCAGGTTAAGTTTAGTTCAAAAACTTTTCCTTCCAGATTGATTTGCCGTCGATGAGAGTTTCCATCGGCGTTCTCCCACAGCACATTTTGCCTTGGTGAGTTCGTTGAGTATTGTATTTGATGAGCCATTTATCAAGATCAATTTGTAATTCTTCTATCGATTGATAGATTTTCTTACGCAAGGTCACTTGGTAAAACTCATTGAGAAGGGTCTTGTGGAAGCGTTCACAAATACCATTGGTTTGCGGTGACCTGACTTTGGTTTTGGTGTGCTCAATATCATTCAAGGCCAGGTAGAGCTGGTAATCATGTTGGTCAGCTCGACCACAATATTCTGTACCACGGTCGGTGAGAATCCGCAGCATGGGAAGTTCTTGTTCCTCATAGAACGGCAACACACGATCATTGAGCATATCAGCGGCGGTAATCGGCGTTTTGGTGGTGTAGAGCTTGGCATGAGCGACTTTACTGTAAGTATCAATAAACGTCTGCTGATAGACTCGGCCAATACCCTTGAATGTACCCACATAGTAAGTGTCTTGCGAGCCAAAATAGCCAGGGTGGGCTGTTTCTATCTCACCACAGGCCTGATCGTCATCTTGTTTGCGTTCCATGGCAGCGACTTGAGGCTCAGTAAGAATCAGGCCTTCAGTGGCCACTTTATCGGATAGTGCTTTGCGTCGATCTTTAAGGCAAGCCAGGTTTATGGCGTAACCAAATACTTCGTACGCCCGTCGGCGAAACAAATGTCCCCATTTTGCGTAGCTCATTGCTGGTTCGGGTCTGCCCATGGGCAGGTTCTTCCAGAGCGTGTTCAACGACGATGGATTCAATCGCAGAATCAACTCTATTTTTGAGGTTCGCGATACGCCTGTTTTGATCAAAAAGTGCTTCAATGCCACCTTCATCAGCAGCGGCTTTGTATCGATAGAAAGTATCTCTAGATACGCCCATCATCTTGCAGGCTTTTGAGACGTTTCCGAGTTCTTCAGCCAGATTGAGTAGGCCGACTTTATATTTAATGACTTTATCGTTAGTATGGATCATGAGAGTTACCTCTTTGTTTGGATGTTAATATTGCAATTACATCTAAACGGGTAACTCTCACTCAATCAAGCTTCGCTGCGCTCAGCTTGATTTAGTGATGTGTCAGATTGGGTCTAAACTTCTACAGATAAGCCGAGGCGTTGCCCTTCAACGTTAGCTTCCAAATCCAAATTGGCCAAGTTTCGTTTCTCACGACCTCCAGTCATGTGATGATGTGACGTTTTGTGTAGCCACAGAAATCAATCGCGTAGTAGAACTGAAGCACGTTGAGTGGGAATGTGACGCCCTCGCCTGCGCGTGCTACCTCTCGAATCGTTTCGCAGATTGCTCTCCATGTTCTCACCTCACCGGCGTTGTAGAGATTTATGGCATCTGCTCTTGTTAACTCGGCAATAATTCTTACTTGTTTGTCATTCATTTCATTTCTCTTGCCCAGTATTTAGTGTCATCGAAAAGGTACATGTACTTGGCCGGGAGTAGGGTTTCAATATTGTGAATCAAAGTATCAGCAACAAGGAAACGCAAGTTACGGACGTATGATGGCAAGCAAACCAACGTGGGAGGAATGCTCCCGTTGACGAATTACGGAATATAGTTGACTTTATGCGCACTCTGGATAGCGCATGTTTCGGTGAAACAGCCTGAAATCACGCGATTTAGGGTCAAAACGGGTACACTTCTGGCCCGCCCACTTAACCCACATATATCACATGGTTACTGCCCATTGGTTCTATGACCCGCGAGGCTACGCGCTATGGGCGGGTTTTAGCTGCGTCCCGTAGCTTCAGGTGCTGGTGGGGGAAGCCCCCGTGTGGAGGTTCAAGTCCTCTCCTCGGCACCAGACTCTGAGGGCTGTCACAGGCCGCTGACAATCACGAAACACTTCCCTTTCTGTCGGGGCTGAGCGCCCGGTTTTCAGGGCATTTTCAGGAACAGCACCTGAAAAAAACCACAGGATCGTCATGATGAACTTGCTCTGGAACCAACCCCACCCACAACATGAGAAAGCCATAGGTTCACGCCAACCAACCGGGAAAGGAGGGGGCAGCACCGTCAGGATTGAACAAATCGCAGACACCAGAACGTATATACCGACATGAAGTCGTGTCTGAAGGTGACCTTAGAAGAAGTTGCGTGGACCTGCCATGGGATATTGTGAGCACATATGAAATAAAGGCAGCAATAGCACGAACCTGTCAGAAACCTTGTCTGCCGGCAGCGAAGGTACTTGTTTCTGGCAAGAGAAAAAAAACATGGCCAAAAAGCCCTCAGTTTCTTTAACGAAGAAATTCTGGACAAAATCCTTTTCCACTGTGAAAGCTCGGAAAGCTTGCTCAATCGAGACAGAGTCTTCGCTGATCTGAAAAAAACTCGCGTGAAGCATGCCCTCGGTGCTGAGTTGACCTTGGATCGAAGTGGCTGCCCGCAGAGGGACTATGACAGCGGTAATTGTCGAAACAGCCAGAGACCAATCAGCGCGTCATGACCGACCCGCATCAGATGAACCTTGAGATTCCCAAAGACCGCCAGGAAAACTACACTCCCTGGATCGCTCCAAGGGGCAAAACACCCCGCCAGGTTTTGACGATGTTGCCGGTTTCGAATAGATTTTTCTGAACCATGGGCAACGTTGCCGAGACGAACGACACCCTCAGTCTCGGTTTCTTTCTCCAGCGTCGCCATCCCTTTGACAGCATTGCCAGGACGCGGCCATTCCAAACCTGCGAACGGCAGGTCTGACTTGGCTCCCTTGTATTCGCGTCTACTGCAGCATAGCCATGGCACAGTTCCCGCAACCAGGTTCCGGATTTTTCATAAACTTCTTGGGCGGCCGGTAACTGTTTCGCGGCAAATCAGTTCATCGCGTTCCGGCCCATTGGCAATGACTGTCACCGGAACCTGAGTCTCCCGTTCCACTAATTCTATGTAGTGCTTGGCTTCAACAGGCAGGGCATCATAAGACCGAATGTGCCGGGTACTGCACTTCCATCCCGCCAGGCGTTGGTAAACGGGAGTGAAGTCATTTTCACTGCCGGAAAACCACAAGTCCGCATGTTGGTTTTTTTCGGAATAATCAGTGGCAACAAAAATTTCTTCCATTTCATCCAGCACATCGAGCTTCGTCAGGCAAAGCCTGTCCACACCATTGATTCGCACTGCATAGCGCAAAGCAACCAGGTCCAGCCAGCCACAACGTCGCGGCCGGCCAGTCGTTGCCCCAAACTCACAACCGCGTCTGGCAATCATTTCCCCATTGCGATCGTGCAGCTCCGTCGGAAAAGGCCCGTTGCCCACCCGTGTTGCGTAAGCCTTGAAAATGCCGAACACTTTACCTCGGAAGGGATAGCCTGTCCCTACGGAAGCTTCCCCCGCCACGGTATTGGTCGAGGTAACGAAGGGGTAGGTACCATGATCAATATCAAGCATGACACCCTGAGCCCCTTCAAAAAGCACATGACCGCCGTCTTTGCGCTGACACAGTTCATAAATGCAGGAAGAAACATTCGTGCCCAGTTTCAGCAACATCTCCCTTTGTGACAACAATTCTTCCAACTCTGATGCACAGTCCTGCGGCTCTTCATGGTAATAATGTTCAAGCATGAAGTTGTGGTAGGCATAAAGCGCGTGGTATTTCTTCACAAACTTCCCGGCATTGCGCAAGTCCGCAAACCGCAAGGCTCGCCGCGCAGCCTTGTCTTCGAAAACCGGGCCGATCCCCCGTTGTGTCGTGCCAATCACGGTTCCGTTCCCGGATTCACGAGCGCAGTCAATGCGTTTGTGACATTCAAATATCAGCGGACTGGCCCAGGAAATCTTGAGCCTTCCCCTGAAATCGATCCCACGCGCTTTCAACATCTCAATTTCATCCCTGAAATGCCTGGGACAAACAGCGACGCCATTGCCAATCAGGCATACGACTTTCTCGCGCAGAATTCCTGAAGGAACCAGGTGGAATACTATTTTCTCACCCCCAATAACCACAGTGTGACCAGCGTTGTGTCCTCCCTGGAAACGGACAACGGCATCAACTGTGCCGGACAGCCAGTCGACTATTTTTCCTTTCCCTTCGTCGCCCCACTGCAGGCCAATCACGCAACAGGCATCAGACATCGACAACTACCCAGCGCCCGGCTTTTTTCAGCAAACAACTTTTATAATCTTCGGGCCTGATTTTTTCTTCTGGAAACAGCTGCTCCACAACCCGCTTCCCTGATGCCCTCAAAGCAGCGACAGATTCACGTAATTCAGACTCATTGCACAGCGGGGCAAAAATCGTTTCGGGCTCCTCCCGTTCACCACCCACATGGGTAGCAAGCAAATGCAGGTCACTGCTGAACCCGGTAGCTGCCAGCTTCACTCCAAAACTTTCAGTGATGTCGTTATAGCGACCACCACGTGCGATTTCCTGACCAATGCCGGGAGTGTAAGCAGCAAAACAAACACCGGTTCGGTATTGATATCCGGTCAATTCCGCCAAGTCGAAGTGTACTTTCGCATCCGACACTTCAGCCAGCATGATCCCAATCTTTTTCACCTGTTCAATGGCTTGTGAGACTTGCGTGCTGTAAGTGGAAAAATAATCGAGCGCCGTCTCGAGCACACCAGCATCACCATGAAAATGTACCAGTTCGGTGAACCAGGACTGTTTCTCCCTGCCAATGCCTTCTGCGGTTAAAAAGCGAATGATTTCATGGGATGACTTTCTTTGCAAAAGTACAAAAAGCTCATGCGTCTGTCGCTCGTTGAGTCCGGCAAGTTTCACCAAGGAACGATATACGTCAATGTGGCCTATGGATAAAGTAATGTCCCGCACCCCACAGCGCTGGAGAGTTGCCAGCAACATTCGGATGATTTCAAAGTCGGCACTGAGGACATTGCATCCGTAAATTTCCGCACCAAACTGCAAGGGCTGGCGAGAACCCAAAGCCCCTTCCGGTCGTGCTTTGAGAACCGACCCAAGGTAACAGAAGCGATGGATGCGGTCGTGTGGCATTCGGTTTGCAGCAATGCGCGCAACCTGCGGAGTCATATCGGCACGAATACCCATCATTTTCCCGTTCAACTGGTCAATAAGCTTCATGGTTTGCAAATCCAATCTTGCACCTTTCATGACCAAAAGTGCTTCCACATATTCAACCAGGGGGGGAATAACCAAGTCGTAGCCCCAAACTTCGAAGAGGTCCAAAACTTTGCGGCGCATGTCTTCGATGACACGCGCACGGCAGGGCAAATCTTCTTCGATCCCGACGGGAAGTAGCCAGTTAAAACCCATTAGCTGTCAACGACCACAAAACAACCCATAGTTTCGGGATATCACGAAAACGCAAAAAGGCATTCCAGAGCCACTCGAAACCAGCTTGGGAAACATCTCAAACGACTCTAAAGTCCGTTTTTATTGCTACTGTCTGCTACCGTGCGATATTGAGAATTACTAAACCTGCCGCCAAGGCGACAAATCCAAAAGTGCGCAAAGTCCGGTCACTGAGTTCTTTCATTTTCTCTGAATAACGGCGCACCGATGTCGGGTGCAGAAAAGGCAAAAGTCCTTCAATAATCAGCACCAGTGACACAGCCGTGAGCAAATCTCCCCAGTCGATACTGAAAATTCCGTCCATACCGCGACCGATGAAAAACTACTTGTCTGGCTCTTCTTTAAAGTCTCTGAAGTACCGGAAAAACCCTGAGTCCGGTTCAAGAACCAATACACTTGAGTTATTCTTGAAGCTCTTCTTGTAAGCCTCAATACTTCGCAAAAAAGCGTAGAACTGTGGATCAAGACTGTATGCGTCCGCATAAATTTTTGCTGAACGCGCATCCCCTTCCCCGCGTACTTTCTCCGCATCACGGTAAGCTACAGCCACGATTTCAGTGCGCTCTCTGTCGGCACGCGCTTCGATTCGCTCTGCCGATTCTTTGCCGCGTGCACGAAATTCCCGAGCCACCCTGTCACGTTCCGCCCTCATTCTTTCATACACGGAATCACTCACATCATCAGGCAAATCAATACGACTGATACGCACATCAACGACCTGAATGCCGAGTTCCACCGACTGCTTGTTCGCCTTTTCCTGCAAAATTCCCATGATTTCAGCACGCTCTCCAGAGACTACCTGCTTGATGGTGCGTTTTCCAAACTCATTGCGCAGGCGGTCTTTCATGATTTGAGAAAGCCTGCTTTGCGCATTCCTTTCATCGCCTCGCGTTGCGCGGTAGTACTGTCCCACATCTCTGATCCGCCATTTTACGAAGAAATCCACGGTAACATTCTTTTTCTCGACGGTAAGAAAACTTTCCGGTCTGGCATTCATGGTAAGAATCCGGGAGTCGAATTTCGCGACGTTGTTGATGAAAGGAAATTTCAGATGCAGACCAGGCGGCACATCCGCCTGCACAATTTCTCCGAGCCTGAAAAGAATCGCTTTCTGTCTCTGATCCACTGTATAAAAAACAGACCAGAGCAGGCCGGCCAACACAGCAAGAATAATCAAAATGGCTTTCATCTCGTTCTTGGGTCCGTGCGCCGACCATCCTGGCGCTTACCGGAAGAATTTCTTCTGCCTGAGAGGTTGCCTGTCTGAGGCTTCAAGGCGTTTGGGTCGAAGCCTTCATTGCCTTGACCTCTTTTGTTGATCAAAGAATCGAGTG
Organism: Candidatus Oxydemutatoraceae bacterium; assembly: GCA_965237985.1. GTDB lineage: Bacteria > Pseudomonadota > Gammaproteobacteria > Poriferisulfidales > Oxydemutatoraceae. Next base: position 28,957 of record OZ250161.1, on the reverse strand, counting down.
GCAAATAAAAAATGCTGTTTGCACTGTCGACATCCACTATTACTTTCGCGCTGTTCGATAACACTTCTTCCATTGCCTGCAAATAAAGACGCTCACGGGTCACTTCAGGAGACTGGGAATATTCCCGGTAAAGTTTTACAAAGCGTTCCGCTTCCCCTTCCGCACTGGCAGTTACTTTTTCACGATAGGCAACGGCATCCTGCTCCATGCGTGCCGCTTCGCCCCTTGCCAAAGGAACAATCCCATTCGCGTAAGCCTCGGCCTCATTGATGAAACGTATTTCATCCTCACGGGCTTTGATCGCGTCAGCAAAGGCTTCCTGCACCGCAGCGGGCGGCTGTGACTGCTGCAGGTTCACGCTGATCATTTCGAGTCCCGACTGGTAACTATCCAGGATGCTTTGCATCAAACTGTGGGTTCGTGCGGCGATTTCAGCGCGACCGGCACCAAGAATAAAGTCCATATTGTTCGTGCCGACTACTTCGCGCAAAGCACTTTCCATCACTTGGAAAATTGTCCCTTCTGATTCTGGAATCCTCTCACCTTGCGTATCCGGGAAACGCACTTTGAAGAGGTAATCCGCAGCGTTTTTCACCCGGTACTGCGCCGACAACTCAACTTCCACAATGTTCTCATCACGGGTCAACATCCGCGTTTTGTTTTGTACAGATCGGATGCTGCCAACATCCACTATCTCAACGCTTTCAACTGGAAACGGAATGTGCCATTGCGGACCAGGCAAAGTGATTGCCGAGTAGGCACCAAAGCGCAGCTCAACGCCTCTCTTCCCCTCATTGACAATGTATATGCCGGAAAGTCCCCAAAGAACCAGTAACACCAAGACTCCCAAACCCAAAACAACAGGCGGGACCCCGCCCCCCCACCGGGAAAAGCGACCTTCTCCTTTGCCACCACTGTCTCCACCACCGGTATTGTTACTACGCTTCAAAAAAGAGGCGAAAAACTTTTTCAGAAGCTCGTCCAGATCCGGTGGCCCTTTCTGGTCGCCACCACCCCAAGGATTTTTTTGATTTTTGTCGTCCTTATCTGGTTGATTCCAAGACAATTCCCGTCCCCCTGTTATCCATTAAAATAAAGACACGATTAGCTTTCAACAAGAGGTCTCCCCTGCAGAGCGAAACTCGACCTGTGCCAGAAAAAATGGCGCTCAGGCAAGACCAGAAACCAAGGTACAGTTCACAAGCAGACTGGCAAGCGGCACCACCTACCACACTCCGACACCCTGAACTCTTCGCGGCTGGCACTTTTCGACAGAGCCATACAAGCCCTGGAGAATCACAAAATCGCCAGAACAACTCAATCATTGGTCGTTTCGCTTTCAGTATCGGGTTCAAGGATCTCGCCATCGGCTTCCACTTCACTCGTCTGTACCCGCGGTTTGAAGACACTGGCAATCGCTACATGGGCATCAGGATTCTGGACCAACATGACCATTTCAACACCTGCTGGAAGCTGGATATCAGTCAAATGCAAAGAACGCCCAATCTCGAGCTGCGTGATGTCCGCTTCCAGGTACTCCGGTAAATCCCGGGGCAAACAGCTGACCTCCACATCCGAGACCAAGTGACTGACAACACCACCCTGTTTTTTCACACCAACACAGTCCTTCTCTCCCAGAAAATGCAAGGGGACATGGACCGATACTTTGTGGTCCTGGGTAACACGCAAAAAATCGACATGCTCCACTTCACCGTCGGATGGACAACGTTGCAAATCTTTGAGCACGGCCGACACCCTTTGACCATCAACCATCACTTCCAGCACATGAGAATAAAAAGATTCAATTCCCAGGTGCCGACTCAATTCATAGCGGTTCAAATCAATCATGAGCGGCGACTCTCCTCCCCCATAAAGGACACCAGGCACACGTTTCTGAGAACGTAAACGCCGACTCGCACTGCGTCCACACAACTTCCGTTGCCTAGCATGTATCGCAAACTGTTCAGATGCCAAGTTCAGATATCTCCGATAAAAAAACACGCCCTACAAGCAAGGAACGGCATGCCCAGGTTTCCCACCACCTAAGGTCCAAACGAAAAACTGCATGCCACACTCCTCATCCCGGGCACCATAACCAAAAACCGGACTACCAGCCCAGAAAGTGGCTAAAAAACACCTGGCTTCAACAGCCCGATGCTTCCGTCAGTCAACTTGTATGGGTGCCCACTTCGCTTGCAGACCCGCATTACTTTAAGGAGGTGATCCAGCCGCAGGTTCTCCTACGGCTACCTTGTTACGACTTCACCCCAGTCATTAATCACACCGTGGTAAGCGCCCTCCTTTCGCAAGGTTAAGCGACCTACTTCTGGTGCAACCAACTCCCATGGTGTGACGGGCGGTGTGTACAAGGCCCTGGAACGTATTCACCGCGCCATTGCTGATACGCGATTACTAGCGATTCCAACTTCATGGAGTCGAGTTGCAGACTCCAATCCGGACTGAGAACGGCTTTGTGGGATTGGCTCCCCCTCGCGGGTTCGCGACCCTCTGTACCGCCCATTGTAGCACGTGTGTAGCCCTGCCCATAAGGGCCATGATGACTTGACGTCGTCCCCACCTTCCTCCGGTTTATCACCGACAGTCTCCCTAGAGTTCCCGGCTTTACCCGCTGGCAACAAGGGATAGGGGTTGCGCTCGTTGCGGGACTTAACCCAACATCTCACGACACGAGCTGACGACAGCCATGCAGCACCTGTCACCTGGTTCCCGAAGGCACAGTCGCATCTCTGCGACCTTCCAAGGATGTCAAGGGCAGGTAAGGTTCTTCGCGTTGCATCGAATTAAACCACATGCTCCACCGCTTGTGAGGGCCCCCGTCAATTCCTTTGAGTTTCAACCTTGCGGCCGTACTCCCCAGGCGGTCGACTTAACACGTTAGCTACGTCACTCAAGGGAATCCCCCCAAACAACAAGTCGACATCGTTTACTGCGTGGACTACCAGGGTATCTAATCCTGTTTGCTCCCCACGCCTTCGCACCTCAACGTCAGTAACAGTCCAGAAAGCCGCCTTCGCCACTGGTGTTCCTCCGGATATCTACGCATTTCACCGCTACACCCGGAATTCCGCTTTCCCCTGCTGCACTCTAGTTTGACAGTATCGAACGCAGTTCCCGAGTTGAGCCCGGGGCTTTCACATCCGACTTGTAAAACCGCCTACGCGCGCTTTACGCCCAGTAATTCCGATTAACGCTTGCACCTTCCGTTTTACCGCGGCTGCTGGCACGGAATTAGCCGGTGCTTCTTCTTTGACTAATGTCATGACCCAAGCGTATTACTCTCGGGCTTTTCCTCATCACTGAAAGTGCTTTACGACCCAAAGGCCTTCTTCACACACGCGGCATTGCTGGATCAGGCTTTCGCCCATTGTCCAAAATTCCCCACTGCTGCCTCCCGTAGGAGTCTGGGCCGTGTCTCAGTCCCAGTGTGGCTGGCCGTCCTCTCAGACCAGCTACTGATCGTCGCTTCGGTAGGCAATTACCCTACCGACAAGCTAATCAGACGCGGGCTCATCCAACAGCGCCAGGCCCGAAAGCCCCAGCTTTACCCCGTAGGGACCATGCGGTATTAATCCGAGTTTCCCCGGGCTATTCCCCACTGTTGGGCAGATTCCCACGCGCTACTCACCCGTTCGCCACTCTCGTACCAAGTTCACCCCGAAAGGATCTCCTGGTATTTACCGTTCGACTTGCATGTGTTAGGCATGCCGCCAGCGTTTAATCTGAGCCAGGATCAAACTCTTCGTAAATTTTTCCCGACTTTCATCGGGAAGTTCCTGGAATTGTGTGCTAAAGACCTGAGTGCCTCTTGCGAAACACAAAAGTCTTCAAGCCACGACTCTAGCGTTTCCGCCAACGTCGTGGACACCCATACAAATTAACTGGCTGTTATTTATAAAAAGAACCGGACCCCAGAGGGCCCAAGAAGTGACCATCATACCACCGATTTTTCACAAATCAAGAAGGATGACACCTTTGTAAAACCAGGGCAGTCCCCCTGTGCTGGTAGAAAAAACCAGTGCTTGGAAACCTCCGACCAACGACTCTTGGTAGACCCCTTGTGCTGGTAGAAAAAACATCGACTCGCTGTGCAAGATGACGGTTCCTTCGGTAGTCCCCCTCTGTGCTGGTAGAAAAAACCAGTACTTGGAAACCTCCGACCAACGACTCTTGGTAGCCCCCCCGTGCTGGTAGAAAAAACCAGTGCTTGGAAACCTCCGACCGACGACTCTTGGTAGCCCCCGTGTGCTGGTAGAAAAAACATCGACTCGCTGTGCAAGATGACGGTTCCTTCGGTAGTCCCCCTGTGTGCTGGTAGAAAAAACCAGTACTTGGAAACCTCCGACCGACGACTCTTGGTAGTCCCCCTGTGCTGGTAGAAAAAACCAGTGCTTGGAAACCTCCGACCAACGACTCTTGGTAGACCCCCTGTGCTGGTAGAAAAAACATCGACTCGCTGTGCAAGATGACGGTTCCTTCGGTAGTCCCCCTCTGTGCTGGTAGAAAAAACCAGTACTTGGAAACCTCCGACCAACGACTCTTGGTAGCCCCCCCGTGCTGGTAGAAAAAACCAGTGCTTGGAAACCTCCGACCGACGACTCTTGGTAGCCCCCCTGTGCTGGTAGAAAAAACATCGACTCGCTGTGCAAGATGACGGTTCCTTCGGTAGTCCCCCTGTGTGCTGGTAGAAAAAACCAGTACTTGGAAACCTCCGACCAACGACTCTTGGTAGCCCCCCCGTGCTGGTAGAAAAAACCAGTGCTTGGAAACCTCCGACCGACGACTCTTGGTAGCCCCCCTGTGCTGGTAGAAAAAACATCGACTCGCTGTGCAAGATGACGGTTCCTTCGGTAGTCCCCCTGTGTGCTGGTAGAAAAAACCAGTACTTGGAAACCTCCGACCGACGACTCTTGGTAGTCCCCCTGTGCTGGTAGAAAAAACCAGTGCTTGGAAACCTCCGACCGACGACTCTTGGTAGTCCCCCTGTGCTGGTAGAAAAAACGCTAGGGCCGGTTGACAGGGTTCGCCGGCGAGGGAGGCCATCCTGATGGAGTTTCCATTATTGTCGGCAGGTGTTGCTCAGGCCTGTCGTTTGCTCCTCGTGCCAGGTTGTGACCAAGCTTCTGGTGGTAAGGTCTGGCAGTAACCAGTTCGGTGTTTTCTCGAGGCTACAGACAAGAAATGCAGTAGCTTACCGTGGCAAACAACGGTTGTCTCCACTTCACGGGTCGCGAGTGGCTCAGAGTGCCATCACCACCTGATCTGCCGGCAAGCCCACAACCATAAGGGAGTTTGCCGACCGTGGTGTCGTTGAAAGTGAAGGCCAGATTCCGGATGCCAAGGGAATTCAGGTACTGCCAGCCAGGGCCCTGCGTATGATCTCTTCCGTACTCAGTCCGGCGGCAGCAATTTTGCGTATCTTCATTTTTGCTTCATTTTGCTTGTAACCCAAGGCAATCAGGGCTTCGCACGCATCACCTGCAGCGGAACTTTTGGGCGTAAACGGTTCCTCACCATCCGCTCCAATCGCCTCCCAACCTTTATCGAGCAGACGGCTTTTCATTTCAAAAACAATGCGCTTCGCTGTCTTGGCACCTATCCCGGGCAAACATGCCAGCCGCCCTTCGTCTTCATCGACGATGCATTGCTTGAAAGTGACTGCATCCATGCTGGAAAGAATGATCAGAGCAATTTTGGGCCCTACTTTGTTTAACTTGATCAAATCACAAAAAACCATTTTGTCGGTCGCTTTCAGGAAAGCGTAAAGCATGAATCGGTCATCCCGAAACTTCTGAAAAGTTTGCAAACTGACTTCTTCGCCTTCATCGGGCAGGTAATAGAAAGTAGACATGGGAGCTTGCAGTTCATAGCCCACACCGCTCACCTCCACCGTCAGCCAAGGTGGGGACTTTTCAATCAGCTTGCCGCGAATGCTTGCGATCATGAAATTTTCAATCGGCGAGCCGCGGCACCGGAAAAAGCCTGACAAATTGCCACGGCCAGCGCATCGGACTCATCGTCGCTTGGCGGTTCGGGGATTTTTAAAAGACGCGCAACCATATATTTCACTTGAGCTTTGGAAGCATTTCCATTTCCCGTCACGATTTTTTTCACGAAACGAGGACTGTACTCATTCACTGGCAACCCCGAATGGCCAGCAGCACAGATTGCCACGCCGCGTACCATCCCCAGTTTCAAAGCGGCGCGCGGATCCTTGGACACAAAAATATCTTCCAGAGCAAAAACTTGTAAGTGCTGCTCCCGCATAATTTTGCTCAGGCCATCAAAAACCCTGTACATGCGCAAGGCCACGTCGTCTTCAGACAATTTTAGCCGCCCGCTGTCCAGATAACGAAGCTGTTGCCCATGACTTTCCACGATCCCGTAGCCGGTGATTCTGTACCCCGGATCCACTCCCATAATATGTTCGCAACGTAACATTCAGCTGGATGTTTCCGTGCTGCCGGCAAATGGAATCATACTGCACCAAACCACCTCAACATCATCCAGCTCTTCAATGGTTTCGAGCAAATTGGTGACTTTCCGCCTGTCTTCATGATCGCAATCCAGTTCGAATTCCGCACGCATGACCAGCTCGGCATGTTCGTGTTCCACACCAGCTTTTGACAGGTAATTTTTCACAGAATGAAAATCTTCCGGAGTCGTAATGACTTCTGTGTAGTCCTGTTCCACCACCACATCTTCGGCACCCGCCTCAAGTGCCAATTCCATCATCCGGTCTTCCGGAATATCCGGCGAACAGCTGATGACCCCCAATTGCTTGAACAGGTAAACCAACGCTCCCGTTTCAACCAGCCGACCTCCATGCCGAGAAAAAGCATACCGGACAGCAGCAGTCATCCGGTTACGGTTGTCAGTTAAACAATCCACTAAAATCGCCACATTGCCAGGGCCGTAGCCTTCGTAGCGTGTTGCCTCGCGGGACTTTCCTCCTGCTCTCCCGGCACCACGCTTAATCGCCCGCAGAATGTTGTCTTTGCTGACATTGGCGGCAGAAGCTTTTTCCACAGCCAAGCGCAATCTTGGATTCGTGTCGGAATCAGGATTTCCATCCCGAGCCGCAACAGTAATTTCGCGCAGCAGACGTGTAAAAAGTTTGCCGCGACGGACGTCCTGTGCTTTTTTTCGATGCTGGATGTTTGACCACTTGCTGTGGCCCGACATGATTTAACCCCCTCTCCCGACCCAGCGGTCAATCATACGCATATTGCTGGGCGAACCGCATAAATTCATTGATTTGCGCTTTTCAAACCAGCCATATTTGCAATGCTCTTCTGGGTTCAACAAAATCTCAAGTGGTTTCTCGAGTTCCAGCCTGAAAACATATTCCAGGTTCTCATGAACATCCGGCGCGTAACGATGACGAAAAGCCGGGTCTATGAAATAGCGATTACGCATCCTGCAATCCAATATATTTTCCACCGGCAGGCTGGTTTCTTCCCGCACTTCTCGAATTGCCGTTTCCACGAGTGACTCCCCCGCCTGCCGGCTGCCGGTCACGGATTGCCAAAACCCACCAGGAGCGGACCGCAACAACAACAACACCTGGCACTCGCGAGTGAAGACAACGACCAAGACCGACTCAGGGATCCGATAACTTTTCCCGGGCTGCTGCACTTTCCCCAACTAGGCTTTTCCCCTCTTTTTCTCGCTGGCACTCATGCAAAGACCCAGTTCGCGAAGTTGCTCAGCTGCAACCGGAGTCGGCGCACCGGTTAATGGACAACCGGCAATCTGAGTTTTCGGAAAGGCAATGACATCACGAATCGAGGAGGCACCAACCATCAGCATCACCAAACGATCCAGACCCAAAGCTATGCCGGCATGAGGTGGGCAACCGTGTTGAAAGGCCTGTAACAGAAACCCGAACTTGTTGTTCATTTCCAGCTCGTCCATGCCCAAAATCTTAAAAATCGTCCGTTGCGTATTGTGGTCATGAATCCTGACAGAGCCACCGCCCAGTTCCGTACCATTGACCACAACATCATAGGCACGTGCCCTGGCAGCGCCCGGCATATCGCTCAGTGCCTCCAAGTCACTGTTGACAGGGGCGGTAAAAGGATGATGCAACGATTTCCAGCGTGATCTCTGTTCGTCATAGGAAAACAGCGGAAAACCCACAACCCACAGGGGGTGCCATCCTTCCTGAAAAAAACCATGCGCTTTCCCCAGACGCACTCGCAATGCCGCCATGGTTTCGTTCACCAAGGCATTTTTACCCGCACCAAAAAACAGGGTGTCCCCGTCTTCCGCCTCACATCTTGCCAACAAAGCTTCCAGAGTTTTGTCGTCAATGAACTTCAGAATGGGTGATTGCAGGCCATCGCGTCCTGCCGCAAGCTGTTTGCATTTAATGTAAGCAAGCCCGGAGGCACCCAGGCCCCGCAACCATTCGGTCAAGGCGTCTATTTCTCCACGTGTCACGCTGATGCCGGGAAGTTTCAGCACGGCGACACGCCCCTGGGGATCATTGGCGGGAATCGCAAAGACCTTGAATTCTGTCTCAGTCATCAAATCTCCTACCTCTTTCAGCGTCAGTGCTATGCGCAAATCCGGTCGGTCTGTTCCATAAAGCAGCAAGGCATCCGCGTAACTTAAACGCGGAAACGGCATTGCCAGGGATACCGACAACAGCTCCTGAAAAAGCTTGCCCAACAGAGTCGTCGTTAAATCCATGATGTCGCTTTCATTCTGAAATGAAGCCTCGATATCCAGTTGTGTAAATTCCGGCTGGCGATCCGCCCGCAAGTCTTCATCTCTGAAACACCGCACGATCTGGTAATAGCGATCCATGCCACTCACCATCAAAAGTTGCTTGAACAATTGCGGCGACTGTGGCAGCGCAAAAAATGCGCCGCTCTGTGTGCGACTCGGCACCAGATAATCACGCGCACCCTCTGGCGTTGCCTTGCTCAACATCGGAGTTTCAATTTCAAGGAATCCCTGGCTTTCCAGGAACCCGCGCAAAATATGATTAGTCTGCGCTCTCATCCTCAGATTGTGTTGTTTTTCGGGCTGGCGCAAATCGACATAACGAAATCGCATGCGGGTATCTTCACCGACTAACGGATCATCAAGCTGAAAAGGAGGAGGCAGGGATTCGTTCAGTATTTCCAGCGTGTCGCAAAGCAGCTCCACTCCCCCGGTCGGTATGGCAGGGTTGGCAGTCCCCTCCGGGCGGATCCGCAAACGGCCACAGGCCCGCAAAACGTATTCGCTTCGGACCCTCTGAGCTTTCTGAAAAACCGATTCGTTCTCCGGGTTTGCCACCAGCTGCAAGGTACCGGTGTGGTCCCGCAAGTCCAGGAAAATAACACCGCCATGATCGCGACAGCTGTTTACCCAGCCACAAACCTCCACCTTCTCCCCTGCCGAAGGTACAGCGAGCCGGCCACAGTAGTGGCTTCTCACGGAACACCTGCGCACAGCACCATTTGTTGACGACCATCCCCCCGTGCCGACAGGCACGCGGGCGATTCAACCACGACCAGATGCTGCCGGTTTTTTGTTCCCACTTCCCGCTGCTTTTTGTCCAGTCTCAGTCTGGCTTTTCGCTGTGCTGCTTTTTGCTTCGCCACCTTTTGCTTCGCCACCTTTTGCTTCGCCACCTTTTGCTTCGCCTTTGTTTTTGTTGCCATCACCCGCGCCCTGCGTCTCTACGAGATTGCGCTTGGCGCCGGTTTTGAAATCTGTTTCGTACCAGCCCTTTCCTGCCAATCGAAAAACGCTCGCAGACATCAGTTTTTTCAATGTTGGTTTGCTGCACGACTCGCATGTGGACAGTGGCGCATCATGGATTTTTTGCAACACTTCCATGCGGTGCCCGCACGCTGTGCATTCGTATTCGTAAATAGGCATTGAATGAGGCCTCTTTGGATTCTCAAAAAACAAGCACTGATTTGGGCGGGGGTAGGATCGAAAGCATTCACAGAAATCTTCCAAGTGACCGTAGCACCTGTCCGCCTGCTATATAATCTTCCCCGCTCTGCCGACAACTAAAGTGACCAGCTCGGCCATTATGCCTTCAGTCTTGATTCTTTACTACTCCTCAGGCGGTTCCACGGAAAAAATGGCGCGCTTGGTTGCGCGCGGCGTGGAAAGCGTTGCCGGCATCGAGGCCAGGCTGATGACCGTGCCGGCATTTTCCGACCTGCCTGGGGAAAACCGCCAAGCCGCAGACGGCGCGCCTTGGGCCAAGCCTGCCGACCTTGCAGAATGTGTCGGACTGATACTCGGCAGCCCGACAAATTTTGGCAATATGGCGGCGCCGTTAAAACACTTTTTTGACAACACTACCGCCGAATGGTTCTCGGGCACTCTGGTAGGAAAGCCCGCGGCAGTTTTTACCTCCACGAGCAGTATGCACGCAGGACAGGAAAGCACACTGTTATCCATGATGATCCCTTTGCTGCATCATGGCATGGTGATCTGCGGCTTGCCTTACACTGAAAAAGCATTGCTTGAGACCACTACCGGCGGCACGCCATACGGGGCCAGTCACTTCGCGGGAAATACAAATAATCGCTCGATTGACAGCAATGAAAGCGCGCTTTGCCGAATACTGGGTAAAAGAGTGGCAAAACTCGCGCTCCGGTTGAACGGACCGTGGTAAAACCCATGCCGAGGAAAACACAATGCCTGTTGACAAAAACGGGCCTCAGGAAGACCCTCCTCGTTCACAGTGCTGACGGGCAACGAGAATTTCAGCGTCCCTGAGGCGGAATCATAAAGACTATCAGGAGAGGTTCGTGACAGTTCTGAAATTCACACCGTTTGTATTCGGCGAAACCGTGTTTTGAAGCCGATCGGTGACATGGAATCCATAGCTGTCTATCCCGGAAAATTCGACCCCATAACCAATGGACATTCCGACCTGGCGAGACGGGGGGGACGCCTGTTTGAAAAAGTGATCGTCGGGGTTTCCGCATCACTGTCCGGCGAGGAAAATTTTCCCCACACTGAGCGCATTGCACTCGCCTCTGCGGCGCTTGCGGATTTCCCCAACGTGACAGTGACAGGTTTTGACGGTCTGCTGGTGGACTTTGCCCGCCGCCACCAGGCACGTGTGTTGCTGCGTGGTTTGCGGGCGGTTGCCGACTTTGAATACGAATTTCAACTTGCCAGCATGAATCGCTCACTGTATCGCGAACTGGAAACCCTGTTCCTGATTCCGAACGAACAATATACTTTTCTTTCTTCCACCTTGGTATGCGAAGTCGCCAGACTGGGCGGCGAAATCAGCAAATATGTGTGCCCGGCAGTGCTTGCAGCATTGAAAAAACGTTTTCCGCGGGGGCCATCCTGAGAGCTGAAATGTCGCTGTCCGCACCAGTCCTATTACCATAGCCTCATGCGCACAGTCGGCATTCTCTACTTTTGGATATGGCTTTTCCTGCCTGGGGGAACCGGGGCCGCAAGCGACGCTTACGCAATTGCCACTGCCCACCCGGCAGCTACCCGTGCTGGTGCCGCCGTACTTTCGACCGGCGGCAACGCCTTTGATGCCGCGGTCACCGTCACTGCCATGCTGTCTGTAGTGGAAACTTATTCCTGCGGCATCGGCGGCGGCGGTTTCTGGTTGCTTTACAACTCGCGAGACCGGCGCTCCGTTATGATCGATGGACGCGAGCGAGCACCCTTGTCGGCAACACCTGGCATGTACTTGGACGAAAACAACAAGGTCATTCCTGGAAAATCATTAAACGGACCAGCCGCGGCAGGTATTCCCGGTGTTCCGGCAGCGCTTGCTCATATCAGCAAACATTATGGTTCCCGGTCACTCGAAGAATTACTGGCCCCGGCAATCAAAGCCGCACGTCTCGGCTTCGCGGTCGACAGCAGATACCGGCAACGCGCCAGACGCAGACTTGAAGTACTGAGACGTTACACGGCGTCGGCAGAGACGCTTTTAGTGAACGACAATGTCCCTGCCAGTGGCCACATCATCAAGCAGCCGCAACTGGCACGGACCCTGGAAATCATCGCGAAAAACGGCAGGAACGGTTTTTATGCCGGCCAAGTCGCACACGATCTGATCACCGACGTTCGCCGCAGTGGCGGCATCTGGTCACAGGCAGACCTTCAGCAGTACCGGGTCATCGAACGAACTCCCTTCATTTTTCATTACGCCGGCTCCACCATCACTACGGCTTCCCTGCCCTCCTCAGGCGGTATCGCCTTGAATGAAATTTTCAATATGCTGTCTGTTTTCGACCCTCAGGAATGGCACCCTCTATCAGAGCATTTGCTGATTGAAACCATGCGCCGCGCGTACCGGGACCGCGCAACCTATCTTGGCGACCAGGATTATGTGGCAGTTCCCCTCAAGAAACTTCGTGGCATGCGCCACGCCAGAAAACTTGCCAGCACCATCCTCAGGGACCGCGCCAGCCGTAGCACCGCACTGTCGACGGTTTCCCCACAAAAAGGTCTGGACACCACGCATTTCTCCATTGCCGACAGCCATGGCAACCTGGTCGCAGCAACCATGTCGATCAATACATCGTTTGGATCCGGCTACATTTCTCCCCAAACCGGAGTTCTGCTTAACAATGAAATGGACGATTTTTCCATTCAACCAGGGGTACCAAACGCCTATGGGCTAACCGGCGGAGAAGCCAACGCGATCGCACCCGGAAAGCGCATGTTATCCAGCATGAGCCCTAGTTTTGTGGAAACCCATGAACGCATAGCGGTTCTCGGAACACCGGGAGGAAGCCGCATCATCACCATGGTCTTGCTCGGTATTCTGGAATTTTTGAAAGGTGGTGACGCGCAGGAAATCGTTTCTCGCAAACGTTTTCACCATCAATATCTTCCGGATGTCGTACAAATGGAACCTGGAGTCTTTACATCGCCATTATTGGAATCTTTGGAAAAAATGGGGCACATTCTCAAGCCCTTGGGTAGAAGCTGGGGAAACATGCAGGCGGTGCTTATAGAAAAATCCAACGGTGCGCTGGAAGCTGCGGTCGACCCGCGCGGCATCGGCATGGCAATGGTGAAAAACGCGGCAACCGCCAAGCCTTGAACCGATCTCGCAGGGCTGGAAAAACCCGGCAGGTCATGACTCTTGTTGTGTGTCCCAGTTTTGTGGAAACCCATGAACGCATAGCGGTTCTCGGAACACCGGGAGGAAGCCGCATCATCACCATGGTCTTGCTCGGTATTCTGGAATTTTTGAAAGGTGGTGACGCGCAGGAAGTCGTTTCTCGCAAACGTTTTCACCATCAATATCTTCCGGATGTCGTACAAATGGAACCTGGAGTCTTTACATCGCCATTGTTGGAATCTTTGGAAAAAATGGGGCACATTCTCAAGCCCTTGGGTAGAAGCTGGGGAAACATGCAGGCGGTGCTTATAGAAAAATCCAACGGTGCGCTGGAAGCTGCGGTCGACCCGCGCGGCATCGGCATGCATGGCGCAACCGCCAAGCCTTGAACCGCTCTCGCAGGGCTGGAAAAACCCGGCAGATCATGACTCTTGTTGTGTGTCCCAGTTTTGTGGAAACCCATGAACGCATAGCGGTTCTCGGAACACCGGGAGGAAGCCGCATCATCACCATGGTCTTGCTCGGTATTCTGGAATTTTTGAAAGGTGGTGACGCGCAGGAAATCGTTTCTCGCAAACGTTTTCACCATCAATATCTTCCGGATGTCGTACAAATGGAACCTGGAGTCTTTACATCGCCATTGCTGGAATCTTTGGAAAAAATGGGGCACATTCTCAAGCCCTTGGGCAGAAGCTGGGGAAACATGCAGGCGGTGCTTATAGAAAAATCCAACGGTGCGCTGGAAGCTGCGGTCGACCCGCGCGGCATCGGCATGGCAATGGTGAAAAACGCGGCAACCGCCAAGCCTTGAACCGATCTCGCAGGGCTGGAAAAACCCGGCAGGTCATGACTCTTGTTGTGTGTTTCCCGTGCCGGCGCTCCCAATGGTTTCGCCGGCAGCTTGAACGCTATGGCACTGCCGGACGAATGACACCGACTTCACTTTTCCTGATGAAACCAAGAAAGTGTTTCACCTCGGGATAGGTTTCCGCGAGTCTTTTCAATTCCGGCATCTCTTCCGTGCAGTTTTCTTTGAGCACCTTGCGGTAGGCGTAATACAAAGCCCGCCGCAACTCCGAGCTGAACCCTTTTCGCTCCAATCCCACTTTGTTGATACCGCGGCAATATGCGGGGATACCGGAAACACAGGTATAAGGAGCAACATCCCTGACCAATTTCGTAGCCCCGCCAGTGTAGGCGTGACAACCGATCCGACGATGCTGAGGCACCAGCGTATAGCCACCGCACACGACATAATCTTCAGCCCTGACGTGCCCGGAAAAAGCGGTGTTGTTGGCAAGTATCGAGTGATTGCCAAGCACACAATCATGAGCGATGTGCACATAAGACATGATCCAATTGTGACTTCCAACCACAGTTTTCCCCAAACCGGATACCGTACCAGAGTGCACCGAGCAATATTCACGGAACACGTTGCCGTCACCTACGATCAGGGACGTATTTTCGCCAGCGTACCTCATGTCCTGGGGAGCTCCGCCGAAGGTGCAGAAATGGTAGATTTTGTTGTCCAGGCCAATGGTCGTGTGGCCTGACACGACCACGTAGGCACCCAATTCGCATCCCGAACCTATTTTTACGTGCGCACCCACGATGGATCCCGGACCGATCCGCACACCATCACCGATTTCAGCATGGCTGCTGACGATGGCAGTCTCATGGATCGCTTTCCCACCGGCGATGCCCAACTGCTCCAGTGGCCCGACGGCAGGCATGTCAATCCTGGGAAACAATCAGCCGCAAGGTTGCCGCAGTTGCGAGCTCTCCCGCCACCGAAGCATTACCAGAAAAAACATAATGAGCCCCACGGCAGCGGTCTTTTTTAACTTCCAGAATCAAGCTGTCTCCGGGAACAACCTGTCTTTTGAAACGCACTCTGTCGACGCCTGTCAAAAACATGCGTGCCCCTTGGTGATGGCGCTGGCCTGTTGAATGCAGGACCAACAGACCGGCAGTCTGTGCAAGGGCTTCAATCATCAGCACGCCAGGGAAAAGCGGACTGTCAGGAAAATGACCTCGAAAAAAGGGTTCGTTGTAACTGACGTTTTTCAAGGCCCTGATTTTTTCGTTGGCAACCACATCCAGAACCCTGTCAACCAACAAAAAAGGGTAATCGTGCGGCAACATTTTCGTGATTTCTGAAATAGAAATTTCCGTCATTTCTTCTCTCCACCGGTAAATTTTTCCTGCGGTCCTTCCACGGTCCTCGCCAATTGTTTCTCCAATTGACGCACACGCTTGAACAGGCTTCCCAGCCTGGTAATCAATAGAGAGTTACGGGCTGAAGAGGTAGCGGTCTGCAAAGGAAAATGTGATGCGTAATAGCCTCTTTTGTCGATGGAAGCTACAACCCGTGACATGGCGCCCAGCACAACATCATCACAGATCTGCAAATGTTCCGAGATGCCGACAGCACCGCCTATCTGACAACGGGCACCAATTCTTGTGCTGCCGGCTATGGAAGTCCGTCCCGCAATTGCCGTGTTTTCTCCAATGTGAACGTTGTGTGCCACGAGCACCTGCGCATCGATAATGACGCCGTCTTCCACCACCGTGTCATCCAAAGTACCTCGCGAGATGCTGGTCAAGGGCCCAATAGACACGGCATTTCCAATTCGCACTGACCCCGTGTGCACAATTCTGAACCACTTGTCACCATCACTGGCAAAGCCAAAACCATCCGCACCGATAACCGCTCCTGACTGGACCAACACATCGTCTCCCATACGAACCCCACGCTCAATCACCACACCGGCACAAATTACACAGCGCGCGCCCAAGCGACAACCGGCCCCCAAAACAACATTATCCCCGATAGTGGTCCCAGCTCCGACCCTCACATCCGAACCCAGCACAGCACCCGGTCCTATATCCACATCATCCGCCAAAACAGCGGTTGCGGCAACTGTGACGCTTGGATGTATGCCATGAAAACAACAGGTCTTGGCAGCAAAGATCCGCATAGCTTTGGCAAATGCCATCTGGGGGGTTTTGCTGCTTAGTGTTGCCGCACGGATCCCTGCACAGTCCATGCCCTCCGGAACAATCAATGCCGACGCTAAAGATTTTCCGGCCTGCTCCCACAGCTTTTTATCCAGAAACGGCGATACTTTTCCGGGCCTGGCACTTGCCAGGCTGGCAATTCCGTCTACCAGAACCGCTTTATCGCCTTGCAAAAGCGCACCGATACGGTCGGCAAGTTCACCGAGTTCCAAGCGGGGACTTTCAGTGCTCTTATCGCTCACCGACTGACCTGGGTGACAGTTACAAAAACCGCACCCAAAAACCTAAGGTTTCTTTTTACGAGACTTCGGTTCCGGACTGCCATGTCGTTCAAGTCCTTTCATAATTTCTGCAGTGATATTGGTCGAATTGGTCACAAACAGGGCGGCGTCCGCCTTCAGTACCAAGTCAAGTTTCCGTTTCACGGCAATGGCATCAGTGATGCTGGTCACCAAGTCTATAAAAGACTTCATCTCGCTGTTGTTCCGCTTGGAGAGGTCTTCCCGGAATTCTGTTCTCAGCTCGGCACACCTTCTTTGTTTTTTTTGAAACTTCGCAACCTGACGCTTGGTATGGCTCTCGTTTTTGCTTCCTGATGCCCTGCGTACACTCGCCTGCAACTGCGTCAGTTCCTCCACACAGTCCTCAAGCACTTCCTGCCGAGGCTCAAACTCTCGCTCCAATCGTCTTTTTACGCTGATGGCCTGAGGCGCATTGGCAATCAGAAAAGACAGGTCTACAACGCCGATACGTGTCCCCTGCGCCCAAGCCCCTTCCCACGACAACAGCAATAAAACAACAAAAAGGAGGAATGTTCGCATGATGGTTTCCATGGTTAAAACGATGTGCCCAAATCTAATTGAAAAGTTTCAGTACGGTCGCCAGGTTCATCCCTCAGCGGCTTCGCGAAGCTGATTTCCAGCCCTCCCAAGGCGGTCAGCCATTGCATGGTCACGCCAGCTGAACTGCGCAAAGTGGAAAGGGAAGAAAAATCTCCGATTTCCCCGTAAACATTGCCGACATCCAAAAACAATCCGAAACGAGTGTTTGTGCCATTGGCAAACCAGGCCTGCGGCAAATAAACATCCAAGTTGCCAAGAATCCTGAAATTGCCTCCCAAGGCGTCATTATTGGCGTCCTTGGGTCCCAGTGAGTGTGCACGATAACCTCGCAGACTGTTCGCGCCGCCCCCATAGAAACGATCATAATACGGCACTTCCGAGGTTTCTCCGTATCTATGTGCATAGGAAACCCTGCTGCGCGCACTCAACACGAAACCGCTGTCCGCCAAGGGATAGTATTTTCTGCCGCTGAGACCGAACTTGTAGTAGTTCAGATCGCTGAACGGCAGGTACCAGCTGACGTTGGCTTGAAAAGTTGCACCATCAGTGGCGAAAATAGCACGATCTCTGGTATCGTAAGCAAAACCGAAATTGAGCACGTAGTTGAAGAAATTATTCCCTTCACGGTTCAGGAAATTCACAACTTCATCTGGAGACTGCATGTTGGCCATAATTGAAATGTCCTGTACTTTGCCGCCAACCAGGAAAGAATCATTTTCGGAAATGGGAATGCCCCAATTTATTCCGGCACTATATTCTTCGCTGTTGGAAGCGGAAGTGTCACGGTTGCCGTAATCAACTTCACGGTAGCTGAGTGACAAAGTGCGGCTGATGCCGTCGATAGTGTAAAACGGATCGTAAACATTAAAGCCATAGGCATTTGTAGATTCCGTGTTGGAAAAGGAAAGAGAGACTCTTTTCCCGGAACCCAGAAAATTATCCTGTTTGATGCCGAAGGAAAGAATCGCACCGGAGTCATTTGAATAGCCCAGAGAGGCGTTGAAACTTCCGGACCATCTTTCCTGCAGGTAAAAGTCCAGGTCGATTTGATCGCTGGCTTCAGGAACCAGCACTTTTTCAACTTTAAGCGACTCGACAAACCGCAGACGCCGCAAACGAGCTTCTGAAAGCTCAAGTTTTCTGGCTGAATACACCGCCCCTTCCAGTTGACGCATTTCTTGGCGAAAAACCTGGTCGTCGGTATCGCTGTTGCCATAAAAATTAATTCTGCGCACATACGTTTTTCTACCGGGCCGGATGAGAAAAACCACTTTAACCGTTCCCCGTTCCACATCCCGATCAGGAATAATATCTACTTTGGCAAATGCGTAACCCGCGTAGCCTAATTTCAGTTCGATGACTTTCCCCGAAGCGACTGCTGTTTTTTGTGAATAAAACTTTCCTTTCGGCAGCTTCATCACTTTTTCAAGCTCCTGTTTCGGCAGGATTCTTTTGCCGGCCAGTTCGTGCCCGGAAACCCGGTACCTGCCACCTTCGCTGAGCACAATCGTGATGCGAATATTTTTCCGATTCAAAGACAAAGAAACATGCGTGTTCTTGACCTTGAAATCGAGATAACCGCGGTCCAGATAAATTTGCCTGATGGTTTCCAGGTCTGCAGCCAGTTTCAATTGCGAATAATTGTCCCGGCTGCTCCAGAATTCGTACCACGGTACAGTGCCGGATTGCAATGCGTCCAAAATTGTATCGCGCGTCACCGTGTAGTTCCCGAGGATTCTGATGTCTTTGATGGTTGCCAGTGTGCCCTCGTTGATGCGGATTGTGATTTGTACCCTATTGTCGGACAGCCTGGTGGTTTGCGCCTCTACACGCGCGCCGTAGCGCCCCTGGACACCGTATTGCTGCAGCAATTCTTCTCGAACCCGTGCCAGGGCGGTGTAATCCAGCACTTTTCCCGGGGCGATGTCCACCCGCTCCAACGCCTCGAGCAATGCATCTGTTTCAATGCGTTTGTTTCCCTCAATCGTGATGCCAACGATGCCCGGGCGCTCCTGGACTTGAATCAACAGACCATTGCCTCTGCGATAAAGCCTCACGTCTTCAAAATAGCCACTTCGGTAAAGACTTTCTATGACTTCTGGAGTTGCTTCCTCGGAAAAAGGCTCACTGACCCGCAGATTAAGCAAACGCAAAGCAAGGCCTTCATCCACTCTGTCCAAACCTTGGAAATCAATGCGATCAACCCTGAAAGTCTCGGCAACCACTGCCAGCGATGACGACAGCAACAAAAAGCCTAGCGCAAAACGCAACATCTGTGGGCCAGAGAACAGCAACTCGAACAAAGCAAAGCTTTTTTCAAGCGGAATGGCGGCAAGTACGGGTAATAACCAGAAATCCTGATTGTTCAGCCTTCCACGAGCCTGACGAAATCGTTATAGAAAGCCAGCAGCATCAGTCCAATCAAGAGCACCATCCCGATACTTTGCCCAAAAGCTTGGGCTCTGGTTGAAAGTGGCGAACCTTTCAGCCACTCGACAAGGAAAAAAAGCAAATGTCCTCCATCCAGAATCGGGATCGGCAACAGATTGATGATGCCGATGCTCAAACTCAGCACAGCCAGAAAACTCAAAAAAGCGCCGACCCCCACCGCCAGTGTGTCGCCGGCATAATCGGCTATGGTGATCGGCCCGCTTAGGTTGCGAACCGAAGCTTCTCCCGTCAACAGCTTCCACAACACCTGAAAAGTAAGAGAAGTCAGTTGCCAGGTTTTACGAGCGGCTTCCTGCAAGGATTGCAGCGGCCCATAGCGGTGAACGAAGCGATAGCGGTTCATGTCTTCAGAGGGAGGCAGTTGCGCACGCGCGCCCAGTCTTCCCACGCGGCGACCTTCATCAATCATTGACCCTAACTGCACCGTGAAGGATTCCTGCAACCCTTCTCGCTCGACAAGTATTTCCACTACTTCGTCTGGCGCGTCCCTGATCAGTTCTACAAAATGTTTCCAGTCCCGAACATTTTCTCCCTGGAAAACCAGCATGCGATCGCCAGGCAACAAACCGGCACGTTCTGCCGCAGCCGCAGGGAGCAACTCTCCGATGATCGCAGCGACGACCGGCCGCCACGGTTGCATACCAAGCTTCAGCAAAGCATCGGGGTCATCAAGCAAATCCAAATCCTGCACACGCACCTGAATCTCCTGTTCCAGACCCGAAACCGGCTTTTGTATGCGTACCGCAAAACCTTCGTAGTCTGCCTGCAGATCGATCCCCACCAGAGCCATGATCACTTCCTGCCAACTTCGTACTTCTTCCTCACCCACGACAACGACCAAGTCGCCCCTCTCCAGCCCGGCAACCGCTGCGGGTGAGCCGGAAGGCACCTCACCCACAACCGGCGACTGGGCCGGCACTCCGAGCATATAAGTAAAAAAATAAAGGATAAAGGCGAGCAGAAAATTGGCGATGGGACCAGCGGCAACAATAGCGGAACGTGCTTTCAGACTCTGGCGATTGAAGGCACGATGTTGTTCCTCTGGCTTCACGACCCCTTCTCTCTCATCCAACATTCTCACGTAACCACCTAAAGGAATGCTGGCAAGAACGTATTCAGTCTGGTCGGGACCGCGACGGGTTTTCCATATCGGCCTGCCAAACCCGATGGAATAGCGCAGGATTTTAACGCCGAATTTTTTTGCGACCCAGAGATGACCGAACTCGTGGAAACCCACCAGCACACTGATAGCCATAATGAAAGCCAGTAAAGAAAAAATAAAATCCATCCTGTTCAGCCTGACAGGTTGTCCTCAGCAATCCACCGTCTTTCATGAACCAGAGGAGAACGCGAAAAAGCAACAGAAAAACGAAAAAACCAAGCTCCAGGGAAGCTGAATGAAGTTTCCCCGACGTGCTCCTCCACACAAGTCTGCAACACTATACAAGCATGCCGCAATCCAGGGATTTTAAAATCTTGCTTGGCAGATACAAACTGCATTTTCATTTTCCGGACAGTCAAAAAAAACATAGCTTACAAATTCAATGCGCAAACTTCCCAATTTTGAGTAAGTCCTGGCACCTGCGTCTTGCCTGATCTTTCAAGACCATGACATCCGCCAGGCATTCAGGGGGCGGATCACCTTCATATCGTTGCATAAACTCCGCCACTGCGGCGGCGATGCCTGTAAAGGAAATCCGGCCCTCAAGAAACGACTGCACGAGGACTTCATTTGCTTCGCTTAAAGCAATGATTGCCGAGTGCCCATTTTCCAACGCATCACGCGCCAGTTTCAGGCAAGGATAACGGTTCTGCTCGGGCAACGAAAATTCCATTTGCCCGAACTGTTTGAAATCCAGTTCGGACACACCATTCGCAATACGTTCTGGCCAGGCCAAAGCATGGGAGATAGCCACGCGCATATCGGTATCCGCCAAATGCGCAAGCATGCTGCCGTCGTGAAAACGCACCATGCCGTGCACCACACTCTGGGGGTGTACAAGCACCTCTATTTGCGTGCTGGACAGGGAAAAAAGTAAATGAGCTTCAATCACTTCCAGCCCTTTGTTCATCATCGTCGCCGAATCCACAGAAATTTTCTTCCCCATGCGCCACTTGGGATGCGCGCATGCTTCTTCAGGTGTAACATTCTCCAGAAGATGAAGCGGTGTCTTATAAAAAGCCCCACCTGAAGCTGTCAGAATAATATTCTTTACATGCTTGGGAGCGGCTCCACTTTCCGAAGGAATGAGTTGCCCCAGACATTGGAAAACCGCGTTATGTTCACTGTCGGTAGGCAAGAGCACCGCCGCTGACCGCCGTGCGGATTCAATCAACAACCTGCCGGCAATGACCAAGGCTTCCTTGTTGGCAAGCAAAACGCGTTTGCCCGCACCCGCCGCTGCCATAGTTGGCAACAAACCGGCAGAACCGGCCATACCGGCCACGACAATATCCACCTGCGGGTGCGCAGCCATTTCCGCCAAGACTTTTTCACCAAAAATCAAAGTTGTGTCTTTTCCAAACACCAGCCGGTCGGCAATGGAAGAAGCTGTTCTCCGCCCCAGAACCGCAAAACGAGGCCGAAAAATCCGGCACTGTTCAGCGAGGAGTTCAGCGTTTTGTCCCGCTGCCAAAGCAAACACTCGAAAACGTGACGGGTTGCGGGCAATCACATTCAAGGTCTGGGTACCTATGCTGCCGGTAGAGCCCAGGATGCAGACACGTGCAGGATTCGGAGGCAATGTCAACTGCCGACTCCCGGGGTATCGACCAGTGGCATAAACAGCAGAAATATCGGGGCAGCCGCAATCAAACTGTCCAATCGATCCCAGACTCCACCATGCCCTGCCAACAAAACACCGCTGTCCTTACGGCCCGAGTGGCGCTTCACCATGCTTTCTGTCAAATCGCCAATCAGCCCGACGATCACTAAAAACAAACTTAACAACACTAGAAAAATAATTTCTTCGAAGCCTTCATGGATAAAAAAACCGGTCGCCAAACTCAACAAAAAACCAACCGCCAGGGCACCCAAAAGCCCTTCTGAAGTTTTCCCAGGACTGATTTCAGGACTGATGCACCTCTGCCCCCAGCGCCTTCCGACCAGATACGCCAATATGTCGGACAGTGAGATCAGGGCAACCAGGTAAAAAAACCAGGCAGGCGAAAAACGATGCAAATCGACCGCTGCCGCCCAAAACGCCGCCAGCACAAACGGAAATCCCAGGCGAAACAGCCAGGAAAACCAGGAACTGTGAATAAATCCGGGTCGGTAAAGGGTGACCATAAAAAACATGGCAAGCCACCAAGACACTGCAAAAAAAATCAACGCTTCCCGCAGAGGAACGTAGATCCAGGAAAAAACCATAAGTAAAGCCAGCAACACGAGGTTGGCCAGGCAAGCCGGAAAATTTTCTCCGACCAGCATGCGCGCCCCTTCCCAGGCAACCAACAAGGTTGCCACGGCAAAAAACACGGCGAAGGCTTCATGCCCGGCAAAAAAGACCACAATCGCGACTGTTGCGACCAGTACCAAACCGGTCATCCATCTGTCTCTTGCTACCACGGTCTTTTTCACTTTGAAAATCAGTGCGAGCTTAGCGCACGACATATTAAATCAGCCCAAACTTTCTTTGCCGACCGGCGAACCAGACAAAAGCCTCGTACAAGGCGGCCTTGTCAAAATTTGGCCACAAAGTCGGAGTGAAATACAGCTCCGAATATGCGCATTGCCATAACAAAAAATTACTGAGCCTTTGCTCGCCGCCGGTGCGAATGAACAAATCCACTTCGCTGACAGAAAGAAAGTCAGCGATCAGTTTTTGGAACTCCGCATGATCCACGTGAGTACTGCCTGTTTTAAAAATTTTCTCAGCGGCCCGGGCGATATCCCAACGCCCACCATAGTTCATTGCCACATTCAGTACCATGTTGTCGTAGTGTGATGTTTTTTTTTCAATTTCCTGAAAAAGACTTTTTAATTCTGGAGAAAAGTAATTCACATCACCCACAAAACGTATTCTGATGCCGCTTTCTGTCAATTCGCCGAACTCCCCCTGTAAAGCCTCGGAAAAAATCTCCATCAATCCTGCAACTTCTTCTTCGGGACGAAAGCGGTTTTCCAGGCTGAAAGCATACAGCGTCAGTTCTTTGGCTCCGAACTCCAGGCAGGCGTAAACAATCTCGCGGGCTCGCCGCAAACCGGCACGGTGGCCCAGCAGTCGGGGCTCTCCCCGTTCGCGCGCCCAGCGGCCATTGCCATCCATGACGATGGCCACGTGCCGTAATACATTGCCCGCCACGAATTAAATCTCCATCAATCCTGCAACTTCTTCTTTGGGACGAAAGCGGTTTTCCAGGCTGAAAGCATACAGCGTCAGTTCTTTGGCTCCGAACTCCAGGCAGGCGTAAACAATCTCGCGAGCTCGCCGCAAACCGGCACGGTGGCCCAGCAGTCGGGGCTCTCCCCGTTCGCGCGCCCAGCGGCCATTGCCATCCATGACGATGGCCACGTGCCGTAATACATTGCCCGCCACGGATTAAATCTCCATCAATCCTGCAACTTCTTCTTCGGGACGAAAGCGGTTTTCCAGGCTGAGAGCATACAGCGTCAGTTCTTTGGCTCCGAACTCCAGGCAGGCGTAAACAATCTCGCGGGCTCGCCGCAAACCGGCACGGTGGCCCGCGCGCACCCAGCGGGCATTGCCATCCATGGCGATGGCCACGTGCCGTAATACATTGCCCGCCACGGATTAAATTTCCATCAATCCTGCAACTTCTTCTTCGGGACGAAAGCGGTTTTCCAGGCTGAAAGCATACAGCGTCAGTTCTTTGGCTCCGAACTCCAGGCAGGCGTAAACAATCTCGCGGGCTCGCCGCAAACCGGCACGGTGGCCCAGCAGGCGGGGCTCTCCCCGTTCGCGCGCCCAGCGGCCATTGCCATCCATGACGATGGACACGTGCCGTAATACATTGCCCGCCACGGATTAAATCTCCATCAATTCCTTTTCTTTGTTTTTCAGAAACACGTCAATTTTCGCAATGAATTCATTGGTTAATTTCTGAATTTCAGCCTCGCGGTCTTTTTCTTCATCTTTACTGATCGTTTTTTCTTTTGATTCTTCCCGAACATCCTGA
Organism: Candidatus Oxydemutatoraceae bacterium; assembly: GCA_965237985.1. GTDB lineage: Bacteria > Pseudomonadota > Gammaproteobacteria > Poriferisulfidales > Oxydemutatoraceae. Next base: position 4,414 of record OZ250161.1, on the reverse strand, counting down.
ACTGAATCACGCCTGACGTTACGCACTGCGACACGAGCCATTTCGGAATGCCGGCGGGCAATTTTTACCAGTTCCAGGCGCCTTTCCCCAGAAAGCGGGGGAAAGGGGACTTTTATGACTGTACCGAGAACCACCGGATTCAACCCCATTTCGAAAGCTGCAAGTGCGCTGGATATTTTGCGCACCACGCCTTTGTCCCACACATTCAAAACCAAGGTGGAAGAGTCCTGAACACCGATACTGCAAACCTGAGACAGAGGCACTTTGTTGCCGTAATACTCAACTGTCACTCCAGACAGCAAATCTGGCTGGGCGCGCCCGGTGCGGATGACGCTGAGATCGGACACAAATGCCGCCAAGCATTTTTTCATCCTTTTCCTGGTATTCAATTCCACAAGCTTAAAACCACCATTTCAACGCCGACACGGCGAGAAAAACCTGAAAAACTAGAACGACCCGATCGAAAGCAGCACGTGAAAAAAAAGGCGAGTCATCAACACGAAACCATGGTTCCGGCATCAGCACCACAAACAATGTCCTTGAAAATACTCGGGTTTGTGATGTCGAACACCCGCAAAGGAATCGAATGCTCACGACATAAACAGATCGCGGAGAAATCCATAATGCCCAAACGCATATCCAACACTTCGTCGTAAGTTAACTTGCTGTAGAGCCTGGAGTCCGGATTCTGTTCCGGATCGGTAGCGAAAACACCAGCTACGCGCGTGCCTTTGAGCACCAGATCTGCACCAATCTCTGCCGCGCGCAGGCATGCTGCCGTGTCCGTTGAAAAAAATGGATTTCCAGTCCCGGCCACAAAAATTACCACTTCTCCTCTTTCCAGACAGGATTGGGCATGTTGCCGAGTAAAAACCTGACCAATCCCCTGCACGGCCAAAGCCGTCATCAACTGTACCGTTACACCTCTCTCCTGGAAAACATCCTGCAAAGCCAGCCCATTCATCACCGTGGCAAGCATGCCCATCTGATCGCCGGTTACTCTCGTCAGGCCCGCCTTCTTCCAATCACTGCCGCGGGAAATATTCCCTCCACCAACCACGATTGCTACTTGCACTCCCAGCGCATTGACCGCCACAATTTCTCCAACGATCCTCCGACAAACCGCAATATCCACACTTCCTTTCCTATCGCCTCCGAGCACCTCGCCGCTCAATTTCAAAACCACTCTCCGATAAACCGGGATGCTCACTTCAGCACACACCTTTTATAACCGTGAAAAGAAAAATGTCTGGCAATCAAAATCCTTCAACCACTGGACTCCCGGATCTGAGCCATCACATCCTCCACAAAATTACTTTTACTTTTCTCCAATCCCTCCCCGACTTCCAGGCGGTGATACGCAAGCACTGTTGCAGCATGTTTTTGCAATAGGTTTTCCACAGTCATCTCAGGTTCTTTAATGTAAGGCTGACCCAGCAGGGTGATTTTCGCTAAATGCTTTTTCAGCCTGCCGACAACCATTTTTTCAATGATGGCGGCGGGTTTGCCGCTTTTTTGTGCTTCTGAACGGAGCAATGTGCGCTCGTTTTCCAACACATTCCTCGGAATCTGTCCGGCATCCAGGTATTGCGGACTCGCCGCCGCGATATGCATTGCAACATCGTGCGCAAGTTCCTCGTTGCCACCTTTCACATTCACCAGAACTCCTATTTTGCTGCCGTGTACATAGGCACCGACGTGTCCTTCTTCGGAAACCATTTTTACGAACCGACGGATATTGATGTTTTCACCGACCTTCGCAATCAGTACCAGGCGCAAATCTTCCAAAGTGCCCCCGTTCGCAACCGCCATGACAAGAGCAGGGACATCTGCGTAATCTCCAACAAGCACCAGTTGAGCGGTCTGGGAAACGAATTCCCGGAATTGGCTGTCCCTGGCGACAAAATCAGTTTCACAGTTCACTTCGACAAGCGCTTGGGCAGCACCAGACGCTTTGGCAAGCCAGATGACGCCATCGCTTGCCTGGCGTAACGCTCTCTTGTCGGCCTTGACGCGGCCGGCTTCGCGCAACAGTTTCACGGCTGTCTTTATATCGCCACCGGACTGGATCAGAAACTGTTTGCACTCCAGCACCCCCACACCCGTCAGCCCGCGAAGTTCCATAACTCTGGCAGGCGTGACATCAGCCGTACTGTTGTTTTCCATCCCTCACTCCTTTACGCTTCAGGAGAATTTTCAGACTTCAGGGGCACCACCACTTCCTGGCCATCTCCTGACTCATGCGCCTCGCTTTGTGTCCCACCGGTCGCCTCCTGCCATCCGGAAGGCAGGCCAGGTCCTTCGCCGGAAAGCTTTCTCTGTTCAGCCCACGCTTTTCCCGAAAGGATGGCATCCGCGGCGGCAGACGCATACAGGGAAATTGAGCTTAAAGAATCGTCATTCCCGGGAATGATGTAATCAAGACTGTCGATGTCGCAGTTTGTGTCCAGTATCGCCACAATAGGAATCCCCAAGACCCGGGCTTCCCTGACCGCAATTTTTTCGCGCACCACGTCGACAATAAACAGAGCATCCGGGGGACGGACCATATCCCTGATGCCGTTAAAATTTCTTCGCATTTTTTCCAGTTCACGTCGCAATCGGACTGTTTCTTTTTTACTGAAGTCGGAAAAACTACCCCTCTCCAACTTTCCTTCCAAATCCAGATAATGGTTTACAGAACGCCGTATCACACTGAAATTGGTCAGCGTGCCGCCCAGCCAGCGTCGGGTCAGGTAATACATTCCGCAACGATTCGCATTTTCAGTCAAGGCGCGGACCGCCGAACGCTTGCAACCCACAAACAGGACTTTCCCTCCCTCGGCACCGATGCTCCGAAGAAAACCCATTGCTTTGAGAAAAAGCGGGTAACTTTTGTCCAGATCTATGATGTGAATGCCATTGCTGACACCGTAAATATACGGTTTTAGTTTCGGGTTCCAAAAACTGGTTCTGTGGCCAAAATGCATTCCAGCTTCAAACATTTTCCGTATTGTGATGGTGGTCATGTAATTTTTCCTGACTTAAATTAAAAACGGCCAAGCCGCTCCGTTTTACATATGGTTCTGTAAAAAGAAAAACCGCTGTTTGCCCCGGGCAGAGTTCCCGCAGGGTGGCGGTTTATAACATAGACACCGACCCGAATGGTAACGGCAGCATGAAATACGCACCCCCGGCATCCTGTTTTCAACAACTTCAGGTGCTTCCCAGTAGACTGAACTGTGCCCGGCCTCCGGAACACGCTGATTCTACAATCTGCTGCCGGCCTGGTTGCCATACTGACGAAAGCCTTTTCGCAGGTGCCAGGCAGCGAGGCACCAGCAGGGCATCCGACCCCGACGGCCGGTCTGGTGCTGAAACAGGAAATATAAAACTCAAAGCGCCACTTTTCCCAGAGGTTGAACCGTAATCTCCTGGGTCAGCTCTTCGAAAGACAGAACCGAAAGGGCGTAGATTTCTTGCTCAATGATCCGTCGCACATACCGCCTGACATCAATGGAAGTCAGCAGAATCGGCTTGTGAGAACGGCGCCCGATGTCGCCGACTGTTTTTTTGACATTGGCGACAAACTTCCTCGTATCCTTGGGGTCCAAAGTCAAATAACTTCCTGACGAAGTCTGCCGAATGGCCCCACGAATTTGTTCTTCCAGTTCCTGGGAAATCAGGTAGGCCGGAAGAATGTTTTGCCCGTTACTGAACTTGTAACTGATGTAGCGTTTCAAACTACCTCTGACATATTCCGTCAACATGACTACATCTTTTTCTTTTTGCCCCCATTCCACAAGTGACTCAAGTATCAGGCGCATATTCCTGATGGAAACGTCTTCGGAAACCAGGCGTTGCAACACCTCAGTGACCACGTGAATCGGCAAAATTCTTTGTACTTCCTTCACCAGCTCACCGTAACGTTCATCCATCTGCTCCAGAATATAGCGCGTTTCCTGGATGCCAATGAAGTCTTCCGCATAACGTTTCAAAACATGCCCCAGATGATAGGTCAGTACTTTCGGCATCTTTAAAAACGAAAGACCCGCCCGTTCCAGTTGCTCAGAATGTTCTTCGGCAACCCATATCGTTGGCAGGTTTGGCAAAAAGTCTTCTCCTTGCTCGAAGGGGATTCCCATCATGTCGAGCTGTTCTGTATCTTCACTGAATAAAACATAACCAGGGCGCAACGAACCATCAGCTATGGGAATTTCCTGCATAAGAATCACGTATTGCTTGTCGTTGGCCAGATGCTCGTTAAAACGCAAATAAATGCCAGGGAACGGTACCCCGAGATCCATGTACAAAGCACGTCGCACCTGCAACAACTCTTCATTCAGTTGTTCCGCATCCAGGTAATCCTGAATGGATGAAATCATGTCGACTAAAAGCGGCACGCTGAAAATAAACTCCTCTTGTGCGCTCAATT